>NZ_VXCP01000048.1:15855-42122 GCF_011355085.1 Pseudomonas akapageensis | reverse complement strand
CCATACAAGCTGGCTTGCCAGTGATAGGGCCTGATCAGGCAATCTTCACTATTTGTAGTTCACGGTGAAGTTCGCCGTCGCATTGGCCGTCCCGGGGTTGACCACTGTCGGGTTCAACCTGATGTAGCGCGCCCGTAGCGGCACGAAGGTGGTACCGTCTTGCACGTGATTGAGGCGAACCTCTTCACCCAGGGGCATGGGTGTCGTCCAGGTGGAGTTCTTCAGAATCTGCACGCCGACGTTTCCGGCCGTCGAGTCGGGCCTCAGGTTCAAGATGCCCCGGGCCGCATCGTAGATGGTCGAGCCATTGGCCGGGTCCAGCTTGATGTTGGCGTAGTTGCCGGAGAAGTAGTTCCAGTTCATGTTTGGCGGGTAGGTGCCCGCTGTGCAGTTGTAGAGCGGGATTTCAAAGTCAACGTAGGGCGTGACGCCTGCGCCGCCGAGGCTGAGCACGCTTTGATGATGCGCTCCCAGGTCGACGTTGACTTGCGTGGGTGCCGCCGCGGGCATGTTGCAGCCTGCCACTGTCACCCGGGCACTGAGCGAGCCGCTGACAAAGGGCGCGCCGTCGAACGTGATGCGATACAAGTCCTTGTTGATGGTATGGGTGCCAGTCGCGATCTCGCCGGTTTTGACCAGATACACTGCTTGTAGATTGTTGTAGCGGGACTGGGCGTCGGACAGTTGGCAGACGACTCCCGAGAATGGATAGAACCGTTCATTCGGGATGATCTGGGTAAAGTTGGGTTTGCAGATCAAATAGCCGCCGTGCCTGACCGCAATACCAATGCCAGGAATGCCCGAGTCGTAAAGATGCTCACCCCGGCTTTGCGATCGACTGTCTGCCGAGGCTGCAACGATGCTGGGCAGACGCGGCCCGATCAACAAGTGGTGCTCCAGCGGCTTGCCCATGTCGGTCATGTCACTGGACTGGCCATCGCCGGTGGTTTTCTGGGCGATCTGCGAGCCGATCGGAGCATCCCTGGGGATGAATACCTCGCCGAAGTCATGAACGTTGGTGGTGGGTACAAGGGCCATTGCCCCATTGGCGCCAGCCAGCAGACAACCGGTCAATAAACCGTGAATTTTCATTGCGCTTGCTCCTTGGATGTTTCGGCGGGTAGCCGACAGGTCCGGTCCAGGGTCAGGTAGCCGTCATCGACTGGCTCCTGTTCAAGATCAATCTGCACCTGGCATCGCTCCGTTTTCCTGTCGCCCCACTTGACGGTAAAGCGCTGGGCGTCTTCGGCAATGGACATCAGCACCTGCCCACCCGGGCCGACCATGCCGACAGCGTCACCGCTGTCGTCCAGTACCTGCGCGCCGAAGGGCGGCAGGCTGCCGTCGGCCAGGCGCAGATTGACCACGACCTTGGTCGACCGCACAGCCTGGAAAGAGGCCTTGACCACGGCGCCTCGGCGCGGGACCAGGTGGGTCACGCCGTTTTCGATGTCCACGTTGGGGTCCATGTCGTGGGTGGTCAGGCTCACCCGGTTCTTGCGATAAGGCGTGAGGTACGGCACCAGCGCGTAGCCGCGTTCGTTGGTCAGGCTGCCGGGGGCATTCTGGATGCCGACATTCGCCGTGTCCGGCACCTCGACCAGGGCCAGGGTCTCGCCCAGGGTGTGGCCGAACTCCAGGCCTCCCGCGTGGCCCAGCAACGAGCCCGAGGCATTGAGGCTGGCGCGCTGGTAACCATCGCCGGCGCTGACGCCGGCACCCAGTTGGGCAAAGGGCGCCCGGTAGCCCAGCGACGCGGAGCCGGAATTGCCGCCCGTATCGGCGTGACTGGCGTTGAGGTTGTAGCTCAGGTTGCTGTCGTGACCGGCCCAGCCGTTGAGCCCGGCGCGATGGTCCAGGGAGCCGTTGTCATTGCGGGTCAGGCCATAGGTGGCGGTCGAGCCACGACCCAGGGGCATCGACACGGTGAAGGCAACCTGGTTGGTTTCGCCGAAGGAATCGGTCAGGGTCTTGCTGGCGTAAAGACCGAGACTCAGGCCTCGGTATTGGGTGGTAACGCCCAGTTGCAGCTGGCGGTCCTGGCGCGAGTCGCCCCAGTAGGTCTGCTGGCTCAGGTTCAGGTAGAACGAACCATAGTCCATGGGTTGCGCCACGCTCGCTTCCAGACGGCTGCGTTTGGTCACGGTGCGCGCCGTGTTGGGTTGTTGCTGCCACACCGCCTCGCCAAAGTCGCGATAGCCTTCGGTGGAGTAACGGTAGCCGGCAAAGCGCACCGAGGTGCCGGTGGCGAAGGCCTTGCCATAACGCAGGCCATAACTCTGGCCGGTGTTGGTCTGCCCTTGCAGGGTGTCGGTGGCCGCCTGGGTGAAGTCCAGGGAGACCGCGCCGATGGGGCCCAGGCTTTTGCCCACGCCGACTTGGGTGGCCCGATAAAAGTCGCTGCCGAGCAGGCCGCCATACAGGGTGAAATCATAGGGCAGGCCGTAGGCCAGGGAGCCCTGGCCGAACTTCGGCCGGTCGCCTTCCATGGCCGCGTTGTACTCGCCGGCGGTGAGGCTGTAGCGCCAGATCCCCTCGCGCAGCATATTGCCCAGGGTCGCGTAGGGCTGGGTGAAGCGCCGCTCGCGGCCATCGGCTTCGGTGATGATCACTTCCAGTTCGCCGCTGCCGGTGGCGGCGTTCAAATCGTCGATCTCGAACGGGCCTGGCGGCACGAAGGTCGAGTACAGGGAATAGCCGCTCTGACGGACCTCGACCTTGGCCTGGGTTTCGGCGATGCCGCGAATCACCGGGGCATAGCCCTGCATCGAGTCGGGCAACATGCCCAGGTCCGACGCCACTTGCACCCCCCGAAACGGCAGGCTGTCGAACACATCGCCCGGGGTGAAGCTCTCGCCCAGGGTCAGGGTGCCGAGGGTGCCGGGCAGGTCGCGCTGGGCGTAGGTGGTGCTGCGCTGCCACTCACGGCCGGCGTCGTCGCTCTGGGTCAGTGCCGAGTTGGCACGCAGGCGCCAGCCGGCGATGTTCAGGCCGGCATTGAGGTACAGGTTGTACGAGTTGTCGCTGCCCTGGGCGTCGCTATGACCCTGGGCGCCGGAGAACTGGTAGTTGAGCAGGGCGGCATTGATGCCGCTGTCCCACTCCTGGGCCGAGACGTAACCTACGGCATCGCGGCGCAAGGCGATTTGCGGCACGCTGATGTCCAGGGCCAGGCGCGCGGCATCGAAGCTCACCGCCGTGCCTTCGATCAACCCCTCAAGGTCGATGCAGTCGGCCAGCTGTTGGCCGGGCGCGACGAAGGCTTCGAGCTTGACGCCCATGTCTTCGAGCAAGGCACGGGACAGGCAGGCCTGGACACCGCCGTCACCGTCGTCGACAAAACGCAGATCGCGCCGGTCGAAGAAACTCTGGTTCAGGCGGATCACCACAGGGTACGTGCCGGGCGCCACCTGGCTGCTGCGGGCAATGGCATTGAGGTCCAGGTTGGGGCCGGCCGTGGCGCCGCCGAACGGCTGCATGAAACTGGCGTCGAAGGCCACCGATTCAGCCCGTACAGCCGGGCTGTGCAGGGCGCCGGCAATGGCCACGATCAAGGGCACTGCCTGGAACAGATCCCGGGGCTCGCGGGTGCGTTTTATTCGCTGGTGCATGGCATCACTCACTACTCGGCCGACCGCTGCATGTGCGCAGGCGACTGAACGTCCGAAGAGGATAAAAAGAGGTGGCTTAGCGCGCCGCACTCAGGGCGACGCGCCTGGGCTCGGTGTAGCCGCCGTAGTCATTGATCACCGAGAAGGTCACGGCCTCGGGCTTGTCGTTCTCGGTGGGGAGCCGGTACTGCCGGGAGGCGAAGGGGGCGACCATCAACTGCGCGTCGACGTCATTGACCTTGCTGCCTGCGGCCACCTTGATGTCGATGAAGGACACGTGGAACGCCGACGGGTTGTGCACTTCAAGCATGGGCTTGCCATCGACCTGCACCACTGACCAGCGCAGCGCGGGCAAGGCTTCGAGCAGCGAGCTTTCGAGACCCTTGGGCCGAAAGAACAGCTTCAGGCGCGTGCGTACGGCGACCTTCAAGGTGTTTTCGTCGCCTTCGCTGGCGGCCGGTATTTCCTGGGCATTGAAGTAGAACACCGACTCGCGATCGCTCGGCAGTTCGCCGGCCGTGCGCACGATGCGCACCATCTGTTCCTTCCTGGGGTCCAGGCGGAACAAGGGCGGTGTGGCGATGAAGGGCGCGGCGATGTTGTTGTCGTCGGCCTCGGTGTTCACCCAGGCCTGCACCGCATAGGCCCGGTTGCTGGCATTGCCGACGGAAATGGAGGCATCGCGCTTGTTGCCATCGAAGATCACCCGGGTGCTGCTCAGGGTGATGCCCGCCTGGCTCGGCGCACTGGCCAACACCAGCAGCGCGGCCAGGCAGGCACGGGTGAAAAGGCTGTGACGGTGACGCATGGTGGTCATCCTCGGTCATCAGTGAAAGGCGCGCCTGCCCGATTCTGCAGGCAGGCGCTGAGCTCAAGGGGGTGAGCTCGAAGGTGTGAGCTCGGGGGGGGAAGGGGTCAGCGAATGTTGACCGAGAACGCCGCCTTGCCATTGGCCGAGCCTGGCTGGGCGGGTCCTGTGGCGATGTAGTTCACGGTGAAACGGATCGGGTTGGCGAAGTCGTAGTCGGCCGATGGCTCGGACATCTTCACTTCCTGGCCGTTGGCATCCTTGAACTGGATCGCCACGTTCTGTGCGGTACTGCCTTCGATGCCCAGCCACTGGCCGCTGGGGCCGACTGCACCGGTCATGGGCAGGAAGGTCACGGTGGCGCGCTTGCCGTCAGGGGTGCAGCCGGCATCCGGGACGGGCCTGAGGGTGAACGCGCCCCCGCCCGCCACGGCACCGGCAGAAGGCAGGGAACTGGCCTGCACATCGCCCATGTACACCTCGCCTGCCACGCCACCGGTGTTGTTGCCGATTTCGATGGCGCAGGTGGTGGCCGTGATGGAGCCGCGGAAATCGATTTGACCGTCTTCAGCCATGGCCCCAGAGGCACCGCCCAGTGCCATGGCAGCGAACAGGCTGCCGAGTGCGAACTTTTTCATGTGAACTCCAGATAGTGTGTGCGCCCACCGGCGCGTAAATACTTGAATGGTGTGAGCGACGCGCTGCCAGCGGCGGCTGTGCGATGCGCTGTTCACGGTGGGTACTATCTGGAAAACGGACCAGGGGATTGATCGGACCGTTCTGCCCGGTGTCGTTATTTTTCCCAAGTGATTGGAGAAATTTCCGAAGCAGCCGGGTATGGCGATATATACCGCATGCGGGTCCTGGCAAAGGAGTTTGCTGTGGCTGTCTTATCACAGCAGGTACCCATCATGACTGAGCAAACAACGATCACCGATGAAAGTGTTCATGGCGCTTTCATTCACAGCAGAATGCCCGCCTGGTTCGGCCAGGCCCATCCCGAAGCCATCAAGGCCTTGTATCGCAGCCAGGTCCCGAATCAGCCTGAAGGCGCCGATGGTGCGCTGCTCGCCGCACAGGTGCGCAACAAACGTTCGCGCCTCACGGCCGCCCGCGCACTCGGCGGTTTCAAGGGGATCGTCGAGTTCGCGGCGCCCTTGCTCCAGGCGAGCCTGAAAAACCGCTTCGGCCTGGAGCTGGACGTCAACCGCCACGAGCTGTTGCATTTTTCCGCCGCGCCGTCCTATACCGGTGATGTCAGCCAGGTAAAGCTGCTGTCCCGGCAAACCTTGCTGGAAGCGGCCCTGCGCAACTTCACGGGCAATGAAGTGTTTACCCGCAACTGCGCGCTGGCGCCCTTGGGCGCGGTGTCGATACAGGCCAACATCGCCAGTACCGGCGAAGTGAGCACCAATATCCGCTACCGCGAAAGGCTCTCGGTGACTCCCCAGCAATTCGCCAGCCTGTGCCGCGAACTGGACCTGGGCCAGGCCTATCAGCAGCATCTGAACGAAGTCTTCGCCCGTCCCGCAGTGGCCCCGGCCATGGTCCAGGCCAACCAGGACGCGCTGGCGGAGCAGGCGCATATCGCCAGGTTGCAGGGGCACATCAGCGACGCGGCCCACACCATGCTGCTGGCGTTGATCGCAGGGCAGGGTGCGGCCACCCTCGATGGGCAGCCGGTGCGTTGCAGTGGTCTGCAATTGCTGGGCGTTGCCCTTGGCGATGTGCTGGTGATCGGGCCGATGATCGACGGCAGCGACAGCGAGCAACCTTGTGTCGTTTACATACCGGGCGATCCCAACCACCCGCTCAAGGAATACGCCTCGCGCCACCGTGTAACGGTCTACCTGCGGCAACAGCTGTATCGCCCTGAGTACCTCAAGTTTTTCCTGGGGTTCGTGCCCAGGCGCGAGCAGGCGCGGGTGTACCGCCACTACAACGTGTTCGAGTCCCAATTGCCCAAGGGGGTTGATGTGCTGGTGGAGCGGCCCATCCCCAACGAGCTGTTTGGCGCCTTGCATGAGCGCAGTGTGGCCAAGGCCAGGGACGATGCCCGCGTGCTGGCGGTGCCCACTGCCGACGTGGATCACCAGGCCTGGCTTGCGCAGGTGGAGCACTACCTCTCGATAGGTTTGAACGTCGTGAACGTGGCCGCGTTTTTCGTGCCCGGGCTGGGCGAGGTGATGATGGGGGTCATGGGCGCGCAATTGATGAGCGATGTGTTCCATGGCATCGAAGCCTGGGAGGCGGATGAGACGGCCGAGGCCGCCGGCTATTTGCAGTCGTTGTCATTGAACATCGCCTTTGTGGCGGGCCTGGGCATCGTCGGCAGCCAGGTGGCGGCGGCGCTCAAGCCTTCGGCCTTTGTCGAAGGGCTGGAGCGCGTCGAGCTGCCCGATGGCCAGGCGCGTTTGTGGAAGCCCGACCTTCGGGAGTACCGCCAGGTCATTGAGCTGCCCGCCACACTGCAACCCAATGCGCGGGGCCAGTACGTGTTCGAAGGCAAACACTGGGTCCGCCTGGAAGGCGACCTGTACGAGCAGGCATTCGATCCGCGCATCGACCGCTGGCGCGTGCGCCACCCCAGCGATGCCCAGGCCTATCAACCGGTGCTGGAACACAATGGCGAGGGCGCCTGGCGTCATGGCCACGAGCGGCCATTGCAGTGGTCGCGGACCCGGCTGTTACGGCGTATCGGCCATAGCGTCGACGGCTTGAGCGACGCAGAACTTGCGCACGCCCTGCAGATCAGCGGCATTCATGAAGATGCACTGCGGCGCATGCACGTGGAACGTCAGCCGGTGCCGCCCTTGCTGGCTGACACCCTCGAACGTCTGCAGATTGACCGGCAGGTGCAACGCATGATCGAGCAGATCCGTCGTGGCGAGCCGATCCCCGAGCACATGACCTATCCGCTGGCGCTGGTGGTGGAGCTGCCTGGTTGGCCGGCCGACGCTGTGTTGCAGGTGTATCACCGGCCCGAGTTGCAGGGCGGGCGGGTTGAATACGGCAGCGCGTCGGGCGGCGAGGGCGCGCCGCTTAAAGTCAGCCGCGCCGAGGTGCTGCGCGGCGAGTTGGCGGAACGCTTGATCGATCAGCTGAGCGAGATGCAGATCACCCGGCTGCTGGGCGACGGCGTGGGACCGCAGCGCGCGGTCAGGGTACAGGCCCTGCGCGACCGGCTGGCCGATTACAGCGATGAGCGTCGAAGCGCCATTTTCGACAGTGTCTATCACAGCCCTGCGTCGGTTCCGGACCCACTGTCGGTGCTGCTGCGCGAACGTTTCCCACGGCTGAACGAACCCCTGGCACGGCGCCTGCTCGGCACGTTGACCACGCTCGAGCGCACGCAATGGGTAAACAGCACCCTCATGCCGTCACGGCTGGTGAGCCTTGCGACCCAGCTGTCGACGGAGCTGCCACTGGCACGTGCCTACGAAGGCCTTTACCGGCCCACGCTGGCTCAGGCTCACAGCGACCGTCTGTTGTTGGCGTGCCTGGGTCGCTTGCCCGGTTGGTCGAGCCAGGTGTGCCTGGAACTGCGGGGCGGGCAAGTGAGGGGGCCGCTGCTGGAGCGGCTGGGTTCGCCATCTGCGCCGATCAAACGTGTGTTGGTCAAAGGCAATAAAGGCTATCGCGCCTATGACGGGCATGAAGAGTTGCACAGCCTGGCGCCAGCGAGCAGCGACAACGACCTGTACAAGGCCATCCTGCAGGCCTTGCCCGATGTCCAGCGCGATGCGCTCATGCTCGGTGTGCACGACAGCGAAAGCCTCAAGGCCCGCGTGTTGAGCGTCGCCACAGGCGCCCGCGACGAGGCCGGCAGATGGCTATGGTCTTATCGGGTCAGCGGCTGGGACGAAAGCGGGCGCCTTCGCGGCGGGGGCGGGAACCAGAGTCACCAGCGAGGCGCTGGCGGCTATCCGCCTGCCGGGGCATTGGCGTCACCCGAGGAACAGCGCTACCGCGAGCTTTATCCCCAGGCGTCGACGACGGAGACACTCGAGCAATTCATCCGCTGGGGCGAACAGGGCCTGGCGCCGCGGCTGGAGATCACCCGGCTGGAAGCCCAGCTGGCGCGTCTTGACAGCGACCTGGCCAACTGGGCGGCCGGGAGCATTTACCGCGAGAACGCCAGGACGCGCATCATCGAGGCCTGGCAGCGGATTTCAACGAATTTGACCGAAACCGGCGAGCCCACGACGCTGCTGTTTCTCAGTGGCCAAGCGTTGCGCACCCACGATCTATTGAGCTTTCCGCTTCTGACTGCCGATTTCACCCACGTGAGTGTACTGTGGCTCGATGGCAATGGCTTGACGGAGCTGCCGCTGGCCTTCTTGCGCAACTTCCCGGCACTGCAACGCGTCAGCGCCAGTCAGAACAGACTGCAAAGCTTTCCGGCAGGATTGAACAGCGAGCGGCTGACGGCCCTCGACCTCTCGCACAATCAGATCGCCTGGGACGCCGCCGCCCAGACAGCCTTGGCCGACTGCACGAACCTTGACACTCTCGAACTGAGCCATAATCCGCTGTATACACCGCCTGATCTGGCGCCACTCACCCGATTGAGTGTCGTTCGATTGACCGATAGCGGATTGACTGCTTTGCCTGCAGGCCTCGAAGCAATCGAGGCGCCCACCCTGGTGGACCTGGCCGACAACCGGATTGAAACCCTGCCCAACAACGTCGTCCGTCTGCCAACTGTCGTCGCCGAGGCGCTTAATCTGGAAGGGAACGCCCTGGACGATGCCAGCCTGAACCTGATCACGCAGCATTTTGCCGATCACCAGGTCGACCTGCTGGTGGCCGAGGTGGATTACCGCTTTTTGCTCGAAGGCGCCAACCCCGCGCAGCTGGCGATCTGGCAGCGCTTGCGTACTCCCTCCAACCTGCGGTTTATAAGGGAGGTGCGTTACATCATCGAAAATCCTCTGTTCGATATCGTCCCCGCCACGTCCCGCCGACGTTTGTGGGGGGTGCTGGAGTGGATGGACAGCAACGAAGCGTTCCGGCAGCAGGCGCTGGCCTATAACCCCAGGCAGCTATTCGATCTGGAGCTGCTGGGACGGGTCCAGCGCGCCAATCAGCTTGCCGCTCCTCGGCAAACGACCGAGCAACTGCTGGCGCTGGCAACCGACTACATTCGCGTGGCGCGCATCGATACGGAACTGCAGGTGTTGACCGAGGATGCCGAGGGCATTGATACCGAAACCTTCGAAATATTGGGCCAGCTGTGCTTCAAGCAGCTCGCCCGCGAACCTGCCCTTGCGTTGTTGCAGGCGCCCACTGTCGGGGAGGAGGTCAATGTCGACCAGGCGCTCGCCGGCGCGATCGAACTGATGACGCCGCAATGGCTCGACCAGTTGCGCCTGCGTTTGCTGAACCTGAATGCGGGGACGCAGGAAGGGCTTGATGCCCTGTTTGCGGTCAACACGGACGACGAGCCCTTGATTGCATTCTGGCAGGAACGATTACGCGAGCGTTATCAGACGCGTTTCGCGCAACTGCGCCAGACGCTGGACGACCAGTTGGAAGAGGCCGAAGCCACGCTTCACGACGGCGCGTACCTGATCGAGGCCAACCTATTGAGAGCGCAGTTCGAAACCGACACCCAGGCCTTGATGAGGACCCTGACCCGGGAAATATTCGAGGGCATTGTCGAGCAGTGGTAAACACGGCTTGCCTCAAATGTAACGCGAGGTGAGACACGGCTTGCATGCACCCGGCAGCGACGTTAACCTTTGCGCGTCGCTGCCAATTCAGCGGCCGGGTTTAGTCGCCCGCAACCTCAATGCGCATAAGCGCCCCCGTTCCGAGTGTCGGCGTTTTTTTTCGCCTGCATTTTCGTGCAATGGCGGCTGTGCGCGGGACGCCTTCGGGTGTGCCGGGAGTCATTGAGGCCCGGTCGACTAACCTGCGTACAGCTGCCACCCATTTGTTTAGTCGCAAACGTGGCAGTTCCACACCTCAATGGAGCTACACCATGATCAAGATCGTCCCAGATCCACCCCCCACCATCATTGAAAAAACCGTCACCCCCCCTTTCGGCAGCTGCGATGCCGGCCATGCACCGCTATTTGCCGTGCGCGCCGGGATACATGCCGAAGATGCCCTGGTGCATGCCTCGTTGTCGCTCAAGTGCGCATTGGACATCGTCCAGGTGGCGTGTGAGCAGGAAGGCGTGAGAGTGAGCGGGCTGCTCTGGTCGACCCTGCATTCCATCGAAACGGCCAAGGCGCTGATCGATGCGTTGGCCGATGGGGCGCAGGCGCCAAGGCCGAAGAAGTAACGACATCGGGCCTCATCGCTGGCAAGCCAGCTCCCACAGGTACTGTGGAGATCCCTGTGGGAGCTGGCTTGCCAGCGATGAATTCACCACCGACTCAAAGCCATATTGCATCCCAGAGCGGATAGTCCCCGATGTGCTCGACCAATCCAGCTCGCAACGGGTTGGCTATCAGATATCGAGCTGCGGCTTTCAGGTTTTCATCTCGACGTATTGCACGGTCGTGAAAGCCCTGCTGCCAAAGCGGCCCTTCGCGATTACAGGCCTGATTCACCGCACACGTGCTTCTGGATTTGGTTCGGCGCATCAATGTTGCCAGCGAGCCGCTCTGCAGTTCCACCATCCAATGGAAATGGTTGGGCATTACGACCCACGCCAGGGACACGATCGAGCCTTCTTCCTGGGCGCGCCTGAACTCATTCACCAAAGCCGTCCCAAGTGCCAATGGTCAAAGATGGTTTCATGGTTATTTACGTTCGTGGTGAGCAGATAAATACGACCTGGTTCCGATACTCGTCCGCAGCGAAGTCGGTGTGAGGCGGGTAGTTTGGACATTCCTTTGTCCTCAGTTGATTCAGGGGTAGAAAGTACCGGACCTGCGATTGGTGTGTGTTTGAATCAGTGGGACAGTATGTGTCCTTGAGTGGGTTATCGCTGGCAAGTCGAGTCGTCGCACCGCAGCTCCCACAGAGGTCTCCCACAAAAAAGTCTCTCACAGAGATCTGCAGTGAACCCTGTGGGAGCTGGCTTGCCAGCGATGAGGCCCTAAAGCTAAAACCAATTTTTTACGAATTCTTTATACCCCGGGCCCACCCCCGGTCTCGTCCCTTTACACCCCCCTTGCCGACAATAACTGTCAGCGGCACGTGCCGTACGACGGAGATTTCCAATGAGCATTCTGGACGGGGTGTCACTGCTGCTGGCAGCAGGACTGTTCATCTACCTCTTGATCGCGCTGCTGCGCGCCGACCGCAGCTAGGGGGCGTCATGCACAGTTATGACTATGCCGTGATCCTGGCCTTTTTCGCGCTGGTGCTGTTGCCTGCGCCCTGGCTGGGGCGGTTCTATTACAAAGTGATGGAAGGCCAGCGTACCTGGCTGACGCCGGTGCTTGGCCCTGTTGAGCGGGGCTGCTACCGGCTGGCGGGGGTCGATGCCCGAGAGGAGCAAAGCTGGCAGAAATACGCACTGGCGTTGCTGGCGTTCAACCTTGCAGGCTTCGTGCTGCTGTTCGCGGTGCTGCTGTTGCAGGGCTATCTGCCGCTCAATCCGGCGCAATTGCCGGGACAGGAGTGGACGCTGGCGTTCAACACCGCCGTGAGCTTCGTCACCAATACCAACTGGCAGGCCTACAGCGGTGAAGCGTCGGTCAGCTATCTGAGCCAGATGGTCGGCCTGACCGTGCAGAACTTCGTCAGTGCCGCTACCGGCTTGGCCGTCCTGGTCGCCCTGTGCCGTGGCATCGCCAGGCGTTCGGCCGCGACACTAGGCAATTTCTGGGTCGACATGACCCGCGCCACCCTCTATGGCTTGCTGCCCCTGTGCCTGCTGCTGGCGCTGTTTCTGGTGTGGCAGGGCGTGCCGCAAACTTTCGCCCAGTATGCCCATGCCGTGACATTGCAGGGGGCCGATCAGGTGATCCCGCTGGGTCCGGCCGCCAGCCAGATCGCGATCAAGCAACTGGGCACCAACGGTGGCGGTTTCTTCGGCGTCAACTCGGCGCACCCGTTCGAGAACCCCACGGCCTGGAGCAATCTGTTCGAGCTTGCCTCGATCATCCTGATCCCGGTGGCGCTGGTGTTCACCTTCGGTCACTATGTCAAGGACCTGCGCCAGAGCCGGGCCATCGTCGCCTGCATGCTGGCGCTGTTCCTGATCGGTGGCGCGACGTCGCTGTGGGCCGAGTACCAACCCAACCCGAGCCTGAACAACCCCATGGTCGAACAGACCGCGCCGCTCGAAGGCAAGGAAAGCCGCTTCGGCACTACCGCCACGGTGCTCTGGTCGGTGACCACCACCGCTGCCTCCAATGGTTCGGTGAACGGGATGCATGACAGCCTCAACCCGCTGTCGGGCATGGTCGCGCTGGTGAACATGATGGTCGGCGAAGTGATTTTCGGCGGGGTCGGCGCCGGGCTCTACGGCATGTTGCTCAACGTGCTGATCGCGGTGTTCCTGGCCGGCCTGATGATTGGTCGCACGCCGGAATACCTGGGCAAGAAACTGCAGGCCCGGGAAGTCCAGTTGCTGGTAGTGACCCTGTTGGTGATGCCTGTGGGCGTGCTGGTGCTCGGCGCCATCGCCGCCAGCCTGCCGGGTCCGGTGGCCGCTGTGAGCAACCCCGGCGCCCACGGTTTCAGCCAGTTGCTCTATGCCTACACCTCGGCCAGCGCCAACAACGGTTCGGCCTTCGGCGGCTTCGGTGCCAACACCCCGTTCCACAACCTGATGCTGGGCCTGGGCATGTTGATCGGCCGCTTCGGCTACATCCTGCCGGTGCTGGCACTGGCCGGTAGCCTGGCCATGAAGAAGACCGCGCCGGTGGGGCAGAACAGCTTCCCGACCCATGGTCCGCTGTTTGTCACCTTGCTCACCGTGACCATCTTGCTGGTGGGTGGCCTGACCTTCCTGCCGACGTTGGCCCTGGGGCCGATTGCTGAACATTTGAGTATGGGCTTCTAATCATGAACATGCCGATTCCCGTAGCAAAACCCGCCGGCAAGAAACGCGCGGCGGGCGTGAAAGAACAGCCTGCAACGTCGATTGCATCCCTGTGGCGACCCGCCCTGGTGCAGGCCTTCGTCAAGCTCGATCCGCGTCAGCTGAAGCGCTCGCCGGTCATGCTGGTGGTGGAACTGACCGCGATCCTCACCACCCTGTTGTGCCTGCTGCCCGATACGGCCGTGCCAACCGGCGTGGCGGTGCAGATCGCCCTGTGGCTGTGGTTCACCGTGCTGTTCGCCAACTTCGCCGAAGCCCTGGCGGAGGGGCGCGGCAAGGCCCGCGCCGACAGCCTCAAGGCCGGCAGCCAGGGACTCAATGCAATGCGCCGCAAGGCCTCGGGTGAGTTCGAAGTGGTGGCCGCCAGCAGCCTGCGCAAGGGCGATGTGGTGCGGGTAGTGGCCGGTGAAATGATCCCCGGCGACGGCGAGGTGATCGAGGGCATCGCGGCGGTCAACGAGGCGGCGATCACCGGTGAATCGGCGCCGGTGATCCGCGAGTCCGGTGGCGACCGCTCGGCCGTGACCGGCAATACCCGCCTGGTCTCCGACTGGCTGCTGGTGAAAATCACCGCCAACCCGGGCGAGTCGACCCTGGACCGGATGATCGCTCTGGTCGAAGGCGCCAAACGGCAGAAGACCCCCAACGAGATCGCGCTGGATATCCTGCTGATTGGCCTGACCCTGATCTTCCTGCTGGTGGTGGTGACCCTGCAGCCCTTCGCCCACTTCGCCAATGGCAGCCTGCCGCTGGTGTTTCTGGTGGCGTTGCTGGTGACCCTGATTCCCACCACCATCGGCGGCCTGCTGTCGGCCATCGGCATCGCCGGCATGGACCGCCTGGTGCGCCTGAACGTGATCGCCAAGTCCGGGCGGGCCGTGGAAGCGGCGGGGGATGTGCATGTGCTGATGCTGGACAAGACCGGCACCATCACCTTCGGCAATCGTCGCTGCGCGGCGGTGCATGCAGCGCCCGGGGTGAGCAGCAAGGAACTGGCCGAAGGCGCGTTGCTGGCGTCACTGGCCGACGACACGGCCGAAGGCAAGTCCATCGTCGAATACCTGCGTCAGCTGCACAACTTCAATGAGCCTGATGCTGCGCTGATGACCCCGGTGGCCTTCAGCGCCGAGACGCGTCTGTCCGGTGTCGACTACCAGGGCCGTGTGTACCGCAAAGGGGCGGTCGATTCGGTGTTGGCCTTTGTCGGCCAGCAGCGCCTGGACATGCCGGCGAGCCTCTCGCGGGAAGTCGACAAGATTGCCCAGAGCGGCGGCACACCCTTGCTGGTGTGCACTCAAGGGCGCCTGCTGGGCGTGATTCACCTCAAGGACGTGGTCAAGCCGGGCATCCGCGAACGCTTCGTCGAGTTGCGCAAGCTGGGTATTCGCACGGTGATGGTGACCGGTGACAATCCGTTGACCGCTGCGGCCATCGCCGCCGAGGCCGGGGTCGACGATGTGCTGGCCGAAGCCACCCCCGAGAAAAAACTGGCGCGCATTCGCCAGGAGCAGAACGACGGCCGCCTGGTGGCCATGTGCGGCGACGGCGCCAACGACGCTCCGGCCCTGGCCCAGGCTGACGTGGGCATGGCCATGAACGATGGCACCCAGGCGGCGCGCGAGGCGGCGAACATGGTCGACCTGGACAGCGACCCGACCAAGCTGCTGGACGTGGTGCAGATCGGCAAGGAACTGCTGGTCACCCGGGGCGCGCTGACGACCTTCTCCATCGCCAACGACGTGGCCAAGTACTTTGCCATTCTGCCGGCGCTGTTTGCCGCGATCTATCCGCAGCTGGGCGTGCTCAACATCATGCAGTTGGCCAGCCCGCAGAGTGCGATCGTATCGGCCATCGTCTTCAACGCCCTGATCATTGTCGCCTTGATTCCGCTGGCCTTGCGCGGCGTACGGGTCCAGGCGGCCAGCGCGGCGCACCTGCTGCGACGCAACCTGCTGATCTATGGCGTGGGCGGCATTGTCGTGCCTTTCGTGGGCATCAAGCTGATTGACCTGCTGCTTAATGCCGTGCATCTGGTTTAACGGATTCCAAGGAGCTGAACATGTCTACTTTCTTTCGCCCGGCCATGAGCCTGATCGTGTTGATGACCCTGATCACAGGCGTGGCCTATCCGCTGGTGGTGACCGGCGTTGCCCAGGTGGCCTTCCCTGAACAGGCCAATGGCAGCCTGTTGCAGGACGCCGGAGGCAAGGTGCGCGGATCCCTGCTGATCGCCCAGGATTTCACTGGCGACAGCTGGTTCCACCCACGGCCATCGGCCGGTGCCTTTGCCACGGTGTCCAGCAGTGCCAGTAACCTGGGCCCGAGCAATCCGGCGTTGGCAGCGCGGGTCAATGAAGACGCCGCCAGGCAGTATGTGCCGGAGCAGGGGCCGGTGCCGCTGGCCCTGTTGACCACCTCCGGCAGCGGACTGGACCCGCACCTGCCGCCTGCGGCCGTCGACTACCAGGTGGCACGGGTCGCGGCTGCGCGGCACATGCCAGTGGCTGCCTTGCAACAAATGGTCGACCAGTTCACCCTGCAACCCATGGTCGGGCCGCCAGTGGTCAACGTGCTGGCGTTGAACAGCGCCCTCGACCTGCTTTCGACAACTACCCCTTGAGCTTGAGAACCCTTCATGAGTGATTCCGACCGCGCCGATGCGCTGCTTGCCGAACTGCCCCGCGAAGGCCGCGGTCGACTCAAGGTGTTTCTCGGGGCTGCGCCCGGGGTGGGCAAGACCTACGCGATGCTTCAGGCCGCCCATGCCCAGCAGCGTCAGGGCGTGCAGGTGCTGGCGGCGGTGGTCGAGACCCACGGCCGCGCGGAAACCGAGGCGCTGCTCGGCGGCTTGCCCCAGCAGCCGCTGCTGCGCTCGGAATACCGTGGGGTGATGCTCGAAGAGATGGACCTCGATGGCCTGCTCAAGGCTGCACCACAACTCGCCCTTGTCGATGAGCTGGCCCACAGCAATGCGCCGGGCGGCCGCCACACTAAGCGCTGGCAGGATGTGCAGGAATTGCTCGCCGCTGGCATCGATGTCTTCACCACGGTCAACGTCCAGCACCTGGAAAGCCTGAACGATCAGGTGCGCGGCATCACCGGCGTGCAGGTGCGCGAGACCTTGCCCGACTGGGTCCTGCAGGAAGCCTTCGAGCTGGTGCTGATCGACCTGCCGCCGCGCGAGCTGCTCGAGCGCCTGCGCGAGGGCAAGGTCTATGTGCCCGAACAGGCGCGGGCGGCAATCGATGCCTTCTTCACCCAGACCAACCTGACCGCCTTGCGCGAGCTGGCCATGCAGACGGCGGCGGCCCAGGTCGATGCGGACCTGGCCCAGGGCTACCGGCAACGGGGGCAGTCGGCGCCGGCCTTGCGCGGGCGCTTGCTGGTGGGTGTCGATGGCGATGTCCAGGCCGAGCGGTTGGTGCGCCATGCCAGTCGCGTGGCCCAGCGCCGGCACCTGCCCTGGAGCCTGGTGCATGTGGACAACGGCACGATACGCGACGAACAAGCGCGGTTGCGCCTGCAAAGCGCCCAGCAACTGGCCGAGCGCCTGGGCGGCGAGGTGGTGGTGCTGCGCGCCGGCGAGGTGGCGCGGACCTTGATCCAGCACGCCGCCGAGCGCCGGGCCAGCCTGGTGCTGGTCGGCCAGTCCCGTGATCGCCTGCGCCGGCGCTGGTTCGGTGCCGGTGTCGATGCGCGCTTGTTGCGGCATGCCCATGGCCTGGAAATCAACGTGCTGGACCGCGACGATGCACCGACGCCTGCGCGTTTGCCGGTGGCCGGGCACTGGGTCTGGTTCGACTACGCCCTGGCGGTGTTGGCCACGGCGCTGGCCAGTGCACTGGCCTGGGCGGTGGCCAGCGTGCTGGCGTTGCCGAACATCTCGCTGGTGTTCCTGGCGGCGGTGCTGCTGGTGGCGGTGCGCAGCAGTCTCGGCCCGGCACTGGCCTGTGCAGCGCTGTCGTTCCTGGCGTACGACTTTCTGTTCATCCCGCCGAATTTCTCGTTTCACATCCAGCGCGAAGAGGATGTGCTGACCCTGTTGTTCTTCCTGCTGATGGCTGCGCTGACCGGCAACCTGGCCGCGCGACAGCGTCGGCAATTGCAGGCCCTGCGCGACACCCAGGAGGAAACCAGCGAGCTGCTCGACCTGTCGCGCAAGCTTACTGCCGCCACCGATCGCCAGGCCGTGTTCAACGCGGCGGGCCAGCACCTGGAAGGCTGGCAGGAGTTGCAGCTGTGCCTGCTCGACCGTGATGGTCAGGGTGGCTGGAAGGTCGCCAGTGGTGGGGCGCTGCAGTTTTCCGAAGCCGAGCGGGCGGCCGCCGACTGGGCCTGGCAGCATGATCAGGCCGCAGGTCACGGCACCGGTACGCTGCCGACGGGTCGCTGGTGGTGGTGGCCGCTGTCGCTGGAAGAGGGACCCTTGGCACTATTGGGCGTACGACCGCGTGAGGGCCAGATACTGACGGCCCAGCGTCGGCGCCTGTTGACCGCGCTCAGTCAGCCCCTGGCCCAGGCCCTGGCCCGGGCCCGCTTGGCTGAAGACCTGGAAGCGGCTCGCCTGCATGGCGAAACCGAGCAGTTGCGCAGTGCCTTGCTGGCGTCGGTGTCCCATGACTTGCGCACGCCTTTGACGGCCATGCGCGGCAGCATCGACAGCCTGCTGGCCCTGGGCGATGCCATCGGCCGCGAGGATCGGCGCGAGCTGCTCGAAGGCACCCGCGATGAGGCCGAGCGTCTGGATCGTTACATCCAGAATCTGCTGGACATGACCCGCCTGGGCCACGGTGCCCTCAAACTCAGCCGCGACTGGGTGGCACCGACCGACATCGTCGGCAGTGCCCTCAACCGACTGCGGGTGCTGTTGTCGCCCTACGAAGTTCACACCGACGTCGCAGCGGACCTGCCCTTGCTGCATGTGCACGCCGCCTTGATCGAACAGGCGCTGATCAACGTGCTGGAAAACGCCGCACGCTTTTCGCCGGCCCATGGGCGTCTGGAGTTGGCGGTCGGGGTCAATGACAGCGAACTGTTCTTCGCCGTCAGCGATCAGGGGCCAGGTATCCCCACGGATGAGCGCGAGAAGATTTTCGACATGTTCTACACCGCCGCCCGCGGCGATCGCGGCGGGCAGGGCACCGGCCTGGGCCTGGCGATCTGCCAGGGCATGATCGGCGCCCACGGCGGGCGCATCGCCGTGGGCGAGGGTATCGATGGCCAGGGCACCTGCATCACTCTATTCTTGCCGCTGCAAGCGCAACCGGATCTTGAGAGTGAAGCATGAGCCAGACCGCGACCATCCTGGTCATTGATGACGAACCGCAGATACGCAAGTTCCTGCGCATCAGCCTGGTGTCCCAGGGCTACAAGGTGGTCGAGGCCGCCACCGGCGGCGAGGGCCTGAGCCAGGCGGCATTGACCCAGCCCGACTTGCTGGTGCTCGACCTCGGCCTCCCGGACATGGACGGGCAACAGGTGCTGCGCGAGTTTCGCGAATGGTCCCGGGTGCCGGTGCTGGTGCTGTCGGTGCGCGCCAGCGAAATCCAGAAAGTCGAGGCCCTTGATGGCGGCGCCAATGACTATGTAACCAAGCCCTTCGGCATCCAGGAATTCCTTGCCCGGGTGCGCGCCTTGTTGCGCCAGGCGCCGCAAGGGGAGACCCAGCCGGCGTTGATCAGCCTTGGGCCATTGTGCATCGATCTGGCCTATCGCCGGGTAACGCTCGACGGCGTTGAAGTGGCCCTGACTCGCAAGGAATACGCGGTGCTGGCGCAGCTGGCGCGTTATCCGGGGCGGGTGGTGACCCAGCAGCAGTTGCTCAAGGATATCTGGGGGCCGACCCATGCCGAGGACAGCCACTACCTGCGTATTGTGGTGGGGCATGTGCGGCAGAAGCTGGGGGATGATCCGACGGCGCCGCGGTTTATCGTGACGGAGCCTGGGGTGGGGTATCGGTTGGTGGGGGATGCCTGAAGCAGACGCCATCCTGGAGGCAGATGACAGCCCTGTAGCCGCTGCCGCCAGGCTGCGCTGGAGTCCCGCAGGGGCTCCCCCCGGCGGTCTTGAGATCTTGCGCCTGCAAGGCAGGCGAGCGCAGCCTGCGGCAGCGGCTACAGAAATTGCGGCGTGTCCGAAGTTGTCGAGGGATGCCCGCCTTTATCGCCGCTCACTCTCATAATTCTCCAACGTATCCCGAGCAATCTCCCGCCCCAGCGCAATCAACTCCGGTGCCTTGTAAAACTCGAAAAACCGGCACACCCGCTTGGGCACGTTGATCAGGATATCCGGCGGGTACCCGGCGATCTTGTACTGGGCCAGCGACGTCTGCATCACCTCGAAACTCTGGTTGATCAAATCCAGCAAGGAGGCCGGGCCGACGTTGTCGATGATGAACGAACCGGTGGCGGACTTCGGCGCGCCGGGGTTCTCGGGGGCCGCTGCCGGTTGCTGGGCCTCGGGGTCGGCCGTGTCGCTGAGCCAGGGGTTGGGGTCTATCGTCGAAGTTGATGCAAGGGTCTGCTGTTCCAGGCGCATGAGTTCTTCGGCCGGCTTGCGCCGGAACGGCAGGTGCGATCCCAGGGAACTGATCAGGTTGTCGAAGCGCATCCTGAACGCCGCCGGCCGCTCGATCACCGGCAGTTGGTAGTGTTTCTGGTTGGTCGAGTTGAGGTTGACGGCGATGATCAGGTCGCAGTGGCTGGACACCACCGGCACGATCGGCAACGGGTTGAGGATGCCGCCATCGACCAGCATGCGGTTGCCCTGCATGACCGGGGTGAACAGACTGGGAATGGCCGCCGAAGCCCGCATGGCCTGATGCAGGCAGCCTTCCTGGAACCAGATTTCCTGCTGGTTGGTCAGGTCCGTACAGACGGCGGTGTAGGGGATGCGCAGGTCTTCGATATTGATGTCGCCGACGATCTTGCGGATCTGCCCGAAGATCTTCTCGCCACGGATGGCGCCCAGACGAAAGCTGACATCCACCAGGCGCAGCACATCCAGGTAGTCCAGGCTTTCGATCCAGTTGCGGTAGTCGTCGAGCTTGCCGGCGGCGTAGATGCCACCGACCACGGCGCCCATGGAGCAGCCGGCGATGCAGGCGATGTCGTAGCCGCGCCGCTCGATTTCCTCGATGACCCCAATGTGCGCGTAGCCTCGGGCGCCACCCGCGCCCAGCACCAATGCGACTCGTTTCTTCATGATCGGGTCCCTGATGGCTGTCATTTGAGTATGCACTATCTCGCCACGCTTGAAGGGTGGGGGGCACTGATCGGGCACCCATGGTTGCTGGCGCTTCGCTATCGGGCGTTGCTGCGCTACGCTTGAAAGCGGCGAGCCAGGGCACTTTTTTGCTTGTGTGCCGTCTTAGCCTGCACGTTTGATAATCATTTTAGAGGTGTTATTGATGAAAGCCTGGATCTGTCTGCCGTTGCTTGCCCTGGTTCTGTCCGGTTGCGCGGGCAAGACGGCCTATCGGGACAGTTGCGCAAACCAGATCGATGCGGCCTGGAAAGAGCTCGATATCGCCAAGGCCGAAGGCTTTGCCGGGACGGTCAGCTATTCAAAGGCGTTGTCGCTGCTCACCGGCGCGAAAACCCAGCAGCAGTTCGAAGCCTACGAGGGCTGCTCGAAAAAGGCGGAAAAAGCCCGCTTTTATATTCGCGAATCGCGAGCCGGGCGCTAATACTCCTGTACTGATCCAGGAGAACAGCAATGGCGGCGATGATTGATCATGTGGTCGCGCAGATTGTCGGGTTGCAGATCAAGTTGTTGTCCTGCCAGGCACGCCTGGCGGCGCAGACCGACAGCGAAGCCTTGCACGATCTGCGTACCAGCGTGCGGCGCTTGCGCAGCCTGTTGCGGCCCCTGCGCGGGCTGCCCGGGGTCGATCAAGTGGAGGCTGCGGCCAAGGCCGTCGGGGAGCTGACCACGCCGTTTCGCGACAAGGAAGTGCTGGCCGCGCACCTGATCGCCTGGCACTTTCCTGCGGCGGGGGCCAAGCGGCTCGCCGAACTCGAGGGCGTCTTCGTCGCGGTCGCCGCCAGTGCCGAACTGGGTCGATTGCTCGCGGTGGTCGATGCCTTTCCGCAGTTCCTGCGAGCGGCGCAGCGGCAAAAGCTGTTGCGCGGCTTGCGCCGTCGGGTCGACAAGCGCCTGGTCAAGCAGTGGCGCAAATTGCTCGAGGCCCTGCGCGATCCGGCCCATGACCGCCATCGCCTGCGTCTGTTGATCAAGCGTGTGCGCTATGCGCACGAAGCCTACCCGCAACTCGATCGATCGCCGGCCAAAACCGCGCGCTGCCTGAAAGAGGCCCAGGGTGCCCTGGGCGACTGGCATGATCATTTTCAGTGGCTGTTGCAGGCCGAGCAGCAGGCCGACCTGGCCCCCTGTGTCGCTGGCTGGCAGGCCGCCATGAAGCAGGCCGAGCAGGTCAGCGATGAAGTTCTGGATAAACTGTTGGCCATCTGCAGCAAACAATGACCCGCTAGATTGTCGCAAATAGGCGCTGTCAGCCCAGCGCGGGCCTGCTGTTTATTGGGTAGGATTCAGGTTCGTTTCTTCGACCTGAGGTCTGCATGAATTTTTCCGAGCTGCTGATCGCGGCACGCCGCCACCCGGAGGCGGTGACCATCCCAAGTCAGTGGTCCCAGGGCCGCGCCTGTTTCGGTGGGTTGATGGCCGCGCTGCTGTATGAGGCCATGCGCGCCAGGGTGGCGCCGGAGCGGGTGGTCCGCTCGCTGGCCATTACCTTCGTCGGCCCGGCCGAGCCCGACGAGCCGATCAGTTTAGAAGTCGAGGTGTTGCGCCAGGGCGGAGCGGTCAGTTCGCTGCTGGGCCGGGCCGTGCAGAAGGGCGCTGTGGTGACGCTGATCCAGGGCAGCTTCGGTGCGCCGCGCAGTTCGGTCATCGATATCCCGGCCTTGCCGGCGGTGGCGTTGAAAAGCCTGGAGGACTCGCCGGAATTGCCCTATGTCGAGGGCGTAACCCCCGAGTTCATCCGCCACCTGGCCATGCGTTGGAGTGTGGGCGGAATGCCGTTCACCAATACACCGTCGCGCACCATGGGCGGTTGGGTGCGATTGCGCGGTGATGTGGTCGAAGAGCCGGTGACCGAGGCGCACATTCTGGCCCTGGTCGATGCCTGGCCACCGGCCACCCTGCCGTACCTGAACAAGCCGGCAGCCGGCAGTACTTTGACCTGGACCATTGAATTCGTGCAGCCGACCGCGAAGGTCAGCACCCTGGACTGGTGCCGCTATTGCGCGACCATCGAGCATTCACGCGACGGCTACGGCCACGCTGCGGCGGCCCTGTGGAGCGCCGACGGTGAGTTGATGGCTATCAGCCGGCAGACGGTCACCGTCTTTGCCTGAATGACTAGTGCCGACGGTGGCGTTCGCGCCAGGCGCGCCACCAGGCACCGCTCAGGACAAAGCGTGGAAAGGTGATGAATTGCTCCACCAGCAGGCGCTGCAAGGCGTCCTTGCGGCCACTGAACGGTTCGGGTTGTTGCGTTTCGAGCCGATGCCCGTGGCGTTGCAGGCCGAGGGCTGCGATCAGGCCGATGATGCCCACGGCCAGCTGGCTGAAGTCAAAGCCAAACAGGCCTGAGAGGATCAACAGCACCGCCACGATGAACAGTGGCACGGCAATCATGTGCAGCACCAGATTGGTCGGGTGGCGATGATTGTCGTAATAACCCCGCCACTGCCAGGCGGGGAGGTTGGGCAAGCGTTTGCTCATGCTGCGGTTCTCCAGAGTCGTGCTCACAGGCTTACTTGAAGAATAGTGCGCAGGCAGATCGCCGGCCAATCGTGCGGCCCTATGACAGCTATAGACAGTACGGCGTCAGGCAATCTCGGGCAGGTTGAAAAAGGCCCGGGCGCAGGCGGTGGTGTGCGCGGCCAGTTGTTCCGGGCTTTCACCCCGGTGCAGGGCCACTTCACGCAGCACCTCGGGCAGGAAGGCCGGTTCGTTGCGGCCGTTTTTTGGCTTGGGCCGCAAGGTACGCGGCAGCAGGTAGGGCGCATCGCTTTCAAGCAGCAGCCGGCCCTGTGGAATATTGCGCACCAGTGGATGCAGGTGGGTGCCGCGTCGCTCGTCGCAGATCCAGCCTGTGATGCCGATGTGCAGGTCCAGGTCCAGGTAGCCGAACAACGCCCGCTGCTCGCCGGTGAAACAATGCACCACGGCCGCGGGCAGGCGGTCGCGGAAGTCGGCAAGGATTTCCAGCAGGCGCTGGCTGGCATCGCGCTCATGCAGGAATACCGGCATCTGCAGGTCGACGGCCAGGGCCAGATGCTCTTCGAGCACTTTCTCCTGCTGCGGGCGCGGTGAAAAATCGCGATTGAAGTCCAGCCCGCATTCGCCCACCGCGCGTACGCGTTCTTCCTTGAGCAATGCCCGCAGGCGCTGGGCCGTATCGGCGTTCCAGTCGCTGGCGCAGTGTGGATGGATACCGGCGGTACTGAACAGGCGCAGGCCCGTTTCGTCGTGCTGCTGGCACAGCTCCAGGGCGTGTTCGCTGCCTTGCACACTGGTGCCGGTGACCATCATCTGGCAGACCCCGGCGGCCTCGGCGCGCTCGATGATTTCAGGCAGATGCTGGGCAAAACTTGCGTTGGTGAGATTGACGCCGATGTCGATGAGTTGCATGGTGCTACCTCCAGCCTGCGGCCGGAAAGCATACCAGAGCTGAAGAAATAAAAATAAAACCAAGAACTTCAATAGGTTGTAGCTGTCTTTTGCGGTGAATTGTGGCGTAGAAACCAGGCGCGCATGTCAATGCGCCTATACTCGTGCCCCCCTTTTACTGGAGAGCGGATGACGCGAACCTCGCTGCTGATCGTGCTGTGCCTGGGGCTGCTCGCGTCGTGGCCGGCGGCTGCGCGCCTGGCCGGTCCGCAGGAAGCCGTAAGGCCTGGCACGGTCCGCGACCTGGCTGAAATCCGCGGCAGTCGGGTATTGCGGGTGCTGGTGAACCAGAGCCGCAACAGCTCCGGCGAGGTCCAGGGCGAGCCCATCGGTGTCGAGTACCATCGGTTGCGGGCGTTCGAGCAGTACCTCAACGGGCGCGCTCGCGATGGCCAGACCCTGCATCTGAAAATCATCCCCAAGGCCAAGGAGCAATTGCTCGGTGCCTTGCAGCGGGGCGAGGGCGACCTTGTGGCGCCGGGGGAATTGATCGATCTGCAAGCCTCCCATGCGGTCAGCGCCAGTGACCCGATTGTCAGCGATGTCCCCTTGCTGCTGGTCGGGCGCAAGGGCGAGCGCCGCCTGAGCCGGGTCGAGCAGCTGGCCGGGCGTTCCCTGGCCCTGCCCACGGGCAGCGCCGCCGGCGACGTCATTCATGAAATCAACCAGAAACTGGCGCTGCGCAAATTGCCGCCGGTCCAGGTCGAATGGGTCGATCCCAGCCTGGCTGTCGAAGATGTGCTGGAGATGGTCCAGGCCGGCATCTTTCACCTGACCGTGGTCGAGCAGCCCATTGCCGAGCGTTGGGCACGGGTCATGCCCGACCTGTGCATTGATCGCCAGGTACCGATCAGTACACCTGAACCCATGCATTGGTATGTACGTCGTGATGCATCGATGCTGCTGGCCAGCATTGACCGCTTCATCACGGGCTACCGGCCGCCTGCCGATCAGGATGCCGCGTTCGAGCGGGTTTATCGTCGTCTCTACAAAGTGCACAACCCCTTGGCCCGGGCCGACCGCCAGCGCCTGGAGAAAATTCGTCCGGTGCTGCAGCGCCACGCCGGCGAGCAGGGGCTGGACTGGCTGAACCTGGCCGCACTGGCCTTCAAGGAGTCGAGCCTGGACCCTGGTGCCAAGGGGGCCAGCGGCGCCATGGGGCTGTTGCAGATCACGCCGTCCGCCGCGCAGCGGGTGGGCGTGAGCAATATCCAGAATGTCGATGGCAACGTTCAGGCCGGCGCCCGCTACCTGTCGATGATTCGGCGCAAGTTCTTCGCCAGTAACCAGTTCAACGAACGCGAGCGCATGGCCTTTGTCCTGGCGGCTTACAACATCGGCCCGGAGCGGGTCCAGGGCTTGCGCGCCGAAGCGAGGCGTCGCGGCCTCAATCCTGATCAGTGGTTCTTTCAGGTGGAGCGCATTGCCATGGAACAGGTGGGCATGGGCGTCGTCAGTTATGTGAATGCCGTGAACAAATACTATTTGGCGTTCGATCGTGAACGAGAATCGCTGGAGCCGCAGGTGGGGAAAGTAGTCTCGCGCAAATAGTCAACTATCAGAACTGTCAGGGTGCAAAATTTGCGCATTTAGCCATTATCAATATGAATGTTGTGAAAGGTCACTATTTCGCTTCTGCCTGAAGGACTAAACCATGAACATGATCAATTCTGTACTGGGGACCCGTGCCGGACTTGGCATTACCGTTCTGCGCATTGTCGTCGGTATTATTTTTGCTGCCCACGGATCGCAGAAGTTGTTCGGTCTTTTTGGTGGCTATGGCCTGGCAGGTACTGCGCAGTACATGGAAAGCGTCGGGCTGACCCCGGGCCACTTAATGGCGATGTTATCCGGCGGTATGGAGTTCTTCGGCGGCCTGGCGCTGATCATCGGCCTGCTGGTGCGTCCGGCAGCGCTGGGGCTGGCGGTTCTCATGCTGGTGGCGATCTTCTCGGTGCATATCAATAACGGCCTGTTCATGAGCAATAACGGTTATGAGTTTGCCCTGGCGTTGTTGGGTGGGGCCATCGCTGTGCTGGTCGAAGGGGCGGGCAAGGCTTCGCTCGATGGTGCGATTGCCGATTGAAGCGGCAGGCATCTCGTTCCCACGCTCCGCGTGGGAATGCCTCCGCAGACGCTC
>NZ_VXCP01000048.1:0-15830 GCF_011355085.1 Pseudomonas akapageensis | reverse complement strand
CGCTCCGCGTCGTGACGCTGGAGCGTCTGACTCCGCATTCCCACGCGGAGCGTGGGAACGAGAAAGAGTATTGACAGCCGGTAACCCGCTTCTCTAGGATTGCCCCCATGCGCCGATTTAAACAGCTACTTGCGGGGCGCCGGGACTTCATTGTCACCGAAATACCGCTAAAGCGCTGGTTCGGTGACGCCTCCCACCCTGCCCAGCGGGAATTGGAGGCGGAGTAAAACACCATGAGTTGTCCGCGCATCAGTGTCTGTCTGGCCCCTGTCCCTTCGAGCCCGACCCTGCGCAACCCCCGAATCCTGCTCGGTGGTCAGCATCAACCTACCTTGTTGCGTCATCTCGATGGCTGGCCCCGGCGCAAGGGCAAGGCCACTGCGTTTCTGATCCAGTTCGTCGATGAAGTGGCCGCCCTGGCCGGGTTTGCCGATGATCGCTTCGACCTGGCGGTGATTCAGGCCCCGAGTGCTGAAAACGCAGCCGATGTGATCGGACATATGACGCGTATTGCACGCCAGGGCCTGATTACCCGTCGCTGAGTGCGGTTTGCCCCCGTTATTTGTTGAGTGCCCTTACCAGATTTGCATGGATGCAGTTTCTGATGAGATCGCTTCTGAGTGACCAGTCCGTGTTGATGATGAAAAACTTCTGGATGTAGCTGTTCTCATCTTCGGATTTGAACCAGCGATCAATGCTGTCACTGAAGTCGTCGGGTACGAAAAACGGCAGGACGTATTTCGCGCACTGGATGGAACGAAGTTGGTAGGCGGGTTTTTCTTCCAGGGCAACTTCGTCCATGAACTGCTTGAGCTGATAAGTGGTGTTGGTATTACTGCCACTCCAGCGTTGGTTGACGCTGTACCAGAAATCATAGCCATCGGTACCCTGGTTGTAGGCAACCACCACGGTTTTACCGGGGTGGTTCAGCCACAGATAGATGAGCGGTTTTTTCTTGAGATCATAGGTGACCAGGCGGTGACCCAGGCGGTCGGTAATCAGTGCCTGAAGTTCGCGATGTGCCGCCGGGGTGAAGTTTTCCAGTTGATGGAAATCGAGGATAACGATTTCCTTGTCGGTGTCATTGGGCGTAATCATGCCCCGATAAAACTGTTCCAGCGGTTCAAGAACGTCTTCGGTGACGGTTCTACCCGAAGAGTTCAAGTGATAGAGCTGAAAGCGCCGCGGATCGCCCACAGGGTATTGGTCATAGAACCATACACGTAAATCCAGAACCCTGATGCCTGACTGGATCTGTTCTATGGGAGGGACATCTTGTGTGACTTCCTGCTGGATATTCTTGTTCGGTGCGCGTTTGTCCATTCCCGAGTTGTGTGTGCCGGGCAGAATCAGCTCGTCGATGCGCAGGCTGCCAAGGGCCTTGTTTTGCCCCATCCAGCTATGTGGCCAGGTTTTCGGATTGATTTTCATAGCGTCGTCATCCATGACTGAAGGGCGCGCGATAAGGCGCCACGAAGCTATGGTAGGCAGTGATTGGCGGGGTGATTCAGAAGGAAGTTGCTCAGCCTTTGGAACGGATGCCACCTTTGTCAGGGGTAGTCGATCTCGATGATATAAACCAGTTGTTCACCCGTAGGTGTCTGCACCCGAACCTCGGCATCCAGCGGCTTGCCGATCAATGCACGGGCCAGGGGGGAGTCGATGCTGATCAGGCCGAGTTTCAGGTCCAGTTCGTCGGGCCCGACGATGCGATAGCGCGACTGCTCGCCGTCTTCGTTTTCCACCGTGACCCAGGCACCGAAATAGACTTTGTTCGGATCGCTCGGGCGTTCACTGACCACCTTGAGGTTTTCCAGGCGCTTGGTGAGAAAACGCACGCGGCTGTCGATCTCGCGCAGCATTTTCTTGCCGTAGGTGTATTCGGCGTTTTCCGAGCGGTCGCCCTGGGCCGCGGCTTCGCTGACCGACTGGGTCACCTGCGGGCGGCGCACATGCCAGAGTTCATGCAGCTCGGCGCGCATCCGCGCTTCGCCTTCGGGTGTGATCAGGGCGGTGCCGGCGGAGCGGGGCGGGCGATAACGGCTCATGCACTGGGTTCCGGATGATGGGGCATCGAGTCTATCAGCCCTCGCGAAGCACTGTCAGCGGGGTGGCGTTCAGGGCTCGACGCGTGCCGAAGATGCCTGCGCCGCCGACCAGCACTGCACCCACGACCGGTAATGCCAGCAGCCAGGGGTGCGGGCTCCATGTCAGGTCAAAGGCGTAATGATAAAGCGCCAGGCTGATCAGTTCGCAGCCCAGCGCGGCCAGCAGGCCACTGGCAGCACCCAGCAGGCCGAACTCGATGCGCCGGGTCTTGACCAGTAACCTGCGTTCGGCACCCAGGGCCCGTAGCAGTGCGCCTTGCTGAATGCGTTCGTCGAGGGTCGCCTGCAGGCCGGAAAACAGCACGGCCAGGCCCGCAGCCAGGACGAACAGCAGCACATACTCCACCGCCAGGGTGACCTGGGCCAGGATACTGCGCAGTTGTTCGAGCAAGGCTTCCACCTGAAGAATGGTCACGGCCGGAAAGGCCCGCGACAACTCCACGACCTGCAGGTCATGGCCGGGTGCCAGATAGAAGCTGGTCAGGTAAGTGGTGGGCAGATCCTTGAGGGTGCCGGGTTCGAAGATCATGAAGAAGTTGGGCTGGAAGTTGTCCCAGTTGACGGTGCGCAGGCTGGTGACCCGCACTTCGCGGTCCATGCCGCCGACACTGAATATCATGCGATCGCCGAGCTTGAGCTTCAGGCTTTCGGCCACCTTGGCTTCGACCGAAACGCCAGGCAACGAGTCTTGCGCCTGCGCATTCCACCAGGTGCCGGCCAGCAGCGTGTTGCCCGGTGGCAGTTCGGCGGCCCAGGTCAGGCTCAGGTCGCGCTGGATGGCCCGATCACCGCTGGAGTCCTTGCTGACGATGTGGCGCACCGGTTCGTCGTTGATATGGGTCAGTCGGCCGGGAATGACCGGGTAGAGCGGGGCGCCCAGCGCCGAAAAGTCCTTGAGTCGTTCGGCAAATGAATCTTTTTCGGCGGGCAGGATGTTCAGGGCGAAATAGTTGGGCGCGTCCTTGGGTAGCTGGTTTTGCCAGGTATCGAGCAGCTCGCCGCGCAACAGGGCGATCAGGGCCATGGACAGCAGGATCAGGCCGAACGCCAGCGATTGGCCGGCCGCCGCCAGTGGGTGGCGCAGCAACTGGCCCAGCCCCAGGCGCCAGGGCAGACTGGCCCCGGCCAGCAGCCGACGCAGGCTTTGCAGCCCGAACAGCAACAGGCCGCCGAGTATCAGTGCCGCGATCAGGCCGCCGCCCAGCAGGGTGAAGGTCAACACCAGGTCCAGGCTCAGGCGCCACATGATCAGCGCCAGGGCCAGCAGGGCAGCGCCATAGACCAGCCAGGTGCTGGGCGGCACGGGCAGCAGGTCGCGGCGCAGCACCCGCAGCGGTGGCACCCGGCCGAGCGCCGCCAGTGGCGGCAGGGCAAAGCCGGTGAGGGCGACCAGGCCGGTGCCGATCCCGGCTATGGCCGGTAGCAGGCCGCCGGCCGGGACCACGTTCGGCAACAACCCCCCGAGCAGATAAAACAGCCCCAGTTGCGCCAACCAGCCCAGCAGTGCGCCGCTGAGGCTTGCCAGCAGACCGAGCATGGCCAGTTGCAGGCTGAACAGCAGCAAGGCCTGCCGTCGCGACAATCCAAGGCAGCGCAGCAGGGCGCTGGCGTCGAAGCGTCGGCTGGCGAATCGGTTGGCTGACAGGGCCACGGCAACGCCGGACAGCAGTACGGCCACCAGGCTGGCCATGTTCAGGTAGCGCTCGGCCTTGCCCAGGGCGCCGCCGATCTGGCGATTGCCATCGCGCGAATCCTGCAGGCGCTGGTTGGCCTCGAGTCCCGGTTTTATGGTGTTGCGATAGCTGGCCAGAGCTTCGGGCGTGCCGCTCCAGAGTTCGCGGTAGCTCACCCGGCTGCCCGGCTGCACCACGCCGGTGGCTTCAAGGTCTGCCAGGTTGATCAGCACCCTCGGTGTGAGACTGTAGAAGTCGCCGGCACGATCGGGTTCATAGGTCAGCACCCGGGTCATGCGCAGGCTTTTGCTGCCGACATCGATGTTGTCGCCGATCTTCAGGTTCAATGCCACCAGCAGCCGCGGCTCGACCCAGGCCTCGCCCGGTGCCGGTCCGCCGCCGCGGACTTCGGCACCATAGGGCTGCGCGGCGCTCTTGAGTTCGCCACGCAGCGGGTAGGCCCCATCCACGGCCTTGATGCTGGACAGCTGGATGCCGGTGTCGCCGGCCACGACACTGGAAAACTCGACCACGCGAGCGTGCCCCAGGTCCAGATCCATGCCGGCCTGCAGTTGTTCCGGGCGGGCGGGGGAGGAGCCTTGCAGGAGCAGGTCGGCGCCCAGAAATTCGGTGGCTCGCAACAGCATGGCGCCATTGAGGCGGGCGCCAAAATAGCCGATGGCCGTGCTGGCGGCGACCGCCACCAGCAAGGCGAAGAACAGTACGCGCAATTCGCCGGCGCGGGCATCGCGCAGCAGTTGGCGCAGGGCAAGACTGCAAAGACGCAACAGCGGCAAGCGAGCCATCAGGCCTCCAGGGGCATCACCAGGTGCCCGGCATCCAGGCGTATCAGGCGGCGGCAGCGCTGGGCCAGACGCTCGTCATGGGTTACCAGTACCAGGGTGGTGCCGCGTTCCTGGTTGAGTTCGAACAACAGGTCACTGATCCGCTCGCCGGTGTGGCTGTCCAGGTTGCCGGTCGGCTCGTCGGCGAACAGCACGGCAGGTTCGGCGGCGAAGGCCCGGGCAATGGCCACGCGTTGTTGCTCGCCACCGGACAGCTGGCGCGGTGAATGGCTCAGGCGCTGGCCCAGGCCGACCCGCTCGAGCAGGCTGCGGGCATGCTCGCGAGCATCCTTGCGACCGTCGAGCTCCAGCGGCAGCATGACGTTTTCCAGGGCGTTGAGACTGTCGAGCAGCTGGAACGACTGAAACACGAAACCCACGTGTTCGGCGCGCACCCGTGCGCGCTGGTCCTCGTCGAGGCTGCCCAGGTCCTGCCCGGCCAGGGTGACCGAGCCTGCGCTGGGCAGGTCGAGCCCGGCGAGCAGGCCGAGAAGGGTCGACTTGCCGGACCCCGAGGCGCCGACAATGGCCAGGCTGTCGCCTTGTCTGAGCTCGAGGGATAGCCGGTGCAGGATGGTCAGTTCGCCTTCCGCGCTGGGGACCACTTTGCTAAGGTTCCTGGCAATGAGAATGCTGGCGCCCATGGAGAGTCCGATGCGAGTGTGGTTGATGAGTGCCGGCCTGGCATTGATGTGTATGGCGCAAGGCGCAGCGGCGGGTACCGTGTTGATCGTAGGGGATAGTATCAGCGCCGCTTTCGGCCTGGATACCCGGCTGGGGTGGGTATCGCTGCTGCAGCAACGCCTTGAACACGAGGGTTTCGACGACAAAGTGGTCAACGCTTCGATCAGTGGTGATACCAGCGCCGGAGGCCAGGCGCGGCTGCCGGCGCTGCTTGCGGAGCATAAACCGGCGGTGGTGGTGCTGGAGTTGGGGGGCAATGATGGCTTGCGCGGGCAGCAGACTTCGCAATTGCAACAGAATCTTGCGGCGATGATTCAGCAGTCGAAGGAGGCAGGGGCCAAGGTGTTGCTGTTGGGTATGCGCTTACCGCCAAATTACGGTGTTCGCTATACGACCGCTTTTGCTGACGTGTTCCCTAACGTTGCCAAAGAGCATGACATCCCGTTGGTGCCGTTTTTCCTCGATGGCATTGGGGGCGTGCCGGAGCTGATGCAGCCCGATGGCATCCACCCGGCAGTCGGCGCCCAGGGCAAGTTGCTGGAAAATGTCTGGCCGACGCTAAAACCCCTGCTTTGATGCTTTTCTACCGGCGGGCTTTGGGCTAATGTGGCGCCCCCGATTTGGAGCCCCCGATGCCGCGTCCCGCCTGGTCACTGTATGCCTATCAACTGATCGAACCTGACGAGCAGCTCGACCTGTTCGCCTGTCAGGAGATCCGGGTGCACCTGATCGCGCGTCAACTCGAGCTCGGAGGTTCGGTGGACCGCACCTTGTGCGGCACGCTGTTGCCTGCCCAGCCACGCTGGTCGGGCGTGGAGTCTTCGATATTTCGCGACAAACGGCTGTGCAAGCTGTGTCGGGCCATTCTGGATGCCCAACGTCGCGGCACACGGCCGGTCTGGCCAGAACTCTGAATCGTTGGCATTCAGCGTTTTTCACCCTTGGCAACGTTTGTGCCGCCCGGATAGCTCCCTGTCGGGCGGCGGTCGGTGTACAATTGGCCCCTTGACTCAATTGACTTTGCGAAGGATTTTCCGGATGTTGCCGCGTTTTTCCGCCGTCACCCGTTGCTTGCCACTCGCCGCCCTGCTGATGGCAGGTCCTGCGGCGGCCCTGGAGTTCCCGTTGCCACCGCCGGGCGAGGATATCGTCGGTCAGGTCCAGGTGATCAAGGCCAAGTACGAAGATACGTTCGCCGATATCGGTACGGCCAATGACCTGGGCTACCTGGAAATGGTCGCGGCCAACCCGGGTGTCGATGCCTGGTTGCCGGGCGCCGGCACCGAGATCGTGCTGCCAACGCGTTTCATCCTGCCACCGGGACCTCGCGAAGGGATCGTGATCAACCTGGCCGAGTACCGCATGTACTACTACCCGAAAGGGCAGAACGTGGTGCATACCTACCCGCTGGGCATTGGCCGTGAAGGCTGGGGCTCGCCGATCGCACAAACCAAGGTCATCGCCAAGACGCCGAACCCGACCTGGTCGCCACCCGCCTCGATCCGCGCCGAGCACGCTGCCGATGGTGACCCGCTGCCGAGCATTGTGCCGGCTGGTCCCGATAACCCGCTGGGCCCGTACAAGTTCACCCTGGGTGTGCCGGGTTACCTGATCCATGGTTCGAACAAGAAGTTCGGCATTGGCATGCGTACCAGCCACGGTTGCTTCCGCATGTTCAACAACAACGTGCTGGAGTTGTCGAAGATGGCTCCGGTGGGGACGCCTGTGCGGATCATCAACGAGCCGTACAAATTCGGTGTCAGCGGTGGCAAGGTGTATCTCGAGGCGCATACGCCGCTGGATGACAAGGGTGATCCGTCGGTGGTGGACAAGCACACTTCGGTGATCAATGCCTTGCTCAAGCGTCCGGACCTGAACAATAACATGCGTATGAACTGGGATACGGTTCGTGATGTGATCGCGGCTGAAGACGGTATGCCGGTGGAGATCGCGGTGCCGAATCAGGCGCCGATGGTGTCCAGTGCGCCGCCGGTTGAGTTGCAGTAAGGTTTAGAGTGGTTCCGAGCCCGCCCATGGGTCACCTGGGCGGGCTTTTTGTTTTACTGGGAACATATCCGGAATGGGTGGTGTTGCCACTGGCGGTTCCGCCCTTACGGCGGGTCACTTTTGGCAAACGCCCCAAAAGTAACCAAAAGGTCTCGCCCTGCCGTTGGCCCTCCGCTGCGCTACGGGTCCCCTCCCTCCGGCGCTGTTACGCAGGCTCGCGGCCCAGGGTTGCTGCGCAACCCTACAGCTCGCGACCTCGGCTGCGCCGAGGGGGGGCTGCGCACCGCCTGCTTCACAGCGCCTCCAGTCGGCCTGCCGGAAAGGGCGGGTGGATCAAGATCAAAAGCCAAAGCCAAAGCCAAAGCCAAAGCCAAAGCCAAAGCAGTTCGTGCAGCCCACGCGATCGGCGTAGCCGCTGCCGCAGGCTGCGCTGGAGTCCCGCAGGGGCTCCCCGGCGATCTCGAGATCTGCGCCTGCTGCGCAGGCGAGCGCAGCCTGCGGCAGCGGCTACGGTCCGGCTTTTGATCTTGCTTTTGCTTTTGCTTTTGCTTTTGATCTTGATCCACAGCCCCTTTCCAGCAGGCCGAGCGGAGGTGTCACGGAGGGGGGAGCGCGCAGCGCCCGAGGCGTAGCCGAGGTTGCGAGCTGTAGGGTTGCGCAGCAACCCTGGGCCGCAATCCCCCGCAGTGACACCGGAGGGAGGGAACCCGGAGCGCAGCGTAGGGCCCATGGAGGGGCGAGCGTTTTTGGTTACTTTTTTGGCGTTTGAAAAAAGTGACCCGCCGTAAAGGCGGAACCGCCAGTGGCATCACCATCCATAATGGATATGCTCCCAAACCTCAAAAGCAGCCTGCTCACCGATCAAGCAGGCAAAAAAAAGCCGACCCATAAAATGGATCGGCTTGATAACAACCCCGAAGGATTATTACTTGCGGCTTGCTTTTTCCAGCATGCGCAGAGCGCGCTCGTTTGCTTCATCAGCAGTCTGTTGTGCTTTTTGAGCAGCAGCCAGAGCTTCATCAGCCTTACGATAAGCTTCGTCTGCACGAGCTTGTGCACGAGCTGCTGCGTCTTCAGTAGCAGTCAGACGAGCTTCGGTTTCTTTGGATACGCTGCTGCAACCGGTAGCCAGAACTGCGGCCAGAGCCAGAGCAGAGAATTTCAGAACGTTGTTCATCGTGTTCCCCTTCAAGGACTTTCAATTAATAGCCATCTCTCGTGAATGAGAAACTAGCCGGCGTACATAGTACCCATTACTTGTAGTAAGTAAACTCACATAGCGCAAGAACCAAAAAAAAATCTCTTTTTTGTATGACTTCTCGCACTATTGATCATACACCTGTATAAAAATTGTGCAGTCTTCTTGTGCTGCCAAGGTCGGAGCTAAAGCGCCAGCACTGCCGCCAGGGTGCCTTCACGACTCTCTGACGTTAGTGCATGTCAGGTGCTCGTTTAGCACGGAAGTACACAAAATTCCTACAGTTTTTCTGAACTAAAGGTGACTTAAAGAGTCGGCGCTCGTCTCACGCTACATCAATCTGCAATGTTCCGGTGAGCGGCCGTTCAGATGTTCGGTCATGCCTTCGTGCACGATTTGTGAGCGCATGCCTTGAGCAACAGCGGCATTGGCGCCTACTATTTGCTACGTGCTCAATTGATAGAGAACGACCAGGCTCGTCTCGGTGTCGAAACAGGCACGAGGTGGCGTAGAGGTTCCTTCGCCGGACAAACATCGGTAAGGTAGGGGTCAGAATCCAAGACCCGCGAGGAGTAGTGATGAGCGAGGCGTTGTCCATCCACCATGACCAGGCTGGTCATCAGTTCGAGACCAATGTGGACGGTCATCGTGCCTACCTGACCTACATGGACCTGGGTAAGCAGACATTGGATATATATCGCACGTTCGTGCCCAATGCGCTGCGAGGCCGCGGCATTGCTGCCGCTCTGACCGAGCAGGCGCTCGAGTATGCCGATCGCATGGGCTACACGGTTATTCCGTCATGTTCCTATGTCGAGCGCTACATGGAGCGACACAAGCGCCAGATGGCAAAGACCTGAAGCGGTCTGGAGCCGCCATCGGGGCCGACGACTCCCTGCTCTTGTCGAGCGCACACAAAAACGCCGGGACATGCCCGGCGTTTTTGTGTGCGTAGACTTTGTCTGGAGTCTTAGCCGCGCTTGCGCGCGGGCAGGACGTCCTTGAGCTTGGCGTGCATGCTGCGCAGGGTGTTTTCGGTAGCGGTCCAGTCGATGCAGGCATCGGTGATCGATACGCCGTACTGCAGTTCCGACAGGTCCTTCGGAATCGCCTGGCTGCCCCAGTTCAAATGGCTCTCGACCATCAGGCCGATGATCGACTGGTTGCCCTCGAGGATCTGGTTGGCGACGTTTTCCATGACCAGTGGCTGCAGGGCCGGATCCTTGTTGGAGTTGGCGTGGCTGCAGTCGACCATGATGTTGGGCTTGATCTTCGCCTTGTCCAGCGCTTGTTCGCACAGGGCGACGCTGACCGAATCATAGTTCGGCTTGCCATTGCCACCGCGCAGCACGACGTGGCCGTAGGCATTGCCCTTGGTGGTGACGATCGAGACGCCGCCTTCCTGGTTGATGCCCAGGAAACGATGTGGGCTGGAAACCGATTGCAGGGCGTTGATCGCCACGGTCAGGCCGCCGTCGGTGCCATTCTTGAAGCCGACCGCCGAGGACAGGCCCGAGGCCATTTCCCGGTGGGTTTGCGATTCGGTGGTGCGGGCGCCGATCGCCGACCAGCTGATCAGGTCTTGCAGGTACTGCGGCGAAATCGGGTCGAGCGCTTCGGTGGCGGTCGGCAGGCCCATTTCGGCCAGGTCCAGCAGCAGCTGGCGACCGATGTGCAGACCGTCCTGAATCTTGAAGGAGTCGTCCAGGTAAGGGTCGTTGATGAGGCCTTTCCAGCCGACCGTGGTACGTGGCTTCTCGAAATAGACACGCATCACCAGATACAGGGTGTCGGACACTTCTGCGGCGAGAACCTTGAGGCGCTCGGCATATTCGTGAGCGGCCTTGATGTCATGGATCGAGCACGGCCCGATCACGACGAACAGGCGGTGATCCTTGCCGTCGAGGATGTTGCGAATCACTTCGCGGCCGCGGGTCACGGTCTGAAGTGCAGCTTCGCTCAGTGGAATGTCCTTCTTGAGCTGATCGGGAGTGATCAAGGTCTCGTTGGACGCAACGTTTAGGTCGTCGATCGGTAAATCAGCCATCGTGTTACTCGTCAGGTCACGGGTGCCGGCCGCCAGCGATCCCCGTGCGGCGGAGCACAGCATGATTGAGCGCAGCGGGGATCGGAACCTTAGCGCGTTACACCGTGGCTCGACAATGGGCAGGGCCTGTTTTCCTGCGTGTTTACAGCCCTAAAGCGGGTTCGGCTGAGCCGAAAGCGATTCCGGGGGCGGGTTCAGGCTCGCCTGGGAGAACTCGATGGCATGTTGCTCCACCCATTCGCGGGCCAGCGCATCGATGCTTTCGGCGTCGTCGTTGTGCTGCTCGCAAAAATGCTTGATCTGGCAGACCTGCTCGCCCATGCGCGCGCCGAAAAGGGTCTGTTCGTCGGTAAAGGCTATGCCGATCAGGTAGCCGTTTTCCTCTTTGCGGCACCAGGCGACATAGCCCGCATAACGTGCCGCTTCACCCAATGCGGGGATGTACATCTCGATGGCCGTGCCGCGTCGGAATGCTCGTGGATAATTGCATGCCACCCCGCCCAGGCTGATAGTGTGCAATCGTTGTCGGTACAGGCGGTGGTATTTGAGTGCTGTCAGCTCTACCGGAACATCTGACGGATGAGGAAGAAAGCGATTCATGAACACTGACTCCGAGTGTCGACTATTTGACAGTCCCATCTCCAGTATAGTGAGGGAATTGGAACTGACTGATTTGAATGTGGATCGGTCGTTACTCGACTTTCCGGGCACTTCGTTGCTGGTATTCACCAGCGAGGGTTGCGCGGGTTGTCGTTGGGCGCGCCACCAATTGCCGGGCATGGGGCTGCCGATCGACCGCTTGTGCTGGATCGATGCGGGCCGCAATGGCGGTGCTGTGGAGCGCTATGAGGTCTTTCACCTGCCCGCGCTGTTCGTGGTGCGCAACGGTGCTTTTCACGGGGCGTTGCAGGCTAGACTGACATTGCCTGAGGTCAGCAGGGGGTTACTCCAGGCATTGGCGCGTCAGCCGCAAGAGTTGCCATGAAAAAAGGCCTGGAGGGCAGCATGGGGAAAGGATTGGGGGGCAAGCTGGTCGTGGCGATTTCTTCGCGGGCATTGTTCGACCTGAGCGAGAGTCACCGGGTTTACCTGGAGCAGGGCGTCGAGGCTTACCGCCAGTATCAGATCGAGCATGAAGAGGAGATCCTCGCGCCCGGCGATGCATTTCTGCTGGTGGAGAAACTGCTCAGTCTCAATGCCAGCCTCGGCCAGGCACGGGTCGAAGTGGTGCTGGTCTCGCGCAACAGCGCCGATACGGGCCTGCGGGTGTTCAATTCGATCCAGCACCATGGCCTGGGTATTTCTCGCGCGGCCTTTGTCGGTGGGCGCAGTCCCTATCCCTACCTGGCCGCTTTCGGCTGCCATCTGTTTCTCTCGACCGATGCTGATGATGTGCGCAGCGCACTGGACGCAGGCTTCGCCGCCGCGACCATTCTCAGCGGCGGCGCACGCCGGGCGGCCAGTGAAGAACTGCGGATCGCATTCGACGGCGATGCGGTGCTGTTCTCCGATGAGTCCGAGCGCGTTTATCAGCTGGGAGGCCTGGAAGCCTTCCAGGCCAGCGAGCGCGAGTCGGCGCGAGAACCCTTGCGCGGTGGTCCGTTCAAGCCTTTCCTGGCGGCGCTCAATTCGCTCCAGAAAGAATTTCCCGAAGGGGCCGGACCCATCCGTACGGCCCTGGTCACGGCGCGTTCGGCACCGGCCCATGAACGCGTCATCCGCACCCTGCGCGAGTGGGACATCCGGCTGGATGAGTCTCTGTTTCTCGGTGGCCTGGAAAAATCGGCCTTCCTCGAGGCCTTCGCTGCGGACGTTTTCTTCGATGACCAGGCCGGTCATTGCGAGAAGGCGCGGGAGTTCGTCGCAACCGGCCATGTGCCCCACGGCATCAGCAATGAGCCGAAATAATAGTCTGCGAACTGGCTGGAATGAGCGGCAGGGCTGACTGTCAGCGGCGCTGCTAAGCTGAAGCAAGCTCTGCCGTTCTGGCGGTTCGGGAGGTCGTATGATTCGCTCAATGCTGTATGCCACCGACCTCGGTGTATACGCTCCTTATGTCATGCAACATGCCTTGGCGCTGGCTCGTACTTTTGGCGCCGAGCTCTATGTCATTCACGTGGTCGAGCCTATGGGGCAGTTTGCCGAGTCACTGCTGCAAAGTTACCTGGACGAGCAAACGTTAAACCAGCTGCAAAGCCAGGGCGTCAATACGGTCATGGCCAATATCGAGAAAAAGGTACTGGATAATTTTCGTGAGGAGTTGGGTGAGGGGCAGCAGGACCTGGCTTTGATCAGCGCGGTACGCGTGCGCCAGGGGGATCCGGCGCAAGTGATCCTCGATCAGGTCCGACGCCTTGCCGTGGACCTGGTGATCGTCGGGCGCCACAGCCATGGGGTCAGCGCGGACGCGCCGCTGGGGCGCACGGCGGCTCGGGTGCTGCAGTTGTCCTCGGTGCCAGTGTATATGGTTCCGCTTTCCCAGCACCGGGGGCGCAGGCAGGCGTAGGTAAATTCACTGATGACTGTGCGAATTTTTATAAAAAGTTCTAGATTTATTCTTCGAACCATTAATATAGTTATAAATCGTCGCTGATGCATGTGGCGTCCAGCTGATTTGAGGGATACCTATGAAGCTTCAACAATTGCGCTACATCTGGGAAGTAGCGCACCACGACCTCAACGTTTCCGCTACAGCGCAGAGTCTCTATACCTCCCAGCCCGGGATCAGTAAGCAGATTCGCCTGTTGGAAGACGAGCTGGGCGTGGAGGTCTTTGCACGCAGCGGCAAGCATCTGACCCGGGTAACCCCGGCGGGGGAGCGGATCATCACCACCGCAGGCGAAATCCTGCGCAAGGTCGAAAGCATCAAGCAGATCGCCCAGGAGTTTTCCAACGAGAAGAAGGGCACGTTGTCCATCGCCACGACCCACACCCAGGCGCGTTATGCACTGCCGCCGGTGATCAGCAATTTCATCAAGCAATACCCTGATGTTGCCCTGCACATGCACCAGGGCTCGCCCATGCAGATCGCCGAGATGGCCGCCGACGGTACCGTCGATTTCGCCATTGCCACCGAGGCACTGGAGTTGTTCGGCGATCTGATCATGATGCCGTGCTATCGCTGGAACCGTTGCGTCGTCGTGCCTCAGGGGCACCCGCTGACCAAGTTGCCGAAGCTGACCCTGGAAGTACTCGCCGAGTACCCGATCGTGACCTACGTCTTTGGTTTCACCGGGCGCTCCAAGCTCGATGAGGCCTTCAGTCATCGCGGCCTGACCCCCAAGGTCGTGTTCACGGCGGCCGACGCCGACGTGATCAAAACCTACGTGCGCCTGGGCCTGGGTGTCGGCATCGTCGCCAAAATGGCCGTCGATCCCAAGCTCGACAGCGATCTGGTGGTGCTCGATGCCAGTGAGCTGTTCGAATCCAGCGTGACCAAGATCGGCTTCCGTCGTGGCACCTTCCTGCGTGGTTTCATGTGCGATTTCATCGAGAAGTTCGCTCCGCACCTGACCCGCGAAGTGATGGCCAAGGCGATTCAGTGCCACAACAAGCAGGAGCTTGAAGAGTTGTTTGATGGGGTTGAGTTACCCGTTCACTGACACACCTTCCTCGTTCCCACGCTCAGCGTGGGAACGCCTCCTCTGACGCTCCGCGTCGCGCCGCAGAGCGGCTGGCACTGCATTCCCACGCAGAGCGTGGGAACGAGAGGTGTCGATTATTTTTTCGCGATCAGATTGCCCGCATGCAGCCCGCATTCCTTCTGTGTGGCTTCTTCCCACCACCAGCGGCCTTCGCGCTCGTGCTGGTTGGGCAGGACCGGACGGGTGCAGGGTTCGCAGCCGATGCTGATGAAGCCGCGTTCGTGCAGGCTGTTGTAGGGCAGCTCGAGCATGCGGATGTAGCCCCAGATCTCTTCGCTGGTCATCTGTGCCAGCGGGTTGAACTTGTACAGGGTGTGCTCGGGCGTCGAGAAGGCGCTGTCGATTTCCATCACGGCAACCTGGCTGCGCGTTCCGGGGCTCTGGTCGCGACGCTGGCCAGTGGCCCAGGCCTTGACGGTGGAGAGCTTGCGCCGCAGCGGTTCGATCTTGCGGATGCCGCAGCATTCGCCATGGCCGTCCTTGTAGAAGCTGAACAGGCCCTTTTCCTTGACGAAGGGTTCCAGCTTGCTGTGGTCGGGCGAAATCAGTTCGATCGGGATGTTGTAGTGTTCGCGTACCTGATCGATGAAACGGTAGGTTTCCGGGTGCAGGCGTCCGGTGTCGAGGCTGAACACCTTGACGTTCTTGTTCAGTTTCCAGGCCATGTCTACCAGCACGACGTCTTCGGCGCCGCTGAAAGAGATCCACAGGTCATCGCCGAAGTGAGCGAAGGCAAGTTTGAGGATGTCCTGGGCGGACTTGTTGGCATATGTCGCGGCGAATTCGGCGACATCGAAGGGGTGACTCATCAGGCGGCTTCCTGTTGGAGGGTGGCGCTTGGCGCTCTGTATCTTCCGATCTTATCAAAAAAATGCCCGGTTTCGGCCGGTTTCCCGCGTTGCGCCTCGCAGGATCAGTGGCTAGAGTGCCGCTTCTTTCTAATGTTGTTCGAGGAGTGTGCTGTGGAAATTGCCTGTCTCGACCTGGAAGGCGTGCTGGTCCCGGAGATCTGGATCGCCTTTGCAGAGAAAACCGGAATCGAATCGCTCAGGGCAACGACTCGGGATATTCCCGATTACGACGTGCTGATGAAGCAGCGCCTGCGAATTCTCGATGAGCACGGCCTCAAGCTCGCCGACATTCAGGAAGTGATCGCCACCCTCAAGCCCCTCGACGGCGCCATCGAGTTCGTCAACTGGCTGCGTGAGCGCTTCCAGGTGGTCATCCTGTCCGACACGTTCTACGAATTCTCCCAGCCGCTGATGCGTCAGCTGGGTTTCCCGACGCTGCTGTGCCATCGCCTGATTACAGACGAGACCGGTCGGGTCGTGAGCTACCAGCTGCGCCAGAAAGACCCCAAGCGCCAGTCGGTGCTGGCGTTCAAGAGCCTGTACTACCGGGTGATCGCGGCGGGTGACTCGTACAACGACACCACCATGCTGGGCGAGGCCGATGCCGGCATTCTGTTCCACGCGCCGGAAAACGTGATCCGCGAATTCCCGCAGTTCCCGGCGGTGCATGATTTCGAGGCGTTGAAGCAAGAGTTCATCAAGGCTTCGAACCGCGAACTCAGCCTGTAACACTCCGCTCTCGTTCCCACGCGGAGCGTCACTAGTGTCCGGTA
>NZ_VXCP01000047.1 GCF_011355085.1 Pseudomonas akapageensis | reverse complement strand
TGCACGAACTGCTTTGGCTTTTGATCTTGCTTTTGATCTTGATCCACCCGCCCTTCCGGCAGGCCGACTGGAGGCGCTGTGTAGCAGGCGGTGCGCAGCACCCCTCGGCGCAGCCGAGGTCGCGAGCTGTAGGGTTGCGCAGCAACCCTGGGCCGCGAGCCTGCGCAACAGCGCCGGAGGGAGGGGACCCGTAGCGCAGCGAAGGGCCAACGGCAGGGCGAGAATTTTTGGTTACTTTTTTTTCGTCTGAAAAAAGTGACCCGCCGTAAGGGCGGAACCGTTAGTGGCAACCCCACTGATAATGGATATACACACAAAACTAAAGCTTAGGCCCTGGCACACCCCTTGCTTCACCCCACCCATAAGCACCGCCCCAACGAAGGGAGCAGGTCACAGACAACGGCGTCGTCCCGGCCAGCACAACCGTCCCAGGCCGAACGACGCTTTTTTATGGGTGGCACAAACATGAACTACACACCAGTGAGCCCACTGGCCTGGGTCAACGGCAACGATGCCCCGGAAATCCACAGCCTCGACATCGGCTTCATGGCCCTGAGCGATTGCGCCCCGGTCATCGTAGCCGCCACCCAGGGCTTCGCCCAACCCTACGGCCTGACCCTCAACCTCAAGCGCCAAAGCTCCTGGGCCGGCCTGCGCGACAAACTGGTCAGCGGCGAACTCCATGCGGCCCACAGCCTCTACGGCCTGATCTACGCCGTACACCTGGGCATCGGTGGCACCCCGGCCACCGACATGGCCGTGCTCATGGGCCTGAACCAGAACGGCCAAAGCATCAACCTCTCGTCCCGTCTGCAGAACAACAACGTGACCAACCCTGATGCACTCACACGTCACGTGCACCAAAGCCGAACAAAACTGACCTTCGCCCAGACCTTCCCCACCGGCACCCACGCCATGTGGCTTTACTACTGGCTCGCCAGCCTTGGCATCCACCCCCTGCAAGACGTGGAAAGCGTCGTCGTACCGCCGCCGCAAATGCTCGCCCACCTGCAAGCAGGGCGCATCGATGGCTTTTGCGTGGGCGAGCCCTGGTCGGCAATCGCCGTCAAACAGAGCCTTGGCTTTACCCTCGCCACCAGCCAGGCGATCTGGCCCGACCACCCGGAAAAAGTCCTGGGCTGCACCCGCGCCTTCGTCGATCAGTACCCCAACACCGCCCGGGCATTGGTGATGGCTGTCCTCGAAGCCAGCCGCTTTATCGAACAAAACCGGGAAAACCGTCGCAGCACGGCCCAACTGCTCAGTGGCAGCGACTACCTGGATGCTCCGCTGGACTGCATCGAGCCGCGCCTGCAGGGTGACTATGCCGATGGGCTGGGCAACACCTGGCACGACCCCCACGCCCTACGGCTCCATAATAAAGGTGAGGTCAACCAGCCCTGGTTGTCGGACGGTATGTGGTTCATGACCCAATTCCGTCGCTGGGGCCTGTTGCGCGACGACCCGGACTACCTCGGGATTGCCCGGCAAGTCCAGCAACTGCCCCTGTACCGCGACGCAGCCGGCGCACTGGGTATCACCTGCGCCGAAGCACCGATGCGCAGCAGCCGCCTGATCGATGGCTCGGTCTGGGACGGTACCGACCCGGCCGGCTATGCACGCAGCTTCGAGCTGCATGCTTTGGCCGATGCCTTGCCACTGCAAGCCAACCGCTGACAGGAGTCCGCAACCATGCTGCGAATCCTGCTGATCAATGACACTGCGAAAAAAGTCGGGCGCCTGCGCGCCGCGCTGATCGAAGCCGGCTTTGATGTGATCGACGAGTCGGGGCTGACCATCGACCTGCCCGCGCGCGTCGAAACGGTGCGTCCGGATGTGATTCTGATCGATACCGAGTCACCGAGCCGCGATGTCATGGAGCAAGTGGTACTGGTCAGCCGCGACCAGCCACGCCCTATCGTCATGTTTACCGACGAACACGACCCCGATGTCATGCGCCAGGCCATCAAGTCCGGGGTCAGCGCCTACATAGTCGAAGGCATTCACGCCCAGCGCCTGCAACCCATCCTGGATGTGGCCATGGCCCGTTTCGAGAGCGATCAGGCCCTGCGCGCGCAGTTGCAGGCCCGTGACCAGCAACTGGCCGAGCGCAAGCGCATAGAGCTGGCCAAGGGGCTGCTGATGAAGATGAAAGACTGCAAGGAAGAAGAGGCCTACACCCTGATGCGGCGCCAGGCCATGAGCAAGCAGCAGAAGCTGATCCAGGTTGCCGAACAGATCATCGCCATGAACGACTTGCTCAAATAGCCGTTATGGCCCGGCTCTTGCTATTCAATCTCTGCAGGTAGCCAACGGCGGTTGCCCACATTCACGACAAAGACGTCGCACACCCTCCAGCGCAAGCCGGTCGGGTTGCGGCGTTTTTTTGTTTTGTCGTACGGGGTTCGACTCCCGTTGAGACTCTAACCGCAGCTGAGGTGTTCGATGAATACGAGCTTCTGGAAATCCGGCCATGCCCCGACCCTGTTTGCAGCCTTTCTGTATTTCGACCTGAGTTTCATGGTCTGGTACCTGCTCGGCCCGCTGGCCGTGCAAATCGCTGCCGACCTGCAACTGACCACCCAACAACGTGGCCTGGTGGTTGCCACGCCAATCCTGGCCGGTGCGATCCTGCGCTTTTTCATGGGCGTGCTGGTCGATCGCCTGTCCCCCCGGACCGCGGGCCTGATTGGCCAGGTGATTGTCATCTGCGCCTTGTTCGGCGCCTGGAAGCTGGGCATTCACAGCTATGAGCAGGCGCTGTTGCTCGGCGTCTTCCTCGGTGTAGCCGGCGCCTCGTTCGCCGTGTCCTTGCCGCTGGCCTCGCAATGGTACCCACCCCAGCATCAGGGCAAGGCCATGGGCATTGCCGGCGCCGGCAACTCCGGTACGGTGTTTGCCGCACTGTTCGCGCCGGTCCTGGCCGCCAGCTTCGGCTGGAGCAACGTGTTCGGCTTCGCGCTGATCCCGCTGCTACTGACGCTGCTGGTCTTCGTGCTGGTGGCGCGCAATGCACCACAGCGGCCCAAGGCCAAGTCGGCGGCCGATTACCTCAAGGCCCTGGGTGACCGCGACAGCTGGTGGTTCATGTTTTTCTACAGCGTGACCTTTGGCGGCTTCATCGGCCTGGCCAGCGCCCTGCCCGGCTATTTCAACGACCAGTATGGCCTGAGCCCGGTCACGGCCGGCTACTACACCGCAGCCTGCGTGTTCGGCGGCAGCATGATGCGTCCGCTCGGGGGCGCCCTGGCTGACCGCTTCGGCGGTATCCGCACCTTGCTGGCCATGTACAGCCTGGCAGCCGTCTGCATCGCTGCCGTGGGCTTCAACCTGCCCAGCTCGGTTGCTGCCCTGGCACTGTTCGTCAGCGCCATGCTCGGTCTTGGCGCGGGCAACGGCGCGGTGTTCCAACTGGTGCCACAGCGATTCCGCCAGGAGATCGGTGTCATGACCGGCCTGATCGGCATGGCCGGCGGCATCGGTGGCTTCCTGTTGGCTGCCGGCCTTGGTGCGATCAAGCAGCACAGCGGCGACTACCAACTCGGCCTGTGGCTGTTCGCCAGCCTCGGCATACTGGCCTGGTTCGGTCTGCACGGGGTGAAGAGCCGCTGGCGCACCACCTGGGGCTCGGCTGCTGTCACCGCCGCCCGCGTCTGAGCCCAATACCATGAGCCTGCAACTGAGTTTTGCCCAGGCCAGCGCCACCGGGCCGCGCACGGAGAACCAGGACGCCCTGCGCCTGGTGACTCCGGCACCGGCCCTGGCCGCCAGCAAGGGCTATCTGTTTGCCCTGGCCGATGGCGTCAGCCAGTGCGCCGACGGTGGCCTGGCCGCACGCTCGAGCTTGCAGGCGCTGGCTCTGGACTATTACGCGACACCGGAGACCTGGACCGTTGCCCAGGCGCTGGACCGCCTGCTGCTGGCACAGAATCGCTGGCTGCAAGCCAATGGCGGCGGTCAGCCGTTGCTGACCACCCTCAGCGCCCTGGTACTGCGGGGCCAACGCTTTACCCTGGCCCATGTCGGCGACTGCCGGGTCTACCGCTGGCATGCCGGGCACCTGCAACGCATCAGCGAAGATCACGTCTGGGACCAACCCGGAATGCAGCATGTGCTCAAGCGCGCGCTGGGCCTGGATCAACACCTGGTGGTCGATTACCTGGAAGGGGAACTGCGCCAGGACGAAAGCTTTCTGCTGCTCAGCGACGGCGTCTGGGCATCGCTGAGCGATACCGAGATCGGCGCTGTCCTGCGCGAGCAGCCCGCTGCCGATGATGCCGTGCGCACCCTGGTCCATGCCGCACACCTGGCCGGCAGCCAGGACAATGCCAGCGCACTGCTGGTGCGCATCGACCAGTTGGGCAGCTCGAGCCTGGGCGACACCCTGGCGCAACTGCAGCAGTGGCCACTGCCACCCCCGCTCAAACCGGGACAAATGATCGATGCCTGGCAGGTCGAGGCAACGCTGGCGCAATCGCGCCAGTCGCTGCTGTACCGGGTTCGGGACGCCCAGGGGCAACCCTGGCTGCTCAAGACGCTGCCCGCCAGCCGCCACAACGACCCTGGCGCCCAGCAAGGCTTGCTGCTCGAAGAGTGGTTCCTGCGCCGCGTGGCCGGGCGTTGCTTTCCCGAAGTCAACCCCGCCAGCCAGCGTCAGCACCTGTACTACCTGATGCGCGAATATCCCGGCCAGACCCTGGCCGAGCTGTTCCAGCAGACCGGTCCCCTGCCCCTGGACCAGTGGCAGGGAGTGGCCCGGCGCCTGCTGCAGGCCGTCGGCATGCTGCACCGGCGCAATATCCTGCACCGGGACATCAAGCCGGAAAACCTGCACATGGGCAGCGACGGCGAATTGCGTCTGCTCGACTTCGGCCTGGCGTATTGCCCGGGCCTGTCCGAAAACATTGCCCATGAGCTGCCCGGCACACCGAGCTACATCGCACCGGAAGCCTTCGACGGCACTGCACCCAGCCCGCAACAGGACCTGTATGCCTGCGGCGTGACCTTGTTCTACCTGCTCACCGGGCACTACCCCTATGGCGAAATCGAAGCGTTCCAACACCCGCGCTTCGGTACTCCGACAAGCGCCAGCCGTTTTCGCCCCGATCTGCCCGAGTGGCTCGACCAGAATCTTCAACGCGCCCTGCCGGCAGATCCCGAGCAGCGCTTCGAAACCGCCGAACAATGGCTGCTCCTGCTCGAACAGGGTGAACGCCAGACCCTGAGCCTGCGCCCACGCCCCCTGCTTGAGCGCGAGCCCTTGAAGGTCTGGCGAACCCTCGCTGTCTTTTCGTTATTGCTGAATCTGTTGCTGTTGATCTGGCTGCTCAAAGCCTGACACCCACTTGAGGAATGGACCATGAATGCAAAAGTCTGGCTGGTCGGCGCAGGCCCCGGCGATCCCGAATTGTTGACCCTCAAAGCGGTGCGCGCCCTGAACCAGGCGGACGTGGTGCTGATCGACGACCTGGTCAACCCGGCCGTACTCAGCCATTGCCCCTTGGCCAGGGTCATCCCGGTCGGCAAGCGCGGCGGCTGCCGCTCGACCCCGCAAGCCTTCATTCACCGCCTGATGCTGCGCTATGCCCGCCAGGGAAAATGCGTAGCCCGCCTGAAGGGAGGCGACCCGTGCATCTTCGGGCGTGGCGGAGAAGAGGCGCAATGGCTGCAGGAACGGGGAGTCGAGGTCGAACTGGTCAATGGCATCACCGCAGGCCTGGCAGGTGCGACCCAGTGCGGCATTCCCCTGACCCTGCGCGGTGTCAGCCGTGGTGTCACCCTGGTCACTGCGCACACCCAGGACGACAGCAGCCTGAACTGGCAGGCCCTGGCCCAGGGCGGGACGACGCTGGTGGTCTATATGGGCGTGGCGAAGCTGGACGAGATCCAGGCGCAACTGCTGGCAGGTGGCATGGCCATGAATACGCCGGTGGCGATGATCGAAAACGCTTCATTGCCGCAGCAACGCGAATGCCGCAGCAACCTGCAGCAGATGGGCGCCGACGCGCAGGCCTTCAACCTGCAAAGCCCGGCCATCCTGGTCATCGGCGAAGTGGCCGCGGCCGCCACCGTTGAATTACAGGCACATTACGCAGTGGGCTGAAGGCAAATCCCAGGCAAAGAAAAACCCGGCCTAAGCCGGGTTTTTCAGTAGAGCCAGACCAATTACTTGGCTTGAGCTTCTACTTGCGCTTCTACGCGACGGTTTACAGCACGACCAGCTTCAGTTGCGTTGTCGGCAACTGGACGGCTTTCGCCGTAGCCAACCGAGTTAACACGGCTGGAACCTACACCGTACTTGTTGACCAGAACGTCTTTAACGGCGTTTGCACGACGCTGGGACAGTTTCTGGTTGTAAGCGTCAGGACCGACGGAGTCAGTGTGACCTTCAACAGTGGTGCGGGTCGATGGGTACTGCTGCATGAAGTCAGCCAGGTTCTTGATGTCGCCGTAGCTGTTAGGCTTGACGACCGACTTGTCGAAGTCGAACTTCACGTCCAGCTCAACACGTACGACTTCAGCAACAGCCGGGCAGCCGTCAGCGTCAACGGTAACGTTGGCTGGGGTGTCAGGGCACTTGTCGACGTTGTCGCACACGCCATCGTTGTCAGCGTCAGAGCAGACTTCAGCCACTGGAGCTGGAGCAACTGGCTTGGAGCCACCACCGAAGTTCACACCGATACCGACGCTAGGCGCCCACTCGGTGTCGCCTTGGTCAATGTTGTACTGCGCTTCAACACCAGCACGGGCGTAGAAATTTTCGGTGAAGTACAGCTTGGCACCACCGCCCAGGTTGGCGAAAGTCGAATGGTTACGACCGCTGCCGTTCTGACCGATGCTCTGGTCCGAGAAACCGGCAGAGAGGTACGGACGAAGCAGATCGCCTGGGTTGTTGAAGTGGTACAGAGCGTCCAGGGCGAGGTCCTGGCCCTTGATGTTCCGGCCATCATCGGCACGTACGTTGTGCACGGTGTCGTAGCCCAGACGCAGCTCTACATCGTCAGTCAGGAAGTAGCCAACAGAACCGCCGAACAGGTTGCCGTCGTTCTTGAAGTCACGCTGGCTATCGTAGTATTCCTTCTTGGCGAAGATCTCACCCTCGACTGCGCCTTGGCCTTGTGCCAGAGCGCCGAACGAAGTTGCGGCTACAAGAGTGCCAATGGCAATGCCTAAGGTGTTTTTCAATTTCATCCGTTAAATCCCCATCTGGTGATTGTTAAGCAGTCCCACATACGGTGGGGACAACTCGACGACTAGTCTAGCAGACTTGTCGATACGTTAAGAGAAATTTGCGCCTATTTAAGTTTCGGCAATGCCTGCAAATTTCTCACGTAGCTTGTCTAGAGCGCGCTTGTACCGCATCTTAGTCGCGCTCAAACCCATATGCATGATATCCGCGATTTCCTGAAATTCCAGCTCTGCGACAAATCGTAGCACTAGAATTTCACGATCAATCGGGTTTACATGCACAAGCCATCGGTCAAGTCCACCCCGCTCTTCGGGTTTTGGCGCCTTCTCTTCCGATGCTTCCTCAAGTGGATCAAGACTCAAGGCATCCATCAGTCGTCGCTTGCGCCGCTCCTTGCGATACTGGGTGATACATTCGTTGTAAGTGATGCTGTAGAGCCAGGTCTTGAACTTGGATTTACCCTCGAAGTTCTTCAGGCCATAGAGCACCTTCAACATCACCTCCTGACAGACATCGTCAGCATCACGATCGTTCCCTAAATAGCGTGCACACACGTTAAAAAGGGTCCGCTGGTAACGCCGCATCAACTCTTCGTAGGCGCGTGTAACGTGGAACAGCTCCACATGCGAACGCGCCACCAACTCTTCATCGGAGAGTTCGCGAGGGTCGTAACGCATGGGCAGCGAATGTACTTTATTCAAAACAAGTCTGGCCGAAGTCAGGTCAATGTCCGCCACAGCTCAGGCTGCGAGCATATTTGCGGCGGCATACATTAGCAGGAAATGCCCGGTTAGCGGCTATTAACCCGCTGCTCCAGCAAGATCCTGTTGGACAATGACACTAATTCGCCATCATCGGTCAGCAGGGTCGTCTTGACCGTACCGATTTCTTCAATCTGCCCTTCGACCTCTCCAACTCGCACTTGTTGCCCGACCTGGTACAACTCGCGCACATAAATTCCGGCCAGGATTTGCCCGGCGATTTCCCGGCTTCCCAGCCCCATGGCCAGCGCAATTGCCAGACCAACGGTAATCAGCGCAATGACGATGACATGGTTGAGCAGGTCGGTCTTGACTTCGAGCTGGCTAATGGCCACCGAAATACTGATGATAATGACCAGCCACTGGGCAATTCGCCCCAGGCCACCGGCGTAGTCCAGGCCAACACCTTCGGCAGCGCCGCGCACCAGGCCATTGACCAGTTGCGCCAGGAGTACGCCGACCAGCAGCACCAACGCTGCACCGAAGACTTTCGGCAGGTAGAGCGCAAGCATGTCCAGCGTCGCTGAAACCCGCTCAAGACCGAGGGATTCGGCCGCCGAAACCAGAAAGATCAGCAATACGAACCAGTACACGATCTTGCCGATCAGGGTCGAGATCGGCACCTGGATCCCGCCGCGACTCAGCAGTTTGGTCAGGCCCGTGCCGCCCATGAGGCGATCCAGGCCCAGCTTGGCCAGCAGTTTGGACAACAGGGTGTCGAGCAGCTTGGCCACGACAAACCCGAGCAACACCACCACCAGCGCGCCGAACAGGTTGGGGATGAAGTTTGCGACTTTGGTCCACAATGCGGTCATCGCAGTGACCAGGCTCTGCGTCCAGAGATCAAGTTCCATATTCAATCAGCCTTATCTGCATCACGGGCAGAGATAGTTCGACGTGACACCGGCGCAACATGGGCCGAGCCATTGTTCACGGCAATCATCAGGGCCTGGCTCCAACGCCCGAGCAGGCTGAACAAGTCACCGGCCCCGACCTGACGGTTGGCAGTTTTCAGGACACGCCCCAGGCATGCATCGTCATCTCGATTGGATGGCGACGCCTTGAGCATATCCCGCAAGGATTCTTCAAACGGATCGTGCATGGGCACCTCGCGCAATGTCAGTCAGAGACGAGGCCCACCTATGACAGGTCACATGACCATTGAGTTCCCGTAGATGTGTGGATAACCATGGCATTTGGCAATTACACCCAGCGCAAGCGCCGAAACAGCCACCACTGTCCCGCCGCCACCGCCAGCATCAACAGGCAGGCGACAGCAAACCCCCAGTGGCTGTCGGCCCCGGGAATACCGCCGACGTTGATGCCCAGCAGCCCCGTGAGAAAGCTCATGGGCAGGAAGATCCCGGTAACGATGCCGAAGCGGTACATGGTTCGATTCATGCGCACGCTCAGGCGTCGATCCTCGGTCTCCAGCACCAGGCCTACGCGCTCGCGGGTCAATTCCAGCTCTTCGAGGTAACGGGTCAGGCTGTTGTTGAGCTCGTTCCAGTAGCTGGCGTCGTCTTCGACAAACCAGGGGCAGTTGTTACGCGCCAACTGGGCGTAAATCTCCCGCTGCGGCGCGAGAAACCGGCGCAGGCCGGCGGCACGTCGGCGGATTTGCACAACGGTGTCGTGCTCTGGCGTATACCGTTCGTCGGAATCGAGCTTTTCTTCCTCCAGATCGACCACTTCCGAGAGGTCGCTGACCAGCGCCTGGACCTTTTCAGTCAGGTATTGCGCCAGGTAGAGGATGAGTTCGGAGGCGGTTTTCGGCCCTCGTCCCTCGGTCAACTGCACCAGCAACTCATCGGTTGCCCGCAGCGGACGCAGACGCAAGGAAATGACGCGCTGGGCCTCGGCGAAGATCCGCACCGAGACCATGTCCTCGGGTTCGGCACCAGGGTTGAGGTTGACGCCGCGCAAAAACAGCAACAGCGCGGCTTCGGGCAAGGCGACCAGGCGTGGCCGGGTGTTTTCTTCGAGCAGCAGGTCACAGACGAACTCGTTGAGCCCGCTGGACTTGCGCAACCAGGTCTGGGTTTGCGGATGGCTGCGATCCCAGTGCAACCACAGGCTCTCAGTGGGCTCTAACTGCAAGTTATCCAGTTCGGTTCGAGCAATCGAGCGCGCACCGCCTTTTCCATCCAGCACCAGGGCATGTACCAGCCCCCACTGCGCGTTATCTTCCTCGAACATCCCTACTCCACTGACCAGACCGGACCACTGCTTACTCAGGCATCTTCAATGGGCTCGGAGACACGATCACGCCATTGTTGTCGGCATAGATGTATTCGCCCGGACGGAAGGTCACGCCGGCAAAGGTTACCGCCACGTTGAGATCGCCGATGCCACGCTTGTCGGTCTTCATCGGGTGGCTGGCCAGCGCCTGAACGCCCAGATCGGTTTGGGCAATGACATCCACATCACGGATGCAGCCGTAAATCACCAGGCCTTCCCAACCGTTCTTGGCCGCCTTTTCCGCCAACATGTCGCCCAGCAGCGCCCGGCGCAGCGAACCGCCACCATCGACCACCAATACCTTGCCCTGGCCGTCCAGGTCGACCTGCTCCTTGACCAGCGAGTTATCTTCGAAGCATTTGATCGTGACGATCTGGCCGCCGAAGGAATCGCGGCCACCGAAGTTGCTGAACATCGGCTCAAGGACCTGAACCAGTTCAGGGTAGGCATCGCACAAGTCGGGCGTTAGGTAGTGCATGGGTAACTCCTGTCACTTGAGAAGACAATGGGCAATCGAATGTCGCAGTTTCAAGGGTTTGCAGGTTCAGGCATCAGGCTACACATCGATACCGATCCGGTCACCTTCATATGTCAGCTTGAGCATCATCAGCCCCGGACAGCCATCCTGCAACGGTCGCCCGCTGGGCAATTCGAAGGCCATACCGTGGCGCTGGCAACGCAGCACGCCATCGCTCAGGGTTGCCATGCTCAGTGGCGCACCTCGATGCGGGCAGCTGTCTTCCATCAGCAATGGCTGATTGTCCAGCACCAGCAGTAACAGGCGCCGACCTGCTACCTGGAAGGTGTTTCGGTAGCCTTCTTCCAGGTTGATCAGCCGTTCGAGTGGAACGAACATAATACCGACTCTGTGACCAAAAATGACCAAAACCACTACAATCGTCACATACTAACTGCAATCACGCACCAGCGAAATGCCCGCGCTAGAGCCCCACCACACGAGGTGACGGCGTCGACTGTTCTACCAGCGGGGTTGCCTGATCCAGTAGCCAACGCTCGACCAATGGCCAGACTTGTGCCTGCGCATGCTTGCTGACCAACATTTCGACGTGACCGAAATTATCGGTGAAGCCCTGTTCGCGCCCCAAACAGACGAACTGTCGCAGCTCAGAACCAAACTGCTCATAGAGCTTACGGCACGCCCAGATGGGGTCCTGATGGTCACCCACGGCACCAACGGCAAGCAAGGGCGCCTTGACTTCACTCAAACCACCCCACCAATCGCGCTCGGCATCGCGAAAGCGACCGAACAGCCCATACCAACGCAGGCTTTCCAGCGCCAGGCCGATGGGTTCGTCTTCCGGTCCACGCTTGAGTCGCGATCCGGATATCTGGGCAAAACGCTTGAGCAGCAAGCGCCCGCCCCACTCCACCGGTGGAATCTTCAATGGCCAATAGGTGCGGCTGACCTGGCTGCCGAACAACGCCACGCTCGCCACCTGCTCCGGGTCCAGGTAATGCCCGCCCAGTGCAGCCGCCAGCGTGATGCCGCCCAGCGAATGCCCGAGCCAGTGCGGCGCCTGGCCGCTCTGCTCGCAAACGAAGGCGGCGATTGCCGGCAGGTCGTAGCGTGCATAATCGGCCACACGGTTCTTGCGGTAATCGCTATTGCGCGGGGAAAGTCCATGCCCGCGCATCTCCGGGATCCACACATCGAAACCGGCGCGCGCCAGATAAGCGCCCAGGCCGATACCACGCGGTGAGAACCAGAAACGCCGATTGGAAAAACTTCCGTGAAGCAGGATCACCGGTACGCCACGTACTTCGGCCTGATCCGCCATGCCCAGACGGGTCACGGCCAGTTCGACCGTGCGGTCCGGGCTATTGCCGGCCTTGATCCGGTAGACATCTTCACTGAGGTCGCCTCGCCGCTCGGCGCTGAGCAAGGCGACGGGAAATAGGTTGCTGCTGCTTTGCATAGGGTTTTTGCACAAAAAAGGGCGAGACCCCATCACTGGAACACGCCCTGCTTAAACAATTGAAGGGAGCGTCCGGCGATCCTGCCGGCCGCTCACATCACAGGATGGATCAGATTGCGCCCTGGCCTTCAGCCAGGAAGAACCAGGTTTCCAGTACGGAATCGGGGTTCAGCGAAACGCTTTCGATGCCCTGCTCCATCAGCCACTTGGCCAGGTCCGGGTGGTCGGACGGGCCCTGACCGCAGATACCGATGTACTTGCCGGCCTTGTTGCAGGCGGCAATGGCATTGGCCAGCAGCTTCTTGACCGCAGGATTCCGCTCGTCGAACAGGTGCGCGATGATCCCGGAGTCACGGTCCAGGCCCAGGGTCAGCTGGGTCAGGTCGTTGGAGCCGATGGAGAAGCCGTCGAAGTACTCGAGGAACTCTTCAGCGAGGATGGCGTTGGACGGCAGTTCGCACATCATGATCACGCGCAGGCCGTTCTGGCCGCGGGCCAGGCCGTTTTCGGCGAGCAGATCGACGACCTGGCTGGCTTCGCCCAGGGTGCGTACGAACGGCACCATGATCTCGACGTTGGTCAGGCCCATCTCGTTGCGCACGCGCTTGAGGGCACGGCACTCGAGCTCGAAGCAATCACGGAACGACTCGCTGATGTAACGCGAGGCGCCGCGGAAGCCCAGCATCGGGTTTTCTTCTTCCGGCTCGTAGAGCTTGCCGCCGATCAGGTTGGCGTATTCGTTGGACTTGAAGTCCGACAGACGCACGATGACCTTTTTCGGCCAGAAGGCTGCAGCCAGGGTGCTGATGCCTTCGACCAGCTTCTCGACATAGAAACCGACCGGATCGTCGTAACCGGCAATACGCTTGTCGACGCTTTCTTTCAGTTCCGCTGGCAGGCCGGCGTAGTTCAGCAGCGCCTTGGGGTGCACGCCGATCATGCGGTTGATGATGAATTCCAGACGAGCCAGACCCACGCCTGCGTTTGGCAGCTGGGCGAAGTCGAAGGCGCGGTCGGGGTTGCCGACGTTCATCATGATCTTGAACGGCAGATCAGGCATGGCATCGACCGAGTTCTTGCGAATGTCGAAGCCCAGTTCGCCTTCGAAGATGAAGCCGGTATCGCCTTCGGCGCAGGAAACGGTCACGCCCTGGCCGTCCTTGAGCACCTGGGTGGCATTGCCGCAGCCGACAACGGCTGGAATACCCAGTTCACGGGCGATGATCGCCGCGTGGCAGGTACGGCCGCCACGGTTGGTGACGATGGCGCTGGCGCGCTTCATGATCGGTTCCCAGTCCGGGTCGGTCATGTCGGAAACCAGCACGTCGCCCGGCTGGACCTTGTCCATCTCGGCGATGTCGTTGATCACGCGGACCTTGCCGGCGCCGATGCGCTGGCCGATCGCACGACCTTCAACCAGCACGGTGCCGGTTTCCTTGAGCAGGTAGCGTTCCATCACGTTGGCACTGGTGCGGCTCTTCACGGTCTCGGGGCGAGCCTGGACGATGTACAGCTTGCCGTCATCACCGTCCTTGGCCCATTCGATGTCCATCGGGCGCTGGTAGTGCTTCTCGATGATCATCGCCTGCTTGGCCAGCTCGGTGACTTCGGCATCGGTCAGGCAGAAGCGCGCACGTTCGGCGCGATCCACATCGACGACCTTGACCGAACGACCGGCCTTGGCCTCGTCGCCGTAGATCATCTTGATGGCCTTGCTGCCCAGGTTGCGACGCAGGATGGCCGGACGGCCTGCCTGCAGGGTGTTCTTGTGGACGTAGAATTCGTCCGGGTTCACGGCGCCTTGCACGACGGTCTCGCCCAGGCCGTAGGCACCGGTGATGAAGACCACGTCACGGAAGCCCGACTCGGTGTCGAGGGTGAACATCACGCCGGCGGTGCCGGTTTCGGAGCGCACCATGCGCTGCACGCCGGCCGACAGGGCGACCAGCTTGTGGTCGAAGCCCTGGTGCACGCGGTAGGCGATGGCCCGGTCGTTGAACAGGGAGGCGAACACTTCCTTGGCGGCGCGAATCACGTTTTCCACGCCACGGATGTTCAGGAAGGTTTCCTGCTGGCCCGCGAACGAGGCATCCGGCAGGTCTTCGGCGGTCGCCGAGGAACGCACGGCCACGGCCATGTTCGGGTTGCCCTGGGACATTTCGGCGAACGCGGTACGGATTTCGGTGTTCAGACGCTCGGGGAACTCCGCTTCCATGATCCACTGGCGGATCTGCGCGCCGGTCTTGACCAGTGCGTTGACATCATCGACATCCAGCGCATCGAGCGCCGCATGGATCTGGTCGTTCAGCCCGCTCAGCTCGAGGAAATCACGATAAGCCTGAGCCGTAGTGGCAAAGCCACCGGGGACCGATACACCGGCGCCCGCGAGGTTACTGATCATCTCGCCCAGGGATGCGTTCTTGCCCCCCACATGCTCCACATCATGGACGCCGAGCTTATCGAGGGAAACTACGTACTCTACCAAGGTGATCTCTCCACTAACTGTGTTGGAAAAGCTCAGGGCGCTGGAGGCTCCAAAAGGGGGAGCGTACCGAGCGATTGTGGCCTGGACCCGGAAAATAAGTGAGAATGCTGGCCATTCAAGGCCGGCAAATCATGCCTATCATATCCAAGATTCGTCACCAGCTTAAGGCCCAAGGCGCAAATGAAACGAACAGCCTTCTTTATTTCCGATGGCACCGGCATCACGGCCGAGACACTCGGACAGAGCCTCTTGGCGCAATTCGAAAACATTACCTTCAGCAAGTTCACGCGACCGTACATCGATAGCGTGGAAAAAGCGCGCACCATGGTACAACAAATCAACAATGCCGCGGACAAGGATGGTGCCCGCCCTATCATCTTCGACACCATTGTCAATCAGGATATCCGCGAGATCCTGGCGACCTCCAATGGCTTCATGATCGATATCTTTTCGACTTTCCTTGCCCCACTGGAACAGGAACTGACCGCCCACTCTTCGTATTCGGTGGGCAAGTCCCATTCGATCGGCGGCAACTCCAACTATATGGAGCGCATCGAGGCGGTCAACTTTGCCCTGGACAACGACGACGGTGCCCGCACCCACTACTACGACAAGGCGGACCTGATTCTGGTGGGTGTGTCGCGTTGCGGCAAGACCCCTACCTGTCTGTACATGGCCATGCAGTTCGGCATCCGCGCCGCCAACTACCCGCTGACCGAAGATGACATGGAGCGCCTGCAACTGCCGCCGGCACTCAGGGCGCACAAGCACAAGCTGTTCGGCCTGACCATCGACCCCGACCGCCTGACCGCCATCCGCCACGAACGCAAGCCCAACAGCCGCTACGCCAGCTTCGCCCAATGCGAATTCGAAGTGCGCGAAGTGGAAAACCTGTTCCGCCGGGAAAACATCCCCAACATCAATTCCACGCATTTCTCGGTGGAAGAGATTTCGGCGAAGATTCTGGTGGAGAAAGGGGTGGAGCGGCGGTTAAAGTGAGATTTGTGGTGGCCCTATCGCTGGCAAGCCAGCTCCCACAGAGGGCCTGTGCAGTCCACAGATATTTGGCCCGATGCAATTCCCTGTGGGAGCTGGCTTGCCAGCGATGAGGCCAGCCGATCCAACACAAATTCCAGACTTGAAACGAAAAAGCCCCGACAAGTCGGGGCTTTTTCGTTACCGCAAGGTCAAGGCATCAAACCGTCGCCTGACCGCTCATTGCCAGGTCTACCAGTTCCCGGTTCGCCACCGCATACATGGCGTAGTCGGTACCGGTAGCTGCACGCAGCTCGTCGAGCATGGCGCGCCAGCGCACCACCATCGTCTTGTGCTGCTTGGCCCACAAGCGGACCCGCTCATCCATGTCCTGTGGCGCATCCTGCATCTTCAACACGGAAATGGTGATCGCCCGTTGCTGCAGGTCGATATCGTCGCGGAACGCTTCGCGTGCCAGGGCCTGCCAGTTGTTTTCCACCGACAGGTTGCTGATTTCCTGCAGGTACCAGGTCAGGTCCAGGTTGCTGCCCACTGCGAAGAACGCCTTGGCCACTTCGGCAGGATCCTGGCCGGTGACGTCGGAAGCCTCGATGATCGGCAACAAGGTGTACAGGTGCGTCGTACCGGCAACCATACGCGCCAGCAGTTCCGGCACCCCGGCCTCGACGAAGCCCTGGTAGCGGGTCATCCAGCGTTCGCGGGTCGGCCCTTCCAGCAGCTCATCCAGCTTCAGACCCAGTGCGGCGATCTTCGGTCCGAAGTGCGCCACGTCACGACCGGCATCCTGCTCGTTGCGACGGCTACGCAGGAACCAGCGGGTGGCACGACGGCCCAGGCGCATCAGCTCGTCCATCAAGGTCAGCTGGATTTCGGCCGGGACCTGATAGTCCAGCGCCTCGATCTGACGGAACCAGTGCGGCAGGTGGAAGATGTCACGCACGATCACGTACGCCCCGGCCACGTTCGCCGGGCTCATGCCGGTGGACTCTTTCAGGCGCTGGACGAAGGTGATGCCCATGTTGTTGACCAGATCGTTGGCGATCTGGGTGCTGACGATTTCGCGCTTGAGGCGGTGGCGACGCATTGGCTCGGCGAACTTGCTGACCAGTGACGACGGGAATGCCGTCTCCATGTCGCGGGTCAGGTAGTCGTCGTCCGGCACCAGCGACTTGAGCAGGGCTTCCTTGAGGTCGATCTTGCTATAGGAGATCAACACCGACAGCTCGGCACGGGTCAGGCCCTGGTTGGCCGCCAGACGCTCGGCCAGTTGCTCTTCGGACGGCAGGAACTCAATGGCGCGGTCCAGCTTGCCGCGGCTTTCCAGATCGGCCATCAGCCGCTTGTATTCGGCGATGCGCTCTTTGGCACGACGTGCCGCCAGAGACAGGGCCTGGGTCTGCTTGTAGTTATTGCCGAGAACCAGTCCCCCGACTTCGTCGGTCATGCTGCTGAGCAACAGGTTGCGCTGCTTCTCGGTCATGTCACCGGCCTGCACGACTTCGTTGAGCAGGATCTTGATGTTCACTTCGTGGTCAGAGCAGTCCACGCCACCGGCGTTATCGATGAAGTCGGTGTTGGTGGCGCCGCCATTGAGACCGAACTCGACGCGACCCAGCTGGGTCATGCCCAGGTTGCCGCCCTCGCCCACCACCTTGCAGCGCAGCTCGTCACCATTGACGCGCAGGGCGTCGTTGGCCTTGTCGCCGACGTCGGCATGGCTCTCTTCACTGGACTTGACGTAGGTGCCGATACCGCCGTTCCAGAGCAGGTCCACCGGCGCCTTGAGCAAGGCATTGAGCAGCTCGGTCGGGGTCAGCTTGTCGGCTTCGATGGCGAAGCGTTCTTTCATCTCGGGGCTGATGGCGATGCTCTTCGCGCTACGCGGGAAGATGCCGCCACCGGCCGACATGATGCTGGTGTCGTAGTCGCTCCAGGCTGAACGTGGCAGGTCGAACAGGCGCTTGCGCTCGGCGAAGCTGCTGGCCGGATCCGGATTCGGATCGATGAAGATGTGCAGGTGGTTGAATGCGGCCACCAGTTGCAGCTTGTCCGACATCAACAAGCCGTTACCGAACACGTCACCGGCCATGTCGCCGATGCCGACCACGCTGATGCTGTCTTCCTGGACGTTGATGCCGCGCTCACGGAAGTGACGCTGCACGCCGACCCAGGCGCCTTTGGCGGTGATGCCCATTTTCTTGTGGTCGTAACCGGCCGAACCACCGGAAGCGAACGCATCGCCCAGCCAGAAGCCGTAGTCGATGGCGATGCCGTTGGCGATGTCTGAGAAGGTTGCGGTGCCCTTGTCGGCCGCCACCACCAGGTACGGATCGTCTTCATCGTGGCGAACCACGTTGGCCGGAGGCACGACGCCGCCTTCCTTGAGGTTGTCGGTAATGTCCAGCAAGCCGGAAATGAAGATGCGGTAGCAGGCAATGCCCTCGGCCGCGATCTCGTCACGGTTGCCGCCCAGTGGCAGGCGACGCGGCAGGAAGCCGCCCTTGGCGCCGACCGGCACGATGACCGAGTTCTTCACCTGCTGGGCTTTTACCAGGCCGAGCACTTCGGTACGGAAGTCTTCTTCGCGGTCGGACCAGCGCAGGCCACCACGGGCCACGTTGCCGAAACGCAGGTGCACGCCTTCGACCCGCGGCGAGTACACGAAGATCTCGAACTTCGGCACCGGCTTGGGCAGTTCCGGAATCAGCTTGGGATTGAACTTGAAGCTGAAGTAGGACTTGTTCTGGCCATTGGCGTCGGGCTGGTAGAAGTTGGTACGCAGGGTCGCCTTGATCAGGTCCAGGTAACGACGCAGGATGCGGTCTTCGTTGAGCACCTGAACCTCGTCCAGGGCCGCCAGGATCGCGTGTTCCAGACGTTGCTCGAGGTCATCGCTGCTGAGCTTGCGCGCCAGGTAGAAGCGGGTCTTGAACAACCGGGTCAATTCGCGAGCGATGTCGGCGTGGTTGTTCAGGGTGCTGGCGATATAGCCCAGGTCGAAGCCCAGGCGGATCTGCTTGAGGTAACGGGCGTAGGCACGCAGCAGTGCCACGTCGCGCCATGGCAGGCCGGCGGTCAGCACCAGGCGGTTGAAGGCGTCGTTCTCGGCATCGCCGCGCACGATGTGCACGAAAGCGTCCTGCAGCGTGTCGTTGAGCTGCTGGATATCCAGGTTCAGGCCTTCGCTGTAGGTGAAGGCGAAGTCATGAATCCAGAACTCGCGGCCATTGATATGGCGCAGGCGATAGGGGAACTCGCCCAGCACACGCAGGCCGAGGTTTTCCAGGATCGGCAGAACGTCCGACAGCGCCAGCGGCGTATCGGCGTGGTACAGCTTGCAGTGCAGCTCCTGACCGGTCTGGGTCAGTGGCTGGTAGAAACTCATCACCAGCGGCTTGGTGTCGGACAGGGTCAGCAAGTGCTGCATGTCGACAACCGCCGAATGGGGCGCGAAACGCTCGCGGAAGCCCGCCGGGAAGCCTTTCGGGAAATCCGCCAGGACGTTGGTGCCCTGGGCTTCGCCGAAGTTCTCGACGGTCAGCGCAGCGTAGTCGTCCTGCCAGGAACGGCAGGCCTGGATCACTTCGTTTTCCAGCTGCACCGGATCGATGTCGATGCGGTTCTTCGGGTCGACCCGCAGGATCAACTGCACACGCGCCAGCACCGACTCGGAGAAGAAGGTCCAGAACTCGCAGTCGGTGGCCTTGAGGCGCTCCATCAGCACCTGCTGGATCTTCTGCCGGACTTCGGTGGAATAGATATCGCGTGGCACATAGGCCAGGCAGTAGCAGAAGCGGCCGTACGGATCCTTGCGCAGGAACACGCGAATCTTGTTGCGCTCCTGAATCTGCACGATCGACATCACGGTGCTGAACAGCTCATCGACCGGGGTCTGGAACAGGTCGTCACGCGGCAACACTTCCAGTACCTGGGCCAGTTCCTTGCCCAGGTGCGCCTTGGCATCGAAACCGGAGCGACGCTCGATCTCGGCAACCTTGCGGCGAATGTAAGGGATCACGCGCACACTTTCGCCATACACCGACGAGGTGTACAGGCCCATGAAGCGGCATTCCTTGATGACATTGCCCTTGGCGTCGATCTGGCGGATCGAGACGAAGTCCGGATAGGCCGGACGGTGCACACGGCTCGGTTGCGCGGCCTTGGCGAACGACAGCAGCAGCGGCTCTTTCAGGTAGTTGACCGCGTAATCTTCGATACGCAGGTCATCCGGGGTCAGGCCGGCGCGCAGCAGGCGGGTCAGGCCCAGGAACGACTGCTCGTCATAAACCAGCTGACCACCCTTGGCATCGGCGTTGACCACGAACTCTTCATAACCGAGGAAGGTGAAGTGGTTGTCCAGCATCCACTCGAGGAAGCCTTTGACTTCGGACTTCTCGTCGTCGCTGCCCTGACCGGCCTGGTCGATCACGGCCAGCATGTCGCGGACCTTGGCCTTCATCGGCTCGAAATCGCCTACGGCCACGCGTACTTCGGCCAGCACCTGCTCCAGCTCGCGGGTCAGCAGGTTCAGCTCGGCGGTATGGGCGCAGCGGTCGATTTCCAGGTACATCAGCGATTCTTGCAGGATGCCCTCGCCGTGGGTGCCCTTGGGCAGGATCTCCAGCAATTCGCCCTTGCTGCCACGGCGTACGCTGAGTACGGTGGTCTGCAGGGTGTGGATGCTGTAGCCGCGACGGTTCAGCTCGGTACGGACCGAGTCCACCAGGAACGGCAGGTCATGGTGCAGCACTTCGACGGCCGTGTGGGTCGATTGCCAGCCATGGCGCTCGTAATCGGGGTTGTAAACGCGGACCTGGGGCTGGGCGTGATCGAAACGCTCCAGCAGGCGCCAGGCCGACAGGGTGCAACCGGCCAGGTCGGAAAGTCGACGCTGGGTAAGCTCGTCCAGAGAGATGATGCCGAAGAATTGCTCGGCGAACAGCGCCACTTGTGGCAGTGCCTGTTCACTGATGTGCTGCGCCAGGGCCGCCTGCAGTTGATGCTGGAAGTCGGCTTTGCTGGCTGCGGTGAAGAACGCCATCTGTGGTACTCCGCTTGGGCTTTGTATTTGAATGAAGCGTCGCGCGCCTCTGCCTGCTGGATTCAACGATAGCCAACCCAGCGACAGAAGGAGGTAAATCGTGGATGGGCATCTACAAAAACGACTGCTGCACCCGCAGCTGTGTCTTTAGAGGTGTCCATCCAGCACGCAGCTTAACGAGTGCCTGCCGGGGGCTGCTTGCGGTGCTGCGACATATTCGGTCATTGACAGGTAGCCCAGTGTTACTCGTCTTGCCCCCGGAACACTGGCAGAATCGTGTTTCAACTTAATTCCGAGCCATTGCCATGCAGATGACCACCGCCCTCCTGATCGCCAACCCGTGCGATGACGAAGAAGACAACATGGCCATGCTTTGCTGCCACAGTGAAACGGGCGAGATGTTCCTGATGACCCGCTATCCCGATGAGGATGAGCTGGAAATCACATTGGATGGCGAGCCTTCGACTCTCGACGGCGTGAAAGTCACCCTCAGCCCCACCCGCCTGCTGATCGAAATCGCTGCAGCCGATGCCGACGCACTCAATGGCGACGATCACCTGGAAATCCTTCATGGCACCGCAGCGCCCGACCTGGCGGAAGTCGAAGAAACCCTGCAAAACATCCTCAAAGGTACCGGCACTTACATCAGCGAACTGGCCTGAGTCGTCACGGAGGCACAATGCCGCGCCCGATCTTCGATGCCCACTGCCACATCATCGACCCTCGTTACCCGCTGATCGCCAACAATGGCTATCTGCCCGCCCCTTTCGGCGTCGACGACTATCTGGCGCAGACCCGTGCGTTGAGCATCTGCTCGGGCGCGGTGGTGTCCGGCTCGTTTCAGGCATTCGACCAGCAGTATCTGATCACTGCGCTCAAACGGCTGGGGCCGGAATTCGTCGGGGTGACGCAACTGCCAGCCAGCGTCAGCGATGCCGAACTGGTGTCGCTCAACGAACAGGGCGTGCGCGCCCTGCGCTTCAACCTCAAGCGCGGGGGTTCGGAGCAGCTCGATCAGCTGGAAAACCTGGCCCGGCGCGTTCACGAAGTCGTTGGCTGGCATGCCGAGCTGTACATCGACTCGCGTGAATTGCCGAATCTTGAAGCGCGTCTGCTGCAATTGCCTGCCGTGAGTATCGATCATCTCGGGCTCAGCCACGAGGGGCTGCCGAGCATTCTGCGCCTGGCCGAGCGCGGGGTACGGATCAAGGCTTGTGGATTTGGCCGGGTCGATTTTGAAGTAGCGCCGGCCTTGAAGGCCATTCATGCAGCCAATCCGCAGGCGTTGATGTTTGGCAGTGATTTGCCATCGACGCGAGCGCCGCGGGCGTTTGAGGCGGCGGATATCGAGTTGTTGTGTGAGGCTTTGGGGGAAGACGGGGCTGAATTGGCTTTGTGGGGGAATGCCCGGGCCTTTTATCGTCTGTGAATGCCCCATCGCTGGCAAGCCAGCTCCCACAGGGATATTCAGAGCCTGTGCGATCTCTGTGGGAGCTGGCTTGCCAGCGATGAGGCCAGCACGGCCCCACAGATATAAATATCCCGCACACCGTTGGTCGGCACACCCCCGGATAGATTAAAGTAACAACCCCTGCCCGGCGCATTTCGTCGCCGCCCGGCCTTCTTTCCAGGAACCGTCACCGATGGAACATCGTGAGGCGCTCATCGCGCTGCGAACCTTTCTCTCAACGCAGATTCTCGGCCAGGAAAAACTGGTCGAACGCTTGTTGATCGTGCTGTTGGCAGACGGCCACATGCTGGTCGAAGGGGCGCCGGGCCTGGCCAAGACCAAGGCCATCAAGGAATTGGCCGAAGGCATCGAAGCCCAGTTCCATCGAATTCAATTCACCCCCGACCTGCTGCCCGCCGACATCACCGGCACCGAGATCTATCGCCCGGAAACCGGCAGCTTCGTCTTCCAGCAGGGGCCGATTTTCCACAACCTGGTGCTGGCCGACGAAATCAACCGGGCACCGGCCAAGGTACAGTCGGCACTGCTCGAGGCCATGGGCGAGCGTCAGGTCAGTGTCGGACGCAGCACATACGAACTGTCGCCGCTGTTTCTCGTCATGGCCACGCAAAACCCGATCGAGCAGGAAGGCACCTATCCCCTGCCCGAAGCCCAGCTCGATCGTTTTCTGATGCACGTCAAGATCGGCTTTCCGGATGCCGCCGTCGAGCGCCGGATCCTGCAGCAGGCCCGCGGTGAAGCGCTCAATGGCGAAACCAAGCCGGAACGCAGGGTCAGCCAGCACGCGATTTTCGCCGCGCGCAAGGAAATCCTCGGCCTGTACATGGCCGACGCGGTTGAGGAGTACCTGGTGCAACTGGTCATGGCCACGCGCACGCCGAGCAAGTTCGACCCGGAAATGGCCGACTGGATCGCCTACGGCGCCAGCCCGCGTGGCTCCATTGCCCTGGACCGTTGCGCGCGCGCTCATGCCTGGCTGGCCGGGCGCGATTTCGTCAGCCCCGAAGACATCCAGGCGGTGCTGTTCGACGTGCTGCGCCATCGCATCATTCTGTCCTTCGAGGCCGAAGCTGCCGGTATCGACCAGGACCGGGTGATCCAGCGCATCCTCGACGTCGTGGCTGTTGCCTGAAATCATGCCAAACCGCCTGATCGCCGCCCCCGGCATCCGCGTCAGCCTCTCCGAGCTGATCGAGATGCGCCATCGCGTGCGTGAAGTTCAGCTGTTTTCCTCGCCTGGCCAACGCAGCCCGTTGATCGGCCTGCACCATTCGAAGCTGCGCGGACGCGGCGTCGATTTCGATCAGGTGCGTGTCTACCAGGCGGGCGATGACGTGCGCAGCATTGACTGGCGCGTCACCGCACGGACCCAGGAACCCCACACCAAGCTGTTCCACGAAGAGCGCGAGCGGCCGATCTACATTCTGGTCGAGCAGAGCCGGCGACTGTTCTTCGGTTCAGGCCTGATGTTCAAGTCGGTGCTCGCCGCCCAGGCCGCCAGCCTGATCGGCTGGTCGGCACTGGGCCACAACGATCGCATCGGCGGGCTGGTCTTCGGCGACAACGAGTTCTACGAAATCAAACCCCGACGCAGCAAACAAAGCCTGCTGCAATTGCTCAACCGGATGGTTCGGGTCAATCACTCGCTGCATACCGAAAGCCAGCCCGATCGCGAATCCCTCGGCATGGCCCTGCGCCGCGCCCGCGAAGTGCTGCGCCCCGGCAGCCTGGCCATTATCATCTGCGACGAACGCGCCCTGAGCGATGCCGCCGAACAGCAACTGAGCCTGCTCTCACGCCACTGCGACTTGCTGCTGCTGCCACTGTCCGACCCACTCGACCATGCCCTGCCGGCCGCCGGCCTGTTGCGTTTTGCCCAGCACGGCGCTCAGCTGGAACTCGATACCCTGGATGCCAATCTGCGCCAGAGTTACCGCGCCCAGGGCGAAGCACGCCTTGCCCGCTGGGAGTTTCTGGCGCAGAAACTGCGGGTATTACTGATGCCCTTGACGACGCAAAGCGAGATGATCGAACAACTGCGTGAATACCTGAACCCCGAGCGCCCGAGGAAACCCCGTTGAGCAGCCTCGAGCAACTGCAACCGCTGATTGCACCGGCGCCAATCAGCGCCTGGCCCCCGGCACCCGGCTGGTGGGCATTGCTGGTATTGCTGCCGTTGCTGGCCTGGGGCGTGTGGCGGCTGCGGCACCTCAGGCCGTCGAAATCCGAGCCGGCGCCCACCGAACAACCTCTGGACCCGATTCGCCTCGAAGCCCTGGCGGAACTGGCTCGCCTGCCCAAACCCTATGACGGCGCCCCGGCAGGCGCCTGGCTGCAGCAAATCAATGCACTGCTCAAGCGCCTGTGCCGCAACCATTACCCCAACAGCCACAGCCACACCCTCAATGGGCGGCAATGGCTGGCGTTTCTCGACAACCGCTGCCCGGCAGCGGGGTTGACCCGCTGGATGGTATTGGTCGAAGGCGCCTACAAGCCGGAATGCAAGCTCGACGACAAGGCCATTGCCGGGCTCAGCCAATCGGTCGAAACCTGGATTCGCAAACATGTTTGAATTCGCCTGGCCCTGGCTGTTCGCCCTGCTGCCGCTGCCCTGGATCCTGCGCCTGGTGCTGCCGGCCGCCGACAGCGGCGAGCCGGCGCTCAAGGTCAGTTTTCTCAATGAACTCGAAGGCCTGGCCGGACGCCGGGCACGCCTGAACCTGCCGACCTGGCGCCAGCAGGCACCCTTCGTCGTACTCTGGTTACTGTTGTTGACGGCTGCAGCCCGCCCCCAATGGCTCGGCGAGCCGCTGCCGGTCGCCTCCAGCGGTCGCGACCTGCTGGTGGCCGTCGATGTCTCGGGCTCCATGGATTATCCCGACATGCTCTGGCAGAACGAAGAGGTCAGCCGCCTGACACTGGTCAAAAATCTGCTGGGCGACTTCCTCCAGGGCCGTGAAGGCGATCGGATCGGCTTGATCCTGTTCGGCAGCCAGGCCTACTTGCAGGCGCCCCTGACCTTCGACCGGCACACCGTCCGCGTCTGGCTCGACGAAGCACGGATCGGCATCGCCGGCAAGAATACCGCACTGGGTGATGCGATCGGCCTGGCGGTCAAGCGCCTGCGCCTGCGTCCGGAACAGAGTCGGGTATTGATCCTGGTCACCGACGGCGCCAACAACGGTGGCGAGATCCATCCGTTGACCGCAGCACGCCTGGCGGCTTTGGAGAACATCAGGATCTACACCATCGGCATCGGCGCCGACCCCGAAGAAGGTGGCACCCTGGCCATGCTCGGACTGAACCCGAGCCTGGACCTGGATGAACCGACTCTCAAGGAAATCGCCAGCATTACCGGCGGCAGCTATTTCCGTGCCCGCGACGGGCAGCAACTGGAGGCCATCGGCAAAACCCTCGACCAATTGGAACCGGTGATGCAACAACCCACCCAGGCCCGCCCCGCCCAAGCCCTGTACAGCTGGCCGTTGGCCGGTGCCTTGCTGGCGAGCCTGCTGCTGGTGCTGCGCGAGCGCTGGCCGGACAACCCGCTGCAGCGCCTGCTCACCAAGCCGAACTTTCTGCAACCGCATCCCGAATGG
>NZ_VXCP01000046.1 GCF_011355085.1 Pseudomonas akapageensis | reverse complement strand
CATTTATCGAAATTCTGGGGGGGAATCTAACGATCGCCGGGGGGGGAATCTAACGTGCCGTCGGAAACTTATCCACAGCCTTGCGGTAAGCTCAGCTGTGGGTGAGTAGAAGGGGTCATGCTGTGGATTCTGAGTCGTCATCCATTGGCTTGAATGGAATCGGCGGATCGGATGTCTGTAGCAGTAAGCCACCTCGCACAACTGCCACTTTGGCGCCGGGATAGACTGTCTTTACCTGGTCCAGAGCGGGAACAAACTCCTTTTTGAAGTCCTTGCTGGCATTCTTTCCGACGTATTCACCCGCAAATTGAGTACGAATAGGTTTCCACGAGATTTTTGTTCCATTGCTTGGGACATGATGTAGCCGCTGAGCCAACCATGTGTAGATGTCCAAGGCCAGCGAGGACCCTTTCAAGGCCCACAGCGCTCGCTTGTCCAGTGGTACGGCGCTTTTCTGCAGCGATTTATAAAATTGGTCATCTAAGGTCAGGAGGCCAGGCCACCTTCGACGTCTGTTGTCAGGCAGAGGTTGCCAGGCGTCAAATTGTGAAATGAGGGTGCCATCGACTTCCCGATCATTAAGCCCAAAGTGTATGCGGCATGTGGCAAGCGCATTTATTGCCTGGTGGAGCTTGTCGTATCTGGTGCCTTGCGTGTCCAGCTCCAGTAGCTTTAAAAAGTCTGCCGCAGTGTCTCCAATGGGAATCCTATTAGTCTTATGACGAACTGCATAAGTTGAAATCCAAGTCAACGCAAGGCGAGGCATTGCTCCATATGGGATTTCTTGAAGTACGGGACCGCCGCCCTCGTCAAGATATCCAGCTTGAATGCTCAACCACGCTCGCCCAGAGGATCTGAAGAACTCGCGACCAGAGACTTTTGATCTAGGTAGCCCTAGCTGGCAAAGCCCAGAATGAAAAAATACCAGTTCATCATCCGACGGGGGATGCCGCAAAATTTCTCGACCGATCGTTTCGAGCCTTGCTTTTGTTTTGGACGGTTGACGCTGTAAGTCCTTCATCGTGTTCAGGAAAGAGCCGCCGCGATATCGCTAGCCCGAAAATAAACGCGACGGCCCAGCTTGATACGCGCAATATTAATTTTCTCTGCGAAGCTGCCGGGGCGACTGAGTGTGAAAGAAAGACCTTGTGGGCTCCGATGAAGCAGCTCGGCGAGTTGAGCGAGTGTCAGTAGGGGGCCGAAGCGTTCTAGGATCTGTTGTTCGAGTGTCATTGGGCATCTCCGATGTGATGCCCTAATAGTGGGAAGGGAGTGACCTATTTCTGTTGTTTTGAGGGCGGTGGGTTTCGATAACCTTCGAGTTTTTTCAAGGGGAGCCCTTTCAGCCAGTAGCTATTTGCGTATACGCAAGGGGAATTCTGTAGAGCTGATGGCTGAAGTGGCAGGCGCACCGAATTAGAACCTTAATCGTCCTGCTACGAAAAGTGGAGTATCCGTCCTGCGAAGGCCGGGGGCACGGGCGAACTCTTTGTACGCAATGCTGGTGCCGACAGCCACGAAAGGGGCAATGTGTGTCCAGTTTGGAACAGCCAAGAAAAGTTTCCGCATGCAGAATCTTTTTGGGGCTGAACTACCCTATTTACGGCGAATCGCATCTAGCCGGGATACTAGATCCTCTGCCCGAAGATGGGTGTACCGTCGAAGCATCTGCATGGATTTATGACCACTAATTGCAGCAGCTTCTTGGTCTGATAGCCCACCTTCTACGAGACGGCTGACAGCTTCATGTCGGAGATCATGAAAGCGTAGGTCGGACATGCCTAATTTCCGCTTCAGTTGACCCCAGGTCTTCGTAAACTCGTAGGGCCTGCGCTTTCCATCCTTTCCAGGCTCCCAAAAATACCAAGTTGCAATCGATAGGTCGCACTGGATTGTTGATGGCTGATCGCAGTGCTTCGGTTGCTTGTTTGCTGAGAGGAACTGTCCGCGCAGAGTCATTTTTGGTGTCTGAGAGCCGTACAACGCGTTTCTCTAGATCTACCTGAGATCGCTTTAGGGTTGATATCTCAGAGGAACGCATCCCAGTTTCCAGCGCGATGCGCACTATCCATCCCAGCATGGGGTTGCTGTGGCCATTTACGGCTGCGAGCAAGCGACGCTCTTCATCTGCAGAAAGCCGACGATCACGACCATCACCTGGGCTTGGCTTGCGAATATTGAGAACCGGATTAAATGTCAGCCCCAGCCCCCACTCCTGAATGGCCACAGTGTAGAGGTGACTCAACAGTGCCAGCTCGAGCCGAACAGTGTTGTTGCTAATACGTCCATTGCGTCCGGGTTCGTTCAGGCGTTTATCTCGGAAATCTGCAATGATTTCAGAGGAAAGAGCTGCGAGAGAGTATTTCCCAAGATGCTCAACGAGCTTTTTCGCCTTAGTGGTTTCGCCGCGCTGTGTACTGGACTTTTTGGTAGGGGTGATGTCGGCCAAATAACGTTTTAGGGCGGCCTCAAGCGTCATGCGCTCAGATCCACTACGTTGGATGTAGACGCCCTTGACCATTTCGTCTTCGGTACGCCGTGACCAGTCTTCTGCATCACGCTTCGTACGAAAGGTCTTAGATGCAGTTGGCCAGCCAACCTTCCGAATGACCGCTTTCCAGGTGCCAGAGGGGGTTTTTACGAGAGTTGCCATAAGTTTCTCCGGGGAAAGATCGGTACGGACTGTACCGAAACTGTACCTCGGGAACATCTGATAATGGCGTCAAAAACTGCAGCAGGGCTGCAGGCCTTGATTTATATGGTGGGCCCAGCAGGACTCGAACCTGCGACCAAGGGATTATGAGTCCCCTGCTCTAACCAACTGAGCTATAGGCCCCCAGTGGTCGCGGATTATAACGACGGTTTCTCGACAGTGCTATCCGAAAAGTCGGAAAGACTCGCAAGAAGAAAGGTCGCAGCGAATTCTTCGGGGGGCAGGGGCAGGCTGACGAGGTAGCCCTGGATATGTTCGCAGCCTTCGGCGGCGAGGAATTTTTGCTGGGCCTGGTTCTCGACACCCTCGGCGATGACCGTCAGTTGCATGCTGCGGCCCAGGGCGATGATGGCACGTACGATGGCCGCATCGTGGGGGTCGTCGGGCAGGCCACGGACAAAGGACTGGTCGATCTTGAGGATGTCCAGGGGCAGGCGCTTGAGATAGCTGAGCGAGGAATAGCCGGTGCCGAAGTCGTCGATGGCCAGTTGCACGCCCAGGCGCTTGAGCTGGTGCAGCACGGCGAGGGCTTCCTCGGCCTGGCTCATGATGAAGTTTTCGGTGATTTCCAGTTGCAGGCAACCGGGCTTGAGGTGGTTGATCTTGAGCAGGTGATCGATGCGCTTGACCAGGTTCGGCTGGCGCAACTGTGCACCTGCCAGATTGACGGAGAGCGGGCCGAAGTTTTTGTAGGTTCGATTCCAATCGCGCATTTGCTGGCAGGCGTGTTCCAGTACCCAGTCGCCGAGTTGCAGGATCATGCCGTTTTCTTCGGCAAGCGGAATGAAGTGCTCGCGAGGTACGTTGCCGAAGTTGGGGTGGTTCCAGCGGATCAGGGCTTCGGCGCCCACCAGGCTCTGGTTCTTGAGGCTGAACTTGGGTTGGAAGCACAAGCTCAGTTCGTCGCGCTCGATGGCCCGGCGCAGTTCATGCTCAAGGGCGACGCGCTCGCTGGCCTGTACAGTGAGGTCGCAGGTGTAGGATTCGACGCGGTTACGACCCTTGGCCTTGGAGCGATACATGGCCGCGTCGGCATTCTTGATCAGGCTGGCGACGTCGGTGCCGTCTCTGGGATACAGGCTGGTGCCGATGCTGGCGCTGGTGAAAAACTCGTGGTCACCGGCCTGGAAGGGCGCGCTGAAGCAGGCCAGTAGTTTGTTGGCAATGTTCTCGGCATCGCTGGGCTGGTGCAGACCGGGCAACAGAATGATGAATTCGTCGCCACCCAGGCGCGCCACGGTGTCGATGTCGCGCACCTGTTCCTTGAGGCGATGGGCAATGCCTTTGAGCAGCAGGTCGCCCACCGGGTGCCCGAGGCTGTCGTTGATGTGTTTGAAGCGGTCGAGATCCAGAAACAGCACGGCGCCCTGGCAGCTGGAATCCAGTGGGCAAGTAAGGGCGGCTTGCAGGCGGCTTTCGAACAAGGTGCGGTTGGGCAGGCCGGTAAGTGGGTCGTGGTGCGCCTGGTAGTCGAGTTTGGCCTGTGCATGCTTGAGGCTGGAAATGTCGGCGAACACCGCCACGAAATGGGTGATGGCCCGCGCGCTGTTGCGGACTGCGCTAATGGTGAGCCAGCTGGGGTAGAGCTCGCCGTTCTTGCGTCGGTTGTAGATTTCTCCCTGCCAGTGGCCTTCTGCAGTCAATTGATGCCACAGGGCGACGTAGAAGGCGCTGTCGTGCTGGCCCGAGGCGAGCAAGCGTGGCGTCTGGCCCAGGGCTTCGGCTTCGCTGTAGCCGGTGATTTCGCTGAAGGCGCGATTGACTGCCGTGATGCGCTGTTCCGTATCGGTAATGAGCACGCCTTCGGCCGTGCTTTCGAACACCGTGGCAGCCAGTTGCAGCTTCTCTTGCATCAAGTGGCGATCGGTGATGTCGCGGGCGATGGTCAGCATGCAATCGACGCCGCCGATCGGCAGTGGCCGCGCCGAGAGCTCGCAAAGGCGGATCTCGCCGTCGCTGCGGCGGATGTGGCATCTGAAGTCACGCGCATAGCCGTCTCGTGCAAGGGTATCGAGCAGCCGCTTTCGTTCGTTGAGATCAACCCAGATGCCGAGATCGAGTGTCGAATGATCGATCGAGACGATGCTGTGGTAACCGGTAAGGCGACTGAACCCCTCGTTCACCTCGAGCAGCATGCCATCGCTCTGGCGCGACAGCAGCAGGCCGTCCGGCGAGGCGTGGAAGGCCTTGGCGAACTTCTCTTCGGAGATCTGCAGTTGTTGTTGAGTCTCCTTGAGCTGGCTGATGTCCCGCACCACCACGACCAGCGCCTGGGTGGTGTCGAGCATGAAGGGTTCGGCGGAGATGAGGCCTGTGAACAATTGGCCACTGTGACGGCGAAAGGGCATCTCCAGGTTGCGGATACTGCCGGCTTGCAAGCGCTGCAACAGGCCGGGGCCAATGCCTTCGATGCCCCAGATATTCAGGTCGGTGAGGTTTTGCCCGATGACGTCGGATGAACTCAGTCCAATTTGTTCCTCGAAGGCTGTGTTGACCTCCAGGAGGTAGCCGTTGCTGAGCTGTGCAATCACGAGGATGTCCGGGCACTGTTTGAAGACCGAGGCAAACTTTTGTTCTGAAAGGCGCAGCGCTTCTTCGGTTCTCTTGGTTTCGCTGATGTCGATCATCAGGCCGCGCATGACCGGGGTATAGCCAGGCTCGATCAGGCTGACGATGTCGCGCACCCAGAGGCAACGTCCTTCGACGTTGTAGACCCGGTAATCGAGGCTGTGATCGCGTCCGGCCAGCGTCTCGGCCTCGCAGAAGGCCTGGGCCCAGAGGGCGTCATCGGGGTGCAGAATGCTGCTCCAGAAACCTGGCTTGAGCCATTGGCTCAATGGATAGCCCAGCAGGTCTTCGGCATGGGGCGAGACGTAGGTGTAGGTGAAATCGTCGGCCTTGGCCTCCCAAGCGATGGCCGAAAGGCTCTCGATCAGGCCGCGATAATGGTATTCACTGCTGCGCAATTCCTGTTCCAGGGCAACGCGCCTGGCAATTTCCGAGCTGAGCCTGCGATTGATGCGAATCGCGACTGCCAACCCGATGCATAGCAACAACAGGCTAGGCAGGCCATAGCTGAGCGTGTCATGCCAGATCGTGCGGTGATCGAGCACTTTGCCGACCCAACGCTCCTGGATATCGCTGATTTCAGCAGGTGTCATCTCGGCAAGAACCTTGTCGAGGATGCCGATGAGGATCTTTTGATCGCGTGGGACGGCCATCGCCAGTTGATAGCGATAGGGGGTCTCGCCTGTGACGTACAAGCCATCGAGCTTGAGCTGGCGCAGACTCCAGACGCTCGAAGCAAGGTCGCCGACAACAGCGTCGACCTGGTCGGTTGCCAGGGCCTGTAGAGCCGTGCTGACATTGGGCAGGGCCACCAGGTTGAGGTCGGGATGGTGGCTGCGCAGCAGTTCATGGGGCGCGTAGTTTTCCACCACGGCGATCTTCAACCCATAGAGCTCTTCGAGGTTGCGCGGTTGCGGGCCTCCTTTGTGGGCCAGGATGACAATCGGAAAGTCCAGGTAGGGGCGAGTGAATGCCAGGTAGGTCTGCCGCTCCGGTGTCGACATGATGCCGGGCAGCAAGTCCAGCGAGCCCTGTCTGGCCTGCTCGAGCACGACTGTCCAGCTGACCGGCTCGATCGGCTGGACGGCGACACCCAGTCGCTCCTTTATCAAGGCAATGTAATCGGCGGCCAATCCCTGGTAATGACCTTCCTGGTCCCGGTATTCAAAGGGCGGCCAGGAGGCATCGACGCCAAGGCGCAGCAGTGGATGGTCGCTGAGCCAGGCTTGTTCTTCGGTTGTCAGGGTCAGGGCGTCGGCCGTCGCGGTCCATGCAAACATAGATAGCAACAGAATGGCCGGCAGTTTCGGCATAGCGGCCTCGTTCCCTCGGTGGAATGAATCGAGTGTAGACGGGCATTTCGCCGAGGGGAAAGTTACGCTGGTCGCAAATTGCAGAAAGCAAAACCCCCGGCATGCCGGGGGTTTTGGTATCACTCGTCGAGGAATGAGCGCAGATGCTCGCTTCTCGTCGGATGACGCAGCTTACGCAGCGCCTTGGCTTCGATCTGACGGATCCGCTCACGGGTCACGTCGAACTGTTTACCGACCTCTTCGAGGGTGTGATCGGTATTCATATCGATACCGAAGCGCATGCGCAGCACTTTGGCTTCGCGCGCGGTCAGCCCGGAGAGGACTTCGCGCGTGGCTTCCTTGAGGCTTTCGACGGTAGCGACATCGATTGGCGACTGCATGGTCGAGTCTTCGATGAAGTCACCCAGATGCGAATCTTCGTCATCGCCGATCGGGGTTTCCATGGAGATCGGCTCTTTGGCGATCTTCAATACCTTGCGGATCTTGTCCTCAGGCATCTCCATGCGCTCACCCAGCTCTTCCGGGGTCGGTTCGCGACCCATTTCCTGCAACATCTGGCGGGAAATGCGGTTGAGCTTGTTGATCGTCTCGATCATGTGCACCGGAATACGGATGGTGCGCGCCTGGTCGGCGATCGAGCGGGTGATGGCCTGACGGATCCACCAGGTGGCGTAAGTCGAGAACTTGTAGCCGCGACGGTATTCGAACTTGTCCACCGCTTTCATCAAGCCGATGTTGCCTTCCTGGATCAGATCGAGGAATTGCAGGCCACGGTTGGTGTACTTCTTGGCGATGGAGATCACCAGACGCAAGTTCGCTTCAACCATCTCTTTCTTCGCGCGGCGGGCCTTGGCCTCACCGATCGACATGCGACGGTTGATGTCCTTGATTTCAGCGATGGTCAGACCGGTTTCGGTCTGCAGGTCGACCAGCTTCTGCTGGCAACGCACGATGTCGGCGTCCAGGCGGCCCAGGGCTTCAGCCCACTTGGTGCTGCGCTTGGAGAGGTCACCGCTCCAGGTCATGTCGACTTCGTTGCTCGGGAACAGACGCAGGAAATCGGCACGCGGCATGCGGGCATCACGCACGCATAGCTGCATGATGGCACGCTCTTGCTGGCGCAGGCGATCCAGGGCGCTACGAACGCGCTCGACCAGGCCTTCGAACTGCTTGGGCACCAGTTTGATCGGCATGAACAGCTCGGCCAGGGCGAGCATCTCGGCAATGCCTTGCTTGCTCTCGCGACCGTGCTTTTTCAACGCCTTGAGGGTGATGTCCAGCTGTTCGGAGACGGCACCGAAGCGCTGTTGCGCAATGACGGGGTCAGGACCGCTTTCGGCCTCTTCCTCGTCGTCGCTCGTTTCGCTTTCGTCTTCCTCATCGTCCTTGTCGTCGGCCTTTTCAGACTTTCCAACAGGCGGAGGCACCTCTTCGGCCGGCGGCGCAATGCCGTCGTCCGGATCGATGTACCCGCTCAGGACGTCGGACAGGCGGCCACCTTCGGTGGTCACACGATCGTATTCGCTGAGGATGTGCTCGACCGTGCCAGGGAAGTGCGCGATTGCGCCCATCACTTCACGAATGCCTTCTTCGATACGCTTGGCGATTTCGATTTCGCCTTCACGGGTCAGAAGCTCGACGGTACCCATTTCGCGCATGTACATGCGCACCGGGTCCGTCGTGCGGCCGATGTCGGTTTCCACTGCCGCCAACGCTGCGGCCGCTTCTTCGGCGGCTGCTTCGTCGGTGTCGGCTTCGGCCAACAGAAGAGCATCCGCATCCGGAGCACTCTCGAATACGTTGATCCCCATGTCGTTGATCATGCGGATGATGTCTTCCACCTGTTCCGGATCTGAAATATCCTCCGGCAGGTGGTCGTTGACCTCCGCGTAAGTCAGGTAGCCCTGCTCACGACCGCGGGTGATCAACTCTTTGATGCGAGACTGCTGTTGCGCTTTTCCGGACATAACACCCTATCCACTGAAGGTCTTGGCGGGCAAAAAACAAGCCGAGGATTATACCCGAGCATGGACCTCACGCGCCAGTTGAGGTCGGGGTTTGTGCGGGAACATTCCTGTTGAGAAGGTCGCGCAGCTGATTTTTTTCCTCTGCACTCAGTTCACTTTGACGTGCTTTCCTGAGCAGATGTTCCAGGCTGCGCTCGCGTTGGCGAGCGGACAAGCTAGTTATAGTGTCGAAAAACTGTTGTTCAAGGTTGTCGGCATCGATCAACCATTCCTTTTCGGCCAGTGCGCGCAGCAGGCGTCCTTGTTCGGTGCCATGCCAGCGCGCAATCAGTTGTAATGAGCGTAGCTTAGGATTCTTCTGCAGGGCTTCGAGCAGGGCCACCAACAGCTGGGCGTAGACATGGTCTTCGGCCGCGAAGTGACTGGCATCCTCGACTTTTTCCGCCAGTTGCGGATGGTGCAGAAGCGTACGCAAAGCACTGAGTGTTGGAGGTTCGACGCTCGTCGGCACGCGCGGGGCACGTGCTTCGAAATCCTGGCGTTTGCCGTTCTTGTCCCAGGGCTTGCCCTTTTTATCCCAGGGTTTGCCTTCCCACTTCTTTTTCTGGCCGCCGTCGTTCCTGGGCGTCCATTCCTGCTGCTGGGGCTGGGGGGCAAACGCGTCCGGGTGGTGGAAGTCGCTGTAGTCCGGGCTGTAATCGGGAATCGCGTCGTAATCGATCGACGGATCGTAGCTGGGTGGTGCCTCGGCGGGCGGGTTGTGTGCCAGCTGTTCCACTTCGGCGATGTTGAGCCCGGTGATTTCCCGCAGGCGATTGCGCATCAATGTGCGCAAGTTGGCGCCGGGTACTTTTTCGATGAGCGGTGCGGCCAGGGTCGCCATGTGCGCCTTGCCTTCGAGCGACCGCGGGTCGGCTTCTTCGGTCAATTGCTGGAAGAAGTAATCGGCCAGCGGCTGGGCGTGCTGGTTGATCCGGGCGCGGAAGGCGTCGGTGCCTTCGGAGCGGACCAGGGTGTCGGGGTCTTCGCCTTCGGGCAGGAACAGGAAACGCGCCTTGCGCCCGTCCTGAAGGCTCGACAGGGTTGCCTCCAGGGCGCGCCAGGCGGCGTTGCGGCCGGCCTGGTCGCCGTCGAAGCAGAACAGCACGCTGGGCACGACGCGGAACAGGCGCTTGAGGTGTTCTTCGCTGGTGGCGGTGCCGAGGGTGGCCACGGCGTTGCGCAGGCCTTGCTGGGCCAGAGCGATCACGTCCATGTAGCCTTCGACGACAATGATTTCGTCGAGGTTACGGTTGAACTTGCGTGCCTCGAACAGCCCGTAGAGTTCCTGGCCCTTGTGGAATACCGGGGTTTCCGGGGAGTTCAGGTATTTGGGCTTGTCGTCGCCCAGCACGCGCCCGCCGAAGGCGATCACCCGGCCACGGCTGTCGCGGATCGGGAACATCACGCGATCGCGGAAGCGGTCGTAGCGTTTGCCGGTTTCGGCGTTCTCGATAAGCAGGCCGGCATCGATCATGGCCTTTTGCTGCAAGGTGTCGCTGCTCAGGTGTTTGAACAGATTGTCCCAACCCGGCGGGGCGAAGCCCAGGCCAAAGTCCCGGGCGATTTCGCCGGAGAGGCCGCGACCCTTGAGGTAATCGACGGCGGCCTTGCGCGTGGGATGGCTCTTGAGGGCCTGGCGGTAATAGTCGGCGGCGGCCGTGAGCAGCGGGTAGAGCGGCGAGTCGGTCGGTTGCCGGGGCTTGTGTCCGCGCCCGCTTTCTTCTCGGGGGACTTCCATGCCGGCGGCCTTGGCCAGGTCCTCGACAGCCTGGGGGAAGTCCAGGTTGTCGTGGTCCATGATGAAGCCCAGTGCATTGCCGCCAGCGCCGCAACCGAAACAGTAGTAGAACTGCTTGTCGGGGCTGACACTGAATGAGGGGGTCTTTTCCTTGTGGAACGGGCAGCATGCGGTGTAGTTCTTGCCTGCTTTTTTCATTTGCAGGCGCGAGCTCACGACATCGACGATATCGGTGCGGTTAAGAAGGTCGTCGATAAAGCTTTGGGGGATCAGCCCGGCCATGGCGTTCTCATCATCAGGCGACAAAGCGGCGGCGCTGACGCGACCGGCTGCTCGTTGGACTCAAGTGTAATCGCTAATACGGCGCAAACGGCAACGCATCCGAGAACAGCCTGGGCCGAAGTCGAATGGCGTGATTCAATACTGGAATTGGTGCCTTGCCAGTACCTTGCGGGAAGGTCTGGAAAGGGCGTGCTCGTCTGCAGCCGGTAAAGGCTCGTCAGTGTCGACGTGCACATCTGGCGTTGAGGCCAGCTCTGACGTTTTGGGCAGGTTCGCCTTCGTCCGCGTGAGCGGGCGGGGCGGCCTCTTGCTCTAAAGCTTGAGGGTGCAGCTGCAACTGCCGGCAGCCCGGCTTTAAGGCCGGGCGAGGCAGAAGCTTGCGACGGGCGTCTGTAAATTAATACAGGCGAACGGCGCGGCGCTGTTCGCGCTGTACTTTCTTGGCGTGACGTTTGACAGCGGCTGCTGCCTTGCGCTTACGCTCAGAAGTCGGCTTCTCGTAAAATTCGCGGCTACGAACTTCAGCCAGAACACCGGCTTTTTCGCAGGAGCGCTTGAAACGACGCAGAGCTACGTCGAAGGGTTCGTTCTCTTTAACTTTGACGGCTGGCATCCAGAGCTACCTTCATTCATTACCGGGGTCAACGTACTCGTGGCAAGAAACTCGCGCTGAAGAACGTCGGTTTTTAAGGGTTGCGGATGTTAACCCTAAGGCGCTCGGAATGCAAAGCCTCTGATCGAAAACCGCTGGTCGGCATCGGAAGTGGCGACTATCATGCGCGCCTTCGAATTCAGCCTCAACAAGGCGCAGACCCATGCTAGTACTGGGATTGGAAACATCCTGCGACGAAACCGGCGTCGCATTATACGACAGTGAGCGTGGCCTGCTGGCCGACGCACTGTTCAGTCAGATCGACCTGCACCGCGCCTATGGCGGCGTGGTACCGGAGCTGGCCTCGCGTGATCACGTCAAGCGCATGCTGCCGTTGATTCGCCAGGTGCTGGCCGAGGCCGACTGCGTGCCCACCGAGATCGACGCAATCGCCTATACCGCGGGTCCCGGCCTGGTTGGTGCGCTGTTGGTCGGCGCGTCCTGCGCGCAGGCGCTGGCGTTTGCCTGGGGCATTCCAGCCCTGGGCGTGCACCACATGGAAGGCCATTTGCTGGCGCCGATGCTGGAAGAGCAGCCACCGGAATTCCCGTTCGTCGCTTTGTTGGTGTCCGGTGGTCATACCCAGTTGGTTCGGGTCGATGGCATCGGTCGTTACGAGCTGTTGGGCGAGACCCTGGACGATGCCGCGGGTGAAGCGTTCGACAAGACCGCCAAGATGATCGGTCTGAATTATCCCGGCGGCCCGGAGATCGCTCGCCTGGCTGCCCAGGGGGTTGCCGGTCGTTTCGTCTTCCCGCGGCCGATGACCGATCGCCCGGGGCTGGATTTCAGCTTCAGCGGCCTGAAAACCTTTGCCCTCAATACCTGGCAGCAGTGCCAGAGCACTGGGGACGACGGCGAGCAAACCCGTTGCGACATCTCGCTGGCCTTCCAGCAGGCGGTAGTGGAGACTCTGACGATCAAATGCCGTCGGGCCTTGAAACAGACGGGCATGAAACGGCTGGTCATTGCCGGTGGCGTCAGCGCCAACAAGGCTTTGCGTGCATCGCTGGAAACAATGCTCGGTGAGCTCAAGGGCAATGTCTACTACGCTCGTCCTGAATTCTGCACCGATAATGGTGCAATGATCGCGTTCGCCGGTTGCCAGCGATTGCAGGCCGGCCAGAAGGAAAGCCTGGCAATCAGCGTGCAGGCACGTTGGCCGATGGAGCAGTTGTCGGCGTTGTAACCTGAGCGCCGCTCATGCCGAGTATTCAGAAATGCCGTTCGCGTCCGGCAAACAGGTCGCGTAGATTGCCCCGGTGGCGCCAGACGATGAGCAGTGTCAGCATGCTGATTGGCAGCAGTGCCTCGGGTTCGCGCCAGGCCAGTAGTGGCAGGGTCAGCGGGGTGGCGATCAGGGCGGCCAGTGAGCTGGTGCGGGTCAGGTAGAAGGTGAGCATCCAGGCAGAAATGGCCAGGAGCGCGGCGGGGGGGTACAGCCCCAGCAGCATGCCGGCGGCAGTGGCAACGCCTTTGCCGCCGCGAAAGCGAAAGTACACCGGAAACAGGTGGCCGAGCACTGCGCAGAGTCCGATCCAGGCTTGTTGTTGCAGGGGCAGGCCGGCCAGGTTGGCGATCAGTATGGGGAGCAACCCTTTGCACAGGTCGCCAAGCAACGTGATGACGGCGAGCTTTTTGCCGGCCAGGCGCAGCATGTTGGTGGCGCCAGCATTGCCGGAGCCGCCCAGGCGCGGGTCCGGACTGCCGGTAAGGCGACTGAGTACGATGGCAAAGGACAGCGAGCCAAGCAGGTAGGCGAGAAACGCCAGTAACCAAAACATGCTAACTATTCCGGGCGAGGACGCCCCTGATTCTAACGGCGCATTGCGCCCTTGTCGTGCAGCGGAGAGAAGTGCTTGGACAGAGTGTTTATCGAAGGTCTGGAAGTCGACACCGTTATCGGTGCTTATGACTGGGAGCGCGGCATTCGTCAGTGCTTGCGCCTGGACCTGAGCCTGGCCTGGGACAACCGTCCGGCCGCTGCAGGCGACGACCTGACCCTGGCCCTCGATTACGCCAGTGTGTGCACGCGAATCCAGGGCTTTGCCGAGCACGCTCAGTTTCAGTTGGTCGAGACGTTCGCCGAGCGTCTGGCCGAAGTCCTGATGAGCGAGTTCCAGATTCCCTGGTTGCACCTGCGCTTGACCAAACCCGGTGCTGTCCCCGCTGCCAAAGGGGTGGGTGTGGAGATCGAGCGCGGATGTCTCTGACCCCCGTTTATCTTGGGCTTGGTAGCAATATCGAGCGCGAAGCCCATTTGTGCGCCGGGCTCGACGCCTTGGCCGGATTTCTTCAGGACGTGCGCTGCTCTGCAGTGTTCGAAAGCCAGCCGGTGGGCATCAAGAGTGGTCCGTTCTTCAACATGGTGGTGTCGGCCTGGACCGACCTGCCGTTGATGGAGCTGGACCGCCGCTTGAAGTTCATCGAGGCCGACAACGGCCGCTATGCGCCAGACCGCAAGGGCTTGCCGCTGGATATCGACGTGTTGCTGTATGGCGATCTGGTTGGCAACTTCGATGGTCTGATTCTGCCGCGTGCCGAGATTCTCAAGAATGCGTTCGTTCTGTGGCCATTGTCATTGATCGCGCCGGATCTTGTGCATCCTGTGGCGGGCAAAAGTTTCCAGGCGTTGTGGGCTGAATCCAGTATCGATCAGGTGCTGGCGCCGGTTCCGTTCGAGTGGAATGGGCGGCAGTTGACGCGCGATATCGTTTGATCGGAGCATTTTGCGACCGGTTCCCGGTCGAGCGCAAAGCACTCGCAGGATCTCGGATCAACTCCCCTTGTAGGTCTGCAACGCCTTGAGCCGCTCGGCCTTGAGTGCTTCACCCAACTCCTTGCCCTTGATCCCCTGTTCGATTAGCGGCTGCACAGCCACCGCACGCGCAGTCTCTGCCGCGCCACGCAAGTAGTCGCCTTGTGGATAACTGCACTCTTCCTGGCCCTGGCGTGCACGCGCATCCATCTCGCAGGCAGCAATGAACTCCTCAAAGCGTTGCGGGCGGCGATACACATCAAAACTCTGCAGCAATTCGAGCAAGGTCGAAGCCTCGAGCTCCAGCGCCCGCTGGGCGTGGGTAAGGTATTGGCCGACCAATAGCGCCAGTTCCTGGCAGTCCCGAGGCACCTTGAAGCGCTCGTTCACTGTCTTGATCAGCTGTTGTGGCGGGGTTTGTCCCTTGCCAAGACCGTGCAGCAGGCAGGCCCAGCGCACGCTGAGTGGTTGTTGATGCCTGGCTGCCTGCTCGAGCACGCTGAGGGTGTGCGTGCCGGCGTCTGGCTGCGGTACGTCAAACAGTGCATCGACTTCCGGAAGCAATTCCTTGAGCGCGCCGCAGTCGCGCAGGACCTGCACAAATACCTGGGGTTGATCCTCCATCAGGGCGCGGGCGATTTCCTTCCAGCTGCGTTCCGGCGTCAGGGCCTGCAACTCACCCGATTCGCTGAGTTGACGCATCAAGTCCAGGGTTTCGGTGGCGACGGTAAAACCCAATCCGGCGTAACGTGCCGCAAAGCGGGCAACGCGCAGGACTCGCAGGGGATCTTCGGCGAATGCGGGTGAAACGTGGCGCAAGATTCGCGCGCAAAGGTCATCCTGTCCATGGTAAGGGTCGGTCAGTCGTCCCTGTTCATCTTCGGCCATGGCGTTGATGGTCAGGTCCCGTCGAATCAGGTCCTGTTCGAGGGTGACGTCTGGGCTGGCGTGAAAGACAAAGCCGCCGTAGCCTCGGCCGCTTTTGCGCTCGGTGCGCGCCAGCGCGTATTCCTCACCACTTTTGGGGTGGAGAAACACAGGGAAGTCGGCACCTACGGGCCGATAGCCCAGCGATTGCATCTGTTCGGCGGTGGCGCCGACCACGACCCAATCGATATCGGTGACCGGCCTGCCCAGGAGTCGATCGCGCACAGCGCCGCCGACTTTATAAATCTGCATAAAAAACCTCCGTTGACCCGACAGGATACCTGTTGTGCAGGGTCAAGGGAGGTGCGCCGTGGGTTACAGGTGAACCACTGCCAGGTCCAGGCGACCGTAGTCGCCATCGCCATGTTCGCTTCTGGGCGGCACGTGATGGGTTTTCATCACCTGGTCGCCCTGCAGGGTTTCCAGATGAATGTCGAAGCCCCACAGCCGGTGCAGATGTTTGAGTACCTCTTCTGTCGATTCGCCCAGGGGTTTGCGGTCATGTTGCTGGTGTCGCAGGGTCAGCGAACGGTCGCCGCGTCGGTCAATGCTCCAGATCTGCACGTTGGGTTCGCGATTGCCCAGGTTGTATTGCGAGGCGAGGATTTCGCGAATGATCCGATAACCTTCTTCGTCATGGATGGCCGGCACCAGCAGGTCTTCGCGCTGATCGTCGTCGAGGATGCTGAACAGCTTCAGATCGCGGATGACCTTGGGTGACAGGTACTGCAGGATGAAACTCTCGTCCTTGAAGCTGCTCATGGCGAACTTGATGGTCGACAGCCAGTCGCTGCCCGCGATGTCCGGGAACCAGCGACGGTCCTCCTCAGTGGGGGCTTCGCAGATGCGGCGGATGTCGCGGTACATCGAGAAGCCCAGCGTGTAGGGGTTGATGCCGTTGTAATAAGGACTGTCGAAACCTGGCTGGAAGACGACGCTGGTGTGAGACTGGAGAAACTCCATCATGAAGCCGTCGGTGACCAGGCCTTCGTCGTACAGATCGTTCATCAAGGTGTAGTGCCAGAATGTTGCCCAGCCTTCGTTCATCACCTGAGTCTGGCGTTGCGGGTAAAAATATTGTGCGATCTTGCGCACGATCCGCACCACTTCCCGTTGCCAGGGTTCGAGCAGCGGCGCGTGTTTTTCGATGAAATAGAGGATATTTTCCTGCGGTTCGGCGGGGAAGCGCGCATTATCGCGTTCGCTGTTCTTGTCCGCGCTCTTGGGTATGGTTCGCCACAGGTCATTGATCTGTTTCTGCAGATGTTCTTCGCGGTCTTTCTGACGCCGCCGTTCTTCCTCAGCGGAAATAGGGTAGGGCCGTTTGTAGCGATCGACGCCGTAGTTCATCAGGGCATGGCAGGAGTCGAGCAGATCCTCCACTGCATCGATGCCGTGTCGTTCCTCGCATTGCATGATGTACTGCTTGGCAAATACCAGGTAATCGATGATCGAACTGGCATCGGTCCAGGTGCGGAACAGGTAGTTGCCTTTGAAAAAGCTGTTGTGGCCATAGCAGGCATGGGCAACCACCAGTGCCTGCATGCACATGGTGTTTTCTTCCATCAGGTAGGCGATGCAAGGGTCGGAGTTGATCACGATCTCGTAGGCCAACCCCATTTGGCCGCGGCTGTAGGACTTCTCTGTGCTGAGAAAGTGTTTGCCGTAGGACCAGTGGTGGTACCCCAGGGGCATGCCGACCGAGGCATAGGCGTCCATCATCTGTTCGGCGGTAATGACCTCGATCTGGTTGGGGTAGGTATCCAGCGCATAGCGTTCGGCAATACGACTGATTTCCCGGTCGTAGGCCTGGATAAGTTCAAAGGTCCATTCTGAACCCGTCGAAATGGGGATGCGTTTCTGCTCTCTAGCGGTCATGTCACTAACCTGCGCTGAAAGAGTTCACGGAAGACCGGGTAGATATCGCCGGCCGATACCAGCTGCTGCTGGGCAAACGTGTCGGCAAAGGCTTCACCGATGCGCTCGTACTCGAACCACAGGGCCTGATGTTCGCGGGGCGTAATCTCCACGTAAGTGTAGTACTGCACGAACGGCATGATTTGCTTGCTCAGGATCTCGCGGCAAATGGGGGAGTCGTCGTTCCAGTTATCTCCGTCGGAGGCCTGTGCGGCGTAGATATTCCATTCGTTGGTCGGGTAGCGTTCGGCCATGATTTCCTGCATCAGCTTCAATGCGCTGGAAACGATGGTGCCGCCGGTCTCGCGCGAATAGAAGAACTCTTCCTCGTCGACTTCCCGGGCGCTGGTGTGGTGGCGGATGAATACCACCTCGATCTTGTCGTAATTACGCTTGAGGAACAGGTACAGCAAGATGAAAAAGCGCTTGGCGATGTCCTTGGTGGCTTGGGTCATGGAGCCCGACACGTCCATCAGGCAAAACATCACGGCCTTGGAGCTGGGGTTGGGCTGTTTCACCAGCAAGTTGTATTTCAGGTCGAAGGTATCGAGCCAAGGCACCCGATAGATTCGCGCCCGCAGACGCTCGATTTCTGCCTCGATTTCCTGAATATCGCCGAAGTTATCCGGTTCTTCGCGTTTCAAACGGTCCAGTTCCGCCATGGCCAGGCGCAGCTTGCCGCGGCTGCTGCCGGACAGGGCGATACGTCGCGCGTGGGCCGAGCGCAGGGTGCGGATGATATTGATCCGGGCGGGGTTGCCTTCGTTGCTGATACCGGCACGGACGGTCTTGAAAGTATCACTGCCGCTCAGGTGGCGCTTGACCAGGTTGGGCAGCTCCAGGTCCTCGAACATGAACTCGAGAAATTCTTCCTGGGTAATCTGGAAGACGAATTCGTCCATGCCTTCGCCGGAGTTGCCAGCCTTGCCGGGGCCCCTGCCGCCACCGCCTCCCGGTGGTCGCGCAATGTGTTCCCCGGCGGTGAACTCCTTGTTCCCGGGGTGGACCACGGTTTGTTTGCCACCGCGACCATGGTGCAGCACAGGTTCATCGATATCGCGACCAGGGATGCTGATCTGCTCACCGTGCTCCATATCCGTAATGGAACGGCGGCTTACTGCTTCTTCAACAGCTTTTTTGATGTGGTCACGGTAACGCCGCAGGAACCGTTGGCGGTTCACCGTGCTCTTGTTCTTGCCATTGAGACGTCGGTCGATCACATAGCTCATGACTGCTCCTTAGAAGCTGTCTTGAAACAGGTCGAGCGGCTGAGCAAGGTCGGTTACGGGGCATCCAGGAAAGATGCCCTGAATCAGGTTTGCATTGTCAGCTCGCCGCCGGTTTCTACAACACCTTCCTAGAGCCTGTGTATCAGAAAAAACGGACACAGGCTCTGGGCTAACGACAACCGGTGCGCCCGGTTGCGGATTATTGAGATTTTCTAACCCGCAGGTACCATTCCGAGAGCAGCCGGACTTGCTTGTCTGTGTAACCGCGTTCCACCATCCGTGTGACGAAGTCGTTGTGTTTTTGCTGGTCTTCTTTACTGGCCTTGGCGTTGAAGCTGATAACAGGCAGCAGATCCTCGGTATTGGAGAACATTTTCTTCTCGATCACTACGCGCAGTTTCTCGTAGCTGAGCCAGGTCGGATTCTTGCCGTTATTGTTGGCCCGGGCACGCAAGACGAAGTTGACGATTTCGTTGCGGAAATCCTTCGGATTGCTGATGCCTGCCGGTTTTTCGATTTTTTCCAGTTCTTCGTTAAGTGCCACCCGATTGAGGATCTCGCCGGTTTCAGGGTCGCGATATTCCTGATCCTGAATCCAGAAGTCCGCATACAGCACGTAGCGGTCGAAGATGTTTTGCCCGTATTCGCTGTAGGACTCCAGGTAGGCAGTCTGGATTTCCTTGCCGATGAACTCGATGTAGCGCGGTGCCAGGTACTCTTTCAGGTAGCGCAGGTAGCGTTCGCGCACTTCAGCCTGGAACTGTTCCTGCTCGATCTGTTGCTCCAGCACGTACAGCAGGTGTACCGGGTTGGCTGCGATTTCATGCGGGTCGAAGTTGAAGACTTTCGACAGGATCTTGAAGGCGAACCGGGTGGAGAGGCCGTTCATGCCCTCGTCGACCCCTGCCGAATCGCGGTATTCCTGGATCGATTTGGCCTTCGGATCGGTGTCCTTGAGGTTTTCGCCATCATAAACACGCATCTTCGAGTAGATGTTCGAGTTTTCCGGCTCCTTGAGGCGTGACAGCACGGTGAACTGGGCGAGCATCTTCAGGGTGTCAGGTGCGCAATGCGCCTTGGCCAGAGAGCTGTTGAACAGCAGCTTGTCGTAGATTTTGACTTCATCGGTGACGCGCAGGCAGTAAGGGACCTTGACGATATAGATCCGGTCGATGAAAGCCTCGTTGTTCTTGTTGTTGCGGAAGCTGTGCCATTCCGATTCGTTGGAGTGGGCCAGCAGGATCCCGGTGAAGGGAATGGCGCCGAGGCCTTCGGTACTGTTGTAGTTGCCTTCCTGGGTCGCGGTCAGCAATGGGTGCAGCACCTTGATCGGTGCCTTGAACATTTCCACGAATTCCATCAGGCCCTGGTTGGCCCGGCAGAGGGCGCCCGAGTAGCTGTAGGCGTCGGCGTCGTTCTGTGGAAACTCTTCGAGCTTGCGGATATCGACCTTGCCGACCAGCGCGGAAATATCCTGGTTGTTTTCGTCGCCCGGTTCGGTCTTGGCTACGGCGATCTGGTTGAGGATCGAAGGGTAGAGCTTGACCACGCGGAACTGGCTGATGTCGCCGCCGAACTCGGCCAGGCGCTTGGTGGCCCAGGGTGACATGATGGTATTGAGGTAGCGGCGCGGAATGCCGAAGTCTTCCTCCAGGATGGCGCCATCTTCCGTGGCGTTGAATAGCCCCAGCGGTGATTCGAAGACCGGCGAACCCTTGATGGCGTAGAAGGGCACCTTCTCGATCAGTTGCTTGAGTTTTTCAGCCAGGGACGACTTACCGCCACCCACCGGACCCAGCAGATAGAGGATTTGTTTCTTCTCTTCAAGACCCTGGGCTGCATGGCGGAAGTAGGAGACGATCTGATCGATGCATTCCTCCATGCCATGGAAGTCTTCGAAGGCCGGATAGCGACGGATTACTTTGTTCGAGAAAATCCGCGACAGTCGGGAATTGCTCGAGGTGTCGAGCAGTTCGGGTTCCCCAATGGCCAACAGAAGGCGTTCGGCGGAGGAGGCGTAAGCACTGCGATCCTTTTTGCAGAGCTCAAGGTACTCCTGAAGCGAGAGTTCTTCCTGGCGTGTTGATTCGAAACGTTGTTGGAAGTGGCTAAAAATACTCATGACGTCACCTCGCTCGATACGTGGAGCCGACGTCGGATCAGTCAGTTGATGCTGGCATGCAACCGGAAAACCGGATGCTGTATACCCCCCAGAACACCTGTAAAGTCGCTACCGATGACCCGCACGCCGGTGTACCGGCTCTCCCCTTTTTGGATGGCCTGGGCTTAAGGATAGTTCGGAATCGGAGAGGTCAAGGCGCAATGCGCAATAAGTTCTGGCTGACCGTTCGTCAGCCAGGGCTCTAGGCCGTGTATCACGCGGGTTACAGGTCTTGAAAAAAATTATTCGGGCGAACTTGCGGCTGTTTCCGCCGGATAGGTCGCGCGCCAGAGCTCGAAGCCGCCATCGAGGCTGTAGACATCCGAGAAGCCCTGGCTGACCAGATACGCAGCGGCGCTCTGGCTGGAATTGCCATGATAGCAGACCACTACCAGCGGGGCGTCGAGGTCGGCCTTGGTGATGAAGTCGTGCAGGGAATGGTTGTCCAGGTGCTTAGAGCCGCTGATGTGGTTCAGGGCATAGGTCTGCGGGTCGCGGATGTCGACTACGACCGCACCCTGCTCACGCAGGGCCTGTGCCTGCTCTGGAGGGATGCGTTTGAATTCGCTCATGGGTAAGGATCCTTCATGACTGATCGTGCATTCTAGCGCTTTGTGGTGGCCGTGGCGTCGGGCGGCGCCAGATGGCGAGGCTTGGCGTTGTCATCGCATTCGCAGCGATGGCGTTCGCCGGTGTCGACGTTGAGCAGGGTCAAGGCACCACCCCACACGCAGCCGGTGTCCAGGGCGATAATACCGGGCTCGTCGACTCGGCCTTCCAGCGCTGCCCAATGGCCGAAGATGATTTTCAGGAGGCGAGTCCGGCGTGACTTGTGCGCATACCAGGGCAGATAACCGGCCGGCGCGCTATCGGCCCCTTCCTTGCTCTTGAGGTCGAGCTTGCCTTCTTTAGTACAGAAACGCATGCGGGTGAAATAGTTGGTGATCAGGCGCAGGCGATCGATGCCCCTGAGATTTCTGTCCCACTTGTTAGGCTCATTGCCATACATGCCATCGAGGTAGGGCTTGAACCGATTGTCGTCGCGCAAAACCTCTTCGACTTCGGCGGCATAGCGCAACGCCTTGCTCATGCTCCATTGCGGCGGAATGCCGGCATGGACCAGGGCGACTTCACGCTGCTCATCGAAATGCAGCAATTTCTGCTGGCGTAGCCAGTCCAGCAGTTCTTTGGCGTCGGGCGCTTCGATGATCTCGCGCAGGGTGTCGGCTTTTTTCAAGCGCTCGATGTTATGCCCTGCCGCCAGCAGATGCAGGTCATGGTTGCCCAGCACGCATACCAGCGAATGGCGCATTGCGTACAGAAAACGCAGAGTCGCCAGGGATTCCGGGCCGCGATTTACCAGGTCGCCAACCAGCCACAACTGGTCTTTTGCCGGGTCGAAGGCGACACGCTCGAGGAGGCATATGAGCGGTTGCAGGCAGCCCTGCAGGTCGCCGACTGCATACACTGCCATCAGTGCAGGGCCCCGGGAACGGCCAGGCGAAACGGGGCGATGACTGCGTCGAAAACTTTGCCGTCTTCCGCAATCATCTTGTAGCTGCCCTGCATGTTGCCCACCTTGGTAGTCATCACTGTGCCGCTGCTATAGGTGTGGCTCTTGCCGACCTGGATCAATGGCTGCTGCCCGACCACGCCCTCGCCGCGAACCTCTTCGACGTGGCCGTCGCCGTCGGTGATCACCCAATGCCGCGACAGCAATTTCGCAGGGAGCAGGCCATTGTTCTGCACGGTGATGGTATAGGCGAAGGCGTAGCGGTTTTGCTCGGGTTGCGACTGATCTGCGAGAAAACGGGTGACGACGCTGACGTCGATCTTATATCGAGGATCGGACATGCAAGAGGCCTTAAAAGCGGACGCGAATAAAACCGGTGGTTGCCGGTTGGTTCAGTCTAGGCCATCTGGTGCCCGTGAGGCCAGCGTTCGCCGGCCTTGCGGGTGAGCGGGGATTAACCTGCGTCGTTTTGTTCCGCGAGCTTGTCGGCCAGGCGCACGAATGCAGCCAGGTCCAACTGTTCCGGACGCAAGCTGCCATCGACGCCGGCGGCGGCAATGGCATCGCTGCTGAGCAGGGCCTTGAGCGTGTTGCGCAATGTTTTACGACGCTGATTGAAGGCTTCGCGCACGACGCGCTCAAGCAGGCGGTGGTCCTTGGCCGGGTGAGGCAGGACGTCGTGAGGGACCAGGCGCACGATGGCCGAATCGACTTTCGGAGGCGGGTTGAATGCACCGGGTCCGACATTGAACAGGTGTTCTACCCGGCAATGGTACTGAACCATGATCGACAATCGACCCCAGTCACCGCCACCAGGGCCTGCGGCCAGGCGTTCAACGACTTCCTTCTGCAGCATGAAATGCATGTCGCGGATCAGTGCGGCATTGTGCAGGAGGTGGAAAATCAGCGGGGTGGAGATGTTGTAGGGTAGATTGCCGACCACTCGCAGGCTGTTGGGGGCTGCGCCGAGGCTGTTGAAGTCGAATTTGAGGGCGTCGCCCTGGTGCAGGCGGAAATTCTCGTTGCCAGCGAATTGCCGGTTGAGAATCGGCACCAGGTCCTTGTCCAGTTCGACCACGTCCAGTTGTGCACCGCTGCTGAGCAGGCCTTCGGTGAGGGCGCCCTGGCCCGGGCCGATTTCCAGCATGCGCTCGCCCTGACGAGCGTGGATGGCCCGCAGGATGCGGTCGATCACGCCAGCGTCATGCAGGAAGTTCTGACCGAAGCGCTTGCGCGCCCGGTGTTGGTAATGCTCGCTCATAGTCGGGTCTCGGCCATCTGGTAGGCGGTTTCCAGGGCGACCTGCAGGCTGCCGGTGTCGATCTTGCCACTGCCGGCCAGATCCAGGGCTGTGCCATGGTCGACCGAGGTGCGGATGATCGGAAGACCGAGTGTCACGTTGACGGCGGCGCCGAAGCCTTTGTACTTCAGTACGGGCAGACCCTGGTCATGGTACATCGCCAGCACTGCGTCGCAGTGCTCCAGATATTTGGGGGTAAACAGAGTGTCGGCAGGCAGCGGGCCACGAAGATCCATGCCTTCGCTGCGCAGGCGCTCTAATGTAGGTTCGATGATGTCGATTTCTTCATGGCCCAGATGGCCACCTTCCCCGGCATGCGGATTGAGCCCGCAAACCAGGATCCGCGGTTGGGCAATGCCGAATTTTTGCTTGAGGTCGGCGTGGAGGATGCGGGTGACCCGCTCCAGGCGCTCGACAGTGATTGCATCGGCGACCTCGCGCAAGGGCAGATGCGTGGTGACCAGGGCCACACGCAAGCCACGGGTGGCAAGCATCATCACGACTTGCTCGGTATGCGTCAGGTCGGCAAGAAATTCGGTGTGTCCGGAGAACGCGATGCCGCTTTCGTTGATCACCCCTTTGTGAACAGGTGCAGTGATCATTGCGTCGAAGTGGCCGTCCAGACAGCCCTGGCCTGCACGCGTCAGGGTTTCCAGGACGAACGCGGCATTGGCTTTGTCCAGTTGCCCGGCAGTCACCGGTGCCCCCAGGGGCGTGTCCCAGACATACAGGCTGCCGGCTTCGGCCGCTACTGTCGGCAAGGCATCTGGCGTCACGGAAAGCAGTTTGACAGCCACGCCCAGCTGCGTGGCGCGCTCGACGAGCAGGTCACGGCTGGTGATGGCGATCAGGGGGTGCGGCTGGGGTTGCGAGGCCAGCAGCAGGCACAGGTCTGGACCTATGCCGGCCGGCTCGCCGGGTGTCAGGGCAAAACGCTTGAGCTTCACTGGGCCGCCTGGTCGACGCCAGGGAGCTTGATTTCAACGTAGGCTTCGTCACGGATCTGACGCAGCCAGGTTTGCAGCTCTTCGTCGTACTTGCGGTTACGCAGGACGGTCATGGCCTGTTGTTCGCGGGCCTGGCTGGTGCTGTCGGTGGCGCGGCGGCCAAGGACTTCCAGAACGTGCCAGCCGTATTGGGTCTTGAATGGCCTGGACAGTTGGCCCTGCGGGGTTTTAGCCATCACTTCGCGGAACTCGGGGACCAGTCCGTTCGGGTCGACCCAGTTCAGGTCGCCACCGTTAAGGGCGGAACCCGGGTCTTCGGAGAAGCTTTTTGCCAGTTCGGAGAAGTCTTCGCCCGCTTCGATACGGTCGTAGAGTTTCTGTGCCAGGCGCTCGGTTTCTGCTTCGCTGCGAATTTCGCTGGGCTTGATCAGGATGTGGCGAACATGGACTTCGTCACGGATCTGGGTGCCGCCGCCGCGTTTTCCGAGCAATTTGACGATGATGAACCCACCCGGAGTGCGCGCCGGAGGGGTGATATCACCGACCGCCATCGAGCTGAGCTGGCGATCGAAGGGTGGTGGCAGTTGCGCCGCTTTGCGCCAGCCCATGTCACCGCCTTCCAGTGCCGTTTCGCTGGCGGACTTGGCGATTGCCATCTGGGAAAAATCAGCGCCTTGCTTGAGTTGCTGGTAGATATCCTGGGCCTGACGACCGGCACTCTGGATTGCATCCGAATTGGCACTTTCCGGTGTCGGGATCAGGATGCTGGCCAGGTGGAGCTCTTCGGACAGCTGCATTTTACCCAGGTCGGAGGCGAGGAAGTTCTTCACTTCCTGTTCCGTGACCTGGATGCGCTCAGCCACCCGGCGCTGACGCACGCGGCTGATGATCATCTCGCGACGCACTTGCTCGCGGGCGTCGTTGTAGGACAGACCGTCGTGGGCAAGGGCGGCGCGGAACTGCTCGACGCTCATGTTATTGCGCTGGGCAATGGTGCCGATGGCCTGGTTCAGTTCTTCGTCGGTAATGCGGATGCCGGAGCGCTCGCCGATCTGCAACTGCAGGTTTTCGACGATCAGACGGTCCAGGACCTGCTGTTGCAGCGCGCTGGCGGGCGGCACCTGTGCGCCACGCTTGGCAATGGTTTGTTGAACTTCATGGATCCGCTGATCCAGTTGGCTCTGCATCACCACGTCGTTGTCGACAATGGCCACGACCTTGTCAAGGGACTGCACCTGGGCCTGAGCCACGGTACCCAGTAACACTGCGCCCAGCAACAGCGGGCGCAGACAATCAGTAAGCTTGATCTTCACGTTGACGATAACCTTGAATGCCTTGGTCCAGGAAGCTCTCGACCTTATTGCCTACCACGCCACCGAGGCCTTTCAGCACGATTTGCAGGAAGATCCCGTGGTCGCCTTTTTCGTTCTGCGGCGTAGGCTGAGTGAATTCGTCGTAATCGATCCAGTAACGGTTGATCAGACGCAGTTTCCAGCAGCAGTTGTCATATTCGAAACCACCGAGGGCTTCCAGGGTGCGATTGCGGTTGTAGTCGAACTGCCAGCGGGTGATGGCGGTCCATTGCGGCACGATCGGCCACATGACCGAGAAATCGTGCTGGTTGATCTTGTAGTAATCCTTGACGAAGCCAGGCTGGCCAGGCGTGCCATAGTCGCCGCCGCCCACTTGCCATTTACCGGTAGCCTGGTCGTAGATGACCATGTCGTTACGATAGCGGTAGCCGAAGTTGACGATCTTGTTCACGTCGTCTTCAGGCTGGTAGTGGAACATTGCGCTACCCGAGCGGGTGCTGCGGCTGTCCGGATCCCAGTTGAAGTCGGAGGTGAAGCGCCAGTCGCGGTTATAGCGATATTCGTATTCAAGTGCATACGGCGAGACATTGGACTGTGCGCTATCGAGCGTTTTCGGGTCAATGCCCGGCAACTGAACCTCGCGGTCCTTGAAGTACAGGGCCTGGCCGATGGCGAAGCGCTGACGCTCGAAGCCGTTGTCTTCGATCCAACGGTTGGTCACGCCCAGCGACAGCTTGTTCTCGTCGCCGATACGGTCCGAACCACTGAAGCGGTTATCGCGGAACAGCGAGGCATAGCTGAATGTGTACTCGCTGGTATCGAAGATCGGAATGTTTTCCTGGTTTTTCTCCGGTACATACAGGTAGTACAAGCGCGGTTCCAGAGTCTGGCGATAATCTTTGCCGAACCAATTAGTGTTGCGGTCGAAATACAGGCCACTATCAATACTGAAAATAGGTACTGCACGATCCTGCGAGCTGTCGAAGTCGCCGAGGATGAAGTCTGTTCCGTTGGCGGCAGCCGCTTGCTGGCCTGCAAGGATTTGCTGTTTGCCGGTCGAATCCAGGCTCAGGTCATAGCGGGTATAGACGTACTTGATCGAAGGCTTCACGAAGCCGTATGTGGCTTCCATCGGCAGGCTCATGACCGGCGCCAGGTTCATGCGATCGCCGTTGGCACGGGCAAGGCCGGTGACATTGGTGTCGTACCAGGGCGTCGCGGTGCCATCTTCGTCTACGAAGTCACCGGTACGCAGGTCTCGATCGAAGCGCACGAACTCGGTTTCATAGTTGAATTTCAAGCCGCCCGGATCGTAGGGCAAGAAACCATTGAACGTGAGTTGCGGCAGGCGGTCATACGGCGTGATGTAGGAAATCGATGCCAGCTTGTATGCCTGCAGGTTCAGGCGTGCGTTATAGGTATCGCCACGATAGGTAAGCGCACCTTGCTGGTTGACGTAAGTAGTCGGGGTTTTCACGCCAATCTGGTCGGTTGCCAGATCCTGGAAGTAGTAAGGGTCACTGATATCGGTGTAATCGACTTCGCTGAACAAGCGCGAATCCAGGCCGCCCTTGTGTTGCCAGTTGATCATCCAGCGCTGCTTCTCGTAATCGGACATCAGCTTGCGTTGGTCGTCCTTGTCGTCCAGGTAGGCGCCGCCGAACTGCCCTTCGCTGGATTCGGTCAGGTAGCGGAATTCGCCTTCCATCAACAGGCCGCGCTTGGTCATGTAGCGCGGGTACAACGTGGCGTCGTAATTCGGTGCCAGGTTGAAGTAGTAAGGCGTGACAAAAAACGTGCCGGAGTCGCCGCTGTTGCCGAAGCTGGGTGGCAGGAAGCCGGACTGGCGACGGTCGTCGATCGGGAAGTAGATGTACGGGGTGTAGAACACCGGCACATCCTTGACCCGCAGCGTTGCGTTGGTTGCCGTACCGAAGCCGGTCGCCGGGTTCAGGGTGATATTGTTGCCCTTGATCTGCCAGGCGTTACTGTTTGGCTCACAAGTGGTGTAGGTCCCGTCCTTGAGGCGAATGATCGCGTTTTCGGCACGCTTGGCATACAGGGCGCTGCCGCGGACATTGGACTTGTGCATCACGTATTCGGCGTTGTCGACCTGGGCTTCGCCGGTGTCGAGCTGGACCTGAGCATGGTCCCCGACCACCAGGGCGCCATTATCGCGCAGCTTGACGTTGCCGTTGAGTTCGCCACGGTTCTCGGCCTGATACAGGCTGGCCTCGTCGGCCTCGATCTGCATGCTGCCCTGGCGCATGACGACGTCACCGGCCAGGGTCGCGATCTGTTCTTCTGCCTGATAGCGCGAAGCCTTGGCACCGAGAAATGTAGGCGCTTCGTTCTTCGGCGTCTTGTCGTCCATGCCTGGGCGAATTGGCTCGACATAGGCGCCGGAGCAATAGGGGCCGGTCTCGGCAAGCTGGGCAGGGGTAAGATTTGCCCGCGGGACCCAGTCGAGGTGGCTATAGTCGGCGCTGCGCGTTGTCAGGCCACGGCCTTTGCTCTCGGTTACCAGTACGGTACCGGCTGCCTTTTCTTCGCCGGCAGGAGCCTCGGCGGCGCTTTCACCGCTGGTGCTTGCCGCCGGCGTTTCATGCACGGGGCGTGGTGGCAGTTCGGCCGCATTGGTTTTGGGGTTGCAGTCCCAGCCTCCGGCAGCGGAGACTTGGCAGTCGAATTGTTCTGCGGCAACCACGTATTGGGTAGCCCATGGTTGCATCGCCAGCAAACCGCCGGTAACCAGCAACGGAAATTTTTTGCGAAACGCGGGGGAATTCAATGCCATCTTATTAGTCCGGGCTTCCTGCGTGCCATCTGCCCGCGGGGGAGCCGCACGCCTCTCGATGGTCTGAAAAAGATGCTGGATAATAAAGCATGACCCGCTTGGCGGCTAGCGCCGTCGGAGACCTTGTAATGCCTGAACACGATGTACGTCTGCAACAACTTGAAGTCTGGCTCGACGAACAGTTGGCAAAACTCTTCCAGGCCAATGGATGGGGGGCCGTTCCGGCGGCTACATTGACCGCCGCCAGCAGCGATGCCAGCTTTCGCCGGTACTTTCGCTGGGAAGGCCAGGGCCGTAGTTTTATCGTCATGGACGCGCCACCCCCGCAGGAAAACTGTAAGCCTTTCGTGGATATCGCCCGTTTACTCGCAACTTCGGGGATAAATGTACCTATTATATATGCCGAAGACCTTGAGCGCGGTTTCCTGCTGCTCAATGATCTGGGTAATAAAACTTATCTGGATGTGATCGACGCCGAGAATGCCGACGCGTTGTTCGAGGATGCCATTGCAGCCTTGCTGGCTTTTCAGCAATTGCCGATGGAGGCGTCGCTGCCCAGCTATGATGTGGCACTGCTGCGGCGCGAGCTGGAATTGTTTCCCGAGTGGTATGTGCGTCGTCACCTGGGCATCGAGTTCAATGAGCAGCAGCAATCAGCCTGGGACAAGGTCAGCGCATTGCTGATCGATAGCGCGTTGGCTCAGCCGAAAGTGCTGGTGCATCGCGACTATATGCCACGCAACCTGATGATCGGCGAACCCAACCCCGGCGTGCTGGACTTTCAGGATGCGGTCTACGGTCCGATCACCTATGACATTACCTGCCTGTTCAAGGATGCTTTCCTGAGCTGGCCTCAGGAGCGTGTGCAGGGCTGGCTGAAGGCTTATTGGGAGCGGGCACGGGCATTGAATATCGCGGTGCATGAGCAATTCGATGCATTCTTGCAGGCCAGCGACTTGATGGGCGTGCAACGCCACCTCAAGGTCATCGGGATATTTGCACGTATTTGTCACCGTGACGGCAAGCCCCGCTACCTCACCGATGTGCCGCGGTTCTTTACGTATATAGAAACTGTTGTCGCTCGCCGGCCGGAACTGGCGGAATTGGGCGAATTGATCACTTCATTGCAAGTACCGGCCGGAGCATCGGCATGAAAGCGATGATCCTGGCGGCAGGCAAAGGCGAACGGATGCGCCCCTTGACCCTGCACACACCCAAGCCGTTGGTCCGTGTCGGGGGTGTACCCTTGATCGAGTACCACCTGCGAGCCTTGCACGCAGCAGGTTTCAAGGAAATCGTGATCAATCACGCCTGGCTCGGCCAGCAGATCGAAGATTACCTGGGCGACGGTTCTCGTTACGGGCTGCAGATCCGCTATTCCGCCGAAGGCGAGCCGCTGGAAACCGGTGGCGGTATCTTCAAGGCGTTGCCGCTGCTGGGCGAGGAGCCCTTTGTACTGGTCAACGGCGACATCTGGACCGATTACGATCTGGGCGCCTTGCGTAAACCTCTCGCCGGTCTGGCCCATCTGGTGCTGGTGAACAATCCGCAGCACCATGCCGTCGGCGATTTTTCGCTGGTCGACGGTCAGGTTCAAGATGCCCGGCCAGCAGTACCGTCTATGACCTATAGCGGAATCGCCGTGCTACATCCAAGGCTGTTCGCAAAGTGCCAGGCCGGCGCCTTCAAGCTGGCGCCACTTTTGCGTCAGGCCATGGGTAAGGGGCAAGTCAGCGGAGAGCATTTTGCCGGTCATTGGGTGGATGTCGGAACCCACGAGCGCCTGGCCGAAGTCGAGCAACTGCTCGCCGGACGCCATTGAAATGCTTTGGCCTAGTACCCTGATCGGTGCCGGCGCAGGCTTTGCGATTGCAAGCATTCCAGGAGCCTTGCTTGGCGCTCTGATGGGGCACGCCATGGACCGGCGACTGCAGTTGCACAGCTGGGCTCATGTGCGAGCGCGCCTTGGCGGCAAACCTGCCTTGCGCGACGACGAACTGCTGTTCGTGATGCTCGGGCGTCTGGCCAAGAGCGATGGCAGGGTAGTCGATGGGCATATCCTGCAGGCGAAGCAGGAAATGCACCGACTGGACCTGAGTGACCACGCGCGACAGCGGGCGATTGCAGCGTTCAACCGTGGCAAGACAGGTGGTGATCACCTGAAGGGCTATTTGCGGCACTTGAAACGCCAACCCCATGCGGCCGAGGGCTTGTTGCGGGCGTGCTGGCGGATGATCTGGGCCGACGGCAAGGCCACTTTCCAGGAGCGGGAACTGATTTTGCTGTGGGGGAAGTGGCTGGGTTGGACGCCGGCAAAAGTGAAGGCGCTGGCGACCGACTATGACCCCAGGCGAAAACCTCTGACCGGTAGCGGTGGCGCTTATCAGGAGGCCCTGGAGCTTCTCGGGGTGGCGGCCGATACAGAACCTGCGCAGATCAAGCGGGCCTATCGACGCCTGATCAGTCGTCATCATCCGGACAAGCTGGTCGGCAGCGGCGCAAGCCCTTCCCAGGTTCGCGACGCAACCGAGCGTACCCGGGAGTTGCATCAGGCCTATGCGGTCATTCGCCAGCGCAGGAACTTTTAGAAAGATGACGGCTTGGCTTCAGGGCTGAGCCAGCCCCGGACCCGGCGAAACAATTGTTCCTGCTCGGCAGCACCGTTGCCGGGCAGTGCCTTGAGGGAAACCTGGCTGTAGCCGCTGTCTTTCAGGCGTTTGCTGGCTTGCAGGCGCTGCTCTGCGGCCTTGCGCGCCTGAGGGCGATCGCTGTAGTAAAAGTCCGCTGTCGGCAGCTTCAAACCGGGGGCCAGTGCGTCCAGGCCCGGGTTGGCATTGACGGGTGACTGCGCTGCAACCATCACGAATTTCTGCACCAGATGGGGTTGGCGTTCGCTCAGGTAGCGCGCAGCCCAATAGGCTCCACTACCGTGCCCAAGCAGCACGATGGTCCGTGCTTTTTGCTGCTGGGCGTAGGTAATGCCTGCTTCGATTCGAGCGAAGATTCGCTCGGCGTCGACTCTGTTTTGCTCCTGCTCGGCCGAAAGGGTCTTGTCGGCGTTTTCATTTTCGCGAGCGGTGGCTTGTTCAACGCTGGCATTGGCATCAAGCGGCGTCGCCTGGCTGCTCGATGCCGTCGCGGGAGGCGTCGCTGTGGGTACTGGCTCGGTAGCTCGCGGCAGCGGTGTATCAGCGAGCAGATCCGGGAGGGTCAAGCTCAGGCTGTGCCATCGCGCATCCGGCAGTTTGCGCCGCAGTGGGCTGACGGCTTGCGGCCAATCCGCTGTTTCACCTGCACCGGGAACGATCACCACGGCCCCTTCCGGGTCGCTGCTGTTGGCCGGTTTCCACAGGGCTAGAAAGCTGTCGCTTCCAGCGCTCAGGGTTTGCTGTTCTTGCAGTGGCAGTTGCCGTTCCAGGGCCAGGGCATCTTCCTGGCTGCGCTCGAGCAATGGCTGACGCACTGCGGCAGCGGGCTCACCGGTGGTTTTTTGTGCGGTGTCTTCGGCCACCGCTGACTGGTAGCAAGGTAGTATCAACGTCAGGCAGAACGCTGAAAGCGTCGTGCGGTAGATTCGAAACATCGGATAATCCAGGCCAGAAATTTACCGGCAGCCTAATAGTATTTGTCAGGGACAGCCATTGCCTGCAATGGCGGTTTCTTCATCGATGAGATTGTGCATGATGCGATTGCGCTGCCTGATGGTTATCGGCTGTCTGTGTCTTCCCTTGATCGCACTGGCAGCGCCAGTGTCCTCCGTGCCGACGGTGCAGCTCGACGCCAGCCAGCGTCAGTGGCTCGACCAGCACCGCAGCTTGCGGGTGGGGCTGGTGTTGCAGGCGCCTTTTGCTCAGTTCGATCGACGCCTGCAGCAGCTGTCGGGGGTCAACGTGGAACTGGTGAATTGGCTGGCCCGCCTGTTGCAGCTGGACCTGTCCTGGCGCAGCTTTCCTGACCAGGCAGCCCTTGAGCGCGCCCTGCGGGCGGGCGAGATCGATCTCGCTCCCGGCTTGACCCAAACACCTTCCGGGCTGCGGATGTGGTTATTCTCGGATCCTTATATGCGGATTCCACAACTGGTCGTCGGTGAGCGAAGCGGGGCAGTGACGATCGACCTGGAAAAGCTCAGCAGCGAAGAGCGGGTGGTGGTACGCATGCCCAGTGCCGTGGCGGATTACCTGCGCAGCACTTACCCGAGCCTCAATGTGCAAGGTGTCCCGCTGGAGCGTGAAGCCTTGCAGTTGCTGCTGAGCGAACAGGCCAGTTATGCGGTCGTGGACGAGGCGCAGTTCAGCCGGTTAGCCAGCGAGGCGGAGTTCGCCAACCTGGTGGTCGTGGGCGATATCGGTTTTCCACAGCTGTTGCGGGTGGCTTCGCGAGCCGATTGGCCGGAACTGGCGCAGATCCTGGAGAAGGCCCTGCATGTGATCCCGGCCAAGGACCTGGAGCAGTTGCACGGGCGCTGGCTACAGCCCAAATACCCGCGACTGGCCGACTCACCAGGGTTCTGGCAAAACCTCTGCCTGTTGCTCACGGTGCTGTCGCTGGCGTGCATGGCAGTGGTGATCTGGCAGCGTCGACAGCAGCGGGTACTGGAGCGCTCGTTGCTCGCGGCGCGCGAAGACCTGGCCGCGCGCCTGGCCCGCGAGGAGGCGCTGCGTCTCACCCAGTTTTCCATTGATCACAGCACGGTCGGTATTCTCTGGGTCAACTGGGACAGCCATGTACGTTATGCCAACCGGGCTGCCGAAACGATGCTCGGTTATGCACCGGGGGCCGTAGTCGACAGGCCGCTGATCGACTTCGAACCCAATCTGCACATGGATCGCTGGCTCAACTTGTGGAAGCGCGCGCGTTCCAGCGATGAGGCGCCACAGAGTTTCGAAACTCAATGTGTGCGTGCCGACGGCAGCATCCTGCCGACCGATGTTTCCCTCAGTTTTCTGCGTTTCCGCGATGCCGAGTATCTGGTCGTGTTCCTGACCGATGTCACCGAGCGCCGCCGGGCTCTGGCCGCGCTGCAGGAAAGCGAGGCCCGACTGCAGGGTATCGCCGCCAACGTGCCTGGCCTGGTGTTTCGCCTGGAGCGGGCCCAGGCCGGTGGCCCGTTGGAGTTTGCCTATATCAGTGAAGGCAGCGAGAGTCTGGTCGGCTATTCGCCGGCGACCCTGCGCCATCCGGATATGGGCCTGCGCAACCTGGTGCACCCGGAGGATCGGGCCAGTTATCACCGCACGCAGGATCAGGCGCTCGACACCGATCGCGACTGGTCGTGGCAGGGGCGGATCCTGACCCGGCAGGGACAGGAGCGCTGGGCGGAAATCAAGGCGATTACCCGCGGCCTGGGCGATGGTCGGGTGGTGTGGGACGGCATCGTCTGGGATATTACCGAGAGCAAGCGCATCGAATTGGCACTTGCCAGCTCCCAGGAGCAACTGCGGGAACTGTCGGCGCACCTGGAAAGCGTGCGCGAGGAAGAAAAGGCCCGCATCGCCCGCGAGGTTCATGATGAGCTGGGGCAGATGTTGACCGTGCTCAAGCTGGAAACCTCGATGTGCGAGCTGGCCTATGCCGACCTCGACCCGGGCCTCAACGAACGCCTCAACAGCATGAAGCGCCTGATCGCGCAGCTGTTTCAACTGGTGCGCGACGTGGCCACGGCCTTGCGCCCGCCCATCCTGGACGCCGGCATCGGTTCGGCCATCGAATGGCAGGCCCGGCGTTTCGAGGCACGTACCCAGATTCCGTGCCTGATCGATGTACCGGACAACCTGCCGCCATTGAGCGATGCCAAGGCCGTCGGCCTGTTCCGCGTGCTGCAGGAGGCATTGACCAATGTCATGCGCCACGCCCAGGCGCATACTGTGCAGATAGGTCTGGCGCTCAGCGAACAGACCCTGTGCATGACGGTCATCGATGACGGTTGCGGTTTTGATATGCACGCCGATCGGGTTGCATCCTTCGGTCTGGTTGGCATGCGTGAGCGAATCCTGATGCTTGGCGGTATCCTGGAGCTCGACAGCGAACCGGGTGAAGGCACCAGCCTTTGCGTGCGTATCCCCTTGAATTAGGAGAGTGGCATTGATTCGTGTACTGGTGGCTGAAGACCACACCATCGTTCGAGAAGGCATCAAACAGCTGATCGGCCTGGCCAAGGACCTGGTTGTGGCAGGGGAGGCCTGCAATGGCGAGCAGTTGCTCGATACCTTGCGCCATACCGAGTGTGAAGTCGTCCTGCTGGATATTTCGATGCCTGGGGTCAATGGCCTGGAGGCGATTCCGCGGATACGGGCCCTGAACAACCCGCCGGCGATTCTGGTGCTGTCGATGCACGACGAGGCGCAAATGGCCGCTCGTGCCTTGAAGGTGGGCGCTGCCGGTTACGCGACCAAGGACAGTGACCCGGCGCTGTTGCTGACGGCCATTCGTCGGGTTGCAGGCGGCGGGCGCTATATTGACCCGGAACTTGCCGACCGGATGGTTTTCGAAGTAGGCCTGACCGAGTCGCGCCCCCTGCATTCGCTGCTGTCAGAGCGTGAATTCTCGGTGTTCGAACGCCTGGCGCAAGGGGCGAATGTCAATGACATTGCCCAGCAGCTGGCCCTGAGCAACAAGACCATCAGTACCCACAAGGCGCGCTTGATGCAGAAGCTCAACGTCAGTTCGCTGGCTGAACTGGTCAAGTATGCGATGGAGCACAAGCTGGTTTGACGGGATGGCTTGTCTGAAAGCGACAGGGTCTGGCAGTTGCGGACTTATCGCGGGCAAGCCCGCTCCCACAGGGTTTGATGCTCCACCTGTGGGAGTGGGCTCGCCCGCGATGAGGCCGTCGAGCCCTGCAAAATACCCAAAAACGCCACCTCTGTAGGGCAATCCCTACACGCCCCCTTCCAAATTACTGATATCAATCTCTCATACCCCCCGATTTGCGTGACGCCCAGCCTTCACTAGGCTTAATCCACGGCAGTCATCTAACAAAAAGGTGTGGGTATGAGCGAGGTGAAATCGAGCGCTGGGGCAGGCGAGGTACTGGTCAGCTTTCGTGGCGTGCAAAAGAGCTACGACGGTGAAAATCTGATCGTCAAAGACCTCAACCTGGATATTCGCAAAGGCGAGTTTCTCACCTTGCTGGGGCCTTCGGGTTCGGGCAAGACCACCAGTCTGATGATGTTGGCGGGTTTCGAAACCCCCACTGCCGGCGAGATTCTGTTGGCCGGTAAATCGATCAACAACGTACCACCGCACAAGCGCAACATCGGCATGGTCTTCCAGAACTATGCCTTGTTCCCGCACATGACGGTGGCAGAGAACCTGGCGTTCCCGCTGACCGTGCGCGGCATGAGCAAGACCGACGTCAGCGAGAAGGTCAAACGTGTCCTGGGCATGGTTCAGCTCGACAAGTTCGCCCAGCGTTACCCGGGCCAGATGTCCGGCGGTCAGCAGCAGCGCGTGGCTCTGGCCCGTGCACTGGTATTCGAGCCGCAACTGGTGTTGATGGACGAACCGCTGGGTGCTCTGGACAAGCAGTTGCGTGAACACATGCAGATGGAAATCAAGCACCTGCACGAGCGCCTCGGCGTGACTGTGGTCTATGTGACCCACGACCAGGGTGAAGCCCTGACCATGTCGGACCGGGTCGCTGTGTTCCATCAAGGCGAAATCCAGCAGATCGCCCCTCCGCGCACCCTTTACGAAGAGCCGAAGAACACCTTCGTCGCCAACTTCATCGGCGAGAACAACCGCATCAGTGGCCGCCTGCTCAGCCAGAACGGCGAGCGTTGTGTCGTAGGCCTGCCGCGTGGCGAGAAAGTCGAAGCGCTGGCGGTCAACGTCGGTGCGCCAGGTGAAGCCGTGACTCTGTCGATTCGTCCCGAGCGCGTACGCCTCAATGGTCACAGCGAAAGCTGCATCAACCGCTTCTCGGGCCGCGTAGAAGAGTTCATCTACCTGGGCGACCACGTGCGTGTGCGTATGGAAGTGTGCGGCAAGTCCGACTTCTTCGTTAAGCAGCCGATTGCCGAGCTCGACCCGGCCCTGGCCGTCGGTGATGTGGTTCCGCTTGGCTGGGAAGTCGAGCACGCACGCGCACTTGATCCGTTAGAGGCTGTTTGAAGGTTTGCTTCACCAATCCTGTACTGCGGAGATAATAATAAATGCTTAAACACTTGAAATTCACCGCCCTGACACTGGGCATGATGGCTGCGGCCCAGGCCATGGCGGCCGATCTGACCGTGATCTCCTTCGGCGGCGCGAACAAGGCGGCCCAGGAAAAGGCTTTCTACGCACCTTGGGAAAAGGCCGGTAACGGCAAGATCCTGGCCGGCGAATACAACGGCGAAATGGCGAAGATCAAGGCCATGGTCGACACCAAGAGCGTGAACTGGAACCTGGTTGAAGTCGAATCGCCTGAGCTCAAGCGTGGCTGTGACGAAGGTATGTTCGAAGAGATCGACAAGTCGATCTACGGCGATGCCAAGAACTACATTCCAGGTGCCATCCAGCCTTGCGGTATCGGCTTCTTCGTGTGGTCGACCGTATTGGCCTACAACGCCGACAAAGTGACCACTGCACCGACCAGCTGGGCCGATTTCTGGGACACCAAGAAATTCCCGGGCAAGCGTGGCCTGCGCAAGGGCGCCAAGTACACCCTGGAATTCGCTCTGATGGCCGACGGCGTTGCACCAAAAGACGTCTACAAGGTGCTGGCGAGCAAGGATGGCCAGGAACGCGCGTTCAAGAAACTTGACGAACTCAAGCCAAACATTCAGTGGTGGGAAGCTGGCGCACAGCCTCCGCAGTACCTGCAGTCCGGCGACGTGGTCATGAGCTCGGCCTACAACGGCCGGATCGCTGCCGTGCAGAAAGAAAGCCATCTGAAGGTGGTCTGGAATGGTGGTATCTACGACTTCGACTCGTGGGCCATCCCGACCGGCGCCAAGGATGCAGACCTGGCGAAGAAATTCGCTGCCTTCTCGGTTGACGCCAAGCAACAAGCCGCTTACTCGTCGAACATCGCCTACGGTCCGGCCAACACCCAGGCCGTCGCGCTGCTGGACAAGGAAACCCTGGCGAACATGCCGACCACGCCCGAAAACATCGCCAACCAGGTACAGATCGACATCGATTTCTGGAACGACAACGGCGAGCAGCTTGAACAGAAATTCAACTCTTGGGCTGCCAAGTAATCACCCTGCCGTCGGAGCGTCATCCCTAGGGTGACGCTCCCCTTTGTAAAAGATTTCGGAGTTCGCTATGGCCATCGCAGTGCCCCTGAAAGAGGATGCCGGCAAAAGCCTCAAGCAGCGTCTGGCTCATGCCGAGCGGGTCAACCGCTGGAAGGCCCAGGCGTTGATTGCGCCGCTGGTGTTGTTCCTGCTGATGATTTTCCTGGTGCCGATTGCGGCGTTGCTCTACAAGAGTGTCGGTAACCCCGAAGTGGTTGGCGGGATGCCGCGCACAGTCGCCGCAATGGCCAGCTGGGATGGCAAGAGCCTGCCAGGCGAGCCTGTGTACAAGGCCCTGAGCGAAGACCTGGCTGACTCACGCAAGAATCAAACCTTGGGCGATTTGTCCAAGCGCCTGAACATGGAGTTGGCCGGCTATCGTAGCCTGCTGACCAAAACCGCTCGTGCCTTGCCGTTCGCAACCGAGCCAGCTTCTTATAAGGAAGCCGTACAACAGATCGACGAGCGCTGGGGCGACCCGGCCTACTGGCAGGCGATCCGCCGCAACACCAGTAGCGTCACACCGTTCTACCTGCTGGCGTCGCTCGACCATCGCATCGATGACCTGGGTGAAGTAGCACCGGCTACACCAGATCAAGCCATTTACCTGGACATTTTTGCCCGCACCTTCTGGATGGGGCTGATCATCACGGGTATCTGCGTACTGCTGGCCTATCCGCTGGCCTACCTGCTGGCGAACCTGCCCACCCGGCAGAGCAACCTGCTGATGATTCTGGTACTGCTGCCGTTCTGGACTTCGATTCTGGTGCGTGTTGCTTCCTGGATTGTCTTGCTGCAATCAGGCGGCCTGATCAACAGTGCGTTGATAAGCATGGGCGTGATCGATAAGCCGCTGGAACTGGTGTTCAACCGTACCGGCGTGTACATCTCGATGGTGCACATTCTGCTGCCGTTCATGATCCTGCCGATTTACAGCGTCATGAAGGGTATTTCTCCAACCTACATGCGTGCGGCGATTTCCCTGGGTTGCCATCCATTCAGCAGCTTCTGGAAGGTCTACTTCCCGCAGACCTACGCCGGTGTCGGCGCGGGTTGCCTGCTGGTGTTCATCCTGGCAATCGGCTACTACATCACCCCGGCCTTGCTGGGCAGCCCTAACGATCAGATGGTCAGTTACTTTGTCGCCTTCTACACCAACACCAGCATCAACTGGGGTATGGCGACCGCGCTGGGTGGCATGCTGTTGCTGGCGACCATCCTCCTGTACCTGATCTATAGCTGGCTGGTCGGCGCCAGCCGCCTGCGCCTGAGCTGAGGAGAGACTTCATGCTGAGCCCTTACATGTCGCCCGTCGAGCGGGTCTGGTTCTACAGTTTGCGTATCCTCTGCGGCCTGGTGCTGTTGTTCCTGATCCTGCCGGTGCTGGTGATCATTCCGCTGTCGTTCAACTCCGGCAGTTTCCTGGTCTACCCACTGCAAGGCTTCTCCCTGCACTGGTATCAGGAGTTCTTCGGCTCTGCCGAATGGATGCGAGCCCTGAAAAACAGCATCATCGTGGCTCCGGCCGCGACCGTGCTGGCCATGGTGTTCGGTACTCTGGCCGCCATCGGCCTGACCCGTGGCGAGTTCCGCGGCAAGGCGCTGGTGATGGCTCTGGTGATTTCGCCGATGGTCGTGCCAGTGGTCATCATTGCGGTAGCCAGCTACCTGTTCTTTGCCCCGCTGGGCCTGGGTAATAGCTACACCTCGTTGATTCTGGTGCACGCTGTGCTGGGTGTGCCATTCGTGATCATCACGGTGTCAGCTACCCTGCAGGGTTTCAACTATAACCTGGTGCGTGCGGCCGCCAGCCTGGGTGCTTCGCCAGTGACCGCCTTCCGCCGGGTAACCCTGCCGCTGATCGCGCCTGGGGTGATCAGTGGCGCCTTGTTCGCTTTCGCCACTTCGTTCGATGAAGTCGTGGTGACCCTGTTCCTGGCCGGCCCGGAGCAGGCCACCCTGCCACGCCAGATGTTCAGCGGTATTCGTGAAAACCTCAGCCCGACCATCGCCGCTGCGGCGACCTTGCTGATCGTTTTCTCGATCATCCTGCTGTTGACCCTCGAATGGCTGCGTGGTCGCAGCGAGAAGTTGCGTACCCAGCAAGTTTGAGTCAGCGACAAGGCTCAAACGGTTGATTTGCAAGCCCTGCATGGTTCGCCCAGCAGGGCTTTTGTCTGGATTGACGCAGGTCACCGCCCGCCAGCAGCCTGCTGAGGTACAATGCGCGCCACCGTGATTCTGCCAACAGGTGCGCCATGCAGCCCTTCGCTATTGCTCCGTCCATTCTTTCCGCGGATTTCGCTCGCCTGGGCGAAGAAGTCGACAATGTTCTCGCCGCCGGCGCCGATATCGTGCACTTCGATGTCATGGACAACCATTACGTCCCCAACCTGACCATTGGTCCGATGGTTTGCACTGCGCTGCGCAAATACGGCATCACCGCACCTATCGATGTGCACCTGATGGTCAGTCCGGTCGACCGTATCATCGGCGACTTCATCGAGGCTGGCGCGACTTACATTACCTTCCATCCGGAAGCCTCGCTTCACGTGGATCGTTCGCTACAGTTGATTCGGGATGGCGGTTGCAAAGCCGGCCTGGTATTCAACCCGGCGACTCCGCTGGACGTTCTCAAATACGTGATGGACAAGGTCGACATGGTCTTGCTGATGAGCGTCAACCCAGGTTTCGGCGGACAGAAATTCATTCCCGGCACACTGGACAAGCTGCGTGAGGCCCGCGCCTTGATCGACACCAGCGGTCGCGACATTCGTCTGGAGATCGATGGCGGGGTGAACGTGAACAACATTCGCGAGATCGCTGCCGCCGGTGCCGACACCTTTGTGGCCGGCTCTGCGATCTTCAATGCCCCGGACTACCGCCAGGTGATCGAAAAAATGCGTGCCGAACTGGCGCTGGCTCGCTCATGAGTGGCTTTGAGCAGCTGTTCCCGGGACGTTTGCCAAGGCTGGTGATGTTCGATCTTGACGGTACCCTGATCGATTCTGTTCCAGACCTGGCGGCGGCAGTGGAGAAAATGCTGCTCAAACTGGGTCGGGCACCGGTTGGTGTCGACGCCGTACGGGTCTGGATCGGCAACGGGGCGCGGGTGTTGGTACGGCGTGCCCTGGCAGGTGACATCGATCACGAGCAGGTCGACGAAAGCGAAACCGACCAGGCCCTGGAAATCTTCATGGAAGCCTATGCCGGCAGCCACAAGCAGACAGCGGTCTATCCCGGTGTGCGCGATACCTTGAAATGGCTGCACAAGCAGGGCGTGGAAATGGCCCTGATCACCAACAAGCCCGAGCGCTTCGTTGCGCCGTTGCTGGATGACCTGAAACTGGGCCGTTATTTCCGCTGGATCATCGGCGGCGATACCCTGCCACAACAGAAACCGGACCCTGCTGCGCTGTTGTTCGTCATGAAAATGGCCGGCGTGGAGCCGAGCCAGGCCGTGTTCGTTGGTGACTCGCGCAACGATATCCTGGCGGCCAAGGCCGCTGGTGTGGCCAGTGTGGCCCTGACTTACGGCTATAACCATGGTCGGCCGATCAGTGAGGAGTCCCCTTCACTGGTGATCGACAACCTGCGCGCTTTATTACCCGGTTGCTTAGAACCGGCCGCTGGGATAACGTTGTCGCACGTTCAATCCCCCCCTCGTAGAGATTCCATCGTGGTGGTCACTCGCAAACTCTGGATGAAAGTCATCAAGGCCCTGGCCCGTTGGCGTTGGCGCGCCTGACTTTTCTCCGGCCGGGCTATCCGGCACGTTTGCCTATCTGACCGTTGCACCCTCAAACCACGAGGCTGATCATGACCCGCGAAGAATTCCTGCGTTTGGCCGCTGCCGGCTATAACCGCATCCCGCTTGCTTGCGAAACCCTTGCCGACTTCGACACGCCGCTGTCGATCTACCTGAAACTGGCCGACGAGCCCAACTCCTATCTGCTCGAGTCGGTACAGGGCGGCGAGAAGTGGGGGCGCTACTCGATCATTGGCCTGCCGTGCCGCACGGTCATGCGCGTGCATGATTACCAGGTGGTGGTCACCCACGATGGACAGGAGATCGAGCGCCATCAGGTGGAAGATCCACTGGCCTTCGTCGAAGCCTTCAAGGAGCGCTACAAGGTTCCGACCATTGCCGGTTTGCCACGCTTCAACGGCGGCCTGGTCGGTTACTTCGGTTATGACTGCGTGCGCTATGTGGAAAAGCGTCTGGGCAAATGCCCGAACCCGGATCCGCTCGGTGTACCGGATATCCTGTTGATGGTGTCGGATGCTGTCGTGGTCTTCGACAACCTCGCCGGCAAGATGCACGCGATCGTCCTGGCCGACCCAGCCCAGGAAAACGCCTACGATAATGGCCTGGCTCAACTCGAAGCCTTGATGGAAAAGCTGCGCCAGCCGATCACCCCGCGCCGCGGTCTGGACTTCTCGCGTCAGCAGGCTGCCGATCCGGTATTTCGCTCCAGCTTCACCCAGGGTGATTATGAGCGCGCCGTCGATACCATCAAGGAGTACATCCTGGCGGGGGACTGCATGCAGGTCGTGCCGTCGCAGCGCATGTCGATCGACTTCAAGGCTGCGCCTATCGATTTGTACCGGGCGTTGCGTTGCTTCAATCCGACGCCTTACATGTACTTCTTCAATTTCGGCGACTTCCATGTGGTCGGCAGCTCGCCCGAAGTACTGGTGCGAGTCGAAGACAACCTGGTGACCGTGCGCCCGATTGCCGGCACCCGCCCGCGTGGCGCCACCGAAGAGGCGGACCGGGCCCTGGAAGAGGACCTGCTGTCCGACGACAAGGAAATCGCCGAACACCTGATGCTGATCGACCTTGGCCGTAATGACACCGGTCGGGTTTCCGAGACGGGTACGGTCAAGGTCACCGAGAAAATGGTGATCGAGCGTTATTCCAACGTGATGCACATCGTTTCGAACGTTACAGGCGAACTGAAGCAAGGCCTGAGTGCCATGGATGCCCTGCGGGCGATTCTGCCGGCCGGGACCCTGTCCGGCGCACCGAAGATTCGCGCGATGGAGATCATCGATGAGCTGGAGCCGGTCAAGCGTGGCGTCTATGGCGGCGCAGTGGGCTACCTGGCCTGGAACGGCAACATGGACACGGCCATCGCTATTCGCACGGCAGTGATCAAGAACGGTGAACTGCACGTGCAGGCCGGTGGCGGCATTGTTGCCGACTCGGTGCCCGCGCTGGAGTGGGAAGAAACTCTGAACAAGCGCCGGGCCATGTTCCGTGCTGTTGCGCTTGCCGAACAAACTCCTGCATCCGACGCCTGAGGAAACCGAACATGTTGCTGATGATTGATAACTACGACTCCTTTACCTACAACGTCGTGCAGTACCTCGGTGAACTGGGTGCGGACGTCAAAGTGATCCGCAACGACGAAATGACCGTCGCCGAGATCGAAGCTTTGAACCCCGAGCGCATCGTGGTTTCGCCAGGCCCGTGCACGCCGACCGAAGCCGGCGTTTCCCTTGAGGTGATCAAGCACTTCGCCGGCAAACTGCCGATCCTGGGCGTATGCCTGGGGCACCAGTCGATCGGCCAGGCCTTCGGTGGCGATGTGGTCCGTGCCCGCCAGGTGATGCATGGCAAGACCAGCCCGGTCACCCATGAAGACAAAGGTGTGTTCGAAGGTCTCAACCACCCCTTGATCGTGACTCGCTACCACTCGCTGGTGGTCAAGCGTGAAACCTTGCCCGAGTGCCTGGAACTGACCGCCTGGACTACGCTGGAAGATGGCTCGGTCGACGAGATCATGGGCCTGCGCCACAAGACGCTGAACATCGAGGGGGTGCAGTTTCACCCCGAGTCGATCCTGACCGAGCAGGGCCACGAGCTGTTCGCCAACTTCCTCAAGCAGACCGGCGGTCGCCGTTAAGGATTGAGCATGGATATTAAAAGCGCGCTGAACCGTATCGTCAGCCAGCTGGACCTGAGCACCGAAGAAATGCGCGATGTCATGCGCGAGATCATGACCGGCAAATGCACTGAAGCGCAGATCGGCGCGTTCATGATGGGCATGCGCATGAAGAGCGAAAGCATCGACGAGATCGTCGGTGCGGTGTCGGTCATGCGCGAGCTGGCCGACAAGGTCGAACTCAAGACCCTCGACGGGGTCGTTGACGTGGTGGGTACCGGCGGCGACGGTGCCAACATTTTCAACGTTTCGACAGCCTCGGCCTTTGTCGTCGCAGCAGCCGGTTGCACCGTGGCCAAGCATGGCAATCGTGCGGTATCCGGCAAGAGCGGTAGCGCCGACCTGCTCGAAGCGGCCGGTATCTATCTGAACCTGACGCCGGTACAAGTTGCTCGTTGCATCGACAACGTTGGCATCGGTTTCATGTTCGCCCAGACCCATCATGGGGCAATGAAGCACGCTGCCGGTCCCCGTCGCGATCTCGGCCTGCGCACCCTGTTCAACATGCTTGGCCCGCTTACGAATCCGGCTGGCGTACGTCACCAGGTGGTGGGCGTGTTCAATCAGGCCCTTTGCCGTCCTTTGGCCGAGGTCTTGCAGCGCCTGGGCAGTAAACATGTGTTGGTCGTGCATTCGCAGGACGGCCTGGATGAATTCAGCCTGGCATCGCCGACCTATGTCGCTGAACTCAAGGACGGTCAGATCACCGAGTATCTGGTGCAGCCGGAAGATCTGGGCATGAAGAGCCAGAGCCTTTATGGCCTGGTGGTCGAAAGCCCGGCCGCTTCACTGGAGCTGATTCGCGACGCGCTTGGACGGCGCAAGACCGACCACGGTCAAAAGGCTGCCGAGATGATCGTACTCAATGCGGGTGCAGCCCTGTACGCCGCCGATCTCGCCTCGACCCTCAGAGAAGGCGTGGCCTTGGCGCACGATGCGCTGCACACTGGCCTTGCCCGGGAAAAGCTCGAGGAGCTGGGCGCCTTTACCGCGGTATTCAAGCAGGAGAATGAAGGATGAGTGTGCCGACGGTTCTGGAAAAAATTCTGGCGCGCAAAGTCGAGGAAGTCGCTGAGCGCAGCGCTCGTGTAAGCCTGGCTGAGTTGGAAAAACTGGCCAAGGAGGCCGATGCACCCCGTGGTTTTGCCAAGGCACTGCTGGAGAAAGCCAAAAAGAAACAGCCGGCAGTCATCGCCGAAATCAAGAAAGCCTCGCCGAGCAAAGGCGTGATCCGCGAAAACTTCGTGCCTGCGGACATTGCCAGGAGCTACGAAAAGGGCGGGGCGACCTGCCTGTCGGTGCTGACCGACATCGATTTCTTCCAGGGCGCTGATGCCTATCTGCAGCAGGCCCGTGCGGCGTGCCAGCTGCCGGTGATTCGCAAGGACTTCATGATCGATCCCTATCAGATCGTCGAAGCACGCGCCCTCGGTGCCGACTGCGTACTGTTGATCGTTTCGGCCCTGGATGATGTGAAAATGGCTGAGCTGGCGACAGTAGCCAAAAGCGTCGGGCTCGATGTGCTGGTTGAAGTTCACGACGGTGACGAGCTGGAGCGTGCGCTCAAGACTCTCAACACGCCGCTGGTCGGCATCAACAACCGTAACCTGCACACTTTCGATGTGAGCCTGGAAACCACCCTCGGCCTGTTGCCGCGCATTCCGCATGACCGCCTGGTGATTACCGAGAGCGGAATCCTCAACCGCGCCGATGTCGAGCTGATGGAAGTCAGCGAGGTCTATTCCTTCCTGGTTGGCGAAGCATTCATGCGTGCCGAAGATCCAGGGAAAGAATTGCAGCGCCTGTTCTTCCCTGAGTGAGCGTCGCAGATTTGATCCAAACGAAAAAAGCCGGCGATGCCGGCTTTTTTGCAGGCAGAAGGTAGCGATGATGATTGAGCAAACAGACTTGACTGTTGAGGCCGGCCTGCAAGCCGAGCAGGATCTATTGGCTGCCGTGTGCAGGGGCGAACGAGATTACGGCCTGCTTTTTTGGCGTCCGACCGATCGGGCCCTGGTTATGCCGCGGCGCATGAGCCAATTGGAGGGATTCAAGGCAGCCAGTATCGAGTTGGCCGACAGCGGTTGGCCGGTGTTGCTGCGGGAAACCGGCGGTGAGCCCGTCCCGCAGTCATCGGCGGTAATCAATATCGCATTGATTTATGCTGCGCCTCGTAGCGAGGGTGATCGCGACCGGATCGAAATCGCCTACAAGCGCCTTTGCGATCCGTTATGCGAAGTATTGACCGGCTGGGGTGGCATTGCCTCGTTGGGTGAAATCGAAGGCGCCTTCTGCGATGGACGCTACAACGTCAACCTCAATGGTCGCAAGTTGGTCGGAACCGCCCAGCGCTGGCGCCAGGGACAGGTCGGCAAGCGCCCGGTGGTTCTGGTGCACGGCGCCCTGCTGTTGGACAACGAGCGCGAATCAATGGTGGCGGCGGTCAACCGTTTCAATGAGCGCTGTGGTCTGGAGCAACGCTGCCTGGCGCAAAGCCACATCGCCTTGCACGAAGTGGTTCCCGAAGCGCCGTGGCTCGAGCGCCTGGGGCGAGCCTACACAGATGTGATCGATGACCTTCTGGCCAAGTCCTAACGGGTGCCGAAAACCACCATGGTCTTGCCTTTTACGTGAACCAGGCTGCGCTCTTCCAGATCCTTGAGGACGCGGCCGACCATCTCCCGTGAGCAACCGACGATCCGCCCGATCTCCTGGCGAGTCACCTTGATCTGCATACCATCCGGGTGGGTCATGGCATCGGGTTGCTTGCACAACTCAAGCAGGCAGCGGGCTACACGGCCGGTCACGTCGAAAAAGGCCAGGTCGCCGACTTTTCGAGTGGTGTTGCGCAGGCGCTGGGCCATCTGGCTGCCCAGTGCGTAAAGGATCTCGGGATCCTGTACAGCCAGCTCACGAAATTTTCCATAGCTGATTTCAGCAACTTCGCATTCGGTCTTCGCGCGTACCCAGGCACTGCGCTCCTGTTCCTTGCCCGGTGTTTCGAACAACCCCAGTTCCCCGAAAAAATCACCGGCATTGAGGTAGGCAATGATCATTTCCCGGTTGTCATCGTCTTCGATCAGGATAGTGACCGAGCCCTTGATGATGAACGACAGTGTCTCGGCACGATCGCCAGCACAGATGATGTTGCTTTTGGCTGGGTAGCGACGCCGTTGGCAGTGGGTCAGCAGCTTTTCAATATTCTTGATCTTTGGGGTAAGGGCTGTAACAACCATGGTTGAGTCCCGGGAAGAAAGTAACGAAGCGCGACAGCTGTTGTTATGGGGCCACTCAGGGGTGGCGCCGGTGATTTGGCGCCAGCTTATCAGACACATTCTTTTGTATCTTGAAATTTACGTGCAATCGGCGGATTTCTCATGTGCAGGTAGGCACGGATGGCATAAGGCCCTGTGCTAAGCTGGCGGCCTTTTTTACAGTGGAGTCCTGGTGATGAAGGCACGTATCCAGTGGGCTGGCGAAGCCATGTTTCTCGGCGAGTCGGGTAGCGGCCATGTCGTGGTAATGGACGGCCCGCCGGAAAGCGGCGGGCGCAACCTGGGCGTACGGCCCATGGAAATGTTGCTGCTGGGCCTGGGTGGCTGCAGCAACTTCGATGTTGTCAGCATCCTGAAGAAATCACGCCAGGCAGTAGAAAGCTGCGAGGCTTTCCTGGAAGCCGAACGCGCCGATGAAGATCCGAAGGTGTTCACCAAGATCCATCTACACTTCGTCGTCAAGGGGCGTGGCCTGAAGGAAGCGCAGGTCAAGCGAGCGGTCGAACTGTCTGCCGAGAAGTACTGTTCGGCATCGATCATGCTGGGACGGGCCGGCGTCGATATCACTCACGACTATGAAATCGTGGAACTGGGCTGAGTCGACACTCAACCATCATAAAAGCGGCGCAGACTCTGGCAGACCGAAGCTTTGGTCTGCATAATGCGCCCCTTTTTCAGGGCTGGAGCCCTGATCCGGACTCGCTCCGACCAGACAACCAAAATCGCCAACGCGAAGAGGTGTTAACCGTCCTACGCAGATGCGTCGTCCGCATCTGACGGGCATGCTTGATCACGCGGCCGGGCCGCACACATATAGAGAGTTTTTAACGGTGAAAAGCAAACTCAAGCTCCACGGGTTCAATAACCTGACAAAGACCTTGAGCTTCAACATCTATGACATCTGCTATGCGGAAACCCCGCAAGACCAACAGGCCTACGTCGAGTACATCAACCAGGAGTACGACGCCGCGCGCCTGACACAGATCCTCACGGATGTTGTCGATATCATTGGTGCCAATATCCTGAACATCGCACGTCAGGATTACGATCCGCAGGGCGCCAGCGTGACCATTCTGATTTCGGAACAACCGGTCACGCCTACCGAAAGCCAGATCGAAGAATCGCCGGGCCCGTTGCCCGATACAATCCTGGCTCACCTCGACAAGAGCCACATCACCGTCCATACCTACCCGGAAATTCATCCGGTGGATGGCATTGCGACTTTCCGCGTGGACATCGATGTGTCGACCTGTGGGGTAATCTCACCGCTCAAAGCGCTCAACTACCTGATCCACCAGTTCGATTCGGATATCGTGACGGTCGATTATCGTGTGCGCGGCTTCACCCGTGATGTCGAAGGCAGGAAGCATTTCATCGACCACGAGATCAACTCGATCCAGAACTACCTTTCCGAAGACACTCGCGACGGCTATCAGATGACCGACGTCAACGTGTATCAGGAAAACCTGTTCCACACCAAGATGCTGCTCAAGGACTTCGAACTGGACAACTACCTGTTCGGCGACGCCACCAGCAACCTGTCCGCTGAACAGCGTGCTCAGGTCAGCGAGCGTGTGAAGCATGAAATGCTCGAGATCTTTTACGGGCGCAATATGCCTGCGTGAGATCCATGCACATGAAAAAAGGGGCCTCGGCCCCTTTTTTCATGTCTGCATTTAAATGCGGTACGTGCTCTTGGTCATGACCTTGGCCATCAGGCTCATGCCGAACTTGATCGGTGCGGGGAAGCGAAAGCCGCCGGCTTCCAGCGCGGATTCGGCGTGTTGGCCTTCGTCGACGCGCATCTGCTGGAGAATCGCCCGGGACTTTTCGTCCTCGGCCGGAAGCTGTTCCAGGTGTTCATCCAGGTGCTTGCAGACCTGATGCTCGGTGGCGGCGACAAAGCCCAGACTGACCTTGTCGCTGATCAGGCCGGCGACGGCACCGATCCCGAATGACATCCCGTAGAACAGTGGGTTGAGTAGGCTGGTGTGGCTGCCCAGCTGGCGGATACGCTGTTCGCACCAGGCCAGGTGATCGATCTCTTCTTCGGCGGCGTGTTCCATGGCCTTGCGAACCTGTGGCAGCTTGGCAGTCAGGGCTTGTCCCTGGTAGAGCGCCTGGGCACAGACCTCGCCGGTGTGGTTGATGCGCATCAGGCCGGCGACATGACGGCTGTCATCTTCGTTCAGGGACGAATCGGGTTGGACGATAGCCGGCGACGGGCGAGATGGGTGGCCGCTGAAAGGCAGCAAGGTGCGCATGGCCGAGTCGGCCTGTAGCAACAAGCGGTCGATCGGCGAGTAGTGACGTTCGGTAGCCATGGGCACCTCCGCAAGAATTCACGCTGGCCAGTTTAACTCAAACGGCCCGGCAGGGCTTGCGGTGGATCAGCACACCAGCGTAATAGAGCCTTACTGATGTGCTGTGAATTGACCGTAGGCTGGTGTATCAGCCCGGCGGCCAGTGCATCTGACGCTGGCCAAGCACGTGCATGTGGATGTGGTAGACCGTCTGGCCACCCTTTTCGTTGCAGTTCATCACGACGCGAAAACCGTCCTCGCAGCCCAGTTCTTTCGCCAGGCGTTGAGCGCTGAACAGCATATGCCCGGCCAGGCCCTTGTCTTCCTCGGTCAGGTCGTTGAGGGTGCGGATCGGCTTTTTCGGGATGACCAGAAAATGTACCGGTGCCTGTGGGGCGATATCGTGGAAGGCCAGGATCTGGTCATCCTCGTAAATGATCTTCGCGGGTATTTCTCTGTTGATGATCTTGGTGAACAGAGTTTCCACAGCTGTTACTCCATGGTGGTAGTCGGGCCTGAGTTTACTCAGCAGACCGCTCTTCGCCCAGCCCTTAGCGCGGGCAATAGGCGTGATTGATGGCGCCCGCTATTTTTCGCACCAGCCAGCGCGTCCCCAGGCGTGGGCTGAAGGCCAGCCAGCGATTGCGGCGACCGGGGATGATCACTGCACGGTTTTTCTCCAGGGCGCGGACGGTGTAAAGCGCAACCTCTTCAGGACTCAAGCAACGTTCGCTGTTCGCAAGCCTCGGGATGACGCGTTGCGCTGAACGGGTCGGGCCCGGGCAGAGTACTGAAACCTTGACCCCGGTTCTTTTCAGCTCTTCACGCAAGCCTTCGGAAAAATGCAGCACATAGGCTTTGCTCGCGGCGTAACTGGTCATCCAGGGGCCGGGTTGGAACGCGGCGATCGACGCAACATTGAGTATCTGCCCACCACCCTGAACAGCCATCGCATTGCCGAGGGCATGGCACAGACGCGTGAGCGCCAGGATGTTCAATTCGATCAGGTCCTGCTCATGGCCCCAGTCCTGGGCGAGAAAAGGGCCGTAGGAGCGAATGGCGGCGCAATTGACCAGCAAGTCGATCTGCCGTTCGCCTTCTTCGAGTTCCAGCAGAAAACCGGAAAGACGCAAGGGTTCACCCAGGTCGCAGGCACGAAACAACACCTCCACGCCGAAACGCTGAGTCAGTTCAATGGCGATGCTTTCCAGCAGATCGCGTTGCCGGGCCACCAGGATAAGGCTGCGCCCCTTGCGGGCAAGGGCTTCGGCCATTGCCAGGCCGATGCCACTGGAGGCGCCGGTGATCATGGCGTAACGGGTCATGCAATTCTCCAAACGCACGCCAGCGCTCTGCAGCATGAGTGGTGCAGGGGGCAAGGCGTGATTATTCATGCTGCTAGTCTACAGTCCGGCACAGGGATTCGCTGCTTCAGTTACAAGCTGATCGTGTGGGTGTATTGAGTGAACAGCGTCACCACCCCGCCCAGCCAGCCCATGGCGATACCCCCTGCGAACACCACCACCCACATCCAGGCCAGGATTCTTACCGCGACGCTATTGGGCGGCGGGGGTGGGCCGTACTGGTTGGGCCCGGGATTTCCCGGCAGCACCAACAGCATCAGGGTGAACACGGCGCTGACCAGAGGCACCAGGTTCAGCAACCAGAGCCAACCGGACCAGCCCAGATCGTGCAGGCGCTGCACACTGATTTGAATGTTGATGGTCAGGAAACACAATACGGCGATCGCCATCATCAGGCCGGAGAACATCGGTGACTGATAAAACAGCAGGCTGAACACCCCCATGGCTGCGACGACTGTCAACAACAGGACTAGCGTCCAGGCCAGGTAGCGCAATCGCCCGATCCGGCCCTCGATCGAAAGCACGCTGAGCTCGCCGTACTCGGCCGATGTCTGATCGACTGGTGCCTGCGGCGGTGCGTAGGGTGAGGGGGGCGATACATCCGGCGCGTTCGTCGACCCAGTCGGGGCAGGCTGAGCGATGTGTTCCTCGGTCCCGGGTTCCTGCTCGAGACGGGCCTCGACGCCGGCCTTGTGCAAGGCATTGAGGTAGCGTTGGGCGTCGGCGACAGGCAAGTTGCGCTTGAGGATGACCTCGCGGCCGCTGAAAAGCTTTTCGATGCTGGCCAGATCGCGGTTGAACAGGGCGGCCAGATTATTCTTGGCCATCATCAGGTCGGTGCCCGGCAAAAGGCTGCCATCAAAAACGATGTTGAAGCGGGCTTCTGTCATGTCGAGCATCCTTGTCGCTTGAACGACTTCAGCGTGACCATTGCCCGGTCAGGGCCAAACTTGCCTTCTGTGCCTGGCGATATTCGTTATCCAGACGAGCGATCAGCTCGTCAACCGACGGCAAGTCGTCGATGGCGCCAACGCCCTGGCCCGCGGACCAGACAGTTTTCCAGGCCTTGGCTTCGTCGCTGATGGGCTTGAGCTTGGCGCCGAAGTTCATCTCGCCTTTCCCCTGCAAGGCCGCGAGATCGAAGCCGGCAGCTTCCAGGCTCTGGCGCATGAAGCTGGCCGGAACGCCGGAAACGGCGGCGGTATGCACGATGTCGACGGCCTTGGCTTCGAGCAACATTTGTTTGTAAGCGTCTGGAGCCAGGCTCTCGCGACTGGCGATAAAGCGTGTGCCCAGATAAGCAAGGTCCGCCCCAAGCAATTGTGCGGCGAGAATTTCATGGCCCTTGTTCAGGCAGCCGGCCAGCAACAGGGTCTTGTCGAAGAATTGCCGGATCTCGGCAATCAGGGCAAAGGGGCTCCAGGTCCCGGCATGCCCCCCGGCGCCGGCGGCTACGGCGATCAGCCCATCGACGCCGGCTTCTGCAGCTTTTTCGGCGTGTCGACGTGTGGTGACATCATGAAACACCAGGCCGCCGTAGCCATGCACCGCATCGACCAGTTCCTTGACTGCTCCGAGGCTGGTGATGACGATCGGCACCTTGTGCTCGATGCAGATCGCCAGATCGGCCTGCAGGCGCGGGTTGCTGTGGTGCACGATCAGGTTCACCGCATAGGGGGCCGGTTTTTCGAGCTTTGCCAGCCCCGTTTCTATTTCTTCCAGCCAGGCCTTGAAACCACTGCTTTCGCGTTGGTTGAGTGCCGGGAAGCTGCCCACCACGCCATTTCGGCAACAGGCCAGGACCAGTTGCGGGTTGGAAATCAAAAACATCGGTGCTGCCACGATAGGCAAACGCAAATGCTTTTCAAGCTGGGCGGGCAGGGACATGGGCTCGGTCTCGCTCGTGGGTGATTGGTCTACATCAGAACGGCTTCACTACGACCAGAATTACGATAGCTATCAAAAACACTACCGGCACTTCGTTGAACCAGCGATAGAAAACATGACTGCGGGTGTTTTCGCCACGGGCGAAGCGTTTGAGCTGTGCGCCGCACATGTGATGGTAGCCGGTCAGCAGGACAATCAGCGTCAGCTTGGCATGCATCCAGCCCTGGCTGAAGTAACCGCTCGGATTGAGGCTGAGCAGCCAGATGCCGAAAACGAAGGTGGCGATCATCGCTGGCCCCATGATCCCGCGGTACAGCTTGCGCTCCATGGTCACGAAGCGTTCACGGCTGATCGTGTCTTCGCTCATGGCGTGGTAGACGAACAGGCGCGGAAGGTAAAACAGCCCGGCAAACCAGCAGACGATGCTGATGATATGGAAGGCTTTGAGCCACAGAAAAAGCATATTTTGGTTATTCCCCAAGGTTCACGGTGGCCAGATAGTAGAGGCTTCGATGCCCGCACGTCATCTCAACGGTTGTTCAGAGTGCTTCAGGCCCATATTATCGTTGGTTTTCCAGTCGGTTCGTTGAAAGGGGCAGGTTATGGTCAAGGTCGGTATCGTCGGCGGCACGGGTTACACCGGAGTCGAGCTGCTGCGTCTGTTGGCACAACATCCGCAGGCGCAAGTGGTGGCAATCACTTCGCGTTCCGAAGCGGGGTTGCCGGTCGCAGACATGTATCCGAACCTGCGAGGGCACTACGACGGCCTGGCGTTCAGTGTGCCGGACACCAAGACCCTGGCCGCCTGTGACGTGGTGTTTTTCGCCACGCCCCACGGTGTTGCCCATTCTCTGGCCGGCGAGCTGCTGGCTGCTGGCACCAAGGTCATCGATCTGTCGGCGGACTTCCGTCTGCAGGATGCCGATCTGTGGGCCAAATGGTACGGCCAGCCTCATGGCGCACCGGAACTGCTCAAAGATGCGGTCTACGGCTTGCCGGAAGTCAATCGCGAACAGATCCGCCAGGCTCGCCTGATCGCTGTGCCCGGTTGCTATCCTACTGCCACTCAGCTGGGTTTCCTGCCGCTGCTCGAAGCTGGCCTGGCCGACAATTCCCGTCTGATTGCCGACTGCAAGTCGGGCGTCAGCGGCGCAGGCCGCGGTGCCAGCGTAGGTTCGCTGTTCTGTGAGGCCGGCGAAAGCATGAAGGCTTACGCGGTCAATGGGCATCGGCACCTGCCGGAAATTACCCAGGGCCTGCGTCGCGCTGCCGGTGGCGATGTCGGTCTGACATTCGTGCCACACCTGACGCCGATGATCCGCGGTATCCATTCGACCCTGTACGCGACGGTCGTGGACAAGTCGGTGGACCTGCAGGCGTTGTTCGAGAAGCGTTATGCCGATGAGCCGTTCGTGGATGTCATGCCTGCCGGTAGCCATCCGGAAACTCGCAGCGTACGGGGTGCCAACGTCTGCCGCATTGCGGTTCACCGCCCTCAGGGTGGTGATCTGGTGGTGGTCCTGTCGGTGATCGACAACCTGGTCAAGGGCGCCTCAGGGCAGGCCGTGCAGAACCTCAACATCCTCTTCGGGCTGGATGAGCGCATGGGGCTTTCTCATGCGGGCTTGATGCCTTAAAGCTGTCTTGAGCGGCAAGTCTGGAGTTTGAGGCTTGCCGCTCGTCACTTGCAGCCTTCAGTGGCTTCAATTGTTGACCAATTTTCTAGGACAAGCGGATAATGCGCGTCATCACGCATTATGGCGGCATAGCGCCGGGAGATAGTCAGCATGAGCGTCGAATCCTTCACCCCCACGGCTTTGCAATTCACGCAGGGTGCAGCGCACAAGGTGAAGAGCCTGGTCGATGAAGAGGGGAATGATCGTCTGAAGTTGCGAGTATTCGTGACAGGCGGCGGATGTTCGGGTTTTCAGTATGGCTTCACGTTCGATGAGGACGTGGCCGATGACGATACCATCGTCGAGCGCGAGGGCGTGTCCTTGGTGGTCGATCCCATGAGCTTCCAGTATCTGGCAGGGGCTGAGGTGGACTATCAGGAAGGGTTGGAAGGCTCGCGCTTCGTGATCAACAATCCGAATGCCACCACGACTTGCGGTTGCGGATCGTCATTCTCGATCTGATGACTCGCTGCTTCATGCCAACGCCGCGCCCATGCGCGGCGTTTTGCATTCTGGGGTTCAGGCCGGGTAGATCGCGCCCAGAACTCTCAGGCCGCGTGCGCCAGTAACGCTGGGGCGGTTGGCTGCGATACCTTCAAGGCAGCAATGCGCAAGCCAGGCAAAGGCCATGGCTTCGACCCAGTCAGGGTCGATGCCGCATGCGGCAGTGCTGCTGACGCGAGTATTGGGCAGCAGGCCGGCCAGGCGTTGCATCAGCGCCGAGTTATGGGCGCCACCACCGCAGACCAATAGCGCTTGCGTCTCGTGCTGGGCTGCACGCAAAGAGTCGACGATGGTGAGGGCGGTCAGTTCGAGTAGCGTTGCCTGAACGTCTTGTGCGGCGCAGGCAGGTAAACGCGCCAGATGCTGCTGCAGCCAGGGCAGATTGAAGACTTCGCGTCCCGTACTCTTGGGGCCGGTGCCGGCAAAGAATGGATCGCTGAGCAGGTCCTGCAACAGTGCAGGGACAATTGTACCGCTGGCTGCCCAGGCGCCGTCACGGTCGAAGCTTTGACCCTGGTTGGCGTTGATCCAGGCGTCCAGCAGGACATTGCCGGGGCCGCAGTCGAAGCCGCTGACGGGTTTTCCAGTCTCGATCAGGCTCAGGTTGCTGAAGCCGCCGACGTTCAACACCGCCAGGCGTTCGCCCTGGGTTTCGAAGAGTGCCTCGTGAAAGGCCGGGACCAGCGGTGCACCCTGGCCTCCAGCGGCCACATCGCGGCGGCGGAAGTCACTGACGACCGTAATGCCGGTCAACTCGGCGAGCAGTGCCGGGTTGCCGATCTGTACCGTAAAGCCGCGTGCAGGTTCGTGGCGGATGGTCTGGCCGTGGCTGCCAATGGCGCGGATCGCCGATGAGCTGATCTGCTCCTGCTCGAGCAGCTGGTTGATGCCGTGTGCTGCCAATCGGGCCCAACGCTGCTCGGCCAGGGCGGCCCGGGCAATTTCATCCGGACCACTGGCGCACAGGCCAAGCAACTCGTTGCGCAGGTCATCCGGCATCGGGATGTAGAGCGTGGCGAGCAGTTCAAGCGGCTGCCCTTGTTCGATCAGGGCAATGTCCAGGCCGTCGAGGCTGGTCCCGGACATTACGCCGATATAGAGCGACATGGCTTAACGCTTGCTCGATGCGAGCATGGTGGCCTTTTCTTGCTCCATGCGGGCCATCAGCGGTTGACTCTGCTGCAGGAAGCGCTGCCGCTCATTCTTGGCGATAGGGTCGGCCATGGGCAGTTTCTGGCCCAGTGGATCGACGTGCACGCCATTGACCTGGAATTCATAGTGCAGGTGCGGGCCGGTCGACAAGCCAGTGGTGCCGATATAGCCGATGACCTGACCCTGCTTGACGGTGCCGCCTGTCTTGACACCTTTGGCGAAGCCTTGCATGTGGCCGTAAAGGGTCTGGTAGGTGTTGCCGTGCTGGATGATCACGGTGTTGCCGTAACCACCGCGACGCCCGGCGAGCAATACCTTGCCATCACCGGCAGCCTTGATCGGTGTGCCCCGTGGCGCGGCGTAGTCCACGCCCTTGTGCGCGCGGATCTTGTTCAGGATCGGGTGCTTGCGGCCCATGGAAAAGCGCGAGCTGATGCGGGCGAAGTCCACCGGAGTACGGATGAACGCCTTGCGCATACTGTTGCCGTCGGCGGTGTAGTAGCTGCTGTTGCCTTGCTTGTTGGTGTAGCGCACCGCGGTATAGCTCTTGCCGCGGTTGGTGAAGCGAGCGGAAAGGATACTGCCTGTCCCGACGACCTTGCCGTTGAGCACTTTCTGTTCGTAGATCACATCGAATTCGTCGCCCTGGCGGATGTCCTGGGCAAAGTCGATGTCGTAACCGAAGATTTTGGTCATGTCCATGGTTTGGGCATGCGACAGGCCGGCGCGCTGGGCCGAGAGCGACAGCGAGCTTTTGATCACGCCGTGAACATAGGCCGAGCGCATCACGGGCTTGCTGACTTCGCGGTTGAAGGCAAAGCCTTTGGCGTTGCGGGTCAGGCGAATGGTTTCCAGGTCGCTGACCTTGCTGTGAAGGCTGGCCAGCTGGCCGTTTTCAGCAACTTCGATCTCCAGTACCTGGCCGTGCTTGAGTTGGCTGAACTGTTTGGCCTGCTTGCTGCTGGACAATACTTCCTGGACGGTTGCCGCGGGCAGGCCGGCTTTCTGAAGCAGGGTCGACAGGGTATCGCCCCGGGCAACGGTAACTTCCCGGTGGGCTGGTTCTTTTTTGGCCGGCTCGGCGGCAACTTTCGCAGGCTCGGCGGCTACTGGGGCCGGTAGGGGCTCGGCCTTGGCAGTGTCCTGAGTGTCCTCGGCGCCATTGTCGATTTGCGCGAAGGGGGAGGGCTCGGCTTCCTCGGTGGCCGCGACGGCAGGCGCACTCTCTTGTTCCTGCTTCAGCAGCTCGGCAGGTGTCTCGAGCTCAAGGTTCAGGGTAGTTTTCTTGGCCTCTACTTCGCTGGACGGAAATACCAGCAATGCAAGGCTCAGGAGGGCGGCAATGCCGCTCGCGGCCAACAGATGGCTCTTCGGATAAAGCGGGGGCGCTTTAGGCGGTTCGTTGGTCATAGATGCTTTGACTTTGAAAAAAATGAAATGGAATAGATGAATTGACATGATGAAGATGAAATAACTGTATAAAATATAACCAAATCCCCTTCGAAGCAAGTCCGCAGACGTCATCAGTCGGGATTGAGGTCACATGCAGGGCAAAAACTTGTAATTGGTGGCTGATCTTGTATGGTTGGGGCCCTTTGAATCTGAGCCTTGCGGGTCTGTTATGAAGTCGGTTGAAGAGCAGCTAGCGCTGATCAAACGTGGTGCGGAAGAGGTATTGGTCGAATCCGAATTGGTCGAGAAGCTGAAGCGTGGCCAACCGCTGCGTATTAAGGCCGGCTTCGACCCTACGGCCCCTGATCTGCATCTGGGTCACACGGTGCTTATTAACAAGTTGCGTCAGTTCCAGGAGCTGGGGCATCACGTCATCTTCCTTATTGGTGATTTCACCGGTTTGATCGGTGATCCGAGCGGCAAGAGCGCGACGCGCCCGCCGCTGACCCGCGAGCAGGTCCTGGAAAATGCCGAGACGTACAAGGCTCAGGTGTTCAAGATCCTCGATCCGGCTAAAACCGAGGTGGCGTTCAACTCCACCTGGATGGACGCGCTGAGCCCTGCCGACTTCATTCGCCTGGCATCGCAGTACACCGTGGCGCGCATGCTTGAGCGTGATGACTTCGACAAGCGCTACACCAGCAATCAGCCGATCGCGATCCATGAGTTCCTCTATCCCCTGGTTCAGGGTTACGACTCGGTGGCGCTGCGTGCCGATGTCGAGCTCGGTGGTACCGACCAGAAGTTCAACCTGCTGATGGGGCGCGAGCTTCAGCGTGCCTATGGCCAGGAGGCTCAATGCATTCTGACCATGCCACTGCTCGAGGGTCTGGATGGCGTCAAGAAGATGTCCAAGTCCCTGGGTAACTACGTCGGTATCCAGGAAGCGCCGGGTGTGATGTACAGCAAGCTGGTATCGATCCCTGATGAGCTGATGTGGCGCTACTTCGAGTTGTTGAGCTTCCGTTCCATGGAGGAAATCGACGGCTTCAAGGCTGATTGCGAAGCGGGTGCCAACCCGCGTGACATCAAGATCAAGCTGGCCGAAGAGATCGTTGCGCGCTTCCATGGTGAAGAGGCTGCGGCGAACGCTCATCGTGCTGCGGGTAACCGCATGAAGGATGGGGAGCTGCCGGAAGACCTGCCGGAAGTTGAGGTGGCTGTCGCTGAAGACATGCCGATTGCTGCTGTCCTTAATAAGGCGGGCCTGGTGAAGAACTCGGCCGGCGCGCGTGATCTGCTCAATGCCGGCGGCGTGCGTGTGGATGGTGAAGTGGTTGATCGCGGCTTTGTCTTCGCTATGGGCGCAACCCATGTCGTCCAGGCCGGGAAGAAGGCATTTGCACGTATTACGCTGATATCTGAATAAGCTTGTAATCAGTGCTTGACGGCGAATTATATCTCTCTATAATTCGCCCCACTTCCGGCGCAGACGAAACGGAAAACTCCTTGAGAATCAAAGAGTTAACCGAAGTAGGTAGCGAAGAAGCAGCTTCGATCTGCTGATCGAAAGCGGTGGAAAAGGTGGTTGACAGCGGTTCCAAACGCTGTAGAATTCGCCTCCCGCTGACGAGTGATCGAAGCGAGTCAAGTGTTTGAAGTTGTTAGAGATTCTCTGAAAAACTTCAAAATAAACGCTTGACAGAGA
>NZ_VXCP01000045.1 GCF_011355085.1 Pseudomonas akapageensis | reverse complement strand
GCGACCGCTTCGCGGTCGATCGCGGGCAAGCCCGCTCCCACAAGTTATCGGCCAGGCATACATCTTGTGTACACACCTGAACCCTGTGGGAGCTGGCTTGCCAGCGATGAGGCCGTACCTGCTTACTACTTCACCCCATAAACATCAAAATCAAAATACTTCTGGTTGATCCGCGCATACGTGCCGTTGGCAAGAATGGTCGCCAGAGCCTTGTTCAAATCTTCACGCAAGGCCACGTCGTCCTTGCGCACGCCGATGCCATCGCCCACACCGAAGAAAGTCGGCTCATTCATGGTGTCGCCGGCGAATTCGAAGTCCTTGCCCTGGGCTTTATCCAGAAACCCGTGACTGGCTTGAATCGCCCCCTGCAATGATGCGTCCAGCCGCCCGACCACCAGGTCGGCATAGACCTGGTCCTGGTTCTGATAGGACAGGATTTCGACCCCCTTCGAACCCCAGACGGCTTTTGCATAGGCTTCCTGGGTCGAGCCCTGCTCCACGCCTACGCGTTTGCCCTGGAGTGATTCGACGCTGGGCAGCAAGCCCGAACCGCGCCTGGCCACCAGGCGCGTCGGTGCATTGGAAATCCTGTCGGTGAAGGCAATCTTTTCCATGCGCTTGGGCGTGATGGTCATCGACGAGGCAATGGCATCGAACTTGCGCGCCAGCAGCCCGGGAATCATCCCGTCCCAGCTGCTTTCCACCCAGATGCAACGGGCCTTGAGTTCCTGGCAGAGCGCTTCGGCGATGTCGATGCCGAAACCGGCCAGTTGGCCGTCCTGGTTTTTGTATTCCAGCGGTGGATAGGTCGGATCGACGCCCAGCTTCAGTTCCTTGCCAGACCAGTCGGCCGCCCCGGCCAGGGTCGACGCCGTCAAAAATGCCAGTGAAACAGCCGCAATCATCTTGTTCATTGTTGTTGTCCTCTAGTGGCCCGCAGGGCTCAGAAAGCGTTCGACCAATTTGACCCAGTAACTCGCACCCACCGACAGGCACGCATCGTTGAAGTCATATCCGGGGTTGTGCAGCAAACAACTGCTGTCGCCCTGACCGTTGCCGATCACCAGGTAGCTACCAGGGCATTGCGCCAACATGAAGGCAAAGTCCTCGCTGGCCGTGAACGGCCGCAAGTTGTCGATCAACTGCCCCTCGCCGAGCCAGTCGCGGGCGACCTCGCGGGCAAAGGCGGTTGGTTCCGGGTGGTTGATCAGCACCGGATGGCAATGCTGATAATCGACCTGCACCTGTGCGCCGAAGCTGGCGGCTTGTCCCTGTGCCAGTTCGGTAATCCTCGACTCGAGCACTCGACGCACCTCAGGGGTCAGGGCGCGCACGCTCAAGCGCATCTCGGCGGACGCGGGGATGACATTCGAGGCGACGCCGGCGTGAATGGAACCCACCGTGATGATGGCCATTTCCTGGGGATCGACGTTGCGCGAGACGATGCTTTGCAGCGCCATCACGATGGACGAACACACCACCACCGGGTCGATGGCCTTGTGCGGCACCGCGCCATGGCCGCCAGTGCCGATGACCGTGATGGTCACGCTGTCGGCAGATGCCATGAAGGGTCCGCTGTAGAAACCCAGATGCCCGGCGGGATGCCCCGGTACATTGTGCATGGCAAAAATCGCGTCGCAGGGGAAGCGTTCGAACAGGCCATCTTCGAGCATCTTCCTGGCGCCACCCAGCCCTTCTTCGGCCGGCTGGAAAATCAGGTGAAGCGTGCCCTTGAACCCACGCGATTGCGCCAGGTACTTGCCTGCCGCCAGCAGGGTGGCCGTATGACCGTCGTGGCCGCAGGCATGCATCACACCATCGATGCGGCTGGCGTAGGGCAAGCCGGTGGTTTCCTGGATAGGCAACGCATCCATGTCCGCGCGCAGCCCGAGCGAACGTCCCTCGCCGTTTTTCAGGGTGGCGACCACACCGGTCCTGCCCACCCCGGTGCTGACCTGGAACCCCCACTCGGCCAGGCAAGCGGCCACCAGTTCGCTGGTGTTGAACTCTTCAAAACCCAACTCGGGATGGGCGTGGATGCGTCGGCGCAGGACGATCATTTCATCCTCCAGCGCTGCGATCCCGGGCAGGACGTTGCCGGCATTCATGGTTGTACTCCTCGACAGGTTCAGCGAATCCAGGGCGCTGACGGGTTCGATCTTAGGCAAGCGTCGACATGCTGGGGAGGCGCAGTTTGGTTATGATGACAACCATTCGTTGTCGGGTGGGTAAGCTGATGAAGTTGCATCAACTGCAAGCATTGATCGCCAGCGCCGAGAGCGGCAGCATCCGCGCCGCCGCGCGCTCCCTGGGCATCTCCCAGGCAGCGGTCACCCGTGCCCTGCGCGAGCTGGAAACCGCGCAACAGTTGCCGCTGTTCATCCGCACCCCCAGCGGCCTGAACTTCACCGAATATGGCAAGGTGCTGCTGACCCACGCCAGGCTGGTGCTCAAGCAGCTGGAGCATGCACAGACCGAACTCGACCACTTGCGTGGCCAGGCCAAGGGGCGGCTGTGCGTCGGGATCACGCCCTGGGTCGCCCTGACCTTCCTGCCCGATGTGGTCCTGGCGTTTCGGGCGCGGATGCCGGAGGTCAAGCTGGAGTTGTTCGAGAGCCTGATGGCAGTGGCCCAACCGCTGCTGCGGGATGGCAGCATGGATTTCGCCATCGGTCAGCTGCACCTGTCGCAAGCGACCCAGGAGTTTGCCTGCCAACCCCTGCTCGACTACCAGACCTCGGTGCTGGTGCGCCAGGGCCATCCACGCCAGGGCGTGCGTTCGATCCATGATCTGCTCGACCAGCCATGGACCTTGAACTATGCCCCGGACGGGCACGCTGCGCTCATGCAGGAGCTGTTCTGGAAGCACGGTGCTCAGATCGATGAAGAACGCATCGTGCGCGCCCATTCATTGGCGATGTTGCAGATGTTGGTCGAGCGGGCCGACATGTGTACCTGGGGACCCGCCATCCTCGGTACCGCCCCGCCCTTTCTCGGGCGCCTGGCGTGCCTGCGTCTGGCCGAACAGTTCGAACCCCGGCAGCTGAGCATCGTCACACGTCGCAATGGCGCGCTCAGCAATGCGGCGGTGTGTTTTACCGAGTGCCTGCTGGAGGTCATCAAACGCCATGCCCGTTCGGCGAAAAAGGAAGACCGACAGCTGTTCGAGACCTTGCGCCTGTTGGTTTGAGCCCTCGTTCCCACGCTCTGCGTGGGAACGAGGGCGTAGGGTTTAGAACAACCCCAACTGCCCACCGATCAACGTACTGAAATCATCCTGCACAAACGGCAGGATGGCATCGGCCACCGGCTGCAGCTGACGCGTCACGTAGTGGTCATAGTCGATCGGCGCACTACGGGTCTCCAGCGGCTCGGGCCCGGCGACGGTGATCACATAACTGATCCACCCACCATTCTGGTACTGGCGCGGGCGCCCCTGCTGGTCGTTGTACTGGTCGGCAATGCGCGCCGCGCGCACATGGGGCGGTACGTTGCGCAAGTAGTCGCCCAGTTGCCGGCGCAGGCGCTTGCGGTAGATCAACAGCTCATCGAGTTCACCGGCCAGGGTCCGGCGCACGTAATCGCGCACATAATCCTGGTAAGGCTGGCGATGGAAGATGCGCAGGTACAGCTCCTGCTGGAACTGCCGGGCCAGGGGCGACCAGTCGGTGCGCACGGTTTCCAGGCCCTTGTAGACCATCTCCTCGCTGCCATCGGCCCGCCTGACCAGCCCGGCGTAGCGCTTCTTGCTGCCCTCTTCGGCGCCGCGGATGGTCGGCATCAGAAAACGCCGGAAGTGGGTTTCGAACTGCAGCTCCAGCGCACTTTTCAGGCCGAACTCCCGTTGCAGGTGGTCACGCCACCACTGGTTCACGTGCTGCACCAGCGCACGGCCGATGCGCGTCGCCTCTTCTTCGTCGTGCGCGCCCTTGAGCCAGACGAAGGTGGAGTCGGTGTCGCCGTAGATCACGGCAAACCCCTGGGCTTCGATCAACTGGCGGGTCCTGCGCATGATCTCGTGGCCACGCAGGGTAATGGACGAGGCCAGGCGCGTGTCGAAGAAGCGGCAACCGCTGGAGCCCAGCACGCCGTAGAACGCATTCATGATGATCTTCAGCGCCTGGGAGAGTGGCGGGTTGTGTTCACGCTTGGCCGCCTCCCTGCCCTGCCAGACACGCTCGACAATGGCCGGCAAACAGTGGCGCGTGCGGGAGAAACGCGCCCCGCGAAAACCCGGTACCGACTCGGCGTCGTCAGGATGGCGCAGCCCTTCGATCAGTCCTACCGGATCGATCAGGAATGTGCGGATGATCGACGGGTACAGGCTCTTGTAGTCGAGCACCAGCACCGACTCATACAACCCGGGCCGAGAATCCATCACGAAGCCGCCAGGGCTGGCCTGGGGTGGCTTGTCGCCCAGGTTCGGAGCCACGAAACCCTGGCGATGCATCAGTGGCATGTACAGGTGCGTGAACGCCGCGACCGAGCCACCACTGCGATCGGCGGGCAAGCCGGTGACGGTAGCGCGCTCGAGCAGGAAGGTCAGCAGTTCGGTCCTGGCGAAGATCCGCGTCACCAGCTCGCAATCCTTGAGGTTGTAGCGCGCCAGGGCGGGCTTGTCCTCGGCGAACATGCGGTCGATTTCGTCCATGCGCTGGTACGGGTTATCGATTGACTTGCCCTCGCCCAGCAAGGTTTGCGCGACGTTTTCCAGGCTGAACGAGGGAAAGCTCCAGGTCGCCGAGCGCAGTGCCTCGATCCCGTCGATGATCAGCCGCCCGGCAGCCGCGGCGAAGTAGTGGTTGTTGCGCGCACCATGTTCGCGCCAGCCCATCACATCGCCACCACGACCGAGGCGCAGCGGGACTTTCAGGCGCTGGGCGTGTTCGCGCAATACGCGCAAGTCGAACTGCACCAGATTCCAGCCGATGATCGCATCGGGGTCATGCCGGGCGAGCCAATCGTTGAGTCTTTCCAGCAATTGCCCACGGCTGTCGCAGTAATCGAGCTGAAAATCGACTTCGGCGTCCGTGCCGTTTGCCGGCCCCAGCATGTAGACCTGGCGTTGACCGCAACCTTCGAGCGCAATGGAGTACAGGTCACCGTGGGCGTTGGTCTCGATGTCCAGGGAAACCAGTTTCAGCCGGGGACGGTAGTCCGGTGCCGGCTTCATTTGCGCGTCGAGCAGCGGGCCGTCCGCATTTGGCGTGCCACTGAAGGCCACGGGCGCGGTAATGAAGCGCTCCATCAAGTAGCGTTCCGGCGGGCGGATATCGGCTTCGAAGACATCGATGCCGGCATTTCGCAGCAGGGTCTCGATGTGCATCAACTGCCGGTGCTGCCGGCAATACAGGCCAAGCACGGGCCGATGCTGGAAATCGCACAAATCCAGCGGGCGCAGTTCGACGTCACGCTCGCCGTGCACCAGTGCTTCGACCTGGGCGCGTAGCCCGGCAGGCACAAAGGCCACCGAACTCTGGTATGGAAGGCGGATATGCCGGGGGCCGTCATCGGTTGCCAACCAGAATTCGACTTCCGTGCCGGCAGGCGTATCGCGCCAATGCCGGGTCAACAGGAAGCCTTGCTGTAAATCCACCGCTGCAACCTCGAAATCGCGTTCTATAGCGCGATTCTACTTGCCATCAGTCAGGATTGCGCCTGCATCTGCACGCCACCAGAGCCGCCCGGTTGTTGTACAGGTATACTGCCGCGCCTTGGGCGCCCCTATTGTGTGCGCCGACTACCTTGTACTTCCCGGAGCGTTTCATGTCTGTCGATCACCAGCCGCCTGTCGAACCTACCTCTGAAGAAAGCAGCGGTGACAGCCAGCCCGGCATTCCCGCGTTCAGCTTCCCGTTCAAGCCGGCTGCCTTTGCCGAAGCCTTGAAGCAGAATCAGCCACGCTACCCCGGTGCCGGCAAATCCAATCACGACAAGACCCCGGGCCGCGCGCCGAACGGTACCCGCCGCTCCATGGGTAAACGCTGACCGCTTTGCGGTCAATCGCGGGCAAGCCCGCTCCCACAGGTACGGCGGCGATCCCTGGATTTGCATTTACTCTGTGGGAGCTGCGGTGCGACGACTCGACTTGCCAGCGATGAATCCACCGCCGTACATCGACTAGCTATGCTTGGTGGATGGGCGCAAGGAGTCGAGCAGTTTGTGCCTCGTCAATCCATTGCCCCCATCACGCGAAGGCCAAGCCCATGTCCTTTCTCGACTTATTGCTGTACCTGGTGACCCTCTTCGCAGCCCTGGGCTGCGGCCTCATGGCCGGATTGTTCTACGCCTTCTCCAATTTCGTGATGAAGGCCCTGGCGCAGATCCCTGCACCCAGTGGCATTGCGGCCATGCAGGCGATCAATGTGACGGTGCTCAACCCCATGTTTCTCGCGATATTTCTCAGCACGGCGGCGGCTTGCGGGATTCTGGTCATTTATGCCCTGATAAGTTTGCAGAATCCTGGAAGTTACTTCCTGTTGGCCGCGGGCTTGCTTTACCTGGTCGGTAATGTGGTGGTGACCATGGCCTTCAATGTGCCGCGCAACAATGCGCTGGCCAAGCTCGATGCCTCGAGCTCAGAGGCGGCGGGGTTCTGGGGAGACTATGTGGTGACCTGGACGCGCTGGAACCATGTACGCACGGTGACGGCGGTGGCGGCGCTGGTGTTGCTGATTGTCGGGCTTTGGCGGTTGAAGGCCATGGTTTGAGGTGAATAGGATGGCCTCATCGCTGGCAAGCCAGCTCCCACAGGGAATGTACAACGCCTGCCCCTGTGGGAGCGGGCTTGCCCGCGATGAGGCCCTCACAAACAATAAAAAAACAACAGGCCATCATCAAACAACCGCCCCCGGAAACTCCTCCCGCAACGCACCGGTTATCCAATCGATAAACCAGGCAACGTCCTCGGACACCTCCTGCTGCGGCGTCAATACCTGGTAGCTTTCCAGGTCCATGGCAGCGTCGACACAGCGCACCAGGCTTCCCTCGCTGAGTTGACGCTTGACCAGCACTTCGGTGGCCAAGGCAATGCCATGGCCACGCTGCGCCACGGACAGGGCGATATCATTGCTGACATGGGAGGTGTCGGCATGGACCCGTACGTCGATGTGCTGGGCTGCAAACCAGCTGTTCCACCACTTCCCGTTATCGACATGGACAAGATTGTACTGCGCCAGATCTTCGGGGCTCACGAGATCTTGCATATGGGCAAAATACTCGGGGGAGCACACGGGAAATACCGGGGGACGTATCAATACCGCCTTTACCCCCGAAAACTCGCCGGGCAAGCCAAAGGCAATACCAAGATCGGCCTGCCTGGCATCCACCGCGGTGAAGGAGGCATTGGGCTCGATGGCGATTTTCAGGTCCGGGCGCAACGTGCGCAACAGTTTGATTTGCGGGGTCAGCCAGCGAGACGCAAAGGCCGGCACACAGAGGATTCTCAACCAGCGCTCGTGCTTGAGCTGGTCCATTTCTGTACCGGCGTCCGTGAGTATCTGCAAGGCTTGGGATGTGGCCCGGTAATACTTCTGCCCCGCTTGCGTCAGCGTCACGCCACGAGCGTTGCGGTCGAAGAGTTTTACCCCCAGCCAGTCCTCGAGGATTTTCACATGGCGGCCGATGGCCGGCTGGGTGACATGCAGCGCTTGCGCGGCTGCAACGTAGCTGCCCAGGCGCGCAGCCGCCTCGAAGGCGCGGACGGCGTTGAGCGGAGGAAGCCGGTCTCTGGACATGAACACTTCAGCGCAAGGTATTAGTTTTTTTAATATTAGCCAGTAATTTATTATTCTTTTACAAATAAATCAACCTGCTATTCTCGAGCCAACACCCACTCACCGCACATAACAACAACTTTTTAGAACCACCCCCAAGACGCCATGCAATTAATCAAGCCAGCCAGGTTTGCCTATTCGCATGCCGAGGATTTTATAATGATAAAAAAACAAACAACAAAACAATCATTGAATAAACTTTCCCGCCTGGCGCTGGTTGCCGCCACCATCGGCTTGAGTCAGACATTCACCGTGATGGCTGCCGAGCAAGCGCCCGCGTGCAAGGTACCGGGGTTGCTGGTATGTCCAAAACCCTTCGACCAGACACTGCCAGACCCCAAAAACATGCTGACCTGGGACCAGGATGCTCGAGTCATCGGCTTTCGCAACTCCTACCGTTTGTATGAGGGCGATGTGTTCAGCCCGCAACAGAGCAAGCCATTCCCCCTGCCTGAAGCCAGCGTGAAACTGACCGACATTCATTACTCGATGAATGGCGTCAACTATAATCTCGACAACTATCTGACCAATCAAAGTGCCACCGGTCTATTGATATTAAAAGATGGCAAAGTTGCTTACGAGTATTACGGCAAAGGCAATACGGCGCAAACGCTCTGGACTTCTCGTTCGGTGGCCAAGTCGGTGGTCAGTGTCCTGATCGGCGTGGCAATCAAGGAAGGCAAGATCAAGTCCGTCGACGACCCGATCACAACTTATGTTCCCGAACTCAAAGGCACAGCCTGGGACGGCGTGACCCTGCAACAGTTGATGCAACACACCTCAGGAGTCGCCTGGGACGAAAACTACGCCTCGGCGGATTCGGACTTCTCCCACATGACCCAATGCGAAGCGAAACCGGCACCCTATGACTGTGTGCTGAACCTGGTGAAATCGGTGAAACGCAAGCCGGGGGTCAAGCCGGGCGAGGTCTGGTCGTACAACACCGGTGGTGCATGGCTGGTGGGTCGGGTGCTGGAAAACGCCACCGGCATGACCATTGCCAAGTACCTGGAAAGTCGGGTCTGGAGCCGCTTCGGCATGGAACAGGAAGGCGTCTGGCATGCCCTGGTCAAAGACAAGGTGGACATGGGTGGCCACGGCTTCAATGCCTCGCTGCGAGACTGGGGCCGCTTCGGTCAGTTCGTCATGACCGGCGGGAACCTGCCCTCCGGCGAGAAGATCCTGCCGGATGACTGGGTTGCACGCTCGACCCACTGGACCAAGGCCAAGGGCTCGGTGACCAACTTCGCACCCGAAGGGCAATACGGCTATCAATGGTGGTTCAACGCCCCGGCACCGGATGCCAACGCCGAACCGAAGAAGACCGGCACCAGCAATCAAACCTTCTGGGCCTTGGGTATCTTCGGCCAGACGATTGCGATCAACCCCGCCGAACACCTTGTGGTCGTGCAATGGTCGACCTGGAAACAGGCCGAAACGCCAAGCTCGCTGTATGACGAGCAGGCGCTCTTCGTTAATGCGGTCTCCAATGCGCTCGATGCCAATCGAGTGAGCCAGAACTGATAGCTTGAGCTTGCGCCAGACGGGTTCAGCGACTTGGGTTGGCCCATCTGGCCTCATCGCTGGCAAGCCAGCTCCCACAGAGTTCGACGGTGCTTGATTCTGTGGGAGCTGGCTTGCCAGCGATTCAGGCAACGCGGACCATCTGAACCACCATCACTCGCGTCGATTTCCACCATCGACCCAATGAAATTCTCATAAAAATCCTGTCGGGTAACATCTGCTCCATACCAACCCATAGCACCCGGAGCACACCACCATGAAACGCCAACTCATCCTCAGCTTTGCTTTCTCGGTACTGGCAGCCAACGCTTTCGCTGCTACTTCGGCTCAACCGGTCGTCGCTGAAGGCGGCTTCGATCGCCTGATCGAAAGTCGCGTTGCCGAAGGTGGCTCCGATCGCCTGATTGACCGCCGCGTCGCCGAAGGTGGCTCCGATCGGCTGATTGACCGCCGTGTTGCCGAAGGTGGTTCCGATCGCCTGATCGACCGCCGTGTTGCCGAAGGTGGTTCCGATCGCCTGATCGACCGCCGTGTTGCCGAAGGTGGCTCGGATCGCCTGATCGACCGCCGTGTTGCCGAGGGTGGCTCCGATCGCCTGATCGAACGCCAGGCATGAATTGCCCTTCTGTAGTACCCGCCCCAAAAGCCCGGCCTGACCCGCCGGGCTTTTTTCATTTTTGCGTCGCCTATACTCAATCATCGACAACGCCTCCCTGCACCTGCCAGCTGTAAACCAGCGGATTTTCCATACCAAGGAGCCGCACGATGACTTCCACCAACACCTCCCCCGACGGCCCGGACCTGACCAAAGGCGTTCCGCTGGCCGACATACCGGTCACCGGCGTACTGCCAGGCCATGTCGATGGCAGCCCTGCCCTGCTGGTACGCCTGGATGACGGCCTGCATGCGCTCAGCGGGCACTGCACGCACTACGGTGCGCCACTGGCTGACGGCTTCGTGGTCGGTGATGAGATCCGTTGCCCCTGGCATCACGCCTGCTTCAGCCTGCGCACAGGCGCTGCGCTGCGGGCGCCCGCCTTCGCGGCGCTGACGACCTGGCGTGTGGAGATTGTCGGCCAGACTGCGTTCGTGCGGTCCGGGGAAACGATCAAATCCCCCACACAGTCGCCTGCAGTACAACGCCACCTTGAACGGATCGTGATCATCGGAGGCGGCGCTGCCGGCTTCGCCGCCGCCAATCGGCTGCGCGAGTTGGGGTACCAAGGGGCATTGACGATGCTCAGCGAAGACACCCAGGCGCCCTATGATCGCCCCAATTTGTCCAAGGACTACCTGGCCGGCACCGCCCAGGAAGAATGGATGCCGCTGCAGGGCGCGGATTTTTACGCAGGCCACGCGATAGACCTGCGCCTGGCTTGCAACGTCACCGCAATCGACACCCAGGCTCGCCAGGTACTGACCGCAACGGGTGACTCACTGGGCTATGACGCGCTGCTGATCTCCACCGGCGCACAGCCTCGGCGCTTGCCGATCCCGGGATTCGATCTGCCCAATGTGTTTGTACTGCGCTCGATGGCCGATGCCCAGGCCATTATCCAGGCAAGTCAGGGCGCGACGTCGGTGGCGTTGATCGGCGCAGGCTTCATCGGCATGGAAGCGGCGGCAGCGCTGCGCACGCGCGGGCTCGAAGTGCATGTGGTGGCACCCGAAGAGGTCCCCATGGCGCCTGTGCTGGGCCGCGAACTGGGTGCCTTCATCACCGGGTTGCACAAGGAACAGGGGGTGATTTTCCATCTGGGATCGGCTGTCCAGGGTTTCGATGGCAAGGTACTCACCCTGGCCGACGGCAGCTCGATTGCCACGCAATTACTGCTTCTGGGAACCGGGGTTGCGCCGCGCACGGAGCTGGCGATGGCGGCCGGGCTGGCGGTCAATGACGGCATCCTGGTCGATGCGACGCTACAGACGTCAATCGCCGGCATCTACGCCGCCGGCGATGTAGCCCGCTATTGGCAGGCAGGCGAACAGGTTCGGGTCGAGCACTGGGTTCATGCCCAGCGCCAGGGCCAGGCCGCTGCCGCCAATATGCTTGGCGGCGGGCACGCATTCACCGATGTGCCGTTCTTCTGGACCCATCACTACGGCCTGGACCTGCGCTACACCGGCTTCGCGGGCGGCTGGGATGACGTTCAGATCGACGGCAGCCTGCCCCAGCGAGACTTCACTGCCCGCTTTTTTCGCAAAGGCGCACTGGTCGCGGCGGTATCGGTGGGGCGCGATCTGGAGAACCTGTGCATCGAGGCGGCATTGCATGTTTAAACCAACTGCACTACTCAACCCGTGAGCGACTCCATGACCTCCGCAACCCGCAAGACCGCATTCGTTCTGGCCGGCGGTGGCAGCCTGGGCGCCGTGCAGGTCGGCATGCTCAAGGCGCTGAACCGGGAGCAGATCAGGCCCGATTTTGTCGTCGGCGCCTCGGTTGGGGCGATCAACGCTGCCTACTACGCGGCCGCTCCGGACGAATCCGGCATCGCACGCCTGGAACAGATCTGGATGAACTTGCGCCGCACCGATATCTTTCCATTTTCGGCATTGGGCACCCTGCTTTGCCTGCTCGGCCGGCGCGATCACTTCACGGTGCCCCTGTCCCTGCGCACGCTGATCGCCTCGCAACTTCCCTACAAACGCCTCGAAGATGCCCCATTGCCCTGTCACGTTGTTGCAACGGACGCGCTCGATGGCACCGAGGTCATCCTGTCTTCGGGGGACGTCGAAGAGGCACTGCTTGCCAGCGCGGCCATCCCGGCAGTATTTCCACGCGTGACCATCGCCGGCCAGGCGTTGATAGACGGCTGCGTCTCCAGCAGCACCCCGATCTGCGCGGCGGTTGCCCTGGGGGCGACCCGGCTGGTGATCATCCCGACCGGCACGCCCTGTGTGCTGCAGGCACCGCCCCGCGGCGCGCTGGCCCTGGTGATGCATGCGCTCAATCTAATGGCCATGAGCCGGCTACTTGCCGATGTCGATCGTTTTGCCGATCGATGCGAACTGATCGTGGTTCCACCCTTGTGCCCGTTGGCCGTCAACACCTATGACTTCTCGCAAACCGGTGACCTCATCCGCCGGGCAGAAGCCGCCACCCTCCACTGGCTGGAGGGCGGATTGCAGAACAAGGACCCCCACCACGCCCTGGCTCCCCATCACCACCGCTCCGATTGAGCGATTGGCCTGGCCCCCTGCGATATACTTTAAAGATCAGGGCACTCATGCGACGTGCAACGCATCGAGCGGTCGTTCCTGCAGGCTCCCCCGACCTGCCTTCGCATGAGGAGAACACCATGACCCGCAAATACATCGACTGCCGCGAATTCCCGAGCGACGCCCGTTGCACGGTGGCCATTTCGGCGGACAGCGAAAGCGAATTGCTCGATGCGGCCGCGCAGCATGCGGTCAGCGTGCACAAACACACCGATTCGCCGGAGTTGCGTGCACAACTGAAGACGCTGTTTCACGATGGCACCCCACCGGTCGACGCACCGCGTCGCGGGTAAATAGTTATAGGTTTTGTCTGGACACATGAATTTACGCTGGTCGCTCCATAAACATGACGGAGCGGCCTTATGTTCGACTCGACAAAGCTTGTACAGACCCAAACCGACAACTCTCCGGGCTCAGTACCGCAGGATGAATCTGCGGGGGCCTTCAATGACCGTTTGATGCGACAGAACCTGCCCGCCTGGTTGACCTCAGCCGACCCGGCAGCAGTGAAAGCCTTGAGCGACAGCCTGCTTTTGAGTCATCAGAGTCAAAACAAGGTACGTCAATTGCTCAAGGGGCTGCGTGGCATCCATGAATTCGCCGCACCTCTCCTGACCGAGGCGTTGCGCAAGCAGTTCGGAGACGGGCTGAATATCTACAGCGACTACTACCTGCAGGGCAGGACATTTGTGGTCAAGGATCTCCACCCGGTGGGCAATCGTGATTATCGCAGCGAGAGCTTCAAACAATCTCTGCTGCAAGCGGCGTTGCATAATTTCGAAGCCCGGGAAGACAGTTCCTGGAGCGCTACCGAGTGGCGCCGCCTGGGGCGCAGCGATAACCGTCCATTGCCTGTTCAGATCCAACCCGAACAATTCGTCGACCTGTGCCGTTCACTGGACCTGGGGGCCAAGTATCAGGCGCACTTGAATGCCGTTTTCAACCCGGCTGCCAGTGCACATGAAACGGCAGTTCAAGCGCAGGCGCGCGTCCGCTCGGTTCTCAAGGACAGCATGCGCCATGACCTGGCCGTGGCGGCGTACATCGCGGTCATCAAGCAGCAGATACCCGGGCCGGTGTATCGAATGTTGCTTGAGACCACCGAGCTGAATGCCGATGTGACCCTGGACGGGCTCGTGGTTCGCCACAAGCGCCTGAGCATGCTGGGAGAGCCGCTGTCGAACATCATGCTGTTCGAGACATGGACACCCACAGGCACCTTTGACCTCTATGCCCAGCAGCAGTACCGGCTTTCAACGCTGGTCATGTACATCCCGGATGATCCGCTTTCTCCGCTCAAGACCTTCGCCACCTGGGATGCTTGCGAACTCGACCTGAAGGAGCGTCTCGAGCAAGCGGACTATCGACGCTTTTTCTATCGCTTCGTACAGCGCAAAGACATGCCGAGCTTTTTGCCGGAATTGGAACAGGCGCTCAAGGAAAAGGCCTCTTTGCGTTTGGGTACATACGCCATTACTGGCGACACGTTCGACGAAATGGTCAGGTTGTCGCTGGAAAAAATCATGGTCGATGCTCGCTTCCTGGCCGTGCCGACGGCAGACGAAGACCTCAAGACCCTGCAGAAAAAACGTCAGCAAGCGCAGACGGTAGGCCTGAACCTGTTGAGTGCGGCGTCATTCTTCGTCCCGGGCCTGGCGGAGATCGTGCTGGGAGTGACCGTATTCGAGCTGATGCGTGAGGTGTACCACGGCTACGAGGACTGGCAGGACGGGCACCGACACGAAGCGCTTGCTCGCTTGACCGGCGTGGCGGAGGTTGTGGCCCTGGGTGGATTGATCGGTGTGGCGACGGCAGCCACTTCACGGTTTTTCGAGGAGTTGCTGCCAATTGAACTCGCTGAGGGCCAGAGCCGCTTGTGGCACCTCGACCTGGCACCCTACCAGGTTGATCCGGCACTGATTGCCGAAGCGAGTGAAAGCGAGCAAGGCCTGCTCGACCTTGGCTCCCAGCACTATGTACAAATGGACGGTAAAACCTATTCGGTCTATTTCGAAGAAAACCTGGGCAAATGGCGTATCCGCCACCCGGCCAGGGCGCAGGCCTATGCACCCGTACTTGAGCACAACGGTGCCGGTGCCTGGCGGGCAGTCCTTGAGAACCCTCTGCAATGGCAAGGCAGCCACTACTTGTTCCGACGCCTGGGCACTGGTTTTGCGACGCTTGACAATGAGTCTATCGACCAGGCACTGGCCGTGACGGGGCTGGATGAGACCGCGCTTCGGCAAATTCATCTCTGTAATGCGAAGCCTCCAGGTGCTTTGCTCGACACGATCTCGCGTTTGCAGCTGGATCGACAGGTCAATCGCTTCATCCAACAGCTGGAGACATCGAATCCGACGCTCAGTGCCGAAAGCCTTTTGGCCAACATCCGCACGGACAGTGTGCTCAGCAATATCTGGGATGTGCTCGATGCACAGCAGTCTGCCCCAGGGTCCACAGAAGGCACGAATGAGCCGCATCCTTTGACCGTACGGGACATTACCGCGCGCGCCAAGGTACTACGTCCAACGCTGTTCGACAGCCTGTATAAAGCACGCAACCAACCAGCCCCAGGGGCCGAAGCGACCCTGTGCCGCGACTTCCCGGGACTGCCATTGCCCGTGGCCAGGCAATTGATCGAAACCGCCACCGAAGCCGAACGCGTCCGCTTGACCACCGAGCTACGCGTACCACTGCGCATGGCCGAAGCGGCACAAGAGCACCTGCGTGAAATCCGCCTCAATCGAGCCATTGAAGGGTTCTACCTCGACTCGGTGAGCAATCCGGACACCGAGAAACTCGCGCTGCACCTGCTTGATAAGCTGCCGGACTGGGAAGGCAACACCTGGATCGAGGTGCGCGAGCAATCCTTCGACGGCACGCTGATCGACAGCATCGGCGATGTCTCGGCCACCTGGCGCCCCGTTGTGGTCAAGAACGGCGCTGTGTATCAGGCCTTCGGTGCCGATAGGCAACCTCTCACGTTTTCCATGGACGGACCCGATGGGCTGTACGCCAGCCTGTTGGGCTCGGTGGTCCTTGCCGACACCGAAACCGCGGATGACCTGCGCCTGGCGCTGGCGCAGCTGGCGGCCGAAGACCGCCGGCAAGCCGCACAAATGCTGGGGCAGGCAGCAGAACGCGGCTGGTTCAACGCACCACGGCGCCTGAGCGACAGTCAGCTTGGCTACCCCTTGAGCGGCCGTGGAGCCCCCACGCCGAACAGGACGTCGCTGGTCGATCAGGCTCGTCGACTGTACCCGGACTTTTCCGATAATCAGATCGATAACCTGCTGAGATCACTGCGCATTGGGGGGACCAATGCAAGGACGGCGTTGCTGCGTCGTCAGCATGAATTCGAACGTCTCGACAAGGTACTGAGCCGGTGGGAGCACGAAGCAGTCGCTTCGTCATCACTACAGATGCCTGAACGCGTACAAGTCGGCAACACGCTCAGGCGCTGTTGGCGGCGTCAGGTCCCTCGCCTGGATCGCCCCGACGGCAGCCTGTTGGGCTATCGGTTGAGCCTGGAAGGCAGTCAGATCGGGCAACTGCCAGAATTTCCGGCGGGGACTGACTTCAGCCATGTCGTCGACCTGAATCTGCACAATGCAAATCTGCGTGATGTCCCGCAGGGGTTCATGCAGTGCTTCAGCCGTATTCAATGGCTGGATCTGAGCAACAATGAACTCACCGCGTTACCAACGATGATTGGGCTTATGACCGAACTCAGAGGGCTGAACCTGCAAGCCAATCAAATTCGCCTGAACAGTGCGGATATCGTCACGTTGAGCAGGCTCAGTCGACTCGAAGAGCTCAACCTGAGCCTCAATCCCATTGGTGAAGTACCGGACGTGAGCCACCTCAATTTGTTACGTATCCTGCGTTTGCGTGGTACCCGGATCGATCGCCTGCCCACCGGTTTGCTCAGTCGCCTGGACCTAGTCAGTGTCGACCTGCGCGATAACCTGATTCGGGAACTTCCCGACACCTTGTTCAGCGCGGACCCTCGCCAGGTGCAGCAGATTGTTCTGCACGACAACCCGCTATCCGACACCTCGCTGGAAAGACTCACCGATTACCAGGCGCGGACCGGCGTGGGTTTCAGGGGCCACCGCCATAACCCCTCGCCCGAATCGGCGCGCGCGTACTGGTTGCCCGAGCCCAATGATCCACAGTGGGCACGACGACAGGACCGCTGGAAACGCCTGGCAGCGGAACCTGGATCACAGGACTTCATGCGCCTGTTCGGCGACTTGACCACGACCTCGGACTTCCAGTTAGTCCGTGAAGACCTGACGCGACGCGTCTGGGAAGTCATCGACAAAGCCTCTGCAAACTCGAAGTTGCGCAAGGTTCTGTTCGAGCTGGCAGCCAGCCCTCGAAGTTGCTCGGACAGCGTTCTGCTGAATTTCAGCGCCCTGGAAGTCAAGACGCTGGTGTTCCACGCACTCTGCGAGGCCCTTGAATCAAAGGACTCAAGCGCACTGCTGGTCATTGCCCATGGACTGTTTCGCCTGGAGAAACTGGAGCAGATTGCCCGCCGGGACATCGCCGCCCGCCCTGTCATCGCGGGCGTGCCCGCTGTCGATGAAATAGAGGTCAGTCTTGCTTATCGTACGGGATTGGCCAACCGGCTGGCGTTACCCGGGCAACCCAGGTCGATGCGCTACGAAGCGATTGCCGGGATCTCTGCTGCAGATCTCGATGCCGCCTACGAGGAGGTCCTGACCGCTGAACCTGCGCAGCTGCAGGATTTCATTGCCGAGCGCGATTTCTGGATCGAGTTCCTGGAGAAGAAATACGCCATCGATTTCGCCACCACCGAGCAGCCTTTTCGAGTGCGTGAAAGCGTACTGCTGGAGCAACAGGACGATCTCACCAGCGCCGAATTTGATCAACGCTACCGGGATTTGGGAAAGGCGCGTGAGGAGGCCAAGCGCGCATTGATCAAACGCTTGACCGAGCACGAACAGGCGCCCGAAAGCAGATGAATTTTTCTTTAGAAAGCCATCGGCTTATTCTTGGCACAATGCAGCGACTCGATCCGCTGCCACAGGTGCCCCCATGAACCGCGTACTGACAATCGAAGACGATGCCGTCACCGCACAGGAAATCGTTGCCGAGCTCAGCAGCCACGGCCTGGACGTGGACTGGGTCGCCAATGGCCGTGAAGGCCTGGCCAAGGCCATTGGCGGCAACTATGACGTGATCACCCTGGACCGCATGCTGCCCGAGCTCGACGGCCTGACCATCGTCACCACCTTGCGCAATATCGGCGTGTCCACGCCGATATTGATGATCAGCGCCCTGTCCGATGTGGACGAGCGCGTGCGCGGCCTGCGCGCCGGCGGCGACGACTACCTGACCAAGCCCTTCGCCTCGGACGAAATGGCCGCGCGCGTGGAAGTGCTGCTGCGCCGCCACAACCCGGGAACCGTGCAGAGCACGGCCCTGAAAATCGCCGACCTGGAACTGGACCTGATCACCCACGAAGCCCGGCGTGGCGATCAGACGCTCAACTTGTTGCCCACCGAATACAAGCTGCTGGCCTTCCTGATGCGCAACGCCGGCCAGGTGCTCACGCGGATGATGATCTTCGAGGAAGTCTGGGGCTATCACTTCGACCCGGGCACCAACCTGATCGACGTGCACATCGGACGCCTGCGCAAGAAAATCGACGCCACCGGCCAGCAGCCCCTGATTCGTACCGTAAGGGGCTCCGGCTATGTCATTGCCGAACCCCTCTAAGGGCTGGCATTCGTCCACCAGCCGGTTGCTGGCGCTTTACAGTTTTCTCTTCGTGGCCTGGAGCAGCATCCTGATGGGTGCGCTTTATTTTGAAGTCTCGGACTACCTGAACAAGCTGGCGCGACATTCGCTGCTGCAGCGCCAGCACCTGTTCTCGAACATGCAAGGCGCGCAACTCGACGCCGCCCTCGCCGCGAGCCAGAGCTTCGACCCCCGCGCTTTCGACGCCTACGGGCTGTTCGACAATCAGTTCCGGCATCTCGCCGGACAGATCCGGCAGATCCCTCCCCAGCTGGACCTCAATGGGCATATCCACGAACTGCCCGACTGCATCGACTCCAACGACCCGCAATTGCCCCAGGACAGCTGTGACGCGGTCGCCCAGCGCACCCAGGATGGGCGCTGGCTGGTGCTGGTGCGCGACAACGGCTCGTTGTTCGCGGTGACCCGCATCATCCTGCATGCGTTGCTCTGGGGCGTGTCGCTGACCATCATCCCCGGCATCGCCGGCTGGTACTTGCTGCGGCGGCGCCCGCTGCGGCGAATTCGAGCGATCCAGGCCAGCGCCGAGGCCATTGTCGCCGGCGACCTGACCCGGCGCCTGCCCCTGGCCAACCGCCGCGACGAGTTGGACATGCTGGCGGCCATCGTCAATGCCATGCTCGAACGGATCGAGCGGTTGATGATGGAAGTCAAAGGCGTCTGCGACAACATCGCCCACGACCTGCGCACGCCGCTGACCCGCCTGCGCGCACAGCTTTACCGCATCCAGCAACAAGCCCCGCAGGACTCGGCCCTGAGCCAGCAACTGGACCAGGCCATCGATGAAACCGACACCCTGATGGCGCGCTTTCGCGGCCTGCTGCGTATCTCCGAACTGGAAGACCACCAGCGCCGCGCCGGCTTCCTCCAACTCGACCCCTTGCCCTTGCTGGGTGAATTGCACGACTTCTACCTGCCGCTGGCCGAAGAAGGCTTGATCACCCTGCAATTGCAAACCCCGGACGAACTTCCTGTGCTCTACGGCGACCGCGCCCTGCTCTTCGAAGCCATCGGCAACCTGCTGAGCAACGCCATCAAATTCACCCCGCCCGGTGGCCGGGTGATCCTGCGCGCAAGCAACCAGCAAGGCGGTACCCGCATCGAACTGCACGACAGCGGCCCCGGCATCCCCGAGTCCGAACATGAAGCTGTTTTCAAGCGCTTCTATCGGGCCGAAAATGGTCAGCAACAGAACGGCTTCGGCCTGGGCTTGTCGATCGTGGCAGCGATCGCCAGCCTGCATGGATTTGATCTGAAGGTGGCCAGCAGTGAACTGGGTGGCGCGTGCCTGGTGCTCGATTGCCGGCAGAGCAAGGCGTTGGTGTAAACACAGCCCGAGACGCGCAAGCGAGGTGAACGATGATCGTCCGACTCTGGCACGGAAGAACGAAACGCGAGGATGCCGAGCAGTACGAACAATTCATGAGAGTGCGCGCTGCGCCTGACTATGGTTCGGTCGCAGGGTTGTCGAATGTGTATTTCACCCGTCGCGATGAGGGTGCGGTCAGCCACTTTTTGCTGATCACCGTCTGGGACTCCATCGAGGCGGTCAAGCGCTTTGCCGGCGAGCATCCGGAAAAGGCCAAGTACTATGCCGAGGATGATGGGTTTCTGTTGGAGAAAGAAGAAAACGTGGATTTGTATGACGTTTTCTTGAGTGTTTGACTGTCTTGGGACGGCTGCGCCGTCCATCGCGGCGGTCCGGCGATCCGGCAAGACCCGCTCTCATCAAACAAAATATAACCAATTGATTTTTATAGATTAAAATCACGCTGCTTTTACCAGATCCATGCCCAATTTCCGGTGCTCGGCTGGAAAGGCGGTGTGGACCGCACGTTGAAAAAGCAGGAAAAATTCGGCGCGCTCAATTACCTCGCCCAATGGCAAGGCCTGCGGGGTGAAGATTTGTCGATCGATACCAGCCAGGAATACACCCTCACCTGCAGCCGGACCGGGATGGTCGTGATCTTTACGCCGGATCGGGCCAAGTATCTCAATCAGGCGATTGAGGTTGACGATGAGGGCGTCACCATTCTGGGACGGATGACTTCAAGCCCACCAGCACAGTCGCTGTTTGCGTGAAACGCCTCGTACGCCTCGTTCCCACGCTCCGCGTGGGAATGTGTCCGGCGACGCTCTGCGTCGCATTCCAATAGCTCGACGCCGGAGCGTCTGGCTCTGCATTCCCACGCAGAGCGTGGGAACGAGTTCCAACTCAAAATTTCTCGAATATTTCGGAAATCACTGACTTCCTGCACGCCTCCTCGCCGGCAGATTTTCCTGGCTTACCCGGTAGCTTTCATCTCCATGACACGAGCAAGTGAGTAAGCCTATCTTCTCACTTGCTTTATACGAAATTATTCGTATGATTGGTGGAGATGAGGTTGAAAGCCGGATATGGATTCAAGGACGCCAGGTTCAAGGTGATCAACGCTCTGCTTGCCGGTGACTTCCAGCATGAAGCGCGCAATGACATCGACGTGAAGAATCTGTTGGCAACCGGAGAAATCACACCTCATCAACTGGCCGCGTTACTCAGGCACAGTAACGGTGCCCAGCACAGGTGCTCACCCCACCATGTCGATCGCTCGATTATTGTGCATGTGATCATCACCAAAGGTTGGTATGTGAAGTTCTTTTTCCTGGAGCCAGACACCTGGTTCATCAGTGTCCATAGGTAACCCGTCATGAAGTTCTACCAGGAAGGCGATCACGGAAAAGCGCTCTGCACTCACTGCAAGAAGCCGGTCACGACGACGTTCCTGCGACGGGATGTTCCTTTTAGTGACGGAAAAGGCATGGCCAAAGCGATTTTGGTCGGTGTGTGCGATACCTGCAGTCAGGTGGTCTCGATTCCTGCTCAATCCACACCTGCCATCCGAGACGCCCGCCAGAAGGAACTGATCGCAATTGATGCGAATCTTCCTGCGGTTTACATCGACATGCTGGACATGGCTATTCACACCATCGATCAGAGCGGCAGCAGCCAGATGCGCAAGGTCATCCTGGCATTTTTCTTCAATCGCCTGGCCCGCGACACTGCAGCAAAAGCGCTGCTGCAACTGGCCCACAAGGATGCCCAGGATCGTTTCATGGAACCACGCGGCGTCTGTCGACGTCGTCTCTCGATGAAAGTCTCACCGCGCATTGCCAATGATCTGAACGCGTTGATCAACAACACTCACATGAATCAGACCGAATTGCTCAAGTCGGTGATTTATCAGATTCAGAATGATGTGGTCGCAAGCCCGGATCCAGCCCTGCTCAAAGAGCTTGGTGAACTCTCGGCCATCATTTCCTGACCCCAGCCGATTCTGCTGCCCCTCCCCGCTTTTCAGCTTTCCCCGCTGACCACCCCACCCAGTTCAGCCGGAACCCCGTCGTCATCCAGCGGAAAATGAGCCCATTGCCAACCCCTGGATGCGTGCTCAATGCAAACAACAAATACCGTCCTGATGATCCGCCCCACGCGGTTCGCCTTCAACCCCGATACCGCCCTCAACAACCGCTTTCAGCAAGCGTTGCTGGACCCGGAACAGGCGCAGCAAAAAGCGCTGGAAGAGTTCGACAGTTATGTCGATACCCTGCGCCGGCACGGCGTCGAAGTGTTGGTGGTGCAAGACACGCCGGCGCCGCATACCCCGGACTCGATTTTCCCCAACAACTGGTGGAGCAGCCACGCCGACGGCAGCCTGGTGCTCTACCCGATGGAAGGCCAGAACCGTCGCCTGGAGCGCAACAAAGGCGTGCTGCAGGTGCTCGATCAACGGTTCGACATCCGCAACACCATCGACCTCAGCCCGCTGGAGCAGCAGAACCTGTTTCTGGAAGGCACCGGCAGCATGGTCCTGGACCGTGAAAACCGCATCAGTTATGCCTGCCATTCCGGACGCACCCACGTCGATGCCTTGCACCAGTTCGCCGAACGCCTGGACTACCGCGTCTGCGCCTTCCATGCGATCGACCGTCACCAGGCGCCGATCTACCACAGCAACGTCATGATGAGCGTCGGCCGCGACCTCTCGCTGGTCTGCCTGCAGGCGCTGCCGGTGGAAACCGAGCGCCAGGCCCTGCAACGCTCACTGCACGACACCGGCAAGGACATCCTGACTCTGGACTACGACCAGCTCGAAGCCTTCGCCGGCAACATGCTCGAAGTCCACGACAAGGATGGCCAGCCCCTGCTGGTGATGTCCCGTAGCGCCTGGAGTTCGCTGCTGCCGGCCCAGCGCCAGCAGGTCGAGCGCTACACCCGGCCGGTGGTGGTGAACATCGACCATATCGAACGCATCGGTGGCGGCAGCGCCCGTTGCATGCTCGCCGAAGTCCATTTGCCAACGCGCAACTAAATAGAGGAAATCAACATGACCCGCTATATCGACGTCAACGACTTGAGCCACCTGGTTGCCCGTAAAGGCCTGCTGCAATGCCTGTCGGAAATGGCCGAATACATTCGTGAGGATTACCTGCGCTGGCAGGACTTCGAGAAATGCGCGCGACTGGCCAATCATTCCCCTGAGGGGGTGATCGAGCTGATGCCGGTCTCCGATGCCTCGCTCTATGCCTTCAAATACGTCAACGGTCACCCGAAGAACACCCAGAGCGGCATGCTCACGGTGATGGCCTTTGGTGCGCTGGGCGATGTCGACACCGGCAAACCGGTGCTGCTCAGCGAGATGACCCTGACCACGGCGATTCGCACCGCCGCCACCTCGGCCCTCGCCGCACGCTATATGGCCCGCGCCAACTCGCGCAGCATGGCGCTGATCGGCAACGGTTCGCAGAGCGAGTTCCAGGCGCTGGCGTTCCACACCCTGCTGGGCATCGATGAAATTCGCCTGTTCGACATCGACCCGCAGGCCACCCGCAAGCTGGCCAATAACCTGGCCCACTTCCCGGCCATCAAGGTCGTCTTCGCAGGCTCGGTTGCCGAGGCCGTGCGCGGCGCCGATATTGTCACCACCGTGACCGCCGACAAGGCCTACGCCACCATCCTGACCGCAGACATGATCGAGCCGGGGATGCACCTGAATGCCGTCGGTGGCGACTGCCCGGGCAAGACCGAGCTGCACCGCGACATCGTCGAAAGTGCCCGGGTGTTCGTCGAATACGAACCGCAAAGCCGCATCGAAGGCGAGATCCAGCAGATGCCCGCCAACTCGCCTGTCACCGAGTTCTGGCGCGTGGTCCAGGGCGAAGTCACCGGTCGCGACAGCGATCAGGACGTGACCCTGTTCGACTCGGTCGGCTTTGCCCTGGAAGACTATTCCGCGCTGCGCTACGTCCTCGATGTAGCCCGCACTTTGGACATCGGCAGCGAGCTCGAGCTGGTGCCTGACCTGCGCAACCCCAAGGACCTGTTCGCTCGCCTGCAACCACAGGTTGCGCCAGCACAAAAGAAGCGCGCCTGAGTAAAACGCGCTGCCCCGGAGCCTAAACAGGCGATGCCACAGCGGATTCGGCTGTCACAAAAGTTTTAACAGCCGATTCCCGCAGCTCAAAAAGGCTTAACGACAAAAAAAAAACCCAAGCATCACGCATTCTTGGCGCGACCGAAGAGTCAGCAAACGACCACGCCAAGGACAGACACCTTTCTACTGCCCTAATCCAACTACAAAACACAGGGATACTGAAAATGACTTCACTGAAAAAGCTCCTCGCCGTGCTCGTACTGCCGCTGTGCGCCAGCGTCGCGCAAGCCCAGGAATGGAAAGAAATCCGCTTTGGTGTCTTCCCCGATTACCCTCCCTTCGAGTCCGTTGCCGCCGACGGCAGCCTGCAAGGTTTCGACATTGAACTGGGCAATGCCATCTGCGCCAAGCTCGAAGTCAAATGCGTGTGGGTACACAACGAATTCGACGGCATGATCCCGGCCCTGCGCGCACGCAAGTTCGACGCGATCATGTCGTCCATGGCCGTGACCCCGGCGCGGCAGAAGCAGATCGATTTCTCCGACCGCCTGTTCCTCAGCCCGACCTCGGTGATCACCCGCAAGAATGCCGGTTTCGGCGATACGCCCGAATCGCTCAAGGGCAAGCAGATCGGTGTGCTGCAAGGCTCGTTGCAAGAGGCCTACGCCCGCGCCAAGCTGACCCCGCTCGGGGTTCAGGTCAAGGCCTACCAGGCCCAGGACCAGAACTACGCCGACCTGATCAATGGCCGCCTGGACGCCACCCTGACCGACAAACTGGAAGCCGAGCTGAACTTTCTGTCCAAGCCCGAAGGCGCCGACTTCAAGAGCGGCCCGGCGATCAAGGACCCGACCCTGCCCCTGGACATCGCCATGGGCCTGCGCAAGAACGACACCGAGCTGATGGCGCTGATCAACAAGGGCATCGCCGCCGTGCATGCCGACGGCACCTTCGCCGCCATCCAGAAGAAATACGTCGGCGAGCTGGATATCTACAACGAGTGAATCACCGGCCACTGACCCGGCGCTGCCGGGTCAGTGTTGGTCTTCGTCTCCCGCCTTACTGAGACTCTTCCCGTGAATGACTTCCTCGACTCGATGGGCCTGCAGGCCTTGAGCCTGCAAGGCTTTGGCCCCTTGCTGGCGCAAGGCACCTGGATGACCCTCAAACTTGCCGCGCTGTCGCTGCTGCTGAGTCTGGCCCTGGGCCTGATCGGCGCCAGCGCCAAACTGTCCCGGGTGCGTGTACTGCGCATGCCGGCGACGATGTACACCACGCTGATCCGCAGCGTGCCGGACCTGGTCCTGATCCTGCTGATTTTCTACAGCCTGCAACTGTGGCTCAACGACCTGACCGAGCTGATGGGCTGGGGCTACCTGGAAATCGACCCCTTCGATGCCGGGGTCATCACCCTGGGCTTTATCTACGGCGCCTATTTCACCGAAAACTTTCGTGGGGCCATTTTGAGCGTGCCGGCCGGGCAGCTGGAAGCGGCGACCGCTTACGGGCTGAGCAAGGCCCAGCGCTTTCGCCTGGTGCTGTTCCCGCAACTGATGCGCTTTGCCCTGCCGGGCCTGGGCAATAACTGGCTGGTGCTGCTCAAGTCCACGGCACTGGTCTCGATCATCGGCCTGTCGGACCTGGTCAAGGCCGCGCAGAACGCCGGCAAGACCACCAACAACACCTTGTATTTCCTGATCCTTGCGGGCCTGGTCTACCTGGTGATCACCACCCTCTCCAACCGCGTGTTCAAACGCCTGGAGCGGCGCTACAACATCGGCATCAAGGGGTTGGCGCGATGATCGAATTACTGCAGCAATACGGCCCCGCATTCCTCTGGAGTGACGGCAACGGCCTGTCGGGCCTTTCCATGACCCTCTGGCTGTTCATTATCAGCATGGTGCTGGGGTTCTTCATTTCCATCCCCTTGGCGATCGCCCGGGTGTCGGAGCATTTCTGGGTGCGCTGGCCGGTGGAGTTCTACACCTACCTGTTTCGCGGTACGCCGCTCTATATCCAGTTGCTGATTTGCTACACCGGCCTCTACGGCCTTGAGGTGGTACGTGACAGCGCCTTGCTCGACCAGTTTTTCCGCAATGCGTTGAATTGCACCCTGCTGGCCTTCGTGCTCAACACCTGTGCCTACACCGTGGAGATTTTCGCCGGCGCCATTCGCAACATCCCCCATGGTGAAGTTGAAGCGGCAAGGGCCTATGGCCTGTACGGCTGGCGCCTGAACCTGTTCGTGGTGATACCGGCGGCCTTGCGCCGCTCGTTGCCGGCCTACAGCAATGAAGCGATCCTGATGCTGCACGCCACCTCGCTGGCCTTCACCGCGACCATCGCCGACATCCTCAAGGTGGCCCGTGACGCCAACGCCGCAACCTTTTTGACATTCCAGTCGTTCGGCATCGCCGCATTGCTCTACATGCTGCTGTCGTTTGCCCTGGTCGGCGCGTTCCGCCTGGCCGAGCGCCGCTGGATGACCTTTCTCGCTCCTACCCGAGGCTAACCCATGAAACCATCCGTACAAGCCTTGTCGTCGCACCCGAACACCCCGACCCGATCGCGCCCGGCCGGGCACAGCCATGCCGTCGCCGACAGCGCCGCCGTCAAGCTCAAGGTCCAGGACCTGTACAAGCGCTATGGCGACCACGAAGTGCTCAAGGGTGTTTCGCTGCACGCCAGGAGCGGCGATGTGATCAGCATGATCGGCGCCAGTGGCTCGGGCAAAAGTACCATGCTGCGCTGCATCAACTTCCTCGAACAACCCGACGCCGGCAGCATCACCCTCGATGGCCAGACCATCGAGATGCGCCAGGGCAAAGGCGGTGCCCGCGCCCCGCATCCGGCGCAATTGCAGAACCTGCGCACGCGCCTGGCCATGGTCTTCCAGCACTTCAACCTGTGGAGCCACATGACGGTGCTGGAGAACATCTGCATGGCCCCGCGCCGCGTGCTCGGGGTCAGCGCCCAGGAGGCCGAGGCCCGCGCCCGCGCCTATCTGGACAAGGTCGGGCTGCCAGGCCGGGTTGCCGATCAATACCCGGCGTTCCTCTCCGGCGGGCAACAGCAACGCGTGGCCATTGCCCGGGCCCTGGCCATGGAGCCGGAGATCATCCTGTTCGACGAACCGACCTCGGCGCTCGACCCGGAACTGGTCGGCGAAGTGCTCAAAGTCATACAGACGTTGGCTGAGGAAGGCCGTACCATGGTCATGGTCACCCATGAAATGGGCTTTGCCCGGCAGGTCTCGAGCCAGGTGCTGTTTCTGCACCAGGGAAGGGTCGAGGAACAGGGCGGCGCCGAGATACTCGACCAGCCGCGCAGTGAACGCCTGCAGCAATTCCTGTCCAACCGATTGAAGTGAATAACCTGACAATGGATACGAAGGCCAACGGCAACCACTCCTCGCCGCCACTGGACCGCATCGATGAGGCGATCATCGATGTACTGCGCCACCAGGGGCGGATCACCTACGAAAAGCTGTCGTCATTGGTACACCTCACGCCCAGGCCCTGCCTGGAACGGGTGCGCAAGCTCGAACGGCGCGGGGTGATTCGCGGGTACGGGGCGATCATCGATGTGCAGATGGTGTCCCCGGGGCTGTCGCTGCTGGTGCTGGTCGCCCTCTCCAACCAGAGCGGCCGCGCCGCCCAGAAAGCCTTCGAAGCCTGCGTCAAGGCCTGCCCGCAGGTGTTCGAATGCCAGCTTATCAGCGGGCCCTTCGATTACAGTCTGCGCATGCGCTGCAAGGACATGGAGCACTATCGGGTGTTGACCGAGACCTGGTTGAACAATGATGAGCTGCATATCGACAAGCTGGTAGCGCATCCGGAGTTGGCGGTGGTGAAGAATACGGCGACTCAGTTGGTTTGATGTTGTCTGGGCGGGCCTCATCGCTGGCAAGCCAGCTCCCACAGGGGCCGGTGGTGCACATTCCCTGTGGGAGCTGGCTTGCCAGCGATAGGGCCCGCAAGAACAGCGTAAAATATTCCTGACCCCGCACAGGAATCGCCCATGCCCACCTACGATCTGCTCGAAGTCCCAGGCTCCAAGCCCATCAAGCTCTGGACCCAGGGCGTGCCCGTCGAGCCCGAAGCCCGCGCACAGCTGATCGACACCGCCAGACTGCCGTTCATCTTCAAGCACCTGGCCGTCATGCCGGACGTGCACCTGGGCAAAGGCTCGACCATCGGCAGCGTGATCCCCACCGTTGGCGCGATCATCCCCGCCGCCGTGGGCGTGGACATCGGTTGCGGCATGATCGCCGTGCGCACTTCGCTGACCGCCGCCGACCTGCCCGACAACCTGAGTCGCCTGCGCAGTGCCATCGAGAAAGCGGTGCCCCATGGACGCAGTTTCGGCCGAAACAAGCGCGACACGGGCGCCTGGGACAACGTACCCGGCGCCGCGGACCACGCCTGGAAAGCACTGGCCGGACGCTTCAAGGCCATCACCGACAAATACCCGCGCCTGGAAAAAACCAACAACCGTCACCATCTGGGCACCCTGGGTACCGGCAACCATTTCATCGAAGTCTGCCTGGACGAGGTCAACCGCGTCTGGTTCATGCTGCACAGCGGTTCACGCGGGGTCGGCAACGCCATCGGTACACAGTTCATCGAACTGGCGCAGGCCGACATGCGCCAGCACATCGCCAACCTTCCCCACCGCGACCTGGCCTATTTCGAGGAAGGCAACCGGCATTTCGCCGACTATGTCGAGGCCGTCGGCTGGGCCCAGGATTTCGCCCGGCAGAACCGCGCCCTGATGATGCAGGCGGTCATCGGCGCGGCGCGGCAAGCCATTGCCAAGCCCTTCGAAGCCGAACTCGAGGCAGTGAACTGCCACCACAACTATGTGCAAAAGGAACGGCATTTCGGCCGGGAGGTACTGGTTACCCGCAAGGGCGCGGTATCGGCGCAAAAGGGTGAACTGGGCATCATCCCCGGCTCCATGGGGGCCAAGAGCTTCATTGTCCGTGGTCTGGGCAACGAGGAATCGTTCTGCTCCTGCAGCCACGGTGCAGGCCGGGTCATGAGCCGGACCCAGGCGAAAAAACTGTTCACCGTGGCCGACCAGATCCGCGCCACCGCCCATGTGGAATGCCGCAAGGACGCCGACGTCATTGATGAAATCCCGATGGCCTACAAGGACATCGACCGCGTCATGGAGGCCCAGCGCGAACTGGTGGAAATCGTGCATACCCTGCGACAAGTGGTGTGCGTAAAAGGATGACAAAGCTCCAGTGTCGAACTGGTCAGACCGGTAAAACCAAAAAAACCCCAAACCCTCTTGTACGCCCCCAAGAAAAGCGTATTCTGAGCGTGCACTGGACATACCGGTAAGACCACAACAATTAAGTCCTCGCTCATTGCCCCAGGCACCGACGCCAGGACACCGACCAGAGATCCTCCCCATGCTCAGATGGTGCTCGCGTTCGATCTTCCTCCAAGTCGTTGTAGGCCTGCTGCTCGGCATCGCTTGCGGCCTCAGCTTTCCCGAATACTCCATTCAGCTCAAACCCTTGGGTGACGGCTTTATCAAGCTGATCAAGATGCTGATCGGGCTGATCGTTTTCTGCGTGGTAGTCAGCGGCATTTCCGGCGCTGGCGATTTGAAGAAGGTCGGCAGGATCGGCCTCAAGTCAGTCATCTACTTCGAAATCCTCACCACCCTGGCCCTGGTCATCGGCCTGGTCTTCGCCTTCAGTTCCGGCATCGGCAGCGGCGCCAACATCCATCTGGATCAACTGGCGAATGCGGACATGGGCGACCTGGCCGAACGCGGCAAACACATGCACAGCACCACCCAGTTCCTCATGGACCTGATCCCGACCTCGGTGGTCGGCGCCTTTGCCGACAACAACATCCTGCAAGTGCTGCTGTTTTCGGTGTTGTTCGGCAGTGCGCTGAACCTGGTCGGCGAAGCGGCGTCGGGGATATCCCGGCTGATCAATGAACTGAGCCATGTGATTTTCCGCATCATGGGCATGATCGTGCGCCTGGCCCCTATCGGCGTGTTCGGCGCCATCGCCTTCACCACCAGCAAGTACGGCCTGGACTCGCTGCAACACCTGGGCGGCCTGGTTGCCTTGTTCTACCTGACCTGCACAGCCTTCGTCCTGCTGGTGCTGGGGCTGGTGATGCGCCTGTCGGGGCTGCGTATCCTGCCGTTGCTGAAATACCTGCGCGAAGAGCTGCTGATCGTACTGGGCACCGCTTCGTCCGACGCCGTATTGCCACAGATCATGCGTAAACTCGAACACCTGGGGATCGGCAGCTCCACCGTCGGCCTGGTGATCCCGACCGGTTATTCCTTCAACCTGGACGGCTTCTCCATCTACCTGACCCTGGCCATCGTGTTCATTGCCAACGCCACCGGTACGCCGCTGTCGATGTCAGACCTGCTGACGATTCTGCTGGTGTCGCTGATCACCTCCAAGGGTGCCCACGGCATCCCGGGGTCGGCGCTGGTGATCCTGGCCGCGACCCTGACCGCCATTCCGGCCATCCCGGTGGTCGGCCTGGTGCTGGTACTGGCCGTGGACTGGTTCATGGGCATCGGCCGCGCCTTGACCAACCTCATCGGCAACTGCGTGGCCACCGTGGCCATCGCCCGCTGGGAAAAAGACATCGACACAACCCGCGCCAACAACGTATTGGCCGGCAAGGAAGGCTTCACCTTCCAACCCAGAAAAACAGCACCCACGGTGCACCACCAACAGTTCTGATAGCTGTACCGGAGCCTGCCTTGTGCAGGCCCCGGCCCAGGCGGAACAATGACTTTTACTGCCTTTTTCATGGAGCAAACAGTGATCACCTCTTCAACCGTCGTCAATTCGGTCGTGGAAAAACTCCGAGAAGCCCTGGCCCGTGGCCAGTGGCGCTCAGGCGATATGCTGCCGGGTCAACGCGAACTGGCCGAACAGCTGGGTATCAGCCGCCCGAGCCTGCGCGAGGCGGTCATCGTGCTGGAAACCCTGGGGCTGGTGCGCTCGATGCCCGGCAAGGGCGTGGTGGTGCTCGATGGCGCCCCGAGTGAACCGCAACGCAGCGACAGCGCAGTAGCCGGTGCCAGCCTCGAAGACGTCCTGCAGCTGCGCTATACCCTCGAGCCCTTCATCGTCGGACTGGTCGCCCAGTCGATCAGTAGCAAGGAAGTCGGCCAACTGCGCCTGACCCTGATGGACATGCGCGAAGCACTGGAAGCCAATGACAGCGAAGCCGGCCTGAACGCCTACATCGCCTTCCACGAAGAACTCTTCACCCTGACGTCCAACCCGATCTTTCAGAACGTGGTGCAGCAGACCAGCAACGCCCTCAAGCAAAGCGCCGAAATGCTGCGCAACTCGCCCGAACACCTGGCCGAACGCCTGCAGGAAAACGAAGCCGTGGTGCGCGCCATCCGCAACAAGAACAGCGCCCTGGCCAGCGCCGAAATGCGCAAGCACATCATTCAGGAAGGCCTGCGCATGGGCATCACCCTGAACATTCCCGATGACAATCTGGGCAAATGACGCCACGTCCCTGGAGGCAAACGATGAACACAACCCGCCAACAGCCTCTTGCGTCGGGCGCAAGCAAAGTCTCGGTAAAGTCTATCTACCCGCAGATTTTCGACGCGATCCTGGAGCAACGCCTGGCCCCAGGCACCCCGCTGACCGAAGAGGCACTGGCGCAGGTTTTCGGTGTCAGCCGCACAATCATCCGCGGTGTACTGGCGAAGCTGTCGCACCAGAACGTCATCTTCCAGCGGCCCAATCACAAGGCCCAGGTCGCCGCTCCCGACAGCGAGCAAACCCAGCAGATCCTGCACGCCCGACGCCTGGCCGAAACTACCCTGATCGGCCTGGCCGCGCAGAACCCGAAACCGGCGCAATTGCGCCAGCTGCGAGAATTGATCGACAACGAGCGCCAGCACCATGAACAGGGTCAGCGCTGCGCCGCCATCCGCCTGGGCGGTGAGTTCCACCTGCAGTTGGCCAACCTGGCCGGCAACGCGCCGCTGGCACAGTTTCTCAACGACCTGCTGCCGCTGACCTCACTGATCATCGCCCAATTCGAAGAGCAGCCCTGCAGCCACTGCGCCTGGCAGGAACACGCGGCGATCGTCGACGCGCTCGAGCAGCGGGACGCCCCCGGCGCACTGCGTTTGATGAATGAACACCTGGACCGAATCGAAGCCAAGCTGGTGACACGGCGGGTAGCGGTCGCCGGGGATGTGCTGAAAGTCTTCAGCGAGTGAGGCATCGAGCTAACCCAGGGCTCGCCGCGCCTTGTCCAGTAACTCGATGACCTCCTCGTCGCTGGTCTGTTCGAAATGCGCGTACTGTGCGCCGACCGATCCGAACCAGTCGGGGACGACCGGACACACCAGCTCATCCACCAGCGGCCGCAAGCTTTCCAGGCTTTCCCGAGGCCCGACCGGCACAGCCAGAATCAGGCGCTTGAGCTGCTCCCCTGCCAGCGACATCAGCACGACCCGGGCGGTATTGCCGGTGGCAATGCCGTCGTCGACGACGATGACCTCGCGCCCTGCCAGCAAGGGCGACGGTCGATGGCCGCAGTAGAGTTCGCGGCGCCGCCGGATTTCCTCGAGCTGCCGCGCTTTTGCATCTTCGAACCAGTGCGCCGACATGCCCATCGAATCAAGCAGGATCTGGTCGACGACGCAGATCGGTTCAGGGCCATCGACAATCGCACCGATGGCGAACTCCTCATGGCCGGGTGCACCGATCTTGCGCGACAGGACCACGTCCAGCGGCGCGTTGAAAGCCCGGGCGATTTCGTAGCCCACCGGCACCCCGCCCCGGGGCAACGCCAAAACAACGGGTGTTTCCGTCAACAACGGGCGCAGCGCTTCGACCAGGGCCTTGCCGGCTTCCTGACGATCCCGGAAGACCGGTGAAAAAGATGAATAGGAATGCATGCTGACACTCCTCTTGTGAAGGTGTGTGCTGCCGGCGTGAAAATTCCGGCGCGGCAAGCAGCGCCTGCTGTGTTGCCTATAGATGAATTATGCGCCCGGACGGGAAAATTGGCGTCGCTACCAGGGTATTTGAATCGAGTTGCTCAGACCTTTCGCACCGGTCCCGGGTATTGTGCAACTAACGCATCAGCTGTCAGCAAGGTGATGCCTTCGACGGTTGCCTGGGCGACGAGTATGCGATCAAACGGGTCTTTGTGTATCGGTGGAAGACTATCGATGGCGACAGCATGATCGCTACCGATGGGAAGTTCCTTGTAGCCGTTGTCGAGCAATCCCCGGCGCAGAACACGTGCATTGACCTGAAAGTCGTCTCGTCCCAACCCATGCTTTATCGCGATTTCCCACAAGCTGGCAGCACTGAAGAACAAATCGTTTTCAGGCGCGCCAATCAACTCACGGGCGTCAAGTGACAGACGCTCTGGATCCCCGGCAGCCCACAAAAGCATGTGCGTATCGAGCAGCAACTTCACTGTTCACCGCCAAACATTTGCTCGATTTCCGCACTCCCCATCTGATCAAAATCAGCAGGCACCTTTATTTCACCAACCATGAAGCCCAGGCGTTTCATGTGATCCGGTGCCGGAGTGTTCAAGGACATCACCTTGACGAGGGGTTTGCCCGCTTTGGCAATCACAAAGGGCTCACCATTCACGGCCTCATCGATCAGGCGCGATAAATGAGTCTTGGCTTCATGGATATTGACTGTGTGCATAAGCACCCCCCAAAACAAACTAAGTTCAGTTAGTTTGGTCCAGACTATCCGAAACGGCAAGCCCAGTTGCCGCCTTAAGCCCTTTGCTTCATCACCTCGACAATGATCGGCACCGGCGTCATCAAGTGGGTGCGCATCATCGCGCTGGCCCGTGGCGCGTCGCGCGCCAGGATGGCTTCGACCAGCGCGGCGTGTTCCTTGCGCTTGAGTTCCAGGGCTTCTTCGGAGAACACCGTCTGGGTCAACCACAGGTGGCGGTAGCGCTCGGCCTGGTCGAACAGGTAGCCGCGCGCCTGCAACAGGTGCTTGGAGCCGCAACCGGCAGCGATGGCGGTATGGAAGGCCTTGTGCCGTTCATCCCAGACATCGAGTACCTGTTCGCGAGTTTTCACGTCCATCACCTTCGACAAGGTATGGCACTGGGCGAGGATCTGCGCTTCCCAGGCATCGTCGCCGCGCTCGATGGCCAGGCCCACGATCATCGCTTCCAGGTTGGCGCGGGCGTCGTAGATGTCCTGCATTTCCTGCAGCGACATGGGCGCGACCCGGTAGCCCTTCTGACTGATGACCACCACCAGGTGCTCGGCCACCAGTTGTGACAGGGCCTCGCGCAGCGGACCGACGCCCAGGTCATAGCGCTCCTTGAGCCCGCTCATGAGGAGCTTTTCACCGGGTTTGAACACGCCACGGATGATGTCCTGCTTGAGCCACTCATACCCGCTGATTGCAGAGTTCTGCTTGGGGGTGAGGCTATCCAAGGTGCTGCTCCTAGAACTGGGTCAAAACCCAATCATACCCAATCATCTATCAGACGAAAAACATTAGACGAAAGTATATTTTGTCGCCTCTACACAAAAATGTAGACATTTTTAATGGATGGCGATATTTTTGCTCCATGCCTGATCCAGATCAATCCAGACAGGCGCCAATCACTACCTTCTGACCAGGAACTGCCATGAACGCCTTTACTCAGATTCAGGACCTTGTGATGCCACTGCCATCGGAGAGCAAGGGCTTCACCCTCACCCCCTCCAGGCAGTCGCCGCGCCTGCTGGAACTGAAATTCGCCAAGGAAACCGTCGACGCCTTCGTCAAGGCGGTGGCCGAGTGGCCGGTCCAGGCACTGGAGTACAAGTCGTTCCTGCGGTTCCGCGTCGGCCAGGTCCTCGACGAACTGTGCGAAGGCACCCTGCGCCCGGTACTGGTCAACACCATCCTGGACCGCGCCACCGGCGGCCTGCTGGTCACCCCCGAAGGTCTGAACGATGTGAGCCAGGCCGATGACATGGTCAAGTTCTCCTCGGCCGTGGCCCACCTGATCGGTCGTTCCAACTTCGACGCGATGAGCGGCCAGTTCTACGCCCGCTTTGTGGTGGTGAACACCGACAACTCCGACAGCTACCTGCGCCAGCCACACCGCGTGATGGAACTGCACAACGACGGCACCTTCGTCCAGGAACGCACCGACTACGTGCTGATGATGAAGATCGACGAGCAGAACATGGAAGGCGGCAACACCCTGCTGCTGCACCTGGACGACTGGGAAGATCTGAACCAGTACTACACTCATCCGCTGGCCCGTCGTGAAATGCGCTTCACCGCGCCACCGAGCAAGAACGTGCGTGAAGACGTGTTCCATGCCGTGTTCGACAACGATGCCGAAGGTCGCCCGACCATGCGCTACATCGACCAGTTCGTGCAGCCCAAGGACTTCGAGGAAGGCATCTGGCTGAACTCCATGAGCGAATCCCTGGAAGGCAGCGAGAACAAGGTGTCGGTACCGGTGCCGGTCGGCAGCTTCGTGCTGGTCAACAACATGTTCTGGCTGCACGGCCGTGACCGCTTCACCGCCCACGAAGGCCTGCGCCGCGAGCTGATGCGCCAGCGCGGCTACATCAGCTACCAGAAAACCATGTACCAGCGCGGCCAGTAATGCTCGCCAAGCGCTGAAATGACAGGGCCACCGCGTGTGGCCCTCGTCGTTCCCAAATAAATACATTCAGGCAGGTGCAAGCTAATGGCTGTGTACGACTTCATCATCATCGGTGGCGGCATTGTGGGCATGTCCACGGCCATGCAACTGACCCAGGTTTACCCGGACGCGAAAATCCTGCTGCTGGAAAAAGAGTCCGGCCCGGCCAGGCACCAGACCGGCCACAACAGCGGCGTGATCCATGCCGGCGTCTATTACACCCCGGGCAGCCTGAAGGCGCGCTTCTGCCTGGAAGGCAACAAGGCCACCAAGGCCTTCTGCGACAAGCACAGCATCGCCTACGACGAGTGCGGCAAGCTGCTGGTGGCCACCAACGAGCTGGAAATGCAGCGCATGAGCGCGCTGTGGGACCGCACCGAGGCCAACGGCATCAAGCGTGACTGGCTGTCAGCGGCGGAACTGCGCGAGCGTGAGCCGAACATCGTCGGCCTGGGCGGGATCTTCGTGCCGTCGAGCGGCATCGTGAACTACGCCCAGGTGACCGCTGCCATGGGCCGCGAGTTCGAAGCCGCCGGTGGCGAAATCCGCTACAACAGCGAAGTCGTCGCCATCGACGAGCGCCCCGACGAAGTCGTGGTACGCACCGGCAACACCGAGCACCACGGCCGTTTCCTGATCACCTGCTCGGGCCTGATGTCCGACCGCGTAGTGCGCATGCTGGGGATCAAGCCGAACTTCGTCATCTGCCCGTTCCGTGGTGAGTACTACCTGCTGCCCAAGCAGCACAACCAGATCGTCAACCACCTGATCTACCCGATCCCGGATCCGTCCATGCCATTCCTCGGCGTGCACCTGACCCGCATGATCGACGGCACTGTCACCGTCGGCCCCAACGCGGTGCTGGCGATGAAGCGCGAAGGCTATCGCAAGTCCGATATCTCCCTGAAGGACATGTTCGAAATCCTGACCACCCCGGGCATTCTCAAGGTCCTGATGAAGAACCTGCGCCCCGGCCTGATCGAGATGAAGAACTCGATGTTCAAGGGCGGCTACCTCAAGGAAGTGCAGAAGTACTGCCCGAGCATCAATAAGAGCGACCTCACCGCCTACCCGGCCGGCGTACGCGCCCAGGCCGTGTCGCTGGACGGCAAGCTGATCGAGGACTTCGTGTTCGTCAACACCGCCCGCAGCGTCAACGTCTGCAACGCCCCATCGCCTGCTGCTACTTCGGCCATCCCGATCGGCGCGCACATCGTCGACAAGGTCCGCGAGCAGCTCGCCAACTCCGGCGCCAGTTTCGTCAAACCCGTCAACACCGCTCGGCCCGCCCCTCTGGCGGCCTCCGTCGCAACCCGATAAGAAGGAATTTCGCGTGCAACTCAACGATCCGCAACTGTTCCGCCAACAAGCCTACATCGACGGTGCATGGGTAGATGCCGACAACGGCCAGACCCTGAAGGTCAACAACCCGGCCACCGGCGAAATCATCGGCAGCGTGCCGAAAATGGGCGCCGCCGAGACCCGCCGCGCCATTGAGGCCGCCGACAAGGCCCTGCCGGCCTGGCGTGCCCTGACCGCCAAGGAACGCGCCAACAAGCTGCGCAAGTGGTTCGACCTGATGATGGCCAACCAGGAAGACCTGGCGCGCCTGATGACCCTGGAACAGGGCAAGCCGCTGACTGAATCCCGTGGCGAAATCGCCTATGCCGCTTCCTTCCTCGAGTGGTTCGGCGAAGAAGCCAAGCGCGTCTACGGCGACATGATCCCCGGTCACCAGGTCGACAAGCGCCTGATGGTGCTCAAGCAGCCGATCGGCGTGACCGCGGCCATCACCCCGTGGAACTTCCCTTCGGCGATGATCACCCGCAAGGCCGGCCCGGCCCTGGCCGCCGGTTGCACCATGGTCCTCAAGCCCGCCTCGCAGACGCCTTACTCGGCCCTGGCCCTGGCGGAACTGGCCGAGCGCGCCGGCATTCCGAAAGGCGTGTTCAGCGTGGTCACCGGCAGCGCCGGCGAAGTCGGCGGCGAGCTGACCGGCAACCCGATCGTGCGCAAGGTGACCTTCACCGGCTCCACCGAAATCGGCCGCCAGCTGATGGTCGAGTGCGCCAAGGACATCAAGAAGGTTTCCCTGGAACTGGGCGGCAACGCACCTTTCATCGTGTTCGATGACGCCGACCTGGACGCCGCCGTCGATGGCGCGCTGATTTCCAAGTACCGCAACAATGGCCAGACCTGCGTCTGCGCCAACCGCCTGTATATCCAGGACGGTGTCTACGATGCCTTCGTGGAAAAACTGAAAGCCGCCGTGGCCAAGCTGAACATCGGCAACGGCCTGGAAAACGGCATCACCACAGGTCCCCTGATCGACGCCAAGGCCATGGCCAAGGTTCAGGAACACATCGACGACGCCGTGAGCAAAGGCGCTCGCGTGGTTGCCGGCGGCAAGCCCCACGCCTTGGGCGGCACCTTCTTCGAGCCGACCGTGCTGGTGGATGTACCGCGCAATGCCGCCGTGGCCAAGGAAGAAACCTTCGGCCCGCTGGCACCACTGTTCCGCTTCAAGGATGAAGCCGATGTGATCGCCATGGCCAACGACACCGAGTTCGGCCTGGCCTCCTACTTCTATGCCCGCGACCTGAGCCGCGTGTTCCGTGTGGGCGAGGCGCTGGAGTACGGCATCGTCGGCGTCAACACCGGGATCATCTCCAACGAAGTGGCGCCGTTCGGTGGCATCAAGGCCTCGGGCCTGGGCCGCGAAGGCTCCAAGTACGGCATCGAGGACTACCTGGAAATCAAATACCTCTGCATCGGCATTTGATAGCCCTGGTCTTTATCTCCACCGTTTTTCAATCAACAAGGCCGCTGCTGTTGCGGCCCATGAGGCAAGCATGAGCGATACCAACCAGTCCCTGCAGCAACGTCGTTTGGACGCCATTCCCCGTGGCGTCGGCCAGATCCACCAGATCTTCGCCGACCGTGCCGAAAACGCCACTGTCTGGGACGTCGAAGGTCGCGAGTACCTCGATTTCGCCGGCGGCATTGCCGTGCTCAATACCGGCCATCTGCACCCTAAAGTCATGGCCGCCGTACAGGCGCAACAAGCCAAGCTGACCCACACCTGCTTCCACGTTTTCGCCTACGCGCCTTACGTCGAACTGTGCGAGAAGCTGAACAAACTGGTCCCGGGCGACTTCGCCAAGAAGACCCTGCTGGTCACCACCGGCGCCGAAGCCGTCGAGAATGCCATCAAGATCGCCCGCGCCCATACCGGCCGCACCGGCGTGATCGCCTTCACCGGCGCCTACCATGGCCGCACCCACTACACCCTGTCGCTGACCGGCAAAGTGGTGCCCTACTCTGCCGGCATGGGCCTGATGCCAGGTGGTATCTACCGCGCCATGTACCCGAACGAGCTGCATGGCATCAGCATCGATGACGCCATCGCCAGCATCGAACGCATCTTCAAGAACGACGCGCAGCCAAGCGACATCGCCGCCATCATTCTGGAACCGGTGCAAGGCGAAGGCGGTTTCACCGTCGCGCCGAAAGCCTTCATGCAGCGCCTGCGTGCCCTGTGCGACGAGCACGGCATCGTCTTGATCGCCGACGAAGTACAGACCGGTGCCGGCCGTACCGGTACCTTCTTCGCCATGGAACAGATGGGCATCGCTGCCGACCTGACCACCTTCGCCAAATCCATCGCCGGCGGCTTCCCGCTGGCGGGCGTGGCCGGCAAGGCCGAGATCATGGACGCGGTCGCCCCTGGTGGCCTGGGCGGCACCTACGCCGGCAGCCCGGTGTCCTGCGCTGCCGCCCTGGCGGTGATCGAGGCGTTCGAAGAAGAAAAACTGCTGGACCGCGCCAAGTCGGTGGGTGAAATCCTCACCACTGGCCTGCGCCAGATCGGCGAGAAGCACAACAGCGTGCTGCAAGTGCGCAACCTCGGCGCCATGGTGGCCGTGGAGCTGTGCGAGGGCGGTGATGCCAGCAAGCCGAATGCCGAGCTGACCGGCAAGATCGTCGCTCGCGCCCGCGACAAGGGCCTGATCCTGTTGTCGTGCGGTACTTACTACAACGTCCTGCGCATCCTGGTACCGCTGACCGTCAGCGATGCCGACCTTGCGCGTGGCCTGGGCATCATCGCCGAGTGCTTCGACGAACTGGCGTAAGGCACGTCCTCTGTCACTGCGGTGAGTAAACCAAGGCGGTCCTGGTACATGCGTGCCGGGACTGTCCTGTTTTCGCTACGGCAAGGACGCTGTTTGAGAAAGGTAAGACCATGAACAACAAGCACAATAACACCCCCCAGAACAAACTGAGCCACGGGCTCAAATCCCGTCACGTCACCATGCTCTCGATTGCCGGGGTCATTGGTGCGGGCCTGTTCGTCGGCTCCGGTCGGGCGATCGCCGAGGCAGGTCCGGCTGCCGTGCTGGCCTACATCTTCGCCGGCATCCTGGTGATTCTGGTCATGCGCATGCTGGCCGAAATGGCCGTTGCATCGCCAGACACCGGCTCCTTTTCCACCTATGCAGACCGCGCCATCGGCAAGTGGGCCGGTTTCAGCATCGGCTGGATGTACTGGTGGTTCTGGGTGCTGATCATCCCGATCGAAGCCAACATTGCTGCAACCATCATCAACTCCTGGGTGCCACAACTGGAGATCTGGGTACTGTCGCTGGTCATCACCCTGCTGCTGACGGCCACCAACCTGTTCAGCGTGAAGAACTACGGTGAGTTCGAGTTCTGGCTGGCCCTGGTCAAGGTGCTGGCCATTGTCGGTTTTATCACCCTGGGTATCTGCGCCATCATGGGGCTGTTGCCCGACACCGGCGTCAGCGGCGTCTCGCGCCTGTGGGACACCGGTGGTTTCATGCCCAACGGCTTTGGTGCCGTGATCAGCGCCATGCTCATCACCATGTTCTCGTTCCTGGGAGCGGAAGTGGTGACCATCGCGGCGGCCGAATCGGACGCTGCCGAGAAGCAGATCTCCCGCGCCACCAACTCGGTGATCTGGCGGATCGCGCTGTTCTACATCCTGTCGATCTTCATCGTCGTCGCCCTGGTGCCCTGGAACGACCCACGCCTGGCCAGCGAAGGCTCGTACGTGACCGTGCTGGAAATCCTCGGCGTGCCTCATGCCAAGATGCTGATCGATGTGGTGGTACTGACCTCGGTCACCAGTTGCCTGAACTCCTCGCTGTACACCGCTTCGCGCATGCTCTTCTCCCTGAGCAAGCGCGGCGAAGCCCCGGCCTGTGCGCAGCACACCACCAGCAGCGGTACGCCGATCTATGCGGTGCTGCTGTCGACCGGTGCGGCGTTCCTGACCGTGATCGCCAACTACATGGTGCCGTCCAAGGTGTTCGGCTTCCTGATGGCCAGCTCCGGCACCATCGCCCTGCTGGTGTACCTGGTGATCGCTGTTTCGCAATTGCGCCTGCGCAAGAAACTCACCGCGCAAGGCAAGCAGCTGGACTACCGCATGTGGCTGTTCCCGTGGTTGACCTGGGCAGTGATCCTGTTCATCTCCGGCGTGCTGGTGGTGATGTTGTTCCGTCCCGACCATCAACTGGAGGTGGTTGCCACCGCCGTGTTGAGCGTGCTGGTGGTCTGTTCCGGCCTGCTGGTCAGCCGTCGGCATGCCAAGGCCAAGGCACGTGTGACCGCCTTGGGCGGTATTCCGGTATCAACCGGACGTTGATGCCATAAAAGGGGCGCAAGCCCCTTTCCTTTTCGAGCCCATTTCCTTTTAGAGAGAGTCTCATGATGAGCAAGCAAGATCTGTCGCTGGCCGAAAAAGACAAGCAACACCAACTGCACCCCTACACCGATGCCCGCGTGCACGAAGAAGTCGGCCCGCTGATCATCGAGCGTGGCGAAGGCATCCACGTCTACGACGACCAGGGCAAGCAGTACATAGAGGCCATGTCCGGTCTGTGGAGCACGGCGCTGGGCTTCAGCAACGAGCGCCTGATCAAGGCGGCGGAAAAACAACTGCGCCAACTGCCGTTCTACCACCTGTTCAGCCACAAGTCCCACGCCCCGAGCATCGAGCTGGCGGACAAGCTGATCGCCATGGCGCCGGTGCCCATGAGCAAGGTGTTTTTCACCAACTCCGGTTCCGAAGCCAACGACACCGTGGTCAAGCTGATCTGGTACCGCAACAACGCCATCGGCAAGCCGGCCAAGAAGAAATTCATCAGCCGCGTCAGCGGTTACCACGGCATCACCATCGTCAGCGCCAGCCTGACCGGCATCCCGGCCAACCAGCGTGGCTTCGATGTGCCGCTGGCGGGCTTCCACCATGTCGGCAGCCCGCATCACTACCGCAATGCCCTGCCAGGTGAAAGCGAAGAGCAGTTCGCCGATCGCCTGGCCGCCGAACTGGAAAGCCTGATCCTGCGCGAAGGCGCCGAAACCGTCGCGGCCTTCTATGCCGAACCGCTGATGGGCGCCGGTGGCGTGATCGTGCCACCGCGTACCTACTGGGACAAGATCCAGGCCGTGTGCCGCAAGCACGACGTGCTGATCGTCGCCGACGAAGTGATCTGCGGTTTTGGCCGTACCGGCAACATGTTCGGCAGCCAGACCTTCGGCATCCGCCCGGATGTGATGGTCCTGTCCAAGCAGTTGTCGTCGTCCTACCAGCCGATCTCGGCGATCCTGATCAACGACGAGCTGTACCAGGGCATCGCCGACCAGAGCCACAACCTGGGCACCCTGGGCCATGGCTTCACCGGCAGCGGCCACCCGGTTGCCGCCGCCGTGGCGCTGGAAAACCTCAAGATCATCGAGGAAGACAACCTGGTGCAGCACGCTGCGGCCATGGGCGAAGTCCTCCAGGCCGGCCTGCGCGAGTTCGCGAATCATCCGCTGGTGGGTGAAGTGCGTGGCATTGGCTTGATCGCCGCGGTCGAACTGGTCGCTGACCGTGAGACCAAGGCGCCGTTCGAGGTAGTCGGCAAGCTGGGTCGCTACCTGGCCGGCCGCGCCCAGGCGCACGGCATGATCACCCGCAACATGGGTGACGCGATTGCCTTCTGCCCACCACTGATTTCGACCGAGGCGGATATTCGGGCGATTCTGGAGGTGTTTGGCAAGGCGTTGGCAGATACTCAGGAGTGGTTTGACGCCAACCGTTGAATGTTTCCCACGCTGCGCGTGGGATCGCGGGCAAGCCCGCTCCCACAGGTAAGTAGTGATCTCTGTGGGTGCGGGTCTTGCCGGATCGCAGGACCGCCGCGATTCAAGCGCCGCGGTCTATCAGCAAAACGCCTGAATTCCCGTCTGCGCCCGGCCCAATATCAACGCATGCACATCATGCGTCCCCTCATAGGTGTTCACCACCTCCAGATTGACCAGATGCCGCGCCACGCCAAACTCGTCGCTAATCCCATTCCCCCCAAGCATGTCCCGCGCCATGCGCGCGATATCCAGTGCCTTGCCGCAGCTGTTGCGCTTCATGATCGAGGTGATTTCCACGGCAGCGATGCCTTCATCCTTCATCCGGCCGAGGCGCAGGCAGCCCTGTAGTGCCAGGGTAATTTCGGTCTGCATGTCGGCGAGTTTTTTCTGGATCAGTTGATTGGCTGCCAATGGCCGACCGAACTGTTGACGATCAAGCGTGTACTGACGCGCCGTGTGCCAGCAATCTTCAGCCGCTCCCAACGCGCCCCAGCTGATGCCGTAACGGGCAGAGTTCAGGCAAGTGAACGGTCCCTTCAGGCCACGCACGTCCGGGAACAGGTTCTCTTCGGGCACGAACACGTTGTCCATCACAATCTCCCCCGTAATCGAGGCACGCAGGCCGACCTTGCCATGGATCGCCGGTGCACTCAGCCCCTGCCAGCCCTTTTCCAGCACGAAGCCACGAATGTCGCCCGCATCGTCCTTGGCCCAGACCACGAACACATCGGCAATCGGGCTGTTGGTGATCCACATCTTCGCCCCGGTCAGACGATAGCCGCCCTCGACTTTCCTGGCCCGAGTAATCAGCGAACCCGGATCGGAACCATGATTGGGCTCGGTCAGGCCGAAGCAACCAATCCACTCGCCACTGGCCAGCTTCGGCAGGTACTTCTGCCGGGTGGCTTCGGAGCCGAACTCATGGATCGGCACCATCACCAACGAGGACTGTACGCTCATCATCGAGCGGTAGCCCGAGTCCACGCGTTCCACCTCACGGGCGATCAGGCCATAGCAGACACTGTTCAAGCCACTGCCGCCATAGACCTCGGGAATGGTCGCGCCCAGCAGCCCGGTCTCGCCCATTTCGCGAAAAATCGCCGGGTCGGTCTGTTCATGGCGGAAGGCTTCCAGCACCCGTGGCGCCAGTTGTTTCGCGGCGAACTGGCGGGCGCTGTCGCGCACCATGCGCTCGTCCTCACTCAGTTGTTGATCCAGCAGCAGTGGGTCGATCCAGTTGAAGCTTGCCTTTGCGGCCATGGTGAAGTTCTCCGAATAGCGTTGTTGTTGTTGTGGGGGTTCAGTCGAGTCGTTCGATCACGCAGGCAATGCCTTGGCCCAGGCCGATACACAGGCTGACCAGGGCATATCGACCGCCCGTGCGCTCCAGTTGCCGCACGGCGCCGATGACCAGGCGCGCACCGGAAGCGCCCAATGGATGGCCGACGGCGATGGCACCGCCGTTGGGGTTCAGGCGCGAATCGTCGAAGGCCAGGCCAAGTTGTTGCGCACAACCCAGGACCTGGGCGGCGAAGGCTTCGTTGATTTCGATCAGGTCCATGTCGGCCAGTGTCAATCCCGCGCGCTGCAAGGCCTTGGCGATGGCGGGTACGGGCCCCAGGCCCATGAGGCGCGGTTCCACACCGGCCACGGCACCCGAGAGGATCCGCGCGCGTGGCTTGCAGCCATGACGCTGACCCACTTCGTACGAACCGATCAGCAACGCCGCCGCGCCATCGTTGACGCCCGATGCGTTGCCGGCAGTGGTCACGCCTTCAGCAAAAAGAGGCTTGAGTCGGCTCAATGCCTCGACCGTACTGTCCGGGCGTGGGTGTTCATCGCGGTCGACCAGCCGGGGTGGCTGCTTGCGCCCCTGGGGCACTTCGATGGGCAGTATCTCGCCGCTATGGAAACCTTCCTCGAGCGCCGCCTGAAACAGTGCCTGGCTGCGTGCCGCATAGATATCGGCCTGCTCGCGACCGATGCCGAGTTCACGGGCAATGTTGTCGGCGGTTTCCGGCATGGAGTCGGTGCCGAACGCGGCCTCGACCCGAGGGTTGGGAAAGCGCGCGCCGATGGTGCTGTCGAACGCGATGAAATCCCGCGACCACGCACTGTTGGCCTTGGCCACGACAAAGGGTGCACGGCTCATGCTTTCCGCACCGCCTGCAATAAACAACTCGCCCTCACCGGCACGCACTGCACGCGCGGCATCCAGCACGGCGGCCAGGCCCGAACCACACAAGCGATTGACCGTCACCCCGGCCACCGAGGTCGGCAGCCCGGCCAGCAGCGCCGCGTGACGGGCCAGGTTGCGCGCATCCTCACCGGCCTGATTGCTACAACCGGCGATCAGATCCTCATATTCAGCACTATCGAATGGGTTACGCGCTACCAGTGCACGCACCAGGGTCGCCAACAGATCATCCGGGCGGATACTGGCCAGGGCGCCGGCATGCCGGGCGAAGGGCGTGCGCAGGCCATCGTAGATATAGGCAGTCATGGTCATTCCTCAGGCGTGGTCAGCGACAGCCCCAACTGCACGCGTCGGCGCAGCCAGGGGCTGACCCGGTAGCGGGGCTCCTGAAACAAGTCGTGCAGGGCGTTGAGAATCTGCTGGATACGGGCCGCGCCAAAGCGCTCGCCGAATGCCAGCGGACCCAATGGATAACCCAGCGCCAACTGCACGGCACGGTCCAGGGTGGCGGGCGTGGCGATGCGCCGTTGGGCGATCTCGCAACCGAGGTTGACGATCCCGGCCAGCACGCGCTGGGCGATGAAGCCCGGTGAGTCGTTGATCACTTCGACCGGCACGCAATCGGCTGTGAACACCTGGCGAGCCTGGGCCAACACAGCCGGGTCGAGCGCCGGCTGACGCATCAACACCCGCCTTGTCTCGAAGCCGGCAAAAGTCTCCAGGGCCAGGCTGCGCTCGGGCGGCAGTTGCTGGGTTGCGATAGCACTGCTGGCATCTTCGCCTAGCGGAGTGACCAGGCAGATTGCCGTCGGGCCGGGCCGGGTGCCCTGCTCCAGTTCGGCACCGGCCACCGCCAGCACGGCCGCAACTTTTTCTCGTACCGCCGGATCGCGACTGTCCAGCCAGAATGGCCGATCGATCGTCGCAGCAGGCATCGGCAACGGCTCCGATAGCACCGCCTTGCCGTCTGCATAGCGATAGAACCCCTCACCGCTCTTGCGCCCCAGCAAGCCACCGGCCAGCCGTGGCGGCACCAGTGCCGAAGGTGTGTAGCGCGGGTCCTGATAAAACTGCTGATGGATCGACTCCATCACTGCATGGGCAATGTCCAGCCCGACCAGGTCGAACAACTCGAAGGGCCCCATGCGAAAGCCCAGGCTGTCCTTGAGGATGCGGTCGATCTGCTCCGCGCTGGCGATGCCTTCGCCGAGAATACGCAAAGCTTCCGGGCCAAAGGCACGTCCGGCGTGGTTGACCAGGAAACCCGGGGAATCCGGCGTGACTGCCGCGAAGTGCCCGGCCTGTTCGGCCAGGGCGCTCAGCCGCTCGACCACCTGGGGCGCCGTGCGTTCGCCGCGCACCACCTCGACGATCTTCATCAAGGGCACCGGATTGAAGAAGTGAAAGCCAGCCACGCGTTCGGGATGCCGGCAACCGCTGGCAATCTGGCTGATCGACAAGGACGAGGTATTGCTGGCCAGCACCGCATCGACGCTGACCAGTTGCTCGAGTTCACGGAACAGCGCCTGCTTGGCTTCGAGATTCTCCACGATGGCTTCGATCAACAGATCGCAGCCGGCCAGGTCCTGCAGGCGATAGGCCGGGCTCATGCACGCCTGGGATGCCGCCAGCGCCTCGGCGCTGAGCTTGCCCTTGGCCGCGGCGCGCTCGAGCAGTTCGCGGTTATGACCCAGCGCCTGCTCGATGGCTTCGCTGCGGCTGTCGTGAAGCAAGACCTCGACCCCGGCACTGGCGAACAACTGGGCGATGCCCCGGCCCATGGCACCGCTGCCGATGATGCCGATCTGTCTGAAATGCTGCATGGCTGACTCCTCAGTGGGCGTGTGCACGGTCGGTGAGCAACCGGGCATAGGCCTGCAAATGGTGATCGTCGTCACCCAGCTGATGGCTGAGCATCACCAGGCGCTTGGCGTGATGGGCCAGGTTGTATTCCCAGGTCATACCGATGCCGCCGTGCAACTGGATCGCCTGTTCGGCAATCAAGCGCGCAGCGCGCACCACCACGAACTTGGCGGCGGCCAGCTGCCGGCTGCGCTCGTCGCTGTCGGCCTGGTCGGCCACGCAGGCGGCGAGGATTGCCATGGAGGTGGCCATTTCCAGCTCGGCGCGCATGTCGGCCATGCGGTGCTGCAACACCTGGAACTTGCCGATCGGCGCGCCGAATTGCTTACGCGTCTTGAGGTAATCGAGGGTCAGGCGAAAGGCTTCCTGCATGCCGCCGACGGCTTCGGCACACTGGCCGGCAATGGCCCGCCCCTGCTGGTAGCGCAAGGCCGGCAGGGCTTCGCCAGCCTTGCCCAGCAACGCGCCCTCGGCGACGAAGACATCGTCCAGAATCAGATCGCTGGCACGCGGGCCGTCTATGCACGGGTAGTCATGACGCTTGAGCCCGACGGCCTGTGGTTCGAGCAAGAACAGGCTGATGCCTTGGTCGTCACGGTCATCGCCAGCAGTGCGCGCAGACACCAGGATCAGCCCTGCACTGGCGCCACCGACCACGGCGACCTTGCGTCCCGACAGGCGCCAGCCGCCGTCGACCGGCCGGGCACAGGTCTGCACATCGTGCAATTGGTAGTGGCTTTGTGGCTCTTCCAGGGCTACCGCCAGTTGCAGCGCACCCTCTGCCACTTGCCCCAACCACTGGCCCTGCTGGTCGGCATCGCCCAGTTGCTGCAGCAACCCGGCGGCATGGATCTGCGATTGCAGAAACGGCTCCAGGCACAGGTTGCGGCCGAGCTCGGCCATGATCAGCCAGTTGTCCACGCCGCTGCCGCCAAAGCCACCATGGGCCTGGTCAATCGGCACCGAACACAAGCCAAGCTCGGCCAGCTGATTCCAGAAATCCGGGCTCATGCCCGCCTCACTGCGGTAGTAGCCTTTGCGCGCTTCGAAGCTGTAGTGATCGCGGGCCAGGCGGGCCACGGTGTCTTGCAGCATCTGCTGCTCGGAGCTGAGTGTGAAGTCCATTGCGTGCCTCCTTAAAGCTCAAGAATCATCTTGACGATGATGTTCTTCTGAATTTCGTTGGAGCCGCCGTAGATAGACAGCTTGCGCAGGTTGAAATACTGGCTGGCGGGGGCGGCACTGTAGTCGCTGTGCAGCGGCGTGCCGGCAAAGCCGTCGTGCAGTTCTTCTTCGAGGAAAGGCAAGGCCTTGGTACCCAGCGCCTTGCGCAGCAGATGGCTGATGGCCTGACGGATTTCCGAGCCCTTGATCTTCAGGATCGAGCTTTCGGCACCGGGAACCTCACCAGCCTGGGCCGCCGCGAGGATGCGCAGGGTGCTCATCTCGATGGCCAGCAACTGGATCTCCACTTCGGCGACCTGCAAGCGAAACTGCGGGTCGTCCAGCAGTGGCCGGCCATTGCGCAGTTCCTCCCGGGCCACCTGCTTGAGGTGCGCCAGCGCCGCCTTGGATTGGCCAATACTGGCCTGGCCGGTGCGTTCGTGGGTGAGCAGGTACTTGGCGCAGGTCCAGCCTTGGTTTTCTTCGCCCACGAGGTTCTCGACCGGTACGCGGACATTGTCGAAGAACACTTCGTTGACTTCGTGCTCGCCTTCGAGGGTGATGATCGGGCGCACGCTGATGCCTGGCGTGGTCATGTCGATCAACAGAAAGGAAATGCCCCGCTGCTGCTGGGCTTCGCTATCAGTGCGCACCAGGCAGAAAATCATGTTGGCGTGCTGGCCCAGGGTGGTCCAGGTCTTCTGGCCGTTCACCACGTAGTGGTCACCCTCGCGCACCGCGCGGGTCTTGAGGCTGGCCAGGTCCGAGCCTGCGCCCGGTTCGGAATAACCCTGGCACCACCAGTCTTCGCCGGAAAGAATGCGCGGCAGGTAATGGGCCTGCTGCGCCGGGTTGCCGAACTTGATGATCACCGGTGCGACCATGTTCACGCCGAAGGAGATCAGGCGCGGCGCACCGAAGGCTGCACACTCCTCCTCGAAGATGTGCTTTTGCACCACGCCCCAGCCGGTACCGCCGAACGCCACCGGCCAATTGGCCGCGTACCAGCCGCGCCCGGCGAGGATCCGCTGCCAGCGCTGGTGGTCGTCCTTGCTCAGGTGCTTGCCCAGGCGAACCTGGGCGGCGATGTCTTGCGGCAGTGCATCATGCAGAAAGGCACGCACCTCGGCGCGGAACTCAAGCTCGGCAGGTGTGTAGTTGATGTCCATGCAAAGTCCTCGATCGATGGTGAGGCCAACGCCAAGCTGGCCAGTGGCTCAGGCCCGGGAGCCCCTGGCCGCCCGGCGTTGGGCAAAGAAGTCTTCGATCAGCGCCGCGCGCTGGGGTGATGCCATGCATTCGAGAAACAGCGCGCGCTCGCGCTGCAGGCCCTCGATCAGCGGCAGGCAAGTCGCCGCTTCGATCGCGGCAAGGCAGCGCGGGGCCGAGAACGAATCGGGTTGGGTACGCTGTATTTCGATGCGTTTTGCTGCAAACAGAGCGGCTGCCTGGTCACGTTCGGTGGGCACTTCGGCCTGGCCGATCCGTCGTACCGGCACCTGGTCGGCCAACAGTTGCCGTGCACGCTTGAGGCCGGCGGTCAGTGGTTCTTCATCGAACAGCCCATCGACAAGGCCAAGGCGCAACGCTTGCGTTGCATCGATCGGCTCGCCGCACAGGATCATTTCCAGCGCCGTCGCCACGCCCACCAGCCGCGGCAGGCGCTGGGTACCACCGCCGCCGGGCAACAGCCCCAGGCAGGTTTCGGGCAAGCCAAGGCGGGTGGCGCATCTGGCGAAGCGGTAATGACAGGCCAGGGCGATTTCCAGCCCGCCGCCGAGCACCGTGCCGTGCAACACGGCCAGCGATGGCTTGCTGCAGTTTTCGATGGCCAGGGTCAGCTCCTGCAGGATCGGCGCCTGAGGCGGCTGGCCGAACTCGCGAATATCGGCGCCGGCGATAAAGGTCTTGCCCGTGCAATAGAGCATGACCAACTCGACTTGCGGATCCTGCTCGGCGGCCATGAAGGCGTCGAGCAAGCCTGCGCGTACGGCATGGCCAAGGGCGTTGACCGGCGGGTTGTCGACCCGGATCAGGGCCACGGCCCCTTCGCGGGTCAGTTCCACGACTGAAGGCATTGGGCAGTTCCTCTTGTTCTTGTTCTGTTGTCGATTGATGGCCGCAGCCTCAGCGATGCGTCCACACCGGCTTGCGCTTCTGGGCGAAAGCCTGCATGCCTTCCTTCTGGTCCTGGCTGGCGAAGCTGGCGTGCATCAATCGACGCTCGAACTGCACGCCTTCGGCCAGGGTGGTTTCAAAGGCGCGGTTGACCGCCTCCTTGTTCAGCTTCACCGCAATGGCCGGGTGGCCGGCGATTTGCGCGGCCACGGCCAGGGCTTGATCGAGCAGCTCGGCCAGCGGCACCACACGGCTGATCAAACCGCAGCGCTCAGCCTCCTCGACCTCCATGAAACGCCCGGTCAGGCACAGGTCCATCGCCTTGGCCTTGCCGATGGCACGGGTCAGGCGCTGGGTGCCGCCAGCCCCGGGCAAGGTGCCGACCTTGACTTCCGGCTGGCCGAAACGGGCGTTGTCGGCGGCGATCACCAGGTCGCACATCATCGCCAGCTCGCAACCACCGCCCAGGGCCAGGCCGGCAACCGCCGCGACCACCGGCTTGCGGCAGCGCGTCACGGTTTCCCAGTTGGCCGTGACGAAGTCCTCCAGGTACACATCGGAAAACTCCTTGAACTGCAATTCGCTCAGGTCGGCGCCAGCGGCAAACGCCTTGTCGCTACCGGTGATGACAATCGCCCGCACCTGGTCATCGGCCTCGAACGCCAGCAATGCCTGGCCCAACTCGCTCATCAAGGCATCGTTGAGCGCGTTGTACACGGCCGGGCGGTTGAGACGGATCAGGCCGACGGCCTCGCGCTGCTCGACAAGGATGTTGTGGAAAGCCATGGCACCTACCTCTGTTGTCCGGGGTTGGATTCGAGTCTATCCACAGAAAAAAATAAAGACAACATGTTGACATATTAATTTTGAAAGCCGTATCTTCACTCCCATCGAAAGGGCAATACCGGAAGCTCCAAAAACAACAACGAAACCCTTAAGAATCGGTGCTTATTAATGAACACCTGGACAAGCACAGCAACAGACTGTCACTCAAGCATGCCCAACAGCATCGCTTGTAACGACATGATCATTACTGATTATTGGAATTCACAGCTTTCCAGCGACCCAAGCGCCCGGGCCCTTGTCGCCTACCGCGCAGGTGAGGACGGCCCCGTCTCTTTTACCTATGGTGAACTCGATGTGGTGGTCACCCGCATGGCGGCGGGCCTAGCCGCCCTGGGCGTGGAAAAGGACGGTGTGGTGAGTTGCCAACTGCCCAACTGGTGGCAAATGACCGCCTTGTTCCTGGCCTGTGCCCGTATCGGCGCGGTGTTCAACCCACTGATGCCGATCTTTCGGGAACGCGAACTGCGCTTCATGCTCGGCCATGCCCGCACCCACCTGTTGGTCGTGCCGCAGCACTTCAAGGGTTTCGACTATGCCGGCATGGTCGAAGGCTTGCGCGCCGACCTGCCGGAACTGCGTCATGTGCTGGTGATTGGCGGCAATGGCGATAACAGTTTCGAGCAGCAATTGCTCTCCCGGGAATGGGAAAAAACCTGTGATACCCAGGCCTTGTTCGGCCAACGCCGCCCCCATGCCGATGACGTCATGCAGTTGCTGTTCACCTCCGGCACCACCGGTGAACCCAAGGGCGTGCTGCACACGTCCAACACCCTGCTGAACAACGTGCGGCCCTACGCCGAACGGCTGGCGCTGGGCCGCGACGACATTGTCTACATGGCCTCGCCCATGGCGCACCAGACCGGTTTTCTCTACGGCATGGTGATGCCGATTTACCTGGGTGCGGTAGCGGTATTGCAGGACGTCTGGGATGCGCGCACTGCCCTGAAGGTCGCGACCACCGAGCGTCCCACCTTTACCATGGCCTCGACGCCGTTTCTCGCCGACCTGGTCGAGGTTGCCGTCGATCACCGTGAAGCGCTGGCATCGCTGCGCATTTTTGTCTCGGCCGGCGCGCCGATCCCGGAGAGTCTGGTGGAGCGGGCTGGCGTCAGCCTCCCGGCGAAAATCGTCTCGGCCTGGGGCATGACCGAAACCGGCGCCGCCACCATGACGCGGGTGCAGGACGATCCCGAGCGGGCCATTCATACCGATGGCCTGGCCCTGCCCCTCATGGCCGTGCAGGTGGTCGACGATGACGGCCTGCCGGTGGCGGCCGGTACCGAGGGCCACTTGCAGGTGCGCGGCGCCAGCCTGTTCATCGGTTACCTCAAGCGCCCCGATCTGTATGAGGTCGATGCCCAGGGCTGGTTCGCCACCGGCGACCTGGCGCGCATGGATGACCGAGGTTACATCCGCATCACCGGGCGTACCAAGGACGTGGTCATTCGAGGCGGCGAAAACGTTCCGGTGGTGGAAGTCGAAAACCTCCTATACAAGCACCCGGCCATTTCCGCCGTGGCCCTGGTCGGCTGCCCCGACGAGCGCCTGGGTGAGCGGGTCTGTGCCTACGTCACCCTGAATGAAGGCTTCGCTGACCTGTTGCTCGAAGACGCCGTGGCCTTCCTGCTCGAACACAACCTGTCGCGCAACTACCTGCCCGAATACCTGGAGGTACTGCCGGCCCTGCCCCGCACACCTTCCGGAAAGATCCAGAAATTCAAGCTGCATGAACGGGCCGAGAGCATTCGCATCGACCCGGCCAGGCGCCGCTGACCCATCCGCTCGAATAACGCAACTCAACGACCTCGGAGAATTGCCCCATGAAAGGCCTTACTGGAAAAACCATCATCATCACCGGCGGCGGTGGCGGCATCGGCCGTGCGGTCTGCCTGCGTTTCGCGGCCGAAGGTGGCCTGGTCGCCGTGCTCGACCGCGACAGCGCCGCAGCCCAGACCACCGTCGACCTGATCCGTGAAGCCGGCGGCAAGGCAGTCGCCTACGCTGCCGACATCACCGACTACGACGCCATCACCGAAACCGTCGCCGCCATCGAAAAAGACCTGGGCGTGCCCACGGTGCTGGTCAACAACGCTGGTTTCGACCGTTTCATGCCCTTCCTCAAGACCGAACCCAAGCACTGGGAACAACTGATTTCGATCAACCTGACCGGCGCTCTGAACATGCACCACGTGGTGCTGCCGAAAATGCTCGAAGCCGGTGGCGGCAAGGTGATCAACATCGCGTCCGATGCCGCCCGCGTCGGATCTTCGGGCGAAGCGGTGTACGCCGCCTGCAAGGCCGGCCTGGTGGGCTTGAGCAAGACCCTGGCGCGCGAGCTCGCGACCAAGAACATCACCCTCAACGTGGTCTGCCCGGGCCCCACCGATACCGCCCTGCTCAAGAGTGTGGCCGACACCTCCAACAATCCGGAAAAGCTCCTGGAGGCCTTCAAGAATGCGGTGCCGATGCGCCGCCTCGGCCAACCGGAAGACTACCCGGGAATCATCGCCCTGCTCGCCAGCGACGATGCCAACTTCATTACCGGACAAGTGATCAGCGTGTCCGGCGGCCTGACCATGGCCGGCTAAACCAGGAGACTATGCAATGAAAGAGCCTGCAATGAACTACGAAGACATCCTGTACCAGGAACTCAACGGTGTAGCGACCATCACCATCAACCGGCCCGATCGCTACAACGCGTTCCGCGGCCAGACCTGCATGGAACTGATCGACGCCTTCAACCGCGCCGGGTGGAACAAGGCCATCGGCGTCATCGTCTTCACCGGCGCTGGCGACAAGGCCTTCTGCACCGGCGGCGACCAGGGCGCCCATGAAGGCCAGTACGACGGCCGTGGCCTGATCGGCCTGCCGGTCGAAGAGTTGCAGAACCTGATCCGCGAAGTGCCCAAGCCGGTGATTGCCCGGGTCAACGGCTTTGCCATCGGCGGCGGCCATGTGCTGCACGTGGTCTGCGACCTGAGCATCGCCTCCGACAAGGCCGTGTTCGGCCAGGTCGGCCCCAAGGTCGGTTCGGTCGACCCGGGTTACGGCACCGCCTACCTGTCGCGCCTGATCGGCGAGAAACGCGCCCGCGAGATCTGGTACCTGTGCCGCAAATACAGCGCCCAGCAGGCGCTGGACTGGGGCCTGGTCAACGCTGTGGTGCCCCATGATCAGCTCGACGAAGAAGTGCAGAAATGGTGCGAGGAGATTCTCGAGAAGAGCCCTACCGCCCTGTCCATCGCCAAGCGCTCGTTCAACGCCGACAGCGCCAACATCGGCGGTATCGGCGGCCTGGGCATGCAGGCCCTGAGCCTGTACTACGACACCGAAGAGTCGAAGGAAGGCGTCGCAGCCTTCAAGGAAAAGCGCAAGCCCGAGTTCCGCAAGTTCTACAAGTGAGCCCACTGCCGGCGGCCCTGCGCTGCCGGCACAGCCCCCGCAAAGAGCACCCGCACTGGCCTGGAGAGAATCATGAACTTCGCCTTCACAGAACAACAAAATGCCATCCGCGAAAGCGTTGCCCGCTTCAGCGCCGACGTCCTCGCCCCCGGATACCGTCAACGCGACCGCGACGGCCGGATCGAGCGCGAGGTGATTGCCCAGCTGGGCGAAATGGGCCTGCTCGGCGGCGAACTGCCGGAAGAGTTCGGCGGCAGCGGCCTGGACTGCGTCACGGCCGGCCTGATCATCGAAGAACTGGCCCGTGGCGATTTCAACGTGGCCTATATCCCCCTGCTGACCTCACTCAACGGCCAGATCATCGCCCAGTACGCCGAATCGGCACTGGCCCGGGAATGGCTGAGCGAGATCACCGCCGGACGCAAGGTCGCCTGCATCGCCCTGACCGAGCCCAGCGGCGGATCGGATGCCGCCAGCCTGCGCCTGAAGGCCGAGCGCAAGGGCGATGTCTACGTGCTCAACGGTGAAAAGACCTCCATCTCCATGGCCGACCAGGCCGACGTCGCCGTGGTCTTCGCCCGCACCGGCACGGTCGAACAACGCGCCAGCGGCATCAGCGCCTTCCTGGTGCCGATGAACCTGGCCGGCATCAGCACCACCCGTTTCGAGGACGCCGGCGAGCGCGCCATTGGTCGCGGTTCGATCTTCTTCGACAATGTCGAAGTACCGGTCAACCATCGCCTGGGCGATGAGAACAAGGGTTTCAAGCAAGTCATGCAAGGCTTCGACTACAGCCGCGCCCTGATCGGCCTTCAGTGCCTGGCCCTGGCGCAGCAGTCGCTGGATGAAACCTGGCAATGGCTGACCGAGCGCAAGGCCTTCGGCCAGGCCTTGTCGTCCTTCCAGGGCTTGACCCACCCACTGGCAGAATTGCAGACCTACGTGCATGCTGCGCGCCTGCAGTGCTATTACGCCTTGTGGCTCAAGGATAATAAGCTGCCGCACAATGCCGAGGCAGCGATGAACAAGTGGTGGGGGCCGAAACTGGCGTTCGATGTGGTCAAGCAGTGCCTGCTGGCCCACGGGCACACCGGTTACGGCGAGGACCTGCCGTTCGCCCAGCGCCTGCGTGACGTGCTTGGCCTGCAAATCGGTGACGGCACCGCGCAGATCATGAAAAATATAATTGCGCGCGAGTTTGTCCCCAACTGATGCCCTGTCTGCTCCGCCAGGCCGGGCGCCCATACGCCGCACATGACCTATCGGAGCCGACAAGGAATCCAGCAATGACGACCAGTGACAACAGATCCGTACCCAACAGGCTGTTTTTCCGGCTGTTCCAGACCGGCAACGTCCTGCAAAGGCAAGTCCAGAACGAGATGGGCATCAGCACAGTGCAATGGGCCGTGCTCGGCGCCCTCTCGCGGGAAGGCCATGAAGGCGGCATTTCGTTCTTTGAACTGACCGAGTACCTGGTCGTCAGCCGCCAGAGCCTGGACGGCGTGCTCAAGCGCATGGAACGCGACAACCACGTGCTGCGCGTGCCGCACCCGGATGACGGCCGTGCCCGCCTGGTGCAGTTGACCGACACCGGCAAGGCGTTCTGGGCGTCGTTGCAGGAGCGAATCCAGACGTTTTACCAGCAGGGCCTGAAGAGCTTCAGTTTCGACGACAGCATCAGCCTGCTGCACTTTCTCAACAAGCTTCAAGGCGACATGGCAGCAATATCGCTCGGCAACGAGCCGCAAGACGACGAGGCGCAGTAGGCTTTCTTCCCTTCCTGCCCTCGCCGAAGTGTCTCTGTTGATAAAACCCGAAACATGCCCCTCACGGGGCCGGTTGAATAACAACAACTAACAGCAGGCAGGAACAACTCATCATGTGTACAGCCAATCCCGTCATGGGTCGATTGGCCGGGCCGACTCGTGCCCGGTTTTCCCTCCAAGCCCTCTATGTGGCCCCTTTGGTGTTCGCTGCACAGGCCCACGCGGATCTGCTTGCAGACAGCCACTTGAGCCTGGAAGCCCGCAATTTCTACATGAACCGCGACTACCGCGATGACGGCCTGTTCGATGGCCCGCGCCATGACGGCCAGACCCAGAGCAAGGCCGAAGACTGGGCACAAGGGTTTATCCTGCGGGGTTCCTCAGGCTTCACCGACGGCACGGTCGGCTTCGGCCTGGACGTGCTTGGGCTGGTCGGGATCAAGCTCGACTCCGGTGGCGGCAGCAGCGGCACCGGCGCCCTGCAGCGCAATCGCCTGACCGGCGAGCCGGTGGATGAATTCAGCTTCCTCGGCCCGACCGCCAAGATGAAAATCGCCAGGACCCTGGTGACTGTCGGCGACCATGAACCGGTGATGCCGGTTCTGTTCCGCAACGACACCCGCCTGCTGCCGCAAACCTACCAAGGCGCACAGGTTGTCTCCAACGACATCCAGAACCTGAACCTCACTGCCGGTCAGTTTCGCCAGGCCCACCAGCGCGACTCGTCCGACTACGAGGATCTGCGCATGTTTTCCGACGGTTCCAGCGGTGGCGTCCCGACCGACCGTTTCAACTATGCCGGTGCAACTTATGCCTTCACGCCGACGTTCAGTACCACGCTTTACCGCGCCGAACTGAAGGACAACTACAGCCAGAATTCCGTCAGCCTGCTGTACAAGTTGCCACTGACCGGCAGCCTCAATTTCAAGGCCGACATCCGCTACTTCGGCAGCGATGCCGAAGGCCAGACCGACGTCGACAACCGCTTCCTGGGCGGCATGTTCACGTTGAGTACCCAGGGCCATTCGCTGGGTATCGCCTACCAGAACCAGGACGGCAGGACCGGCCTGCCCTTCTTGCTGGTCGCCGACCCCTGGGCCTTGAACAATGGCACATACCACCACTTCGTGCGCGCCGAGGAAGACTCCTGGCAGTTGCGCTATGACTACGACTTTGCCGCTGCCGGCATTCCCGGGCTGACGTTGATGACGCGGTACATGCGCGGTGATGACTTCCATGTCGGCGCAGCCGCTGCCAGGGAGTGGGAGCGTGACACGGACCTGGGATATGTGATCCAGAGCGGGCCGTTGAAGAACCTGAGCTTGCGGTGGCGCAATGTCACTTATCGTGGGAGTGATACGACTGACATTGACGAGAATCGAGTGATTATTGGGTATACATACAAGTTTTGGTAGGCAGGGCCGGCTTCATCGCTGGCAAGCCAGCTCCCACAGGGTCCGCCGCTGTATGTATCTGTGGGAGCTGGCTTGCCAGCGATGAGGCCCGAACAGGCAACAAAGTAGCAATATTTGACCACCTGCTAAGCTTAATAAGGCATCTCATTCACTACGAAGGAGATCCACCGATGGTCACGCACTTCCGGGTCGCCGGGCATCTTGCCTGCGGCCACCATGGCAAGAACCTCGTTTCCACCGCCGAACTTGCGCGGGTGAAATGCCGTAGTTGCCGCAATACCGATGCCTTCAAGGAAGCCCGCAAAGAGGCGCGCAATGCTGCCCGACGGGCGGCACGCAGGGCCAAGGCCGGGCATGTGGCCAGTGACTGGCGTGCAGCCTGGCAACAGAGGCTCACCGAAATTCCCGGGCCTCAGCGGTTACCACGAGGGTTTGGTGGGCAGCCGTTTGTTTGAGTGAGCAGTTCCGGCCTCATCGCTGGCAAGCCAGCTCCCACAGAGTTCACTGTAGATTTCTGTGGGAGCTGGCTTGCCAGCGATAGGGCCAGCACTAATACAGCAAATTTTCAGCCATCCATCCCCAACACCCGCCGCAAGAACCCCTCCGGCTTCACCAGTTTCTGCAGACGCTCCTTGTTGGTACTCCACCACAGCAGCACCACATCCCCCGGCATGGGTTTGGCAACGAAATAGCCCTGGGCCTCGTCGCAGCCCAGCTCACGCAGCAGCCCCCAATCCTTGAGCGTTTCCACGCCCTCGGCGACAACCTTGAGCTTCAACTTGTGCGCAATGTCCAGGGCGCTTTCCAGCAGGATCCGCAGGTGCAGGTTTTCGCTCGCCCCATTGACGAAGGCACGGTCGACCTTCAATTCCGAGCAGGGAATGCGCGACAGCTGCAACATGCAGGAGAAGCCGGTGCCATAGTCATCCACCGACAGGCCGAAGCCCTTGAGGCGCAAACGGGCCAGGGTACCCAGCGTCATGCCCAGGTCCGTCATGATCGCGCTCTCGGTGATTTCCAGCATCACGTAGCGCGGCGCAATCCCGCTGGCCATGACGCGCTCGATAATGGCATCGGCCAGTTTCGAATCCGACAGCGAGCGTGCCGAGAGGTTGATCGAGACGCTGACCATCAGACCCGCGGCATGCCAGCGCCGGCAGTGTTGCAACGAAATGTCCAGCATCAGCAGGCTGATGGCCGACATGGCATCGCTGCGCTCGATCAGTTCGATGAAGTGCCCGGGCAGCAGCAGGCCATGCTCCGGGTGTTGCCAGCGAATCAGCGCTTCGACACCACACAGGTGGCCATCGCGCAGGTCCACCTTGGGTTGGAAATAGGCAACGAACTGGCGCTCGCGCAATGCAGTGGCAACGTCATGCTCGGTCAAATCGGGCACCTGCTCGGCCATGGCCTGGAACGCCTCGCGCTGCTGCACGGCGGCAAAGCGCCCGAGGCTGCCGGCCAGTTGCTCCAGCGACACCGGCTTCTGCAGCACGCCCAGCAACTTGACCCCCAGGCTCTTGCCCATGCTCTCCACGACATTGAGCAGCACGCTTTCCCTGGCACTGACCACCACCACGGCCGGGTCCATGCCCAGCCGAACCATTTCATGCAACACCTGCACGCCGTCCATGCCCGGCATTTCCAGGTCGAGAATCACCACTTCGATTTGCGGGGCCTGACGCAACAACGCAATGGCCTGATCGCCATCCTCGGCCTGATGGATTTCACTGGCGCCGAGGCGCGAACAAAGATCAACGGCGAATTCGCGCTGAACCCGGCTGTCGTCGACGACCAGAATGCGCTTCGGAATTTTGCTCAATTGCATACCTGAACCCTCATTCTCAACGCCAACTCATGAGCACGGCAGGAATGGCATCGAGCGCAATGATCTGCTCGGCACCTCCCAGCTTGATGGCTTCTTTAGGCATACCGAACACCACACAACTTTCCTCATCCTGCGCATAGGTGCGGGCCTTCGCATCGAACATTTCCTTGAGGCCGCGGGCACCGTCATCGCCCATGCCGGTCATGATCATGCCCAGGGCATTGCTCCCGGCCTGGATCGCGGCCGAACGAAACAGCACATCCACCGAAGGTCGGTGACGACTGACCAACGGCCCATCCTTGACCTCGACGTAATACTGCGCACCGCTGCGCTTGATCAACATGTGCCGGCCGCCCGGCGCGATAAGCGCCAGCCCCGGCAGGATGCGGTCGCCGTCACGAGCCTCGCGCACTTCGATGGTGCAGAGGGTGTTCAGCCGCTCGGCGAAACTGCGGGTGAAACGCTCCGGCATGTGCTGGACGATGGCAATGCCCGGGCAGGTGATGCCCAGTTCGCGCAGCACCGTCTCCAACGCCTGGGTGCCGCCGGTGGAGGTTCCCAGCACGACGATCTTTTCCGTCGTGCGCTGGTTGTGCAGACTGCTGGGCGCCTTGAGCAAGGCATCGGCGGTGAGTTTGCCCGGTTGCTGCGGCTCACCGCCGGCTGGTTGCCGGCCCTGGCGTGGTCGCGACTGGGCGGCCGTGCGAATGGCGCTGACCAGTTCATGGGCGCTTTGCTGGAGGAAATCCCGCAGGCCGGCGGTGGGCTTGGCAATGACCTCGACCGCACCGGCTGCCAGGGCCTGGAGGGTGATATCGGCGCCCTTTTCGGTCAGCGTCGAACAAATCACCACCGGGGTCGGCCGGCTGGCCATGATCTGGCGCAGGAAGGTAATGCCATCCATGCGCGGCATCTCCACATCCAGCACGATCACGTCCGGCCAGTTGCGGTCCATCTTTTGCAGCGCCAGCAAAGGGTCCATCGCCGTGCCGATGACGTCGATATCCTTGTACCCGCTCAACAGCTCCTGCATGACCTGGCGCATCACCGCCGAGTCGTCGACGATCATTACCTTGATGCTCATACGGCCTTCTCCCGCCATCTGGCAACCAGCGACAACGGCGCACCATGGCGCACCCAGACATCGCCCGTGGCAAGGTCGAAGCGCAGATAGCGGTGCCCCTGGCCACCCAGATCGCAACTGACCACCGCCACCCCTTCAGCGCGCAGGTAGTCCTCGGCAAAGCGGATATTGCGCAAGCCCACGCCATGATGACCATTGGTCCCGACCAAGGCCTGCGCCCCGCCGAACAACTTTGCCTGGCAATCGCGGATATCCAGCCCATAGGCCCGCGCTTGCTGTTTGAGCCAGAGCACCGCTTCTTCGCCATAACGCCCGTCGAGCGATTGCTCCGCGTCGCGCAACCGCGTCGGCAGCATGAAATGACACAGGCCGCCGAGCCTTTCTTCGGGATGCCAGAGCGTGATGGTGACGCAGGAACCCAGGACGGTTTCGACCTGCATCTGGCCGGTGCCGAAAAACCAGCCACCGGGCCGGATAAAAACTTTCTGACTCATTCAGCAGCCTTGCGATAAACCGAGGGCATTACCAACTCCAGGGGCAGGCGGGTGTCATGCAGGGACTCCGAATGACCGACCATCAGCCAGCCGCCCGGCTTGAGTCGTTCCAATACATTGCGCAACACCAACAGCTTGGTGGGCGGGTCGAAGTAGATCAGCACATTGCGCAGCAGAATCACATCGAACAGACCCAGGTCACTGCAGGGTTGCGTAAGGTTGCCGGGCAGAAACTCGACACGCTCGCGCAATGCCGACTCCACCATGAAATAGCCGGCATAGCGTCCGTTGCCGCGCAGACAGTAACGCTTGAGATAGTGCTCGGGGATGCGTTCGCCACGGGTCATCGGGTACAGCCCGCGCCGCGCATTGATCAATACCTGGCGGCTGATATCAGTGGCGGTGATCGACCAGGGCCTGGGCGAGCGAAAACTGTCCAGGACCATGGCCAGGGTATAGGCTTCTTCACCGGTGGAGCTGGCGGCACTCCAGACCCGCAGTTCGTCATTGGCATACAGGCTGGGGATAATCTTCGACTGCAGCAATTCGAAATGCTTGGGCTCGCGAAAGAAGTAGGTTTCATGGGTGGTGATCAAGTCGATCGCCGTTTCTCTTTCTTCGGCCCCGCTTTTCGAAACCAGCAGATTGTAATAGTCCCGATAGCTGCCCAGCCCAAGCGCCGTCAAGCGCTTGGCCAGCCGCCCGCACAACAGCGGCTTTTTCACCGGGGTCAGTTGCAGGCCGATCTGCTCGTGGAACAACCGTTGGAACAACCCGAACTCCTGGTCACTGATGCTCGAGTTCAACGTCGTTGCCGCACTCTCTTGTGCCATGAACCTTCCTTATTTTTCGAGCGAGGCCATCCCGACCAACTCGCAGATTTCTTCGACCGACAGTACCTGGCGGATATCGAGCACGATCACGAATTGTTCGTTCTGATTGAGGATGCCGGCGATGAAATCCGCGCGAATACGGGCGCCAAAGGCGGGCCTGGTTTCCACTTGATTGGCATCGACCGCCAGCACCTCGTTGACCGCATCGACGATGATGCCAAGCATCTGTGCCGCACCTTCCTGCTCGACCTCGACAATCACGATGCAGGTGCGTCGGCCTATGGCCGTGCGCTGCCGGCCGAACCGCACCGACAGATCGACCACCGGCACCACCGCACCGCGCAGGTTGATCACGCCGCGCAGGAACTCCGGCATCATCGGGATTTCCGTCAAGCCACCGAACTCGATGATCTCGCGGATATGCTCGATCGGCAGGGCATACAACTCCTGCCCCAGCGTCAACGTCAGGAACTGCTGAGTCAGTGGCGCTTCGGCAATGGCGAGCGCCCGACCCTGATGGTGTATGGCGAGTGAAGACATGGGCAGACCTCCTAGAACCGAGTGAAGGCCGCTTCGTCAACAACCTCCTCGTGCGGTGGACGTTTCATGGCAATGACCTGGGTTTTCTTCGGCTTGCGCATGGCGGGCATCGCACGCGCCGGCGATTGCAAGGCTTCATCGCCAATGCGGAAGAACTGAATCATCTCCTGCAGCTGCACGGCCTGGGTGCTCATTTCTTCGGAGGTCGACGACAACTCTTCGGAGGCCGAAGCGTTGACCTGGGTGGTCTGCGCCAACTGACCCACCGCCAGGTTGATTTGCTCAAGGCCGGTGTTCTGCTCACGGGAGGCACAGGTGATTTCCTGAACCAGGTCGGCGGTCTTGCGAATCGAAGGCACCATCTGATCGAGCAACGTACCGGCGCGTTCGGCCAGGGTGACGCTGTCGGTCGCCACGCCGCCGATCTCCTGCGCGGCCACCTGGCTGCGCTCGGCCAGCTTGCGCACTTCGGCAGCCACCACGGCGAAGCCCTTGCCATGGTCGCCGGCCCGGGCCGCTTCGATGGCAGCGTTGAGCGCCAGCAGGTTGGTCTGGTAGGCGATGTCGTCGATGATGCTGATCTTCTGGGCGATCTGGCGCATGGCATTGACCATCTGGCCCACGGCTTCGCCACCTTCGACCGCATCCTTGGCCGACTGGCTGGCCATGCTGTCGGTGACCTTGGCGTTCTCGGTGTTCTGCGCCACGGTGGCGGCGATCTGCTCGACCGAGGCGCTGGTCTCCTCGACGTTGGCCGCCTGCTCGGAGGCATTCTGGCTCAGTGCTTCGGAAGAAGCGGCAACCTGCTCGGAGGCCGAGGCCAGCGAGTCGGCGGTCATGCGCACATCACTCATGATTCCGCGCAGGCGGCCCACCATCAGTTGCAGGCTGTAGAGCATGCTGGTGGTGTCGCCCTGGCGCAGTTGCACGTCGACCGTCAAGTCACCAGCCGCCACGCGCTGCAGTGCGTCCATCGCCGTTGCCGGCTCGCCACCCACCTGGCGTACGATCATGCGCGTGATGAACAAGCCCAGGGCAAGGGCCAGGATAAAGCCGCCGATCATCAGCGTGATCATGAAGTTACTGATGCCCGCGACGATCTGGTCGGCCTCGGTATTGACCTGCTCGGCGGTCGTGCTGTTGACCTCGACCAGGGCCGTCACCGTCTTGAGCAACGCTTCGAACAGCGGCTTGGTTTCATTGCGCAGGTTGTTCAATGCCTCGGGCATCTGCCCGGCCTGCATCAGAGCCCCGGCCGCCTTGGCCGACGCCAGGTAGGCCGGCATCTGCTGGTCGTACTGTTCGATCAGGCGCTTTTCGGCATCGACCAGCGAGGTCTGCCGATAGGCATTGAACAGCTCCTCGATCTTACGCACCGATGCTTCGTTTTCGGCAAGCTGGATGGTGATCTGGGCAGGGTCGTTCAGCGCATAAGAAACGTAGTTGCGCCGGCTGTGCTGAAGCACCTCGATCTCGATCTTGTTCAGATCGCGAATGGGCACCAGCCGGTCGGCATACATGCTGGTCATCATGCGGTTGACCTTGTCGATATTGACCACAGCGGCAAGCCCTATGGCCAATGCCACCAGCGCCACCGCCAGAAAGGTCGCGATCAGTTTCGTCCCCAGCTTCAGATTCATGAACCACTGCATAACGTTTCTCCGATGACCCAAATTGAATTCAATTGACTACGATCACTGTCAGGCCCCACCGGCACTCACACGCACCGGTGTTCCGACCGATAACGCACTGGCACGCTGGAGCAGGTTCGCGACATCCAGGATCAGGGCCACCCGGCCATCCCCGAGGATGGTCGAGCCACTCAAACCTCGACTTTTCTGAAACAACATGCCCAGGGGCTTGATCACCGCCTGAAACTCACCCACCAACTGATCCACCACCACCCCTGCCCGGCTGTTGCCGTGCTGCAATACCACCAGGCTTTCGCGTCCCGAAGCACGCCCACCGATGTTGAACAGTTCGCGCAGGCGCAGAAACGGCAAGGGCTCGCCACGCAGGTTGATCAAGTGGTGCCGGCCTTCCTGGGGCGGCAGATCGACGCATTCGATCACCTGTTCCAGCGGCAGCACGAAATGCTCGTCGCCCACCATCACCTGAAAGCCGTCGATGATCGCCAGGGTGAGCGGCAGGCGGATGCGCACCGTGGCGCCCCGGCCGAATTCACTGAGGACTTCCACTTCACCGCGCAGCAGTTCGATGTTGCGGCGCACCACGTCCATGCCCACGCCCCGACCGGAAAGGTTGGTGACCTGCTCGGCGGTGGAAAAACCGGGCTCGAAGATCAGGCGATACACTTCGGCATCGCTGAGTGACTGATCGGGTTGCACCAGGCCACGCTGCAAGGCCTTGTCGAGGATGCGCTGACGATCCAGGCCACGGCCGTCGTCGCTGACTTCGATGACGATGCTGCCGGACTCGTGGTAGGCATTCAGGCGCAGCGAACCGCTGGCTACCTTGCCGCTGGCCAGACGTTCCTCGGCCGTTTCGATTCCATGGTCCATGGCATTGCGCACGATGTGCATCAGGGGGTCGGCGAGCCGCTCCACCATGGACTTGTCCAATTCAGTGTCGGCGCCGGTGACCAGCAACTGGATGTCCTTGCCCAGTTCTTTGGAAATGTCCCGCACGACGCGCGGGAAGCGCTGGAATACTTCGCCGATGGCCACCATGCGCAAGCTCAATGAGGCATCGCGAATACTTTCGACCAACACCGACATGGCCTGGGCCGCTTCCTCGACCATGTCCATGTCGCGGCGCAGGGCATGCAGGTTGGTTGCCGCGCCGGCAATCACCAGTTCGCCGACCAGGTTGATCAACTGGTCGAGCTTGCCCACCTCGACCTTGATGAACACTTGCTCGTGGTTGCGCTTGTCTTCCACTTGCTTCTGCTTGCTCAAGGCCGCCGCCACCACCGGTTGCGGCACCAGCTGGCTTTCCAGCAACAGCGTCCCGAGCGGTGGTGCCGGCTGGGGTTCGGCATGCTGGCGGGTCAGCACCTGGTCCAGTTCATTGGGGGTGAGCGCGCCACTCTGCAGCAGGATTTCGCCCAGGCGCTGCGGTGACTCGGGCAGCTCCCTGATCAGGCGCAGGTATTCTTCGATCTGGCTGTGTGGCGGTAAAATACGCAGCAGGCAGTCTTCGAGCACGAACTCGAACACACTCTCGATTTCCTGCCGGCTGGCATTGGACTCGAACTCCAGCTCGAAACCGAGGTAGCAGGCCTCGGCTTCGAAATCACCCAACGCAGGCAAGCGATCGGTGATGGTATGCAGGTAGACGATGCGTCCCAGCTTGCCGAGGTAACGCAGGAACGACAGGGGGTCCATGCCGTTGCGCAGCACTTCGGGCGACAAACGCCAGGACAGGTGCCAGAGATCGCTGCTCACGGGCTCGCCCTGCAGCACATCGACCCTGGCATACGGCTCGTCGAAGGGGGCTACTTCCTGCGCAGTATCGCTGGCGGTGCCATCGAGGTATTCCTGCAATTGCGTCAGCAACCAGGCACGCAGTGCCTCGTCGGGCTCCTGGGCTTCGGTACCGATTTCCACGGCGCTGAGCAGGCTGCCGATGTAATCGCCGCAGGTCAGCAGCAGCGAGAGCATGGCCCCTTCGACGAACAGCTCGCCGGTACGCACCCGATCGAGCAGACTCTCGGCCACGTGAGTGAAATTGACCAGTGATTCCAGGCCGAACAGCCCGGCCGAGCCCTTGATGGTATGGGCCGCCCGGAAAATCGCGTTGACCCGCTCCTCGGTATAGCCTTCGGTTTCTATCGCCAGCAGCGCCTCCTCCATCGCCGCCAGCAACTCGCGCCCTTCTTGCACCAACGCACCGCGTGCACTGTCCAGATTCACGATAAGCATTCCCCGTCTTCGAGCGGTATCACCATCGGGTCGCCCAGCTCGGCGACCAGATTGAGCAGATCGAGCACTTCACGCACGGCCGCCGAATGCTGGACGAAGGTCAATGGCTTGTCCTGGCGCGCGGCCTCGCGTTTTAGCATCAGCAACAGCTGAACGCCGGCGGTGTCGAAGTCATCGACGCCGGCCAGGCCGATTTCCAGTTGCCGGTGGGCCTCCAGGGCCTGCAGCAACTCCTGTAGCACCGTGGCGGCACTGTAGATATTCAGTTCGCCGGTGATACCTAGGCAGTGACTCGCATCTTCTTCACGCTGAACGATAACCGCCATGGCGCAGGTTCCTCAGGGCAGGATGAGTTTGGAGACAGCATCGAGCAGGACCGGCGGCTGAAACGGCTTGACCACCCAGGCACGCACGCCGGCGGCCTTGCCTTCGCTCTTCTTGCTCTCGCCGGCTTCGGTGGTCAGCATGATCACCGGGGTGAAGCGATAGGCCGGCAGCTGCTTGGCTGCCTTGACGAAGGTGATGCCGTCCATGACCGGCATGTTCACGTCGGAAACGATCAGGTTGATCTTGCGACCATCGAGCTTGCCCAGCGCATCCTTGCCATCACAGGCCTCGACCACGCTGTAGCCGGCGGTCTTCAGCGCGATGCCCACCACTTGCCGAAAACTGCTGGAGTCGTCGACGATCAGAATTGTTTTTGCCATGGAGTTGTCTCTTTACTTCGAGCTGGGAGAGAGGATTAGAAAAAGGTCACCGAAGACGCTTCAACCTGAGGGCGCGAATCACCGCTGTGCAGGCGCGTTTGTTCAAGGGTGGTGTAGCTGGACTCCAGGTTCTGCAGCCAGGCCTTGCTCTCCAGTTGCGTGACGTCATGCAGACGCTCTTGCAGGCGGCGCATGTCCAGGACAGTGTGCGAGACGATCTGGCTGACTCGATCCTGGAACTGCAGATCGACCAGCACCTGATTGACCGTGTGCTCCACTTCGCGACTGGAGCCCTGCAGCAGGCCGATACGCTGCTCCAGCTGGGAAATGCCATGGGCCAGCTCGTCGAGCACCTGGTTGACGATGCCTTCGGCTTCACGAATCTTGCCTTGTTCGACTTCGGCGACCCGGCTGGCCTGGGCGACCAGCTCACGCATGGTGCCGCCCATGATCCGGACTTTCTCGGTGATGCGTGCACCGGTCTCGCCGGACATCGTCGAGAGCTTGCGCACCTCGTCGGCCACCACCGAAAAGCCGCGCCCGGACTCACCGGCGCGGGCCGCTTCGATGGCTGCATTGAGGGCCAGCAGATTGGTTTGCGAAGCGATCTTGGCGACGTCCTCGGCCATGCTGAACAGCTCGTCGACGAAGTGGCCAAGCTCGTGAATTTCGCTCAGGAAGTGCTCCCGTTCGGCACGGGTTTCATCCAGTGCGCTGACCGCCTTGGGCAACTCCACCTGGGCGCCACGCATGACTTCGAAGACGCTGTCATGGCTGTCGCCATCGGCACTCAGGGAGATGGTTTCGCCGACCTGGCGGCTCATGGCAACGAACTTTTCGGTCAGGCCGCCGGCGGCATCTTCAGTCTGGGTACGGGCCAGCTCGACCTGTTTCTCCCAGAGCGGCAGTATGCTCGACAGCAAGGTGCGCAAGGTCCGCAGTTCGGCCGAGCAGTCTTCGTCGGCCAGGGAGGTGATCGGTTCCACCTTTGCGTTGATGGGCCGCTGCCAATACCACCACAGCAACAGGCCTTGCCCGATGGCCGCAAGCCCGGCCTGCCACCACGCCGGCGCCACGGCCAGGCAGATCAGTGATGTCACCAGCAAACCCGCTGCCAACACCCAGGGGTTATGCGCCTGGTCGCGCGTCGGATTCGGTTTCATCAAGGTACCCCATGACTCTTTTTTTAGCGCGAACCCCTGCATGCACGAACGGCACGGACAGGAAAACCCAGAGTGATGGCACAGGGCCACGTCACCGTCGTTCAGTCTAGAGGGGTTGGGGCGCGGTCGACTACGAGCCAATTACGGGGGACGACTAGGTAAAACTACCTATAAAGCTTTGCCGATCTCGTTCGGCAACAAGGCGAGAGCCGGGCACGCGATGGCCCGACTCGTAGATCTACTCATCGAGCGCCAGGATGCCCTGGCGGATGGCGTACACCACAAGGCCGGCAAGATCGCGAATGTTCAGGCGCGCCATCAGTTGCGCACGGTGGGCATCGACCGTCTTGACGCTGAGGTCGAGCTGGTAGGCCACCTCCTTGTTGGTCTTGCCCTTGGCCAGCCAGTAGAGCACTTCACGCTGACGGGCCGTGAGGGTGGCCTCTTCGGCCGGGCCGCCCGGGGTGTTCAGGGCTTCGATGACTCGCCCGGAAACCTTCGGGCTCAAGTAGCGGTGGCCATGGAGCACGGCCTCGAGCGCCAGGCGCAGCTCGACCTCGGCGGCGTCCTTGAGCAGGTAGGCCGAAGCCCCTTCCTGCATGGCCTTGACGACGAAATCGCGGGTGTCATGCATGGACAGCACGATCACCGGCAATGCCGGCCAGTTGACGCGCAATTGCTTGAGTGCCTCGAGACCCGACAAGCGCTGCATGCTGATATCCATGAGCAGGACGTCCGGCCGGTGCTGCTTGATCAGACGCTCGACGTCATCGCCATCGCAGCCTTCGGCCACCACTGAATACCCCCACTCTTCCAGCAATACCCGGATTCCCGCACGCACCAGCGTGTGATCGTCCACCAGTACGATTCGACTGCTCACGCCCATCACCCCATCTCGCTATTATTGTGTTCCGGGATGCCTACCCCTATCTGCGTACCGCTACCCTGGCTTGAGTTCAGCCTGAACTCACCTCCTGCGAGCCTGGCCCGTTCGGCCATGCCCATCAATCCCATGCCCTTGCCGCTCTGCAACGCTGCCGTGGCGTCAAAACCCTGCCCATTGTCACGGATACTCAGTTCAACCTTGCCATCACGCCGCTCAAGATGCACCTCGACCAGGCTGGCATTGGCGTGCTTGAGCACATTGCTCAAGGCCTCCTGGAATATCCGGAACAGGGAAATTTCCAGGCAAGGGTCCGGACGCGGTTCCAGCTCGGCGAGATACAGCCGGCAACTGACGCCATCGGGCAACTGCGGCAGGAAGTTTTCCACCTGCCAGCGCATGGCCGCCACCAGGCCCAGGCCATCGAGCTGTGCCGGACGTAACATACGCGAAAGGTCCCGCACTTTGCTCAGTGCTTCGTCGGCAATCCTCACCAACGCCGCCTGGCGCTGCTCCTGCTCGCCGTCAAGATGGCGCTGCACCCCGGCGGCGCTGATCTTGATGAAGGTCAGCAATTGCCCCACATCATCATGCAACTCACGGGCGAGGTGGTGGCGCTCGCGCTCCTGCACTTCGATGATTTGCCGGGACAGCCGCTGCAAGCGGTCGTTGGCCGCTTCCAGGTCATGCTGCAGCAAACGCTGCTCGGTGACATCGCGGATCACCACCTGCGCGCACACCTGGCCATTGATGAACAACCGTTGAGCGGCCATTTCAACATCGAAACAGGTGCCGTCCAGGCGACGATAGCGACGCGGTAGAAACACCGGGGTGTAATCCGGGCCGAGGATCAATTCGATCTCGGACTTCGCCTGCTCGGTGGAGCTGGCATCGATCAGGTCGAAAATATCCAGGCCGACCAGCTGCGACGCCGACTCTGCCGCGAAGAGTTTGGCGGCCGCGGCGTTGGCGAAAATCACTTTCTTGTTGCGATGGATCAGCAGCCCTTCGGGCAGCATCTCGACCAGCTCGCGGGAATGCCGCTCGCGCTCGCTCAAGCGGCGCTCCACGCGTTTCTGCGCCGTGACATCGTGCATCGCCCCCAACAACTGCGGGTTGCCGTCATGCTGGCGCAGTACCCCGCAAAACTGCACATTGCGCAGGTCGCCATCGGGCCGCCTGATATGCAGCTCGATGTCCAGGCGCTCTCCGCGCAATGCCTGCTGGAAGGCCTCGATGGCGTCTGCGCGCTCCTCGACCACGATGCTCTCGATAAAGTCGTTGAGCGAGAATTCACTGACATCGGCCGGCATGCCGAAAATGCGCGCGCAGCCATCCGTCCAGATGACATGCCCGGCACCCGCCTCCCAGGACCACACGCCCAGCCCCGCAATGAGTTGTGCCTCCAGCAGTTTCTGCCGCGACACCTGAAGCTCGTCCTCGGCTTTGCGCCGGGCCGAGATATCATGCATGCACACCAGCAGATAGACGGTGCGACCCAACCGGATCGGCGATAGATGCACCTCGCACTCGAACTCGCCGGACGAATCCAGACGCTTGAACTTCAGAGTGGTGAACAGTTCGGAACCTCGCTCCACCTCCACTTGCAACTGCGCAAGCCAATGGCGCGCCGGCCTGTTGTCTGCCTGGTAGGGCATACAGAGATCAAGCAGCTTCTGTTTTTCAAGGCAGGCGCCGGAACTGACGCCGAACAACTCGGCTGCACGCGCGTTGGCCTCCAGCACGCCTGATCGGCCGACCAGCAGAACCCCGTCGTTGATCGATTGGAACAACTGACGATAGCGTCGCTCGCTGCGAGCCAGGAGCCGCCAGGACGATGCCATCCCTGCAGCCAGGCCCAGGATTACCAGAATCGAGACGAGGACGGCGATCAAGGTCAGGCGCTTTTGCTGATACCAGGACGCCAGGTACTCGTCCGGCCAACGGGCGACCACCACTTGCAGCGGGTAGTCGGGCACCGACTTGCGGGCGAGCAACGTGCCCCGCACACCCTCTCCCTCCAGACGCAGCAAACCGTCGTCATCCGGCGCGAGCGCCTGCTGGGGCACCGGCCCGCGCTGCACATAGATGCGGCCCTGAAAGTCCAATAGGGTAATGGGTAGATTCGATGGCAAGCCGAGGCTTTCGATAAAACCCTGAACCGCCTCCAGCGGCACCAGGGCGCCGACGGTGAACCACTCGCCGTCTGGATGACGATAGCGACGAAATACGGGCAGCCAGGATTTGCCATTGAGCTGCAAACGGTCAGCGAACCAGATCGAAGGGCCAACACGCTGCACCGGCAGTCGCTCGAGTTCTCCCCCGGGAAGGTCGGGCAACGACCAGCGCTGGCCCGCGGCGATCACCAACAGCGGATTTCTTTGCGGGTCCGCATCGACAAACCGCTCCAGTTCCTCGCGGGTTTGGCCATCATCCAACGGCCAGGGCAAAGCAGACAAATGCCGAGCCAACACATCCATGCTCAGACGCCGTTGTTGCAGGGCCGTTGTCGTGTATCCGGCGACGGCGGCTGCCAGGATCCGGGTGCGCATGCTCGCCGTGCTTTGCCGATCCTGAAAATCGCGCCACAGGGTCCAATTACCCAGACCGGCGACCAGCACGATCAGCGCCAGGCAGCCACTCCAAATCAATAATTCCGGTCGCGATCCCTTGCGAATGTAGGTAGTGACACGTGGTACTCGCATGGTATCCAGGACCCTGTACACAAACGGGCGCGGATCATACATGGACTTGCGCCCGGCACCTCGGCCTCAAATCGAAAATTGGCAGATCAGCCACTCATTTTTACCGTTTCGCTGCCACATAAAGACGCCAAATTAACGTGAAGGATCTATTTTTTTGGATCCATTTCTGGCGCCCTCCCATCACGCTGGCAAAACAATTCGCAAGATTGCATAAAAACCAGCAGGAACCTGAAAGAGCCCAGAACCCGCTGCGGCATAACCTTGGTTTGCCTCTTGTGCATCCGCGCCTGCCGGATGCGCCATTCCATCGACTGAAGGAACTGCACCAGCCATGAATGCTCTCGAACAATTTGCCCAACTCAGCGGTCATCACTGGATCAATGGTCAATTGCAGGTCGGCGCCAACAACGCCAGATACGATGTGCTCGACCCGGCTACCGAGCAGTGCATCGGCCAGCTCAGTGAAGCCAGCCGCGAAGAAGTGGACCGTGCGGTCGCCGTCGCCAATCAGGCGCAGAAGCGCTGGAACCGGGTCAACGGCCTGCACCGGGCCGAAGCCATGCATGAAGTGGCCGGGAAAATCCGTACGTTGCGCCCGCTGTATGCAGAAATGCTCACCCGTGAAATCGGCAAGACCTACAAGGAATCCTTCGACGAAGTCTCCTGGTCGGCCACCGCCGTGGATTACTACGCGGAACTGGGCCGGCATGAAATCGGCCGGGTCGCGGGCCCCGTGGTCGATGGCCAGTTCAACTTCTCGCTGAAGGAACCGCTGGGCGTGGTGGTGCTGATTCTGCCCTTCAACTACCCGCTGTGCCTGCTCTGCTGGCAAGCCGCCGCCGCCCTGGTGGCCGGCAATGCGGTGATCATCAAGCCGTCGGAGCTGACCTCGCTGACCACCCTGCAATTCGTCCAGGCCTTCGCCGAACTGGGTGAAGGCCTGGTGCAGGTGCTGACCGGCGGTGCCGACGTGGGCCAGCAACTGGTGCGCCACGCCGACACGCACATGGTTGCCTTTACCGGCGGGATCGAGACCGGGCGCAGCATTGCCCGCGAATGCGCCGGGCAGTACAAGCGCACCCTGATCGAAACCTCGGGCAACGACCCGTTCATCGTCATGCCTTCGGCGCCCATCGATATCGCCGCGCGCGGTGCGGCCTTCGGCGCCTTCCTCAACTGCGGCCAGGTGTGCGCCTCCTCGGAGCGCTTCTACGTGCATGAAGCGGTTTACGATGCATTCGTCGAGCGCCTGGTCCACCATACCCGGCTGATTCGGGTCGGAAATGGCCTGGACAAGGTCGACATGGGGCCGCTGGCCTCCAGGGCTCAGCGCGAACGCTACGAGCGGATCCTGCAGCGGGCCATCGAGCAAGGCGCTCGCGTCGGTGCCGGCGGCGGCCGACCCCGTGGCCTGGACAAGGGCTGGTTCGCCGAAGCCACGGTCCTGACCGGCGTGGCACCCGGCATGGAGATCATGCAGGATGAAAGCTTCGGGCCGGTGGCGCCGATCTGCAAGGTGGCCAACCTCGACGAAGCCCTTGCGCTGTCCAACGACTCCCGTTATGGATTGGGTTCGACCATCTACACCACCAACCTGGAAGAAAGCATGCGCGCCAGCCACGAACTGGAAGCGGGCATGGTGTGGGTCAACGCGCCATTGCTGGACAACGATGCGGGGCCGTTCGGCGGGCGCAAGCAGTCGGGCATGGGCCGGCAACTGGGTGCCGAGGGGCTGGATAACTTCCGTCACAGCAAGTTCGTGATGATGGACCCGGCCGCTTCGCCACAGGACTTCTGGTGGTTCCCGTTCCGCGATGAAGATGCGTTTCCCGGACAACGTTGAATGGCGTTATAACGAAACACCCCCGCTGCCCTCTTCAGGGCTGCGGGGGCAATAGACATCTGGTGAGGGCCAAACAAATGCAACAACAAACTGGCGAACTGGAAAGACGTCTGCGACTGCTGGAGAACCCGGCCGAGCAAGGCGAGGACTTCGACGGCATGAGCTGGTTCTGGCTGCTCCTGCTCGGCGTTTTCCTGCCCATCGTTGCCCTGGTAGCGGGGTGGAATCTATGAACGAGCCACTTTCTACGCTGAGCGATGCCACCGCAGGTGCCGGCAGCGACAGCAGCATCGAAGCCGACAAAAGCGCCCTGCCCCTGCTGCGCCACGAGCGCACCTGGGGTAGCTGGAAACTCGGTATCTCCCTGGCCACCGCCGCTGCCGCGACCTGGTGCTACCTGATCGGCGGCTATGTCGGCGCCTACCTGCCCTTCACCCAAGGGGCCATCTCGCTGAGCGCCGGTTGCATGATCGGCATGCTGCTGGTGGCCCTGGCCGTGGTGCCAGTGTGCATGCGCTACGGCGTCGACTCCATCGCTTCAGCCAAGCCGCAGTTCGGCAATCGCGGCTGGATCCTGGTCAGTGCCATGCAGTTCATCTCGATCGTGGGCTGGAACTCGCTGCTGCTGATCTTCTTCGCCAAGTCGACCACGCAACTGCTCCTGGCGCTCGGCTGGATCGCCGACGGCAACAGCGCCCTGCTGGTGCCGCTGACCATCCTGCTGGCCTGCTCGCTGGTGTTCTGCTTCCTGTTGAAGGGGTCGAGCGGGGTCGACAAGGTCGCGCGGATTCTCGTCGTCCATGTACTGGTCGGCTTCTGGGTGCTCTACATCATCGTCAGCCAGCGCTGGGACGAACTCGCCACCGCCACGCCGGCGGCTGCATCGCCAGACAAGCTGTGGAACTACACCACAGGCGTGGAAATCGGCATCGCCTCGCTGCTGTCCTGGTGGCCCTACATCGGCGCCATGGTGCGCATGGCGCCCAAGGGCCGCACCGCTGCCCTGCCGATCATGCTGGGCATGTCCGCGCCGGTGCCGGCACTGAGCCTGATCGGTATCGCCGGGGTCCTGGTGCTGCAGGTTTCCGACCCATCGGAGTGGCTACGCACCATCGGCGGGCCGGCCTACGGCATCATCGCCCTGCTGTTTGTCGCGGCCGCCAACCTGGGTACCGCCGTGGCCGGGGTCTACGCGTCAGCCATCGGCCTGCGCCACTTCAAGGCCCTGGAGAACCTGTCCTGGCCGGCCCTGCTGCTGATCACCATCCTGCCGGTGGCCGCTGTCGGCCTGTTCATCCCGGAACTGTTCTTCGCCCACTTCGGCACCTTCCTGGCCTTCATTGGCGTGGGCTTCGCGCCTCTGTGCGGGATCCAGATCGCCGACTACTACCTCCTGCGCCAACGCCGCGTCGGCGTACGTGCGCTGTTCGACAACAGCGCGAACAGCCCGTACCGCTTCTGGGCCGGCTACAACCCGGCGGCACTGCTGGCCATGGTTGCCGGCTGCGCCACCTACGTCGGCCTGCTCGACCCGCTGACCTATGAAAGCCACGGCCCCTATGCCTTCACCACGGCATCCCTGCCTTCGGTGTTGATTGCCGCACTGGTGTACTGCATCGTCACCCGGCTCTGGGTGATACCGGCAGGCAAAGGCGACTACCGCTAAGCGTCGCTGCGCTCACGGAAACGCTTCGGCGTTTCCTGGCTGGTGCGATGGAAACAGGCCGTGAAGTGGCTCTGGCTGGAAAAGCCGGTGGCCAGCGCCACTTCACTGATTGGCGCGTCGGTTTCCCGCAACAGCACCTTGGCCCGCTCGATGCGTCGTTGCAGCAGATAGTGGTACGGCGAAACGCCCATGGCCTGGCGAAAGGTATGGGCGAAATGGAAGTGACTGGTCCTGGCCGCCGCCGCGATATCCTCCACCGATATGTTCTGCGCCAGATGGCCCTCGACGAAATCCAGCGCGGCCTTGAGCTTGTGCGGTGACAGCGCCAGACGTTCATCCGGCTCGTCGGGGTGAAGATTGCAATGGCTGCGCAACAACTCCAGGCAAAACGTCTGGGTCAGCGCCTCGACATACGCCCGCGAGCCCAGCTTCTCCCCGCGCAATTCATCCAGCAGCCCCAGGCCGATGTTGTAGATCGCCTTGTTCTCCAGGCCAATCCCGTCCACCAGTTCGAAACCCGCCATGTCGATATCCCGCGCGATGCGTTTGAGCACCTGCGGGTCGAGGCAGACGTGCAGGGAATCGATGGCCGAGGTCCACTCCCAGGCGTTTTCCTGGTTGGCCGACATGATCGAAATCTGCCCCGGCTGGCTGTGCCCGCGCAGCCACTGGCCGTTGAGCTTTACACCGAGATCGCCAGGGGTATCGAGGTGGATCACGATAAAATGCGCAGCCAGTGGTGGTGGCTGGATGTAACCGCTGGGTGGGTGCTGGTGACGGCGGGCGGTGATCGATGCCCACCCGCTGTCTTCGCTGGAGAGTTGTGCCGGCGTGGGCATGAAAGCGGCCCAGGCCTGGGGGGAAAGCGCGTTGGGGTGCTGGGGTGTTTTGCGGAGCATGGCCTCGCCTTTTATTGTTTTTTTGGCTGAGAGACGGTGCGGAGTGCTTGGTAATATTTTGATGCTATGGACTTCTAGCAGAGATCGGGAGTGTATGCAAAAGATGCCGACCAAACCGGATTCTCGTTCCCACGCTCTGCGTGGGAATGCCTCCAGCGACGCTCCGCGTCACGCCCGGCGGTTCGACGCTGGAGCGTCTGGCACGGCATTCCCACGCAGAGCGCGGGAACGAGGATGATGCCGAATCGACGCGAACCAAAAATATTGAGGGTTAATGGATGACTGATTCAGACAACAAGCAACAGCTTCTCCAATACATCGACGACGCTTTCTACCGCTACCACGGCTATCGACTGGCCCACGACCTTTTCTCGGGCGACGAAGCCGAACGCTTGAAATGGATCGACGAACACGCCCCCTTCGCCTTGCTCGCGCACGACACCCAGGCTGATCCACGTTTTACCTACGTCAACGCAGCCGCCCGGCGCGCCTTCGGCTATTCCGAGGAGGAATTTATTGGCCTCCACTCGCGACTGAGCGCCAATGTCGACGCCTGGGCCGAACGCGCTGCAGTCCTGGCCGCCGTTGCACAAAAGGGATACGCCAGCGGATACACAGGCGTGCGCGTCAGAAAGGATGGCTCGTTCTTTCGCATCGAACGGGGGGAGTTGTGGTGCGTCAACGATGCCGAGGGAAAGTCGATTGGCCAGGCGGCACTGGTCTGGGCTGTCGGGCTTTGAGCCTGACTCATCGGGTGGCCGCTTCCTTTTAATATCAGAACGTGTGACTGAGCACCAGACCACCCTCCCCATCCGGGCTGGCGTCGGAAAAACCCTTCACCACATAAAACTGGACCTTCCATTCATGGTTGAGTTTCCGGGTGACGAAGAGAGTGAGCTCCTTGATCTGGTCACCCGTCGAGACGACTTTCTGCCGCCAGTCGTAGGAGGCGCCCACTGTGGTGAGTGCCGCTACGGGTAGCGCGAAGCCAAGGCTGGCAAATATCGGGTCGTCGAAGTTGGAGTCGGACGGATCGCCGAACTTGCGCCAGCCCAGGGTGGCGAACCCGGTTACCGGGCCAAAGGCCTTGGCGAGGTCGACCTGGACGGAGTAGTCGGTTTTTCCGGTGCCCAGGCACTTGTCTTCGTCGGCGGTGGGGAACTTGACCTTGCCAATCAGATCCACCAGCACGCTGCTCTGGCTACCGTCGAGCACGGCATAGTCGGCGCTGGCGATGGTATCGCCCAGACCGCTTTCCACTTTGCCGCATCCGCCCGGCAACGGTGCGCCATCAGGGCCGACCGAAGGGTTGGTGATGCGCAGCCAGGGCACGGTGAGCCTGTAAGTCATGGGCCCGGTTTCGTATTTGCCGACCAGCGGGACGTACCAGATTTCGGATCTTGTGCCGGTACCGTAGTCACCTTCCGAGTAGTCGGCGCCGATCGAAGTGCTGAAGGTATCGGCCAGGACCGGAAAGGTCAGGCTGGCGAGCAGGCTGGCAATCAGGGTGCGCCTGAAATCCATGTTCACCTCGGTGTATCCAGTCATCGAAGTTCACAAAACGTTTTTAGCATGGCGCGAGCGTGATGTTATCAAGCCAGCCTGGCTGCTTATGACAATAGCGCATCATGAGCGCACTGCTTAACTCCCCTTTCCAGAACGATCCGGGCGCTCCACCTTTTCGACCGTTTCCGGGTGTTCAACCTTCTCGACCTTTTCAGGACGTTCGACCTTTTCGACCTTTTCGACTTTCTCTGGACGCTCGACTTTCTCGACCTTCTCTGGACGTTCGACCTTCTCGACCTTCTCAGGGCGTTCGACTTTCTCGACCTTCTCCGGACGTTCGACCTTTTCTACCTTCTCGACCTTCTCAACCTTCTCGACCCTTTCTACTCTCTCGACCTTTTCGCTCTTGCCGGAATTGTCGACCTTCTCTACTTTCTCGACCTTCTCATTCTTGCCTGAGTTGTCCACCTTCTCGACGCGCTCTGTTGCTTCGTTCTGCTCCACGCTTTCCAGTTTCCCGGAACCTTCGCGGCTGTCGTCGCTCCCGTGGCCGGATTCGCTGCGCAAGCCGTCATCGGCTTCCCTGTGGCCGCTATTGTCGTCGCCCGACTCCTGCCGCCTCTGCTCAGTGTCGCCTTCAGCGGCGCTGCCTCGCCCGGAATTATTCCTGCCGGGCGTATCCACTTGTTCGCGGGGGTACTCGATGCGCGTTGCCCGTACTTCGCGCGCCCCGCTGAACACACCATTCACCCGCACGCGTCGATCCAACGACAGCCCGACGGGTTGATCCCCGACAAGCACCGTGTCGTGATCCAGCGTCACCTTGAAGCCGGCAACCACCAACTGCCGGCCATGCCGTTCCTGCACCAGGCCTTCGATCACAGCCTCGCGCACCCGGCCCGCGAAAGGCAGGCTCGGGTCAGGACGGCTCTGGGCGACGTGCAGCTCGCGACCGGACCATTGGCCGCGCACCAGCACTTCTTGCGCGGGCGCTGGGCGATTACTCAGCTTGAGCCCCTGGAGACTGCCGTCGCGATCAATCGAGCCGATGGCACTGGCCGTCGTCAGACCGGGCGCGCGGTCGATACGGCTGGCCACAACCTCGCCAAATGCATTGCGCAACCCGCTGACCCGTACCGGCTCGCCCGGACGCAGCCCCTCAGCGACCCGCGCGCCCAGGGCCAGGCGCACCGGTTGCCCCATGACCCGCAGTGGCGCCGAAGCGCGCCCAAGCTCGGTCAAAGGTCCTTCAAAGACGTGCAGGATCGAGATGTTCCGCGCCTCCAGCCCTCGCCGAGAGTTGAACGCCTCCACTGCGACGACCTGGCCTATCGCAAGGCGGGCGCTAGTGGCGGCCGCGCCGTTTTCGCTGACCGGTACATTCTGGGCAAAGTGCACTTCGACGCCGTTGAGACAGATCGAAGCGAACCCGGTGATCGTGCCGACGATACCGGTGCCACCCATGCCGCCCGGAAGCTGCTTGATGGGCGCACCGGTGCCGCCGATCCCGCCATTCTCGCTGTAGATACCCGTGCCGCCCATGCCACCTGGACGTTGCTGGGTGGGCGCGCCAGTGCCGCCGACGCCACCCGTTTCGCTTTGAATTCCAGTCCCCCCCACGCCGCCGGCCGCCTTACCGGTGCCACCGATGCCGCCCGGAGCCTGCAGGGCCGGTGCGCCGGCCATGCCCACTTCATTGCGGCTGACGCACACGGGAGCCGCCAGGACCTGCACGGGAAGCACGAGGCCCAGCGCAAGGCCCAGGGCGAGGGTGATCCCACGAAAGAGGCGCAGATTGACGGTCATGGTCAGGGCCCCGTCGACGAGTTGGGGTCGGTGGGCTCAGTGTAGAAGTAAAGGCCGATCGTGATGCGTTGACGGGGTTCGAGACTTTGCAGGTCATGACTTTCGAGTTCAGCAGCAAGCCGGTTGAAACTGAACAGGGCCTGCATACCTTCGTTGGCGACAGCTTCGCGCAACACCTCGACGCTGATCGGGGCCAATGCGTCGTAGTGGACGCTGCGCTCAAAAAAGGGCACGCCTTCCCCGCTCAGGTTATGCACCGCAGCGCAGCCGTGATCGTGCAGGTTGTGCCCCAGGTATGCGGCTTTCTCATCGAAGCCCTTCTGCGGCACGAAGGCCTGGACTTCAAGGTGGACCTGGTCTTGCTCGTCGACCCGGACGACGCCAAGGCGCAACCATTCGTCCAGCACCACCCGCGCGCGAATGTCCGTACTGACCTTCGCGACCAGGGCGTCAAAGGAGCAGTCGCCGCCGACACTGGCCAGGCGCGGCAGGGGCAGCGGCTGGCCGGCACCGGTGCAGAAGGGCATGCTGTTGGTCCAGGCATTGACCAGTTGGGCACCGAAGGTGATGTTTTCGGGAAGCGCGTTGAAATTCGTGTCGTCGGTATGGCGCAAGCGCCGCACATCCTTGCGGTGAACGCCGGTAAGCAGGCTGACGCGACTGTCGCTCGGGGCTTTGTCGTCAAGGCGAAATTCACGGTCCGCCACCTCGACGAAGACCTCCTTGAGCAGGTCGGCGAACACGGAATAGGTGACGCCTTTACGGAGCATCAGGCGCACCAGGGGGCGCATGACATGCTTGAGGGCTTTTAGCAGGGAAACAGGCAGGCTGGGCGGTTGCATTCAGCGCATTCCTTGACAGATAAACCCAGTATAGCGGTGCGGGAAAAATTCCCATATGCGTAGGCGTCCTGTCATTCCCTAGCAGCAAGCCTGCCTCATACAAAACCAGTCCCTGGGGTTTTGTATGAGGCAGTCAGCTTCCTTCAGACGCCGCTGTTATCGTCGCCCGGCTCGCCGCCGGCATGAACACCGCGATCGTCGCCCGGTTCACCAGCTGCATGAACACCACGATCGTCGCCCGGTTCACCAGCTGCATGAACACCACGGTCGTCGCCCGGTTCACCGCCTACATGAACACCGTGGTCGTCGCCCGGCTCTGCGCCTGCGTGATGAGCACCGCGGTCGTCGCCCCGCTCTGCGTGGTTGTTGCCACGACCCGAGTTGGCGCTGCCGGGGCCGCTGTTGCCGGCATGGTCACCACCGTGATCGCCGCTGCTGTGGCCCGAGGCATTGCCACCGTTGCCACCGCTGCCGCTACCGCCATGGCCACTGCCTCCATTGCCACCCCCGTTGCCGCCACCACCACCGC
>NZ_VXCP01000044.1 GCF_011355085.1 Pseudomonas akapageensis | reverse complement strand
GGGCGAGTCCATTTGATTACAAGCGCTCGACCGAAAATTTACAGTCGCGTTCTTGAAATTTAGGAAATATCCTACGCAGTGTTGGTCCGTCACAGGGTTGTCCTGCGCACTACCGTGCACTAGTCTCCTCGCGTCGTTGCAAAATCAACGACAGGGTGTGAGAACCCTAACTAGCAGGCGCTAAAGCGCCAAAACCTCTGCAGGCGCTTTTGCCCGCGGGTTGCTTTATGGCGGCTGTGTGCGGGCAGATTTCGGTCTGGCCGAGTGCCTGCTTCTCGGTTTCTCACCCCGTTCACAGTCCGCCACCCTTAATCGTGTGAGAACGGCTGAGGGTGGCTCCGTCTACAAGCAGGAGCTACACAATGAAAAAAATCGTTCCCGATCCACCTTCTGCACTTCCTCCCGGTACCCTCCACAAAACTGCCGAAACCGCCTTCGGTTCATGTGATGCTGGCCATGCGCCCATCTTCGCCGTGCGCGCCGGCATCAATGCCGAGGACGCCCTGGTGCATGCCTCCCTGATGCTTCAGTGCGCCTGCGCAACCGCCAACGCGGCCTGCAACCACTCAAGGAATCTGGACAAAGGCTTGCTCTGGTCAACCCTGCATTCGGCCGAGGTGGCCAAGGCGTTGGTCGACGCATTGCTCGATGGTGCAGAGGCGAGTGGGCAAAAGCCATTGACTGAATAGAGTCCCTGGGGCTCCGGTTCCTCGTTCCCACGCTCTGCGTGGGAATGCTCCCGGCGACGCTCTGCGTCGATCTCGGCTGATCGACGCTGGAGCGTCTGGAACTGCATTCCCACGCAGAGCGTGGGAACGAGGAAATCGGTCAGACTCGCACGCGCCCCCCTTACTCGCCTGCGTGACTCGACGCTCTGGAAGCCGCCATTTCCGCCATGATGCCGTCGAGGTTGTAGGTCTCGGGTGCTTGCAACGGTGGGAACTCTTTATACGACATGAGCTCTTTCATCCACAGCAACTGACCGACCGGCAACATGTTCCAGTCATAGATATAGGCCGTGGATGGCGATGCAAGTGCCCCTCCGTAACCCGTGATGGACTTGGGATCGTCCAGACCTCCGGCAATTTCGAAGGGATCGCGCTTGATATTGTCAACCATGGTCCAGGAGTAACTGATAGGCCCCTGCATTGCCCCTGTAGGATTGGTGGGCACCATGGTGTAGTACATTTTCCAGTTTTTGTAACGTACTGCCGAAGGCTTCGGACCGGTGTAATAAAAGAAGACTTCGCGCGCAGACGTTTCACTCTTGCCGGTCAGATAATCAATCTGATTGACGCCATCGAGTGTGGTCTTGACGATGCCGGGGTACTTACCACCTTCAATCTGCGCCTTCAGGTCATTGCCTTTAGGGCCACCGGCAATTTCCACCAGGGTCGGCACCCAGTCCAGCGCTGAAAACATCTGGCTCTTCACGGTGCCCGGTTTGATATGTCCCGGCCAGCGGACAACCATCGGTGCGCGCATGCCGCCTTCCCAGGTCGTCAGCTTCCCGCCTTTGAACGGTGTAACGCCGCCGTCCGGATAGGTAATGACTTCAGCCCCGTTGTCGGTGGTAAACACAATGATGGTGTTTTCCAGCTGCCCCATGTCTTCGAGCTTCTTGATGACATAACCGATGTTGTCATCCATCTGCTTCATGCCAGCCTCATTGACCCCCCAATCCTTGCCACCCTGGGTGCCGACCATGGCCAGGTACTTGTCAGACAGCACGGTAGTGATGTGCATGCGGGCAGGGTTGTACCAGACGAAGAACGGTTTGCCGGTTTTCTTCGGGTCGTTGCGGTCGAGGAAGTCGACGACGTGCGTGGAGATTTCCTCGTCCACGGTTTTTGACCGATCAAGGGTCAGTGGGCCTTCATCCTTGCACTTCTGGTTTTGCTGCGTGCCGTCGGAGGATACACAGGCCAGCATGGGTCTGGGTGGTGTCAGGCATGTCGCTGTTTTTGGGTCGACGGCCCCGGGAACCTCTGGCACGCCGGGAATCGGCTCATTCTTGCAGGGCGGCGCAACGGCTTGTTCGGTGGGTGACTTGTTGATATCGGGAAAACTCACCCCCTGCATGGCATCCAGGTGATAGAGGTAACCCCAGAACTCCTGGAAGCCGTGGGCAGTCGGCAGTGCTGCCGGGTGGTCTCCCAGGTGGTTCTTGCCGAACTCACCCGTGGTATAGCCCAAATCGTAGAGGAACTTGGCCAGCGCGGGTGTGCCGGGCCGCAGGTACGACGGACTGCCTGGCAGCTGCGGCGGGATCATGCCCGTTCGCAGCGGATGCATGCCGGTAAAGAATGCATTACGTCCGGCCGTGCAACTCTGCTCGGCGAGATAGTCCATATAGATCGAACCTTCATTACCGATACGATCTATATTCGGTGTCTCGCCGACCATCAGGCCGCGGTGATAGATGCTTGGCTGCATCCAGCCAATGTCATCACCCATGATAAATACGATATTGGGCTTGGTTGTATCGGCGAAGGCAGTAGTTCCTGACAAGGGAACGGTTGCAAGCGTTAGCGCGAGAATTAGTTTTTTCATGGCTGCTCTCCAGATTGGACCGCAGGGCTTACTTGGCCATCGCCGCCCTGGCAGCCTCGATCTTGGCCTTCACCGAATCGAGGTTGAAGCTCGCGCCTTTTTGCATGGGCGGGAACTCGATGGCGGTCTCGGCCAGCTTGGCGACCTCCTGCTGAACGAACACGAAGCGCCAGAACTGGAACTTGAACCAGTCGAAGTACTGCATGGAACCATTGGCCGCCTGGTTTTGCGGCCAGCCACCACGCTCGAAGGGGTCAAGCCGCAGGTTGGTCAGAATGGGCACGTCGATACTGATCTTGGCTCCGAGCCAGCCGTCAGGTTGATCGATGAAGCGGTATTTGTAGTCGTCGATGCGTACCGCACCCAGATTGCTTTCACCGAAATAAAAGATTTCGTGACGGTTGGATGGACCTTTACCGGTAATCATCGGGGTCTGGTCGTAACCGTCCAGATGCACCTTGTAGGTCGTGTCGCCCAGTTTTTTGCCTTTGAGCAGCTCGTCGCCGATGTTTGGGTTACCCGCTGCGGCGACAAGGGTCGGGAACCAGTCCATGCCGGACATGATGCCGTTCTCGATCTTGCCTGCCGGGACCTTGCCCGGCCAACGGACGATCGCCGGGACGCGGAAACCACCTTCCATCACGGTACCCTTGCCCATGGCGAACGGGGTTTGGCCGCCGTCCGGCCAGGTGAAGTTTTCCGCGCCGTTGTCGGTGGTGAACACCACGATCGTGTTTTCATCCAGGCCGTCTTTCTTCAGCTTGGCCATGACTTCGCCGACGATGTCATCGAGTTGCGCCATGCCGGCTTCCTGTTCTGACCAGCCATTTTGCGAATTGCGCATGGCCTGGTACTTGTCGGAGAGGTGGGTGACGATGTGCATGCGGGTCGGGTTGAGCCAGACGAAGAAGGGTTTGTTGTCCTGCTTGGCCTTGTCGATAAAGCTGAAGGCCTTGTCGCGGATTTCGTCGTCGACGGTTTTCATGCGGTCGGGATACAACGTGCCAGCGTCTTCTATTTTCTGTTTGCCCACTTTGCCCCAGCGCGGCATTACGGTCGGGTCATCGGTAGTGGTTGCCCAGCTGTGCACCATGTTGCGCGGGCCGACGGTCGCCAGCAGCTCTTGCGGGTAGTTGGGGTGGGACGGATCTTCCATGGCATCGAGGTGATAGAGGTAGCCGAAGAACTCGTCGAAACCGTGCACGGTAGGCAGGAACTGGTTCAGGTCGCCCAAGTGGTTCTTGCCGAACTGGCCGGTGGCATAGCCCATGGACTTGAGCACGGTGGCAATGGTTACCGCTTCATTGGGAATACCAACGGGTGATCCAGCCTGGCCGACCGTGGTCATGCCGGTACGGATCGGCAGTTCGCCGGTAATGAAGTTAGCGCGGCCAGCAGTGCAACTGGCCTCGGCATAATAATCGGTGAAGCGCATGCCTTCGGAAGCGAGGGTATCGAGGTGGGGGGTCCTCACCGCCATCATGCCCTGGTTGTAGACACCGATATGTGACCAACCGATATCGTCACCCATGATCACCAGTATGTTGGGCGCCTTATCGTCCGCCTCGGACAGGCCAGGCAATGCAATTGCCGACAGCAATGCCGTGGCGGCAAACAGCGTGGAAAGAATGCGGTGGTTCATGTTGAGCTCCTTCACACTTTCGTAGTGTTTCGAGAAGTCCCTCAAAGTTCCTTCTCGAAATCCGGATGCCCCCGCAAATAGCGTAGTTTGGATCCAGTAGCGCCTAGTAACGAATTACAAAGGGTTTGAAGTGCTTTATTGCGAAAGCAACTTTCAAACAGCTGCTGTTCATGGTTTGCGCGCCTGCTCGCGGATTTGCGTCAGGCTCAGCCGCGGTGTCAGGGCTTCCGGATCGATCCTGACTTCAATCAAGGAGGGGCTGGACGCTTTCAGGCAGCGCTCGAATGCCGGCGCAAATTCGCACGTTTTGCTGACTACTTCACCGTGGAGTCCATAGGCCTGGGCCAGCCTCGAGAACTCCGGGTTATGCAACTCGGTGCCCGAGACACGGCCAGGGTAGTTGCGCTCCTGGTGCATTCTGATCGTGCCATACATGCCATTGTTGACCACCACGAACACCACATTGGCGCCGTATTGCGCGGCAGTGGCTATTTCCTGCCCGTTCATCAAGAAGCAGCCGTCCCCGGAGAACGACACCACCACACGGTCCGGGCAGTTGAGTTTGGCCGACACCGCCGAGGGCACGCCGTAGCCCATGGAGCCGTTGGTTGGGCCAAGCTGGGTGCGGTAATGGCGGTACTGATAAAAGCGTTGCAGCCAGACTGCATAGTTGCCGGCGCCATTGGTGAGGATGGCGTCATCGGGTAGGCGCTGATTGAGCCAGCCGATGATTTCAGCCATTTGTACGTCCCCGGGAGAGGCCGGGCATTGCAGGTTGCGCCGATAGTGTTCGTTGAGTGCGCGGGTCCATTCGCCGCGCCCTTTACGGCTGGCCGGGGCAAGTTGCGCGGCCATCGCCGCGAAGCTCGACATGCTGCTGTTGATGGCCAGCGCCGGCTGGTAGACACGTCCCAGTTCTTCGATGCCTTGATGAACATGGACCAGGGTCTGTTTGGGCACGGGGATGTCCAGTGTTGTATAGCCTCCGGATGACACTTCCCCCATGCGGGAACCGACCACCAGCAGCAGATCGGCGTCCTTCACCGCTGCGGTCAGTTGGGCCGATGCGGCGAAGCCAAGGTCGCCGGCGTAGTTCGGGTGTCGATTGTCGAACAGGTCCTGGCAGCGAAACGAGGCGGCCACCGGGAGGTCCTGCTGCTGCGCGAATAGCTGAATATCCCGTACCGACTGGCTGTCCCAGCCGCTTCCACCCAGTACCATCAGCGGGCGCTCGGCTTGCTTGAGGGTGTCCTGCAGGGCGGTCATCTGCTCGGCTGCGGGTGTCATCGGCACGCGTTTGAAGGGGCCGGCATCGGCGACCTCGGCCATTTCGGTGAGCATGTCTTCGGGCAGGGCGACCACGACCGGTCCGGGCCGGCCGTTGACCGCACGATGGAAAGCCTGGCTGAGCAGTTCGGGAATTCGCCGGGTGTCGTCGATTTGCACGACCCACTTGGCCAGCGGGCCGTACATCTGGCGAAAGTCGACTTCCTGAAACGCCTCACGGTACTGCTGGTCGCGTGCCACCTGGCCAATGAACAGGATCATCGGCGATGAATCCTGGAACGCGGTGTGCACCCCGACAGCGGCATTGGTCGCGCCCGGCCCCCGGGTGACGAAACAGATGCCCGGTTCGCCGGTGAGCTTGCCATGGGCTTCTGCCATATAGGCCGCACCGCCTTCCTGGCGGCAAACCACCAGATCGATTGCTTCACGCGCGTCATACAGGGCGTCGAGCACTGCCAGGTAACTTTCGCCAGGCACGCAAAACGCTCGCTTGACCCCATGGATGCGCAAGGCATCCACCAGAATCTGACCTCCGCTACGACGAGAAAGGGTTTGGGTCATTGTTATCTCCTTCGGTCCAATGGCCGGCAGGTGCCGACAGGTTCAATCTAGAAGAACAACGGCGAAGCGTTGCTTGCCGTTGTTCAGTCAAGACTGACGAAGGGAGAAACCACCTGGAGGGTCGGATACCGCGATGACGCATCCGGGCGTTTTTGCATCAACTGATCTTGCGCGCAGAACCCTGCCAGTACTTTTCCCTTACCTGCCGGCGCAATACCTTGCCGACCGCCGAAGTGGGCAGTTCATCGACGAATACCAGCGACTTGGGCGCCTTGTAGCCGCCGAGGCGAGCCTTAGCCTGGGCAATCAACTCTTGCTCAGTGACGGTCGCGCCAGTGCGCAGTATCACTTCGGCGTGCACGGCCTCGCCCCATTCGGCGTGGGGAATGCCGACCACGGCCGCCATCAGCACCGCCGGATGTGCGGCCAGGGTTGCCTCGACTTCCACCGCGTAGACGTTGAAGCCGCCGCTGATGATCATGTCCTTGAGGCGGTCGACGATGTAAAGGTAGCCTTCGGCGTCGATATAACCCAGATCACCAGACTTCCAGGCGCCATCGTCGAATTCCTCGGCTGTTGCCTGGGGGTTGTCGTAGTAACCCTTGATGATTGCCTTGCAGCGGATGCGAATTTCGCCGGTTTCACCCACGGGCAGGGGCCGGCCATCCTGGCCTGCGATAAACACTTCGACGCCCGGGGTAGGGCGGCCGGCCGAAGACAGGCGTTGCAGCATGGCAGTGTTGCCGGGTTGGTGCGCGGCCTTGTCGAGGGCGGCGATGATCATCGGCGCCTCGGTGGCGGCATAGCCCTGGACGAAGATCTGCCCGAAACACTCGACCAGCTCGCCGAGTTTGTCCGGGCTCATGGGCGCCGCGCCGTAGATCAGCGTCGTCAGCGACGAGAAGTCCCTGGGCGCGGCCCGTTGCAACTCCAGCAAGCGATAGAGCACGGTCGGCACCAGGAACGAATGGGTGACGCGTTCGCGCTCGACTTCCTGGCGCCAGTTCTCCATGTCCAGCTGGTTCATGGTGAGGTTGGTGCCGCCGGCGTAGAACGTCGGGAAGAACAGCATCAGGGTGCCATGGGACAACGGCGAGACGTGCAGCAGGCGCGTTGCGCTCGACAGTGCCAGGTCGGTATTGATGAAGGCCGCATCGCGGCAGACCATCCAGTTGTCGATCGAGTACATCGCGCACTTGCCCTTGCCGGTGGTGCCTCCGGTGAAGCGCAACATGCAGATGTGCTCATCGGTATGGAGTTCCACATCGTTATCGAGGTCCGATGCGTCCTCCACCAGTGTCCAGAAACAGTGCACCCCAGGGCGGGCAGCCTGCTCGGCAGACGGCGGGTCCATCAGCACGATCGCACAACCCCGGCTGCGCAGGGTGTCGTAGTAGCTGTCCAACAGGCGGGTTTCGAGGAACACCACCCTGGGGTTGACCAGGTCCATTTGCCTTGCGTGCTCTTCCAGCGAGTCACGCAGGTTGGTCATGACCACCGTGCCTTCCTGCTTGAAGGTGCTGGGAAACATCATCAGGCTGAGGTTGTCGTTCTCCAGAATCAGCATGAAGGTATCGCCCTTGCCGACCTGCAGCGTGTTGCGCAAAACGTCGGCGATACGGTTGGTCAGCAGGTGGTATTGCCCGTAGGTAAAGCGACGGTTGCGCTCGATGTTGACGATGGCCTCCTGATCGCGATAGCGCAGCGCGATCAGGCGCATGATTCGAGAGAAATTCATTTTCATGGGTGGCTGCTCTTCTTGTTCTGGAGCCTTGGCTTACTTGGCACGCATGCGCGAAGCGGCGTCGAGACGAATGGTCTCACCATTGACGTAGGCGTTTTCGATCAGAAACGCGCAGCAATGGGCGAATTCGCGGGTATCGCCCAGGCGCTTGGGCGCTTCCATCTGTTCTTTCAACGAGCTCAGGACCTTCTCGTCCAGGGCCGCGACCATGCTGGTCAGAAACAGACCAGGGGCAATGGCGTTGACGCGCACACCGATGGCACCGAGTTCGCGGGCCGCCGGCATGTTCATGCCAATGACCCCGGCCTTGGTGGCGGAGTAGGCGCACTGGCCGACCTGGCCTTCATAAGCGGCACCCGACGAGACGTTGATCACCACACCACGCTCTTCGCCGGCTTCGGGCTCATTGCGGGCCATTTGTTCGGCGCACTTGGACATGGCGTTGAATACGCCATTGAGGTTGATCGCGGTGGCCTGGGCGAAACGCGCCAATGGCGAGGCCTTGCCTTCCTTGCCCAGCACTTTGAAACCGGTTGGCACGGCTGCGCCGTTGATGCAGACGTGGATGGCGCCAAACTGTTCCATGACCGCATCCACGGCGTACTGAACCGATTCTTCGCTGCTGACGTCGGTTTGTACGAACATCGCCCGCTCGGCGCCGATTTCGGCCACGGCCTGTTCCCCGGCTTCGGTATTGAGGTCGAAAATTGCCACGCGCGCGGCTTTTTCAACGGCCAGGTAGTGTGCGGTGGCCAGGCCCAGGCCCGAAGCGCCGCCGGTGATCACGATGACTTTGTCTTGAATACGCATGGTGTGTCCCTGTTTGCTGCTCGGCTCAAGGGAGCCGAGTCTTGTTGTTGGGTGTCGGAGCGACGGTCGATCAGAACGCGTTGACGCCCGTCAGGGCGCGGCCAATGATCAGTTGCTGGATTTGCGAGGTGCCTTCCGGGATCGGTACGACGATGGCTTCGCGGGCCAGCTTTTCGACCAGGAAGTCTGTGGTCACGCCAGCGCCACCGTGAATCTGCACCGCCTGGCGGGCGATGGTGACGGCGGCTTCACAGGCGAAATACTTGGCCATCGCCGCTTCCATTTCCGCCGGGATACCCGCGCCGATCATCTCGGCGGCGCGGTAGGTGAGCAGGCGCGCGGCATCCACCTGAGTGGCCATCTCGGCGAGCATGGCGCTGATCAACTGGTGGCCGGCGATCACCTTGCCATGTTGCTTGCGCTCCCTGGCATAGCGCACGGCTTCTTCCAGCGCACGGCGGCCGATACCCAGGCCCTGGGCGGCGACGAATACGCGCGAGCGCTCAAAGAACGACAGGGTGTTTTTCAACGCTTCGCCTTCCTTGCCGATGATGTTGCTGGCCGGTACACGGATATCGTTGAGGAAAATCTGCGCGGTCGACTGACTGTTCCAGGCGATCTTGTGGATGTTCTGCACTTCGTACGGGTGCTCTTTGCGGTCGAGCAGAAAGTGCGTCAGGCCCTTGCGCGGGTCATCGCCGGTGCGGCAGGTGCAGATCAGAAAGTCCGAATAGGAGCCGTTGCTGATCCAGGTCTTTTCGCCGTTGATGATGAAGTCGTCACCGTCACGGCGGGCGCGGGTCTTGATTTCCAGGACATTGGAGCCGACGTCCGGTTCCGAGATGCCCACGCTGACAAACGAATCGCCGCTGACCAGGCCCGGCAGGTAGCGCTCGCGCAGGTGGTCGGGCGCCAGTTTTTCCAGCATCTGCGCGCCGAAGGAGTTGATCACCACCGGTGTCGACAGGTCGACCGAGCAGGCGGCCACTTCTTCGAACAGCATGGTCATGGTCGGCCAGTCCAGGCCCAGGCCACCGTTGGCTTCACTGACGGCACCGGAAACCATGCCGAACTCGGCGAGCTGGCGCATGACTTCGGACATTTTTTCGCGCGGGATGAACGTGTCGCGGTATTCCTTGTTGAAGATCGGGTCGATCTTGTCGGCGAGGAAGCGGCGGAAACTCTCGACGGCTTCCAGTTGTTCGGGGGTACGCATGACGTGGCCCATGGTGTTCTCCTGCAGGTTTCTTGTTGTTCGGGATCAGGGTTTGGCGAGGATGCTGACGGCGACCACGGCTTCTTCGATGCCGTACAGACCGCCGCCGTTTTCCTGGATTGCAATGCGCGCGCCCTCGACCTGGCGCTTGCCGGCTTCACCGCGCAGTTGCGTGACCAGCTCGTGGATCTGGCCAAGGCCGGTGGCACCAATGGGGTGGCCCTTGGATTCCAGGCCGCCCGACGGGTTGATCGGGATCCGGCCGCCCACGGTGAAATCACCGCGCTCGGCTGCCGGACCGCCTTCGCCGAAGGGCACCAGCATCAGCGATTCGGCATTGAGGATTTCGCCGATCGCCGAGGCGTCATGGACTTCCGCCACCTTGACGTCGGCCGGTTCAACACCGGCCAGGTCGTAGGCTTTCTGTGCGGCGAGGTGGGCAACGATTTTTTCCGGTTCGTCCAGCCCGCGAGAGGTACCGGTCTGCACCACGCTGGCCAGTACGCGGATGGCGCGCCCGCCGGCACCTTTCAAACGCTTCAGACCCTCGCTGTTGCACAGCACCACGGCCGCTGCGCCGTCACTGATCGGCGAGCACATCAGGGTGGTCAGCGGGTAGCAGATCGGCGGGGAGGCCAGCACTTCGTCGATGCTGAAGGCCTGTTGGAACTGCGCCAGTGGGTTGTGTACCGAGTGCTGGTGGTTTTTCGCGGCAACCGCTGCGATCTGCCGCTGGGTCGTGCCATAGCGCAGCATGTGGTTGCGACAGATGGCGGCGTACACGTCCATGAACACGCTGTAAGGCCGCTCGGACACCGTGCCGGGCGGCGGCACGATGCCTTCGCCCATGGCCAGCAGGGTGTGCTTGTTCTGCTCCACGGTGGAGACATCCCAGCCGCCATCGAACACGGCGAACATCTTGGCCTTGTCGGGGACGTTCATCTTTTCCGCGCCGACGGCCAGAGCGATATCGCATTCACCCGCGCGCAGTGCCAGGGTCGCCAGGTTGAACGCCGAGGAGCCCGAGGCGCAGGCGTTCTCCACGGAGAACACCGGGACGCCTTCAATGCCAAGGCGGCGCATGGCAATCGGCCCGGGAATGCCGGTCTGGCCCTGCAGCATGCCGTTGGTCATGGTGCTGTAATAGGCCGAGCCGATGTCACCTGCACTGGCGCCGGCATCTTTCAGGGCCCGGCCGACGGCTTCATCGACCATGTCGTACACACTGCGCTCGATCAGTCGACCAAAAGCGGTCATGCCAACGCCAACTACGTAGATATCGTTCATTACATGTTCCTGTGATGATCGCGAGGCTCAGCGGCCCTTGAATTGCGGTGCGCGTTTTTCGTTGAAAGCCTGCAGGCCTTCCTGGAAGTCGGCGGTGCGCAGGTGTTGGCGCAACATGACTTGTTCGTGCTGCAAGGCGTCGTCGCGGGTCTTGTCGGCCGAAGCGCGGGCGACGGCTTTCATGCGGCGCAGGGCAATCGGGCTCTTCTTCGCAATCTGCCTGGCCAGGTCCAGAGCGGCGTCGGCGAGTTCGCCATCGGCGTGGACTTCACATACAAGGCCGCAGGCCTTCATCTCGCTCGCTGACAGGGATTTGCCGGTCATCAGCAGGTACATCGCCATGTTCAGGGGGATCAGGCGAGGCAACACCGCAGCGCCACCGGCGCCCGGGTACACGCCGAAATTGGCGTGGGCATCGGCGATTGTCGCGCCGTGCGCCGCGATCACCATGTCGGCGCACATGGCCAATTCCAGGCCACCGGCCATGGTCACGCCATTCAAGGCTGCGATCACCGGCTTGGGGAAGTTGCGCAGTTGGCCGAATACCACATTGGCGCGGTCCAGGAAGTCGGCTTCGCCGGCTGGCAGGCTGCTGCCGGCCAGGACTTCCTTCAAATCGGCACCGGCGCAAAAGGCGGGGCCGGTACCGGTGAGAATCACCACCCGCAGTTCGTCATCGCGGGCGATCTCATCCAGGCGTTGCTCAAGCTCAGCCAGGACCGCCAGGTTCAGCGCGTTCATGGCCCTGGGACGGTTGAGCGTCAGCCGCGCTACCGAACCGGTGATTTCGTACAGCAAAACATCTTCACTCATGAAAACTCCCCTTTGTTGTTGGCGGCATAGCCGGTGCCGTTTGGTCCGCAGTTGATGGCGTCGATAGTAGGAATGGCTTCGGGGGCGACGCAGGTCATTGCAACGAAAGCGCTGGTCCGTTGAGTGGGTTGTTGTGCGGGTAATGTTGTGCAGGTACCGGGACGCAGGTTGATGTGCGGCCGCGCTGGAGACTGGTGAATGGGTCGAGATGACAGGCGCAATGCGCTGTTCATGCGCACCATCGCAAGGCCTTTTCCACCACAACAATCAGCAACCAGGGAACGTCATGTCCAGCAGCCAACCATTCGATGAGGAAGTGACCATTGCGCGGATGCGCGATGTCCTGAAGCGCCAGCAAGCGGCTTTCATCGCCGAAGGCCCACCGTCGACAGCCTTGCGCATCGACCGCATCGACCGTGTCATCCACTTACTGCTGGAGCATCAACAGCAACTGTGCAAGGCGCTGGCAACCGACTTTTCGTGGCGTTCCCATGACCATTCGCTGATGAGTGATGTGTTGCTGCCGGTCGCCGGGCTCAACTATGCCCGCAAGCACCTTCGGCGATGGATGAAGCCCGAACGGCGCCGGCCGGAAATGGGCGCCGGGTGGCTGGGGGCCAGGGCCGAGATCCATTTTCAGCCGCTGGGCAGCATCGGCATCATGGCGCCGTGGAACTTTCCCGTGGCCATCGCCCTGGGGCCGCTTGCCGAAGTCTTTGCCGCGGGCAACCGGGCGATGATCCTGCTGTCGGAATTCACGCCGGCCACGTCGGCCTTGCTGATCGAACTGCTGCGCGCAGCGTTCGACGAAACCGAAGTCGCAGCCTATGTCGGCGGGGCGAAGATCGGTGCGGCATTTTCCAGCCTGCCGCTCGATCACATCGTTTTCACCGGAAGCCCGCGGGTAGGGCGGTTGGTAATGGCAGCGGCGGCCGAGAACCTGACGCCGCTGACACTCGAGTTGGGAGGCAAGTCGCCGACTATCATTGGCCGTGGTGCAGAGCTGACCAATGCGGCGCGGCGCATCTGGGGCGGGAAGGGCATCAGTGCCGGACAAGCCTGCATTGCCCCGGATTACGTGCTGGTACATGAGGATGACCGTGAGCGCTTGCTGACCTGTATGCAAGTCGAGCTGCAACGCATGTTCCCGACCCTGCGCGGCAACCAGGACTACACCGCCATCGCCACACCCGCACAGTACGAGCGTTTGCAGCGTTACCTGCGCGATGCCGAAGCCCTTGGAGTGCGCTGCATCGAGATCAATCCGGCTCAGGAAGACCTTTCCGCAGTGCGCAAGATTGCCCCGACCCTGCTGGTGGATCCGCCCGAACAGGCGCTGGTGATGCAGGAAGAGATTTTCGGGCCGCTGCTGCCGATCGTTGGTTATAGGACCGTCGACGAGGCTATCGCCTACGTCAACGCGCGGCCCAGGCCCCTGGCGCTGTATTACTTCGGGAACGATCGCGGCGAGGCCAGGCGAGTGCTGGCCCACACTCGCTCGGGTGGGGTCTGCATCAACGAAGTGATGCAGCATATTTTCCAGAGCGACCTGCCGTTTGGTGGCTGTGGCAATTCGGGCTTCGGCCGTTATCGCGGCGGTGATGGCTTCAAGGCCTTCAGCCTGCAGCGTGCAGTCTTCACGCCTGCCTGGTTCGACGTCATGGGCCTGCTGCGACCGCCTTACGGAAATCTGTTCCGTCGAGTGATGGGGTTTCTCCTGAAGCCTGCTGCAAAAAAACAACAACGGAGCCGAGCATGAACCGGTTGAATCCACTTTTCATCGCCACGTTATGCGCGACCTTCAGCGCACTGAGCGTGGCTGCGCCCGAGCAGAAGCGGCCGAACATCGTGGTGCTGGTGGCCGACGACTGGGGCTACAGCGATGTCGGTTCGTTCGGTAGCGAAATTGCCACGCCGAATATCGACACGCTGGCCAGGGAAGGTGTGCGTTTCGCCAATTTCCACGTCGCAGCCTCCTGCTCGCCGACCCGCTCGATGCTGCTGACCGGCGTCGACAATCACCGTAATGGGGTCGGTAACATGCCCGAAACCATGCCGGCAAAGCATTTGGGCAAGCCCGGTTATGACGGTGTGCTCAACGACAACGTCGTTACCCTGGCCAGCTTGCTCAAGGACAGCGGTTACCACACCTACATCACCGGCAAATGGCATTTGGGCAAGACCTCGGGCACCTTGCCGAACAACCGCGGTTTCGAGCGCTCGTTCATTCAGGCAGACAGCGGCTCGGACAACTGGCAGGAGCGTCCCTATGCCCCCCTTTACGACAAGGCTGCCTGGTTCGAAAACGGCCAGCCGGCGCACCTGCCCAAGGATTATTACTCCTCGACATTCATCGTCGACCGGGCCATCGACTACATCGCGACAAGCAGCCACGATGCCAAGCCCTTCTTCGCGTACCTGGGCTTTCAGGCCAATCACGTGCCGGTGCAGGCGCCCAGGGAAGTCATCGACAAGTACCAGGGCGTTTACAAGGACGGCTGGACCGCATTACGCAAGACGCGTCATGCGCGCGCCATCGAGCTCGGCCTGATTCCCGAGGGGGCCGCGATGGTCTCCATGGCCAGTACCGCTGACTGGAATGCCTTGAACGATGAGCAGAGACGCTACGAGGCGCGGCGCATGGAGGTGTACGCCGGCATGGCCGAAACCATGGACCGGGAAATCGGCCGGCTGATCGCCCATCTGAAAGCGACCGGCGAGTATGACAACACCCTGTTCGTGTTCCTCTCCGATAATGGCAGCGAACCCACCGATCCCTACGATATTCCCGCGCTCAAGCTGTGGCTGCAGTTCAACTATTCCCGCGATATCGACCGCCTGGGTGGCAAGGGCGGGTTCTCCAGCATCGGCCCGAGCTGGGCCAGCGCGGCGGCAGCCCCCCTGAGCGGCTACAAATTCTTTGCCGGCGAGGGTGGATTGCGCACGCCGTTGATCATTTCCGGCGTGCCCGGGATTCAGGCAAACCGGATTTCCAGGGCATTTACCCACGTTACCGACATCGTACCGACCCTGCTGGAGGCGGCTGGGGTCCAGGCCCACGACGGTCACTACCAGGGTAAAGCCGTTGAACCGCTGATCGGCAGCAGCCTGTTGCCGGTGCTGCAAGGCAAGTCCGAGTGGGTGCACTCGCCGGACCAGGCCATCGGTTATGAATTGTCAGGCAGCGCGGCACTGTTCAAGGGCGATTACAAACTGGTGAAAAACCTCAAGCCCGTGGGCGATGGGCAGTGGCACCTTTACAACATCAAGGCCGACCCCGGCGAGGTCCTGGACTTGCAACATCAGATGCCGGAGCGCTTCACCGGCATGCAGGCTGATTACGCCGACTATGCGCGCGTCAACGGCGTGCTGCCGATGCCCGACGGCTATGACTACAAGCGTCAGGGGCAACTGTATGCGATCAAGCATGTGCTGATTCCCAGGCTCAAGGCGGCAGGGCCACCTGCTTTGTTCGGGTTGGTTTTGCTGGTGGGGGCAGGGGTGGCTTGGCGTCGTTATCGCAGTCAACCAGGAGTCCGGGTATAAGCAGCGATTTCTCGTTCCCACGCTCTACGTGGGAATGCCTCTTGCGACGCTCTGCGTCGCGCTTCCAAAGGTCGACGCGGAGCGTCTGTCACTGCATTCCCACGCGGAGCGTGGGAACGAGTAACAGCAAAGGGGGCTAGATCAACTCTTGAATCTGCTCCTCACTCAACCCCGCCTTACGCAACACCTGCGCACTATGCTCACCCCGCCGTGGAACCGCCCCCATACTCGAAGGCGTTGCCGAAAATCGCGGTGCCGGCGCCGCCTGCAATACGCCGTTGGGTCGCGAATAAACTTCGCGAGCGGCCATGTGCGGGTGAGAAAGCGCTTCGGCCGGCGTCAATACCGGGGCGAAGCAGGCATCGCTGCCTTCGAGCAAATCGATCCAGTGCTGCCGTGGCTGGCTGGCGAACATCGCCGCCAGGCGCTCGCGCAAGGTGCCCCACTGACGCGGGTCGTAGGGGGTCTTGAAGTCCGGGTCATCACCCAGGCCAAGCTTGTTGAACAGCAGGGTGTTGAACTGCGGTTCGAGCGCTTGCACGCTGACAAACAAGCCATCGGCGCAGGCATAGGTCCGGCCCCAATGGGCGCCGTCGAGCAGCCCGCAGCCGCGTTCCAGCGGCTGCTGCCCGGCGGAGTGGGCAGACAGCAGCAGGTTCATCAGGTTGGCACTGCCGTCGACGATGGCGGCATCCACCACCTGGCCGACGCCATGGGTGCTGACGTTCAGTATCCCGGCCAGAATCCCCATCGCCAGGTACAGCGCGCCACCGCCCAGGTCACCCACCAGGGTTGGCGGGGCCATGGGCGGTTCGCCGGCTTCGCCGCTGAACCACAAGGCGCCGGACAAGGCGATGTAGTTCAGGTCATGGCCGGCCGCCTGGGCCAAGGGTCCTTGCTGCCCCCAGCCGGTCATGCGCCCGTAGACCAGGCGCGGATTGCGCGCCAGACACACTTCGGGGCCCAGGCCCAGGCGCTCCATGACACCTGGACGCATGCCTTCGATAAGCGCGTCGGCGCCCTCGATCAGGCGCAACACCGCTTCGATCGCGGCCGGGTCCTTGAGATCCAGGGCTACCGATTGCTTTCCACGATTGACGATGCTGTGCTTGCCCAGATTGAGCATTTCGGCGCCTTTGCCGCCAACACGCTCCACCAGAATCACTTCGGCGCCCATGTCGGCCAGCAACATGCCGCAGAACGGCCCCGGCCCGATCCCGGCGATCTCGATGATGCGAACGCCGTCAAGAACTCCCATGCTATTGCTCCTTCGAAAAAAATGTACGGCCCAGCAACAGGCTCATCAACAAGTGAAAGGCCACGGCCGGCCACAGCAATACGCCGTGGCTGACGAACAACCCCAGGTACGCCAGATAGAGAACGATGGCAGCGTTGTAAAACAGCATGCCCCGGGCGGCGCCGACGGTTGACGGCCCCGGCCAGCAAGCCATCCCGAGCGCCAGCAGGGCGAGACCGAAGCACCGCGCAAACAGGTTGGTCAGGTCGGTTGCCGTGATCCCGAGCAGCCAGTCGCTGAGCAGTCCCGGGCCGAGCAGCAGGGCCAGGCCGGTGGCGAATTCAGTGGCAGCGGCGAGCACAAGCAGGTTACGCCGGGTGATCAAGGGCGGTTGTTTCATGATTCACCTTCGAGGTGGAGGCCGCACGATCCTGGCGGATAAAGTCCGCTGCCTTTTCGCCGATCATCACGGTCGCGGCTGTGGTGCTGCATCCGATAATGGTAGGCATGATCGAGGCATCGGCCACCCGCAGGCCCTCCAGTCCGTGGACCTGCAAGCGCGCGTCGACCACGGCCATGGCGTCGGTGCCCATCTTGCAAGTGCCCACCGGGTGGTAGAGGGTGTCGGCACGGTTGCGGATGACCTGCTCGATTTCAGCATCGGTATGCATCTGCGTGTCCAGCACGTCGCGTGGCTTGAACGCCTGGAAGGCCGGGGTCTGCATGACCTTGCGGATGATCTTGTAGCCTTCGACCAGGGTCGCGATATCGTCCGGATGGTTCAGGAACGCCGGATCGATCAGCGGTGCAACCAGCGGGTCGGCGCTGGCCAGGGTCAACTGGCCGACGCTTTTGGGGTGCAACAGGCAGGCATGTACGCTCAAGCCGTGGCCGCGATACAGGGTGCGCCCGTGGTCCGCGAACATGGCGATGGTCAGCGCCAGCTCGATATCCGGCTGGGGTACTTGCGCTGAAGTTTTGACGAAGGCGCAGGCCTCGGCAAAGTTGCTGGTGAGCGGGCCGGTGCGGTTACGCCAGTAGCTGAAGCCCGCTTTCACCATGTCCCAGATCCCCGGCAGCGACAGCCCCAGCAACTTACGGGACTTGACCCGGTAGGAATGCACATAGTCGATATGGTCGACCAGGTTCTTGCCCACACCCGGCAGTTCATGCACCACTGGGATGCCGAACTTGTGCAGCTCTTCGGTGGGGCCAACGCCCGACAGCAGCAGGAGTTGAGGCGAGTTGAACGCACCGGAACTCAGGATCAGCTCGCAGCGGGCGTACAACACACGTTTCTCCCCGTTCTGCACGAACTCGACGCCTACCGCACGTTTGCCCTCGAACAGGATGCGCGTGGCCTGGGCATGGGTCTCGATGTGCAGGTTCTTGCGTGCACGATTGGGCGTCAGGTAGGCCTTGGCGGCACTGCAGCGTTGCCCGTCTTTCTGCATCACCTGCACGCGGCCGAAGCCTTCCATGATTGCGCCATTCTGGTCGGGGCACGCCGGGTAGCCCGCCTGCAGGCCCGCCTCGACGAAGGTTTCGCCGAAGGGGTTGGGCGAGGCCTGGAAACGCACGTTGAGCGGGCCATTTTGGCCATGCAGCGGGTCCTTGAAGTTCTCGTTGTGCTCGGCACGCTTGAAGAATGGCAGCACCTCTTGATAGCTCCAGCCCGGATTGCCCAGCGCCGCCCAGCGATCGAAGTCGCCAGGGTGGCCGCGGTGGTAGGCCATGGCGTTGATCGAAGAGCTGCCACCCAGGGTCTTGCCCCGCGGCTGATAGCCGATGCGCCCGTTAAGGCCGGACTGCGCCACAGTCTGGTATTGCCAGTTGTTGATCGAGGTCGGCACCATGGCCGCCACGCCGGCAGGCATATGCACTAATGGGTTGCTGTCGGGCCCTCCGGCCTCGAGCAGGCAGACCGAAATGTCCGCATCTTCCGACAGTCGGCTGGCGACCACGCAGCCGGCAGCGCCGCCGCCTATTACGATGTAATCGAACACAACGTTCTCCTTCATGACTTGTTCTCTTTATTCGAAGCAGAAAACAGCCATTGTCAGGAGAAGGGCCGGGCTGCACTGGTCAATACAGTCAATTCGCCGGTCACTGGAGCAGGGGTGGCCGAACAGCAGCAGGGATTGGTCAAGTCGCACCTGGCAACGGCATTGACCGGGCAGGTCAGCGGGGGGAGTATTCGAACTCGTCACTTCGTATAGGGAAGGTCAGGATTGAAAACGGACAGGCCAGCCACCGGTGCCGACTCGTCATTGCGTGACGACGCGCTGGAGCCCACGACCATCAGCAGCTACACCCTGGCAATCGCCCGGGCGCTGGACGCCAGTGGTGTCGACAGCAAGCGCATTTTCCAGGCCTTCGGCATTCCGCTGAGTTCGTCGACCGACCCGATGACGCGCCTGCCCACCACCACCATGACCCGGCTGTACCGAGCGTGCGTGGATGTCACGAATAACCCGTATTTCGGCCTGACTGTCGCCAAGTACATCCACCTGACCCACCTCCACGCGCTGGGCTACTCATTGGCCGCCAGCGGCACGCTGATGGATTTCTGCCGTCGGCTGGAACGCTATTTCCGGTTGGTTTCGCAGGTGGCCAAGGTCAGGGTCCTGGAAGAGGACGACAAGGTTTTTTTGCATTTCGAGTATCTGGTCGAGATCAGCGGCGAGACCGAAGACGCCTTTTTCGGCTTTCTGTTGCTCACCATGCGCTTGCTGTACAAACCCGAATTCAATCCGCTGCGGCTGGAGCTGCATCGGCCCGCCCCGCACGAGGGACCTGAGCCCTATGAGGCGTTGTATCGCGCTCCCGTGATTTTTTCCCGGACCAACGGGTTGGTGGTCTTTGCCAGGCGCGACATGACCCAGACGCTCACCGGTGACTGCCCGGAACTGGCGCAGGTCAACGACAACATCATCATTGGCTATCTGGCAAAACTGGATAAAAGCGATGTGATCACTGGCGTGACCCAGAAGATCATCGAGTTCCTGCCCGACGGCGATTGCACCCGCGACCGGGTGGCGAGCGCCTTGTGCATGAGCCCGACCAAGCTGCAGCTGAAACTGTCGCAGCGTGGCACGCATTTCCAGCAGCTGCTCGATGACACGCGCAAGGAACTGGCCTGCAGTTACCTGCGCCAGGCGTCGCGACCGGTGACGGAGATCACCTTTTTGCTGGGCTTCAGTGATACCAGCAATTTTACCCGGGCGTTCAAGCGCTGGACGGGGTTGTCGCCGACGGATTATCGGCAGCAGGCATGAACTCGTTCCCACGCTCTGCGTGGGAATGCCTCCGCTGACGCTCCGCGTCACGACGCAGAGCGTCTTTCCCTGCATTCCCACGCGGAGCGTGGGAACGAGTGAATCTCTATTGCGCCGGCGGATTAGGCACCACAATCTCGAAATTCGGCGAGAACGCATCCAACAACCCCAGCAAGCTGGCGAAAGCCCCTGCATTACCCTCGATCTTCAGCTCCCCGCTCTCGATGGCCTGCTTGGGCGACAACTGCTGGGCCATGATGGCGTCCAGCGTCGGCCGGGTCAGGGTCAAGGTCGCATCCGGGTTGCTGGCAATGCGCTCGGCCGTATAGGTCAGGGCGCAGTTTTCCAGGTTGAGCTGGTACTGCTTGCCGCTGTCGCTGAAATTCCAATTGATGACGATGCGCTTGCCTTCAGCCTTCGGTGCATTCAAGCGCACGCCCAGCAGGTCGAAGATGTTCTCGATGGACAGCGCATGGATAGTGTCGGGGCTGGCCGTGCGCAGGGGGGACGGGACTTTCTTGCCGCCGCTGCGCAGTTCCATCGCGCCGGTCAGGTAGGCGTTGCGCTCCACGGCTGACTCGGTCTGGTAGCCAAGTTGCTCCAGGGCATCGGCAAACAGCTCCAGAGCGAGCGGATTGGTGGGTTCGGCGTCGACCAGATAGCTCATGGCCTGGGCCACCCAACGGTATTCGCCGGCGGCGTAATCGGTCCGGGCACGCTGAAGCAGTGCTTCTGCACCGCCGGCGTAGGCGACGAACTTGCGCCCATACTCGGCATTGTTCAGCGCGTCGAGGTTGGCCGGGTTGCCGTCGTACCAGCCCATGTATTGCTGATACACCGCCTTGGCATTGCGCTGCACAGAGCCGTAGTAACCCTGGGTGAACCATTCGCTGGCCAGACTCGCCGGCACGTTGTGGCGCATGTAGTCGGCGATTTCCACCGGCTTGTAGCCCTTGTTGAGCAGGCGCAGCGACTGATCGTGCAGCCACTTGTAGAGGTCGCGCTGCTTGCTCAGGTAATTGTTGACGCGTTGTTTGCCGAATACCGGCCAGGTGTGCTGACCGACCAGGACCTCGGCGTCCTGGCCAAAGCGCTGCAAGGCCTCGTTGAGGTACTTGGCCCAGGATTGGCTGTCGCGGATTTCGGCACCGCGCAGGGTCAACAACTGGTGTTGTGTCTGCAGGGCCAGTTCGCCGGTGTCCAGGACTTTGTGTTGCGGAAAATAGTGGACCATTTCCGCCGGCGCCTCGGTGCCCGGTGTGAGCATGTTGATGATCTCCACGCCGTCGATTTCCAGGCGCTCGATCGGTTGGCTGATTGCGCGGGTAGGCGGGATCAGGGTAATGGTGCCGTTCGGCAATGCCTTGGCCCCGCCCAGGTCCAGCTGGCCGCGTTCGCCCCGGGGCAGGGTGGTGCCGAACTGGTATTCGCTGCGCCGGCTCATGGCATTGCCGGCCATCACGTTCTCGGAAATCGTGTGCTCCATGAAGCCGACCGGCGCGATGATCTGCACCTTGCCCGCCTTGACGTCGGCTTCGTCGACAATGCCTTTGACGCCACCGTAGTGATCCACGTGGCTGTGGTTGTAGATCACCGCCAGCACCGGTTTCTTCGGCCGGTGCTGGTAGTAGAGGTCGAGTGCGGTACGTGCGGTTTCTGTGGTCATCAATGGGTCGATGATGATCAGGCCGGTCTTGCCCTCGATGATGGTCATGTTGGTCAGGTCCATGCCGCGGACCTGATAGAAGCCCTCGGTGACCTTGTAGAGCCCATTGGCCATCGATTTTCGGGCCTGCAGCCACAGGCTCGGATTGACGGTCGCCGGCCCCGTGGCGGGTTTCAGGAACTCGTATCCCTTCAGGCTGTAGATCACCTTGCCGTCGGCCGTCAGGGTCTCGGCGTCCGGGATGCTGGCGATAAAGCCGCGATTGATGTCGGCCTCACTCTCGGCATCCAGGGTAGGCAGGGTCCGGGCAAACGCGGCGTTGGCCGCGATGGTCGCGGGCTGCGCAGGTTTGGGTTCGACCTGTGCCAGGACGGATTGGCTGATCGCGCTCGCCAGCAGCGCGGGCAGCAGGAGTACGGGAATCGTCTTTTTCATGGGTTCTGCTTATCAGGAGGGTCGGGGCTTTACCGGCGCAGGCCGGAGCGGTCGACCGTCGTTGTACAGCCCATGCAGGAGAGGCGGCCGGTCAATTGGGCCAAATCGTCGGTCCATGGAGCTGCCTGGGCGAACCCGGTACTGCCACCACTGTGCTGACCGGTGATTTGGCCCAATTGACCGGCACGCCACCCTTGGCTCGCGTTGAATGAGTGCTCGTGAATCAACACTGAAGGCGAGCACGCTAGATGAACAACAACAATAAGATCTGCCATCCAAACTTGAGACGTGGGCTGCTGGCTTCGGCGATTCTGGCTGGACTTGGTATGACGCCCGTGCAGGCCTTCGAATTCGACACGGGCAATGAAGATCTGTCGGTACGTTTCGACAATACCTTCAAATTCAACTACGCCCAGCGGGTGGAAAGCGCCAACAGCAAGCTGGCCAATGCCTGGAACAATAACGATGGCAACCGCAACTTCTCTTCCGGCAGCGCGGTGGCCCAGCGTCTGGATGTGCTCTCCGAGCTGGATGTGGTCTACAAGCAGAAGGTCGGCTTTCGTGTCAGTGCCGACACTTGGTACGACCATGCCTACGACAATGTCGGCAGTGACAACGCCGCCTCCAACCAGCTCAACAACGGCAGGCCGGACTCGCGCCATGTGAGCGGTTACGTCGATCGCTACTACAACGGCCCGTCAGCCGAAATCCTCGATGCCTTCGTCTTCGGCAGCACGGAACTCGGCGAAGAGTCGATGCTCAGCGCCAAGCTTGGCAAGCACACCCAGTACTGGGGCGAGAGCATCCTGGCCTTCGCCCATGGCAACAGCTATGGCCAGTCCGGCCTGGACATTACCAAGGCATTGTCGGTGCCGGGCACCGAAGCCAAGGAGCTGTTCATCCCGCGCAACCAGCTGTCCACCAGCCTGACGATCAACCCGGAGCTGACCCTGGGTGCCCAGTACTTCCTCGACTGGGACGCTTCACGCTTGCCGGAGTCCGGCACTTACCTGGGCTTCAACGACGGCATCCAGAACGGCGGGCACAACCTGTCGCTGATCGGCGGCCTCAATCCGTTCTTCGGGCGCCCCGGGCCGATCGGTGCCAACCAGTTTCTGCGCCTCACCAATGGCCACACCTTCACCCCCGACAAGCATGGCGACTTCGGCATGATGGCCAAGTGGAGCCCGGAATGGCTGGACGGCACCCTGGGTGTCTACTACCGCAACACTTCCGACATCCTGCCTAACCTGGCCCTGCAACCGACCGCCATCGGTCCTGCACAGCTGATTTCCGGCAAGGCCGGCAGCTACAACCAGTTCTACGTCGATGACATCGATATCTACGGTATCAGCCTGTCCAAGAACATCGCCGGGGTCAGCGTCGGCCTGGACGTGAACTACCGCGAGAACATGCCCCTGTCCAGCGTCCCGGCAACCGTCAGCCCGGCAGCGGCTGCCGCGCGCTTGCCCGGTTTTATCGGCAGCTTCGATGGCGACAACGGCGTGGCGCGCGGCAACACCGTGCACGCCGTGCTCAACGGGCTTTCCACTTTCGGTGCCACGCCGGTCTGGGACAGCGCTTCGCTGCTGGTCGAACTCGCCTACAGCCGCTGGCTGGACGTGACCGACAACAAGCAGCTGTTCAAGGGCGAGGACTGGTACCACGGCACCGACAAGGTCACCAAAGACAACTACCTGCTGGGCGTCAACTTCAACCCGACCTGGTACCAGGTCTTCCCCGGCATCGACATGTTCATGCCGGTTACCTACAACGTCGGCCTCAACGGCAATTCCGCCGTCCAACTAGGCGGTAACGAGGACGCTGGCAGCTATTCGCTCGGCGTCGGCATGGACGTGCACAACCAATATCGCTTCGACCTGAAGTACGTGGACAACTTCGGCCCGTTCGATACCTGCAACTCACCAGGCAACGCTGGCAACCAGGGGGACGGCGCTGCGCCGGGTGCCAACGGTCAGTACAACTGCACGCCTGGTCAAGCCACCGCCTTCGGCGGCACACCGGCCCAGCTCAAGGATCGCGGCATGGTCACTTTTACCTTCAAAACGACTATCTGATCGAACCGTTGCCCCGCAACAGGAGACACCCCATGAAATTCGTCAAATCACTATTGGCCACCACCTTGGCGCTGGCCGTCGCAAGTGCCGCCCATGCGGCCGTATCCCCGGACCAGGCTGCCAGGCTGGGCACCACCCTGACGCCAGTCGGCGCCGAAAAAGCCGGCAATGCCGACGGCAGCATCCCGGCCTACACCGGTGGCCTCACCACGCCACCGGCCAGCTTCAAGAAAGGCAGCTCCTTTCGTCCCGACCCCTTCGAGGGCGAGAAGCCGTCGCTGGTGATCGATGGCAAGAATGCCGCCCAGTACGCCGGCAAGCTCACCGCTTCGACCCAGGAACTGCTCAAGCGTTACCCGTCCTATCGCGTCGATGTCTACCCGACCCACCGTACCGTCGCGCTGTCACCGCAAGTGCTGGAAAACACCGCGAAAAACGCCCTGAACGCGAAGACTGCCGAGGGCGGTCTGGCCCTGGAAAATACCTTGCCCGGCGTGCCGTTTCCGATCCCCGCCGATGGCAATGAAGCGATGTGGAACCATCTGTTGCGCTACCAGGGCGCCGGCTTCAATACCAAGTACGACTCTTGGAACGTCGATTCTTCTGGCGTCGCCGCGCTGAGCACCACCGGCAACGTCAATGTGGAGTACCCGCTGTACGCGCCGAATCGTCCGGCAGGGACAGTCGCATCCGATGAAATCTTCTACAAGATCAAGTTGCAGTACACCGGGCCCGCCCGCCGTGCTGGCGAGGCTGTGTTGATCATGGATGCGGTCAACCCGATGAAACAACCGCGGCGCGCCTGGCAGTACCTGCCCGGGCAACGCCGGGTCAAGCTGGCGCCGGATCTGGCCTACGATACGCCGAACCCGGGCACGATGGGGGCTGCGACCTACGACGATGCTTTCGTGTTCAACGGCGCACTGGACCGTTACGACTTCAAACTGGTCGGCAAGAAGGAGATGTACGTTCCGTACAACACCTACAAGCTGAGCTACCACGAGAAAGCGGCCGAGGTGACCACGCCGCACCACGTCAACCCTGACCTGATGCGCTGGGAACTGCATCGTGTCTGGGTCGTCGAGGCGACGCTCAAGCCAGGCAAACGCCACATCTACAGCAAGCGTACCTTCTACCTTGACGAGGACAGCTGGATCGCCCTGGCCTCCGATGAGTATGACGCCCGTGGCCAGCTCTATCGCGGCGGCTTTGCCCACCTGACCCAGAGCTATGACGTGCAGGCACCGGACTCGCTCAACCACATGCTCTATGACTTCGTCTCCGGCGCCTACAACATCAACGGCTACTACGGCCCTTACGGTGGCCTGAAGTACATCGAGCCACTGTCCAAGGCCCAGTGGGTTCCAGAGTCGCTCGCCGGCGCGGGTATCCGTTAACCGAACTCCATGGCGGGTTTTGCCATCGGGGGGACTGTACGCCTCCCGGTGGCTTTTTTATCCGGGAAACACGTATGACTAAATTCAGGTGGATCGTGCTCACCGCACTCGGCGTGGCGCTGGCACTGCCTTTTACTCGGGCCGTGAGTGCTGCGGACTTCGTCGATACCCTCGACCAGCCGGCAATCCAGACACAAAAGGCCGTGCATGGCATCTTCACGGGGCTGGCGACTGCCGGTAAGCGCCTGGTTGCTGTCGGCCAGCGCGGTCACATTTTTTACTCCGACGATGCGGGTGGGCACTGGCAGCAAGCCAGTGTTCCGGTCGCTTCCGATTTGGTTGCCGTGCATTTTCCAACGGTGCAGCAAGGTTGGGCGGTTGGACACGATGGTGTAGTCCTGCACAGCAGCGATGCAGGCCTTTCCTGGCACCGCCAGTTCGATGGACGTCAGGTCGGGCCGATCATGCTCGCGCACTACCAGCGCCTGGCCGCCGCACAGCCCGAAAACACCGACTTGCAGACGCGGGTCGCCGAGGCTCAGCACATGAGCGAGGAAGGCGCAGACAAGCCGTTTCTCGATGTGTGGTTCGAAAACGAGCGCGTTGGCTACATAGTCGGCGCCTTCAACCTGATTTTCCGCACCGACGACGGTGGTGTTACCTGGACTCCCTGGCTGGACCGCACGGAAAACCCCAGTGCACTGAACCTCTATGCATTACGCCCGGTCGGCAGCGACCTGTTTATCGTCGGTGAACAAGGCCTGGTGCTCAAGCTCGACTCCGCGACGCAACGCTTCAACGCAACCCCCTTGCCTTACAAGGGCACATTCTTCGGCATCACTGGCAAGCCTGGTGCGTTGCTGGTGTTTGGCCTGCGCGGCACTGTTTATCGCAGCGTCGATGCGGGTGCCAACTGGAACAAGGTCGACCTCGGCCTGCCCCTGAGCATCACCGCCAGTACCGTCACCCCGGACGGGCGAATCATCCTGCTCAGCCAGGCCGGCCATGTGCTGGTCAGTACCGACGATGGCGCCAGCTTCAAGCTGCAGCCGCAAAACGGCCTGGCCCCGGTGGCTGCGGCGCAGGTCTCTGCGTCAGGCGCACTGGTGCTCGCCGGTGCGCGCGGCCTGCGTCAGCTGCCCCTCGAATAAGCCCACTTGCGTATAACAAAAGAGACAAGAAACGATATGGGTAACTACGAACTCGATACGATGCCGGTGGTCAAGGAGCTCAAGGGCTTTGACGCCCGCTCCGGCAACCTGCTCGAACGCCTGATCTTCAACAACCGCCTGTTGGTGGTGCTGGCTTGCCTGATCGTGACCCTGGTGCTGGGCTACTTCGCGGCGACCCGGCTCACGCTCACCGCCAGCTTCGAGAAAATGATTCCCCAGAGCCAGCCGTTCATCAAGAACTACCTGGAAAACCGCCAGGCCCTGCGCGGGCTGGGCAACGCCGTACGGGTGGTGGTGGAAAGCAGCGATGGCGATATTTTCGACCCGCAGTACCTGGACGCCTTGAAGGAAATCAACGACGAATTGTTCGTGACCCCGGGCGTCGACCGCGCGTGGATGAAGTCACTATGGACACCCGCTGTGCGCTGGACCGAAGTGACCGAGGAGGGCTTCCAGGGCGGGCCGGTGATGCCCGACTCCTACGACGGCTCGAGCAAGAGCGTCGAGCAACTGCGCCTGAATATCGCCCGTTCCGGTATCGTTGGCAGCCTGATCGGCAATAACTTCAAGTCGAGCATGATTTTCGTGCCGCTGCTGGAGACGGATGCCGTTACGGGCAAGCCCATCGATTACCACAGCTTTTCGCGCGTGCTCGAGGAGAAACTGCGCAACAAGTATGAGTTCGCAGGTTCGGCCAGGGCTCACGGTGTTGGAGAGGAGGGCAACGGCCCGATCAAGATCCGCGTGATCGGCTTCGCCAAACTGGTCGGTGACCTGATCGATGGCTTGATGCAGGTCATGATGTACTTCGCCGCCGCCGCGTTGATCGCCACCGCCATCATCTTTTACTTCACCCGCTGCGTACGCAGTACCGCGCTGGTGATCCTCTGTTCAGCGATCGCGGTGGCCTGGCAGCTGGGGCTGGTCACGTTGCTGGGCTATGCACTCGATCCGTTCTCGATCCTGGTGCCGTTCCTGGTCTTCGCCATCGGCGTGTCCCATGGCGCGCAGAAGATGAACGGGATCATGCAGGATGTCGGGCGCGGCACCCATCAACTCATCGCTGCGCGCTACACCTTCCGCCGACTGTTCCTCGCCGGGCTGACGGCGTTGCTCGCCGATGCGGTCGGCTTTGCCGTGTTGATGCTGATCGATATCCCGGTCATCCAGGATCTGGCCGTGACTGCCAGTATCGGTGTGGCGGTGTTGATCTTCACCAACCTGGTGCTGTTGCCGGTGCTGCTGTCCTACTGGGGCGTGAGCCGCAGCGCCGCCGCCCGCAGCCTGCGCAAGGAAGACAAGGAGCTGTGTGGCAAGGGCCTGGGCAATCTCTGGAGTTTCCTCGACCGCTTTACCGAGCGCCGCTGGGCCACCATTGCGGTGACAGTCGCCGGCCTGCTGGCGGTGGGCGGCTTCATGGTCAGTACGCACTTGAAGATCGGTGACCTCGACCCGGGCGCTCCTGAGTTGCGCGCGGACTCGCGCTACAACCGCGACAACGCCTACATCACCGCGAATTATTCGCTGTCCAGCGACCAGTTCGCGATCATGCTCAAGACCCCCAGCGAAGGCTGCCTGAAATACGAGACCCTGGTCGAGGCCGACCGTCTGGGCTGGTTGCTGCAACAACAACCGGGCGTGCAGACCACGGTGTCGCTGGTCAACGCCGTGCGCCAGATCACCGCGGGCTCCTACGAGGGCAACCCGAAGATGCTGACCATCGCACGCAACCAGGACGTACTCAACTACGGCGCGCAACAGGCTTCGGTCAGCAATCCGGATCTGTTCAACAACGATTGCTCGATGATGCCCATCGTGGCTTACCTTTCGGACCACAAGGCCGAGACCCTGGACCATGTGGTGAAAGTGGCCGACGCCTTCGCTCGCGAACACAGCAACGGTGAGCGTCAATTCATGCTCGCCGCCGGCAGCGCCGGGATCGAAGCGGCGACCAACATCGTGGTGCGTGAAGCCAACCGCACCATGCTGTTCTACGTTTATGGCGCGGTGATCGTGCTGTGCTTCATCACCTTTCGCAGCTGGCGTGCGGTGGTGGTGGCAGTGGTACCCTTGATGCTGACGTCAATTCTCTGCGAGGCCTTGATGGTCTGGCTGGACATGGGCGTAAAAGTAGCCACCTTGCCGGTGATCGCGCTCGGTGTGGGCATTGGCGTGGACTACGCGCTGTACCTGCTCAGCGTGCAGTTGGCTCAGCAACGTGCGGGCCTGTCCCTGACCGAATCCTACAAGAACTCGGTCGCCTTTACCGGCAAGGTGGTCGCGCTGGTGGGGATCACCCTGGCCGCCGGCGTGATTACCTGGGCCTGGTCACCGATCAAATTCCAGGCGGACATGGGGATTTTGCTGACGTTTATGTTCATCTGGAACATGGTGGGTGCACTGGTGCTGATTCCGGCGTTGTCGCATTTTCTGTTGCGCAAAGTGCGTTAGGCATTGTGCAAACGCCCGACGATTCCCGACTGTCGTGACTCGTCGTGGCGCAGCTATAGTTTTGTTATCGGGGACAGTGGGGGATTGCCAGCGCGACATCGCGTCTGTGGTCAAACTCACGTCAAAAGGAGGTAGCGGTCATGCCACTTGTGCTCGATTCTCCCGCTTTTCATGCCCAGGGTGCGATACCGGTGCTCTACACCTGTGAAGGCAAGGATGTGTCTCCCCCCTTGGCCTGGCGCGGTGCACCGCCAGGCACCAGGAGCCTGGTGCTGATCGTGGACGACCCGGACGCGCCGGACCCTGCGGCTCCCAAAATGACCTGGGTCCACTGGGTGCTCTATAACCTGCCCGCAGGGACCACGGAACTGCCCGAAAACGTACACGCGCTGCCGCCTGGAACGCTGTTGGGGCTCAACGACTGGCAGAACGCCAGCTACGGTGGACCTTGTCCGCCTGTCGGCACCCATCGGTATTTTCACAAGCTCTACGCGCTGGACACCGTCTTGCCCGACCTGAAGCAGCCCATCAAGGCCCAACTGGAAAACGCGATGCGCGGTCATGTCCTGGAACAGGCCGAATTGATCGGTACCTACCGTAAAACCAGGTGAGCCTTATGAAGAATGGGGCGCGGGGTGACGTCATGAGTGAGTTCGTCAAGGTCGCCCGCGTTGGCGACATCCAGGCGGGTACCGGCAAGACCCTGGACCTGAAGGGCACGCCCATCGCGCTGTTCAACGTGGACGGTCGCTACTTCGCCATCCACAACACCTGCCCCCATGAGGACGGCCCGCTGGGAGAGGGCGAGCTCTGCGGCAGCATCGTGACCTGCCCCAGGCATGCCTACGAGTTCGATGTCATCAGCGGTGAATGCCTCACGGAGTCGGCCTACAGCGTGGAGCAATTCGAGGTCCGGCTGGACGGCGACGACATTCTCGTACGTGAGCCAGAGGATTAACAATTATTTATAAGCAAATGATTTATATCGTTTATATGCTTTAAAAAGAACATGCTTGTCAAAAATCGAGATGGAGTATAGTTAAACGATCGAATCGTCCTGCCAACGGCAGGAGGAATCTGCAATGAGCACCGACAATGCCAGGATCCGCGAGCTCAGCAGCCAGGCGTACAAGTACGGCTTTGTTTCCGACCTCGAGAGCGACGCTGCCCCACGCGGGCTCAATGAAGACGTTATCCGCCTGATCTCGGCCAAGAAGAACGAGCCGCAGTGGCTGCTGGACTGGCGCCTGAAAGCCTTTCGCCATTGGCTGACCATGCGCGAGCCAAGCTGGCAGAACGTCCACTACGAACCCATCGACTACCAGGACATCATCTATTACTCGGCACCCAAGCCGAAAACGCCGGGGCCGAAAAGTCTCGACGAGGTCGATCCACAGCTGCGCGAGATGTTCGGCAAGCTCGGCATCTCGCTCGCCGAGCAGGAACGCCTGACCGGCGTTGCGGTGGATGCGGTAGTAGATTCGGTCTCGGTGGCGACCACCTTCAAGCACAAGCTCGCCGAAGTCGGTGTGATTTTCTGTTCCTTCTCTGAAGCGGTGCAGAACCATCCGGAACTGGTGCGCAAGTACCTGGGCTCGGTGGTGCCCTACAGCGACAACTTCTTTGCCACGCTGAATTCGGCGGTATTTTCCGATGGCTCCTTCTGTTATGTGCCCAAGGGCGTGCGCTGCCCCATGGAACTGTCGACCTACTTTCGCATCAATGCCGCCGATACCGGTCAGTTCGAGCGCACCCTGATCGTCGCCGAGGAGGGCGCCTACGTCAGCTATCTCGAAGGCTGCACCGCGCCGATGCGCGACAACAATCAACTGCACGCGGCGGTGGTCGAGCTGGTGGCGCTGGATAACGCCCAGATCAAGTACGCCACGGTGCAGAACTGGTACCCGGGCGATGCGCAAGGGCGTGGTGGCATCTTCAATTTCGTCACCAAACGCGGCAAGTGCGCAGGCGCGCACTCGAAAATTTCCTGGACCCAGGTGGAAACCGGCTCGGCCATCACCTGGAAGTATCCGGGGGTGATTCTCCAGGGTGACTATTCGGTCGGCGAGTTCTACTCGGTCGCCCTGACCGCCAACTACCAGCAGGCCGACACCGGCACCAAAATGATCCATATCGGCCGGCACACGCGCAGCACCATCCTGTCCAAAGGGATCAGCGCCGGCCATGGGCAGAACACCTACCGCGGCCTGGTCAAGATCCAGAAGGGCGCGACCGGCGCCCGCAACCATACCCAGTGCGACTCGCTGCTGCTCGGTAGCCAGTGTGGCGCGCATACATTTCCCTACGTCGAGGTGAAGAACCCGAGTGCCCAGGTCGAGCACGAGGCCTCCACGTCGAAAATCAGCGATGAGCAACTCTTCTATTGCCGGCAGCGCGGTATTCGCGAGGAGGATGCGGTGCCGATGATCGTCAACGGTTTCTGCCGCGAGGTGCTCAAGGAGCTGCCGATGGAGTTCGCGGTGGAGGCCCAGAAATTGCTGGGTGTGAGCCTGGAGGGCTGCGTGGGCTGACGCCCGGGGTGAAGCATGCTGGACATCAAGAATCTGCACGCCGGTGTCGAAGGCCGCGAAATCCTGCGGGGCATCACCTTGCGCATCGAAGCCGGCGAAGTGCATGCGATCATGGGACCCAACGGCTCGGGCAAGAGCACATTGGCCCAGGTGCTGGCGGGGGTCGACACCTACCAGGTCAGCGGCCAGGTACTCTACGACGGTCAGGACCTGCTCGCCATGACGCCTGAGGAGCGCGCGGTCGCCGGCATCTTCCTCGCATTCCAGTACCCGGTGGAGATCCCCGGCGTCGGCAACCTGTATTTCCTGCGCACGGCCCTCAACGCCGTGCGCAAGCAGCGCGGGCTCGAAGAACTCGATGCCATGGATTTCCTCGAGCTGGCCAAGGAACGCATGGCGCTGGTCGAGATGGACCCGAGCTTCATGAACCGCAGCGTCAACGTCGACTTCTCGGGGGGCGAGAAGAAGCGCAACGAAATCTTCCAGATGGCCATTCTGGAACCCCGGCTGGCCATCCTCGACGAGACCGACTCGGGCCTGGACATCGACGCACTGCGCACCGTCGCGGCCGGCGTCAACGCCCTGCGAAGCAAGGATCGCGCGCTGTTGGTCATCACTCACTACCAGCGCCTGCTCGACTATATCGTCCCGGATCGTGTCCACGTCATGGCCAACGGCCGGATCGAACAGTCCGGCGACAAGGACCTGGCCCTCCAACTCGAGAAGCATGGCTATGGGAGCTACGAGCAGGCCGCAATGGGGCCAGGAGCCAAGACATGACTGCCTTCCTCGCAGGGCTGGAGCCCCGGATCGATGCCCGGCATCCCGCCTGGCTGCAGGCACTGCGCCACGCAGCCTTGCAATGGGTGGCCGAACACGGTTTTCCCACAGCCAGGGACGAAGCCTGGAAGTACACCCGCGTCGCGCCAATCCTGGAGATCCCGTTCCAGTTGGCCGAACCTGGGCCCCGCTGGTCCGCCGCCCAGGTCGAGGCGCTCGTCGGCGACTACGGTGGCCCGTGCCTGGTCTTTTTCAATGGCTATTTCGACGCTGGACTTTCCGAACTCGACGGGCTGCCGCCAGGCATCGAGGTCAGCCACCTAGCACCGCAACTGCTTGCCGACAGCGGGGCACTCGAAGGGCTGTTCGGGCATGCCTTCCAAACCCGGCCGCAGGCCTTCACCGCGCTCAATACGGCCCTCGCCGAGGAGGGCGCGCTGGTGCGCATCCCCGCCGGGACGACGGTCGAGACACCGATTCATCTTGTGTTCCTGGCAGCCGCGGGCGTTGCTCCGCAAGTGATGCATACCCGCGTCCTGGTGCAGATGGGGGCCGGCAGCCGCGCGACCCTGGTGGAAAGCCATGCCGGCATCGAGGGCGAGGTGTACTTCAGCAATGCCGTCAGTGAAGTGGTGCTCGAAGCGGACGCTGCGCTCGAGCACTACAAGGTGCAGAACGAGAGCAGGGCAGCCTTCCATGTCGCTCTGCTGAGCGTGCGCCAGGCTGAGGGTAGCGCCTTTACCGGCCACTCCTGGGCGCTCGGCGCCGCCCTGGCACGCCAGGAAGTGCGGGTCGTGCTCGAAGGCCCCGGCGCCCAGGTCGCCCTGAACGGCCTGTACCTGCCCCGGGGCGTGCAACACCTGGACAACCAGACGACCATCGAACACCTGGCGCCGCGCTGCACCAGCCGCGAGCTCTACAAGGGCGTTGTCGACGATCGCGGGCATGGGGTCTTCGACGGGCGCATCATCGTGCGGCCGGGCGCGATGAAGACGGACGCCAGCCAGACCATCAAGACCCTCTTGTTATCGGCGACGGCCCAGGCCAACACCCAGCCACGCCTGGAGATCCTGGCCGATGACGTCAAGTGCGCCCACGGCGCTGCCGTCGGCCAACTGGATGAACAGGCCGTTTTCTACCTGCGTTCACGGGGGCTTCCCGAGGCGCAGGCGCGGTCTCTGCTGACCTTTGCCTTCGTCAGCGAGCTGCTGGAACGCATTGGTCCGGCGCCGTTGCGGGCCCATGTGGAGCAATTGGTTACCGCGCAACTGCGGGGCCTGGAGGTGGCAGCGTGAGTGACCTGCAAAGCGGTGTTCAGACGCTGCACCTTACGGCGGGCTACGACGTCGAACGCGTGCGCCGGATGTTTCCGATCCTCGCGCAGCAGATCTATGGCAAACCGCTGATTTACCTCGACAGCGCCGCGACCAGCCAGAAACCGCTGGCGGTCATCGAGGCGATGTCGCACTTCTTCCTGCAGGAGAACGCCAATGTGCACCGGGGCGTGCACTACCTCTCGGTGCGTGCCACCGAGGAGTACGAGAAGGCCCGGAGCAAGGTGCAAGGCTTCCTCAACGCAGAGCACGTGGAGGAGATCGTCTTCGTGCGCGGCACCACCGAAGCGGTCAATCTTGTGGCGCAAACCTATGGCAAGGCACAGCTGCGTGATGGCGACGAGGTGCTGATCAGCGCCATGGAGCACCACTCGAACATCGTGCCCTGGCAGATGCTCTGCGAGCAGACCGGCGCCCGGTTGCGGGTGGCTCCCATCGACGATGCAGGCGAACTGTTGCTCGATGAGCTGGAGCGACTGATCGGACCCAGGACCCGGCTGGTGGCCGTCACCCACGTCTCGAATGTGCTTGGCACCATCAACCCGATCCGGCGCATTGTCGAGCTGGCCCATGCCCAGGGTGCGCGCGTGTTGATCGACGGCGCCCAGGCAGCCCCGCACCTGAAGATCGACGTACGCGCGCTGGGTTGCGACTTCTATGCCCTGTCGGGCCACAAGATGTATGGCCCCACCGGCATCGGCGTGCTCTACGGCCGCCGCGAGCTGCTCGACGCCATGCCGCCTTATCAGGGCGGTGGCGACATGATCCTATCGGTCAGCTTCGAGAAGACGATCTACAACAAACCACCGTACAAGTTCGAAGCGGGGACGCCGAACATGGTCGGCGCGATCGGCCTGGGCGCTGCGATCGACTTCCTTGCAGCGCTTGGCCCGGAGGCCATCGCTGCCCACGAGCAGAGGGTGCTGGCCTACGCACAGAAGGCGCTCGCGGCGGTGCCCGGTCTCAGGCTGATCGGTACCGCGGCGCAGAAGGTCGGCGTGCTCTCGTTCGTCCTCGACGGCATTCATCCGCACGATATCGGTACCATCCTCGACCGTGAGGGCATCGCGATCCGCACCGGGCACCACTGCGCGCAGCCCTTGATGAACCGTTTCGGCCTGGCCGCCACCGCCCGAGCCTCCCTGGGTTGCTACAGCAACGAGCAGGACATCGACGGCTTGGTCGCAGGCCTGGCCAAGGTCCAGGAGGTGTTCCGATGAGCAGCGACGAACTGCGCGACCTCTACCAGGACGTGATCATCGACCACGGCAAGCGGCCGCGTAATTTTCGCGAGCTCCCGGACGCCACCTGCACGGCGCAAGGCTTCAATCCGCTGTGCGGCGATGATCTCAGGATCTACATCAAGCTGGCCGACGGCGTGATCGCCGACATTGCCTTCCAGGGCGCCGGCTGCGCCATCTCTCAAGCCTCGGCATCGCTGATGACCCTGGCGGTCAAGGGGCAAACAACGCAGCAGGCACTGGTACTTTTCGGCCGTGTGCATGCGCTGCTCACCGAGGGGCCGAATGCCCGGGTGACACCCGAGGAGCTCGGCAAACTGGCGGTGCTTTCCGGGGTCTGGGAGTTCCCGGTGCGGGTCAAGTGCGCGACCCTGGCCTGGCACACATTGCGCAGTGCCCTCGAAGGCGGCGGCGAAGCGGTCTCGACGGAATAAGCCATGACGACCTATCCGCTCATTCCCGGCATTCACCTCAGCGATTCGGCGCGGCAAATCCTGCACGCTGCCCTGGCAGATGAAAGCGGGCTGTCGGTGCGGCTCAGGATCGACGAGCATTTTGCCCATGAATTGCTGTTCGAACCCGACGCCGAGGGCGATATCGTCGTGAACAGCGACGGCATCCGTCTGTTGCTCGATCCGGCGAGCGCAGGAAGGGCCGATGGCCTGTCCATCGACTTCGTGCAAGAACTGCGTGGCGCGGGCTTTACGTTCGACAACCCGAACCGACTGAGACAGAACGTCGACGTCCGGCAGGTGCTGGACATCCTGCGTAACGTTTACGACCCGGAGTTGCCGGTCAATGTGGTCGATCTCGGGCTGATTTACGACTGTCAAACCCATGGGCTGGACAGCGGCGGCCAGCGCGTCGAGATCAAGATGTCCATGACCGCGCCCGGCTGCGGCATGAGTGACATGCTCAAGGAGGCGGTGCGCACCAAGGTCCAGAGCCTGCCCGGGGTCAGCCAGGTCTTCGTTGAGATCGTCTGGGAGCCGCCCTGGGATCAAAGCCGTATGTCCGATGCCGCGCGCCTGCAGCTCGGTATGTTGTGAAAAAGCAGTGTGAGGAACCAGCCATGAGCAATCGACTCGCCAGGGAAACTTCACCGTACCTTCGCCAGCATGCCGAGAATCCCGTGGATTGGTATCCCTGGGGCGAGGAGGCGTTCGACCGCGCACGCAGCGAAGACAAGCCCGTCCACCTGTCGCTGGGTTATGCCGCCTGCCACTGGTGTCACGTGATGGCTCACGAGTCATTCGAGAACCCGCAGATCGCGCACCTGATGAACGAGCGCTTCATTAATATCAAGGTTGACCGCCAGGAGCGGCCGGACCTGGACGACATCTATCAGCAGGTCGTGCAGATGATGGGACAAGGCGGTGGCTGGCCGCTGACGGTGTTCCTCACCCCGCAACGCGAACCCTTCTTCGGCGGCACCTACTTCCCGCCGCAGGAGAGTCATGGTCGGCCGGGGTTCAGCCAGCTCCTGCAAGGGCTCAGCGAAGCCTGGCGGAACAACCGCGAGGTACTGCAGCAGAACGTCGAGCAACTCCTCAAAGGCTACGGCGTCATGGACAAGCTCATGCTGGAGGGCGATACACCCCTGGAGCAAGACCAGCCGGCCGCCGCCGCCCGGCTGTTCGCCAGAAACACCGACCCGGTGCATGGCGGCCTGGGCAATGCCCCCAAGTTTCCCAACGTGGCCTGCCATGATCTGGTCCTGCGTGTTTATCAGCGCCTGCATGAACCGGACTTGCTGCAGTCCCTGGAGCTGACCCTCGATCGCATGGCCGCCGGCGGGCTCTACGATCACCTGGGCGGCGGCTTCGCTCGCTACTGCGTGGATGAACGCTGGGCCGTGCCCCATTTCGAAAAGATGCTCTACGACAACGGCCAGCTGGTGAAGCTCTATGCCGATGCCTACCGCGTGACCGGTAAAGCGGCCTGGCGGCGGGTGTTCGAGGAGACGATCGACTACACCCTGCGTGACATGACCCACCCGCTGGGCGGCTTCTATGCCAGCGAAGACGCCGACAGCGAAGGCGAAGAAGGCAAGTTCTATGTGTGGACACCTGCACAGATCAAGGCTGAGCTCGGCGATACGGACGCCGCGTTGGCCTGCCGGGCCTATGGTGTGACCGCCAATGGCAACTTCGAACATGGCAGCACCGTACTGCACCGCGATGCGGTATTCGACACCGGCCAGGAACTGCAACTGCAGGGCCTGCGCAACAAGCTGTTGGCGGCGCGTGCCCAGCGTGTCCGGCCGGGGCGTGACGAGAACATCCTCAGCGGTTGGAATGCCCTGATGATCCAGGGCCTGTGCGCCGCCTACCAGGCGACAGGAACCCCGGCCCACCTGGATGCCGCGAGAAAAGCCGCCGATTTCATCCAACAGCACCTTTCGACGCCCGAAGGCGGCCTCTACCGGGCCTGGCGGGAAGGCACGGCCAAGGTTCCGGGCTTTCTCGAAGACTACGCCTTCCTTGCCAACGCCTTGCTCGATCTCTACGAATGCGGCTTTGACCGGCGTTATCTCGAACGCGCCACACAGCTGGTCGAGCTGATCCTCGACAAGTTCTGGGAGGAGGGGCTTTACTTCACCCCCAGCGACGGCGAACCCCTGGTGCACAGGCCGCGCGCGCCACAGGACAATGCCTGGCCATCGGGGACCTCGACGAGCGTGTTCGCATTCTTGCGGCTCTACGAGCTGACCGGCCGCGAACTCTACCGCGAGCGTGCCGAGCAAGTGTTCGCGATGTACCGCGCCGCAGCCGCGCAGAACCCTTTCGGCTTTGCCCATCTGCTGGCAGCGCAGGATTTCCTGCAGCGTGGCCCGATCAGTATCGTTGTCGCTGGCGAACGCTCGGCCGCAAACGCTATGGTGCAGGACCTGCAGCGACATTACCTGCCGGCACGGGTCCTGGCTTTCGCCGCGGATGTGCCCATCGGCAAGGACAAGTCCGCCCTCGCGGGGCAGGCCTGTGCCTATGTGTGCCGCAACCGTACGTGCGGGGCACCGGCGATGGGTGCTGAAGAGCTTGTGGAGCGGTGTGGTCTATAAGAATTGCGCTCAGTTCTTTGCAAATTGTTTCAGCGGTTTATCTCGTTCCCACGCGCAGCAAAGGAATGCATCCAGAGACGCGCCGCAAAGTGCTCTTGAAGGTCGACGCAGAGCGTCTGGCACGGCATTCCCACGCAGAGCGTGGGAACGAGATAAACAGTTTCATAGAAATATCAGTTCAAACGGTTGCACCAGACGCTCCAGGCTATACGGCGGGAGCGCGGCAGGCGCCCCGGTGTCCGAGTCGGCCTGAAGCTGACTGCTGTGAGCACTGACCGCTCGGTGCTTGCGCGCCAGGATGGCACTGTCGAGGGCAAGCTTCCTGGCCCTTTGCCAGGGCACGCGCGGGTCCTGCGGCGCTGCCCAATGCCAGGCCCATACCGGGACTTCCAGCAGCACGGCATTGGCCAGTTGCACGGCATTGGCACAGGCCCGCCCGACCGCTTCGTGATCGCTATGGGCATCATGACGCCAAGTGGTGAGCACACGGTCGCCACTGCGCAGCATATCTACCAGCTTCGAGCAGAGTTCATCTTCCGATTGTTGCACCCGACTGTCGGCCAACCCCAGCCTATGCCACTGCAGGCTCGCGACATCCAGCCCCAGGCAAGCCAGGGAACGCTGGCTTTCCAGCGGTCGTTCATCCCGCAGGCGGGCAGGGGGCCAGAGGCGGGAGCCGGGGTGACTGGCATCGCCATCGGTTACCGTAACCATCAGCAGATCGGCTTCGCGACCGGCCATCATGGCCAGCAGCCCACCGCAGCCCAGCACCTCATCGTCAGGATGCGGCGCAATCACCACCAATCGATGGCCCGGGGGGACCAGTTCGTGCACAGAGATGTACGGCACACGCTGCAACAGGGGAGAACTCTGCCATTGGCTCAAAGACGTACCGGCGCTTTCACTCTCGTTTTTGCTCTTCATAAAACCCGCCTTTACAAAACAACGCCGCACTCTGGTGTGCCATCCATTACGGATGGGCGGTCAGCTCGGCATCATCCGGCACTTTCAGATCGAGTTTTTTAGCCAGCGCCGCCAAATCATGATTGGCCGCACCGTGGTCCTTGATCATTTGATTGGCGAAGGCTTTCACGTCCTTCGCGGTGCTTTTTTCCAAGGCCAGTTTGCCGGCCTCGACTTCGGCGATGCCGCCCTGAGTGGCCTTGTCGACAAAGTCATCGGAATCGACGGCAAACACCGGCGACGATAGGGCGAGCATGAGCAGCGCCATGCTGAAGCGTCCACCTGTAGACCTTTCCATGAAAACCTCCCGGGTTGTCATCAGCGACAAAGATCGCTGTTACTAGAGTGGAACGCCCGCACAAGGAAAAGGTTTTGCCTGTATCGCCGAACGACGACGAGTGGCAGCCCGCCGCCGTCGCGATGCCGCTTATCCGCGTATTTGCAAGCAGATGGAATTTTTATTCTGGCCGGCTGCTCTGCTGATCAGAGACGTGACGATTCAGCGTCCTGCCAACCGATAAACAGAGGCCATCATGACAGCGCTGACACGACTTGAACCCCATCCGGCCAACCTGAGTGCTTCGGGCACACCGCGGCAGATCTACGATCATTTGTTGCACGGCAACGACGATGCCCACAAGCAGGCGATTGATAACAGCTGTGCATGAAGCTATCAAGCACAGTAGGAAGTGCACTCAGACGACGCTGAACGCTCCATTTTCAGCTAATAGCGCGGCGACCAACGCGGTGGTGTCGAGTATCTGCAAATGGCGTGCGACCCATTTGGGAGGCAAGCGAAACGCAGGCACACTGTCACAGATAACGATCCGTTCAAAAAGTGCGCTACCGAGCGGTTCGCTGCCAGCGGTGAACAAACCATGGGTGGCTGTGGCGAACAGCCGCCTGGCACCGGCCTTCTGGCACGCAAGACCAGCATGCAGCAGTGTTGCACCGGTGCTGATCAGGTCGTCGAAGATAATGGCTGTCTTGCCCTGGACTTCGCCGGCCAGCAGTGTGCCGGCAAGTGTGGCTTGATCACGGTGTTTTTCCATCAGTGCACCGCCCACCGGGCGACCCAGCTGCCGCTCCAGGGCCCGACGAAATTGCTCGGCACGTTTGGCACCACCGGCGTCGGGGGAAACCGCAACCACTTCATCGTCACCGACGAGCCCGGCAAAAATCCGGGCAAACAATTCCGTGCACTGCAGATTCCACGTTGGGATGCGAAAGGCATTGTCGAACGCTGCCGGATTGTGCACCTCCAGGGCAACCAGTCGATCCACGCCGCAGGCTTCAAACATGGCCGCCAGGTAGCGAGTGATTGTTGCATCCTGAGGTTGGTTGCGACGATCCTTGCGCCCGTAGCAGAGGTAGGGCGCCACCACCTGTACATGGCGAGCGCCGGCATCCTTGAGTGCACCGCAAAAAAACAGCAGGCGACACAGCTTATCGTTTGCACTCTGCCGGTCGTCCCCATACAAGGCATGGAACACCACGACCTCGCGACCATTGACCGGATCCAGCGGCCGGCATTTATGCTCGCCATCTTCATAATCGCGCTCCTCATGGAGGGCCAGTTGACAGCCGAGCCGCGCCGCCACGCGGTTCGCGTAGAGCTCACTGCCTTGCAAGGCAAATAGAAGAGGGCGTTCGATGAGCATGCCTTGATCCTCCGGAGCTGTTGCTGCAGACGCTGTGTCAGTGGCTTGCCGCGGCGCTCGATGCCGATCAGTGCTGTATTGCGGTATGCAGTCTTATTGACGGCGGATTGATCCTGAGCCGCCTAAGGCAGCGCATAGACCTTGAACAAACTCCTGGCCGTATCGCTCGCACCGCCCAGGTATTTGACATAGGCCTGCTCGACTGCGCCTGAATGGTACAGTTCACTCAACACGGTATCGACCAGCAAGCGGAAGTCCTCATCGCCGCGCTCCACGACCATTGAGACCGGTGCGTACTCGAAGTCTCGGTCCAGCAGCGTCAACCTGGCGTTGGCATAGTCCGTGGCAAGATAACGCTTGAGCAGCATGCGCTCGGAGAAGAAGGCATCGGCCTTGCCCTCGGCAACCCGCTTGAGGCCAGCGCCAGTGTTCTCGACCGTGACCACTGTGGCGACAACGCCGAGCATGCGTATTTGCTGGCGAACCCAGGCTTCAGTAATGCTGCCCGCCGTCACTGCGTAGGTCTGGTTGGCCAGGCCACGGTTGACGGTAGCGCGCCAGGTCGGGCCTTCATGGGCCACCTTGCCATTGAGTACGTTGAGCAGCGCTTCGGGGGCGTCCTCGCGGACCACGGCCGAAAGGCCGGCGGTGTAGATCGGTATCGAGAAACTGACTGTCTTGCGCCGTTCCAGTGTCGCCGGGGTCGGCGAGCAGAGGATGTCGACCTTGCCTGAACTGACAGCGCTGATCTGATCGGCGACTGTGGCGGCCTGGTAGCGTACTTGCAGTGCAGGCAAGCCCAGCTCGGCCTTGACCTTGTCGGCTATCTTCAGGCACAGGTCCATGGCGTAGCCGCTGGCCTGGTCACCCTCCTGGATGCTGAACGGAGCGAAGTCCGGCAGATAGCCCAGGGTGAGGGTGTTGCCGGCACGCACACGCTCCAGGGTGTTGGCGCCGGCCAGTACCGGCGTCAGCGAGAGCAGGCAGGCCAGCAGCAGGCTTGCGGATTTTGTCGGTGATCTGGTCATGGCGTCGCTGACTCATTAACAAAGCGCTGGGCGAGGAAACAATAGAGCAGGTAACCGAACGCAAGGACGAGGGCGCCACCGAACACGGCCTCCCTGCCGCAGGCGGAAAGGGCATACAACGAATACGCCGCCGCAATCAGCAACACCACCGTATTGCGGACGTAGACGGTTACAGAGACCCTGGCCTTGTACATCATGACCAGCAGGCCGGTCAGCGCGGTCACGTAGGGAATCAGGTTGGTGACTGCCGCCAGGTTGACCAGTTTGCCGAACTGGGCACTGGCATTGGGCGAAATGGTCGACACCGCCATGACGGTCTGCAACACACCGCAGACAAGCATGCCCACGATCGGTGCATTCCGTGCGTTGACCTTGCTGAACAGACTCGGGAACATCTCCTGGTCGGCCGTCATCTTGGCCGTTTGTGCCAGGGTGAACTGCCAGCCCAGCAGTGAACCGACACAGGCCATGACCGCCAGCGCCATGATGATATTGCCGACCACGGGATTGAACATGTGCGCATAGACGAGTGCGAAGGGGGCCGCAGCGTTGGCCAGCTCTGCATTGGGCACGATGCCCTGGATGACAGTGGTCGACAGTACGTACACAACGGCCGCCCCAAGGGTTCCGAACAGACAGGCCAGCGGCACCGTGCGCTTGGGATTTTCCACCGCATCGGTGGCCTGCGCCGCCGACTCCATGCCGAGAAACGCCCACAGGGTCAGGGGAATCGCCTTGCCGATGGCTTCGGAGATGGGCAGGTCATTCGGGTTCCAGGCGGCAGCCAGCACCTCGGGCTTGAACCAGAACCAACCGATAATGCTCAAGCCGGCCACGGGAATGATCACACCCCACACTGTAATCGCACCGATCCTGCCGGTAATGCCCGGACCGCCAAAGTTGGCCACAGTTGTCAGCCAGAGCAGGCTGACCGTACCGATGAACAGTGGAATGGCGCCGCTGCCCAGCCACGGCACGAACGCTGTCATGTAACCCACTGCGGAGATGGCGACGGCCACGTTGGCAATGGCCAGCGACAGGAAGTACAGGTACGAGCAGAGAAAAAAGCCTGACTTGGCGTGCGCCTCTTCGGTGTAGGCGGACAACCCGCCCGAGCGCTGGCAGAAGATGCCGCACTGAGAAAAACAATAGGCGATCGCCATGGAACCGATAGCAGTGACGATCCATGACAACAGCGAAACGGCCCCGAGCTGAGCCATGCTCGTCGGCAGCATGATGATGCCCGAACCCATCATATTGACCGTCACCAGCGTGGTGAGCCCCATGAGGCTCATTTTCTTGCTTGCCTCGGCCATCGGACGCTCCTTTTTATCAGTGCCGGTTTAAACGCAGGGCATCATCTGGGCATAACTTTAGTCCATGAATGACGACCGCAAGACCACGCACTGGCAAATGGAGGAGAGGGGGGCAGGAGCGGCGCATCCGCTCCCGGCAAGGTTCAGGCTTCGCTGATTTTACTGACGCTGGTGATCTGACCGTTCCAGATCATCTCGTAATGGGCGGTTTGAACAATCGAAGAGACTGGTTTCGGGGTCATCAGCGCCCAGCAATAACTGCCCTGATTGCGCACCGAGCTGTAGCGCAGACCGGGGATTCCAGCCGCCTTGACCGACCAACCCAGGCGCTGGGCATGGCTGTAATCGACGGGATCGTAGATCGGATCAGTCATGGGGACAGAAGCTGCATCCTTCATCCCTGAGTCCGTGAAAGTGCAGGACAGCCCCCGAAAAACAAAGCGCTCGTAGTTCAGATGCTGCACTTTCGACCAGTAGAGATTCTGGTGATGGCGCACCTCTGCCAGGGCCGCTTCCATCGTGCCGGCCAGGTACAACACGCCATAGCGACCGTCGCTGAACCGCGAGCCCGCTGGATTGACATGGGTAAAGGGGGCAGTCGCGTAAGAGCAACCGGGAATCCCGAAGGGAATCTCTGCCCGCGGAATCAACTCAAGGCGTCCTGCCTCATTTTGCAGCCTGGGATTGGTCAGGGCCTGGATCTGATAGAGAATTTCAAACTCATCCGCGTCCGCTACATCATCGAACAACGCAATAGGTGGAAACTTCGAATTGACCAGCCGGTAGGTCTGCAACTGCTCGCCAGGCAATGCTGCCAGCTCGCTCAGCATCACCATAGAGCACCGCGCAGCACATCAATGCGCCGGAACGTCTCGTACAGGGAAATCATATCTCCCTGGGACATGACTTCGAGCGGGGCCCGCCCGTTGAAAAACTCGTTATGGTTGGCCATTGCGGGGAAACCATAGACGTTTTCCGGGTTATCGAAGACCAGACGCAGGGCGGCGTGAATATTGAGCACAAAGCTGATGCGCTGCATCTGGTCGGCGTCCAGGCTCACGGACCAGTCGGGGTCGCGCTGCTTGGCACGGGTGTAGGTGCTGCGCGAGATGCGCAGGATACGGCAGGCCTGATCGCTGGATGCCTGCCATTTTTCCAGGATGCCTACAGCGGCGCGCAGACCGGCTACGCATTGATCCTTGGTAAAACCTTGTGTCTGGAGGGCAACGGACATCTCCCTATCCTCACTCTTGATCTGTAGACTCAACTATAGACATGTTGAATCTGCAGATCAAGGTTTGCCTTGAGGCGCCTTCACTGATCAGTCCCAAGGCCAGCTTCAGTCAATTACCGTCTGCCACTTTTCGTTCTATCTCGGCGATTTTGCGCTCGAGTTCGTTGGCTTCGCTCTGCTCTTCGTCTTCGGCTGAGGAGGGCGTAATGGTGTGATCGACTGGGTTTGCTTCCTCGTCTTCATTGCCAGGTTTGATGCTGTTGTCGTTGCTCATGACGTAATTCTCGATTGTCACAACCCAGATAGAGGCTGGTATTACATCCGACCGTTGCCAGATACCGAGAGTTTCTACCTAAGACAAGTCTTCCGGGTGATCTCTGCCTTTGTCCTTACCCTGCCCATAGGGAACATCAAGTAATTTGCTCAGGTTTTCGTTAAACAGCAGGCTTTCCTTCGCCGAGTGGGCACCGTTGGGCCAGTGATAAAGGGTGAAGGGGCCATCCAGGTCCATCGTCGGGCCGGCGAGGATGAGCAGGTCCTTGCCCTGGATGCAGAGATCGCGAATCCCCAGTCCATCCAGCTGCAGAAAGTGTTTGCGATAGGGGCGCTGCTGCGGGCCGATCTTGTTCAGGATCAGTGCATGAGGATTGTCAGGGTCGACGTCGATCTCCAGTTCCAGAACGATCGCCCAGCCACGCAATACCGGCCCGCGCAGGCCGATGAAGATACGTCGGCCTGAAACGGCCAGGCCTTCGACATCGAAGCCGTTGTCCTTGCCAGGGATGATCTATGCCGGTCGAACACCAGCTTCCCGCCATCAACAGGCTTGCGCAGGGTGAGTCGCTCCAGGCTCAAGGTGTCATCGTTGACCACCCAGAGCGTATCGCCGATTTGCGCGACGGCAGACAGGCCATCACACAGGTCCTTGTGCGCTGGGTTGAAAATCAAGGACGTGGTCATTGATCGTTCCTGGATTGGGAAAACTTCGGGAAGACAGAAGTCACGTGGAGGGATTCGAGATTGATAGAAGGTCCTTTGGACCTTGGCGCAGCCTACGGCAGCGGCTACAAATGTCAGACGTGACACGGTCTGTGTAGCCGCTGCCGCCAGGCTGCGCTGAGGGCCGCAGGACCTCCTCTAACGGACTAAAAAGCCCTTGGACCGGCTGGATTCAGGACAGGGTTTCCTCCAGTTCCGGCCGAGCATGCTTGACGGAAGATTTCTTCTCTTTGACGACAATGTAGAACTCTTCGCCATGCTTGACCGCACCGTAGAGTACGGCCTTCTCGATCAGCTCGGTGCCGCGCAGATGACGCAACATCATCGGATCCTTGCGCAGGTCGCGGTACAGCGCCAGGCAGAGCAGGGCCATTACAATGACGAATGGCAGTGACACGACAATGGTCAGATTCTGCAGGCCTGTCAGGGCGGCGCCCGGGTCTCGTGGATCGCCTATCGCCAACATGATGGCTGCAACTGTTCCGGTCAGCGCGCCCCAGAAAATCACGGTGGCGCGCGAGGGTTCCGTTGTGCCGTGCTCGGAGAGCGTACCCATGACCAGGGATGCGGCATCGGCACCGGAGACGAAGAAGATGGCCACCAGAATCATCACCAGTACGGAGGTTACGGAGGCCAGTGGGTAGCTTTCCAGCAACTGGTAAAGGGCAAAGTTGCTGTTCACGGCGCCCTCGATCAGCGTGAAGGTGCCTTCACGCAGTGCGTCGATGCCCGCTCCGCCGAACACGGTGAACCAGATGAGACTCACCAGGCTCGGTACCAGCAGCACACCGGTGACGAATTGGCGAATGGTGCGCCCGCGGCTGATGCGGGCGATGAACATGCCCACGAAGGGCGTCCAGGAGATCCACCAGGCCCAGTAGAACACCGTCCAGCTAGCCAGCCAGTTTTCCATCTGGTCACCACCACTGGCACTGGTACGGGCCATCATTTCCGGCAACTTGTCGATGTAGACACCGATCGAGGTCGGTAACAGATTCAACATCAGTAGCGTCGGGCCTACCAGAAAGACGAAGATCGCCAATGTCAGCGCAAGCACCATGTTGGTGTTGGAGAGCCACTGGATACCCTTGTCGATACCGGAAACCGCCGAGGCGATGAAGGCGATGGTCAGCACGCTGATGATCGAGATGTAAAAGAATTTGCCCGGGTGTTCGACCCATCCGTTGTGTTCGAGACCGCTGGCGATCTGGAGTGCGCCGAGGCCGAGTGAGGCGGCGGAACCGAACAACGTGGCGAAGATGGCCATCATGTCGATCGCACGGCCAATGGGGCCGTTGGCATGCTTGCCGATCAACGGCCGAAACGCCGCGGAAATGAGCTGCGAACGCCCGCGCCGAAACGTACCGTAAGCGATCGCCAGCCCGACGATGGCGTACATTGCCCAGGGATGAAGCGTCCAGTGGAAGAGGGTGGTCGCCATCGCCACCTGCATGGCTTCATTAGACTGCCCTATGGCAGTGCCAGGCGGAGGGGTGACGTAATGCGACAGCGGCTCGGCAACACCGAAGAACATCAGGCCGATGCCCATGCCAGCGCTGAACATCATGGCAACCCAGGAAACCGTGCGGAACTCGGGTTCTTCTCCATCACGTCCAAGCGGGATCTTGCCGTACCTGCTCGCCGCCAGCCAGAGTACGAAAATGACGAAAAAGGTTGAGGTCAGAACGAAAAACCAGCCGAAGTGGGTGATGACCCAGGATTGCGCCGTGGAGGCACTGGCGGCGAGACTTGCCTGACTGATGAACCCCCAAATGACGAATGCGATTGCAATGACGCTGGTGACACCAAAAACGATCCAGTCAATCGTGCCCTCAAGACGCCGATCCCGCTTTGCCTCCTCAGTTTTCGATGGATCGGTCACGCCGAGTGCGAGTGTTTCAATATTGTCTTCCGTTGCCATGACTCTAAATCCCCTTTGTGGGTTTCTATACACTGGCGGCTTGTGGTTTTTTTGTGCCTTCCGTGCATATTTCACGCCTTGAAAACAGTCGCTCGGATCACAGGTCGAGGCTCAGGGCGGACGGTTTTCAGGGCGCGATTATCCTTCCCTCATGAAGCACCTTACTATCCAGCACCGACCCGACACATCCTCGGAACGACTCATCTTTGAAGACAGGGTCAAAGCTATCGATTGACCATCGCACTGGCATAAAAAAGCGCGGCAGCCCTGATCAGGACTGCCGCGCTTTTCCCTGCTGACTCCTCAGGCGGCGCTAAATAGCTTGTGCGGATCCATGACGAATTTCTTCGGCGCCCCGGCATCGAACTCGTGGTAACCGCGCGGCGCGTCGTCCAGGCTGATCACCTGCACGCCGACGACCTCGGCAATGTTGATCCGGTCCCACATGATCGCCTGCATCAGCTGACGGTTGTACTTCATCGTCGGAGTCTGGCCAGTGTGGAAGCTGTGGGACTTGGCCCAGCCGAGGCCGAAACGGATGTTAAGGCTGCCATGCTTGGCGGCCTTATTGATCGCGCCCGGGTCTTCGGTGACATACAGACCGGGAATCCCGATATTGCCGGCGACCCGCACCACGCCCATCAACGCGTTAAGCACATCGGCCGGGGCCTCGTGCTGCGCGCCGTCATGACCGTGGCCACGGGCTTCGAAGCCGACCGCATCGACCGCACAATCGACTTCCGGCTCACCGAGCAGGTCGGCGATTTGCTCGTGCAGTGGAGTGTCCTTGGTCAAGTCGGCGATCTCGAAGCCCTGGGCCTTGGCATGGGCCAGACGCAGAGGATTGACGTCGCCGACTATCACCACCGCAGCACCCAGCAGACGGGCAGAGGCGGCAGCAGCCAGTCCGACCGGACCGGCACCGGCGATATACACCGTACTGCCAGGACCGACACCGGCGGTCACCGCGCCGTGGTAGCCAGTCGGCAGGATATCGGAGAGGCAGGTCAGGTCGCGGATTTTCGCCATCGCCTTGTCGCGGTCGGGCAGCTTCAGCAGGTTGAAGTCGGCATACGGCACCAGCACGTATTCGGCCTGGCCGCCAACCCAGTCGCCCATATCCACATAGCCATAGGCACCGCCGGGGCGCGCCGGATTGACCGTCAGGCAAACGCCGGTGTGCTGTTCCTTGCAACTGCGACAACGGCCGCAGGCGACGTTGAACGGCACCGAGACCAGGTCACCGATCTGCACGTTTTCCACGTCACGGCCCCTTTCAATCACCTCACCGGTGATCTCATGACCCAGCACCAGCCCGACCTGGGCCGTGGTCCGACCACGCACCATATGCTGGTCGGAGCCGCAGATATTGGTCGAAACCACGCGCAGGATCACGCCATGGTCGATGCGCTTGCCGCGCGGGTCTTCCATTTTCGGATAGGGGATGGTCTGCACCTCGACCTTGCCTGCGCCGAGATACACGACACCACGATTACCAGACATGTTTTCACCTCGCTTTTGATGGTGTGAGAACACGGCCCCTGTGCTGCGAAGGGTCGCATGGCCTAACAGTGAAAGCGGTATATGTCTTGCGTTTGCGCGTGAATGCGGCTTGGTTGGAAGTCACGCGTCCAACGACGCGTGATGAGCAGTTATCGTATCGATGCTACGCCTGGTATCGGCACCCTGCGAGAGCATTTGGCACCCAATCACCACCTGAGAGGGCGGAGAGGGCGCGAGAGCACATTTGTACTCCTTCGGGTTCGGTTGATCATTTTTGCGCAAGCGACTGCCGCATTCCGGTAATGAGCTGAAGGCCTATGTCGAACGTCAAGTGACGACTCCACCTAGGACAGTCCCGAGGACAACTGTCTGCTCGGCAAAACGCTGCGCGAGTCTGGCGCAATCGCTTGAACAAGGGACTTCTCGTGGCCCGTTCAACGTGCCGGAAAGCAGGCCCTGATGGGAGGTGGGCGAGGGAGCCGGCTGCGAGACATTTAATTAACTCAACTAAATAGTCATTTAGTTGAGTTAATTATTTATGGCCAGCATTGACCCAGGGCGAGGGGGTCAGTAGCGCACCATCACAACACGAGGCGGATAGGAAAGTCGTCGGTTACTCGCCTGGAACTATGAGCACGCCGATTTTTTCAGCCAGGGAAATGAGGTCCGTGTAGGCTGCTTCATCATTGAGCAGGCCGCGGTCATCTCCTTGCGCAATTATTGCCCCCGCTGGAACCCTGTCGCCAAACAACACGATGGCGACCGCGGTGTCATCCTGCCGCGACACCCAATAGAGGCCATGGGCGTCCGCTCGTTGGGCGTGGATTGCCTCGGCCCATTGGCGAGTGAAGGGGTACTGATCCTTCTCTGTGTCAATCAGTTGAGCTCTGGTAACCCCGAGCAACCTGAGCGCCTTGCTCGTCAAGTCGACCAACTTGAGGTCAACCGTAATCTCGACTCTTGAGTGGCGGTGTCGACCGAGCCTGTTTTTCGGGTAAGTCTTGAAACCTGGCACGAAAGGGACGTCGTGGAAGACCGTCTCCATCGCCGTGCAATCCCGCATACAGGGTCGGTATTATGGCGCCGGCGGAGGTTTTGATGGGGCTGAACCGAGCGTTTCCCTCGGCTGTTGGATTGAACTGGGTTGCCAGGTAAGCGTTGAGATGAATGCGATGCATCACCGTACCGGCCGGTACGGTGATGTACGACACATGAAGATCGGTTGTCGGGCCTGGCGGGAGCGATCGTTCAGCCATGGGTAACGCCGGCAACCTCATCCTCAGCTGCAGCTACTACGCGTGCTGGACCGGTCTTGAGCAGGTCTTGGGGTCGTTTACCGCCAAGGTAGCTATTCACTGATGCAAACCAGAACGCCAGCCCCCAGCCGTCCTTACTCCCGCCAAACTTCTTCAGTACCTCGGCCATGGCCGGAAGCGGGCGATACCCTGTGTCCTTGTCCAGGGCATAGATCGGGAAGTAGTCGCTGCCGTTATGACGGATAGCGAAAATCCGTCCTTCACGCTTCCATTTGTTGGGTTGCGAGCTGGGATTCCTGGAGGTGAATTCGGCCAGATTTGCAATGTCTCCCGCGGACAGCCAGTCACCGCTCTCCAATACGGTCTTTTTGGCCTTGGCCAGCATCTGAGCTTCCTTGAAGACTGCCGGCCGGATAGGCGCTTTGGGCACCAGCAACGAAATGATCTGCTCAACGGTGGCTTGCTGGGTTTTAAGCATTGTGTCCGTGATGAGGCGGGCTGCTGCTCCTAGTGATTCGCCCAATGCAGCCAGCGTTTCATCGGAGGCATGGTCCACGGTTATGACGACGACTTGCTTTGCTTTTTCAGCACTCAGGCGAGCGGATACAGCTTTTATTTCGCCCGTCAGAGTGGATCGGATGTCGACATGTTCAGCGATCAGGCTCATGGTTGCCTCCCAAAACTGGCGATATTGGATATCGCCACATATTGATAATCAATCTAACCCTGGCTTCCTGAAATGGCAACCGACAAACGCCGAACGGCATGGGAGAACGAGCCGTGCTCGAATCTCGATCACTATACGAAACATGATCGACTCAGACTCACCAAGAGGAACCGCCTGCGATTATCCGAACGTGCTCAATGGCGTTCAGCTGACGCGGTCGCTGTCATGAGTTGCCGCTCAGAAGTCCCAGCGGCTAATCACAGGCATCCACAGCAGCTCAGCATGCGGATTTGGAAATGAATACATGATACCGGGCGGAGTGCATGACATCGCCGTCTGCGATCCACGCAAGATCAGTGACAACGAGAAAAGCCTGAGCGGCGGAACGTTCGATGGCAGGCAACAGTTCGGCGTCGTTTGCGGTGGCGAAGCGAATATACGATTGCATTGGGATAACGGCTTGGAGTGGATTTGGTGGGCAGTGGCTGGAGACCGTAGGATGGAGGATCTGTGGCGTTGAATCCACTGAGACTCTGGGCACAGCTACAGATACGGTACTACGCATAATGTATATTATGTTAAATGATGTATTTGGATTGCTCGCAGCCCCTTTCTCACGACTGCGGAAATTCGAGACTTTCCCCGCGAAACTCTCGGCCACCCCCATTGAATACGCGCAAATTTAGAACAGCCTCGCCCCAGGATGCTCAATTTCGAAATTCCCTCGCCTTAGGACCACATAGAACGCCGAAGTAATTTTTAGGATAAGTTCGGAAGGAAACGCTTGATAGACAGCTTCTAACCACTATCTGTTAATTACTTCCGCTTTGATCGGTGGTCGCCGCCGTGCTGCATCCGTATCAAGAGATTACTTCTCTGAATGTTAAGCCCAGCGCGCTATCTACCATTTACTTTCTGTACGTCTGTTTGCCCGAAGTCTCATCCCGCTTTGCGACGGCCAGGATCGTGGTCGACAGAGCCGCCAAATAGCAGCAACGTCGAACCCGGTATCCACCCATTGGTTCCAATTGTATCCCTCGGAACTCGCACGAGTTGTAGACGACTTAGCTGCATAAGACTTGATGAATAGCACGTCCCTACGTGAAATCTGTGGCACCACGCAGGCCTAGCCCCCAAACATTTCACGTAGGAGCACGCCCAAAACGTCAACTGTGCGGCGACTGCGCGAGCCTTCAATCCCAACAAACCCATATCCGTTCAACACATTGAGTCTATGCAGATATTTAACGCGGCGAATCTATATTGGCATTGGACTTGCGCTTGAGGATCAATCAGTGCGCTGTGATTGCCTATCAGCCACTGCCATTACCCTCGTAACGGTCCATCCGCACCGGGTATTGACGCCCATTAACTGACAGGCGCTCTGTACACACTGTGCTTCCAGTGTGACCGGTTAAGGGCTGCACTCACACCACCGGCGTCTGAAGTGGTGAGATAAGCAGGGTCTAATTTCTTTATGTAATATCCGATAACTGTCAGACCCGGATATTGCATAAAAGGCGTGGGGCACGCATGCTACGGTCATTCGAATCCCGCATTGGCCCCATTTATGTCGCGCCTACCCCAGCCGCTGTTCGACACATTTGAGTGTTTCCATGAACTCAATTTTCTCCAGCTCAATACTGAGCGTCCTGTTGTTCAGGCATATCTCAAGAGCTTTGATGACAGTTGTCGCGCCGCTGACAGCTATATGGTTGTGCGTAGTTTCCTAAAGTCATACGCAGGCAATCAGTCAACCTTCAATTCTTTCAGGACGCACGTCGAGCGCCTGTTGCTTTGGTCGCTGATTGTGGCGCGTAAACCGTTGCTGGATCTGCGCCGCTCTAATGCAGAGCAATTTATGGAGTTTTGCCTTAACCCGCCAGTGGATTGGGTTGGTCCTGTAGTCAAATCAAGGTTCAAGCGCATCGGTGGCCGGAAGCGTCTTGAGTCGGATGAGTACGTGGTTAATCCTGATTGGCGGCCGTTCAGTAGTACCGTTTCAAAACGGGAGCGCAAGCTTGCGAATGAGGCGATCAGTGATCTCTCCTCACGTACTTACCATATGGCCCAGGGCTCGGTGGCTCAGGTCTTCGCTGTCTGCGGTAGTTTCTTTCAGCACGCAATGGATGAAGGCCTTACAGAGGCTAACCCGTTCCGCGCCATCAAGCAGAAGTCAATTTATAAGCAGCGGAACATATTGGACGTCGCGTCTCGATCGCTCACTGAGGTGCAGTGGAGTTTTGTTATCGACACAGCAGAACAGATGGCTGACGAAGATGTTCGCCATGAGCGAACACTGTTTGTCGTGGCCACGCTCTTCGCGATGTACCTCCGAGTGTCTGATCTAGTCGGCCGTGACAACTGGCGCCCGACCATGGGAGATATGCGGCGAGACACGACGGGTAACTGGTGGTTTCACGTAGTCGGCAAAGGTAACAAAGCAGCCAAGATCAGTGTGCGGGACGAGTACATCCAGGAGTATCTCGTACGTTATCGCCGATCACTGGCGCTGTCTCCCCTGCCCTCACCACAAGAAAAAACGCCGTTGATTGCTACACTTAAAGGACGCGGTGGACTATCTGATCGACACGTAAGATCGCTTCTTCAAGCAGTGTTTGATCGGGCACTGCAACGTATGCAGAGTGAAGGTTGGAGTGAAGATGAAATCGACCAGCTTCGTTCAGCATCCCTACACTGGCTTCGCCATACTGCTGCCACGTTTGACGCGCCGCTTCGTGACATGAAGGACCTACAAGCGGATTTGCGCCATAACAGCCTCAGCACAACACAGAACACCTACTACAACAGTCTTGATGAGCAAAGAGCTCGCTCCGTCAAAGGACTCAAAATGCGTAGGTAGCCTATGGTTTTTTCGTTTCTCGGGCATCCCGTTCACCTGGACCTCACATCTGTGGTGCAGATTTAACCTGCTCCTTTGGTGATACCCCCATATCCCTTCACGTGCGGGCTTTTTCTTGCCTGATGCTAAGCTTTCCTCACTCAACGGAGGAGTAAGCTTATGCCAACCAACGAACTCATCCCTGCCCTGCTCTATCGGTTTAACGAGAACCAGCTGGCGATGGCCGCGGCCGTCGAAGAGATTGCTCTTTGGGGCGACGACCATGGTTCCCCCATTGTAGCCAACAATGTTCGCGGAGCCCTGGCCACCCTCGACAATAACCTGGAGCATATCACTCGCGGGATTGCGGAGCTGATGAACGACTGATAGCCCTGCGCATTACAACTTGATTTGAACAGTAAGCACGGTTCAACGCCGAGCTTTTCATATCCACCTTGCACTCTTCTCCGTCTGGCCTAAACTGCCTCCTGCCAAAGGATTTCCCCTCTCCTTCAGCACAAATAGCCCGCCCCCATGCGGGCTTTTTGTTGGCTGCTACAGCCAAGTGAGAAATCCTAATCCGAAGCTCCGCTTCGATACCCCAAATGACAGAACCCAGACAGGTATGAAAGGATCGGCTCATGCGCGTTTAGCGCCCTACCGGGTACCTCGCGGGCAACGGTTTGAAGCTCAACAAGCTGTTCCCGGGGGCACGATTCTAGCTACTAGTTTGGCCATTCGGATTGGCAACCTCCTCGATGCGGCTTTTCATGCGCGCAAGATAGCCTCCAACCGCCGACGGCTAAGGTGCGCAAAGAGAGATACATCAGCTTCCACCCCCCAGCTTTTTGATTCTGTCGCGGAGTAGATTGCGGAAAACCGCTTGAAGCTGGCTCTGCAACAGGTGGACCTACGTCACATCAAGTCCCCTCACGGTGGGAGTAGCGGTCACTTCACCTATTCGAACTTCTTTGGCTGGTCCTTATGCAACATTGGCTACAAGCCCAGCGATGCCCGCCTTGTGCTCTGGAGTGGGGTCGTCGCCGGGGAAATTTTTGAGTACATCAGGCCCGTGACCGCCGGCATCCCTAAGATCATCGTCGGTATCGGCCTATGGAGCGACCCGATCACGGATGAGGATCAGCACTACCTGGAAAAAATGGTCCGCCAGTTGAATCGACAGCCAGGTGTACAGTGGACACTGAGCGTCAATCATCGGGATATAGATGGCCCTGCCTTCCTGATATCCATCCGGCAATCGCTGATCGATGTGCATGTTCGATCTGCAGGTGGCGACCTGGATGGCGTTGCAGGGGAATTTTTCCAGACTCACTGCGCTGAGTTAGTCCGCATTCTGGCCCTACAGTTGCCCGGCAGCGATAAGCCCCTTGAGCAGTACCTGTTCGCGCTGGCAGGGGCGGAATGAACATCGGCGGTTAGGCAGCTGAGTCACGGAAGCTAGTGCATGTCCTTGCCAGCCGGTTCGGGATATCCGGCCCGGCCCACAACATATCAATGCCGACCAGTGTCAGGGGGAATGGGACCAGGCCGATACGTTTGCTGGGCAATCAACAGCCTGTTTGACGCCGCCGGCCTCTGCCCGCTGCAAGGTATCCGGTCCCACATCGGCCGGTACCGGTTCCTGACTCTCGCGGATGGATGCGCAAAGGTGAACACCCTAAGGTTCATAGCCCGCATTTGCTTTGCAGCCCTGCCCGCCTGGCCGCCTACCAGCACCACAGCTTTCAAATTCGGCAATAACTTGAGCAACTCAGCTAAGTTCTCGAACCCAGCGCGCCGCTCGGCGGCACTGATCTTGAGCGTGCCGTTCCATCCTGGGATGACATTCCACAACACCACTCTCCTACACGCGATCCCGGCCAGCACCATGAAGGTAAAGATGGCCTTCGCAGTTGGGTCATCATTGTTGCGGGAGATGATGCCCGAGCCGACTACCTTCGATGTCGGGGAAGTCATAGGGCCTGGCTTCTCAAGCAGGAACAACAGGTCCGCATCGACCCCGCCACTCTCACGTGCAATACCTCATGTCCACTGGGAAATCATGCGCCCAATGATACATAGATGTTGATCATAATCAAAACCGTTGACAGTTTAGATTTCGATCATCATCCTAATTGCACGCACAACCGACCTCCATCAACAGGCACGGAAGACATACCAGATGACCGACCAGAATCTGTTCACCCCTTACGCGCTTGGTACCCTCACGCTGTCGAACCGTGTCGTCCTCGCGCCGCTGACGCGCAACCGCGCAGGCGAAGGCTTTGTACCCAGCGAGTTCGCGGCCACCCATTACAGCCAACGCGCTAGCGCAGGCTTGCTAATCAGTGAAGCCACGCAGATTTCCCAACAGGGCCAGGGCTATCAGGACACCCCCGGGATCTACACGCAGGCGCAGATAGACGGCTGGCGCACAGTGACCGATGCCGTCCATTCCAAGGGCGGAAAAATCTTTCTGCAACTGTGGCATGTCGGCCGCGTGTCGCACGTTGATCTGCAAGAAAACGGCGCCGCCCCTGTGGCCCCTTCTGCACTGCGAGCCGCCACAAAAGTATTCGTCAACAACCGCTTTGAAGACGTCTCCGAGCCGCGCGCACTGGACATCAGCGAATTACCGGGGATCGTCGCCGATTTCCGCCAGGCCGCGGCAAATGCTGTCGCCGCCGGGTTCGATGGCGTGGAGATTCACGGCGCAAACGGCTATTTGTTGGATCAATTCCTCAAGGACAGCGCCAACTTGCGCACCGATGCTTATGGCGGTTCGATTAAAAATCGTGCGCGTCTGTTGCTCGAGGTGACGGCGGCCGTCGTCAAGGAAATCGGTGCGGATCGCACCGGTGTGCGCTTGTCGCCCGTCTCGCCAGCCAATGGTGTTTCCAGCAGCGATCCGCAGGCGCAATTCGATTACGTGGTCGATCAACTCGACGCCCTCGGCGTCGTTTATCTGCACGTCGTCGAAGGCGCGACGGGTGGCCCGCGTGACGTGGCGCAATTCGATTTCGGCGCCCTGCGCCACCGCTTCAAAAACACCTACATCGCCAACAACGGCTATGACCTGGACCTGGCGACATCGCGGCTCGCCGAAGACCAGGCTGATCTGATCGCATTCGGTCGCCCGTTCATTGGCAACCCGGATCTGGTGGAGCGCCTCAAGAGCGGCGCGCCATTGTCCGCCTTCAATCCCGCCACCCTCTATGGCGGGGGCTCGGCAGGCTACATCGACTACCCGACGCTGGCTGAATCGAGCGCCACTGCAAGCTGAGCAATCAGTGACCGCGCTTTCTGTTTTCACATATTTTGAAAGAGAGATGACCCCATGAGCACTCACCCTACTGTTCTCATCACTGGCGCTTCCACCGGCATCGGCGCCGCCTACGCAGAGCGCTTCGCGCAACGCGGCCACGATCTGGTTCTGGTCGCCCGAGACCAGACACGCCTGGACGCACTTGCAGCCCGGTTGCGCAGCGAACACGACGTCGCCATTGATGTCATTCCGGCGGACCTGACCCAACTCGGCGATCTGACAACCGTTGAAACCCGCCTGCGCGACGACGCCCGTATCGGCATCCTCGTCAATAACGCCGGCACCGCCCTGTCCGGCAACTTCATCGATCAAAGCACCGACAGCGTTGCGCAACTGGTCGCCCTCAACACCACAGCGCTGGTGCGGCTCGCCAGCGCCATCGCCCCACGCCTGACCAAAGCAGGCGACGGTTCGATCATCAACATCGGTTCGGTGGTGGGTCTGGCACCGGAGTTCGGCATGTCGGTCTATGGTGCAACCAAGGCGTTTGTGCTGTTCCTTTCCCAAGGCCTAAGCCTGGAACTTTCGCCTCAGGGCGTGTATGTGCAGGCCGTGCTGCCGGCCGCCACCCGCACGGAGATCTGGGATCGCTCCGGCGTCGACATCAACACCTTGAATGAAATCATGGAAGTGGACGATCTGGTGGATGCCGCACTGGTTGGTTTTGATCGCCGCGAACCGGTGACGATCCCGCCGCTGCAAGAAGCTGAACGCTGGGATGACCTGCAGATTGCACGCCAGGGCCTGCTGGGGCAAATCCGCCAGTCTGTGGTTGCCCAGCGCTACCAGACCCAACGGTGATCTTTTTGTAGCGAACACCCGTGCAGATTCGATGCAGGCGCCCGTGGCACTGCATCGAATGCAGCCCTCTGTTCGGAGTAGACATGACTCCCACGAAAACAAATGACCCCGCTGGCTCGCAAACGACGTTCGTCAACGCGGCAAACCATTCGATCACAGACAATGGCATTCCCTTCGCCTATAGCGAAATCGGCCCCAAGACCGAGGTGCCGCTCGTACTGTTCAACCATTGGGGCGCGGTACTGAACAACTTCGACCCCACGATCATCGATGGGCTGGCACAAACAAGGCGCATCATTGCCACCGACTATCGCGGAATCGACGGCTCAGGTGACCACCACCCCTTCCACGATCAACGACTCATTATGGTCAGCTTGCAACTCGGCCACTTGTGCGATGACGTTGTAGAGCGCCTGACGAGAAAAGCTGTCGCAATCGAAAGGAATCAACACGCGGTCGGCGGCGATCAGCGCGCTGAGCGTATAGAAATTCAAGGACGGCGGCGTATCGATATAAATGCGCTCGTAATCTTCGGAAAGCTCCACCAACAAGCGGCGCAGCTTATTGATCTTGAATTTGGACTCGAGCTTTGACTGCAGGTCGGCAAGCTTGTGGCTAGCCGTGACCAGATGCAGATTGGCATAGCGGGTATCAGTGACGGCCACGCGATTCTTTTTGCTGGCCGGGCCGCTGGATAAGGTTTGCTTGAAGAAATCGGCTATCCCCATGGGGATAGCATCACCTGTCTGCCCTGTCAGGTATTGAGTGGAGCTAGCCTGAGGATCGAGATTCACCAGCAGCGTCCTGCCCCGCGAACATTACGCGATTCTGTACGTACAACCGGGTGCGACTCACGCGACATTCAACCAATTTGCGGCGTTCTCCCAGAATCCGAAAGACAACCAGGCGCTCTTGGCGAAAAACGGGAAACTGGACATTCCCGTGCTTGCCGTAGAAGGTAAAAGATCCTTCGGTAGGGGCTGAAAACTTCCGCCGAAGCTGTCTTTACACACGTGAATGGACTAGTGGTGCCACAAGCAGGGCATTGGATTATGGAAGAACAACCGGACTTTATCGTACCGAAATTCCAGGCATTTCTGGCCGAGAAAAACTAATAAAAAACCGATGTACGATCGCACTCACTGGGTGATGTGCCATCGTACATCGGCGATTAAACACTCGTCGGGGATCATTCCACAGCGTGACGACCCGCAGCCATCTGACGGGCTACCTTTGCCACACGGGCACCGAGGTGTTCGGCCGTCAGCAGGTCAGCTTTCGGTGGACCGAATTCAGCACTGACATCTGCATCAGACTGGGCTGCTGCACCGAGCCAGAAGCTGTGGCGGTTCAGCATGTCTTCTGTGGTTTTGGTGCTGTTGTGACCCGGTGGAAGACCCAAGTTGATCCAGTGCATGCCGTGCTGCGCGGCGAAGATAGACAGTTGCTGCAAGGTTGCCAGTTTGTCACCGGAACGGGATGCGGCATTGGTAAAACCTGCCGCAATCTTGTTGCCCCAGACACCACCCTTTGCGAAGACAGTCCGCGAGGTCGCGTCCATGAAGCCTTTGAACTGGGCGGAAGCACTACCCATGTAGGTTGGAGAGCCGAAGATGATTGCGTCAACACCTTCCAAGGTTTCCCAGTATTGGTCGATATCGTCAACACTGATCAGCACGGCTTCGGTCCCGACAACACTGCCTGCCCCTTTAGCAACGGCCTCAGCCTGTTTGGCGGTGTGACCATAGCCACTGTGGTAAACGACGGCAACGCGGGTAATGTTAGTCATCGTGCAATCCTCGGTAGTGATCAGTAGGTCCGCCCATGATTGGTTGCGGATTGAGAGTAATCGTCTGCCGATATCATTCGAATGACGCACCAGGTTTCGGGCCTACTCGTTCGATGATTTAGAACATGTTGAAGCTAAGCGATTTTGAACTGCTTATGAGAAGCACCTACTGCCGCTAAACAAGACCGAAACTCAGTTTGTAGCTGTCCATAGAACAGTTGCGGACGGAGGTAGGATGCCAGGGCCGTGCTGGCGGGCGCTCAGGTTAGCGACAAGCTGGATTTGTCGAAAGCTGATGTCAACCAGAAGACCATAACTGCCGACGGCCAGAAAATTGAGCTTACGATCGTTCGTCCGGCCGGAGCCAAGGGTATCCTGCCTGTCTTCATATTCCACGGTGGAGGCTGGGTGCTGGGCGATTACCCGCCCCATGAACGCCTTATCCGTAATCGGTTGGTTGGCTCCGGTGCGGCAGCAGTCTTCGTAAACTCCACGCCCTCACCAGAGGCCCACTATCCCACGGCTATCAAAAAAGCCTACGCAGCGACCAAGTGGGTGGCTCACGACGTTGAGCAGACCGTAGTCATGGATCATCCCGTTCTAGCGAACCATCCTCATCGCCTAAAAATCTACCGACAGCGCAGCCAGGTCGGCCAACTGGCCCACTTTGATCTGCCCCTTCTTGCCCAGATCGCTGGAGAACCAGGCACTGGTTTCATTTGGTATCTACCATCAGGGTTGGCTTAGCCAGTCCGCAAACAACGCGGTCACTCGCGGCATGAAGAAGTGAACCACCAGCAGAACGATGTTCGGGGTGATCAACAAGCCATCAAGTGGATTGAATCGGTGCTGACTGGAGTGAACGGCAAAGTAGGCTATGCCAGTGCTGAATTCGACAAGCTTGGGCCACCCAGTCTGCCGGTATTGCTTAACTGGTCACCGATGGCCAAGGTGCCTGGTTATTTTAAGCCCGCCTCACCGCTGAAGACTCAGTTGCACCAATGTGTGGGCGGCTGCTCGGTATTGGTCATAGGCACGATTGGGCGCGTCAGTCGAATGCGTCTTTCAGTGATTTCTGGACTTCTGGGGTGCCTTCAGTTGCTCCTGCTTCGCCTTCTGCCCCCCCTCCGGTTGGATATGAGGCTCCAACCAGGGAATTAGACGAGGCCAGGCAGCCTCCTGGCTTCTGCTTTTTTACGGGTATTGCCCGTGATGAGACTGGCGGTAATTCCCCCATATGCCCTACCACATAAACAAGTATTTCGAATGTTTAGTACAAATTACCCGTGCGTCTTTCGAACATAATCAGCGCATTGTTGCTCTCACGACGAAACGCACTGCCATTCAGGCCGTAGACGAACGCTTCGTTACCCGCAAACCCTGGAGCACATCGTGAATTTTCAGGATTGCGTCCAACAACTGAAAGGAAGGTAATGCAATGAGTGATCAAGTCGCGTTTATCGTTCATCTGACAGCCAAAGAAGGTCGGCTCGAAGAAATGAAGGAACACCTGTTCAAGGTGGTTCATGAAATGTCCGCTGAGCCGGATTTCATCAATACCTGGATTCACGACTCGCAAAGCGAACCAAACACCGTTGTGCTCTATGAAACCTGGGGCTGCAGCAGCGAGTACTTCATCAGCCATCACCTCAGCAAAGCTTATCGTCAGGCTTATGAGAAACTGCTGCCGGACTTGCTGGCCAAGGCGCGTCGTATCGAATTCCTCGACATCATTAAAAGCTACCCGCAACGCCGCGCTGCTTGAAATCCTGACGCCGATACGATTGATTGCGGGGCGGGCTCAGCGGAGCAACGCCCCTATCTCTGCACTGTTACCAGCATCTCAGCCCTAGGGCCATGCCAACAACACCGAGTTAACCAAATCCAGCAAATCCTGCCTGCAAGCTCCGCTTTTTGCCTGAATCGCCATGCCCTGGATAAGCGTGGCGATAAAGAATGCCGCCTGATCCGACGTCATACCTTTGGGTAGCTTACCGGCGACTTCTTCGAAACGATCTCGTAGAGCCTCACGCGTAATCGCTCGGTTGGCAACAAGCAGTTCGCGTATTGCCTCGCCTTCCGCCGAGCAAGCTATTGCGCTATTTACCTCAAGACACCCAAGAGGGGTGTTCTCGTTTATGTGGAGGTCCACCATACCGAGCAGAAGCCGCTCAACAATTCGACGTGGCGTCGGCTCGGCAAAAGCCTCGATGCGAAAACTCAGGTATTTTTGTTGATAGCGTTCGACAACCCGGCAGAAGAGGGATTCTTTATTGCCGAAGGCGGCATACAAGCTGGATTTCGTAAGCCCCGTGGCCTCCAGCAAGTTCATAAGGCTTGTCCCTTCGTAGCCTTTTTGCCAGAAAACAATCAGCGCCTGCTCCAACACCTCTTCTTCGTCAAACTCACGTGGACGTGCCATAACTCTCTTAGGGATAGTCAGAAAAAAACAATTTTAGACCAGCCGGTCCCTAAAGTGTTCGAGCCTTTTTTTTACCAACTCTGCTCACTGGTAAGTTGCCATTTCTATTGCCCGGGTAAACGACAGGGTTTTATCCCCCTGCCACCACGTATCCAATGGTCATAGCCACTACCAAGAGTGCACCAAAAGGTGTCGGGGGGGCCGGGGACGGAATGTCGAACCACCGACAGCCCGCACCAATCAACCCCCCTATCGCGCATCCAAACCCTAGGGCAATCATGACTTTTCCCTCAGGATAGGGCCGCCGCATAGTCGTTTATGTTCCGCCTCTCGATTGCAGAGGTAGCGATCAACGAGCCAATACCCCAAGCTCATCATGAACACCAACAGTGCTCCGGTCAGAACGGGAGGAGAAGGCACAGGGATCAGCAGTAACCGGCATCCGGCACCTACGGCAAATGACAGAATCAATCCAATGAATACCTTTACGTAGCTCATGGGAGTTTTCCTCCAAGAATTGCGAGGATCGACCGCTGACTGGAGCGATACCGGACATGCGGATCGTCAGTTTTGTTTTGCGCCAGCAGCTGTGTCGTCCAGCAGCGATTACTGCAACGGGGTCGGCCATTGGAGAGACTCCAGGGTTACCCCATCGGGTCCACGGGCATAGGCCAGTTTCAAACCTGCCCTCTCGCCACTCTCCACCGTTTGTGGGGCTCCCAGCCGATGCCACCCGGCTGCTTCAACCCTATTCAATAATCCGTCCAAATCAGAAACGGTAAAAGCCAGGTGCACCGAGCCGACATCACAAGATCGAGGTTGCATCCATTCGCGGTCATCTGGGTTGTGATATTCGAGCAATTCAACCAAGTGCCCGCCTGGTGCCTCTACCATCGCCAATGTCAGCGATGCACCCTTGACCCCTACTAGGTTGTCAAGGAATTCACCGGATCCGTACTCGCTTGTATATAGATGCTTGAAGCCGAGTACCTCTGTCCAAAAGTGGAGAGAGTCCGCTAGAGACGCTACCGTGAAACCAGTGTGATCGGCTCGAAAAATGCCGGATGATCTAAGGGTATTAGACATGTCACACCTCGAAAGAGAATGACGCAGGGGTTATGAGCCAGATTCCCCTGCAAGGTATGCGGGTACGTCTAGCTAGAGCAAGTGGCGAGCTGGAAGCACCCGAACGCATGCATCAGCCAGTTAGCTGACGCTTCCCCAAAACGCACCAAGCTCCTCTCGGATAAAGTCCGTTTTCTCTTCGAATACCCAATGTCCGCACTCTTCGATGACACCGCCCTTTGCAGAGGTGGCGATGGCCTTCGCACAAGCGAAACAATGGTTCCCAAAAGACACCCGACCTGCCCAGGCCAGCATAGGAACTGACAACTTTATTTTCGCGAGCTCAGCCGTTTGTTCTGCCATTTGTGGGATGTAACCGTAGTGATTGAGACTTGCCCGCAGATTGCCAGGCTGGCGCATCTGCATCACATACTGCTGTACTTCCTCTTCTGAGAACGCTGACGGGTTATAAGCAAAATCGCGGAAAAAATGGCGAAGATATTGCTCCTCACGACCTTCGATCAACATCCGGGTAATGTCCATATTCATGTGCATACTAAGATGCCAGTACGCAACTCGCGGATCGACGTACCCTGGGAAGTCGAGCCCAAAGAAAGGTGTCTCGATGGTTGATAACGACAGAGCCCGGTTGGATGCCATATAGGCCAGGGCAACTGACGGAGGTCCGCCAAGGTCATGGCTGAGAATATGAAATTTATCGACCTTCTCGACGTCGAGCAGATCGAGCATGTCCTGAGCGATCGTTTTAGGTTCATAGCCAACGAACGGTTTGTCACTGTCGGCATAACCGCGCAGGTCGGGAGCAATGAACGTGTACTTGTCAGTGAAGCCCTCGATGACCGGCAGGAATTCCCGATGGTTTTGTGGCCATCCATGCATGCACAGGACTACTGGCCCTTGACCTACCGTCACGTAATGAAGAACGACACCGTTGACGGCAGCTCGTTTGTGATTGAGCGTGTTCATACCTTTCTCCTTCAATTATTGAGGAGGCGCCAAGGACTCGCGCGGTGACACGATGAAATGAACCGAAGGACGGCGGGTGATTCAGCCAGGGCAAGGGAGCGGGCATTTGCAAGAGTAGGGACAAGCTCCTTCCCGTGCTCAAATCCTACTGCCTATCTCTGGGGAAAAGACTCGTTATGTACCTTTCGGTACATAACGCTAGCCCACATGAGCATACTGTGCAAATCCGAGCGTCAGATTTTTGCTGATGAGCTCAAGACAAAGGGAGCCTGCAGAGCTAAACCTTCGGAGTTCGTCATAATCAATCCAGAGAGCAACCGGAATTCATTGCGCCGTATATTCCAGCTTTCGTAGCCGGTAAATTGAGTGATCAGTGCACATACAACGAACGCGATCAAAGGAGCAATCGTATGGGCCACAATTGCTACAAAATGAACCTGTCACTCAAAGCAATCTCGACATGAAATCCGTCACGGGTACGCGCCAGGTTGACCTGAACATTTCAACGTTTGTTTTCGTGATGCTTATGCAGGAAACCGTCCGGGCCGACGAGGTTAGTCTTCCGCCCCTCGCCCTCGGCAATACCAGCTTCGAAGACGGCATTGCCGGCCCCGGAATCCTGCTCGAGGCGCCATTCGAGTTTTTCTGGTCGGACAACAATAAAGATTCTATGGGGCATTCTCTCCCAGGCGAACAGAGGATCAGGACAGAAACGTTCCTTCCCCATTTCGCCTACATTAGTGACTTCAAGCTGTTCGGAGCCAATTACGGCGTTGAGATTCTGCAGCCAATCGTCAACGTCGATCTCAACATCGACAATGGGCCGAAGGGCAGCCGAACAATGTTCGGCGACACAATCATTTCACCCATGATCTTGCAATGGGCGCCCGTCTCTTTGTTTGGACGGCCTTTCTGGCAGAGATTCAACCTGTCGCTCATTGCGCCTACCGGGGCGTACGATCCCGATAAAAGTATCAATGCGGGCAGCAACGTGTGGATTGTAGATCCGCACTACGCCTTCACCTACCAAGCCACAGACAAGGTCGAGTTCAGCGGGCGCTTTCAGTACGCGTGGTCGGGAAAAAATCACGATCCCGCTTCGTTCCTGAACGCCGATAGCATCCAGCCGGGACAGGCGTTCCATATGAACATGTCTGTCTCCTTTGCTGTTACGGAGAGCATTCGTGTAGGTGTTGCGGGCTACGCGTTGAAACAGATCACTGACGATAAAATCGACGGCGTCTCCCAGGAGGACTCTCGCGAGCAGGTCTATGGCTTCGGACCGGGCATCATGTTCAAGCATGCAAAGACCTCGATCCTCGTCAACTATTATGTCGAGAGCGAAGCGGAGAATCGCGCTGAAGGAGACAAGTTGAGTATTCGTATCATGACTGTTTTTTAAATTGCTGACCTGACGTCAAAACTCGACGCCCTGCGGCGATCTGCCACGCCACCGTCGCTACTCGGGTACCGAGGTGTTACGCGGTCAACGGATCGGCACTGGGCGGTGCGACTTCAGCGCTAACATCGGCATCCGATTGCTCAGCCGCATCAAGCCAGAAGCCATGACGGTTCAGTACATCCTCGGTCGACTTGGAGATGTTGTGACCGGATGGCAGACCCAGACACACCCAGTGCATGCGATGCTGTGCGGCAAAGATCGAGAGTTGCTGCAAGGTCGCCAACTTATCGCCCGGGACGCTGCATTGGTAAACCAGCGACAATCTTGTTAGCCCAGACGCCCCCCCTCCAGGATGCTCGCCTCCAGACCGTACTGCTCCAGCAGGTGGCGGAAGTTCATGATCGTCGTGTCTTCCGGGATGCTGCCCTGGGTCAGCGATGGCGAACTGACGCAACGAGGATATTTCGTACAGCGCTTCCTTCATCACCGGATCGCTGAGGGCGGACCAGTTTGCAGCAGGTGGATGCGCAGCATGGTTTCCAGCGGATACGGCGGACGGCCATTGCCCGTCTTGAGGTAGAACGACTCAATCAGTGCCAAAACAGCCCGGCCCATGGCACCACTTGCTCCATCTCCGCCAGAAAGCACTTGCGCCTGGCCTGTTTGCGTTTACCGGCGTACACGGCATCGGAAAAGCTCATATGGGTCATGCGGCAGGACTCAGGGTCAGCCGGGCGCCATTTCAGCAGATCGGTCGGGACTTTCCCGGAGTTTCCCTAGACGGAAAATCATCCCATTTCTGGAACGCACGGTTCCACTTCGCCGGATTGTTCCGTGTGAAACCCATAGATACTATTTACATAACCAATGGCACCGTAATTCCTGTTATTTCACAAAGCAATTAGAAACCACCTACATCTAATTCCGATTGGGCTTCGCGGCCCTAACGCCAAAGAAACATGGCACGAATCAATATATCCAAAAATTGAATACTCGAAATCTTAAGAAGTAAGCAACAAGCACTGAGCATTAGTTACTCGACCAATATTATAGGACTGCAGAATGAAAAATGAAGATCACCATGACATTCCCGGCACCTATGTGCTCGATGGTGAACATTCGCGAAAGGGGTATCACCTCAATATGTTTTGCATGTCACTGAACAACGCTGAGAACCGGGAAGACTTACGTGCTGGCGAAGTTACTTATCTGAGTAAATTCCCAATGACCGACGAGCAGCGTCAAGCAGTGTTGAGCCGGGACTGGCTGGGTATGCTGCGCCTCGGAGGGAATATTTACTACATCTTCAAATTGGCCATTTTTGACGGCCTAAACATGCAGCAGTTAGGTGCATTGATGTCAGGCACTGACATGACAGAGGAAGAATTCAAAAAAATGATGATGAATGGCGGCAGGCGAATCGACGGAAACCGCAGTAAATCGGAGTCGCACAATGGCTAAAATTATTGCCGGACTTGGCACCTCGCACATACCAGCAATTGGTGCCGCTATCGACCATGAAAAAACCCAGGAAGCGTACTGGAAACCAGTGTTTGAAGGAATTCAACCAGTCCGCCAATGGATCGAAGAGCTAAAACCGGATGTGTGCATTATTGTTTATAACGACCACGCATCAGCTTTTTCTCTCGAAGCCATTTCTACATTCGTAATCGGTGTGGCGCCCGAATTCTTACCTGCTGACGAAGGCTACGGCCCGCGTAAAGTGCCGGCGATCAAGGGTAACTCCAAAATGGCTTGGCATATTGCAGAATCGCTGATCAAAGACGAGTTTGATATGACCATCGTCAATGAAATGCCGGTCGACCATGGCCTGACAGTTCCCCTATCGCTGATGTATGACAAACCCGGAGCCTGGCCCTGCGAAGTGATTCCACTCTGCGTTAATGTCATTCAATACCCGCAACCGACCGCCAATCGCTGCTACAACCTCGGTAAATCCATCCGTAGAGCTGTCGAGTCCTATCCAGAGCCAATCAGGGTTGCAATCGTCGGTACCGGCGGCCTGTCGCATCAACTGCAAGGCGAGCGAGCTGGGCTGATAAACAGCGAGTTCGATGAAAACTGGCTCGACCATCTCGTTACCAAACCGGAAGAACTGAAGAACGTCTCCCATATCGAGTATCTGCGCGAGGCAGGTTCGGAAGGCATCGAGATGATCATGTGGTTTGTCATGCGGGGGGCTTTGGATGACCGGGTTAAGCAGGTGTATCGCTTCACTCACTGCCCAGTATCGAATACCAACTACGGATTGCTGGCTCTCGAAAACGGAAGCTGATTGACCCAGACCTGGACAAGACGAAGGTGAGTATGAAAGTTGGACTGATCGGGCAAGGCGCTTTTGCTAAAAAGCACCTGGAAGCTGTCGGCAATATTGACGGCGTCGAAGTATGTGCAGTACTCGGACGCCACAACGACTCGGTGGTCGCGTTCGCAGAAGAGTGGGAAATTCCTTACGCAACTGCCGATCTAGGAGACTTCCTGGCTCAGAAGGAAATCGAAGCGGTGCTGATCACTTCACCTACTCAAGTGCATGCCGAGCAGGCCATCGCCGCATTGCGGGCAGGCAAACATGTGATGATCGAAATCCCGATGGCAGACTCACTGGAAGATGCCAGAGCCATTGTCGAGGTACAGAAAGAAACCGGGTTGGTGGCTATGGCGGGACATACCCGTCGCTTCAATCCGAGTCATCAGTGGCTGCATCGGCGCTTTGCTTCCGGCGAGCTGAAGCTGCAGCAGCTTGATGTGCAGACCTACTTCTTCCGCCGTACCAACACCAACGCCCTGGGTGAGCCTCGCAGTTGGACCGACCATCTGCTCTGGCATCATGCCTGTCACACTGTCGATCTATTCCAATACCAGACCTCTCAATTGGTCAGCCACAGTTTTGCGCTTCAAGGGCCGATCCATCCAACACTTGGAATTGCAATGGATATGAGCATCGGCATGAAAACCCCCGATGGCTCACTTTGTACCTTGTCATTGTCATTCAATAATGAAGGTCCGCTGGGCACATTTTTCCGCTACATCTGCGATAACGGCACCTATATTGCCCGTTATGACGAGTTGATTGATGGTCATGGACAACCTATCGATTTGAGCGGAGTCGCAACTTCCGACAATGGAATCGAATTGCAGGACCTCGAGTTCTTCTCCGCAATACGCCAAGGCCGCGAACCCAACTCCAGCGTCGCTCAATGTTTATCTGCGATGAAAGTTCTGGATCAACTCGAACAACAACTGGTGTAAACCCATGCAGAAAGCCATTCCATACATGCACTTTCGCGGCGGAAGTTCCAAGGGGCTGTACTTCAATGCCGCTGACCTGCCCTCAGATCCGGACGTTCGTAACCGGATACTGATCGCAGCCATGGCGGGGCTTGGCGGCAATGATGGTCGCCAGATCGACGGGCTCGGAGGGGGCGATCCCCTGAGCAGCAAAGTCGCTATCGTCAGCCGATCCCAACGAGTTGATGCCGATCTTGACTACACCTTTGTCCAGGTCGTTGTCGGCGGTGACAGCGTGGATACCATCCAGAATTGCGGGAATATCCTGGCCGGTGTGGTGCCTTATGCGATCGAAGCCGGGTTGGTGACGGCACAGACGGACCAGACTCGCGCACGCGTGCACATGCTCAATAGCGAAACGGTCTGCGAAGTAGTGGTGCAGACGCCACATGGGCAGGTGCGTTATGACGGCGATGCGAAGATCGATGGCGTACCGGGGACTGCGGCCCCCATCACCTGCAACTTCATTGATGTGGCTGGTTCAACCTGCGGCGCACTGTTGCCCACCGGCCGTCCATTGGATGTGATCAACGATGTCGAGGCGACCCTTATCGACAACGGCATGCCGGTGGTGATTCTGAGGGCAACGGATTTCGGCATCAGTGGTTATGAAAGCTGCGACAAGCTCAACGCCAACGCCACGCTGAAGCAGCAACTGGAATTGATCCGTCTGCAAGCCGGCAAACTGATGGGCCTTGGGGATGTAACCGACAAGGTGGTACCGAAGATGTGTCTGGTGGCCGCCCCCCGACAGGGAGGCCAGATCTGCACGCGCACGTTTATTCCTCATGTCTGCCACTCCGCGATAGGGGTCCTCGGAGCCGTGTCAGTCGCGACTGCCACTATTCTGCCTGGCACGGTGACCACGGGTCTCGCTGAACTCCCCTTCGAAGGCAGCAACACGATTTCGGTCGAACATCCAAGTGGTGAGTTTTCCGTCAGCCTGGAAGTCGACCGCAGCGTCGCTTTTCCAGAGATCAAGAGTGCCGGTTTATTGAGAACGGCACGCTTGCTGAGCAAGGGCGAAGTTTTCATCCCCGAGTCCGTTATGCGTGATCCCCTATAAGAAGAGCGTCCAGACCATGTCCTTTCTAGCCGTGCATCCAACCCCGAAGAAGCCTAACTTCAACCTTCCACCCAAAGCCTGTGATGCGCACTGCCATGTTTTTGGTCCAGGCGACAGGTTCCCTTATGCGCCTGAGCGCAAATACACGCCCATTGACGCGCCGAAGGAACAACTCTTCGCCTTGCACAAGCATCTCGGCTTTGAGCGTAGCGTCCTTGTCCAGGCAAGCTGCCATGGCACTGATAACAGCGCCATGATCGATATGCTGGAAGCCAGTGAGGGTCGATACCGCGGTGTTGCAGTAGTCGGTGACGACTTGACGGCACAGGAGGTGGAGCGCATGCATGCCGCGGGTGTACGAGGTATTCGTTTCAACTTTGTCAAGCGCCTGGTCGATATCAAACCGACGGCCTTCTACAAACGCATGGCGCAGATGATTGCTCCATTTGGCTGGCACATCATCGTCTATTTCGAGTCGCAGGAACTGATCGAGATCGAAGAACTGCTGTGGGCTATTCCGACTCCAATTGCCATCGATCACATGGGCCGCCCGGACGTTACCCTAGGCATGGACCATCCCGACTTCCAGCGCATCTGCAATCTGGTGCGCAACCGTCCGGATACCTGGATCAAGGTAGGCTGCCTCGAGCGTCTGACGCACGAAGCGCCACCGTACAACGATGTCATTCCCTATGCGCGCTACTTCGTGGAGAACTTCCCCGAACAGGTGCTCTGGGGTACCGACTGGCCCCACCCCAACATGACAACCCATATGCCGGATGACGGTGCGCTGGTCGATACGATTCCCAAAATCGCGCCGACTGCTGAACTTCAGCAAAAATTGCTGGTGGACAACCCGGCACGCCTGTACGGCTTTGAAGACTGAGTCGAGGTTCTATGAAAGCGGTTGCGGTTAAAAACTTTAAACGTGCGGATGTCGCAACGGCGACAGCATTGGGGCAGGTCGGTGTGGCCACCGTGCATGAAGCCCAGGGACGCATTGGACTGCTGAAGTCCTATATGCGGCCAATTTATCCGGGCGCTCGCATCGGTGGCACAGCAGTGACCATTCTGGCCCAACCGGGCGACAACTGGATGATCCACGTCGCCATCGAGCTCTGCAAGCCAGGGGATGTGCTGGTGGTGGCCTGCACCACCGACAATACGGATGGAATGTTCGGTGACCTGCTGGCCACTTCTGCCAAGGCACGGGGAGTCAAGGGACTGGTCATCGATGCCGGGGTGCGCGATGTGAAGGACCTGCAAGAAATGGACTTTCCAGTCTGGTCCCGTGCAGTAAACGCGAAGGGCACGGTCAAGAACACGTTGGGATCGGTCAACGTACCCGTGATGTGTGCCGGTCAGCTGGTCTATCCGGGCGACGTGATCGTTGCCGACGATGATGGTGTCTGCGTGGTGGCTCGCACATCTGCAGCCCTGGCCCTTCAAGCCTCCCTCGCGCGGGAAGCCAACGAGATGGCCAAGCGTCAAAAGTTGGCGGAAGGCATTCTGGGGCTAGATATCTACGACATGCGCACGCGCCTGCAGGAGCATGGTCTCGAGTATGTCGAGACCATGGAAGACCTGGGCGAATACAACGGCATCAGAGTCTAGCCGTTACCACTGCCTGCCCTGCCCCTTCGGCGGGCCCGAACACAGGAACAGAATCATGATCATCGATTGCCACGGCCACTACACCACTACACCTTCTGAACTTGGTGACTATCGTGACCGACAGAAAGCCGAGCTGAAAAGCGACCCCCTTCATCAGGCAATTAAGGGGGTGCTGAACATCAGTGACGATCAGATCCGTGAAAGCATCGAGAACAACCAGTTGCGGCTGCAGAAAGAGCGCGGAACTGACCTCACAATCTTCTCGCCACGAGCAAGCTGGATGGGCCATCACATCGGGAACGAGTCCACCAGCATTGCCTGGACCACCCACTGCAATGACCTGATCAAGCGAGTGGTCAATTTGTTTCCACAGAACTTCGCACCGGTTTGCCAGTTGCCGCAAAGCCCCCTGGTCAAGCCCGAAGCGTGCATCGCCGAACTGGAGCGCTGCGTCGAGCAGATGGGCTTCATCGGCTGCAACCTGAATCCGGACCCGTCCGGTGGCTACTGGAAGGACAAGCCGCTGCACGATCGCTTCTGGTACCCCATCTACGAAAAGATGGTCGAGCTGGATATTCCGGCAATGATCCATGTCAGCGGCGCTTGTCACGCGTGTTTCCACACGACCAGTTCCTATTACCTGAGTGCAGATACGACCGCCTTCGTGCACGCGATGATGTCGGACCTGTTCAAGGACTTCCCCACGCTGCGCTTCATCATTCCCCATGGCGGCGGCGCAGTACCCTATCACTGGGGACGCTTCCGTGGCATGGCACTGGATATGGGACTCGGCGACCTTGAAGAACGCGTGCTGGACAATATCTATTTCGATACCTGCGTTTATCACCAGGAAGGGATCGACTTGTTGCTAGATGTCATTCCTACCAAGAACATACTCTTTGCGTCCGAAATGATCGGCGCGGTCCGCGGTGTGGACCCTCGTACCGGACATTATTTCGATGACACCAAGCGCTATATCGACGGCAACAGGAAGTTGAATGCCGAACAGAAGCAAATGATCTTCGAAGACAATGCGCGTCGGGTGTTCCCGCGCCTTGTAACGGCTTGAGACCATGCGGAAGGTCCAACCGAAGTCCTCGTTGACCCTCGAGGCCGCCCAGTTTCTGGCTCAAACCGCGATCGAAAAAGCCACGGCGCTAGGGCTCAGGATCAATGCCGTAGTCGTTGATGTCAGCGGTGACCCGCTGGTGTCCTTGCGAATGTCAGGCGCCCCTTTGCCAGCCCGTGACTTTGCCGAGAAAAAAGCCTACACAGCGGCAGCCTACGGATGGCCAACGAGCAGATGGAAGCCGCTGCTCGAAGCGCGTCCGGTAATCACCGCAGGTCTTACGCAGCATCCTCGGGTCGCTCTGTTTGCCGGGGGAATGCCGGTACTGGTCGAAGGCCAGGTGGTGGGCGCCATAGGTGTTGCCGGCAGCAAGGAAGACCAGGACGAGGTCTGTGCCCAAGCCGCGGTCGATGCCTTTTCCTTGCAATGAACCATCTGCCGCAGGAGGACTGTTCTGATGGCCAGCGGTGACGGTATGCCAATGAACATCGCCTTCATCGGATTTGGTGAGGCCGCCATGGCGTTCGTAGGTGGCTGGAGGCCCTTGTAGAACTTGAAGATCAAGGTCTATGATCGCGTGCTCGAGGACGGGACTGAAAGAGAGGGCAAACTGTCCCATTGTAGAGCGCTGGACTTTCAGAGCATAGATTCGGCGGCGCAAGCCGTCGCCGGCGCGATTATCGTAATCTCGACGGTCACTGCTGATCATAGTTTGAATGCTGCCGGTCAAGTAGCTCCCCAGCTTGGACCCGGCCAGTATTACCTCGATATCAATTCTGTAGCCCCGTCGAAAAACGGCGGGCCGCCCAATTGATAGAGGCGTCGGGAGCATACTTCCTTGACGTTGCGGTGATATCGCCCGTGCATCCCAAGCTGCATCGCACACCACTGCTGATTACTGCACCCGCGAGGCCATCAAGCAGTGCTTTCGCGAAGTGCCCCGCGATATCGCCCCGTGCTTGCAAAGGCGATACTGCAGTCACTGTCGCCCCAAGATACAGGGTTTTGCGCACACTAGAATGAAAGGCCCGAAATAGGCCCTTCGCGCCCCTCTTTCCTCTGGATCAAGAAGGCTGAATGCTCAAAGAAGGGTTATTGTCCATGAGCTGGAGCATTGATGACGTCCCAGTATTTATCGCTGTCGTCGAACAACAGGGAATAACGGCTGCAGCCGAGTTCCTGCACATGCCCAAGTCCTCGGTAAGCCGGTGCATCAGCCGCCTGGAGGAAGGTTTGGGCGTGCGGCTTCTTGAGCGCAACTCTCGTAACTTGCGAATAACCAGCGAAGGGAAAGCCTTTTATCGCCACTGCATGATGATCATGGAGCAGGTTGAAGCCGCCAATGCCCAAATGGCAGGACTGTCATCGGTTCCCCGAGGGAGGCTTTCAGTCGCAATGCCGATGGCCTTCAGTCGAGAGATCGTAGGGGGACGCCTGGCCGAGTTCAGCAAGCGCTATCCACTGATCAATCTGGAAGTGATAGTGACCAGCCACAATGCCGATATTATCCGCGACCAGATTGATATCGCTTTGGTGATTGGTTCGCTGGACGATTCCGAACTGGTCGCGCAGACACTGCTGGAAACCTCGCTTGTCTGGATCACCAGTCCGGATTATGCCACCGCTCACCAACTTGACGGCTGCACCGATGACCTCGTGCCCCACATTCGAGTTTGTGAAAAGCGCTACGGACAAGCACGACTGGCGGTCCGTGACAACGGCACCAGGCAGACTATCGACCTGACCGGCATCATGCACATCAACGATCCACTGATGGTGCGCGAAATGGTGGTCGAGGGCGCAGGCGTCTCGATGTGCCCACTGATCTACTGTCGCCCCCTCATCGAACAAGGTCGGTTGGTGCAGGTGTATCCCGATCTCACCATCGAGGCCACCGCTGTCATATCTGCGGTCTATTCGAGTCGTCGCCTGCTGTCCAACAAGGCTCGTGCTTTTATTGAGTTCATCAAGCAAATCGCTCAATCGGCCTGAAAAAGAAACGCGAGCGGCCTCCGCGGGCGCGGCAGCACAGTGTCGAACGGCTCAGGAATGAATCAATCAGCCTGATGCTGACTCCGTCCCATTGTCGAGAATCCCGACAGGGGACGTTCCGCCATGCTGCACATACAGCCTGCCTATTTCCGAAGCTGCGGCACGCAATTTCGGCAATAGCGTGCCATCGAGCTGATCAGGGGTCACCGCGTCGTGCAGGACCAACAGGGTCAACGCTCCGATCGTCTTTTCATGCACAAGGACAGGCACGCCGATTGCACACATCCCGTCCAGCGGAGTGTTGTAATAAGCCGTTCCGTAACCCCGCTCCTGGGTGTCCAGGATCCGCTGTTCGATCAGCCTGGCTGTAGCTGCCGCCTTGTTGCCATCCTCTGCAGTTGAAATGGTCATGACAAGTTCCTGACGCAGACCTTTGGCGATGGAAGCGAGATACGCCATGCCGCTAGCCGACGACAGCATCGGAAAGCGTGTTTGTTCAAAGCGCTTGAGCCCGATCGGAGCCACATTTCGATTTGTGGCCTGCAGGACCATTGCATTGCCTTCAGGCATCAGAAAATCTGACGGCCATTTCACCTGCTGGGAAAAATCATTGAGGTACTGCCTGATCGCAATGCCAAAGGTGTTAGACATCATCATCGAACTGGCCAGGAGACGCACCTTGGGCAGCGGCTTGTAGCCACCGGCGTCCTGGTCAAACGCGATGTAGCCTTGGCTCCGCAATGTATACAAAAGCCTGATTGCCGTCGCCTTGGCTAACCCCGTTGCAGCCACCACCTGAGAAACCGTCGCCGGATTGTGCTCATTGACCGCCACCAGCACATTGAGCCCACGAATAAAGGAGCGGTTTTCCACGGCGACGCCCTTGTCTTCGGTGTCATTTAAGTTTTTCACGTCTTCTCTCGCGTTTCCTTCAAATTTCAAGGTCCATTGTACGGACCTTGCTCTCTTTTTTCTTATTTACTTTAATTCTTATTTATCAATTACTTACACACAAAAAATAACTGAATTCGCGATTTACATTCCAACTTCTTTCAAAATGAGGTTCACCTAATGAACCTCGTATCATTTTTATTTACTTGAATAGTTCAATGTGCTGTACTTGGCAGCACGAAGCGTAAATTCACATTAAACATAACCCGCCGCGCAACCGGCGACAGTCGTTCTAAAAGCACTTTCGCTACAACTACAAGTGATATTCAACGACCCTATCCATTCGGCTGGCGCAGGCTACTTGCCTAATAATTCTGCTCAATCGAGATACGAGAACTATCAGGCATTCGCGCGCCCTGAAAAACAACTTCACACGTCACATCAACAACAAGTAACATTCGAGAAGGCAATCATGAAAACAAAAGTAGCCATTATCGGCGGCGGGCCTGCAGGACATCTGCTCGGCCAACTGCTGCAGAATCAGGGTATAGACAATATTATCTTGGAGGCAAAGAGCAAGGAGTACGTTCTTGGCCGTATACGTGCAGGGGTTTTGGAACAGAGTACGGTGGATATATTGCGCGAAGCCAGGGTTCACGAGCGCATGGAGCGCGAAGGTTTGATTCATGAAGGATTTAAACTTTTCTTCAAAGGCCGAAGCGAACGAATTCCGTTCAAGGAGTTAACCGGCGGCAAGATAATGATGGTCTACGGCCAGACCGAAATCACTCGAGACCTGATGGACGCCCGCGAAACCAGCGGCGCGACGACCATCTATGAAGCCGAGAACGTGACACCCCACGATTTTCACGGTGGTTCGCCGCGGGTCACCTATGAAAAGAATGGTGAAACTCACGAGATCCATTGTGACTTCATTGCAGGCTGTGACGGTTTCCATGGAGTCAGTCGCAGATCCGTCGGGGCGGAGAATATCACCGAGTACGAATATGCCTATCCGTTCGGCTGGCTAGGTTTACTGGCCGAAGTGCCGCCAGTGTCCGATGAGATCATCTATTGCCATCATGAAGATGGATACGCACTTTGCTCAATGCGTTCGAAAAACCGCAGTCGTTACTATATTCAGGTTCCGATCGACGAAAAGCTCGAAGACTGGTCGGAAGAGCGCTTCTGGGCGGAACTGAAGCGCCGCTTGCCAACCGAAGTAGCGCAGCGCCTGATCACGGGCCCCGCACTTGAGATGAGCATCGCTCCGTTGCGCAGTTTTGTCTGCGAACCCATGCAGTTCGGCTCGATGTTCCTGGCCGGTGATGCCGCCCACATCGTGCCGCCAACAGGCGCGAAGGGATTGAATCTCGCGGTATGTGATGCAAAGACGTTATTCGATGCGCTAGAGGATTTTTACCAGACTGGCAGCCGCACGAAACTGAACGATTACTCCGCTACTTGTCTGGATCGAGTATGGAAAGCAGCCCGTTTTTCCTGGTGGATGACGACACTGTTCCACAAGCTTTCCGATAACCCCTTCCACCGAAAGGTCCAGCTTGCAGAACTGGAATACACCATGAGCTCCATGGCAGCACAGGCCGCGCTCGCGGAAAACTTTGTCGGATTGGACTAGATCGAATTACGGGTAGTCCATAGCCCGGATGTAATCCGGGCTATGGAGGGTCAACCTTGTGCTTTAGCGTCCCCCAGGAAGTACGGCGAGGTCGCTCTTGCTCAACTATCGTTCTGCCCCCTGCTCAAGAATCACATTCAGGCGAGCAACAATAGTTTCTACTTCTAGATTGTCTGCGAAGTGGGCGCGATATTCGCCGTCAGGGCCTATCAAATAGGCAATTGCGGTATGTGGCATGGTGTAGCCGTCCGGTTCATTCGAATCCGCTTTACGGGAGGCGAATACCCGAAACGACTGCTTCACCCCATCGACTTGCTGTGGTGTTCCGGAAAGCCCGGTAAACCGGGGAAAGTTAGTCTCCAGGTAAGTCCGCATGACTTCCGGTGTATCCCGTTGCGGGTCGACGGTGATGTACAAGGGCGTCAACATACGGGATCGATCGCCAAGCTGATCAAGCACGGTCGACAACTTCGAAAGGGCGCGCGGACAGACCACTCGGCAATGGGTGAAGCCGAAGTAGACCAGCATGAACGAACCGCGGTAATCCGTATCCGCAACCGTCTGCCCATGATGATCGATCAGAGAGAAATGGCTCGAGACCCCGATATTCATACCCATGACAGCACCAGTGTAGTTTCGCTTTGCAGCTCGAATTCGATGATGAGGCGCTCGCCCCGCAAGTAAACATGGTCGTCGAACGGTCTTCCATCTCGTAGCAGTCGGCAGTCGCCCCGCCCTACCCCATTCCCGACCTCCAGACGCACTGGGCCGGTCTCCGTAGCCTTGGCCACCGTCAGCACCAATGCGTTTCTGTCGCTCGCAAACCAGGCCCGACGCACATCCAGTCCGGGCGTGCAATCCACCAACGTCGGCTGCGCGAAATGGGAATCTCCCAAGGGGCCGGCAAAGAGCTTCTGCAACCCGCCGGACACATTCAGGCGCGCATAGGCGAGTAGCGCATTGCCCGTGTGCGGATCCATGGCGGCGAAGTTTCCATCCGCGTCCAGCAACTGGTCATGGCGCCGATAGAAATAGGCCCCATCGGACCTGGTCGGATGCAGGAAGCGATCGGCGTAGGCAAGCAAGCGAGACAAGGTTTCATCGTCGCCAACTTCGGACGCGCATACAGCGGCCCAGCCGAAGTCCCGCGCCGAATAGCGGTCGGAGCCATTGGGTGGAATGGTGGGTTTGATCGAAAGGGTGCCGTCGGGCCCTTCTACCGCCCAGTGCGCCAACTGGTCGGGATAGTGTCGCTGGACCATGTCGGGATTCCACGCATGCATCAGCGAAGCCATCCAGAAGTCCACCCACGGCTGGTCGGGAAAACTGACGGCGGCACGCTCGTGCTCCTGCACCATCATCCGGTAATGGCCCGAATCGTCCAGCACACCGAACTCCTCCCATGCCTTCAGGTAACCGTCGGTGACCTCCTCGGTGAGCGAGCCGCCGTAAACCAGGTCATGGAACCGGAAGCCCAGGATCGGGACCTGATTGCACACCTGGAAGACGCAGTTGGGTTCGCAGGCAATGCCCAGGTAACCTCGCTGCACCATGTTCCAGTAGATGTGCTCGTTCAGGGAACGCTCATCGTACGGGAAATGCCGTCCACCCATTCCCCAGAACAGTGGCTTGACGGAAAAGGTCAGTGCCCCGTCCTTCGCGTACTTGTCGTCGCGGAAAAGGTAGTGATAGAGCAGCGCCATGGATTGAACATAGGCGCTGTACATTATGTTGTCGCGCTCAACCGGATCCCAGGTTGCGGGCAACTCTCCCAGGGCCCTGTTGAACGGACCGTTGCCGGTCCCGACGTAATGCCAATAAGTCCAGACATCAGGGGAAAGGATCTTCTGGATCAGTTGATCGAAGGGCTTGCGAAATAGCTCGGGGGCGGCAGGCAGGCGATGCACGTGGGCAAGCGCCAGGGCATACGACATGTACGCCAACTGGAAGCGTAGGGAACCGAAATCCTCCTGCAGAGTGGAGCGCCCCATCATGCCTGACCAGTCGTCAGGGAGCTGGGCAGCAAGATCGAAGATGCGGTTCAGACTACCTGCCTGCAGATCATCAAGCTTCGGAAGCTGCTCGACCCATGCCAGATCGTTTGAATCAAATTGTCCAACCATATTGTGGGTTCCTGTGCCTTGTGCACTGCATATCGGAATCCTGGCCCTCATTCAGGGCCGGGTACGGATCAACGCTATCGATGCTATCAATTGAACTAAAAATGTCAATTTGGACTATTTTTGTGTATTTTTAGCCTGTAAAGAATTGCAGGAGCTGCGATGATTCATGACTGAGGAAAATGCAAGGCGTCGCGAGAACGGTCTGAAACGTCGTGAACGCACGCGCCAGAAATTGCTCGAAGCCGCCGCCCGCGTCGTCGCCGAATCTGGTGAGCGCAACGCGACCATTGATGATTTCATCCAGGCGGCCGGTGTCGCCCGGGGAACCTTCTATAACTATTACGCCACTCGCCAGGACTTGTTGGACGACCTTTGGGGGTGGTTCGGGCGCAATCCATTTCTCGAAATCCACCAGGCGTGCCTGAAGCTGGAAGATCCAGCAGAACGCATCGTGGCCGAAGCGCGTCTGGTATTGCGAGGCGCCACGGAGAATTCCGCCTGGGGGTGGCTCGTTTATGCGCTGTCCGCCAGTGGGCAGACCGTCAACGAAGACTTGCTCGGTTACCCCAGACCCGATTTGGTACTCGGTCTTCGCCAGGGTCGATTCACGTTCGATGAGTTGAGCTGCGCCAGCGACCTGGTAGTGGGAACTGTCCGGATCGCGCTCAAGGCCGTATTGAGCGAGGCTCGGCCCAAAGATTACGCACACGGTATCTGTGTCCTGCTGCTCAGAGCCTTGGGAGTCCCGAACGCAGAGGCCCTCGAAATCTCGGGCAGGCCGCTTCCGACCAATCTTTGGCCATAGCTCACAAATGAATCGCGACGAGGGGTGAGAAGACATGTTCTGTTGTGCATTCGCGGCCTATCTTTTCGGTCTGAGCTGTTTGGCCACCCGAAAGGGATGGCAACGCTTTCGCAGTAATGTCTGGCGTCCGTCACGAACTTCCAGCGGAAAGTGCTGTAAGCCGCGTGGCAGCCTAGGCCCCGTGTGTTCCCAGACCTCGCTTTGGCTCATCTCACTGGCCGCACTGCTTCTTCTTGGAATCGGCGCATTCCATGAAATGTCGGTTGGCGATTCTGATCCTGGCCCTGCTTCACTCGATCCAGCCTGGTGTCGCGGCGGCGTCCTTCCCTTGCAACGAATCACCCCCTGATCGACTACCGGTTTACTTACAGCAGGCAGAAACCGGAAAAGCCACGCCGCCTTGCGAACGAGGCGGCTTGGCAAAGGCGCTATCGCGGCTCAGCGAACTCCGGCATTGCGCAGGGCGGCAGGCGTGTAGTCGGCCATATTGGCCTTGAAACCGAACTCAAGCCCGTGCTTCTCCTCGTTCTTCATACCCAAAGCGATGTAGCGTCCAGCGATGATGTCGTACAGGGCCTCCACGCTGTAGGTCGCCACTTTTTGCTTGTAGTGTACGGTGGGATGCCCTTCGCCAACTCGCCAGAGTTGGCCTCGGCCGTCGTAGTGGTCGGCGTAGGCGATCTGCCAGCTGTCCTCATCAATGAAGAAGTGTCGTTTGGCATAGATGTGTCGCTCCCCCGGCTTGAGGGTGGCAACGACCTCCCACACCCGGTGCAATTCGTAGCGGGTCAGATCCTGGTTGATGTGCCCTGCCTTGATGATGTCCGTGTACTTCAACTGCGGGGAGTCCAGCTTGTAGCTGTTGTAGGGGATGTACATCTCCTTTTTGCCGACCAGTTTCCACTCGTAGCGGTCCAGCGCGCCGTTGAACATTTCGAAGTTGTCCGAGGTGCGCATGCCATCAGCCGCAGTGCCTGGGCCGTCGTAGGCAACCTGAGGCGCGCGCCGTACGCGGCGCTGGCCGGCGTTGTAGACCCACGCCAGGCGCGGTTCCTTGTTCTGGTCGATGGTTTCATGGACCAGCAGCACGTTACCGGCAAGGCGCGAAGGTTCGGTAACCCTCTGTTTGAAATAGAACAGCACATTGCTGGCATTCTGCTTATCCAGGTCTGCCACGTCGGTGGGAGACGCCAGATCATCCTGGAAATGCACCATGCTGAACGACCCGTTGGTTTGCGGGGTGGCCTGGGTAATGAAGCGCCGGACGTTTCCTCCACGATAGCGGGTAAGGTGGTTCCAGATCACTTCCACCCCATTCTTCGGGATCGGGAAGGCGTAGTAGCGGCTGTCAGTGAAGTTGGACAGACCATTTCCACCATCCACTACCTGAGTATTGAGCGCGCTTTTCTTTGCAGCGTCGTAGATTGCTTGGGGGACAACCATGGTGCGGTGACTTGGGTAGACCGGAATCCTGTAAGTTTCCGGGTAACGCTTGAACATCGCCAGCTGACCCGGCGATAGCTTGTCTTTGTATTGCTCCGCGTTGACGGCGGTAATTACGAACTGTGGCTTCTCGGTGGCGAAGGGATCGGCCAGGAAGCCGTTGGCATCGACCATGCCAGCGTCGGGCTGCAATCCCCCTGTCCAGGCCGGTATACTGCCGTCTGCGCTGGCGCCCTTCTCTGCGCCGAGTGGAGTAAGGGTGGTGCCCAATTGTACAGCTTCCGTTGCGGACACTGCAGCCATGGCATTTCCCATCAGAACGGAGAAGGCCATGTACCCACCAAGTTGAATGATCAGCTGTTTTCTCATTGCATGAGTCCTCTTACTGGTAGTGCTTAAAAGTTGACACCGAAACTGAGCGCAACGAAGTCCCGATCAGTAATGGTGCTGTAGTCTCCACCGAAGAAATCGGTGTAACTCAGGCTTGCGGTATAGGTGTTCTGATACTCGGCATTCAGGCCGACACTGATGGCTTTTGAACCCTCGACAAAGTTGGGGCCATAACCGTCGACGTCATGCGACCAAGCCAGATTTGGCGTGAGGTTCACGCCAGCGATCACATTGCTATATTCGAGTGAAGCGCGAGCGCGATAGCCCCAGGAGTTGCTGGTAAAGAAGCCTTTGTCGTTACATTCCTGCGGGTTGGCGGCATTGAGTGCCCGACAAGTCGATTGGGAAGACAACTGCCCCGAACCGAAGATCGGGTCACGGCCGAAACGCAACTCGCCGACATCGTCGCTAATACCATTGATATGGTTGTAACCCACCTCACCAACCAGGGTCAGGCGGCTGGCTCCCATGACTTGATCGATGAACTGGGTGGCGGTGAACTGGGCCTGGGTGACTCCCCGGCGCTCATACCCATGCAGGTCATTTCCAGCGATGTTCTGTGCCTGACCGGACTGGAATACTGGCGACAGAGGCAGACCAAGAGACGCGAAGACCAGGTCGGTAGAGTTGATCTGCAGCGGCATGTTCGGGCGGTAGCTGATCTCACCGGACAATGCAGTCCCTTCAACATTGGTTTGGAAACTGACCCCATACAGGCGTATGTCTTCTGGGTACTCTACAAAGTAATGCGCATTGGGCGCCCCAGGAATCAGCGCTGCGGACGGGGTGGTGGTGCGGATGGTGCTGAACACCGGGCCGCGGCTGTGGTAGTTCAGCGCGTAGGCACCGAACTCGGTGTCGTTCAGCTCCGGCACGAACCAGCGCAGGGCCACGCCGAACTGACCGCTGTCGCGGGCGTCGCGGTCGCCGGCACGGGGAATGAAGAGGGTGCCGCCGGTGTTGGTGGACACGCCAGGCGGCAGGTCCGGGCCGGCGACCACCAGGCGGTCGACGCAGCCGTCGGCAATTAGGTCCGAGGTGGAGAAGAAGGTGCCGCAGTTATCGACCACCGTCTGGTCCCACTCCAACTGGTAAAAAGCCTCAGCTGTGAGGTTGTCGGTCAGGCCCTGGGACAAGTAGATCAGGTTCACCGGGATCAGGCCTTCCTTGATCTCGGAGCCGGGCCGGCGGAAGGCGGCGACGTCGATAGGGTTGATCGAGTTGATACTGTTGCCGATGAAGGTGCTCTCGCCCCAGCTCACCACCTGCTTGCCGATGCGGAAGCTGCCGGGCAGGTCGCCCAGGTTGTAGTTGTGGTAGAGGAAGGCATCGAGCAGCTGGGCGCCGGAGGCTTGCGCACCTTCCTTGCGATCGTGGTCGTCGATGTCATAGAAGGGCCGGTGCTCGTCCTTCAGCTCGAAGTCGTACCAGTACTTGCCGCGCAGTAGGATGCCGGTGTCGCCGTATTTCAGCTCGAGGTCGTGAATGCCCTTGAAGATCTTCGAGAAGGTCTCGCCCTTCTTGAAGTTCAGCCGGCCATCGTCCTGGCCGCGCGTGGATGCTTTGCCACCGCTGGCGGTGGAGATGAAATCAGAATTGGCGGAGCGAACAGCCCAACTTGCGCCGATGGACAACTGCGAATCGAACTGCCCTTCAACTTCTCCTATATTGAAGTTGATAGCGTTTACCAGACCTGCACTGGCGGCCAGATACCCACTTCCCATTGCAATCAGCGCACGCCTAACTATTAATTTTTTATTCTTCATCGTGGTCTCATTTTGTTTTTGTATTTGCAACAACAGCTACCAAACGTTGAACCCAAACAACTTTCAATCCATTGAAAATGTCTTGCCATTTTCAACTTCCAAAATATTTTTAAACGCCTTCCACCCGCCGCGAAAACAGATTTTTCGGAAAACACTCAGTGCGAGCATTACTTGTCAGCAATGCTCGAACTCGGCAAGTCGTTATTTCAGTTGATCAACTGCGCAATTCGCGTCTCAGGATTTTCCCGGTGCTGGTTCTCGGCAGGGAATCGACAAACGCGACACTACGGGGGACTTTGTAGCTGGCCAGTTGCTTGCGGCAATATTCGATGATTTCTCCCTCGGTGGCCCGAAAGCCCGGGTTGAGCACGATGAACGCCTTGGCCAGCTCCCCCTTGAGTTCATCCTTCACCGGGGCAACGGCCACCATCGCTACGGCGGGATGGCCAGCCAGTACCTGCTCCAGCTCGGCGGGAAATATCTTGTAGCCCGCGGTAATGATCATGTCCTTCAGGCGGTCCAGGATATGGACGTAGCCTTCGGCATCGATCTGCGCGATATCACCAGTACGCAACCAGCCACCCTCGAGCAAGCTGGACGCCGTCGCCTCCGCATTGCCGAGGTACCCGCGCATGACGGTCGGCCCCCGAACCACCAACTCGCCTGACTCGTCTATGCCCAATGTGCGCAAGGAATCGTCAGTAGCAACGATCTTCATTTCAACACCTGGGAACGGCAGGCCGACCGCGCCATGCTGGGCAGGAAGATAGGGTGAGTGAGAAATCACGGGACCGGCGACTTCCGTCATGCCCCATAGCTCAAGCAACGGACAGCCCAGAACCTTGGTAATGGCCTCGATCTTCGCCAGTGGCATGGTCTGGCCGCCTACCGTGCACCGGGTCAGCGAACGCAGGTCCGTGCGTGGCAGGCTGGGGTGCATCAGCATGTAGTAGAACATCGTCGGCACCCCCTCGAAGAGAGTCGCCTTGTAGCGCTCGATGCTCTGCAGCGCCCAATCCGCATCGAAGCGATCGGTAGAAATGAGCGTCATCCCCACCAGGAAGCAGGCATTCATCACCACGTTTCCGTAGACATGCGGGAAAGGCAAAGCACTGACGACCCGCTCGCCGGGGCGGCGCACGTGCACGGTAGCGGTTAGCGCCGTGCTCATGAACACGTTGCGGTGAGTCAACATGGCGCCCTTGGGATTACCGGTCGTTCCCGAGGTGTAGGCAATGGTAAACAGGTCATCCGGCTCTACCTCGGCTGGAGGCACCGCGACTTCGCGCAGCAAGCTGTCGAAGTCCGGATAGCTACTTGCCTCCTGGTCGGTTTCAACGGCAGGAGACAGAGCGATGAGCAGATCAGGTTCACGGGCGCCAGCATCGGCCAATACCTGGCTCAGCGCTACGCAGCGGTCACGCGGGGCAATCACCGCGATGGCCTCGCTGTCGGCGGCGATATAGGCGATTTCTTCGATGCTGAGGAGGAAATTGGCTGGAACGACCACAGCGCCCAGGCGCGCAATGGCGTAATAGCCGACTATCCATTCCCAGCCATTGGGCAGATGCAGGATCACCACCTGCCCGCGCTGAACCCCATATTTGCGCAACCCTCCCGCGAAGCTCGCGGCAAGGGCATCTATCTCGTTGAAACTCAGTTCCTTCTCGCCGACGATCAATGCGGTCTGATCAGCAAAACGCTTGGCTGCCCGATCGCTGAGCGTGCTCAATACTGCTTTCATTGCAATCTCCCGCCTCAACCTTTCAACCGCACGACAGCTTTCAGGACTTTGCCCTGTTCGGAGTCCTGGACGGCCTGATTTATTTCTTCGAAGGGATAGAACGAGATCAATCGGTCGAAGGGGAACGCCCCTTGTCGCCAGAGCTCGATCAACTGCGGGATGAAGATGTCGGGAACACTGTCGCCTTCGATGATGCCGCGCAGCGTTCGACCGAACAGAATGCTGTTCATGTCGAGCTGAACTTCGGTTCCCAATGCGGCCGCCCCAATCAGGCCGCAGACACCGGTTTGGCGCAGTGACTCGACAGCCTGCCGCAGCACCTTGGGCAGGGCAGTGCATTCAAGCGAATACTGCACACCCTCCTCCGCGGTCAGCGCCTTGATGGCCTCGACGGGCTCCTGCTCTTTCGCGTTGATCGCGTGGGTCGCCCCCAGCTCCAGGGCGAGGTCCAGACGGGCCTGGTTCATGTCCACGGCAATGATGGTCGTGCAACCCACCAGCCTGGCCGCCATGACAGCAGCCAGGCCGACGGAACCGCTACCGAATATGGCGATGCTGCTGCCTGCGCCCGGTTTCAACGCATTGATGACAGCCCCGGCTCCCGTCTGGACGCCGCAACCAAGAGGCCCGAGGATTTCCAGCGGCACATCCTTGGGAACTTTCACCAGGTTATGCGGCGAGGCAATGGCCAACTCACCGAAAGACGACTGGCTGAAAAAGCAGCCACTGATCGGATGGCCTTGCTCATCGCAGTAAGGCGTTGAACCGTCGCTTCGGCGGCCGCTGAAGTTGAGACCATATAGGTCGTTGCAATAACCGTTGAGCCCCTTCTGGCAGTTGTGGCATTCGCCACAGCTGGCGAAGGTCATCACTACGTGATCGCCCGGGCTCACCTTGGTTACCCGGCTACCGACTTTACGTACGATGCCGGCGCCTTCATGGCCCAGCACCGCCGGCAGCGGCACTGGATAGTATTGGTCACGCACCACCAGATCCGTATGGCAGATGCCGGTGGCAATCACTTCCACCAATACCTCATCGTCTCGCGGCCCCTCAAGGTCCACCCGTTCAATCCTGAATGGCCCGGCCTTCTCGCGGACCACTGCAGCTTTCAGTGAAACCATCGCTTTACCTCCTGTTGTTCTTGTCGTGGATGGAAAATGTCAGCGGATCACCTATAGCGAGCACCCCATGATGGTTTGCAGGTTGGTGTACTCGCCCAGTCCTTCGAGCGCGTTCTCGATACCGAGCCCCGACTGCTTGTGGCCTCCGAAGGCGATGTGCGGAGAGAACTGGTGAACCTGGTTGATCCATACCGTTCCGGCTTCCAGGCGCTGGGCAATCGCCTGAGCCTGCACCAGATCACGTCCCCAGACAGAAGCGGCAAGGCCATACTCAGTATTGTTCGCGCGCTCGATAACTTCTTCGACATCGCAGTATTTCAGCAGCGGCAGGACTGGACCGAAGGCTTCCTCGACCACGCAGCGCGCGTCGTCCGTGGGGTTGTCGACCAGCGTAATGGGAATGAAATAGCCTTTGCCGGGTTCGACCGTACCGCCTGCCAGGAAACGCAAACCGGCGCGGCGGGTATCTTCGATCAGATCGCACACCTTGTCGTACTGCATCTTGTTCTGCAGCGGTCCAAGCTGGGTGTCGGCCTCCAGGCCATTGCCGATCTTGATGCTTGCCGCGTAATCGCAAAGCGCCTCGGCCACTTCGTCATAGATCGACTCGTGGATGAACAGCCGCTTGGTCGCCACACAGAACTGGGCGCTGTTCTGGAAAGAGGCCCAGAACAACTTTTCCGCGATGCTTTTCGGATCGACATCCGGAAGAACGATGGCCGGATCGTTGCCGCCTAGCTCCAGGGTCACGCGCTTGAGATTGCCAGCCGCGGTCTGCATGACGCGGCTGCCAGTTGCCGTAGAGCCTGTGAAAGCGATCTTGCTGACGTCGGGGTGTTCGGTCAGCCACTGGCCGATCTCGTTTCCTCCGGCGACGATGTTCAGCACGCCTGGCGGCAAGACGCGCTGGGCCAGCTCACCAAACCAGAGTGTGCAAAGGGGCGTATAAGGCGATGGTTTGACGACCATGGTATTGCCTGTCAGCAATGCCGGAGCAATTTTCCATACCGCCAGTAGCAGGGGGAAGTTCCATGGGGTGATAGCGCCAACGACCCCCAATGGAACGTGCCGACACAGCACTTGCCCCTGCCCCTCCCCACTTGCCAACGACTGAGGAAGCGTCTGCCGGGCGACTTCGCGTAGCCAATGGATGCAGCCACCTATTTCCCACTCGGCACCAGCGCGTGCCTTACCTTGCTCCAGCGTCAGCAGGCGGATGAAATGCTCCTGATGCGCGGCAATCAGGTCTGCCAGCTCGACAAGCTTGGCCTGACGGAATTCCCACGGCGTGTCTCTCCAGGAAGCGAATGCGGCCCTGGCTCCTTGCACTGCCACTTCCAGTTCCTGGCGGCCTGCCATTGGGTAGTCCACCAGGATCTCGCCGGTAGCAGGGTTGATGACTTCACCGCGTTGCGGGGTCTGCACCAGATGGCCAGCGATGGATAGCGGGAAATCGGTGCTCGGCATGCCAGCCAGCAGGCTGGATATCGTTTTTGAAACCTGACTCATTGTTGTCTCTCTGTTGTCGTCAGATGCTGAACGGATAGGGCTCCATTCGGTTCGACAAGAGATGAGCAACGACTATGCCAAAACCATATCTATTTGTTATTGAAGGCTTTTCACCTCAGCTCTAATCATTTGCGTGTCCGTCTTGTGCACAGCTCGAAAAACCACTGTCCAGTTCCTGCACGCCCGTCGAGAAAATACTGATAGGTTTCATCGAAATAGAGCTCAACCGCTCCTCCCGACTTTCTTGCCTGCAGGTAAAAAAAAATGTACTCATCTGTCTTCGGCAAAAACTGCTTTCTCTCCTTGGAGGCGCCATATAAAAGGGCTTGCCTCGCCGGCGAATGGCATGGAACTACAAGAGACATACGAGGTATTTGATGTCGGTCATCTCCGCCCCCCCTCAGGCGCTGCGTAAGGCCCGTGAGCTGTTTTCAGAAGGAGGCACGCTGCCTGCTGGGCTGATTCCGGTCGAACTTGCGAACTCCTGGGAACGCTCAAGGCAAGTTGGCCTCACGCCTCAGAGTCGTCGGCTTCACCGCTTTCGACCCGCCAGGCAACAAAGACTGGACACCCAGGAGGAAAACCAGCAACTGATCCAACATGTAACGCCTGAGATGCAGTTGCTCTGGCAATCGCTCATGGATCCTCGCTGGACCCTCCTTTGCATGAATCGAACCGGGGTCATCGTGCACGAGCGAAACGCTGAATCGGCGACCGCTGTCGAATTGAAGACACTCGTCACCGGACGGGGCCTCAGCGAAATGGAGTTAGGTCCAACGGCGCCCAGCTGTGTCCTCAAGGACGCCCGCCCGTTTACTGTAAGCGGCAGCCAGCACTACCTCGGCGAACTTGATCGCTTCTTCTGTGCCGCCGCCCCCATTCGCACCCCCGACGGACAATTGATCGCCGTATTGAATGTCTCTGGCATCGATATGCAGCCGTCGTTGTGGCTCCAGGACCGCATCAATTTCACGGCGATCAGCGTTGAGAATCGCCTTTACGAGGATCTGCCGGATTGCTCGCTGCTGCACGTCCATGCGGATCCTCGCCTTATCGGTACACCACTGGAAGGCATCATCGCCATCGATCCGCAAGGGTATCTCCTCCACGCCAATCGTAGTGCCAGAAGCCTGCTAGGGCTCAGCCTGGAGGAGCACTCGAGGTTGGCCATTTCCCTGGAAGCGCTGCTCGGTTCGCAAGGGCGGCGTGAGCTCAGTAACCTGCAACGATTTCCAGGCGAGGTGCACGAAATCTCGCTCTCCTCCGGACGCCGGATCTATGCACGCCTGCAAGGTTCGGAAAACTCAGTCGGGATAGTCTATCGAGCGGCCGAACCCCCTCATTCAACACCGAAAACGGGTCCTTCGCCGTTCAACGAAGCCTCCCTCGACAATGCATTCGATATATCCAGACGAGGGTTTGTCGGGGAAGTTCCCATCCTTGTTCAGGGCGAGACCGGAACTGGCAAGGAAGTATTCGCCAAATCGCTCCACGAAAGCCTCGCCGCCGATAGCCCTTTTGTCGCCATCAATTGCTCTGCGATCCCCTCGAACCTGATCGAAGCGGAACTGTTCGGCTATGTCGAGGGTGCCTTCACCGGGGGGCGCAAGGGCGGCGCGATGGGCAAGATCGAGGCGGCCAACGGGGGCACCCTGTTTCTCGATGAAATCGGTGATATGCCGATGGAGCTGCAAACGCGTTTCTTGAGAGTCTTGCAGGAGCGCAAGCTGACCCGACTGGGTGATAACCGTGATGTTCAGTTGAACATACGGCTGATAAGTGCCTCCCACCGCGATCTTGAAGTGTTGGTTAGAAACGACCAGTTCCGCGAGGATCTTTTCTACCGAATCAACGGGTTGCGAGTGGTCCTCCCGCCCGTCCGAACCAGGCTCAATATCCAGGGCCTGATCGAGAGCCTGCTTTCACAGCTTTCCCCGGATGAGCCAAAGACGATATCCCCGGAGACCCTCGGCAAGCTGCTTGCCTATAGCTGGCCAGGAAACGTTCGCGAACTGCAGCAAGCCCTGAAAGTCGGCTGCATCCTGAGCGGTCCGGAGCCTGAAATATCAATGAAACATTTTTCTCCAGACATGCAGGCCAAACTAGCCAAAGTCTCAGGCAATGGGCCGACTCTCCAGTCCCCATTGCGCCGCCAGGAGCGAGAAACCATTCGAGAATCCCTGGCACGCAATAACGGCAATATCTCGGCAACAGCTAGCCAACTGGGTATCTCGCGAACCACTCTCTACAAAAAAATGCGCGAATGATTCAACTTGCCGCCCACCGGTTCGACCCTAGGTTACTCTTATTGTCCGGGCTTCCGGGGACTGGTTGTGTTCGGTCGAACGAAGCAAACGGCAGCTTGATGCCGTACTTCCACTCCAGATGATCTCCGGGCGGTTTCGCAGAGATAATCGCTACGGATTGTCAGCGGCAAAGTCCGGGGAGCTGAACACCAGAAATGCCGCCTATGGACGGGCGCCAATATGGGAGTTCGAGGCCACATGGGCCTCGTGGATAATTGCACAGATTTGCCCACCCATTTGCATTCGACCTGACCAGTCATTTGCATCGGATTTGACTATCACGATGCGTGGCCATGACCGGCAGAGAACGACCCAACACGGACGTTCACGGATTCGCGGCTGGCACGGATCCCTGTAGCCGCTGCCGCCAGGCTGCGCTGGAGTCCCGTAGGGGCTCCTCCGGCGGACTTGAGATCTTGCGCCCGCTAACGAGCGTGAGCGCAGCCTGGCGGCAGCGGCTATGCCGACCGTGTTGCCGGCCCGTACAACTCCTCATTCCCACGCTCCGCGTGGGAATGCATACAGAGACGCGCCGCAAAGCGCTCTTGAAGGTCGACGCAGAGCGTCTGGCACGGCATTCCCAC
>NZ_VXCP01000043.1 GCF_011355085.1 Pseudomonas akapageensis | reverse complement strand
GTCTTTCATGGGGCTCGTTCAACGTTGTTGTTCGACGAGCAAGCACTGCATCGGCAACCGGTTAACTTCTGGGGCCCGGCTCTGGGCATACCGCTGCCGGGTTGGTGCGTGCTGGGTTTCGGGCGTTTGTTGCTGTACATCGGCCGGCAAGGCGCAGCCGACGGTTGGGATCAAGGCCGCGAGGAGGATTTGATTTGCAGAATGCGTCGGGGGCGGCGATCCCAGCAAGTGTTGAGCGTGAGTTTGTACACCCCCCTTCGAGAGCCAGGGCAACAGCCCACTGCACAGCTGGCGGCCTTGCTCGAGGGGACTGAGGCGCTAACAGCTCAGTCTTCGCGGTTGGGTGCACGAATTCTGCGTCATAGCCAATTACCCGGCGATACGGATGAAGACCCGGAGTTAATGCTGCTAGGAGTCTTGACACAAGTGCTCGCCGACCTGGCGCCAACCTTGGCGCATCTGCCTGACGATACGCCCTTGGCCTTATTGCTGGAGGTTGATAGCCATCTGCACACGAGCCAAGTGCACCTGATGTGGCAAAAGGTGTGGAAAGAGTCGGGTATCCGCCAGAAAACCGTATCCGTCGAAGGGCTTGGCCTGGCTGCAGTAGACCAGTGGCTCGACCAGCGCATTGACGATCAGGCGTTATTGCTGGTGGTGGCGGTGCAATTCGCCCCGGAGCAGCCCGAAGGCAGGGCCGAGGCAGCGGTGGGACTGCTGTTCGGCAACCGTCTGACGCAGACCATCCTGCCGGCGGTTGCCTACCTCCACCGTCCGGAGCCGGCGCGTGGACCGAGCGCTGAGGCATTGCTCTATGGGGCACGGCAAGCCCTGGACTGGGTGCCGTTGGAAGCGCCAGCCATCCAGCACGTCTGGCGGGTGGGAGTCGCTGCGCAACAGGATGCGGCGATGAACACCGTACTGGCCGAACTGTCACTGCCGGCCAAGCCCAAGCAGGGTTTTTGCAACCTGGATGCGACGTTGGGGCATCCAGGCCAAGCCTCGCCATGGCTGGCCATCGCCGCTGCGACGCAAACCATTCAGTCCGGTAACGGGCCGCAATTCATTTTCAGTGGGGGCGGCGCCGTTGAGGCGGGGCTCTGGAGCACGGTGGTGACGCCGGTGCCATCGCTTTCGAACTAGGAGTCTGGCATGCAGTTTCGACGCTCGGTAGGGGTAGGTGGGGTTCTTTTTGGGGGGCTGTTGCTGACCGCACTGGTCCTGGGGGCACTGGTCTGGTTTCACCCGGAGTGGTTGGGGATGGCCGCTGGTAGTGACCGGCAAACTTTCTGGCTCTCGGTGATTGCGGCGACCACAGTGGTCGCGGTCATGTCCCCAACAGGTGCAGGGCCCAAGCGGCCCACTGGACACCACCTTCGGCCCGTTGTTGGCCCTCCTGGGTACCGACAATGGCAATGAGCGCCTGAGCCTGCAAGCCTTCCTCACCCAGGTCACCCGCGTGCGCCTGACCCTGCAACAAGTGAGCACTGCCCCCGACCCGCAGCCATGACCCAGGCTCTGGCACAGACGGTGTTCCAGGGCAAGAACGTCGACCTCACCGAAACCCAGGCCTACGGCAACCTGCTCGCCGCCAGCCTCGGCGCGGAGTGGGGAGGGATCGGTCAAACCCTCTTCGTGCAGCCGCTGGAGCAGGCCTGGCAACGGGTTCTGCAACCCTCGGCGGCGAGCCTCAACCGTCAGTGGCAGCGGGCGATCGTCAGCCTCTGGCACAGTGCGTTCGCCAGCCGCTACCCGTTCGCTGCTACTCCGAGCGACGCTTCGCTGCCGATGCTGGGGCAGATGATCCGCGCCGATTCCGGGCGCATCGAGCAGTTTCTGCAGCAGCAACTGGGCGGCGTATTGCACAAGGAAGGCGACCGCTGGGTGGCCGACCCTCGGCACAGCCAAGGCCTGCGCTTCAACCCGCAGTTTCTCAGCGCCATCAACCAGCTCAGCCACCTGGCCGATGTGCTCTACACCGACGGCGGCATGGGCCTGAGCTTCGAACTGCGCGGCAAGGCGGTGCGTGATGTGGTGGACACCACCTTCATCCTCAATGGCGAAAAACTCCACTACTACAAACAGAAGGAACGCTGGCAGCGCTTCAGCTGGCCGGGCTTCAGCGAACATCCGGGCACCAGCCTGACCTGGACCAGCGTACGCGCTGGCGCGCGCCTGTTCGGCGACTACCAGGGCACCTGGGGTTTGATTCGTCTGTTGGAACAAGCGCAGGTCACTCCGCTGGACGACGCCGACAGCCGCTACCGCCTAGTGCTCAAGGCCCCGGATGGCCTGGGCCTGACCTGGCATCTGCGCACCGAACTGGGGGCGGGGCCCTTGGCATTGCTCAAGCTGCGCGGCTTCAAGTTGCCGTCGCAGATATTTCTCGTCGAACGCTGAGTGGCCGGTCGACAGCTAACCGCAATCATTGGTGAAAGGTTCGCCCCAGCGCTTCCAGGCGCGTGGCGATGGAAGGCAATTGCCGGCTGTGCAGTGCCAGGGTGCCGACATCGCCTGCCGTGGTTTGCGCGATGGCCTGCACCGACTGCAAGCGCTCGACGATTTCCAGGCTTGCCGTGGACTGTTCGCGGGTGGTGCAGACGATGCGTCCGTTGAGTTCATCGATGTGTGCAATATCGGCACCCACGGCCTGCAACATCGTGGCCGCCTGGCGACTGTCTTCGACACAGCGCTCAACCCCCGCGCGGCTGTCGTGCATGGCCTCGGCGGCCTTGCGGCTGCCGTGCTGCAAGGCGTCGATGATGGTTTTGATTTCCTTGGTCGAGACAGCGGTGCGCTGGGCAAGGCTGCGCACTTCATCGGCCACCACGGCAAAGCCGCGACCCTGATCGCCAGCCCGGGCCGCTTCAATGGCCGCGTTGAGGGCCAGCAGGTTGGTCTGTTCGGCGATGCTGCGGATGACTTCCAGCACGTTGCCGATCTGTTCGGCCTGGGTCGCCAGCACCTGCACGGTCTCGTTGGTACCCTGCAGGCGCGACGCCAGTTGAGTGATTTCGTGCTGGGCCCGGTTCACGCTTTCCTGTCCTCGGGTAATTTGCGCGCTGGCCTGGCCGGCATGTTCGGCGGCATGCTCGACATGCACCGCAATGTGGCCCATCGCATCGCCCATGCGCTGCATTGAACCGGTCACCTGGGCAATTTCCGTCAACTGGTTCCTTGCTCCTTGCTCCAGCGTGTTGCTGGTCACGGCCAGTTCCTGGCTCAGTTCACCCAGGCCGTGGGAGTCCCGTGCGACGCCGTCCACCAGGGTAGTGATTTGCAGCAGGAGTCGGTCGAAGCGATCGGCCAGCGACACGTGCACCCTGGTCGTTTCGCCCTCGCCGGCATTGCTGGTGAGCTGGGAGGTGGCGGTGAGCATCTTGTCCAGCATGTCCTGGCTCTCGACGGCATCGGCCTGGCTGTGCACGGCAAGATAGAGCAGGGCGGCCGTCTCCATGACCACATAGAAGGCATGCACGAATACCATCGGCCAGCCACCGTGGTGGGCCATGACGTAGACGGGGAAGCCCTGGTGTTGCAGGGCATGGAACACCACGTGATGCACCGCGATGGTTGCCGCAGCGACCAGAATCGGCAGCCAGTCCCGATAAAAAGTCAGCACCGCCAGCAGGGCGAAGATACCGAAGTGGGATTCGATCACACCCTCGGCCTGGTTGATGTGCAGGGCGGCCATCAGCATCAGGCCAACGGCCAGGCAGCAACGCATCAACCGCGTGCCGCCCATGGCGCGATACAACATCGTCAGCAGCAGGCTCGTGCCCCCGCCGACCACCAGCGCCTGGGCAAGGGTGTCATGCCAGAGAGCCAGGCCCAGGGAGAAGAGGAACATCAGCCAGATCAAACCGAGCATGATTCCGTCGGCTTTGCGGTAGTGGTCAAGAAAGCGCGGGGGGAAGGCCATTCACTCTTACTCCATGTGATTGAGAAAGAATAAAGCGCACAACTGGCGCCCCTGAGCGTGGGCGCCGTTTTGAAGCGGGTCGGCCTGTTCAGAAGCAGGAAGAGTGCCAAGGCCTGACAGGAGTTATCGGCATGGCGGGGGCGTACTTGAGAAATAAGTGGCCTGTGGCCACTAGCCTTTGGCGGCGGCCAGATAGCTACCCAAACGCCGCCCCATCTCTTCACCAAGCGCCTGCAAGCCACTCATTGGACGAACCATGACCTCGAAGTCGACAATCTTGCCCTGCTCGTCGAACCGAATCATGTCGATGCCCTTGAGTTCACGCCCATCGACCCGGGCGCTGAATTCCAGCACCACGCTCAGGCCATCGGCGGTGGCCAACTGACGGTGGTAGGTGAAGTCGACGAAGACCTGGAGCACTGTATTGAGCAGGGTCGAGACCACCGCCGGGCCCGGGTAAGGGGTGTGGGCCATGGGGGAGCGGAACACCACGTTCGGCGCCAGGAGTTCGGGCAGCGCGCTGAGGTCGCGCTGGTCGACCATGGCGTGCCAGCGTTGCAGCGAAGCGGCGGCCTGGGCTTGCAGATTCAGTTCGGTCATCGTCTCTTCCTTTGGATTGTTGTTCTGAGAACAGAAAATACGACTCGAAGTACCCAGGCTCAATGATCAAAAATGACAGTTTATTGATCCGCTCGCACAACCCTGGGCGCACTCAGTGGGTCGTCGGTGTCACCAGGAAGGTCAGGAGCTGCCCATCGTCATCCGGCTCGATGGCATTCACCGGCCGGGGCAGGTCGTCCAGCACTGCACGCCAGAAGGCGCCGGCCGTTTCATCCTGCTGGTAGAAGCGCACCAGCCAGGCATGCTCCCCGCTCATCAACACTTGCGTGGCCAGGGCCCGGCCGATGCCCAGGCGGCGGTACTTCTTCAGGATGAACAGGTCCGCCAGCTCCAGAGCCTCAAGCCCCGGCAACTCGCTTTGCTCGATCAGCAGGAAGCCGGCAATGAAGCCGTCGACCAGGATCAGGTTGGCGCTCCACTGGGGCTCGCGCCAATAGCGCGCCAGATGGGCATCGTGGATGTAGAAGCGGCCATCGACTTCCACGTCTTCCTGTTCCCAGTCCGAGGACTCGTAGGCATAGAACTGGTACAGGTTGCGGATCAGTTCGGCCTGCTCGGGGTCGGTCTGCACCAGCTCGACCATGGCGCCGGTCATGGTCGGGCCTCACGTTCGGTGGGGCGACGAAAGAAGGAGGCGGGAAATGAAGGCATGGAGATCTCGGGGCAGGGGCAGTCAGTGAAGGGTCCGCTCGGGCTCGGTATTCTGTACAAAACGGACTGGCAATGCCATTGGCATCGATCGCATCACAGTCCCTCAGTCTCAGCTAAGTTTCGCTGGGTATCTTCTCCGCTGCGCCAGTTCAGCGCAGCTCAACTCAGGAGAGGCTACCCGCACATGAATCCCGAAAAAGCCGGATGGCTCAACAAAGTACCCGAAGTGACACTGTCATTCTGGATTATCAAGATTCTATCTACGACTGTGGGTGAAACCGGTGCGGACTTTCTGGCCGTGGATGCCGGTTTCGGTGCCGGTTGGACCAGCATCGGCATGGCCGTCCTGCTGGTGCTCGCGTTGTGCTTTCAACTGCGCACCAAGGCCTATACACCCTGGATTTACTGGTTGACCGTGGTGCTGGTGAGCATCGTCGGGACCCAGATCACCGACATCATGACCGACATGCTCGACATCAGCCTGTACACCAGCACGGCGGTCTTTTCCGTTCTGCTGGCGATCAACTTTCTGGTCTGGTATCGGTTGGAGCACAACCTGTCGATCCGCGAAATCGTCACCCCACGACGGGAGCTGTTTTACTGGGCGACCGTACTCTGCACCTTTGCTCTCGGCACTGCGGCGGGCGACCTGGCCACCGAAGCACTGGGCCTTGGCTTCACTCTCGGTGCCGTCATTTTCGGTGCGCTGATCGCCGCGACCCTGGTGGCCTGGCGCCTGGGCGGCAATGTGGTGCTGACTTTCTGGATCGCCTACATCCTTACCCGTCCGTTTGGCGCCTCCCTCGGCGATTTGCTGACCCAGGCCAAAACCTACGGAGGCCTGGGCATGGGCGCCACCTGGACCAGCGCCATCTTCCTGAGTGTCATCGTTATTCTGGTTGCGGTCGCGCAAATCAGTGTCGGCAACCGTAAAGCCGTCACTCAGTAACCCTTCAAAAGCCCATCATGGAATCGTCATGCGTCCACTTCAAACTATCATTCGCCACGTCGCCATCGTCTCGTCGATCTGTTTGCTCAGCGTCGCCGCCGGCTGCTCGAAACCTGCTGACAAACCCGGTGCTGGCGCGCCGACCACCTCGATGAGCGCACCCGCCCAGTCCGGCTCGAAGCTCGGTGATCTGTCCGAGTTCCGTACCATCGCCGCCGATGTCGCCGCACTCGTCGATAAAGGCGACCTGCCCGGGGCGAAAACCCGCATCAAGGATCTGGAAACGTCCTGGGACTCTGCCGAAGCCGGCATCAAGCCCCGCGCCGCCAGTGACTGGCATGTTCTGGACAAGGCCATTGACCGGGCACTCGATGAACTGCGCGCCAGCACGCCGAAGCAGAGCGATTGCAAGGCGGCAATGGATGATCTGTTGAAAGCCTTCGATTTGATGAAGGGCAAGCAATGACCTGCGGCCGCACATCGGGTTGATCCGGTGGCGGACAAACGCCGGTTCAGGTGCTTCAATACAGGCGCGACGGTCATGGCCGCCGCGCCTGTATTGATGAATATGAGCCGGAGCGGGACATGCGGATTTTGCTGGTCGAAGATGACCCGATGATTGGTGAAGCCATCCAGGGCGCACTGAACGATGCGAGCTACGCCACAGACTGGGTGAAGAACGGACTCACCGCCCTTGCGGCGCTGGACACCCAAGCTTACGACCTGGTGCTGCTGGATCTGGGGTTACCCGGCAAGGACGGGCTCGATGTGCTCGATGACATTCGCGACCGTAACAACCCGGTGCCGCTGCTGATCATCACCGCAAGAGATGGCCTCGATGATCGCCTGCGCGGCCTCGACGGCGGCGCTGACGACTTCTTGCTCAAACCCTTCGCCATGGCGGAGCTGTTGGCCCGCATGCGCGCCGTGTTGCGCCGCAAAGGCGGCAGCGCCCAGTCATTGCTGGACAACGGCGTGGTGTCGCTGGATCTGGTATCCAAACAAGCCACCACCGCCGAAACAGCCGATGTTCAGCTCTCCAGCCGCGAGTTCGCCCTGCTGCAGGCCCTGTTGATCAGGCCTGGCGCCATTCTTTCGCGCAGCGAACTTGAAGACCGCATTTACGGCTGGGGCAATGAAGTGGAAAGCAACGCGGTGGAGTTTCTGATTCACGCACTGCGGCGGAAATTGGGGAACCATGTCATCAAGAACGTCAGGGGAATGGGATGGATGGTTTCAAAAAGCGCCTGAGTGACTCGGTACAGTTCCGCCTGTCTGTAACGCTGTCGCTGGCCATCCTGATCGTGGCGGTGCTGGCCGGTGTTTTCGCTTTCGTCTCTGCCCTTGGCGAGGCGCACGAAATGCAGGACGAGAGCTTGCGTCAAGTGGCCGTCCTTTTTGATCGGCAGCAGATGACCCTGCACTATCCTGCAGCGGAACAGGTCGCGGGTGACGACGAAGAGTCCAGGGTTATCGTGCAATACCTGACCGACAGCAGCAAAGCGCTCGGCAATGACGATGCAACGATACCGCTGCCGTTCCCCACCACCCTGACCGATGGCTTGTCGACCCTGAACATTGCTGGTGAAAATTTTCGTGTGCTGGTCAGAACCACGGTCCGTGGCGAACGCATCGTTGTTGCCCAGGAAGCCGATGTGCGAGACAAGGAGGCGCGTGAGAGTGCCTGGCGCAGTCTGTTGCCGTTTCTCATCCTGTTTCCGGTGCTGTTGCTGGTGGTGGGCGATCTGGTGCGCAAACTGTTCCGCCCCATAGCAACCCTCTCGGACGAAATCGATCAGCGCGACCAGCAGGCGCTGCACCCTATCGACGAAAACCATTTGCCGACCGAGATTCGACCTTTCGTGGTGGCCATCAATCGATTGCTGACGCGCGTCGCGCAGTCCATGGAAGCCCAGCGTCGCTTCATCGCCGACGCAGCCCACGAATTGCGCTCTCCCATGACGGCCCTGTCATTGCAAGCCGAGCGACTGTCGGCCACAGAAATGTCGGCGCCGGCCCATGCGCGTTTATCGTCGCTGTCCCGGGGAATAGAACGCAGCAGAAAGCTGATCGATCAATTGCTGGCCCTGGCCGCTGCCCAGTCGAGCGCGGAACGATCACAGGCATCGGTTTCAGTTCTTGCAGTGTATCGACGGGTGCTGGAGGACGTGCTGCCGCTGGCAGAGAGCAAGTGCATCGATATCGGTGTTGAAAGCGTCGACGACGTACAGGTCATTATCAATGAAATGGATCTGTTGATCTTGGTCAGGAATCTGGTCGACAACGCTATCCGTTACACCCCCTTTGGTGGGCGAGTCGACCTGACGGTCGAGGTGGCGCAGGAGACCGTGATCCTTCAAGTCAAGGACACAGGCCCGGGTATCAGCGCAGAAGAACAAATACGGGTGTTCGATCCGTTTTACCGCAGTTTGGGAAGCGATGAGGCAGGCTCCGGACTGGGTTTGTCCATCGTCAAGGCGATAGCCGATCGTACGGGCGCAACCATCCGATTGAGTTTTTCGGATGAGATAAAGAAGAGCGGACTCTGTGTTTCGGTTTGGTTGAAAAGAGGCATGACGCGCCCCCCACTGCCGAGGCACCTCCAAGGGTAGCTCCGGAAGCTACCCGATTACCGGGGCAAGGAGCGCCCGGGTCACCAAGCCCAGCGCCACGACGATCAGCACCGCAGCAAAACCCCGCTGCACATGGCGCCCTGAAAGACGGCCGGCCAGTTGGCGTCCGGCGGCCATGCCCATGGCCGTGGTCAAGGCAAACAGCACCGTGGCCTTGACGGGCATCACCGCGCCATGAACCAGCGCTACCACGATGCCGCCGGTGCCCACCAGCGCAATCACCATCAGGGACGTGGCCACGACGCCGTGCATCGAGACATTGGTGTACCGGCGCAGCAGCGGCACAATGACGAAACCGCCGCCCACCCCCAGCAACCCCGTCAGGAATCCGGTCAGGGCGCCGATGCTGCCCAGCAGCAGTCCGGTGCCCAGGCACCACTGGAATCGCCCGGTTTGCGGGTCGATGCGCGCAATGCGCATGGTCGTTTCAATGTTCATGGCCGCCGAGTCCTGTTTCTGCAACAGCAGGCGCAGGCCCACGAATAACATGACGAGGCCGAATATCCCCATCAACCAGCGCTGCGGGGTGACCTGCGCAACGTGCAGGCCCACCAGGGTAAACGGCACGCCGCTGAGCGCCATCAGCATCGCGGCGCGGTAGCGCACCAGTTTTTTGCGCAAGCCTTCCAGCGCGCCGAGCACGGCGCTACCGACGACTGCAACCAATGCCACCGGCGCCGCCTGCTGCATGGTCCAGCCCATGCCGGCCACCAGCACCGGCACGGCCAGTATGCCGCCACCGGCGCCTGTCAGGCCCAGTACAGCGCCCACCAGCATGCCGAGGATGAGCGAGATTGCCATGATCGGCTCCCAGGTAAGATTCGGGTGGGTTGTCCCACGCGTTGCCGAAGAGAATACCCGAGCCCGGCCGCAGCAGAGAAGGCCCCGAGCGCCAGCAGCGGTCGGGGCGGTTGATCAGGCAACCGGGATCGGGTTGTCGATGACCGATTGATTGAATTGCGCGATCAATGCGTACTCGTTGGGCCCGGGGTTGGAGCGAAGTGGGTTGATGCGGTCGACAATGATTTCATCGCTGTCGCCTTGCAGCTTTTCCATGGTTTCGCCGATGAACTCATCCAGCGGCATGGCGCGCGGGTCGCCGCTTTTGTGGATGAGGTCGGTGTCGACCCAGGGCGGGGAGATCTCCAGTACTTTCACGGTTGTTTCGCGCAGCATGAAACGTTGCGAGAGGGTATAGGAGTGGATCGCCGCCTTGGTCGCCGAGTACAGCGCGGTGACCGCCAGGGGGATGAAGGCGAGCACCGAGCTGTTGTTGATGATCCAGGCCTCGGGCCGGGTCTTGAGGTGCTCGACGAAGGCTGCACTGATGCGCACGGGCCCAAGCACGTTGGTTGCCAGCAGGTGGGTGGCCTGGGCATCGTCCAGTTCACCCGATGCGGCGTTGTCGAACGGCATGATCCCGGCGTTGTTGATCACTACATTGAGATCCGGGTGACGCTTGATCACGTGTTGGGCAACGGCCTTGATCTGCGCCGGATCGGTGATGTCCAGTTCGACGGTGTCCATGCCCGGATTGGCGCGAGCGATCTCCTCGAGCAGGGCCTGGCGCCGGCCGGCGATGATCACCTGGTTGCCGCGCCGGTGGAATGCCTCGGCCAGTGCGCGACCGATGCCTGAAGTGCCGCCGGTGATGAAAACGGTGTTGTGGGTGAGTTTCATGACGAGTACTCCAGGTCAGGGTTCAGTGGCTGCCATAGCGCGCGGCAGGCACGTTGCTCGACAGCTGTGTCGACAGGGTCTGGCGAGCGTTTTCGTAGGTTTGCCAGACGTCCAGTGCGTGCAGCGATGGAATGGAGATCAGTTCGCCGCGATCGAAGTCGATCAGTGCCGCGTCGACCAGATCATCGGCAGACATCACGATGGCAGGGTCCAGATGTTCAATCGGCAGGCCGCCGATGGCCCAGAAGTCGGTAGCGGTGGCGCCGGGCAGCACGGCCTGGACGCGTATGCCTTTATCGGCGAGTTCACGGTGCAGCGATTGGCTGAAGGCGGTGACGAAGGCCTTGCTGGCGCCATAGACGCCGTTGAGTTTTTCCGGGGCGATGCTGACGACCGACGAGATGTTGATGATTGCGCCGCGACCTCGGGCAACGAAGCCCGGTACTGCGGCATAGGTCAGGCGGGTAAGGGCGGTGACGTTCAGTTCGATCATCCGCGTCATCCGTTCGACATCGCTGTCGAGCAGCGCTGTATGGGTGCCGATGCCTGCGTTGTTGACCAGCAAGGTGATGCTGGCGTCCTCCTTGAGCTTGTTCTCGACCCTGGCCAGCGAGGCACGATCGTTGAGGTCGGCGTCGAATACTTCCACCAGGCGTCCGCTTTCGCTGGTGATGCGTTGGGCCAGGTCGTTGAGGCGGTCGCGGTTGCGCGCCACCAGGATCAGGTCGTAGCCACGGCGGGCGAGACGTTCGGCGTAGATGGCGCCAATGCCGGAGGATGCGCCAGTGATGAGGGCTGTGCCTTGATGCGTCATGAGGGTTCTCCAGGTTTCGGGTTGCGATGGAGAGATCTTGCAGCGCTTTGACGATGTCTTAAATGACGTTTATGGTGGTCTTTCAGGACATCCAAAAAAAGGGGGGCAGCATGCACCGCATCGGCTTTGTCGTGGCAGACGGGTTCCAGGTGATGTCATTGGCATCCCAGACAGTTTTCGAGTTCGCCAATCTGGTGGTGGGTGAGCCCTTTTATGCGATCGAGAATTTTTCGGCGGCCGGTGGGACGGTGCGCTCGTCCCTGGGGATGCTGATGGAGACGCGTGCGCTGGATACGCCGGGTCTTGCGCAAACCTGGATTTTCACTGGGGTGAATAATCCACTGCAGGTGCCGGCTGCGCCTGAGGTGCTGGCCTTCGCAAAACGGGCTGCTGTCCAGGCACGTCGCATCGCCGGTATCTGCACCGGCGGTTTTGTCCTGGCCGAGGCGGGGCTGCTGGCCGACCGTCGGGCGACCACCCATTGGGCCTATGCCCAGGCGTTGCAAAGGCTGTATCCGGACATCCGGGTGGAGGACGACCGCATCTACATCATCGACGGCCCGATCTGGACGTCTGCCGGCATGACGGCGGGCCTGGACCTGGCCCTGGGCATGCTGGAAAAGGACCTGGGCGTCGATATTGCGCGTTCCGTGGCGCACAGGCTGGTCATGCACCAACGGCGTTCGGGCGGCCAGTCCCAGCATTCCGAACTGCTGGCGCTGGCACCCAAGTCGGATCGGGTTCAGAGCGCCCTGGAGTATGTGCGACGCAACCTTGCGCGGCCGCTGAACGTCGAGGAGCTGGCCGAGACCGTGCATTTGAGTCCGCGCCAGTTCACCCGGGTGTTCACGGCAGAGACCGGCCAGTCCCCGGCCAAGGCCATCGAAGGCCTGCGCCTGGAGGTGGCCCGGTTGATGATCGAACAGAGTCGCCACCCCCTGGAGACGGTCGCCCGGGAAACCGGCTTTCGCGACCGCCGTCATTTGCGTGAGGCGTTCATGCGTGGCTTCGGCGTGACGCCGCTGGCAGTGCGCCGTGATGCGCGCGCTGTCGGGGCCTAGCAGGCGCAGGCAATGCCCTGGCCGGATGCATTCAGCGGCGCATTGCCGCCCATCAGGGACAGGCCCTCGTCGAGCCAGCCGGTGACGCCCCCGATCATTTCCTTCACGGCATAGCCCAGACTGGCCAGGCGGATCGCGGCGCGATGCACGCCATTGCAATGAGGACCTGCGCAATACACCACGAACAGGGTGTCAGCGGGAAAGTCGGCCATGCGTTCGCGCGTCATCGTGCGCACAGAAATGTTGATCGCGCCCGGCACGTGGCCAGCGCTGAACGCTTCATGCCCGCGCACATCCACGAGGACGTAATCGACTGCGCCGGCCTTCTGGCTGTGATGAACGTCGGAGCAGTCGGTTTCAAAGGCCAGACGGTTGCTGAAGTGCATCAGCGCAGCCGAAGGCGTGGCGGCGGGAGTTTCACTGACAAGGCTGGGCATGGTGATCGCTCGGTCGTTGGAGGTGGCACCACTGTAGTTAATGCGCGGATGGCGCTACAGTGGCGTACTCGACATCAACTGGTAATTTTCCGCCAATGCATAACGACCCGGGTCTGGTGGCCGTGCTGGCCTACGACGGCTTGTGCACCTTCGAATTTGGCATCTCTGTGGAGATATTCGGCCTGCCGCGTCCGGAGTTCGACTTTGCCTGGTATCGCCACTGCATCGTTGCCGTGGACGAGGGACCGATGCGCGCCCTGGGGGGCATTCAGGTGACCGCCGATTCGGGCCTCGAGGCCCTGGCCGAGGCGCGCACCATCATTGTTCCGGGCTGGAGAAACCGGGACGAACCACCGCCGGAGCCGCTGCTGCAGGCATTGCGGGCGGCGCATGGGCGCGGGGCGCGGTTGCTGTCCATCTGTTCCGGCGTTTTCGTGCTCGCCGCCACGGGCCTGCTGGACGGCAAGCGTGCCACGACCCATTGGCGCTACACCGACGAATTGAAGGCGCGCTTTCCAGCCATCGAGGTGGACCCGGATGTGCTCTACGTGGACAGTGGTCAATTGATCACCTCGGCCGGCAGCGCCGCAGGCATCGATGCCTGCCTGCATCTGGTCGGCCGCGACTTCGGCACCCATGTCGCCAATACCGTTGCCAGGCGTCTGGTGATGGCCCCGCAGCGCTCGGGAGGGCAGGCTCAGTTCATCCCTGCGCCGGTTGCCCAGGCCCCTCGCGATGACTTGTCGTCCGTGCTGGAGTGGGCACGCCAACACGCCGGGGAGGCATTGTCAGTCAGGCAACTGGCCGCCCGGGCGCTGATGAGCGAGAGAACCTTTCTGCGTCGCTTCAGCGATGCAACCGGCATGACCCCCAAAGCCTGGTTGCTGCACACCCGCATGGCCCGGGCACGAGAACTTCTGGAAACCACCAGCCTGAACAGCGAACTGATCGCCGAGCGTTGTGGCTTCGCCTCCGTTGAAAGTTTCCGTGTTGCGTTTCGCCGGGTCGTGGGCCTGGCACCCAGGTTCTACCGCGAACGTTTCGGCGCTGAAGAGAGTGGGGGCTTTACGAAGAAATATTAAGGTCGTAATATTATTTTGAATGTCATTCATCATGTAATGATTTGTCAACGTTAGTGGCCCCACAGAGGACTGCACCATGACCGCTTCTCCCCAGGAAAAACTGTACCTAGATGACCTGAGCCTTGGTCAAGTGTTTCAAAGCGACAGCGTTCATGTCGAGCCAGCGGCCATGCTGGCCTTTGCTCAGGATTACGACCCACAACCCTTCCATCTCGACTCGGAACGGGCTGAAGAGAGTGTGTTTGGCAAGCTGGCGGCCAGTGGTTGGCACACGGCGGCACTGACGATGAAGCAGCTCGTGGCCAGCGTGCCACTGGCGAGCGGGATCATTGGCCTCGACATTCAATTGAGCTGGCCGAGCCCGTGTTATCCGGATGATGTGTTGCAGGTCACCAGTACCGTTCAGGCCATCGAGCCTTCCAGCTCCAGGCCGGACCGGGGCGTCGTGACCATGCTGATGGAAACGCGCAAGCAGGATGGCAAGGTGGTACAGCGCGCGACGGGGAAGCTGCTGGTGTTCAGAAGGCCGGTTTGATTGATGCGGCGTTACTCGTTCCCACGCTCTGCGTGGGAATGCAGTGTCCGACGCTCCAGCGTCGCGACGCAGAGCGTCAGGAGAGGCATTCCCACGCGGAGCGTGGGAACGAGGGTACGAGGGGCAGCCCGCTTCAGGCATCGTCTGCACTGCGCCACTGCTTCGGGCTGAGCCCGAACCAGCGCTTGAATGCCCGGGAAAACGCGCTGGTCTCGGAATAGCCCAGCATTGACGCAAGCTGGGTGACACTGAGGTTCTGCTGCTTGAGGTGGGTCATGGCCAGGTCCCGGCGAATCTGGTCCACCAGTTGGGTGAAGCTCAGGCCGTAGTCCCGCAGTTTGCGTTGCAGGGCCCATTCGGACATTCCCAGGGTTTGCGCCACCTCATCGAGCGCCGGCTCGCCCAGGTGCAGGATGGCAATGATCGCCTGCCGGGCCTGATCCAGCAGGCTGACTTCGTTGCTGCTTTCACCCAGTTGGCGGATGGCGTCCTTGACCAGCATCAGCAGCATCGGATCGCTGCCGGGCATGGCCCTGGCGACCAGGTCCTGCTTGGGAATCAGCACGCTGTTGCAGCGCTGGTTGAAACGCACGTCGGCCTGGAACACTTCGCGGTGCTCTTGCCAGCCCTGGGGTATTGCGTGTTCGAAGGCGACTTGCCGGGGCGCCCAGTCCGGGCCGAGCACATGACGCACCAGGTTGATGGCCATGCCCATGGTCAGCTCGGCGTCCTGACGGCGTTCGTTGATGGCGCCGTGGCGCACCTGATAATCGAATCGATAACAGTCGTCCTGGTCCACCAGTTGGATCAGGGTGCTGTGCTGGTGAAAGGGGAAGGCCTGGGCAAAGTTGACCAGGGCGTCTTCCAGCGTGGCCGAGCACAAGCCGATGTAACCCAGCAAACCCAGGGCCTGGGGCTGGAACTGCTGGCCATAGCGCAGGCCGAAGTTATCGCAGTCGGTTTGCCGGGCCGCTTCTTCCAGCACCCTGCAGTAGTTGGTCAGCGGCAGGCTGAGCGTCGGATGCAACAGTTGCTCCGGGTCGATGCCCGAGCGACCGAAGACGCGGTCCAGGTCACCGCCATGCTGGACGATGAAGCCGTCCAGGCCGTTGGCAGCCGCCGACAGGACACCACGATTGCTGGTGCCTGGCGCGTTCAACGGTGAGGGCGAAAGCAGGGTCTGGTTCATGGCAAGTGAAGGGCCGTCCTTGTGAGCATGAAAAAACTTCAAGCAAATGTCATACCTTGTCACCTTTTTGTCTGCTTAGAAGGGGCTCTGCCATGAGTGCAGCTCAGCGTTGGTCGCGGTTTTCAAGTGTTCGCTGCATGCCCTGGCACCGCCGCGCGCGCAGCATGATGTGCTACCCATGAACTCATGACGCAGCGAACGCACGGGTCAACGTGAGTCGATCGGTGGCATCTGTGACCCGATTTGATGCGCGGCCAGCTATTCGTGCGCCGGGTTGTCGCATCGAATTCAATCCCGCAAAAAACTTGACCTTGCACGACCCATCGCACTTTCTCCGGTCAAGCCTTGGCGGCATGCCAGTGATTATTCTCGACCCCAGGCAAATACCGTCGCTTACCTTGCGGAGTGTACGAACATGACTGCATCACAACTAAAACCAACATTGGGCACCCTGCATTTGTGGGGCCTGGCCGTCGGGCTGGTGATTTCCGGCGAATACTTCGGCTGGAGTTATGGCTGGGGCACTGCTGGTACCCTGGGCTTTCTCGTCACCACACTGATGGTGGCGGTGATGTACACCTGCTTCATCTTCAGCTTCACCGAACTCACCACCGCCATCCCCAATGCCGGTGGTCCCTTTGCTTACAGCTTGCGCGCCTTCGGTGTCAGCGGCGGGATGATCGCAGGTCTGGCAACGCTGATCGAATTCGTCTTCGCACCGCCGGCCATTGCCATGGCCATCGGCGCCTACCTGAATGTGCAGTACCCGAGCCTGGACCCGAAATGGGCGGCGATCGGTGCCTATATCGTGTTCATGACCCTGAACATCCTCGGCGTCAGTATCGCCGCGACCTTCGAGCTGGTGGTCACGGTGCTGGCGGTGGCCGAGCTGCTGGTGTTCATGGGCGTCGTGGCGCCAGGTTTCAGCTTCAGCAACTTCGTGCTGGGCGGCTGGGCCGGTTCCGATAGCTTCGGCCTGCCGGCCATCAGCGGCATGTTCGCGGCGATTCCGTTCGCCATCTGGTTCTTCCTCGCCATCGAAGGTGCGGCCATGGCCGCCGAAGAGGCGAAGGACCCCAAGCGCACCATCCCGCGTGCCTACGTAGCGGGCATTCTGACCCTGGTGGTGTTGGCTGTCGGCGTGATGATCCTTGCCGGTGGCGTGGGCGACTGGCGTACCCTGGCCAACATCAACGATCCGCTGCCACAGGCGATGAAGGCGGTGGTTGGCAACAACTCGAACTGGATGCACATGCTGGTGTGGATCGGCCTGTTCGGTCTGGTTGCCAGTTTCCACGGCATCATCCTTGGCTACTCGCGGCAATTCTTCGCCCTGGCCCGTGCCGGTTTCCTGCCGGCCAGCCTGGCCAAGCTGTCGCGTTTCCAGACCCCGCACCGGGCGATCATCGCCGGTGGCGTGGTGGGTATCGTGGCGATCCTCAGTGACGGCCTGGTCAACCTGCAAGGCATGAGCCTGACGGCGGCGATGATCACCATGTCGGTGTTCGGCGCCATCGTCATGTACATTGTCAGCATGCTCAGCCTGTTCAAGTTGCGCCGCAGCGAGCCGAACCTCGAGCGCAGCTTCCGGGCTCCGGGCTACCCGGTGGTACCGGCCATCGCCCTGGTCCTGGCGGTGGTCTGCCTGGTGGCAATGATCTGGTTCAACACCCTGATTGGCGGCATTTTCCTGTGCCTGATGCTGGTCGGCGCGTTGTTCTGCAAAGTGGTACGCAGCCGTGGCGCGGTCGCGGTCCTGGCTGTTCAATAAAGGAAGAACCCGCATGAGCTTCTCCCACACCATTGGCGGCATGACCTGGCATTTCGACAGCCTGCGCGATCTGATGGCCAAGGCCAGTCCCGCACGCTCCGGCGATTTCCTTGCCGAAGTCGCTGCCACCAGCGATGCCCAGCGTGCCGCGGCGCAGATGGCCCTGGCCAACGTGCCGCTCAAGCGCTTTCTCGTCGAGGCGTTGATCCCTTATGAGCAAGACGAAGTCACTCGCCTGATCATCGACAGCCATGATCCGGCAGCCTTCGCCCCGGTCAGCCACCTGACCGTGGGTGGGTTTCGCGACTGGCTGCTGGGGGATGCGGCCACCGAGACCAGCTTGAGGGCGCTGGCGCCAGGCCTGACCCCGGAAATGGCCGCCGCCGTGTCGAAGATCATGCGTCTGCAGGACCTGGTGCTGGTGGCGCAGAAAATCCGCGTGGTCACACGCTTTCGCAATACGGTGGGGCTGCGTGGGCGGATGTCGACCCGCCTGCAACCCAATCACCCGACCGACGATCCGGCGGGCATTGCCGCCAGCGTCCTCGACGGCCTGTTGTATGGCAACGGCGATGCCATGATCGGCATCAACCCGGCAACCGACAGCATCAGCGCCATCAGTGAACTGCTGAAGATGCTCGACGGAGTGATTCAGCACTACGAGATTCCGACTCAATCCTGCGTACTGACCCACGTGACCTCGTCGGTGGCGGCCATCGAAAGGGGCGTGCCACTGGACCTGGTGTTCCAGTCCATCGCCGGCACGCAAGCGGCCAACAGCAGCTTCGGTATCAACCTGGAGATTCTGCGGGAAGGCTACGAAGCGGGCTTGAGCCTGAACCGCGGCACTCGCGGCAACAACCTGATGTACTTCGAGACCGGGCAGGGCAGTGCGCTGTCGGCCAATGCTCATCATGGCGTCGACCAACAGACTTGCGAAACCCGCGCCTACGCCGTGGCCCGGCATTTCAATCCGTTTCTGGTCAACACCGTGGTCGGTTTCATCGGCCCCGAGTACCTGTACAACGGCAAGCAGATCATTCGCGCGGGCCTTGAGGATCACTTCTGCGGCAAGCTGCTGGGTGTGCCGATGGGGTGTGACATCTGTTACACCAACCATGCCGAAGCCGATCAGGATGATATGGACAACCTGTTGACCTTGCTCGGGGTGGCCGGCATCAACTTCATCATGGGCATTCCCGGTTCCGATGATGTGATGCTCAACTACCAGACCACGTCCTTTCACGATGCGCTGTACGCCCGCAAGACCCTCGGTCTGCGCACGGCACCGGAGTTCGAAGCCTGGTTGGCGCGCAAGAATATCCTGCACTATGACGACAATGGCCTGCGCCTGGGGCAGGGCGTACCGCAGCTGTTCCATCAGGCCCTGGCGCGATTGAGTTAAGGAGCGAGCATGAGTGACCACGCCCCATCACCCGCTCAGGCGGACGCCTGGAGCCAGTTGCGCGCGCTGACCTCGGCACGTATCGCCCTCGGTCGCGTCGGCACCAGTCTGCCCACCGGCGCCCAGCTGGATTTCCAGTTTGCCCATGCCCAGGCGCGCGATGCCGTGCATCTGCCGTTCGATCATGGCGCCTTGAGCGAACAGCTGGCGACGCGGCAGCGAGAAACCCTGACCCTGCACAGCTCTGCACCAGACCGCGATGTGTACTTGCAGCGCCCCGATCTCGGGCGTCGCTTGTCCAAGGCTTCGGTCGAGCAACTGCGCAGCTATGCGCAAACCCGAAGCCAGGGTTTCGACCTGGCACTGGTGGTGGCGGACGGCCTGTCGTCACTGGCGGTGCAACGTCACAGCCCGGCAATGCTCGAACGCATCGACGAACTGGCCCGCGCCGAAGGCTGGAGCCTGGCGCCGGTGGTACTGGTGGAGCAGGGCCGGGTGGCGGTGGCCGACGAAGTTGCCGAGTTGCTCAACGCCCGGATGGTGGTCATCCTGATCGGCGAGCGACCTGGGCTCAGCTCGCCGGACAGCCTCGGCCTGTACTTCACCTATGCACCCCGCGTGGGCCTCAACGACGCCGCGCGCAACTGCATCTCCAACGTGCGCCTGGAAGGCATGAGCTACGCCATGGCGGCGTACAAACTGCTGTACCTCATGCGTGAGGCCTGGCGTCGCCAGTTGTCGGGGGTCAGTCTTAAGGACGAAGCACCGGTGCGCACGCTGGAAGCCGGGGTTGAGGACAGGCAAGGCAATTTTCTGCTTGGCACTGAGATGGCCTGAAAGGGAATTCTCGTTCCCACGCTCCGCGTGGGAATGCCTCCGCAGACGCTCAGCGTCGTGACGCTGGAGCGTCAGGTCACTGCATTCCCACGCAGAGCGTGGGAACGAGGGGGCTTATTCCCTGTCTTTCACCGAACGAATCAGATTGTTGCGCAACGCCACGACCGACTGCTGGAGTTGCACGAACTCGTCCGACTCAAGGCCCGTGGCACCGGCCAGGCTCAATTCCGCGCGTCGTTCGCGTAGCTGTCGCCCTTCCTTCGTCAGTCTGATGCGCACCTGGCGCTCATCTTCCGGATCGCGCTGGCGCTGCAGATAACCCATCGCCTCCAGCTTCTTGAGGATCGGCGTGAGTGTGTTCGATTCCAGGAACAGCTTTTCGCCCAGGCTGCCGACGGTCTGATTGTCGTCCTCCCACAGGGCGACGATGGTGATGAATTGCGTGTAGGTCAGCCCAAGCTGCTCGAGGACCGGCTTGTAGGCCTTGCCGAAGGCCAGGTTCGCGGAATAGACCGCAAAGCACAGGAAATCCGAGAGCTTCGGAGTTGCGGCGGGGGTTTTGTCGGTGGGTTTCATGGGCATCCTCATTGGGCGAGCGTCTGGAATGCAATTGAAGCTTCGCAAGTGAGAGGATTATACATCGCGCGCGATATAATCGAAAGCGTTGCATGCGAAGTCCGCATCGGCCACGGAGCATGTCCCGGCAGAAACAGCTCCGCTATCTCGTTCCCACGCGGAGCGCGGGAACGAGGAATGTCCGACGCAACACGGTCGGTGTAGCCGCTGCCGCCAGGCTGCGCTCGCGCGCGAAGCGGGCGCCCTTTCTCACGATAGCCGGGGGGCCTTACGGCCCCAGCGCAGCCTGCGGCAGCGGCTACAGAGTGGGTGCAGGTTTTACTTTTTGCGCGGAATAGACCCAGGCACACCCCTTTCCACTACCGAGTTGAAACGTACCCGGGTCGTAATATCTTTCCGAATTTCATGCATGGCTCGGTATTGCAGATGTAGTCAGGAACGCGACGCCGCGCTGTACGGACCAGGCCAGTGCAACTTGAGCCGGGGTCTTGCTGACCTGGCCCTGTTCGTCTCTTGGATCCTGTTCGTCACCGGGTTGAGCCTGAGGCCACAGCCTCTATTGATACGAACGTTTCGGTTCTTCGCGAGAAGCCACGCGTTGCTCAAACACACCGACGGAATTGCCGCCGAGCGCCACATACAGCTGCACCGTGTCGAGATACTGCGCCGTCTTCACTCTGATTTGTCCCAGTAACGCCTGCTCATAGGCGCGTTCGGCCTCCAGCACCTGGAGAATGCTGTTCTCGCCCTGGGCGTAGGCTTGCTGGTTCAAGCGAAGACTCGTTTCGGCCGCGCGCAACGCGTCCTCCTGCGCCAGGTTTTGCTCGGCGTCATGGTTGATGGCCTGCAACGTGTCTGCGACCTGGCCGAACGAATTGATGACGGTCTGCTGATAGCTGGCCAGCGTCGCCTTGTAGCCGTCGACTGCAGCCTGGCGCTGCGCCTTGAGCGTTCCGCCATCGAAGATCGGACCCGCCAGCCCCGCAGCGAAGCCCCAGAGTGCGGCGCCGCCATTGCCTGAAGCCGACTGTGCAAGAAACGCGGAAAGCTCCACATGGGGATAGAGATTGGCTGTCGCGACCCCGATGGCCGCGCTGGCCATGTGCAGTTCAGCTTCTGCTTGCAGAACATCGGGCCGGTCGTGGGCCATTTCCGAGGGCAAACTGACCGGCACGTTGGACGGCAAGGCAAACTCGGCAAGATCGAAGTCAGGCGCGATCCAGTCGGCAGGCCCCTTGCCCGTCAGAATCGACAGGGCGTGGCGTGCCGAATCACGCTGCTGGGCGAGGGGCGGCAACAGCGTGCGGTCCTGTGTGAGTTGCGTCTCAGCCAGCGAAACATCGATCTGCGTGGTGCTGCCATTGAGGTGGGCCATGCGCACGAGTTCGAGGTTCTTTGCGTCATTGGCGAGCAGCTTCTCCACGGCGTGCATCTGCGCGTTTGCAGAGGCGATCAACAAGGCCTGGCTCGCGACATTGCCAGTCAGGGTCAGGTACGCCGCCTCGAATCGATGCTTCTGCAGGTCCGTAAACGCCTGCTGCTGTTCGACCTGGCGCTTGTTGCCGCCGAAAGCGTCAAGGTCAAAGCCGACCCGCGGCCCGATCGCGTAGAAATTGGTGACGGAAGGCTCTTTCGTGTTGTGTATCCGTTGGCGTCCCGCCTGAGCGGCAAAATCGACCTGCGGATACAGTGCACCTTCCGTCGCGGTAACGGAGGAGGCCGCTTGCCGGATCGTTGCGTCTGCAGCCACGAGCTCGAGATTGCCGTCAATGGCACAACGTACAACCTGGTCGAGCTTGTGCGAGCGAAACGCAGACCACCAGTCAGCGCTGACCTTCTTGCCAGGATCAATGTGCTGTTCAGAGGCTGTGTTACCGCTCTGGCCAAGACGCTGCTCGGCCTGTTGGTCATAGTGCTGTGACGGGCTTGCAGGGGGTGTTTGAAAGTCAGGGCCGACGGTGCAGGCGGACAGCAACACAAGGGCCGACAGTGCACCAACCTTCGTTGGGAGCTGATGTCTGTTGATTACGCGCGCATGAATGTTCATTTGGCGGACTCCACGAAAACTAGTTGGTCGCAGCGGGCTTGCGAAGAAAGACAACCAGTGGGCTGACCACCAGCATCGCCACCATCAAAATCTTGAACTGGCCGATAATGGCGACAAAAGCCGCCTGGCCCGTGATCATTTCATTGAGCCCCCCAAGTGCCTGCAACGAATGTGCAGCGGCGTGATAGGGCGTCAGATTGCTTGCAAGCGCCATGTGCATTGCTTGCGTATTGTTGAAGAAGAACAGTTGCACCACCGCAACGCCGATCGTGCTGCCATAGACCCGTGCCAGATTGAACAGACCGGTGCCTTCCGGGCGCAGACTCGGGTCGAGCGTGGTGAACGCCACTTTGGTGATCGCCGGCATCAAGACACCGAGGCCGACACCCTGGATAGCTCCGGCAAGCGCCACGGGCCACCAGTCCATCCCGGGCGAATAGCCGAGCATCAGCCAATTGGCATAAACCACCACGGCGACGCTTGCCGCAACGAAGGGGCGGCGGTCGAAGCGATCGGGAACGCGACCCATCAGCAGGAATGCGCCAACCAGCCCCACACCTCGCGGTATCGTCAGGTAGCCCGTCGTGTCCGGTGGGTACCCGAGCAGCTCATCCAGCATCGGGGATGTCAGCGCCATCGTCGGCAACAGCACGAAGCCCAGTGCGAAAAAGATGACCGTCGACAGCGTGAAGTTGCGGTCGCGGAACAAACGCTTGTTGAGGAAATGCACCTTCGCGGTCAGCACGTGCACAACGAACAGGTAGAGCCCCACTGTGCCCGCCACGGCTTCCAGCCAGATTTCGGGCGAGGCGAACCAGTCCAGGCGCTGACCGCGGTCGAGCAGCATTTGCAGGCCAATCATCCCCAGCGTGAAGGTGCCGAAGCCGAAGAAGTCAAAAGGCGGACTTTTTTCGGCCTTTTTCTCGGCAAGCAAAAGCGCCACCACAAGGAAGATGAACGCCGACAGCGGAAGGCTGATATAGAACATCGAGCGCCATTCGTAGTATTCGCAGATCCAGCCACCGATACTCGGCCCGCTGACGATCCCCAGGAGCACAATTGCCGTCCACGCCGGGCCAAATTTCGCGCGCTGCGCAGGTGGCAATGTCTCCATTGCAATCGCCATCGAGAGGGGCGCCAGCACGCCACTCGCCACGCCTTGAACAATACGCGCGCCGACGAATTCCAGCGGGGTCGTTGCAACCGTAGCGAGCAGCAGGCCAAGGGCGAAGATTGCTATCGCGACTTGATACACAGCCTTCAATCCGAAGCGCGCGGCGAGCCACTGCGCAATCGGCAGGGTGATGGCGCTCGCCGCGAGGTACGAAGTGAATATCCAGCCAGCCTGGTCGTCGGTCATCGACACGGCGCCCTGAATGAACCTGAGTGCCGCGTTCGGCAGGGGCAGGTTCACAGACTGCATATAGGTCGCCAGCAGAGCGGCGAACCTCAGCGTGCGCGCGTTCATCGGTCGGTACCTGCAGTCAGCAGCGATTTGAGCGGGTGCCACCAGGACGTGCGATACCCGGTATCGACCTTGACCGTGGCGCTGATGCCTGAGAAAAGGGGCAGGGCAGGATCCACCTCATCGAGTTCGAGGCGCACCGGTACCCGCTGGACAACCTTGACCCAGTTGCCGGTCGCGTTTTCCGGCGGCAGCAGGGCGAAGTCCGATCCGGCACCAGGGCTCATGCTGACAACGTGGGCTTTGAAAAGGTGATCAGGATACGTATCGATACTGATCGTTGCTGCCTGGCCTGGATGCATGTGGGTCACTTCCGTTTCACGGAAGTTGGCCTCAACCCAGACCTGGCGATCGGACAGCAGGGCGAATGCCGGGCCACCGTTGTTGACATAGTTGCCAACCTGCAAATCGTCGACCTTGGCCACGATGCCATCGTCCGGCGCATACACCGTCGCGTACGAGAGGTACAGCTGCGCCTCATCGAGCTGAGCCATGGCCTCGCGAACCGTCGGGTGGTTATCGGCTTCGATATCCGGATTACCGTTCAATGCAACGACCGTACTGGCGATCTGCTGTTCGATGGACGCGATTCGCTGCCGTGCGACTTTAACGTCCGTGTCTGCACGCTCATAAATCGAGCGCGAGACGAACTCGGAAGCGACCAGCGCTTTCTTGCGGGCAAAATCCTTCTGTTCGAAATCGGCCGTCGCTTTGGCCGATTGCAGTTCAGCCTGCTGCTGCCGGTAGCTGGCCTTGAGCCCATCGATGTGCAGGCGCGCCACGCTCAGTTGAGCTTGCGCACGGTTGACCGCGATCTGGAACGGCTCCGGGTTGATCCGAAACAGCACCTGGCCCTTGCGAACCGGCTGATTGTCCTCGACCGCGATTTCGACGACTTGTCCGGAAATGCGCGCATTGATCGATGTCTTCGCCACCCGGGCGTAGGCGTTGTCGGTCGAAACATAGGGCTCGGCCGCCAGATAACGGGCGATCCCAGCCGCAGCGAAGAGGGCAGGCAGGCCCACCATGAGCAGGGGCCGCAATTTCTCTTTCAACGGTTTCCGGATGGGCGTGTCAGTCTGGTTCGGCCCTGGATGCTCGAAGGTTTGCGTAGCTGAAATGTCGAACTGTTTGGTCATGATCGAAGCCCTGACGTCAATAATTGCTGAGAGAAAGCAAGCCCGTGCGCAGTCAGGAGGATCGCTCCGCCGCACCTGTTTTCGTCGCCGCAACACCCGGTTCGAGCTTCGCTACAACAAACCTGCATTTGAGGAACTTCTGGTTCCTTAATTTTGTGCGATGGTGTAAGAATATCCCCTGACCAACCTTCCTTCAAGGAATTTTGTACAACATGGCACAAAAAAAGATTACAGAGGGCAAAGGCCGAGGCCGCCCCCGCGCGTATGACCCGCAGACAGCGCTGCAGCAAGCGCTTGGTGTTTTCTGGAACACCGGATTTGCCGGCGCTTCCCTCGACAGCATCGCCACGGCGGCCGGCATGAATCGCCCAAGCCTCTATGCGGCGTTCGGCGACAAGCACGCGCTCTATATCAAGGCACTCGAGCAGTATTGGGAATTTGCCGCGGCTGCCATGCATGAAGCGCTGACGGACAGCGAGCTGACATTGCGCCAGGCGTTGCTGCGCTTCTATGAAGGGCAGTTGTCGATCTACTTCTCGGGAGACGGCCAGCCGCGTGGCTGCTTTGCGATCGGCACGGCGACTACCGAGGCCGTCGAGGACGCTGAAATACGCGACGTTCTGTCGGACCGGCTCAGCAGGCTCGATGCCGATCTCGAAATGCGTGTTCGAACGGCAATCGATACCGGCGAGTTGAAAGGCGATGCCGACCCGGCGGCCATTGCCGTACTCGCGTCATCCCTGCTGCACAGCATTTCCATCCGTGCCCGGGCGGGCAAGTCCCGCGCTGAGTTGACGGAGCTTGCACGCAATGCGGTCAACGTGATCTGCGGTTGAGAGGCTTTTATGGCGGGCGGAAGACTCGAAGATATTCTTGCCGAGCATCTTGCGGTGGTTTTTTGTGGCATCAATCCGGGCATGACCGCCGCGGCCCTTGGGCATCATTTTGCCGGCAGAGGCAATCGCTTCTGGCGCACGCTTCATCTCGCCGGTTTTACGCCGCAGGAACTGCGCCCGGAAAACGATCGATCGATCCTGCAGTATCAGTGTGGATTGACGGCTGTGGTTGAGCGGCCGACGGCGCGCGCGGATCAGTTGTCCCTGGATGAATTCGTCGCTGCCGCTGCGGATTTCGAAGCAAAGATCGCGCGCCACGCGCCGCGCTTCGTGGCTTTTCTCGGTAAAGCTGCCTATTGCGCGTTATCCGGCCAGCGAGAGGTTGCGTGGGGGCTTCAGGCAACGACCTTCGGCAATGCCTCGGTCTGGGTCTTGCCCAATCCCAGTGGGCGTAATCGTGCGTTCACGCTCGATCAACTGGTCGATGCGTACCGTCAACTCTGCCTGGCACTGTAAACTGGGCGAGCAAAAGGCCCGGATGATCGGGCCTGCCCCTTTTTACTCCTCAAGCAAGAGATCCCCATGGCAAACCACGACATCACTTTTATCCCTGATCCCGACGCGGAATCCATCTCCTCCGACGTTGCCGGTTTCGGTGGCCTGCTGGTCTCCACCCAGATCCCCACCCGCGCCGATGGCAGCCTGGAGCTGGGCGACATCACCCTGCAGAGCGAGTGCACCCTGCAGGCGCTCAAGGTCGCGCTGGAGCGCGCCGGCAGTTCCATGGACCGTGTCCTGCACCTGACCATCTACCTCACCGACATGGCCGACCGCGCCGCGTTCAACGAGGTCTACCAGCGCTTTTTCGCCAAACCCTGGCCAGTTCGCGCCGCCGTTGGCGTGGCCGCCCTGGCGGTCGAAGGCATGCGTGTGGAAGTCACCGCCATGGCGGCCAAGGGCTGAATTCAGCGGCGTCTGCATCGCTGGCAAGCCAGCTCCCACAGAGATCTCGCACAGATCCGCAGCGAACCCTGTGGGAGCTGGCTTGCCAGCGATGAGGCCTTCACAGGCAACAAGGAAGCTCCCAAAGCCGCCACCGGGCAGCACATGGGTGCCGGTCAAGCGATTCGCCGCTACAATGCGCGCCTCGACCGTGACAAGCCCGACTAAAAAACATGTCCCTACCCAAGCATCACCTCGAACTGCTCAGCCCCGCCCGCGACGTGGCCATCGCCCGCGAGGCCATCCTGCATGGCGCCGATGCCGTGTACATCGGTGGCCCGAGCTTCGGCGCCCGCCACAACGCCTGCAACGAGGTGAGCGATATCGCCCAGTTGGTGGAATTCGCCCGTCGCTACCACGCCCGGGTGTTCACCACCATCAACACGATCCTGCACGACGACGAGCTGGAGCCGGCCCGCAAGCTGATCCACCAACTGTACGATGCCGGCGTCGACGCGCTGATCGTCCAGGACCTGGGCGTGATGGAACTGGACATCCCGCCGATCGAGCTGCACGCCAGCACCCAGACCGACATTCGCACCCTGGCGCGGGCCAAGTTCCTCGACCAGGCCGGTTTCTCGCAACTGGTACTGGCCCGCGAGCTGAACCTCAAAGAGATCCGCGCCATCGCCGACGAGACCGATGCGGCGATCGAGTTCTTCATCCACGGCGCCCTGTGCGTGGCGTTCTCCGGCCAGTGCAACATCTCCCACGCCCAGACCGGCCGCAGCGCCAACCGTGGCGACTGCTCCCAGGCCTGCCGTTTGCCCTACACCCTGAAAGACGACCAGGGCCGCGTGGTGGCCTACGAGAAGCACCTGCTGTCGATGAAGGACAACAATCAGAGCGCCAACCTGCGCGCCCTGGTGGATGCCGGCGTGCGCTCGTTCAAGATCGAGGGGCGCTACAAGGACATGGGCTATGTGAAGAACATCACCGCCTACTACCGCCAGCGCCTGGACGAGATCCTCGAAGATCGCCCGGACCTGGCCCGTGCTTCCAGCGGCCGCACCGCGCACTTCTTCCTGCCCGATCCGGAGAAGACCTTCCACCGCGGCAGCACCGACTACTTTGTCAGCGATCGCAAGATCGACATCGGTGCCTTCGACACCCCAACCTTCACCGGCCTGCCGGTGGGCGTGGTGGAGAAGGTCGGCAAGCGCGACATGCAGGTGATTACCCATGAGCCGCTGTCCAACGGCGACGGCCTCAACGTGCTGTTCAAACGCGAAGTGGTGGGCTTCCGGGCCAATATCGCCGAGGCCAGGGGCGAATTCGAGGAAGAGGGTGAAAAGCGTTACCGCTACCGGGTCGAGCCCAACGAGATGCCGAAGGAGCTGCACCAGTTGCGGCCCAACCACCCGCTGAGCCGCAACCTGGACCACAACTGGCAGCAGGCCCTGCTCAAGACCTCCGCCGAGCGCCGGGTAGGCCTGGCCTGGGGCGCGCGTCTGCGCGAGGATCGCCTGGAGCTGACAGCCACCAGCGAGGAGGGCGTCAGCGTCAGCGTCGCCCTGGACGGTCCGTTCGGTGTGGCAAACAAACCGGAACAGGCTCTGGAGCAACTGCACGACCTGCTCGGCCAACTGGGCACCACCCAGTACCACGCTACAGCCATCGAACTGGATGCACCGCAGGCGTTCTTCATCCCCAACTCGCAGCTCAAGGCCTTGCGCCGTGAAGTCATCGAAGCGCTGACCCTGGCCCGCATCAATGCCCACCCACGGGGCGGGCGCAAGGCCGAGACCGATCCACCACCGGTGTACCCGGAGTCGCACCTGTCGTTCCTGGCCAACGTCTACAACCAGAAGGCCCGCGACTTCTATCACCGCCACGGCGTCAAGCTGATCGATGCGGCCTACGAGGCCCACGAGGAGACCGGCGAGGTGCCGGTGATGATCACCAAGCACTGCCTGCGCTTCTCCTTCAACCTCTGCCCCAAGCAGGCCAAGGGCGTTACCGGCGTGCGCACCAAGGTCGCGCCGATGCAGCTGGTACACGGTGACGAGGTGCTGACGCTGAAGTTCGACTGCAAGCCTTGCGAGATGCACGTGATCGGCAAGATGAAGGGCCACATCCTTGACCTTCCGCAACCGGGCAGCAACGCGGTGAAGCAGATCGTCGGGCATATCAGCCCTGAAGACCTGCTCAAGACCATTCCGCGCGGGCCTCACTGAGTGACAGCAAGGGCCCTATCGCTGGCAAGCCAGCTCCCACAGGGTTCGACGGTACACTGTGGGAGCTGGCTTGCCAGCGATAGGGCCACCTTGGCTGAACTCGATTACCAGTAAGTAGCTGTTTTCAAATAAATTTATGCGTCCTGGGGCTTCCCAGACACAGCAAAACTTGATAAATTTCCGCGCATTCCTGCAGAGGCCCCCACAGGGCTTGTAGCGAACATCAGAAATCGATGTGCTCAGCACTCGTCGCAACAGATACAGGGGCGTCGCCAAGCGGTAAGGCAGCAGGTTTTGATCCTGCCATGCGTTGGTTCGAATCCAGCCGCCCCTGCCATTTTCCCAATAGGTCGTGGCTATTTCATCGAGCCCCTTGCCTTATATCCCCACAAAAAATATCGACATTGCCATCGTCCGGTGCCGTTCGCACGACGATTGAGTAGCCGCCGGAAAGCAACTCCTGCATTGCCACAGGTGCGCTCCTTTCATAGCTCCAACCGCTGAGTCCGATGCGTTGGGTGTTGACCTGATCATTCATGGCGTAGGCGACTGGCCCCGGCTGCTGGCAGCTGCCCTTGTTGATGAAGGTGTACAGGCGCAAGGGCAGGTTGGTGCCATTTGGAATGCCGCTGATGAAGAAGTTGAATCCGGTTTGATTGCCCTGGCTGTACAAAATGGTATTGGCGATCTGGCCGGCATTCTGCCGGGTGGCGGTCAGATTGACGTTGACCGTATGGTCTGATGACGTGGTACAGCCGAAAATGCTCGCGGTGACCGCAAGAATTGCCAGCTGGTTGCTGAAGGTCATTGCCAAACTCCTGTATTGAAGAACTGCAATGGATGATTAGCGGGTATAGCCCATTCTTTACAGGCGTTCGACATTGCCCCCTGGATCTCCATGGCAGAAGGAGCGCCCCGTCCACCATGGACAATCCTCGCTCAGAGGCTGAGGAAACCGCTGTAGAGGCCGTAACCCGCAATCAGCGCACCAATCAGCACGACAACGAATATGACCTTCTCGATGGAGGTGAACACCGGTTGGCCCAGTTCGCGTTTGGCCTTGGCGAAGAGGATCGCTCCCGGTGCATAAAGCAGCGCCGACAACAGCAGATACTGCGCCCCCGCCGCGTACACCAGCCACACGGCGTAGAGCACGGCGATCAGCGCAATCAGCAAATCCTTGCCACGCTCGCCGGGGGCCTGCTCATAGGTTTCGCTACGCCAGGCCAGCAGCAAGGCGTAGGCGGCGGACCAGAAGTACGGCACCAGGATCATCGAGGTCGCCAGGTACAGCAGGCTGAGGTAGGTGGAGCTGTTGAACAGGGTGATGATCAGGAACAGCTGGATCAGCCCGTTGGACAGCCACAGTGCGTTGGCCGGGACCTGGTTGGCGTTCTCCTTGCGCAGGAATTCCGGCATGGTGTGATCACGGGCGCTGGCGAAGAGGATTTCCGCGCAGAGCAGCGTCCAGGACAATAGCGCACCAACCAGTGAGACGATCAGGCCGGCGCTGATCAATAACGCGCCCCAGTGTCCCACCACGTGCTCCAGTACGCCGGCCATGGACGGATTCTTCAAGCCGGCCAGTTCCGCCTGGGCCATGATGCCCTGGGAAAAGACATTCACCAGGACCAGTAGCAGGAGCACACCGATGAAGCCCGCCACGGTCGCCTTGCCGACGTCGCTGCGCTTTTCGGCACGGGCAGAGAAGATACTCGCACCTTCAATGCCGATGAACACCCAGACGGTGACCAGCATCATGTTGCGGACCTGATTCATCACCGTGCCCAGGTCGCTGTTGCCGGCGCCCCAGAAATCGCTGGTGAACACATCCATCTTGAAGGCCACACCGGCAATGACGATGAACAACGCCAGCGGCACCATCTTGGCGATGGTGGTGAGAACGTTGATAAAGGCGGCTTCCCTGATCCCGCGCAGTACCAGGAAATGCAGGAGCCAGAGCAGCACGGAAGCACAAATGATCGCCGGCAGGGTGTTGCCCTCGCCGAACATGGGGAAGAAGAAACCAAGGGTGCCGAACAGCAGCACCATGTAGCTGACGTTGCCGATCCAGGCGCTGATCCAGTAGCCCCAGGCCGAGGAGAAGCCCATGTAGTCGCCGAAACCGGCCTTGGCGTAGGCGTACACCCCGCCGTCGAGCTTGGGTTTGCGGTTGGCGAGGGTCTGGAAGACGAACGCCAGCATCAGCATACCGACGCCGGTGATCAACCAGCCGATCAGCGTGGCGCCGGCACTGGCACTCTTGGCGATGTTCTGCGGTAGCGAAAAGATCCCGCCGCCCACCATGGAGCCGACGACCAGTGCGATCAATGCCCCAACCTTCAACTTATCGCTGGGGGCAGCGACCTGAGTTTCCTTGTGGGGTTGGACATCTTTGTCGAACTTGCTGACAGACTCGACCATCTTAATCTCCTTGCCGAAACGGCATCGTTCAAGAAGGTGACCGGCCAACAAGGAGTGGTCGCTAACACACCGCATGACCCTTCGAGTGACACGTGCCACCGAACAGACTGCTTAGTTGCTGCTGGGAGTTGGTTCGATGCAACTCATGCCCCGCAGCCGGGCACTACAATCCAGAACGCAAATAATCACCAGGCGCCTCGCAGCATTCGAAAATGCTCGACTACCCAGTGTTTCTGAGTTTCCTGAGGAAGAATATGAGGCGCGTTCACGCGCTCCTCCAGCTTGGCTGCGAATGTTGCAGCGGATGCCTGGTCGGAGAAACTGAAGGTCATGCCACAGGCATGTACCAGCCAAATCGGTTTCTCTTGCGTGGGGACCAACTCGATCGATAGGTTCATCTGGCACTTCCGGAACGTGGGAAGCATGAACTCAACTAATTTAGTGTAGTCAATAATCTTGAAGAACAAGAGGAGTTGACGTCTAAGTTTCCGGATTGAATTCCAATGCCTCGTCGGCGAGGCATGACGGACCTGGGATCAACTTCAACTAGTTTTTATACAGATACGGATTGCAGACCATCTGAACGAGCCCCATGAAAGACAGGACACCGTTTCCCCCTTACGATAAGGGATAGGCAAACGGTTATGTTTATGACTAATAGCAACGACAAGAGTGGGGAGCTTTTGGGCCAGGAGCGGCGGCGCCGCTGGAGCCCAGAGCAAAAGCTGGCCATGGATCCGGTAAGCCGTGGGCGTGGGAGACGGAGGGCGGCCGGTGGCTTGGGG
>NZ_VXCP01000042.1 GCF_011355085.1 Pseudomonas akapageensis | reverse complement strand
CCGCCATCCTTGGCATAGGCACTCGAGAAGCCGGACAGGGAGTCAGGGACAAGAACGGTGGATGCCGACAGGAGTGCGCCGATCGCCAACGCCAAAAGGGTTTTGTTCAAAGACATGTTCACCTCCACTTTCCTGCTTGGGTAGGTACTGCAAAAGCAAACTGATGCAAGGCTGGTTCCAGATGGGCTCCAAAAGCGCCGAACGGTTTGACAGTGGGGGGAAGTAAGGCAGGAATATCGACATGTAACAGGAAATTACGACGAAAGGCCGCGGTCTCAATCAAGTGTCCCCCCAAAAAATCGGGAAACCGGCCATGAAATTTTCGAAGTTCTCCGAGACCTTGTCCAAATGGACGGGCAACGCCCATACCTTCCAGGTTGCCCTGGCGTTGATTTTCATATGGGGTTTGAGTGGTCCCTGGTTCCATTTCAACGACACCTGGCAACTGATCATCAACACGTCGACGACGATCATTACCTTCCTCATGGTGTTCATCATTCAGAACACGCAGAACCGCGATAACGACATCTTGCATATCAAGATCGACGAGCTGTTGCGCGTGACCAAGGAAGCGCAGAATGCCACCCTGGATCTCGAAGACCTGGGCAGCGAGGAACTCAAGACCCTGCGCGACAAATACGAAAGCATCGGCGCAGGTGAGGCAATGCAGGTCAACTGCGCCGACAGACCGGTTAAAGACAGGGATAGTGACTGAGCGCCGGGCTAGCGACGCTCATCGGACAGCGGGGTCGGTTCATCAGGCTGGGGGGACTTGCTGTTCGATCTCTTCACCTGGATGCGGTTCATCGCCCTGGGCTGGCCACAACCGTTCCTCGCCCGGCTTGGGCGGATCGAAGCCGGTGTCTTCGCGTCGGGGCATCGGGTCGAACTGAATCTCGCTGGGGTAGTGGTGGATTCTCGGGTCGGTCGCCATGTGCACCTCCACAAAAGGCCCGATTGGACCGGGCCATTTGCGATGGTACCGCCATGCGAGATATCGTTCCCGGCAGCTGACCAATGGTTGTCAGTCTGCGCCGAGCAGGCATTCGGACAACCCCTGCTCCAATACCTGCCATCCCTCGAAGCCACGGCGGGCAATGAACACCAGGCGCATGCCCGCTGCCGCTGCCTCCCCTGTTGCCGGCGAAAACTGACTGCGACTGCCCACATGCTGCAGCCAATGGGCATTGGCGTTATCCCCCAGCACTACCAGGCCCTTGACCCGGAACACTTCGCTGGGCAATGCCCGCAGCCACGCCCGCAGGCGCTCGATATCCAGGCGGCCACTCGCTTGCCAGAGCCGGCTGCTGAACATCTCGCCATGATCGCCGGTCGCCACGGGGGTCAACGGCCTGACCGTGTGGGCCTGTTGCTCGGCGTCCAACCACAGGGCATCGGGCAACTCGGCCTGGACACTGGCATGCACCCGGGCGTTGGGCCCCAGTGCGATGCGCAGGGTCTGCAATTCTTCAGGGCTGACCAGGTCGGTCTTGTTCAGCAGCAACAGATCCGCTGTCGCGACCTGGGCACGGGCCAGACGTGCATACTCGCCATCGAGCTGCAGGTGACGGGTGGCATCGACCACGGTAATCACCATATCCAGCTGCATATGGCTGCGCAGTTGCGGGTAGGCCAGGGTCTGCACGATGCGCTGGGGGTCGGACACGCCGCTGCACTCGATCACGATGCGCTCCAGGCGCGGTTGCAGTTGCGCAAGGCTGGCCAACTGCGCCAGCAGGTCTTCCTGCACCGTGCAGCAGATGCAGCCGTTCTGCAGGCTGTACACCGCATCGGTGACTTCCGAGACGATGGCCGCATCGATATTCAACTCGCCGAAGTCATTGACGATCACCGCCAGTCGGCTGCCATCGGCCCGGCGCACCATGCGGTTGAGCAAGGTGGTCTTGCCGGCACCGAGAAAACCCGAGACTACCGTTACCGCTATACGCTGCTTGTCCATCAGGCCTTGCCCTCCAGCACCGGTGGTTCACCCTGCCATACCGCATTCAGGCCGGACGTGGCCAGGGTCGCGTGGCGATCGTAGACCAGCTGGCCCTCGACGAAGGTCAACAGCACATTGGTGCGGTGGATGTAGTTGCGCGGCGCCTGGGCGAACAGGTCCCGATCGATAACGATCAGGTCCGCCGACTTGCCCACTTCAAGGCTGCCGGTGCTCTTTTCCAGGCCCATGGCCACGGCGCCATTGCTGGTGATCACGCGCAAGGCCTGCTCCAGGCTGATCGGCTCGCCGAAACAGGCCGGGTCGTCGTTCCACGGGTTCTGCCGGGTGATCATGGTTTCCAGGGCCAGCCAGGGATCGATCGAGGCTACCGGCCAGTCGGTGCCCATCACGGCGGTACCGCCCGCCTCCAGCACGCCCTTGAAATCGTAGATGCGATTGAGGCGTTCCTGGCCGTAGCCCGAGCGCGCACCGCTGGCGAAGGGCGTCGGGTACCAGGCGGCCGGCGAAAACTCGGCAATCACATCCAGGGCCTTGAAGCGCGGCAGGTTGCCAGGGTGCAGCAAGGTGCTGTGGGCGCACTGGTGACGCACGCCACTGAAGCCATTGCGCCGACGAGCCTCGGCCACCGCATCGAGGAACACATCGGAAGCGCCGTCGCCGGTGCAGTGGGCGATTACGCGGATGCCCTGGCGGTCCATGTCCACGACCATGTCGGTGATGTGTTCGGGGGTCAGGTTGAGCTTGCCGCGCCAGCTCGATTCCTGCGGCCAGGGCGTGAGCAGGAAGGAAGATTTCGGTTCGACGGTGCCGTCGAAGTGAAACTTCACCGCGTTGGCGTTGAGCCGGGCGCTGCGGTAGTAATGCCGTTCGCCACTGAGCAGTTCCCAACGACGGCGCACGGGAAAGATGTCGTCCTGCCAGCTGATGGCCGCTTCGATGCGCACCGTCAGCTCGCCGCTGTCGTCCAGCTCTTTCAAGGCTTGCAGACGTTGCTCGCAGACATGCACATACTTGCTGGCCGTCACTCCACGGGAGCTCTGGAAATGCACGCCATCGCGGTAGGCGCGGCGCAGCACGCTCACCGGCGTCGGCGGCATCGCGGCGTGGATCATCGCGTAGGCACCGTCGATCATCAGGCCGGTCGGTTCGCCCGTCAGCTCGTCACGCTCCAGGTAACCATTGCGCGGATCACTGGTGCTGCGATCGATCCCGGCCAGCTCCAGTGCCCTGGAGTTGACCATCATGGTGCCCCACATGCGGTCGAGCAGCGCCACTGGGCGATCCGGCATGACGCTGTCGAGCCACTCGCGCCCAGGCGTCAGACCCGCCTCACGGAAGGTGTAGCGCACCCAGTACTGCCCGTAGATCCAGCCGTCGCCCGGATGGGCATCGGCATAGGCCAGGATTGCCTCGCGCAGTTGCTCGGGGGTCGGGTCCTCGATGCCCACGTCCAGGTCGTCGCTGTAGCGTGGCGCCAGGGCCAGGTCCGGGTGGGTGTGCATGTCATGCAGGCCCGGCATGCAGAACGCACCGTCCAGGTCATGGGAGACCGTGTTTGGCCCCTTCAACGACTCAAGCTCGGCCAGGTTGCCGACGCCAATCAGTTTGCCGCCGCGAATCGCCACCGCCTCGGCCCAGGGCTGCGCCGGATTCTGGGTATAGATACGGCCATTGCCCAGGATCAGGTCGGCGTACTGTCCGACAGCAGAGTGGGTGGAAGTAAAGTTGTCAGTCACAGCCATGAGGGCCACCTTCGGATTCAGAACTGTTGGGAGGTCCAGCGCATTCGGCGCGACTGGTACCGGGGCAATGGATCAGGCGCCGGGGCGCCGGTTGTCAGGGATACTGGTCGAGCAATGCCGAAGCATCCAGTTCGACCAGCACCGGCTCGCGGCTGTCGACCAGCTCGCCCAGCAACTCGCGCAGGCTTGCCAGGTCGCGTGCCAGGCGGTGCGGTACGTGGCAGCTTTGCGCCAGGGCGGCAAAGTCCGGCGTGAGAATGTCCACACCCAGCGGCGGCACCTGGCGGGCGCACATGTAGTCGCGGATTTCGCCATAACAGTGGTTGTTCCACAGTAACAGGATGATCCCCAGGCCAGCTTCGCGGGCGACGATCAGTTCGGCACTGGAAAACTGCAGGCCACCATCACCCACCAGCGCCACCACCGGGCGCTCGGGTTGCGCGAGCCTGGCGCCCAGGGCGGCCGGCAGTGCATAGCCCAGCGTGCCGTAACCGGTGCCGGCGTTGAACCAGCTGTTGGGCGTCGGTGCCCGGTAGCCGAGAGCGCCCTGGTACACCGGTTGCGTGGAGTCGCCAACGATCAGCGGCGCTGGCAGGTTGTCGCGCACGGTGTCCAGCACGGCCTGCAGGCAACGTTGCTTGGCCGTCCAGCCGCTGCGTTCGGTGGCATTGACCTGGGCCACGGTCGCGTGGGCCCAGGCCTGGTCCGCGTGCCGTGACGCCAGGCCATCGAGCAGCGCGCGCAGGCCTAGTTCGGCATCGCCCAGCAGGCCGATGTCGGCACGCTGGGCACCGAGCACTTGCAGCGGGTCGATATCCAGGCGGATCAAGGGTGCATCGAACGCCAACGGGCCAAGGCCGAAGAAATCGTAATCGGTTTCGCCAAGCTCGGTACCGACCGCGAGGATCACATCGGCTTGCTTGAACAAGTCCCGGCCATGGGCCGAGGATTGCACGCCATCGAGCAACAAGGGATGGTCCGGCGGCAGCAGGCCACGGGCATTGGTCGTCAGTGCCACGGGCGCCTGCAACCGTTCGGCCAGCAACGTCAGGGCCTGGCCTGCGCGGCGGGCGCCACCGCCGGCCAGAATCAATGGACGGCGCGCCTTGGCGATCACGGCCAGCGCTGCCTCGATCGAGGTCGCCGCCGGGGCAGGCGCGGCCGGCAAGGTGCGTGGACGCAGGTCCAGTGCGTCGGCAGGCATTTCCAGCACGTCCAGCGGAATTTCGATATGCACCGGCCGTGGTCGCGTGCAGCTGAACAAGGCAAAGGCGCGTGCCAGCAGTTCCGGCAATTCTTCGGGCCGCTGCAGGGTGTGGCTGAAGGCACAGACTCCGGCAACCAGGGCACGCTGGTCGGGCAATTCATGCAGATATCCATGGCCCAGGCGCTGATGTTCCCGGCGACTGGTGGTGGAGATCACCAGCATCGGCACCGAGTCGGCGTAGGACTGGCCCATGGCCGTGAGGATATTGGTCATGCCGGGGCCGGTGATGATGAAACAGACGCCCGGCTTGCCACTGGCGCGGGCATAACCGTCGGCCATGAACCCGGCGCCCTGCTCGTGGCGGGGACTGACGTGCTTGAGGCTGCTGCCGTGCAAGCCGCGGTAGAGTTCAACGGTATGCACGCCGGGGATGCCGAACACGGTTTCGACACCATAACCTTCAAGCAACCGCACAAGCGCCTGGGCACAACTGGTCATGCAAGCACCTCTTTAACACTGTAGACAGTTCACCGGCCAAGCCCGGCCAGCGACGAGTTGAGCTAGTATTGTTGAATCAACCAATACAACAATCGAATTTTTTTGGCTTTATTGTTCGATTAAACTCAACTCATCAACCTGCTCAGGACCTCTTATGCGTTTTCCCTCGATGACAGCCCTGCGCGCCCTGGATGCGGTCGCCCGCCTGGGCAGCGTTTCGATCGCGGCCAGGGAATTGAACCTGACCCGCAGCGCCATCAGCCACCAGATCAGCAACCTTGAGGAATGTGTCGGCTATGCCCTGACCGAGCGCATTGGCCGGGGTATTGGCCTGACCTACCAGGGCGAACGTTATGCCCGTGAAGTGCACCGGTTGCTGCTGAATCTGCAGGAAGCCGGCAATCTGCTCGACGACCAGAAGGTCTCCGGCCGCCTGTGCGTCAGTTGCGCCCCGGGGTTTGCCACCTATTGGCTGTGCCACCACATCGGCGGCTTCCTGCGCCAGTATCCCCAGGTGCAGTTGCAGCTGATTTCACCCAAGACCCCGGATGACACCCACAACCCCAATGTCGACCTGTTCATCGCCTACGGCATCGGCGACTGGCCGGAACTGCTGGTCGAAGAGATCGTCCCATTGCGCTTCTTTCCCGTGTGCAGCCCACGCCTGATCAACTCCATGGGCGGCCTGAAAAGCCCGCAAGAGCTGAGCGGCTATCCGTTGCTGCACATGACCGACCACACTGACTGGCGGGTCTGGCTCACCGCCGCCGGGGCTTCGAACGTGAACGCCGCCACCGGCATCCTGTTCTCCGATGCGCACTGCGCGCAGTCGGCCTGCATCGCCGGGCAAGGCATCGCCATCGGCGACACCCTGATCAGCGGCGATGCCCTGGCCCAGGGCCTGCTGGTGCGCCCTTTCGATATCAGCATCGATCTGCACCGGGGCTATTACCTGCTCGCCGACCCGCAAAAGTCCGAGCGCCCCGTGGTTCAGGCCTTCAGCAGCTGGGTGAAAACCCAACTGCAAACCTCCCATCACAGCTGGCAGGATACGGTCTGAAGCGGCGCCTTTGAAGTTCAAAATAACTAAACAATAGGGGCAAAATAAGTCAATTGATGTAGCGGTTTTTTTAACAATAATGAGCCAAACGCCCCATTCGGGCTCCCCCAGGCCTGACCGTCACGGCGGCAACAAAAGAGGGACTCATTAGTGTCTAGTAGTTCAGCGATTCAGCTCAGTGCTCAGGGTATCAGCCAGTATTACGGCAAGTTCGCTGCCCTGGACAACGTCAATCTGGACGTTCGCCAGGGGGAGTTCCTCACCCTGCTGGGCCCTTCCGGTTCAGGCAAGACCACCTTGCTGATGATCCTCGCCGGTTTTCTCAATCCCACTGCCGGCAAGCTGATGGAAAACGGCGTCGACATCATCAAGCGCTCGGCCGAAAAACGAAATTACGGCATGGTGTTCCAGGGCTATGCCCTGTTCCCGCACATGAGCGTGGCCGACAACGTGGCGTACCCGCTGCGCATCCGCAAGGTCGGCGCCGAAGAACGCCAACGCCGGGTCAAGCATATTCTCGAGGTGGTGGGTCTGGGTGCGCACATGCACAAAAAACCCTCCGAACTCTCCGGTGGCCAGCAGCAGCGCGTGGCCATCGCCCGGGCCCTGGTGTTCGAGCCGGAGCTGTTGCTGCTCGACGAGCCGCTGTCGGCACTGGACAAGAACCTGCGCGAACAACTGCAGACCGAATTGCAGCGCATCCACCGCCAGGTCGGCACCAGCTTCGTGTTCGTCACCCATGACCAGGGCGAGGCACTGGCGCTGTCGTCGCGCATCGCCATTTTCAACCAGGGCCGCCTGGCCCAGGTCGATACCCCGGAAACCATCTACAACCAGCCCGATAGCCGATTCGTGGCCGAGTTCCTGGGCAAGATGAACCTCTTTCCCCTGGCCGACGTGATGCGTAACGGCAGCCACGCCAGCGGCCGTTGCGCCGACAGCCAGCTGCACGCCCTGGCGCCGATGCCACTGGGCGCGCAACCGGTGGTCCTGGCCGTGCGCCCCGAGCACATGGACCTGCACCGCGAGCGGCCAATCCTGGAGGGCCACAACGTGATACCGGCGCAGCTCACCGACAAGGTCTACCAGGGCGCCAGTACCCACCTGGCGCTCAAGGTCGGTGGCGATACCCTGCCGATCAACCTGTCGGTGCCCGGCAACCACCCCGGCGCGCAGATGAACAGCGGCGCGCCGGTCTGGCTGAGCTGGCCGGTGCAGCAGAGTTTCCTGCTGCAGGCCTGAATCCACGCAAGCCCCATAACACCCTCTCCCACTACAACAAAAGGCCGTCGCCCACGATCTGCGGCGACGGCCCATCGAGGATTTGTCCATGAGCCTGGATCACAACCGCGACTGCATTGAAGTGCTTATCGAAAAAGCCCGTGGCGGGCAAATCAACCGGCGCACCTTCCTCCAGGCCATGGGCCTGATGGCGGCGGTGCCACTGGCGATGCGCAGCGGCATCAGCTGGTCGGCGGACAAGCCGCTGGTGGTGGTCAACTGGGGCGGCGACGCGTTGAACGCTTTCCGTAGCGCCTGGACCGACAACTTCAGCAAAGCAACCGGCATCCCGGTGCGCATTGACGGTGCCGGCCCTACCGAGGGCGCTGTCCGTTCGCAACTGGCCAGCGGCAAGCCAAGCTGGGACGTGGTCGATGTCGAGAGCTATTCGGCGCTGGTGCTGGGCCGGGAAAAGATCCTCCAGCCACTCGATTACAACGTCATCAAACGCGACCAGGTCGCCCCGGCACTGGCCAGCGATCACGGCATCGCCAGCTACCAGTTCAGCTATGTGATGGCCTGGGACAGCGAAAAATTCGGCGATAACGGCCCGAAAACCTGGGCCGATTTCTGGAACGTGGAGAAGTTTCCCGGCAAGCGCACCATGTACAAGTGGATGAACGGGATGCTCGAGGCCGCCTTGCTCGCCGATGGCGTGCCGGCCGATCAGCTCTACCCGCTGGATGTGCCCCGGGCCTTGAAAAAGATCGACGAGATCAAGCCGCACGTATTGTCCTTCTGGAGCTCGGGTGCCGAGAGCCAGCAGTTGATGATCGAAGGCGAAGTCGCGGTCGGTGCCATCTGGCACACCCGCGCCAAGCTGTTGGCCGAAGACAGCGACAACCGCGTGCGCTGGAGCTACGACAACGGCTTCATCAACTCCAGCAGCTGGGCTGTCCTGCAGGGCAACCCGGGCGGTAGTGCGCCGGCCATGCAGTTCATCCAGCAGGCGCTGCAACCCGAAGGCCAGCTCAAGCTCTTCGAACTGCTCGGCAACGGTCCGTCCAACAGCGCCACGGAAAAGCTGATGAACGCCGAGCAACTGGCGGCCAACTGCGCGTCACCCGAGAACCTGAAAAAACAGATCGCACTCAACGCCCAGTGGTATGCGGACAACTACGCAGGCGCGCTGGAACAGTATCTGACCCGCCTGTCCAAGTGAGCAATCGAGATGACCCTGACCGCTACCTTGACCAAGCCCCAGCCCAGGACCGCCAAAGGCTCTCCCAGGCTAGAGCGCGGGCTGCTACTGTTCCCGCTGCCAGTGTTGCTGCTGGTCTTTTATGTGCTGCCGTTTCTGGGCGTGGTGGGCTGGAGTTTCAGCCTGCCCGAACCCGGCATCGAGCAATACCAGCGCATCGCCAGCGACCCGGCCATTCATGAAATGCTCTGGCGCACCATGCGCCTGTGCCTGACGGTCAGCGGTCTGGCGTTGCTGATCGGTTACCTGCTCGCCTACTGCTGGGTGTTCAGCCCGCCGTTCTGGCAGCGTGTCGTCGAGATCTGCATCTTCATCCCGTTCTGGATCTCGGTGCTGGTGCGGGCGTTCGGCTGGTTGATCGCCCTGCGCAGCAACGGGGTACTGAACGAGGGCCTGCTGGGCCTGGGGCTGATCGATCACCCGCTGCAATTGAGCCGTAACGAGATAGGCGTGGTCATCGGCATGCTCCACGTGATGATCCCCTACGCCGTGTTCCCGCTGCTGTCGAGCATGCGCCAGCTCGACCAACGCGTGCTCATGGCTTCGCGCGGCCTGGGTGCCGGCGCCCTGCGTACCTTCTGGCAAGTCCTGCTGCCGCAGACACTGCCTGGACTTCTGGGCGCGTTCATCATGGTCTTCGTCTTCTGCCTGGGCTTCTTCATTACCCCGGTGCTGCTCGGTGGCGGGCAAACGGTGATGATCGCCGAATACGTGTTCCTGCAAATGTTCCAGACCAGCAACTGGGGCCTGGGTGCTGCGCTGAGTGTGGTGCTGCTGGCACTGGTCAGTGCGTTGATCTGGGTGCTGATGCGCATTACCCGCGTCAATCGACTGGTAGGTTGAGATCACTATGAATACCCATCGCACAAGCCTGAGTACCCGCCTGCTGGCCGTGGTCGCCATGGCCTTCATGCTGTTTCCGCTGTTGACGGTCATCCCGGTGTCTTTCACCAGCAAGCGCTATCTGTCCATGCCTGAGGGCAACTGGTCGTTGCGTCACTACGAGGCGCTGCTGAGCAATCCGGACTGGTTCGCAAGCATCAGCCAGAGTCTGACCATCGCCCTGGCCACCAGCGTGATCGCGACCTTGCTGGCCGCCAGCTTCAGCCTCGGTATCTGGTACCTGCGTTCGCGCCTGGCCACCGCCCTGATCGGCCTGGTGCTGTTGCCCATGGCCATTCCACCGGTAATCTCGGCGCTGGTGCTGTACTTCATGGAGACCAACCTGGGCAAACATGCGCCGGGAATCGGTTACGACACCCTCACAGGCGTGGTCATCGCCCATGTGGTCATGGTCGTGCCGTACGGCGTGGTGACCATGCTGGTGGCGCTGAGCCAGATCGACCGACGCATCGAACTGGCCTCGCGCAACCTGGGCGCCAGCCTGATGCAGACCACCTTCCTGGTCATCCTGCCGAACCTGAAACTGGGCATCGCCTCCACCGCCCTGCTCAGCTTTGCGCTGTCCTGGGAGGAAGTGGCGGTGACCCTGTTCATCACCAGCGTCAACGTCGACACCCTGCCCAAGCGCATCTGGAGCGGCCTGCGCGACAACGTCGACCCGAGCGTGGCGGCCATCTCGGTGCTGCTGATCTCCATCACCCTGGCCGTACTGATCGGACGCCTGGTGCTCCAGTACCTGGCCGACAAGCGTGCGCACAAGCGTTTGCATTCCTGATACCTGACTCCCTCCTCCCTGCTTGTCCTTCTCGTTCCCACGCTCTGCGTGGGAATGCCGTGCCAGACGCTCCAGCGTCGACCTACCGAGCGTGACGCGGAGCGTCACCGGAGGCATTCCCACGCAGAGCGTGGGAACGAGGAAGATATACAACGCAACGTGACGCCGCCCTCGCCAACTGCTAAAAGAAGAGTAAGCGCTATGAATGACCGCGTTCGGTGCTCAATATCTGGAAGTAATTGGCCCCAGGGAATCCCGTATGACCTCAAGACACGTAATCAACGCTTCGGTGAGCCCCAAAGGTAGCCTGGAAACACTGTCCCAACGAGAAGTACAACAACTGAGCGAAGCCGGCTCAGGCAGCATTTACTCACTCTTTCGCCAATGCGCCCTGGCAATCCTCAACACCGGCGCCCACATCGACAACGCCAAGACCATTCTCGACGCCTATCAGGACTTCGAGGTTCGCATCCATCAGCAGGACCGCGGCGTACGCCTGGAACTGCTCAACGCCCCCGCCAACGCCTTCGTCGACGGCGAGATGATCGCCAGCACCCGCGAGATGCTGTTCAGCGCCCTGCGCGACATCGTCTACACCGAGAACGAACTGGAAAGCTTTCGCATCGACCTGAGCAGCTCCCAGGGCATCACCGACTACGTTTTCCACCTGCTGCGCAATGCCCGCACCCTGCGCCCCGGCGTGGAACCGAAAATGGTGGTGTGCTGGGGCGGCCACTCGATCAATACCGAGGAGTACCAGTACACCAAGGAAGTCGGTCACCAACTGGGCCTGCGCAAGCTGGATGTCTGCACCGGCTGCGGGCCCGGCGTGATGAAAGGCCCGATGAAAGGTGCCACCATCGCCCATGCCAAGCAGCGCATGAGCGGTGGCCGCTACCTGGGGTTGACCGAACCCGGCATCATCGCCGCCGAAGCGCCCAACCCGATCGTCAACGAACTGGTGATCCTGCCGGACATCGAAAAACGTCTGGAGGCCTTCGTGCGCGTGGGCCACGGCATCATCATTTTCCCCGGTGGCGCCGGTACTGCCGAGGAGTTTCTCTACCTGCTCGGCATCCTGATGCACCCGGACAACCAGCAGCTGCCCTTCCCCGTGATCCTGACCGGGCCAAGGAGCGCGGAACCTTACCTGCAACAGTTGCACGACTTCGTCGGCGCCACCCTGGGCGAGGAGGCCCACAAGCACTACCAGATCATCATCGACAATCCGGCCGAAGTCGCACGGCACATGACCGAAGGGCTCAAGACGGTGAAGCAGTTCCGTCGCGAGCGCAATGACGCATTCCATTTCAACTGGTTGCTGAAGATCGAGGAAAGCTTCCAGCGCCCGTTTGACCCGACCCACGAAAACATGGCCAACCTGAAACTGAGCCGCAACATCCCGGCCCATGAACTGGCTGCCAATTTGCGCCGGGCGTTTTCCGGCATCGTTGCCGGGAACGTGAAAGACAAGGGCATCCGCTTGATCGAGCAGCATGGCCCTTACAAGATCCGTGGAGACGCCGCGGTGATGCAACCGCTGGATAAACTGCTCCAGGCCTTCGTCAAGCAGCACCGCATGAAGCTGCCGGGCGGCGCGGCCTATGAGCCGTGCTACCGGGTAGTGACATAAAAGTTGACCCGGGCCGATCAGGGCCCGGGCACTTTCAACTCAATCCTGGATACTCAGCCCGTATTCCTCTGCTGCATCCTGCAGCCACAGCCACCAGTAGTCGCTGAAGCTGCGACGGATCAGCAGTTCCCAGGTTTCATCGCCGGTGCGGCGGATCACCAGTTGCGACTTGGCGAACACCGTGCCGACCGCCTTGCCCACCGGGAAGTTGTTCGGGTGCACGTTGGAGCTGGGGGAGTTGTTTAGTACTTCGCGAACTCTGTGGCTGCTTCGATTAAGCTGGGTATGGCAGTGGTTCAACTCTCCCAGGGGGGTGTGT
>NZ_VXCP01000041.1 GCF_011355085.1 Pseudomonas akapageensis | reverse complement strand
CCAAGGAACGCTTCATGGGCGAGCCACGGGCCCTGATCATCGCACCGACCCGCGAACTGGTCGTACAGATCGCCAAGGACGCCGCAGCCCTGACCAAGTACAGCGGGCTCAACGTCATGACCTTCGTTGGCGGCATGGACTTCGACAAGCAGCTCAAGCAGCTCGAATCCCGCTTCTGCGACATCCTCGTAGCCACCCCTGGCCGCCTGCTGGACTTCAACCAGCGCGGTGACGTGCACCTGGACATGGTCGAAGTGATGGTCCTGGACGAAGCCGACCGCATGCTCGACATGGGCTTCATCCCGCAGGTACGCCAGATCATTCGCCAGACCCCACCGAAAAGCGAACGCCAGACCCTGCTGTTCTCGGCCACCTTCACCGAAGACGTGATGAACCTGGCCAAGCAGTGGACGACGGACCCGGCGATCGTCGAGATCGAGCCGGAGAACGTCGCCAGCGAGACAGTCGAGCAGCACGTCTACGCCGTGGCCGGCAGCGACAAGTACAAGCTGTTGTACAACCTGGTGACCATCAACAAATGGGAACGGGTCATCGTCTTCGCCAACCGCAAGGACGAAGTCCGCCGCATCGAAGAGCGCCTGGTGCGCGACGGCGTCAACGCCGCGCAACTATCGGGCGATGTTCCGCAGCACAAGCGGATCAAGACCCTGGAGAACTTCCGCGAAGGTCGCATCACCGTATTGGTGGCAACCGACGTGGCCGGCCGCGGGATTCACATCGAAGGCATCAGCCATGTGATCAACTTCACCCTGCCGGAAGATCCCGACGATTACGTGCACCGCATCGGCCGGACCGGTCGTGCCGGCACCAGCGGCGTGTCGATCAGCTTTGCCGGCGAGGATGACTCCTACCAGCTGCCGTCGATCGAGGCCCTGCTGGGGCGCAAGATCAACTGCGAAACGCCGCCGACTGAATTGCTCAAGCCGGTACAGCGTAAGCATCATTGATTTGACGGGTTCACACCGTCTGTAGCCGCTGCCGCAGGCTGCGCTCGACCGCAAAGCGGGCGCAAGATTTCGGATCGAATGAAGGTCCTGCGGACCTTGGCGCAGCCTGCGGCAGCGGCTACAGAGTGATCTGCAACGCAAGAGAATGGTTCAAAACACCAAAAGCGCACCCTCTCCACAGGCTGCGCTTTTTTTACGCCCGCGATCTTGCTCGACAGAACTAAAAGTCCATAATAGACAAATTAGTTTATAAGAGGAGTCCAGCATGTCCGCGCCTTACGTGATCGACCAACAACACGCCCGCACACTTCTGGCCCGGCTGGACGTCCCGCAGATCCTGCGCAAGCTGTTCCGCGACCTGGCCGCAGGCCAGGCTGTGCAGCCACCCCAGCAACTGGTCGAGTTCCCCCAGGGCGCGGGAGACTTCATCAACTACGGCGGCGTGCTGGCAGAAGAGCGCGTCTACGGGGTCAAGACCTCGCCCTATATCGTGCGCAGCCAAGGCGCCCTGGTGACCGCCTGGACCTTGCTGATGTCCATGGACAGCGGCCAACCCCTGCTGCTCTGCGATGCCGGTGAACTGACCACCGCCCGCACTGCCGCCACCACCGCCGTGGCCGTCGATGCCCTGGCCCCGGACGCAGCCAGGCGCCTGACCATCATCGGCAGCGGCCCCATCGCCCGCGCGCACCTGCACTATGTCAAAGGCCTGCGCAGCTGGGCGGACATTCGCATCTACTCGCCGGCCCTGGCCAATAAAGACGCCGCAGCCCATGCCCTGTTGAAACAACTCGATCCACGCCTGGAAATCGTCAGCGACCTGCAACACGCGCTGGTCGATGCCGACGTGATCATGCTCTGCACCTCTTCCGCCGCCCCGGTCATCGACCCGGCCAGCCTGAGCAAGCCGGCGCTGATCACTTCCATCAGCACCAACGCCCCGCGCGCCCATGAAGTGCCACCGCAGGCATTGAACGACATGGCGGTGTACTGCGACTATCGCCGCACCACCCCAGGCTCGGCCGGGGAGATGCTGATCGCCAGTGAGCAATTCCACTGGCAGCAAGAAGCGATAGTCGGTGACCTGCCGGAGCTGCTGAGCGGCAAGGCGCCGCGCCCCGACTACCAACGCCATGCGTTCTTCCGCTCGATCGGCCTGGGCCTGGAAGACATCGCCCTGGCCAACGCGCTCTACCGTCTGCAACACGCCGGTTAACCCTCACGCCAAGCAGGAGGACTTCAATGCAACAGGCTGACTACATCATCATCGGCGGCGGTATCGCCGGGGCTTCCACCGGTTTCTGGCTGTCGCAGCAGGCACGCGTCATCGTGCTCGAGCGCGAATCACACCCGGGCTATCACTCCACCGGTCGCTCCGCAGCCCTCTACACCGCGGCCTACGGCACGCCGCAGGTGCGCGCCCTGACCCTGGCCAGCCGGGCGTTTTTCGACGCACCACCCGAAGGCTTCGCCGAACACCCGCTGCTGACCCCACGCGGGGAAATGACCGTGGACTTCAACGGTGACCCCGAAGAGCTGCAGCGTCAGTATGAAAGCGCCAAAGCCAGCGTCCCGGAGATGGAACTGCTCAGCGCCGCGCAAGCCTGCGCACGCCTGCCGATCCTGCGCGCAGAAAAGGTCCATGGCGCGCTGTACGACCCCAGCGCCAGCGATATCGATACCGACGCCCTGCACCAGGGCTACCTGCGCGGTATCCGACGCAATCAGGGCCAGATTCATACCGATAGCGAAGTGGTACGCCTGGAGCGCACTCCCGAGGGGCTCTGGCACGTACACACGGCCAACGCCGTTTACAGCGCACCGGTGCTGATCAACGCCGCCGGCGCCTGGGCCGATACCATTGGCGAGCTCGCCGGTGCAACGCCGCTGGGCCTGCAACCGAAACGCCGCGCGGCTTTCATCTTCGCCCCGCCGGAAGGCCTGGACATCCATCACTGGCCAATGCTGGTGAGCCTGGATGAATCCTTCTACATGAAACCCGATGCCGGCATGTTCCTGGGCTCGCCGGCCAATGCCGACCCGGTCGCGCCCCATGACGTCCAGCCCGAAGAGCTGGACATCGCCATGGGCATCTACCAGATCGAAGAAGCCACGACCCTCAGCATCCGCCGCCCGACACGCACCTGGGCCGGCCTGCGTAGCTTCGTCGGCGACGGCGACCTGGTGTCCGGTTTCGACCCCAGGGTGCCCGGCCTGTACTGGGTTGCCGCACAAGGCGGTTACGGTATCCAGACCTCGGCGGCCATGGGCCAGGCCAGTGCCGCACTGGTTCAGGGTCAGGCGCTGTCGGAACACCTGCGTTCGTTCGGCCTGAGTGCTGAAATGCTTTCGCCGAAACGCCTGGAACATTCGCGCGTCGACGGATGACGCGCGCCAGCGATTGCGGCACACTCGCAGCGCCCCGCCACGCCGGGGCGCTGACGCCGTCTGGAGAATTACCCATGAGCCCATCCCGTCCCGATCCTGCCCTGGATAATTACCGGGCGATTGCCGATGCCATCGCCACACTGTTCTTCCCCCACGCCGAAGTCGTATTACACGACCTGCGCACGCAGAAGATCGACTACATCGCCAACAATATTTCCAAGCGGGAAGTGGGCGATGACGCGGCGCTCGAAGACATGCTCAGCGATGAAATCACCGAACGGAACATCGGCCCCTACGAGAAGCTCAACTGGGATGGCCAGAAGATCCGCTCGCTCAGCAGCGTATTACGTGATGCCGATGGCGCACCAGTGGCGGTGTTGTGCATCAATTTGAATATTTCGCTGTTCGAGAATGCCAAGGCGGCGCTGGACCTCTTTCTCTCGCCGAGCAAGCTGATCCCGCAGCCCGATGCGCTGTTTCGCGACGACTGGCAGGAACGGATCAATACCTTTCTGCACAACTGGTTGCGCCAACGCCAGTTGGGCCTGAACCTGCTGACGCGCGAGCACAAGCGCGAGCTGGTGCTCGCCTTGCACGCCGAAGGCGCATTCAAGGGCAAGAGCGCGGCCAACTATGTGGCCAATGTGCTGGGGATGGGCAGAGCGACGGTGTACAAACACCTGAAGGAACTCAAGGCCTGACGTAGCGTCAGGCCTTGAATCCGGCGGCAATCAGTCGCCGTAAATATCCGTTTTGAAGTACTTGGACTGGATCTTCTGGTATTCCCCATTGGCGCGGATTGCGTCGATGGCATTGTTAAGCTGGGTCACCAGTTCCGTATTACCCTTCTTGACTGCGATCCCGGCGCCCTCACCCACGTATTTCGGGTCCTTCAGCTCCGGACCAACGAAGGCATAATCCGCACCTCGCGGCATCGACAGAAAGTCATCCAGCGGGATGGTGTCGGCGAAAATGGCATCCACACGCCCGGACGCCAGGTCCATGTAGATTTCTTCGTTATTGCTGTAGCGCGCGATCTTGACGCCCTTGGGCTCCAGCACTTCCGTGGCATAGCGGTCCGTGGTGGTGGAGCGCTGCACGCCGATGGTCTTGCCCTTGAGGCTTTCGTACTGATCATCGATCACAGCGCCTTTCTTCATCACGAACCGCGATGAGGTGAAGTAGTACTTGTGAGTGAAGTCCACCGACTTCTTGCGGTCGTCGGTAATGGTCATCGATGACAACGCGGCGTCGATTTTCTTCACTTTGAGCGAAGGGATCAGGCCGTCGAACTCGACCTCGTTCCACTGGCACTTGACCTTCATCTGCGCGCAGAGGGCATTGCCGATGTCGTAGTCGAAGCCAACGATCTCGCCTTTGTCATTCTTGGAAGCGAACGGTGGGTAAGCGGCTTCAATGCCAATACGCAGCGTCTGCTCAGCGGCGAACAAACTGCTGGAGGCCAACAGGCTCAGGGCCAGACCGCTGATCAGGGTGAACTTCTTCATGATGGGTCTCTCTCGCTCGTTATTGGAGGTGTGTTGCAAGACAGAAGAAAGTGGAGGCGTGGACGTGCCTGGAATTATTTTGTACTGATAATTCCATCTTGGACTTTTATGTATTGGTCGTCAATCACCAGCGCGTGTTGCCACGCACGATCCCTGTAGCCGCTGCCGCAGGCTGCGCTGGAGTCCCGCAGGGGCTCCTCGGCGATCTTGAGATCTTGCGCCCGCTTCGCGCGCGAGCGCAGCCGTGCGGCAGCGGCTACATGAAATCGTGCTCGACGGGGGGATCAGGAAGGCTTATCCCACCGATCTGCCGCCGCATGATCACTGTCCCGCCCCTCCACCCAGCGCGGCCCATCCTGGGTATTTTCCTTCTTCCAGAACGGCGCACGGGTCTTGAGGTAGTCCATGACGAAGTTGCAGGCGTCGAACGCCGCCTGGCGGTGGGCGCTGGCCACGCCCACGAATACGATCGGCTCGCCCGGTTCCAGGGCGCCGATGCGGTGCAGCACCTCGAGCTTGAGCAACGGCCAGCGCTGCTGGGCTTCTGCGGCGATCTTGGCCAATGCCTTTTCGGTCATGCCCGGGTAGTGCTCGAGGAACATCCCGGCCACTTCCCGGCCATCGTTGAAATCGCGCACATAACCGACGAACCCCACCACTGCCCCGACGCCGACATTGGCGTCATGCAGTGCGTTGAGCTCGACACCTGGATCGAAGGCTGCCGCTTGCACCCGGATTGCCATGCTCAGCCTCCGGTCACGGTGGGGAAGAACGCCACTTCGTCGCCGTCGGCCAAGGGCTCGCCCAATTGGCACAGGTCCTGATTGCGCGCGCACATCAGGTTCTGTTCGCCCAGCACCTCAAAGGCGCCAGCGCGCTCGAGCAAATGCAGGCGCAGATGATCGACCGTGGCAAAGCTGCCTTCGACCACCTCGCCATCACGGCCGAGCGCCTCACGATAACGGGCAAAATACTGAACATTCAGTTTCATGGTGCGTCCGCCTGGTAATGACCACTCTTGCCGCCCTGCTTCTCCAGCACCCGCACGCTTTCGATGGTCATGCCACGGTCCACGGCCTTGCACATGTCGTAGATCGTCAGCGCAGCCACGCTGGCCGCCGTGAGGGCTTCCATTTCCACGCCGGTCTGCCCGGCCAGCTTGCAACGGGCGACGATATGCACGGTGTCGGTGCCTTCGGCCGAAAGCTCGACCTTGACGCTGGTGAGCATCAACGGATGGCACAGTGGGATGAGGTCGCTGGTTTTCTTCGCCGCCTGAATCCCTGCAATCCGCGCCACGGCGAAGACGTCACCCTTGGGGTGTTCGCCATCGACGATCATCTGCAGGGTTTGCGGGAGCATGCGTATACGCGCTTCGGCCACGGCTTCGCGGAACGTCACGGCTTTATCGGTGACGTCGACCATGTTGGCGCGACCTTGGGAATCGAGATGAGTCAGCACAGCCTTACTCCTGATCAGGAGAGGCGATTGTAAACCCGTGGGTCAGTTTTTCGCACCATCAATGTAGTGCTGGACGAACGTTGCAAAAGGCTGGGTGGAGGATCAGAAAATGCCTCGATAACCGGCTTCTCATCAAAATTCGCCAGGGCTATATCGAAAGGTTTGAACCTCTTTAAGCGAGGATTCAGCATGAATAAGTAACCAAATTTTTCGAAAAATAAAAATACCTCCATTTTATTTAACAGTCGCGCAAAAACAGGCATAGCCTCAACCCAATGAAAAATAACAATTAATTATATACAACCACAAAACCTTTTATGCCCTCCGAAAAAACCGTAAGAGACATCTTACAAATTACTTATTGACCCCACTTATCCAGACACTAACCTACCTACGTTCACCCCACGCCAACACGACACCAGCAATAACAAAATCAAAACTCGCATTTAAACAATTTAGATTCAGCAGGTCAAAAATCAAGAAAACCACAAAAGGACATTCTCAATGAAAAGCCACATATTGATAAAAACAACGACAGCAAAAATAAACAAAGACGAAATTTCAATACTGGATGAATCGATAAAAATACCAACACAAAATATAGTTCAGAACGTACACCTCAACAGCAATAGTGTGCTCATCGTTTCAGGGACTCTGATTGAGGGAATAGGCACTATCCATTCGGACATTGATTGCATAGTGCTTTGCGAAGAAAGACCAAAAGCTGACGACGTCGCACACCAAGGTCATGCATTGGTGACTGATATCAACTATCACTTCCTCAGCAAAAACGACGAGGTTCACAATACGACCGATTTTTACGGAGTCGAAGGCCTGCATATCGATACAGATTATATAACATTTGGCGAAGTAGACGATGTCATTCTGAAAATTGAAAAAACCTTTCATGAGATCGTATCCGATCAACGATTTCTCTACAGCCCAGCTTTACTGGAAAGAGAAAACAATATAATTCATCGCACGCTAACTGGCTGCGCACTTGTAAACCAGTCAAGATTTCACGATTTCAAATCAAGGATACCCGTCGAGAAACATCTATATGTAGCCCACCGCGAAAAACTTCCCGTATTTTATGCATTTCAAGACATTCAAGGATGTTGGCAGTCGGGAAATTTATGGATGGGATGCGAAATAGCCAGAGACTTAATGCTAAAAACGACCATGAGCTTTACGTACCTTACTGGCATAACGAACAAACACCCAAAATGGATTTACTCCAACCTGTTCAGAATCCAAGGCTTCGATCACATAAAAAGCACCTTCTACAGCCTGGCCCGAAAGGGAGCTGTCACAGAGATTGAGTGTCGTCGATTCATAGAGGAAACGCTTGATTATATAGATGCCGTATTCATCGCCATGCAAGGACTGCTACAAAAGTGCGAAATCTACCCATCCCTGCAAGAATCGTTAAACGCCTTGAATCATGAGTTCGATAGCCGAAAGCACACAGAGCATAAAATCTCAACCTGCGAATATTATTTCAGAAAAAAATATTTCGCCGCTGAAGACACTCCCTCCCTTAACAGCTTGTTAAAAGAGTGAGAGTAAGAGAATGAATAAAAATCGCGACGCCAAAAAAACAACCATGATGGCCGTCAATGTTGGAAGCTCTTCAATCAAGACAGCTATTTTCTACAATAGCAATCGAATTGATGTCAATCTCAACTTCATAGGTCTATCTACCCAAACAATGAAAGTCAAATACAGCCCAGACCTTGAAATCGGCCAAGAGCTGTACACATTAGACATTGGTGAAAATCTAGCCAAAGCAGCGATGGCAGTGCTGGACAAAATCAATAAAACCATATTTAAAATTAAATGGCCGACGCCAGAAAAAATTGGTCATCGTGTAAAATTCGCAGGATTTGGATTACCTGCGCAACAAGCAACAGAATTTCAAGAGCACATTTTGGAGTTCAATGACTATCTAAGCTCGAGACACAACAGTCTGTGCCTGGAGGTTATCCAGGAGGCCAAACGATGCTTTCCACAAGCCACCCAAATAATAGTGAGAGACCAAGCCGTTAACGATCTCTCATTGCACACACCGAAAAGAATACCTTTCGAAGAACTACATATAAATAGATACGGCTTAATAGCAAGCGGCTTTCATGGCCTTGCTGTAAAGGCATGCCTAGAAGAAATAGGTAAAACCTGTGACACTCAACACTTTAACGGAGTTATCTGTCAGATTGGCTCTGGTGTTAGCGTGTCTGCATTCGTGGATGGCAAGGTTGTATTCAACACTATGCAATTCGCAGCTTGTGATGGACCCATTATGCATAACAGATCCGGGACTCAACCCCCTGGACTGACATTAAGAATGCTTAAATATGGACTAGACCCAAACATGCTGTCTCACATTCTCAACAGAAAAAGTGGGATATATGGATTAGCAAATATTCCTCACGACGACAGCATAACGGTAGAGAGCATATTAAGCGACAAACAGTTCCTCATCGAAAAAGATGCCTACTTACGCTCCATCGCAACAGAAATTTTCAAGGCCGTATCTTTCGCACCTGACGTATCCACCTTCATTTTTTCAGGAGGATTAGCGACAAAACATAAATGGCTAGCTTCTGAATTACTGTTCATGGCTAAAGTCATTAGCAGAGAGACAAAGTCCCGTTTGACTCACACTCACGAAAATCAAGCTGATGGCATCAACATAATATTCATTGATATAGATGAGCAAAACTCAATCATCTCTGAAATCACTCACCTTCCAGATCATAACCCAAGCATTAATTTTTCCAATGGCATTTGCGAAGTCCCAGGAACTTCTGTCGGAGTTATCAAGGAGGGGGTTGACGGTTGGAGAAAAGGACATATCAGCCTAAATTTTGAGGACACAGCATTTAGCTTTGACGAAAAAAATACCCCAGAAGCGTACATATTTTCAGGAAATGATAAAGGGACGTTTTTCATTAGATCTCTATTTGCACGCTCAATGAAAATACCATCGATATTTATAAATAACAAAGATCTTGATCCGCAAACAATCCTCGACAAAAAAATTTACCTGGACACACCCACGAGAACGGCCATCGAATTATGAAAGACGACCTTGACTCTTTCTTTGCAGAATTTCAAAAAACGCAGAACCCTTGGAGCGCAATCTACCAAAACTGCTTATCCATTCAGGAAAAATACAAGCCACAGCTAGAGCGTAACGACTACACGCTCAATGCAAACAAAATAATTACACATTACAAAAACGGTCTGTCCACTAGTGCAGCCGCATGGTGCGTCATTACGCTTTGCCAACTAAAAAAAGAAATACTCGACACCAGCGACATCACCATTAAAAGCGCCAACAATCAAAACCCTCTAGAGAGAGACCTGTTAATTGCACTGAATCTACCGGGCGAACACTTGGGTGAACGCGACATCATCTGGCAATCACTCCGCAATGATTTTTCTTTCAACACATCCGGCAACCTCGATCAAAAATTTCTTCAGGCGTTGCAAAGCTGCCCTAACGAAACTCACGATAACTCCAACCCCCTAAATAAAATAAAAAGACAATCATCGCTTTACTATGAATTATTTTCTCTATTTACCCACTTAATACAAAGCAAACATAGCCCCGACAGGGATATGCAACCTTGATAAGGAGACGAACGCCATGAATAACTATGAAACCTTTCCAGAAAGCCCATTCACACCAGAAAAGTTAACCTATTTGAACGCCCACAAAATAGCGGAAAAAATCTATAAGAAGATATTGACTTCTCATGAAGCCAAAAATCCAAAGCCACTGAATAACTGCTTGATTTTTTGTCTTTCGCACCTATCAACAACGGTTAACCTAAGTATTTTAAATTACTGGATGAGCCTTTTCGACGGCCTTTATTTAATCCCCAAAAGAAACTCGCTTAATGCAAATCTACTTAAACACATAAACGACCCAACTCGCATTATAACACCTCGAAAAAGAAGTGAATTCGGCAAGACCATTCAAGAAATAATGGACATCACATCAAATACTGACCTCCCAATCATCATACTTGATATCGGTGGCTATTTTTCGCCCTACATAGACAGTATGTCAAACACATTAAACAACCGATTGGTATTGGTGCTTGAAGATACCGCGAACGGTCACAAAAAATATCAAAACACTAATTTTTTCAAGAGCAGTACAAAATTTAAATCCGTCGCATACGACACTTACAAAATGGCGGAGAACGTCATGGTTGCCAATATTATTTTAGCGCATGCCCCTGACTACATATCGAACTGGTCGAACTGCAATGCCGTGCTGGTCATTGGATATGGGCGAATAGGTCGATCTCTATGTTTTGCATTAAGAGAGCGAGGATGGAAGAAGATCACAGTTGTCGAAACAGCTAAAGCACGTCTGTTCATGGCAAAAATGGAAGGGTTTCATACTGTTTCTCGCCTTGAATTAAAACAGTATAACAACCATTTCGAGTATTGCTTTTCCATGTCTGGGCATTTTGGAGTTACCGAGGATGTGTTTAATTCGATGCGGCACAATGGATACATTTCAGTTGTCACTTCTTATGATGATGAGTTCGAAGAACCACTAAAAAAGAATTTTGAGAGCGGTGACGGTTCGACTCTTATCATACGCGACAAGAAAGTGAATATTGTAAACAGCGGACGCCCCGTCAACTTGTCAAGCAATGCCGCATTTGACCCTAGGAACTTATCACTCCACTTTATATTTGGAAAATTATTTTCAACAATCCTAATTTCTCTCGGGTGGACCTTGTCAAAAAATTGGGAAGACGAAGCATACCCCACCATTATTAGCGAAAGCCAACAACGTTAAGCAACAAAAGGACATGGCGTGAACATTGTCAGAACATCCACATTTCTAGTGACATCCAGATTAGGCGAAATGACATCATCGCTTATATATTTTTCTTTTGTCGGGCATTACATCATTGAATCATTAGGTGATGCTTCACTAGCATGGGCTGTAGTGTCTTCTTTCACTGTTCTCGGAATTGGATACTTTTCATTTCTGTTGGTGAATGTATCCCGATCAACCGACATCTCATCCGAACGAATTTCTTCTGACTTAATCACTTCATTCCGGCATGCCATTTTTTTTGGATCGCTCATAATTTTTTGTTTACTTGCATACACCCTATACGCCTCTAGATTGTTTTCAATTAACAACGACAGCACCCAGGGACTAAAATTAATTCTATCGCTTTCACTTTCCATTCCCGCCATATATATCCAAATTGTTATTTTCAACTTCTTTAACGCCCAGACAAAAGCTGGGCACGAGGTCGTATATACCTGGTTATTCAACACCGCTCTTATCGGAATGTCCGTATTTTTCCTCACACACCAAAGGAGCCTCGACATATTTAATTTTGTTTTTGCATACGTCATTATTAGATGGATTTTTACCATCCTGGCATTTTTCTATCTTTTCCGACGCATCGCTCTTTATAAGCAACTTCACTTATTTAAACCAATTACTAAAAACGAGCACATAAACTATCTTTCAAAAGGACTCCCCCTGGCATTATGTTTTGGCGCCGAAAGTATTTCATTTCTAATTTTCTCTTTCGTTTCCAAGGGTATAGGTGGAGAAAATTTGCCTGCTTATCAAGCTTGCCTGCACTTTCTTAGCATCATATACATGGTATCAATTGGAGTAGCAAACGCCACAGGTATCATTTCCGCAAAACACTATGATACCGATATAAATCTTTTCAAGCAGACATATTGGAGAGGCATCATATTTGGACTTGCTTTATTAACCCCGTGCTTGCTAGCGTGCTATTTCTTTAAATCCGAAATCTCCCTACTCTACACATCCAACGAAGCGACCCGGCGATTAATCGAAAGCAGCCTTATCATTTCCATTCCTTTTTTGATTTTTGAGTATATTTACATTGTCACTCGTTCCACGTTGAGAGGTATAGGAGATTTCTGGGTTCCTACGCTATTTACTATTTTCTCGCTGAACATCTTCGGCATATCCACCTCAATACTATTATTGTCTAATTTTGAATATAGCTTACGCTCAATATTTTTAAGCTTTACAACTTCCTCTTTGCTTTTGATGTTTTTTTTACTTTTCAGGCTAAGGAAGATTTTAATTCAGCACGTTGCATTTTTTGATTCAGACTCGCGAGCAGTCAACCCAGTCCCGAAAAAAGCCGGGATCGTTGAATAATTTCTCCTTTACAACTGAACGATTTTCGAAAATCCAGGCAAGGCACATGGGAGGTTAGTCATGTCCGCTATGACAATTTATTCGGGGAAACACATCGTAATCTCTCACTGCCTTGACTGTGAAATTCCTGGCTACATGATTATTTCACTTCAACGGACAACATCTAAACTCGCGGAATTCAGTTCGGCGGAAAGTGCTGAACTGATGAATGGTTTAGCGTTTGCGGAGCAAGCCCTAAACACGCTATTTGTTCCTGAAAAAATATACATAATGCGTATTTCAGAGCTCAACCCTGAGCTGCACTTTCATATTTTCCCCAGGTATGCATCCGTGACCAAATTATATCTAGCAGAACACAACGATCGTATTATTGACGGTCCGTTCTTTTTCAGCTGGGCGCGAAAAATGTTCAGTAGCTCACAGACAAAGCCGACCCGAGAGGTATTGGACGCTCAATCAATACTAAAGGAAACCTTCAAGGCTTATTTTTCGCAGCCCCTATAATCAAGAAACGGCGCAGTTGTGTAGATCTGCCATAGGGCAGGAAATACGTTGCGACGATGAGTGCGTAGGCTGCGCCACGGAGTCCGCTTGAGTGGAGGACACTACTTCGCTGCAGGCTTGGTTATCGTCCGCTTTCGCCTCATGCAGGGTAGAAACACATAAATTGGTATCAGGTCAGCGTCGCTACGCATGATTGACGCATCGAGACGCGGGCCTTTACGTCGCATAATAAAAAACGGGCGACCTTATGGTCGCCCGGTCTGGGTGAAAGTTACAAGTTGGCTTCGGCGTACTCGGCCAGGATCGACCGTGGCACCCCTTGCAGGGTGATGTGCACGCCGTTGGGGAAGTCCTTGAAGCGCTCGGTCAGGTAGGTCAGGCCCGAGCTGGTCGCGGACAGGTAAGGGGTATCGATCTGCGCCAGGTTACCCAGGCAGATCACTTTGGAACCGGCGCCGGCACGGGTGATGATGGTTTTCATCTGGTGCGGCGTAAGGTTCTGGCACTCGTCGATCAGGATCAGGCTCTGCTGGAAACTGCGACCGCGAATGTAGTTCAGGGATTTGAACTGCAGCGGCACCTTGCTGAGGATGTAGTCGACACTGCCGTGGGTGCTTTCATCATCCATGTGCAGGGCTTCGAGGTTGTCGGTGATGGCGCCGAGCCATGGCTCCATTTTCTCGGCTTCGGTCCCTGGCAGGAAACCGATTTCCTGATCCAGGCCCTGCACGCTACGGGTAGCGATAATACGCCGGTAGCGTTTGCTGACCATGGTCTGCTCGATGGCCGCGGCCAGGGCCAGGATGGTCTTGCCCGAACCTGCCGCACCCGACAGGTTGACCAGGTGGATATCCGGGTCGAGCAGCGCGAACAGGGCCAGGCTCTGGTAGATGTCCCGTGGCTTCAGGCCCCAGGCTTCCTGGTGCAGCAGGGGTTCCTGGTGCAGGTCGAGCAGTATCAGTTCCTTGCCTTCGATCCCTTTGATCCAGCCGACGAAGCCTTGTTCATCGATGATGAATTCGTTGATGTGGACGGCCGGCAGGTTGTCGATCAACTGCACCCGGTGCCAGGTGCGGCCATGGTCCTGGCGGGTATCGACGGTGCTGACCCGGTCCCAGAAGGAACCGGTGACGTTGTGATATCCACGTGACAGCAGGGAAACGTCATCGACCAGTTGGTCGGTGCTGTAGTCTTCGGCTTCGATCCCGCAGGCACGCGCCTTGAGGCGCATATTGATGTCTTTGGTGACCAGCACCACGTTCAAGTCCGGGTTGCTGGTGTGCAGGTCGACCAACTGGTTGATGATGATGTTGTCGTTGAGATTATCGGGCAACAGCTTGTTGGGCTCTGTCCGGCGGCTCATGAGTATCGACAGCAGCCCCTTGGGGCCGCTCTTGCCACGCTGAATCGGTACGCCTTGTTCGACATCGCCAGGCGTGGCGTCGCCCAGTGTCTGGTCGATCAGGCGGATGGCCTGACGGCATTCAGCAGCGACGGAGTGCTTGCCATCCTTGAGCTTGTCGAGTTCCTCCAGCACCGTCATCGGGATCGTGACATGGTGCTCCTCGAAGTTCAGCAACGCGTTTGGATCGTGTATCAGTACGTTGGTATCGAGCACGTAAAGGATAGGCTGGTCGGAAGAAGCGGTACGTCCTTGATCATCCATACTCGGTCACCTTTGTGGGAGCCAGGCGACGCAATACCAGAGCAGTGCTGCGCCGCGAAGTGGCCGCCTACCTCACGATCCGCTTGTGACGGATCGAGGCTGCGAACAAAGAATGGGCCGGTCAGGACGCCACCTGTGTTGCAGGGTTCGGCGGTCTGTCTTCTCTATACCGCTAAACGTATGACAGAAAAAAGCACTTTGACGCTTTTTTGAAGTTTATTTTTCGCAAGCATGAAAATCACTTGGCGAGGGGGCAAAGCACCGCTACAGTCAGAGTTCAACCCGTCAAAAATGGCGTGGGAAAATTCCTACCCCATCGTCCGAAACCCCTCTATTCAGGGGCTCTTGGCAAAATCCTCGCATTCTTCCCAACCGATCCCGCTTTGCGCCGTCTGCTGCAGTAGCCAGGGCACTGCCGTTTGCGCCTTGGGCTGGGCATCGTGGAACGCAATCACACCCCGCCGCCATAGCAACATCAGGGTCAGAACCCGCTGGCCAGACTGTTCGGCGGTCAATTGGCCATTGCCGTCCTGCGAGTCGATGTCCCACAGTGCTACCTGTAATTGCTGGCTGCTGAAAAAGGCCTGGCTGTCGGCACGCCGTTGTCCATAAGGCGGGCGAAACAGGGGAACAAAGTTGTCCGGCAGATCTCCCTGCACCTGGGCCACGCTGCGAAGGACCGAATCCTGCCAGTCGCGCCACTGGTTGTGGGATCGGTACTGCCAGCCCTGTACGCCGACGCACTGGCCTTTGTATAACGCCTGGAGATCGCTGAGCGAGGTCTTGTCGCGGCGTTGCTGCACGCTGTTGCCCAGCACAAAGAACATGGCACTCAGCTTCTGCCGCCGCAGGTATTGGGTCAGGGCATCGGTGTGGCCATCCACAGGGCCTGGACCGCCGTCGAAAGTCAGCAGGAACAGACGGTCGTTGAGTTCGTCGCCATTGCGTTCCAGATCCGAGAAGCGCTCGATCTCGCTGGGTATTTGCGGGAACAGCGCAGCCTTGCGCAATAGTTCGTCCAGATAGCGCTCGTGGAACGTGCGGCTCGGCTCGGCCCAACGCTTATAGAAAGAGTCGGCGGCCACCTGGAACTTGCCCACCTGCTCACGCAGGCCCGGCAAATCGTCAATGGCATAGCAGAACGAAGCATCCTGCTCGCAGCTCTGCTGGGCCAGGTTGAAGTTCTGCCACAGGCGCTGCCACAGACGCTGGCGCAGGTGATTGATCGAGACCAGGTTCACCTGCTTGAGCCCCAGGCGCTGGGACAACGCGGCTTCGTCCAGGTCCTCGCTGGCCAGCAATTCCCGGGAAAAGGCCAGGATTTCGGCGCGTGATGCCACATCGAACAACGCGGGGCTGTTCAGCTGTTCCGGCCAGGTGCTGCGGTCGATCGTAGCGACGGGCGGCGGTGGGGCGGCCTGGGCAGAGATGCACAGCAAGGTGGTCAGCAATAGGAAGGCGATGCGCAAGGCAAGTCTCCGGTTATGCGCGGTGCGCTATTAAGCGGGCTGCGCCCATCGCTGGCAAGCCAGCTCCCACAAGAATTTTGTTGGCTGTGATGGACCCTGTGGGAGCTGGCTTGCCAGCGATCGGGCCAGCGCAATTCATCCGGTTAAACCCAATCTATCGCCACCATAGCTGGAGATCACAGCCCATCCCCCCTAAAATCCGCGCCATGCTTAAAGGAGCCTGCCCATGCTGACGGTGATTTCCCCAGCCAAAACCCTCGATTTCGAAACACCGCCCGTCACCGCGCGGCACACCCAGCCGCAATACCTGGACCACTCCCAGGAATTGATCCTGCAACTGCGCGAGCTGTCGCCGGTGCAGATCAGCGAACTGATGCACCTGTCCGACAAACTCGCCGGCCTCAACGCTGCGCGTTTCGGCAGCTGGACGCCGGCGTTCACGCCCGCCAACGCCAAACAGGCCCTGCTCGCTTTCAAGGGCGACGTCTACACGGGCCTCGATGCCGAAAGCCTCGGCGAAGATGACTTCAGCTATGCCCAGGACCACCTGCGCATGCTCTCGGGGTTATATGGCCTGTTGCGCCCGCTGGACCTGATGCAGCCCTACCGCCTGGAAATGGGCACCAAACTGGCCAATGCCCGCGGCAAGGACCTCTATGCGTTCTGGGGCACGCGCATCAGCGAATGGCTCAACGAAGCCCTCGCCGAGCAGGGCGACGACATCCTGCTCAACCTGGCCAGCACCGAATACTTCTCTGCCGTGAAGCGCCCGGCACTGAATGCACGGGTCATCAACACCGAATTTCGCGACTGGAAGAACGGCCAGTACAAGATCATCAGCTTCTACGCCAAGAAAGCGCGGGGCATGATGAGCCGGTTTGTCATTCAGGAGCGGATCAACGATCCGGAACAATTGAAGCAGTTCGATGTACAGGGGTATCGCTTCAGCGCTGAACTTTCCAAAACGGATAACCTGGTATTTTTGCGCGATCATCCCGAAGAGTAATTCCCCCTCCCCTTGCCTTCTGGTTCCCACGCTCTGCGTGGGAATCCCAGCCTAGACGCTCCGCGTCGCCCTCAAAAATCGACAAAATACTGACGCCAATAAATAGACGACTATCATTGATGGCCATTTAAAACTTGCGCGCCCATGGTTTTTTTTACCACCAATTCAATAATTTTTTTTCGGTACTGGCACAAAAATATCTCACCCCGGAATACTCCTTTATATATTGGGCAAAACCCACTAGTGCCATCAAATTGAAACCACGCAAAGTCACCGAATTATTAAAAAAATCTTCACCTTTCGCGAAACGGCCTTGGAACTAATTTCAATGGCGACCGCTCATACACCCCGTAACGATTCTCTGGAGACTTGTGAGAGATAACTTACATCACGACCTGAGGGGCCCTGAGAGTAACGTCAGGCCACTTCAAGGTCAGGGCCATAGCGAGCCCCTAAAAGTTGAACGCAGGAGATTACGCACCAAAAGTATCCCCTACACGGCCAGGCCAGCGTCTTTGAGCCGCACCTGATCATGCGCCTTAGTGATTGAAATTTATGGCTTTATGCCAGCGAACAGACAAGCACTGCATGACGGGATAGCGCTCTGCCATCAAGACCGGTCATATCAAAGGGCACGCCCTTACAATACGGCCAAGTTGCGTCCAACTTGAGTGCAACAACTTAGGCACTCGAATTCCATTATGCCTGCACACGGCACTATGACATTAAGCCGTCATACTTCCGCGTGCCCGAACACTGCTGGCTATTTAATCCAGTCTGGCTCTTATTGTTTGAGCCGGCGTGATAAACACATGAGGTGAATGCGATGCGTATCAGCATCTTTGGTTTGGGTTATGTCGGTGCAGTCTGCGCCGGTTGCTTGTCTGCACGTGGTCATGACGTCGTTGGCGTTGATATTTCCGACACCAAGATCGACCTGATAAACAATGGCAAATCGCCCATCGTTGAACCCGGTCTGGAAGAACTTCTGCAGCAGGGCATCAAGAGCGGTCGCCTGCGCGGTACCACCAATTTTTCCGCTGCCATTCGCGACACCGACTTGTCGATGATTTGCGTCGGTACGCCGAGCAAGAAGAACGGCGACCTGGAACTGAACTACATCGAGTCGGTGTGCCGCGAGATCGGTCTGGTCCTGCGTGAGAAAAACACCCGCCACACCATCGTCGTACGCAGCACCGTGCTGCCGGGCACCGTGAAGAACGTGGTCATCCCGATTCTCGAGGACTGCTCGGGCAAGAAGGCCGGGGTCGACTTTGGCGTCGCGGTCAACCCTGAGTTCCTGCGTGAAAGCACTGCGATCAAGGACTACGACTTCCCACCGATGACCGTCATTGGCGAATTCGACAAGGCCAGCGGCGATGTTCTGCAATCGCTGTACGAGGAACTCGACGCACCGATCATCCGCAAGGACATCGAAGTGGCCGAGATGATCAAGTACACCTGCAACGTCTGGCACGCGACCAAGGTCACCTTCGCCAACGAGATCGGCAACATCGCCAAGGCCGTCGGCGTCGATGGTCGTGTCGTGATGGATGTGGTCTGCCAAGACAAGGCCCTGAACCTGTCGCAGTACTACATGCGCCCGGGCTTCGCCTTCGGCGGCTCCTGCCTGCCCAAGGACGTGCGCGCCCTGACCTACCGTGCAGGCTCGCTGGACGTGGAAGCACCGTTGCTCAACTCGCTGATGCGCAGCAACGAATCCCAGGTCCAGAACGCCTTCGACATCATCTCCAGCCATGAAAAACGCAAGGTCGCCCTGCTCGGCCTGAGCTTCAAGGCCGGCACCGACGACCTGCGCGAAAGCCCGCTGGTGGAGCTGGCGGAAATGCTGATCGGCAAGGGCTATGACCTGAACATCTACGACAGCAACGTCGAGTACGCGCGCATGCACGGCGCGAACAAGGATTACATCGAGTCGAAGATCCCCCACGTCTCGTCGCTGCTCAATTCGGACTTCGATCAGGTCATCAACAACGCCGACGTGATCGTTCTCGGCAACCGTGACGAGAAGTTCCGTCCGCTCGCCGATGCCGTGCCGGAAGGCAAACAGGTCATCGACCTGGTCGGCTTCATGACCAAGGCCACTTCCCCGGCCAACCGTACCGAAGGCATCTGCTGGTAATCGCTGCACCGCGCGGGACCTTCGGGCCCGCGCGACACCTTATGCCTGCCTTAACCAAATTCGGGCTTCGTGACCCGTTACAAATTGCCCGAGAACGAGACGGATGCAGATCATGCACAGGCTAAAGCAAGGCCTGCTTCAGGCCGCCGGTTGGCTGTTCTATTTGAGCCTGCTCATGGCAATCGCCCTGATGCTGCCCAAATCCATTTTCGACCCCGAGTCGAAAGATTTCATTTTCCTGGTGGGCGCCATCGGTATCTGGCGTTACTCCATGGGCGCCACGCACTTCGTGCGCGGCATGCTGTTTCTCTACGTGGTCTACCCCTTCCTGCGGCGTAAAGTGCGCAAGCTCGGTGCGGCAGCTGACCCGTCCCATGTCTTTCTGATGGTCACCAGCTTTCGCATCGACGCGCTGACCACCGCCCAGGTCTACAGCTCGGTGATTCGCGAGGCGATCGCCTGCGGCTTCCCCACGACCGTGGTCTGTTCGCTGGTGGAGATGTCCGACGAGCTGCTGGTGAAAAGCCTCTGGGCCAAGCTCAACCCGCCAGACCGGGTCAAGCTGGACTTCGTGCGTATCGCCGGCACCGGCAAGCGCGATGGCCTGGCCTATGGCTTCCGTGCGATTTCCCGTCACCTGCCGGACGAAAACGCAGTGGTCGCGGTCATTGATGGCGACACCGTGCTCGAAGAAGGCGTGGTGCGCAAGACCGTGCCCTGGTTCAAGTTGTTCGGCAACGTCGGCGGCCTGACCACCAACGAATTCTGTGAAGTGCGCGGCGGCTACATCATGAGCGAGTGGCACAAGCTGCGTTTCGCCCAGCGCCACATCAACATGTGCTCGATGGCCCTGTCCAAGCGCGTGCTGACCATGACCGGACGCATGTCGGTGTTCCGTGCCTCGGTGGTGACCAACCCCGAGTTCATCGCCGACGTGGAAAGCGACTCGCTGATGCACTGGCGCCTGGGGCGTTTCAAGTTCCTCACCGGCGACGACAAGTCCAGCTGGTTCAGCCTGATGCGCCTGGGCTACGACACCTTCTATGTGCCCGATGCCGCGATCAACACCGTCGAGCACCCACCGGAGAAGAGCTTCGTAAAAGCCAGTCGCAAATTGATGTACCGCTGGTATGGCAACAACCTGCGGCAGAACTCCCGGGCGCTGGGCCTGGGCATTCGTCGCCTGGGCGTGTTCACCAGCGTGGTGCTGTTCGATCAACGCGTGTCGATGTGGACCAGCCTGTTGGGTCTGACGGTCGCGCTGATCGCCAGCTTCAAGTTCGGTCCGGCTTACCTGCTCGCCTACCTGCTGTGGATCGGCATCACCCGCCTGATCCTGACCTTTTTGCTGCTGTGCTCCGGCCACAACATCGGCCCGGCCTACCCGCTGATCCTTTATTACAACCAGATCGTCGGGGCGATCATGAAGATCTACGTCTTCTTCCGCCTCGACAAACAGTCCTGGACGCGCCAGCCCACCACCCTCAAGCGTGACCTGGCGAGCTTTCAACAATGGTTCAACACCTGGTCCTCCCGGACCATGACCTTCTCGGCGGCCAGCATCTTCATTGCTGTGCTGTTCGTGGTGGTGTGAGCCGGAACCCGATTGGATCAAGTAGGAAAACCAACATGAATACAGCCGTGAACGTCAATGTCGTGCATGAGTCCGAAGCCCAGCGCCAACACGCCCGGGTGCGGATTCCGGCCAAGCTGCGCTATATCGCAGCCGACCGTCAAACCCTGGAAGCGCGGATCGAGGACCTCTCGGCCGGTGGCTTCTGCATCCTTGCCAAGCACCCCCTGCGCGTCGGTGACGTGCACCGTGGCCGCCTGCAGTTTCTGATCGACAACCTTGGCCTGGCCATGGATGTGGAGTTCCAGGTGCGCTCGTACGACCCGAGCAATGGCCGCACCGGTTGCCAGTTCCAGAACCTGGAGCAACGCGACATAGCCACCCTGCGCCACCTGATCACCTCGCACCTGTCCGGTGAGTTGGTGACCATGGGCGATGTGCTGAGCACCCTGCAGCGCGACAACTTCACCAAGGCGCGCAAGCAAAAGGACGGCGGCAGCGGCCTGAGCGCATTCGGTCGCCTGCGCGCCGTGACCTTCAGCCTGGGCGTTTTCGTGGTCGGTGTCGCGGCCTTCGGCTTCATCGCCAAATCGGTCTACGGCCTGTACTTCGTCAGCCACGCCCAGTCCGGCGTCGTCAGCATGCCGAGCATCAACGTCACCATGCCGCGCGACGGCACGGTGCAGCGCCTGGTCGAGGTTCACGGTGAAGTCGCCAAGGGCGCGCCGCTGGCCTCGTTCAGTACCAGCATGCTCGACGTGCTCAAGGGCCATCTGGATGACCAGCAATTGCAACCGGCCAAGGTCGAGGAACTGTTCGGCAAGCAGTTGAGCGGCACCCTGACCAGCCCGTGCGACTGCATCGTGGCCCAGCAACTGGTCGATGACGGCCAGTACGCCAGCAAGGGCGCGGTGATCTTCCAACTGCTGCCGCGCAACAGCCAGGCCACTGTGGACGCACGCTTCAGCTATCGCCAGTTCGACGACGTCAAGCCAGGGGCGCGGGTGAAGTTCCAGGTCGCCGGCGAAGACGATGTTCGGCAGGGGCAGATCGTCAGCAGCGCGAGCCTGAACAGCGCGGATCTGTCTTCGGATATTCGGGTGCAGATCAAGCCTGATGCGCCTTTGAGCAGTGAGCTTTCCGGGCGGCCGGTGGCGGTCAGCAGTGATCGTGGGCCGTCGCTGGATTGGTTGATTGATAAAGCTGTGGCGCGTGGGCTTTGACGGGGGATATGCCGGTGAAATTGCGTGAAGCTGGCGAGTGCGTTGCACTCGATCGCGGGCAAGTCGAGTCGTCGCACCGCCGCTCCTACAGGATCGCGGTGTTGGCGATTGCCATCGGGTTGGCTGGTTGCTCCGGCCTGCCCGACCAACGCCTGGCCAATGAAGCCCTCAAGCGCGGTGACACGGCGCTGGCCGAACGCAATTACCGTCAGTTGGCGGACCTGGGCTACAGCGATGCCCAGGTGGGCCTTGCCGATATCCAGATCGGCACCCGCGACCCGGCGCAGATCAAGGCTGCCGAAGCGACCTATCGTGCTGCCGTCGACACCTCGCCAAGGGCCCAGGCGCGTCTGGGCCGCTTGCTGGTGGCCAAACCCGATGCCAGCGAAGCCGAGCGCCATGAAGCCGAAACCTTGCTGAGCAAAGCCTTCGCCAATGGCGAGGGCAATACCTTGATCCCGTTGGCGATGCTCTACCTGCAGTACCCGCAGAGCTTCCCCGAGGTCAACGCCCAGCAAAAGATCGACCAGTGGCGCGCCGCCGGCTATGCCGAAGCCGGTCTGGCCCAAGTGCTGCTGTACCGCACCCAAGGGACCTACGACCAGCATCTGGATGAAGTCGAACGCATCTGCAAGGCAGCGCTGGCCAGTACCGACATTTGCTACGTGGAACTGGCGACCGTCTACCAGAAACGCGGCCAGGCCGACCAGCAAGGCGAACTGATCAAGCAATTGCAAGGTGCTTACCAACGCGGCGCGGTCCCGGCTACGCGGGTCGACAGCGTGGCGCACGTATTGGGCGATAGCACCCTCGGTCACACCGATGAAAAAACCGCCCAGGCGTTGCTCGAGCAGGTCGCTCCGGCCAATCCGGCCTCCTGGGTCAGCCTGGCGCAATTGCTCTACGACTTCCCGGAACTGGGCGATGTCGACAAGTTGATGGAATACATCGACAAAGGCCGTGCGGCCGACCAGCCCCGCGCCGAACTGTTGCTGGGCCGGCTCTACTACGACGGCAAGATGCTCCCGGCCGATGCCAAACAGGCCGAGCAACATCTGCAAAAGGCCGCCGCCACCGAGAACAATGCCCACTACTACTTAGGCCAGCTGTACCGTCGCGGCTACCTGGGCGAGGTCTACCCGCAGAAGGCCCTCGACCACCTGCTGACTGCCGCCCGTGGTGGCCAGAACAGCGCCGACTATGCCCTGGCGCAATTGTTCTCCCAGGGGCGCGGGACCAGGCCCGACCCTGTCAACGCCTATGTCTTCAGCCAACTGGCGCTGGCGCAAAACACGCCACAAGCCACCGAGCTGGCCCAGCAACTCAATGAACAACTGCCGCCGGCACAACGTGCCCAGGCCCAGCGCCTGTTGCAACAGGAGCGGCAAATGCGCGGCTCTTTGAACCAGGGTCAGAACGCCCTGCAACTGCACGCGCTGCAAGAACAAGACGGTGAGGATTCCCTATGAAACTCAATCCCTGGATGAAAGCCGGCATTGGCCTGAGCTTCGCCCTGATCTGGTCGTGCCCGACCCTGGCGGCAGAGACTGCGCAAAAGAACTTCGGCCTCGACGTGAAAATCACCGGTCAATCCGAGGACGACCGTGACCTGGGCACCCGCCCGGGCGGCGACGTCAATGGCGTGGGCCTGGACCTGCGTCCCTGGGTCTACGGCGAACGCGGCAACTGGAGCGCCTTCGCCATGGGCCAGGCGGTCACCGCCACCGACATCATCGAAACCGATACCCTGCAGCAGCCCACCGATACCGCCGACGAACTGGCCAGCAACAGCGACAACGGCCGCGAGCGGGACAAGAGCTACCTGGCCATGCGCGAGTTCTGGATCGGCTACAGCGGCCTGACTCCCTACCCTGGCGAGCAATTGAAGTTCGGCCGCCAGCGCCTGCACAACGATGACGGCATGTGGCGCGACACCAACATCGAAGCCCTCAACTGGACCTTCGACACCACCCTGCTGCGCGCCAACCTGGGCGTGGCCGAGCGCTTCAGCGAATACCGCACCGACCTGACCGAACTGGCCCCCGATGACAAGGATCGCGTGCATGTTTACGGCGATGTCGCGACCCAGTGGCAACCAGGCCATTGGGTCGGCCTGCGTGCCCACCACAGCGATGACAGCGGCCACCTGGCCAACCCCGGCGAAGTCGTCGATGTGAATGACAAGACGCAGACCGGCGACCTCACCTGGCTGGGCCTGGAAGCCAACAGCGACGCCTACAACTACCACAACCAGAACACCCTCAATTACTGGGGCAGCGTGACCTGGCTGACCGGCAACCGCGACTCGCTCAACACCACCACGATCAATGGCACAGAAATCGCCACCGGCCAGCAGAGCGGCGACGTCAATGCCTGGGCAACCGACCTCGGCATCCGCCTGCGCCTGGACCCGAACTGGCAGGTCGGTGCCGCCTATGCCCGTGGCAGCGGCGGTGGCGGCGACGACGGCTCGAGCAACTACGAGCAGACCGGCCTTGAGAGCAACCGCTCCAACTTCACCGGCACCCGCTCACGCATACACCGTTTCGGCGAAGCCTTTCAGGGCGAGCTCGGCAACCTGCAGGCCGCGACGCTGTTCACCTCCTGGCAGCTACGCGACGACTACGACGCCAGCCTGATCTACCACAAGTTCTGGCGCGTCGACGGCGACCAGAACATCGCCGGCAGCGGTATCAATGCCGTGGTCGACGACAACGGCATCAACCGTCAACTGATCCAGGGCGAGAACGACCTGGGCCAGGAAATGGATCTGGTGGTCACCAAGTACTTCAAGCAAGGCCTGCTGCCCGCTTCCCTGAGCCAGTCGATCGACGAACCGTCGGCGCTGGTACGTTTGCGCGGCGGGGTGTTCAAGCCCGGCGACGCTTACGGCAAGGAAGCGGATTCGTACATGCACCGCGCCTTTGTCGACGTGATCTGGCGCTTCTGATGCAAGACGCCAAGGGAGCGATGAGATGAACATTCGACAGCACAGCAGCCGAGGCCTGCTGGCCACGGCCCTGCTGCTGGCCAGCAGTGTCGCGCTGGCCAACACCGAGGCACAGGTCTCGGTGGCCAAGGGTTTGCAACAGGCCAAGACCTATACCGTTACCAGTGCGCCGATCGAACCGCTGCACCTGGACAAACCGGTGTTGCCGGACCTCACCGGTTACACCGCCGAAGCCGTGCAGGCCAGGATCGATCGCAGCCACAAGGGCAAGGTCCAGGTGCGGCGCATGCTGCAGGAAGACACCCTGAAGGAGTTCATCGGTGGCGACAACAAGATGGCCGAATGGGTGGCACGTCAGCATGGCATCCCGCAGGCGATCTTCATCGAAGACGGCCATGTCAATCTCAAGGACCTGAGCAAGACCCTGCCCAAACAATACTTCAGTGAAACCGAGCCGGGTGTGTTCCTCGCTCGCCTGCCGATCGTGGTCGGACGCAAGGGTATCCTCGAGATCGACAAGCAGACCCGCGAGTTGCGCCTGTCCCAGGAAAGCGGTTCGTTCCTGGTCAACGACGGCAAGCTGTTTGTCACCGACACCAAAGTCACCGCCTGGCGCGAGAAGGACAACGGCCCGGCCACCTTCCGCTCGCCCAAGGAGTTCCGCCCGTTCCTGCTGTCCTGGGGCGGCACCGAGACCTATGTGGTCAACAGCAAGATGGCCAGCTTCGGCTATGCCAAGAGTAAGTCCTACGGTGTCAGTATTTCCCAGTACACCCCGAACATGGCCAAGGCCATGGGACGCAGCGAGCCAACCGGCTGGATCATCGGTTCCGAGTTCACGGACATGTGGTACGGCTTCTACTGCTATGAAACCCAGGACTTCGTGCTCAAGGGCAATACCTACCGCGACAACATCGTCTATGGCATTGACCCGCACGACCGTTCGCACCGCCTGATCATTGCCGAGAACACCGTCCACGGGACCAAAAAGAAGCACGGCATCATCATTTCCCGTGAGGTCAACGACAGCTGGATCTTCAACAACCGCACCTACGACAACAACCTCTCGGGCATCGTGATTGACCGTAACAGCGTCAATAACCTGATCGCCTACAACGAGATCTACCAGAACCACACCGACGGTATCACCCTCTACGAGAGTGGCGACAACCTGATCTGGGGCAACCGGGTGATCAACAACCGTCGTCATGGCATCCGCGTGCGTAACAGCGTGAACATCCGCCTGTACGAAAACATCGCCATGGCCAACGGGCTGGTGGGCGTCTACGGGCACATCAAGGACCTCACCGACACCGATCGCGACATCGCCCTGGACCCCTTCGACACCAAGGTATCGCTGATCCTGGTCGGCGGTGAACTGGCCGCCAACGGCAGCGGCCCGCTGTCGATCGACTCGCCGCTGAGCGTCGAGCTGTATCGGGTCTCCATGCTGGCACCGAGCAAATCCAACGGTATCAGTTTCTCCGGCGTGCTGGGCGAGCGTCAGGACGAGATCCTCGACCTGATGGTGCGCCAGCGCAAAGCCGTGTTGATCGACCCTGTCGAACGCCAGACCGAAATGCGGGACTGAGGAAGGTATTTTTATGCATCCACAAATGATCAAGCTACTTAGCCTCTCGGGCCTGGCCGCTGCCATGCTGGCTGCCAGCGGCATCGCCCGTGCCGGTGACGTGCAGGCACCGTCCTTCAGCGCAGAACCCTGCTGCAACCTCTGCCCCGAAGCCCACGACGCCAGCCGTTACACCACGCGCTATCAGCAGAACTTCACCACCCTGGTGCAGGCTGAAGGCGACTGGCTGTTCCGTACCCGCGAAGACCTGCGCACCGAGTTCGATACCACACCCGAAGGCTACCGGCGCCTGCAGCAACTGCACGATGCGTTCAAGGCCAAGGGCGTGGAGCTGGTGGTGGTCTATCAACCGACCCGCGGGCTGGTCAATCGCAACAAGCTGGCGCCTGCCGACAAGGCTGCCTTCAACTACGACAAGGCCTTGAAGAACTACCAGACCATGCTCGCCCGCTTCAGCAAGATGGGCTACTGGGTGCCCGACCTGTCGCCGCTGACCAACGAGCAACTGCCGCTGGCCGAGCAAGGCCATGATTTCTACTTCCGTGGCGACCAGCACTGGACGCCATATGGCGCCGAGCGCGCAGCGAAGATCGTGGCCGAGAAGGTCAAGCAGGTGCCGGCTTTCGCCGAGGTTACCAAGCGCGAATTCGAGACCCACAAGTCGGGACGCATGGGCAAGACCGGCACCCTGCACACCGTCGCCGGGCAGCTGTGCGGCACCAGCTATGCCATCCAGTACATGGACCAGTTCGTCACCGAGCCCAAGGGCGAAAGTGGCGGTGACGACCTGTTCGGCGATGCCGGTAACCCGCAGATCACCCTGGTCGGCACCAGCCATAGCGGCAAGAACTACAACTTTGCCGGTTTCCTGGAGCAATACATCGGCGCCGACGTGCTCAACGTCGCCTTCCCCGGCGGCGGCCTGGAAGGCTCGATGCTGCAGTACCTGGGCAGCGAAGACTTCCAGAAAAAGCCACCGAAGATCCTGATCTGGGAATTCTCGCCGCTGTATCGCCTGGACCAGGAAACCATCTACCGGCAGATGATGGCCCTGCTCGACAACGGCTGCGAAGGCAAGCCGGCGCAGCTTAGCGCCAGCACTTCGCTCAAGCCAGGCAGCAATGAGGTGATGGTCAATGGCAAGACCGGCGACATCAAGAACCTCGACAACGGCAGCCACCAGATCGACATCCAGTTCGAAGACAAGTCGGTGAAAACCCTGCAGGCGACCCTCTGGTACATGAACGGCCGCCACGAAAACGTGAAGATCGAAAAGCCGACTACAGCGGAAACCGACGGGCGCTTCGCCTTTGAGCTGCGCGACGACGAGGACTGGGCCGCGCAGAACCTGTTGGCCGTGGAAGTCCAGGGCCCCGAAGCCGGAACCGCGCCGCAGAAAGTCGAAGCGAAAGTGTGCAAACGCAACGTGTTCCCTGGCGTCGCGCGACACAACGCGCAAGCCGGGCTGTGAGGTACTTATGCAGACTTTGAAAAACACCGCTCGAAAACTGGCCACGCCGGCCCTGTTCGGCCTGGCGCTGTTCGGCCCGGCGGCGCAGGCCGCCACGCTGGTGCCACCACAGGGGTACTACGCCGGCATCGAAAAACTGAAGACCGGCAAAAGCGCCTTCAAATGCGACGCCGTACCCACGCCCTACACCGGCAAGCTGGTGTTTCGCAGCAAGTACGAAGGCTCCGACCAGGCGCGGGCGACCCTGAACCTGGAATCGGAAAAAGCCTTCCGCGAATCGACCGCCGACATCACCACCCTCGAGCGCGGGGTGAGCAAGCAGGTCATGCAATACATGCGCGACGGCCGCCCGGAACAACTGGACTGTACGCTGGACTGGCTGAGCAGTTGGGCGCGCGCCGATGCGCTGACCAGCACCGAGTTCAACCACACCGGCAAGTCCATGCGCAAATGGGCACTGGGCAGCCTGTCTTCGGCCTGGTTGCACCTGAAGTTCTCCAATTCGCACCCGTTGGCCGCACATCAGCAGGAAGCCGAATTGATCGAGAACTGGTTCGGCAAGCTGGGCGACCAGGTGGTCAGCGACTGGAGCAATCTGCCGCTAGAGCAGGTCAACAACCACTCGTACTGGGCGGCCTGGTCGGTGATGTCCACGGCCGTGGTGACCGATCGCCAGGACTTGTTCGACTGGGCCGTGAAGGAATACCGCATCGGTGCCGGCCAGGTCGACGATCAGGGCTTCCTGCCCAACGAGCTCAAGCGCAAGCAGCGCGCCCTGGCTTACCACAACTACGCCCTGCCGCCACTGGCGATGATCGCCAGCTTCGCCCAGGCCAACGGTGTCGACCTGCGCCCGGAGAACAACGGTGCGCTGAAACGGCTGGGCGACCGGGTGCTGGCGGGAACCAGGGACCCGAGTGCGTTCAAGAGCAAAAACGGCGAGAAGCAGGACATGACTGACCTGAAGATCGACAGCAAGTACGCCTGGCTTGAGCCGTGGTGCAGCCTTTATGCCTGCAGCCCGGAGGTGATCAAGCGCAAGCGTGGGATGCAGCCGTTCAAGAGCTTTCGGTTGGGTGGAGACCTGACCAGGGTCTACGACCCGGCGCATGAAAAACGCGGCACCTAATCCTGTGGGAGCTGACCCTGTGGGAGCTGGCTTGCCAGCGATGCGATTTGACTGACGGACCGCGTTGGCCCGATCGCCGGCAAGCCGGCTCCCACAAGAGCGGCATGCAATACAACTCTCCCTAATTTCTTGGGGGGTTTGGGGGGGCTTTGCCCTCGACTGTTGAATAACAAGGAGAGATCGGGATGGTGTTTTCATCCAACGTGTTCCTGTTCCTGTTCTTGCCGGTCTTTCTCGGCTTGTACTACCTGAGCGGGCAACGCTATCGCAATCTGCTGTTGCTGGTTGCCAGCTACGTGTTCTACGCCTGGTGGCGGGTGGACTTCCTCGCGCTGTTCGCCGCCGTCACCCTGTGGAACTACTGGATCGGCCTGAAAGTCGGCGCTGCCGGCGTTCGCAGCAAGCCCGCCCAGCGCTGGCTGCTGCTTGGCGTGGCCGTGGACCTGGGCATCCTCGGCTATTTCAAGTACGCCAACTTCGGCGTCGACAGCCTCAACGCCATCATGACCTCGTTCGGGCTGGAACCTTTCATCCTGACCCACGTGCTGCTGCCGATCGGGATCTCGTTCTACATCTTCGAGTCGATCAGCTACATCATCGACGTGTACCGCGGCGATACCCCGGCCACGCGCAACCTGATCGACTTTGCCGCCTTCGTCGCGATCTTCCCGCACCTGATCGCCGGCCCCGTGCTGCGCTTTCGCGACCTGGCCGACCAGTTCAACAACCGCACCCATACCCTGGACAAGTTCAGTGAAGGTGCCACACGGTTCATGCAGGGTTTCATCAAGAAAGTTTTCATCGCCGACACCCTGGCGGTGGTCGCCGACCATTGCTTCGCCCTGCAGAACCCGACTACCGGTGACGCCTGGCTCGGCGCCCTGGCCTACACCGCGCAGCTGTACTTCGACTTCTCCGGCTACAGCGACATGGCCATCGGCCTGGGTCTGATGATGGGTTTCCGCTTCATGGAAAACTTCAAGCAGCCGTACATCAGCCAGTCGATCACCGAGTTCTGGCGGCGCTGGCACATCAGCCTGTCCACCTGGCTGCGCGACTACCTGTACATCACCTTGGGCGGTAACCGCAAAGGCACCCTGATCACTTATCGCAACCTGTTCCTGACCATGTTGCTGGGCGGGCTGTGGCATGGCGCGAACATCACCTACATCGTCTGGGGCGCCTGGCATGGCACGTGGCTGGCCATCGAGAAAGCCTTGGGCATCAACACCACGCCGCGCCGTTTCAATCTCGTGCGTTGGGCGCTGACCTTCCTGCTGGTGGTGATGGGCTGGGTGATCTTCCGTGCCGAGAACCTGCACGTGGCCGGGCGTATGTACGGTGCCATGTTCAGTTTCAGCGACTGGCAATTGTCCGAACTCAACCGCGCCAGCCTGACCGGCCTGCAAGTCGCCACCCTGATTGTGGCCTACGCCACCCTGGCGTTCTTCGGCCTGCGTGATTTCTACCGCAACCAGCAGCCCCAACCGGTCGCCATTGCTGTCGACGTACAGCAGGGCAACGCCATCGCCATCGACTGGTCGCTGTATGCCAGCCGTGCGCTGGTGCTGCTGTTGTTCGTGGCCTCGATTCTCAAACTTTCGGCGCAGAGCTTCTCGCCGTTCCTTTACTTCCAGTTCTGAGGGCGCCGACCATGACCCGCTCATTACGCATCCTCTATATCGCGCTGTTCCTGGCCATGCTGCTGTGCCTGGGGGCCTGGTCCCTGCGCAGCTTCATGGGCTTCAACACCAACAGCGACGCCACGCTGCTCAATGGCCGCTGGGCCAAGGCCGTCGAGACCCATTACGACGACGAATTCCCGATCAAGCGCCTGGGCACCAACCTCTGGGCCGCGCTGGATTTCAAACTGTTCAACGAAGGTCGTCCGGGCGTGGTGCTCGGTCGCGACCAGTGGCTGTTCAGCGATGAGGAATTCAAACCCATCGCCGGCAGCGATCAGTTCGAGCAAGAGAACGTGGCTCTGATCCAGGGCGTACTCGACACCCTCAAGCAACATGGCGTGCAACTGGTGCTGGCGATCGTGCCGGCCAAGGCCCGCCTGTATCCGGAATACATTGGCGAGCAGGTGCCTGCCACCCTGCACACCGACCTGTATCAGGAGTTCCATGCCCAGGCCCGTCAGGCCGGGATTTTCGCCCCCGACCTGCTGACACCGCTGCAACAGGCCAAAGACCGAGGCCAGGTCTTCCTGCGCACCGACACCCACTGGACTCCGATGGGCGCAGAAGTGGTGGCGCAGCACCTGGGCCAGGCCATCGCAGAACTCATGCCGCTGAGCGGAGAACCACAGCACTTCGTGACCGAAGCCCAACAGAGCACCCCTTACAAAGGCGACTTGACCAGCTTCCTGCCGCTCGATCCGTTGTTCAGCGATCTGCTGCCGGCACCGGACAACCTGCAGCAGCGCACTACCCGGGCCGCCGAAGCCAATGCGGACAGCGGTGATGCACTGTTTGCCGACAACGAAATTCCAGTCGCCCTGATCGGCACCAGTTACAGCGCCAACCCTAACTGGAACTTCGTCGGCGCCCTGCAGCAGGCCCTCGCCAGCGACGTGGTCAATTACGCCGAGAACGGCCACGGCCCGCTGCTGCCGATGCTCAAGTACCTGCAAACCGACGCCTTCAAGAATTCGCCGCCCCAGGTGCTGATCTGGGAGTTCCCCGAACGTTATCTGCCAATGAAAAGCGACCTCAGCGAGTTCGACCCGCAGTGGATCGCACAACTGAAGAAAACCCGTAACGCCAATCAAGACCTGGCCCTGTCGTCCAATCGGACGCAAAACTGAGAGGAAACGAACATGACCTTGCACACCCGTCTTACCGCGAAAAACCGTATTGCCAAAGCCTGCGCCCTGGCCGCCGGCCTCAGTCTGCTCTCGCTGCAAGCCTGGGCCGGTGCCGATGCCGCGCTCTACGGCCCGACCGCACCGAAGGGTTCGACCTTCGTGCGCATCTACAACGCCGGCAACCAAGCCGTGAGCGCCAGTGTCGGCACCGCCACCCTCAACGACGTAGCACCGCAGGCCAGCAGCGACTTCAGCTTCATGCCCCAGGGCGACTACAGCGCCAAGGTCGGCAGCCAGACCTTGCCGGTGAAGCTGGCTTCCGACCACTACTACACCCTGGTCAACAATGCCGGTGGTCAACCACAACTGGTCGAAGAGCCGCCGTTCAAGAACAAGCAGAAATCCCTGGTGCGCGTGCAGAACCTCAGCGACAAGGCGCTGACGCTCAAGACCGCCGACGGCAAGACCGACGTGGTCAAGGACGTGGCTGCCAAGGGCCGTGGCGAGCGTGAAATCAACCCGGTGAAAGTCAGCCTGGCGCTGTATGCCGGCGACACCAAGGTCAGCGACCTCAAGCCGGTTGCCCTCGAGCGCGGCGAAGCGGCGGTGCTCTATGTGACAGGCACCGGCAGCAGCCTGTCCCCGGTCTGGGTCAAGCGCCCAGTGTCCACCCGCTAACTCACCCTATTCGAATTTTTCAGGAGAAACCCCATGATCCCAGTCATTCTTTCCGGTGGTAGCGGCTCCCGTCTCTGGCCCCTGTCGCGCAAGCAATTTCCCAAACAGTTCCTGGCCCTGACCGGCGAGCACACGCTGTTCCAGCAGACCCTCGCGCGCCTGGTATTCGAAGGCATGGACGCGCCCATCGTGGTCTGCAACAAGGACCACCGCTTCATCGTCAACGAGCAACTGGCCAATCTGAAGCTGGAAACCCAGGGCATCCTGATGGAACCCTTCGGCCGCAACACCGCGCCCGCCGTGGCCATCACCGCGATGAAACTGCTCAACGAAGGACGTGACGAGTTGATGCTGGTGCTGCCAGCCGACCATGTGATCGACGACCAGAAAGCCCTGCAACGCGCCCTCGCTCTGGCCACTGTAGCGGCCGAGCGCGGTGAGATGGTGCTGTTCGGCGTGCCAGCGACGAAGCCGGAGACCGGTTACGGCTACATCAAGTCGAGCAACGATGCCCTGCTGCCCGAGGGTGTCAGCCGGGTGGCCCAGTTCGTCGAGAAGCCGGATGTGAAACGCGCCACCGAATTCGTCCAGACCGGTGGCTACTTCTGGAACAGCGGCATGTTCCTGTTCCGCGCCAGCCGTTTCCTCGAAGAGCTGAAAAAGCACGACGCGGACATCTATGACACCTGCATGCTGACCCTGGAACGCAGCAAGCATGACGATGACAACATCGAGATCGACGAAGCCAGTTTCGCCTGCTGCCCGGACAACTCCATCGACTACGCCGTGATGGAAAAGACCCAGCGCGCCTGCGTGGTGCCGCTGAGCGCCGGCTGGAGCGATGTGGGCTGCTGGTCGTCGCTGTGGGATGTCAACGAAAAGGACCACAACGGCAACGTGACCAAGGGCGACGTGGTGGTGCAGGACAGCCGCAATTGCATGATTCACGGCAATGGCAAGCTGGTGTCAGTGATCGGCCTCGACAATATCGTGGTCGTGGAAACCAAGGACGCCATGATGATTGCCCACAAGGACAAGGTTCAGGGCGTCAAACAGCTGGTCAACACCTTGAACGCGCAAGGCCGCAGCGAAACCCAGAACCACTGCGAAGTCTATCGCCCGTGGGGCTCCTACGATTCGGTAGACATGGGCGGACGCTTCCAGGTCAAGCACATCTCGGTCAAGCCGGGTGCCTGCCTGTCCTTGCAGATGCACCACCACCGCGCCGAACACTGGATCGTCGTCTCGGGCACCGCTGAAGTCACCTGTGACGAAAACGTGTTCCTGCTGACCGAGAACCAGTCGACCTACATCCCGATCGCCTCGGTGCACCGCCTGCGCAACCCGGGCAAGATCCCGCTGGAAATCATCGAGGTGCAGTCGGGCAGCTACCTGGGTGAAGACGATATCGAGCGGTTCGAGGATATTTATGGGCGGTCTACGCCGGTGGCGCGAGGGGTGTCGATCAAGACTATTGCGCAGTAATACCTGCCATTACGACTTGCGCTCGGCCAACCCGCTGCGTCCCCATCCGCAGCGGGTTGGCCCGCACAACATCATGTGCGTGCGAAATCAATCTGTCAGCACCGTATAGCCAGTGCGCTGAAATTGTTTGATCACGATTTTCTGGTACTTTCTCGAAAGCACATAATCGCGTTGCTCCACACCAGGATTACCCAAGTGATACTTCGATATCAATGAAGCATGCTCCGGGTTCAGCGTCCGCGAACTCCACCGTAAGCGCACTGCACCATCGGCTCGTTTGACACCTGCAAATCCCACGTAATCCTTCTCACTAGCACCTAGTATCTTCACCATCATCGAATGCCCGGTGAAATCCAGAATGTTTCCATCAGGCTTACGACCAACCGTGTGCAATGCCTCGAGTGGCAGTCTGAGCTCCGGACTCCGGGGACCAACCCTATAAGTAGTGCCCACTGGCAAGCCCCTTTCAACATCGGATCCGGGAAAACCCAGCTGAGAGGATATTGCCAGATCGATCCGAAAATACTTGACCGACATCACACCTACAAATTGCCGGGAAACTTCCATGACCTGCAGATTGTTCCAAGCCTCTTCACTGAGCACTCTTGCCCCACCCTTCAATCCCACATCCGAGTGAATCACCCATTCGCCCAAAGGGTTCCTGATCACCGGATGCCGGTAGTACGCGTCCGGTCTACGTGCATCAATGACTCTCCACGTCTGGCCATCATGAGTGGCTTGATAAAGTCGCTCGGCGCGGTCGCGGAAAAAGTACTCCTGAAAACCACCCTGTTCAGGGGGACGTACCAGAATTCCTTCCTCGTAAATACCGTCTGAGCGCAATTTCAGCCCTTCGATGTTTTTTTTCAGGGCAAACTTGGGATCAATCGCTTTCGTGGGCAGAAGTGCCCCCCTTCGAATGGATCTGGTAAAGCCTGAGGCTACGGCAAGATCCGACGAGGCATCGCTCAGGTGCGTTATCGCCTCAAGAAAATGCGTGATAGCTTCATCGCGCTCTTCACGCGCAACCGCTTGCAAACCGTCCCAGAGTGACCACAGGCTTCTACCCAGTGCCAAGGGCAGCAACGCTTTGGTTGGAAGTATCATGCTGATGATATCCACTAGCGTCAGCGTCGCATCCCAAACCAATTGACGATTACTTTCAACAGTAGAGGTAGATTGGGCATCTGCATTGGCAAGCGTTTGCCTGACTTGCGCCTTGTATAACTCGTCAAAGAGATTGCCAGAAATGATCGAAAGGTTGACCTCACTGCCGCGCAGGCCACGTTCCAGTAAGCGTTGAACATTAGAATGCTCGGCCAAAGCCACCCGAGCAATGATGTATTGACGCAATGCCGGATCAGTTGCGAGGTGCCTGTACATCTCACCGCGGTTCGCATACTCACGAAATGGCCGCCCCTCAGGTAACTCTGGCATATACAGGACAACCGCCCCAACGATGCTCGGCGATGCCGGGGCGATAACCAACACATCGCGCACCGTCGCCCCCTGAATCAATAGTTGTTGCGCCTCGATGCTTTGCCCCTCCACTAGGGAAGAGTGCGTGCTGTCGAGAGCCCGCGCGAGTATGTTCTGTACCCAACAGATTCCCCGGCTCAAGCCATCATTGAGAAAATAGCCCGCCAATTCGGAGCTGATCAGATCGACCTGCATCTGCGCTGACAGTACGCCAGCAAAACGATCCTTACGCTGTTGGGCTTGAGAAGAGGTCAGCAAGACCCCCTTCAAGAAGCCCAGGTAAGTCTCCCCAAAATCCAGGTCGCGAATCATTTGCTTCACATAGGAGGGCGATAGTTGCGCTATGCGTACGTTATTTTCGTCAGCAATCCGTGCGGTCTGCACAAAATCAAGATCGATCGCGCTGACATTTTCCAAGGCCAGCTCGGTCAATGACCTGACATGGTCGATGTACTCCGGACTGCTGTCCTCACTTGACGACAAGTAAGAAAATTCGCCGGGCGATGGCTCAAAAGAGTTATTGTATTGGGCGCTCGATGTAGTAACAAAAATCTTGTCGGGTTCCTTCAATAAATTCAGGTCCGCCTGCAAGCGTTGCTCAATCCTTTGCTTTGCATAGGTGAGCATGAACGCCCTATTACTGTATTGCGCAACGGAAGGTAAACCGGGTGCAGCTGAAAGGGCCAATTCCCTATGCAAGTGATTAACCGCAGTTAACCAGCGCACTTGATTTTCTTCACTTGCATCCGTCAGCCATGCAGGCAAGTGCTTGCCTGCTAGCCGGATGTAGCGAACAGCCAGGTTTCCGCTACACGTCAGGACGCGGTGCATATCAATTGCTTCGTCCAAGGTGGCCTCAAACTGTGCGAGATCCGCACCCAGCCCTTGTGATTTGGCTGTACGCCAGGCAAACCTCAAATCGTCCTGCTGCTTTAATCGTTGTGTTTCAAGGCGATCTTCGAACACATTGCGATGAATTTGGGTAAAGTGCAGAGCATCGGCAGCGCCTGCCTGAAACCTGTCCTTGTTTGCGACGAAATCAAACAACGTTTCACTGAACTCATCATCGTCAAGGCGTTCGGCAAGCTCACGGTGCAAACTATCAAGTGAATCAAACTCGTGCAGCCCCCTGCCCGGTAAATAAAGTACCACCGCTCCTGCGTCTGCCTCATGGCTGACAATCATTGGCGTTGACTTGGGAGTAACAATGAAAACGCCTTCGGCATCCAGAAAGCCTGTAGCGTCTTTCTGCGTGAGAACAAATACACCTGCCAGTGGAATGGTCTTGTTCAAGGCGCTCACATACAGGGAAATGGCATAGACGCCGGGTCTGTCGGCCGCCATCAATACCTCTCTGGCCTCGGCCGTCGGATTGGCGATGACCCGTTTGATCAATTCATGGCATGGACCACTCAATGTATCGTCTTGAAAACGCAACCCGGCTTCGGCAGCCAATTGCGCTGAACGGATGGAAGCCAACCCGGCGCCCTGCCAGAACACTTGCAACTGGCGTTTGAATGCCCGTTCCCCCCCTGATATGAAGTCGTCTATGAATTTTTCCAGGGCAACCAGGTCCATACCAGGAATTTTATAGTTGACGTCCAATGTATCAGACCGAACATAAATCCCCCCCACCCCCAGGTCGTACGTTGGGATATGTGCATCGGACAAACACTTCTTAAACAACTCAAGGAATGACTGGGACTTTAGTGCACGACCTTCGACGCCCTGTTGAATAGTTATATAAATATTCTCCAGCAAAGTCTCGGCTGCGAGAAGGGGAAATCTTTCTCTCAGTTCCCTCTGTAAAACAATCATGTACCCAGGTTGCTTTTCCAATACCCTGGCGACTGCTGCATCCAGTCGCGACAACACAGACTTTTGATCACTTTCCATAACGCAACACACTCCATTTCTTACTGGTTCTGATTCACCTCTTTTGGCTATAGAGTTATATCGATAAGTAGGCGCCAGGTCTGCCGGAACCCTGTCCTCCAGAACAGCGTGGACAAAGATTACTCAAGTAGGAGAATGCGGTTGATTTTGTACGCTCAGTTTTTTCGCCAATACCAACTAGCCAACAATCAGATTACATGCTAACTCAGTAAGGATGCGCCTTCTGATATCAGTTCGGTTAGGATGGCACTACACCACCACACAAGGTTCCCCTGCATGTTCATCGGCGTCCTGCTCATCCTGACCTGGTTCGTCCTGCTGCTGCGCTACCCGGCCAAGGCCTTTCCGGTCTCGCTGGCAGCCTTGTTCGGCCTGGGTCTGGTCGCGCTCTGGGTCGTCTGGCTGGACAATCGCGAAGCCAGTCAACTGGCACGCCTGGACCTGCGCCTGAGCTACGCACCGAGCAGCAGCAACCCGCAGCGCTGTCCGGAAGACCGCCCCTTGCTGGTGCAATTGAACAATGGCAACAAGGTTCCGCTGCTTGAGTTGAAATGGCGCGTGGCCGCCTATGCGCCGGGCGATACGGTGAACCTTGCGGATAACCTCTACGCTGCGCCCCACTATCGTGGCCCCGGCGAACTGCAGGCCGGCGCCAGTTGGGAAGACTGCCTGCCGCTGCCTCCCCTGCGCCCCGGCTACCGCCCGCAAACCCTGGAGTTTCGCGCCGAGCGTTTGCAAGGTACTTTCTCTGATTGATCAGCTGTCACTGATCTCCCCTTCTCTGACGCAAAAGGACAGCGCCATGCCCATCGCCCTCATCACCGGTTGCTCCAGCGGCATCGGCCGCGCTTTGGCCGACGCGTTCAAAGGCGCGGGATATGAAGTCTGGGCCACTGCGCGCAAACCCGAAGATGTCGCCCAACTGGAGGCTGCCGGTTTCATTGCGCGGCAACTGGATGTCAATGATGCCGGGGCGCTGGAGCAGCTGAGTGATGCGATCAACCGGCGCAGCGGCGGTCTCGATGTGTTGATCAACAATGCCGGTTACGGTGCCATGGGGCCGTTGCTCGATGGCGGCGTCGAGGCGATGCGCCGGCAGTTCGAAACCAATGTGTTCGCGGTAGTCGGGGTAACCCGGGCATTGTTCCCGGTCCTGCGTCGCAGCCGTGGGCTGGTAGTCAATGTCGGCAGCGTTTCCGGTGTGTTGGTCACGCCATTCGCCGGGGCTTACTGCGCGTCCAAAGCTGCCGTGCATGCCTTGAGCGACGTTCTACGCCTGGAACTTGCACCCTTCGGTGTCCGTGTGATGGAAGTGCAGCCCGGCGCCATCGCTTCGAGCTTCGCCAGCAATGCCGGCCGCGAGGCCGAGCAGGTCATCGCGCAGGAGTCGCCCTGGTGGCCACTGCGCGAAAGCATCCGCGCGCGGGCCAAGGCGTCCCAGGATCGCCCTACCCCGGCGACGGATTTCGCTCGTGAGATGCTCAAGGCCGTGCGCCAAACGAACCCACCCAGGCTGGTACGCATTGGCAACGGCAGCCGCGCCCTGCCGTTGATGGAGCGGCTGCTGCCCAAGGCCCTGCTGGAAAAAGCTCTGAAGAAGCGCTTCGGGCTGAATGGTGCGCTGTAACCGACGCTGACTTTGCAATCAATCGTCCAGAGGGGCGCGAAGACGCTCCAGCTCCTGCCGACTCAACCTTAAAAGTAGCGTCTGTTCGGCCAGTTTCTGCCTTTCCTTCAGTGCCTTGGCCTCAGTGATGTATTGCCCTTCGTCAAGGGATTCCAGTCGTTGCTCCAGGGTCTCCAACTCTCGGTAAAAGGCGCTCAGCAAGGTATTGAACTGATCGGCGTAACGATTCCTGAGGTAATCCCCCCAGAAATCTCGCGACGCCAGAAAACGCGGCCAGGCATCGGTCTGCTCGGCACGCCGCACCTCTTTTTCGGCATGACGCAACTGGGCCACCGAGACTTCAGCAACGTCACCGTAGGCCATGGTTTGCGGCTGTGCCGGCAACTCCAGACGCGCAGCCAAGCGAGTGCGATACGCGAGGTTGACTTCGACGGGATCGACCAGAGCCTGAGCGCGTGCAGCGATATCGGCTTGAGCAATGATTTCCAGCTGATCAAGCCTGAAAAGCCCACGCGCCAACTCCACGAGTGCTGGCCCGGCGTCGGCGTCCACCGCCAGATCTTCTGCGCGAAGCACCAGGACCTTGACTTCCAGCGCGCTGAAATTGCTGATCACGCTGTCGGAACAGGACCGTACATTTCCAGCCAGCGCAAACAGGTCGGTGCGCCATTCCGATTTTTCGCTGGCTGCCTCCAGAACAGCATTGACCCGCACCGTCAGCCCCGCCCGTGCCACGCGTGCTTCGCTGGTCCTGGTCAGTCGCTCGAGCAGTCGGAAAAACTCCAGTGAGCCTTCCTCACGCTGCAAGTTACGCCATCGCACCAACTGTTCTCTGGTGCGCGTATCGAGCGGCAACCAGAACTTTTCCCCATGATCGACGAGTTCAACAGCCGGCCCCTCAAGCATGGCCGGGAGACTGAGGTATGCCCAGATCCGCTCGCGTGTGCGCCGGGGCAAAGGATTACCGTCCAGTACAATCCTTTGTAAAAAGGCAGGAGGCTCGGAGAAGTACGCGTCGGGCAATCGCTCGATCAGATTGTCGCGCAGGTCCACTGTTTCCAGAAACGGATGACGCCACAACCCCTCAGGCGGCTCGGTGATAGCCGTGCCCCGCATCCCGAGCTGACGCAGGTGGGTCATTTGGCTCAGGTCCGGCAATCGCCCCAACGGATTGCCCCCAAGATCCAGATCATCGATATAACGCAGATTTTCCAGCGGCACTGCGGTGTTCGCCGTCAAGCGGATACGATTACCGCGCAAGCGCAAACCACGAAGTTGCGACAAGGAAGCGAGCGCTTCGGGCACAACCGTCAAGTTGTTGTTGGAAAGATCCAGCAAGCGCAACTGGTGGAAGCGTCCAAGAAAGCCCGGGCTCACCTCGGCCAGTTCCATATTGCGCAGACTCAGCTCGTTCACATCCTCGAATTCGATCGAAGCGCCCAGTTCCGGCAAGCGCCCGATGCGCATGCCATCGAGTACCAGGCTGGAACCCAGCCGTCGCCCGAGGGGGGAATAAATGGCGCTGGTTTGCCTGCGCCATGCCTGACGCAGCATTCGCGAGACCTGCAGCCGGCTTTCCCTCTGGCGTATCGATACCGAGGCGCTTTGCCACCGGCTTAACACTTCATCAAGACGTATCAATTCCTCGCGCTTGCGCAGCAACACCGTGCGCACATCCGCTAGCGAGAGCCTATAGGTTTCCAGGAACTCTCTGACATCGGCATCGGAGTAGTTGGGGTAGAGCTCTCGAACCAGCCCTCCAGTCGACTCGACATTCCAGCTGGCCTGCCCACGACCGCTCAGTGGATAACCGATCGAGCCATTGCCCTGACGCCTGGGCAGGACAACCCTGGGGCGCTCATGTATTCCGAGGATGCGTGCCGCCTCGCCACGCTGGGAGCAAGCCAGTTCGGCCAAGGCATTGCGAGTGGCCAGGCCCTCGGGCCAATCCGGATGTTGCGCCTGGAAATGCCGCAACAACAGGTCGGTATCGGGGTTGACGACCGAGGCCAGATAAAAGCCTTCATTGGCCCGATTCAAGCGCACCTGTTGCAACTGCACACGCGCCTGCTCGGCCAACCGCAAGGGCACGCGAAGCTCGTCGGCCAGACGCAAGCGCTCCGCGTCGCTGGCCTCGGCCACCAGCGAGCGGACCACTGTCGAGGACAGACCTGGAAAATCGCGACTCAGCACAGACTCCACCGGTCCCAGTGCAAGCTCCGAAGCCGCTCGGCAGCGTGTGAAGAAATCGCCCCGGTTTTCCCGAACCCAGCGACCTATGCGTTGACGTGATTCAGCGTCTGCCACAAGAGGCGCCTGCTCTTCGTCGAGCAAGGCCGATTGGTCATCTGCAGCCAACCCGTCACGTAACGTCTGCAGCAGGGACTCATCGAGCGCAGCGGCATCTTGATCGAGGTTGTGGATAAACTGACCGATACGACGATCCAGGCGAAACCGCTCATAACAGTCACGAAGCGCCCCGCTCGGCTGGCGATTCTCCAGATGAAGTCGCTGCAAGTCTGTGACATCCGTGCCTGTTATCGCCAGAATCCTGTTGATCTCCACGTCGGAAAAATCACCGAACTCATGCCCGAACCGGCGAAACGCGTAGCTTGCCTGCTGCCACTGCAAAGGGTTTTCGATGCTGGCCCGCCAGGCGCCATGCCCATCATGCTCCAGGTTCGGTGAATAGGCATCGGAGCGCGTGGGATGGCGCAGGCGCCATCGACCATGCTCCCCCTCTCGCTCAACGGCATAGTGCTTGCCATCGATGCGAATGAACTGGCGATCCCCCAGCGTATGGATACCTTGGGGTGAAGGCGCACTGGCTTCGGGCAGTTCGATATCCCATTGATAAGGCCGCAGATCCGGGTTCCACAATCGGACCTGCCCGTCAGCCAGTTTGACCGGCATCAATTGCTTGAAGAACGCCGAACGCTTGACCAGGCTTGCCGCGGCGCCCACGGCCGCCGCGCCAACCGCCAGCCCTGCCAGGTTCTCCAGTACATCGGTCAGACACTCGAACGCTTCATGGCGCTGCCCTTGCGCCCAGTCTTCGAGGCCGTGGAACGCCTCACCCATCAATTCGGCGGCGGCCACGCCAAGCACTACCTCCCCGAGCCCCGGCACCACCAAGGCAGCAAGCCCCAGTACATCCAGACCAATCTCCAGCGCCTGGCGCAATATCGCCTGGCGCTCGCGCTGGTCGATGTCGTCGGTGGGTACGGCGAGGAAGCGCGCATCATCCTTGATCTTCATCAAGCGCTGTTCGCAGAGCGCGTCGAACGGCTGGCCACTGAGCAGTGGCCAATCCAGTGACAGGCGGGCATCGCTCTTGAGGGTTTCAAGTTCCCCCAAAAACTTCGGCAGGTTTCTGCGAAGAATGAATCGGGCGAAAAACCGGCGGTAGTCCGCCGAAGTCAGTTTGCCTTTCAAGGCCTGTTCAAAGGCTGCCCAGGAGTCATATTGCATAAGCGAACCCTGTGGGTCGCCGGGGATATACACCACCAGTTTGAGCACGGGATTGGAGATGCCGGCAAAGGGTCCCAATGGCAGGAAACGCGCCTGAAAAGCGATGACACCCGTCAAGGGCACGCCAAACAGATGCACCCGATGACAGGTCACCGGCATGTTGTCGTATTTGACCTCCGCCTTCAGTGCGATCAGCTCCTGTAATACCCGATGCCACTGCGCGTCGATACGCTGTTTGATCCGGGCCAGATGAACCTCGGCCAGTAAGTCGAAACGATGGCTGTTCTTGAAAAGCGCATCCACTTTGGCCTTGGCTTCATCCGCTGTCAGCTCGCCCGTCGCCGGCGGAGAAAAGATGCCGTTCAGATGGGATTGATATTGCCCGCCCAGATCGAGGTCGCGGCAAACCGAGGCGAATCGGTGTGCCGGGACCTCATCGATGCGTCGCCCGTCGCGCGCCACCATGGCCAGCTTCGATGCCGTTGCTGCCGATGCCTCGGACCTGTCAAAGTTATGCAAGGCTGCCTGCAATAGAGGCTGCCGGGTATAACGCACCGTCCAGAAAGGGCTGCCGACGGGAATCGTTTCGGAAAACTTCGGTACTTCACGTCCACGAACAAAAACATCCCTACGCCTATCCAGCGCATTGCCGAATGCCTGCTGCAATGCGGCATCCAGGCGCGGGCCGGCAAAGCTTTCCAGCGGCTGAAGTGGCCTCAACAACTCAACCACGCGGGCCTGATAGCGCTGACTCAAACGCAGGCTTTTGCTCAACACCTTGAGTATTTGATCATCAGCGCGCGTCAACCAGGCTGGCATTTGCTGCCGGATAAACTGTTCGTTGTACAGGTCAGCCTCGGCCTGCTCCCCGGCCTGAGGCGTCCCGTGCTCGCTTGTGGTTTCCATAGTGCTCGTCCTTGGGTTATTGATGAACCCCGAGACTACAAAGCCCATTCCCCGAACACGGTGTAACCTTATATGGCAGTTGATTCAGAGGTTACTGTAGCTCCACCAACCGCCGCTCTATGACTTCAAGCGCGTTACAGCCATCCTCCAGCAGGATCGAGAACGTTTCAGAGATAGCGTGAACGTCCCCATCCTCAGTAGAGGCCGGTGTCATACCGCTAAGGGATCGCGCCAGATTTCTAGCCAAGCGGATGCGGCGATCGGCATACGCGTAGATATCGGCAAGGGGCGCATGCGGATTGAGGCAGAGAACGGGATTTGAAGAGGCACTGAATTCGATAGTCATGTGGCATATCTCACCAAGGTAATTGAATGCAGCCACAGTTCGTCGCCAAACGAGAGGGTGGCAGCTGTACGCAGGTTGGCGAACCGGTCAATTACCAAACCGGCAGACCCTGAGGTCTCCCGCGCACAGCTGCCATAACGCCCCGCTGCGAGCACAAAAGCAGGCAACGGAGAAATGGCGCTAACGCGCGGTAATTGTTACGGGTCGCCAAACCCTGTCACCGCAAAGCGATGACGGGCCGAACTATATGCCCCTAACCCAGTCTCGACAAGGCGAACCGATAGGCATAACCGCATCCAAACTGTCTATTAAAGAAGCCAACCTTTATGAAACCCGCCTACAGAGGCTGATCATTGTTCCAGGTCGCGTAGCGGAAGACTCAAATCAGGTAAGAAAATTCCGAGAAACCGGAGATACTTTGTTGTTTCCCCATGGTTACGGCAGGCCTAGCTTATTGAAAGTGGGAAACCTTCCAAAGTCGAATAGGGAGAGGTGCTCAATCCAGCAAGCGATGCCCCACAAAACCGATCTGTTCGCTGATATGCTACTCCGTGATCGCGGGGCGGTTTCCGCATGTTTTTTAGAGGCCGCATCCACCCAAAGCTGGATGCTACCAGCATTGACTTTAGCCCCTGCAATCGCTTCAAACCATGGGGAAATCAAACCGGAGGCAAGCCTGTGAGGCTGAGAAAACTGCAACTTGAAAACTTCCGCTGCTTTGATCAGTTGGAGGTTGAGCTGCACCCTCAGCTAACGGTTTTAGTAGCTGAAAACGGTCAAGGTAAATCGACAGTACTGGATGCGGTTCGAATTGCCTTGTGGCCTTATGTCAGTAGTTTTGACCTTGCTAAAAACGCCTTCAGCGACCCAGGCAACGGTATTGCTATTGATGACGTTCGCCTACTCAAACTTGGCAGCGGTGATATGGCCAGGCAGCTGCCTGCTCGGATCTCAATGACGGGGGCGTTTGATTCCACTACGGAAAAAACGTGGATTCGCTATCGCGACAAAGAGGCTCGGGCCACAAAAACCAAAGATGAAGGCGATACGGCCTTCATGAAGCAATGGGCTGGAGCAGTACAAGCCGAGATACGCAACCCGGATAAACCAGCGCTCGATCTACCTGTATTTGGGTATTACGGCACCGGCCGACTCTGGGCGCAAAAGCGCTTGACCGAGACACTAAAGGGGAAAGATGACACCCAAGCAGCTGACTTTTATATGAGGACATTCGCCTATCTCAATTGTCTTGACCCGGCTTCCTCCTACAAGCACTTCAAGGAATGGTTTATCTGGGCATTCCAAAGTTATCGCGAGCAACAGATCAAACTCTTGGAAAAGCGCTCTACGGGGGAGGATCTGAGTACAGCGCAACAGCGAATTCAGGTTGTGCAGCAAGCTATTGATAGTTTTCTGCAGCCGACAACCGGGTGGCACTCCCTGGAGTACAGCGTGAGTCACGAGAATTCTCTGGTTTTGCAACACGACTTTCACGGCACATTGGAGGTCGATCTACTAAGCGATGGTATTCGTAGTGTGCTGGCGATGATTGGTGACATCGCCTACCGCTGCATAAAACTCAATCCCCACCTGGGCGTTGAAGCCGCACGGTTGAGCTGTGGCGTAGTACTAATTGACGAAGTGGACATGCATTTGCATCCGCACTGGCAGCAGCTGATTCTAGGTCAGTTGCTGCAAGCCTTTCCTTGCGTACAGTTCATCGTAACCACCCACAGCCCCCAGGTACTTTCCTCTGTACGGCGAGAGTGTATTCGCACGCTTGGGCGCAACGCACAAGGTCAATTTACGGCCGAAGTCCCCTTGGCACGCTCCTATGGTGAATTGAGCAGCGACGTGCTTGAAACCATAATGCTGGTAGACCCCTACCCACCAATTGCAGAACGTGAAGATCTTAGACATCTGACCGAGCTTGTCGATCAAGGACAATACCAGCACAACGAGGCGAAGAATTTGTTCATCCAGTTGACGCACCGTTTAGGGGAGAATCATCCCGCAATTTTGCGTCTACAGCGCAGCATCAAGCGCCAAGAGGCTCTCAAAGGATGAGGCTCATTCGTAAATCAGGTGTGCACAACCGCGCGTTAAGCAAAGCCCATGCGACTCCACCTGCAACCGTTCAGGAGGCAAGGAGTCGCTGGGGGAGCTTTGGCGATAAGGTCAATTTACTTCAGCAATTGCTAAATGAGCAGTACCGCTTGTGTAGCTATTCCGAGCTGCGTGCTGATATGGAAGGAATTGGCTATCACATTGAACACGTTCGGCCGAAGAGCAAATACCCGCCGTCAACCTTCGATTATATGAATCTCACTGCCAGTGCCTTGAGTAGTGACGATCTCATGCTACTCAAAAATGAAACTTTTGCAGGGCATGCCAAACGAAGTGAGTACGATCCGGTACGCTTTGTTTCATCCTTGCAAACTGATTGCGCGCGTTATTTCAGATACCTCTCCGATGGCCGTGTTGTTCCATCAGCTCTGTTAAGCGAAAGCGATCAAGGCAAAGCGAGATACACCATAGAACTGCTCAACCTCAATAGCCCCTACCTGACCAACCGTCGGCGCAAATGGTGGGAGGAGCTTGATGATCTAGTCGAAGAACACATCACAGACGAGATGTGTCTTCGCAGCCTCGCCGGCGTTGACCTTCTACCTAGAAACCAAGCACTGAGTCCTTTCTTTAGTCTCACACGCCAGTTTTTTGGGCCTATAGCTGAAGAAGTGTTAACTCAAGAGGCGCCGGAGCTCTTGTAGGTGTCTCCTTTTATCATTCCGATACAGCACAACAATATTTGATGGATCTCGCTGCTCGACTCATTCTTGTTTGACCACCACCGTACAGGTAGTCCCCGCCGCCAGCAGGAATCCGTCCGGCACTTCATCGATATGAATCCGCACCGGCACCCGCTGGGCCAGGCGTACCCAGTTGAAGGTCGGGTTGACGTCGGCGATCAGCTCGCGGCTTTCCGGGTTGTCGCGGTCATAGATACCGCGCGAGATGCTCTCCACATGCCCCTTGAGCACTTCGCCGCTCATCATCTGCAGATCGGCCTGATCGCCGACCCGCACGTTCGGCAGTTTGGTTTCTTCGAAGAAGCCGTAAACCCAGAACGAATCCTTGTCGACCACGGCCATCTTCGCTTCGCCGGTGCGCGCGTAGTCACCCCGGTGCACATTGAGGTTGGTGACGTAGCCATCGACAGTGGCCAGGATGCGTGTGCGTTTGAGGTCCAGTTCGGCGGCGGCAAGTTGCGCCTGGGCGTGTTGATAATCGGCCAATGCGGAGTTGGCGATGTTGCTGGCGTCGTCGCGGTTTTCCTTGGAGATGACAAGGTTGTCCAGATCGGCCCGGCGATTGGCGTTGACCTTGCGCATCTCCCAGGTGGCCTTGCGCGAGGCCACCAGCGATTGGGCCTGCTTGACTGCGATCTCGTAGTGCTCGGGGTCGATCTGCATCAGCAGGTCGCCCTTTTTCACCAGTTGGTTATCGCGCACCGGTACGTCGACCACGTAGCCCGGCACGTCGGCGGCGACGTTGATGATATCGGCGCGCACACGGCCATCGCGGGTCCAGGGTGTGTTCATGTAGTGGACCCAGAGTTCCCGGCCGATCACCACGGCGACGGCCAGGACGAGCAAGGTGCCGAGCAGGCTGAAAAGCTTTTTCATCAGGTAGGTCTCAACGATAAACAGTGAGCGCCATGGCGCCGAAAATACAGACGAACAGGCTCAGGCGCAGCAACGCCGGGTGCCAGAAATAGCGGTAGACATCCAGGCTGCTGAACAACCGGTCGAAGGCCCAGGCGACCACCGCGGCGATCAGGAACATCAGCGAGACAGTCGGCATGTAGATGCCGTGGAAGGCGATTTCACGGGGCATGGGTCAGTCCTTGCGACTCGATGGCAGGTATCAGATCAGACAGCGGTGATTGCGGGTCGAGCAATGAGGTGCGGATGAAGTGCAAATAGCTTTGCACCCGGCGCAATGCGGAGGTGTCGAAGTGCCGGGCGAAGGGCTCTTCAGTGTTCTGAACGCTGGTGATGGCATGATCGACCGCCACCCGGCTACGCGAAAGGTTACTGGCATTGGGCTGGATGAACAGACGTATCAACGAGCGCCCCATGACCCGGATCGCCTGGCGCCAGGGTTGTGTTTCGGCATAGGCCGGGTGCACCGGCAATACGGCCTGCTCGCGACGCAACTCGATGATCGCGTGGCCGACTTCCAACACCACGAACATCCAGCGCAGCAGGTTGCGTTGCACTTCGGGCTTGCCCGCCGCCAGCCCGTAGGCCTGGTGCAGTACGTCGCGGGTGCGGCTTTCGAAGGCCGAACCAAGCCCGCGCAGGCGACCGCTGATGGCGAACACCACCTGCGCGCGCAGGTCCTGCTCCATCCGGCGCCACAGCCAGCGGCTGTTGGGCGGCAGGATGATCGCCCCGGCGGCGGCACACACCAGCATGCCGATGACCATGCCGATGTAGTCATTGATAAAGCCGTAGGGGTTGTAGAGCGTCAGGTTGTCGGGCACCGAGCCGATCGAGAAAAAGATCAGCAAGCCCACCCCGTAACCGGCCCATTGCGGCCTGGAGGCGAGAAAGGCCCCCACCACCAGTACCGGTGCCAGCACCATGCACAACAGCGGGAAGCCATCGATCCAGGGAAACACGAAAAAGGTTTCGAAAAAACCCACCAGCGCGCCGATCAGCGTGCCGCAAGCCATCTGAAACGACATCCGCTTGGGGTTGGGCGTAGCTGCTGATAAACCCACCGTCGCGGCAGCGACCAGGGTCATGGTCGCACCACTGGGCCAGGCGGTGGCGACCCAGTAACTGCCCAGGATCAGCAGGATCGACGAAGCGCGAATCCCGGCTGCCAGCGACACCAGCCAGTTGGTCTGAGGCATGAACGGCTCGTCCCAGTTTTCCCTGGCGTGGCTGTGATCGGCCAGCGAGGCGTGGGTCTGGGCATAACTGTGCAGGTCGTCGACAAAGCGGTAGAGCAGTTCATAAGCGGTATGAAAGTCCAGCAGGTCGGCATCGCTGGGAGCGGTTTCGACAAAGCGATCGCGCAAACGCCGAACGTGCGACGGCAGTTCCTCTTTATACAGCGCCAACTGTTCGGCCAGCCGTGCAGCGTCGGCATCGGTCAAGGCACGCCCGCAGAATGGTTCGAGCACGCTGGCCAGGGCATGCAGGCCCGGCTCGATGGCGGTCACCACCTCGGCACGGCCACGGTCGCGAATCCGCTCGAGCAATTGGTGCAAGGCGTTGAAGCGGGTGGTGATGGCCATGAACTCGCTGTTCAAGCGACTAACCCGGCCGGAACGCCTGCGCATGTGCGGGTCTTCGAAAGCGACCACACCACGCAGGCTTTCCAGGCCCACCGCTTCGGAAATGAAGCGCACGTTGGCGCTCTCGAAGCCATCGCGCTGGCTGGTGCCACGCAGCCCTTCGATGACGAAACCGGCGAACACGCCGAAGCGCTGGTACATCGCATTGCGCATGGAGGCACTGGCCGACTGTGGCAGAATCGCGGCGCTGACCGCCGTCGAGACCACCAGCCCCAGGGAGATTTCCAGCACTCGCCAGACCGCCGCCATGAAGGCGCCATCAGGATGCGACAACACCGGCAAACCGACCATCGCCGCCGTGTACCCGGCGAGTACGAAACCGTAGCCCTTGAAGTTGCGATGGCGCATCGCCCCCGCCGAACAGATCCCGACCCACAGGGCCAGGCTCGGCAGGAAGAGTTCGGTGTTCTGTGCAAACAATGCGATCAGGGCCACCGTCACCGCTGAACCGGCCAGGGTGCCGAGAAAGCGGTAAAAGCTCTTGGCGAACACATGCCCGCTCTGCAGTTGCATCACGATAAACACCGTGATCATCGCCGTACGCGGCTGTGGCAACTCCAGGCGCATGGCCAGCCACAAGGTCAGGAAGGCCGCCGTCAGCACCTTGAAGATGTAGACCCAGGTCACGCCGTCGCTGCGCGCCCACTCAAAGAAACCGCGTCGCCACTCAAGCGCGCCCAGCCAGCGAAAAGGTACTGTCAATGCAGTCATGGCCGCCTACTCAGTGGTCGAACACGGCGAGAGTCGCCGGGGTTTTCGGCGCCTCGGTCTTCTGCTCGGCAGGCACGTCGTCGCCGGCCTGCAGGCCGCCACCCAGCGCCGTCACCAGTTCGGCATGGGCACTCAGGCGCGCGGCCTGAACCTTCTGCTCGATCTGCTGCTGGCGGAACAACAGGGTTTGCGCATTGAGCACATTGAGGTAGTCGGTCAACCCCCGCTGAAAAGCGATCAGGGCGATGTCATAGGTTTTCTGCGCCGAGGCCACCGACTCGGCAGCAAAGGCCTGCTGCTTGTCCATGGATTCGCGGCGGATCAACTGATCGGAAATACTCTTCAGCGCCTCGACCAGCGTCTGGTTGTAGTTGGCCACGGCCAGGTCATAGCCTGCCGAGGCTTCGCCCAGTTCCGAACGCAACCGCCCACCATCGAAAATCGGCAAGGTGATGGCCGGGCCGACGCTGTAATTGAGCTTCTTGCCCGTCAGGAATTCCAATGCACCACCACCGGTGGCCATGTAGCCAAGGCTGCCGACCAGGTCGACGTTGGGGTAGAAACCGGCATGGGCAACATCGATGCCGCGCGCCTGGGCGGCAACGTTCCAGCGGCTGGCGACCACATCCGGGCGCTGACCAAGCAGTTCGGCCGGCAGTGCCGACGGCAGTTTCAGAGCAGTGTGCAAGGCCAGGCTCGGGCGCTGCAGCTGCGCACCGTCACCCGGCCCCTTGCCGGCCAGGGCCGCCAACTGGTTGCGGCTCAGGGCGATTTCTTCGTCCAGCGCATCGAGCTGGCGATGGGTTTCGGGCAAGGGCGTCTGCGCCTGGCTGACTTCGAAGTGAGTACCGATGCCGCCCTTGAGTCGACGCTCGGCAAGTTCCAGGATTTGCTCCTGTTGCACCAGTGTCGCCTTGACGATGTCACGCTGGGCATAGTGCAACGACAGCTGGATATAGACGCGCACGATGTTGTTCTGCAATTCGAGCTGGGCCTGCCGGGCCTGGGCCACGGTCATGTGCGCCAGATCGACGGCACGCTCACTGGCATTGTGCTCTCGGCCCCAAAGGTCCAGGGCGTAGCTGAAGCCAAGCGCGGCGTTGTTGTCCCAGGTGGTGGTGCCGGACAACTCGCCGGGGCCGTAGAACTGGTCGGCGGGCCAGTTGTGCCGCTTGAGTGTGGATTGGCCATTAATCTGCAATGATTCGGCCGATTCGACGACCCCGGCCATGGCCTTGGCCTGACGTACCCGGGCAGCCGCCATGGCCATGCTCGGGCTGCCCTGCACGGACAGTTCGATCCAGCGATCGAGCTGCGGATCGCCGTAGGCTTTCCACCATTGCTGGTTCGGCCAGTGGGCATCCCGGGCAGCGGCCTGGATCGCTTCATCGGTCGCCAGGCCATTGGCAGCCAGTGTCTTGCCTTGTGGGGCAATCCCCCCGGTTCCGATGCAGCCGCTGATGCTCAAGGTTAAAGCCAGAACGCTAAGAGCACTGAGCTCTTTGATGATGCGACGCGGCACAGCTGCGAGTTCCCGAAGAAAGGATGGAGACGGCGTTGAGAAGCGCAATTCTAGGGGGCGCCTTGAAAGCCGATAAGCCGGGATTCCTGCGAATCTTTATTACCGATCCTGCGATAATCGGTCTTTAGTCGGAAGACTGAAGCCGTAACTTCGTGTCACAATTTGGCGTCTTTCCAGAGAGCGCCCCATGGACACCCTGCAAAACATGCGTGCTTTCAGTTGCGTTGCCCAGGTCGGCAGCTTCACCGCCGCCGCCGTGCAACTGGATACGACGACCGCCAACGTTTCGCGTGCGGTCTCGAATCTTGAAGCCCATCTGCAAACCCGCCTGCTCAACCGCACTACCCGGCGGATTGCCCTGACCGAAGCCGGCAAGCGCTACCTGCTGCGCTGCGAACAGATCCTGACCTACGTCGAAGAAGCCGAAGCCGAAGCCAGCGACGCCCATGCGCGCCCTGCCGGGCAACTGAAAGTGCATTCGATGACCGGGGTCGGCCAGCACTACGTGATCGATGCCATCAGCCGCTATCGCAAAACCCATCCGGACGTCACCTTCGACCTGACCATGGCCAACCGCGTGCCCGACCTGCTCGACGAGGGTTACGACGTGTCCATCGTGCTGGCCAGCGAACTGCCGGACTCGGGCTTCGTCTCGCAACGCCTGGGCATCACCTACAGCATCGTCTGCGCCTCGCCCGACTATGTGAAAGCCCACGGTATCGCGCAGAAGCCCAAGGAACTGCTCAACCACTCCTGCCTGCGCATGGTCAGCCCGGTCATTCCCCTGGAAAAATGGCTGTTCGACGGCCCTGAAGGCCAGGAACTGGTCAACATCACCCACGCACCGTTCCAGGTGAACTCGGCCGATGCCATGAACGCCGCCATCAGCAGCGGCATGGGCGTCGGTGTGTTGCCGATCTACTCGGCCATCGAAGGGCTGCGCAACGGGACCCTGGTGCGCGTGCTGCCGCAGTACCGCCTGCAGGAACTGAACCTGTACGCCATCTACCCATCGCGCCAGTACCTGGATGCCAAGATCAAGACCTGGGTCGAGTACCTGCGCAACTCCCTGCCGGAAATCCTCGCCGCCCACGAAGCGGACCTCAAGACGCACCAGTTGCTCATCGCCAACTGATTTCGGACTGCACAAGAACGGTAGAGAATGATAGCTTGCTAGCCATTCTTTACCGCCCGCCGAGAGTTCGCCTGATGAAAAAGACTGTACTTGCCTTCAGCCGCATCACTGCCCCCATGATCGAGCGCCTGCAGCAAGATTTCGATGTGATTGTGCCGAACCCGAAACAGGGCGATATCGCGGCCCAGTTCAACGAAGCCCTGCCCCAGGCTCACGGTTTGATCGGCGTCGGTCGCAAGCTTGGTCGCGCGCAACTGGAGAACGCCAGCCAGTTGCAGGTGGTCTCCAGTGTCTCGGTCGGTTACGACAATTACGACCTGGGTTACTTCAACGAACGCGGCATCATGCTGACCAACACCCCGGACGTGCTGACCGAAAGCACCGCCGACCTGGGCTTTTCACTGATCATGGCCAGCGCCCGCCGCGTCGCCGAACTGGATGCCTGGACCAAGGCCGGCCAGTGGAAGGCCACCGTGTCGCCGGCGGAGTTCGGCAGCGATGTGTTCGGCAAGACTCTGGGCATCGTCGGCATGGGCAACATCGGCGCCGCCATCGCCCGCCGCGGTCGCCTGGGCTTCAACATGCCGATCATCTACAGCGGCAACAGCCGCAAGACCGCCCTGGAACAGGAGCTTGGCGCGCAATACCGCAGCCTCGAGCAACTGCTGGCCGAAGCGGATTTTGTTTGCCTGGTGGTGCCGCTCAGCGAAAAGACCAAACACATGATCAGCCACCGCGAACTGGCGCTGATGAAACCCAGCGCCTACCTGATCAATATCTCTCGCGGGCCGGTGGTCGATGAACCGGCGCTGATCCAGGCATTGCAGCAAGGCACCATTCGCGGTGCCGGCCTGGATGTGTATGAGAAGGAGCCCCTGGCCGAGTCGCCGCTGTTCCAACTCAAGAATGCGGTGACCCTGCCGCACATCGGTTCGGCTACCTCGGAAACCCGCGATGCCATGTCCAACCGCGCTGTGGACAACCTGCGCAGTGCGCTGCTGGGCGAGCGACCGCGGGATCTGGTCAATCCGCAGGTGTGGAAGGGCTAACGCTCGCCGGATTTGTTGTCCGGGACGGGTCCGACCCGGACAACAAGACACTTAGCCGCTTGTGCCCCACCACATGCTTCAACACATACCTGGGCCGATGCTTGGTCTCCAGATAGATCCGCCCGATGTATTCCCCCAGTACGCCTATGCCGATCAACTGCACCCCACCCAGAAACAGAATGGCCGTCATCAGCGACGGATACCCGGGCACATCATTACCCAGGAATATTTTCTTCAGCACCATGTAGACCGCATAACTCAAAGCGAACAACGAAACGGCGCCGCCGATGTAGGTCCACAAGCGCAAGGGCACGGTGCTGAATGAGGTAATGCCTTCCAGCGCCAGGTTCCAGAGTTTCCAGCCGTTGAACTTGCTGACGCCGGCCACGCGCGGGGCACGGTCGTATTCGACGATGACGGTGTCGAACCCCACCCAGGAAAGCACCCCTTTCATGAACAACTGGTGTTCCGGCATCTGCAGAATCGCATCCACGACCTTGCGGTCCATAAGCCGAAAGTCCCCGACGTTTTCCTCGATCTTGGTAAAGGCAATGCGGTTGTGCAGGTGATAGAAAATCGCCGCCGAGTGGCGTTTGAGGTAGCTGTCGCTGGTGCGGTTACGGCGCTTGGCCAGGACGACCTCCGCGCCTGCTTGCCACCTTTCGATCAACAGGGCAATCACATTGATAGGATCCTGCAGGTCAACGTCGATGGGAATCACCGCCTCGCCGGTGGCATGTTCCAGACCGGCGAACAAGGCCGACTCCTTGCCGAAGTTACGGGAAAAGGTGATGACGAGTACTTCATCATCGACCTCGGCCAGGCTGTTGATGAGGGTTTCCGTGCGGTCGCTGCTGCCGTCGTTGACGAAGACTATCTCGACGGTAAATTCCGATAGCGAGGGCTCGTTGCGCACGGTCCGGTAGAATACTTCGATGGTCTGTTCTTCATTGAACACCGGGACGATCAGCGAAATTTTCACGGTTCATGCGCTCCTGAACACCACGAACTTGGAAAAGAAAAAGCCGACCGCCAGGCTGAAGGAAGAGAACAGCACCAGTGTCAACATGGGTGGCAGCGTCAAATGGTCGGCCACATTCCCGATCAGCAGGCTGACCGACCCCAAAAAACCAGTGAACAATACATAGCGCCAACCCGAGGGGCGAACCCGGAAGTTGATGCGGGCGTTGGCAAAGAAAGAAAAGCTGACGGCCACGCAAAATGCCAGCAAGTTGCTCGGTGCCTGGGCCATCTGGAAGTGCAAGCACAACAGCAGGAAAACCATCCAATGCAGACCCGTATTGAACAGGCCGATGGCGACATACCGGCGAAATTGCCTGAACATCGATGAGATCTCCCGAGATGTCCTGATGCCGCTCCCTGTTACCATCGGAGCACCTCGGCATCGTCCACATGCTTCATGACGATGTAGCCATTACCATCGAGGGCATAGAGCCGATAGAACTTGTTCTCCACCAGCGGTACGAAGCTACCTTCGGCAAAACTGCGTGCCGTCAGCGGTGGTTTGTCTCCCGACACATTGACCAGCCCGACCCTGGGCAACATTTCCGCCAGTACGAAGTAATTGATGTTCAACACATACTTGAGCGCAGGCATCAGCCGGGTGGAGCCGCTCGCCGCCGGCAGCCAGTTGCCGCTCACTCCAATCGATACCATGTAAAGCTTTTGGGCTTCGCGCAGTTCCTGGCGTGAGGCGATGTCGTAACTCAGCTGCTGCATGACCGAGTTGGTGAGCTCTTTCTGCACGCTCATGACTCGCCCGTAAGCGTAGGAAAACGACAGCATGCTCAACACCGGCACCAACAGCAGCAGGCAGCATCGCGGGTGGATCTTTTCCAGCAGCCAGTGGTTCAGGTAGAACATCGCCACCAAGAGTGCCGAGAGCCCCATCAAGGTTCTGGCACCATCGTTGAAAACCTTGAACAATAACGCAGCGCCGGAAACGCAAAGCAGCAACAGGGGCAACGAGAGCCCGTAAAGCAAAATCAGGCCCACCTTTTGTGCAAGGCCCTGGCCACTGGCAGCGGCCCGCATGCCTGCCCACAGCCAGGCGATGCCCGCGCCGACGGCCAATGCCATGTAGAACCAGCGATTGCCATCGTTGAACAACAACCCGAGACGCTCCATGACCAGAGTCTGCCGCGCTGCCAGGTCTCCCACTATTTGCGGGTTCAACCCCAGCAATCCCTGGCGCATTTCGGCCATGAACGGGTAAGCCGTCAGGTAATAGATCACCAGGCCCGCGAGCAACTGCATCGCCTTGTGCCCAACTGTCCAGCGCACGACCTTGAACGGCGCGCCCCCGGCCACTTGCCGGACCACCTCGATGCAGCACAAACCGATGAACACATTCAGGCTCAGTTGATAAAACCCCAGCGCGAGGGCAATCAGCGCACCGGGCAACAGGACATTCAATACTGCGTGACGTGAGTTGAATGTGATGGCGTAAATGACGGCGACCAGGCTCAGGGTCATGGTCGGCCCGTCGTATTGATACGACAGGTTCTGCAGGAAGTAGGGGCTGTACCACAACGGCAAGACCACCAGGCACGCGCTGAAATTGGGCGTCTTGAAATAATGCTGTGCCAGTCGCCTCAGCGCCAATGCCATGGCGAGGGTCGCAATGATCAGCGGCAGCGGAAAAATATTGGGAGCCGCCGCGGTGAACGTCAGCACTCCATAGAAACACTCGACGAACAAGCGGCCCTCTTCTTTCCAGTGAGTGCCGGCCAGCTGCGAACGCCAACTGTCATCGATATAGAAGTTATCCGCCAGGAACAGCGGATAGACGAAGAGAAAAGCTGCGACTGCAAAAAAGACCAGTGTTTCACGGGGCGAAAGCGCCCGCTCGAACAGTGAATTGCTGCCCATCGTCAGACCTCATGAGGAGGGCAATCATCGCTTAGCCGCTCCCCATGACTGCCGCCGCCAGGAGTGTAGTCGAACTTTGCCTAGCGGGTTTTCAACGCGTTGGGCATTGCCGGCAATGGCTTGGTGGCCTTGGCTTTGCGAAACACCAGCACATTGCCCAGCATCACCAGCACCAGCCCGAACAGGGCCGGTGCCGTCCACTGGTAGCCCTCGGCATAGGCCGACACGTTCAGCGCCACCAACGGGAACAGCACCGTGCAATAGGCCGCCCGCTCCGGCCCCATGCGTCCGACCAGGGTCAGGTAGGCGGTAAACCCGATCACCGATCCCGGAATCACCAGGTACAGCAGCGAGCCGATGTAGCGCGCATTCCACTCCATCGCGAAAGGAATGCCGCTGAACAGGCAATACAGCGCGAGCATCGATGCCCCGTAGAGCATGCCCCAGGCATTGGTGGTCAATGGCTTGAGGCCCGCTTTCTGTTGCAGGCTCGAGAGCATGTTGCCGGCGGAGAAGCACAGGGTGCCGAGCAAGGCCAGCGCCAGGCCTATCACCGTCTCGCGACTGGCCGCGTGGCCGGACAGTTCAGGCCAGAACAATAACCCCAGCCCGAGCAGCCCCAAGGCCCCACCACCCAGGACGTTGGCCGCGATCTTCTGTCCGAAGAACACCCGGGCATTGAGCGCGTTCCACAGGGTCGCCGTGGAAAACACTACCGCGATCAAACCGCTGGGGATCCATTGGCTGGCCGTCAGGAAACACATGAAGTTGACGCAGAACAGGCACAAGCCCTGCGCCAGGCAGATCAGATGCCCACGCCGGCCCATCTTCTGCAAGCGACGGCTGATCAGCAGGATGCCGAACAGCACCAGTGCAGCAAGGCCGAAGCGATAGACGATCGACACGGGAATGGCGACCACGCCCAGTTGCAGTTTCAGGGCGATCCAGGTGGTGCCCCAGATCAGTACAGTCAACAGATAAAGCGAAAGGTTCATGATCGGGCTCCTCGGCAGAGCCTTCAGTTTCAAGGCGCAGCTGCGTCGCCGCTTGCATAATCTTGCGCTTTTTAGCGCGCAACGCTGGCAGCGTCAGGCCGGCAGAGTAGGATAGGCCTTGAGGAAACGACCATGACCCTGGACCACCTACAAGTTTTTCAAGCACTGAACAGCTCGCCCAATGCTCGCCTTGAGCACAGCGCCGAGCTGGGCGATGGCATGGTCGCAGCCCTGTGGAACAACCATCACGACGCCCGGGACTATCACGGACCAAGCCACCATACCCTATCGTGCTATATCGCCGGCGGCACCGAGACGTTCCGTCGCGAGCAACCCGGCACCAAAGGCGCTCCGGACAAGTTGTGCGTCCTGCCGGCCGGGCATGAATCGGCCTGGGTGATCAACGGCAAGATCCGCCTGGCCCACCTGTATTTCACTCAGGAACAGTTCGCCCTCGGCTGCATCAGCCTGCTGGACCGCGAACCCCGCGAATTGCAATTGCGTGAAAGCACTTTCCTCGACGACCCAGTACAGGCCCGGCGCTTTCGCCAGCTGATCGCCATGAACTGGGACGAACCCGGCGAGCGCCTGCTGACCAGCAGCCTGGCCCACGAAATGCTCAGCCATGCCTTGCTCAGCCAGGTCGGCGTTCGCTCGGGGCTCAAGCTCAAGGGCGGATTGGCCGCGCATCAGCGCCGGCAGTTGGCCGACTACATCGACACGCACCTGGCAGATCCGCTGAGCCTGGGGCAGTTGGCGGGGCTGTGCAGCCTTTCCGAGTACCACTTTGCGCGGATGTTCCGGGAAAGCTTTGGCTTGCCACCACACCAATACCTGCTGGCCCGCCGTTTGGGGCGAGCGCGGGAGTTGTTGCGCGGGGGCTGCTTGCCGTTGGGTGAGATTGCATTGGCTTGCGGGTTTGCCAGTGCCAGTCATTTCACCAATAGATTTCGCCAGGTGGTGGGGGCGACGCCTGGGGAATACAGGTTGGCATTTTTGCGGTAGGCGACCGCTTTAACCCTCCCCTCGTTCCCACGCTCCGCGTGGGAATGCCTCCAGCGACGCTCGGCGTCGCGATCGCACAAGTCGATGCTGGAGCGCCTGACACTGCATTCCCACGCAGAGCGTGGGAACAAGGTTATACGCCTCACCTGACCTGCAATTTTTTAATCCCCCTGCATTCCCCCGAGTTCGGTGATGGCCCCCCCAGATTTGGGAACCATTAGCGCAAAGCTTTCATCTGAAGCGCGACCAAACATCCCTGCAACAGGCAATTTATTTCAATTTGTGACCATCTTTGAAACCTGGCACGAAAGCCGCTTGGCACGTTCCAGGCTCAGGGAATCATCTCTCGTGATTGTGTCCTAACCGGCCAGCACAACGCGATAGAGCCCCCAATACGACGCTCGCTCCGCTTTGTATTTTTTGCGCAGGACTTAGTGCATCACCGGAAAAGCGAGTCGATGACCGGCAATTATCCAAACAAAATTCCGGAGAGCACCATGAGCTTGCTCGCAAGAACAAAAAACCTGGCCTCACCGCCATTTCAAAAGCGATTCAACAACATCATCAGTCGTCCCGCCCTGATTGCCAGTGCAGTCGCCCTCGTACTGCTCCTGGGAGGAGGCGCTGCATATGCCGCCAAAGGTGCGCCTGGGGGCGGCGGGGGTGGTGGCGGCGGCGGTGGTGGTGGGACCGCCAAACCGCCCACAAAGGGCGTAACAGTGGCGAATCCAGTGCCCACACTTCCCGATCCGGTGTTCACTGACGCCAAATCCATTCACGGCTTCGACGTTACTGGATTTATTCAAGACATGACCGTGGCCGTGGACGCTGCCCATGCGGGCTGCCCTAATACCACCGACCCTAACAGATATGGCGGCACGGTCCAGGTCAATGGCGTAACGATAAAAGTTCCTTGCAACACCATTATTCAGATGCCGGCCAACACCCTGACCTGGGCCGATTTCGTCAATGGCGGAAAGCAGTCGCCGCTTGGCCTTGTCCTCAACAAATCTCCTGCGCCGTATCCATCGTACGAGATTCATGTGGTTGGCAATACTGTCCTGCGCAAACCACCACCCAGCACCGAACTCGATAGAGTCGCCGGGCTGATCTTTGTCTCCCAGCAGTCGGCCAACTCAGGCCACGGCTATATCAGCCGGATCGACTACGACAAAGGCAACATCGAGATTGACAGCGGCGACCAACAACCGCCGACGATCATCCAGATCAACGACCCGCTCGGGCGCTTTGGTCGCCCGCAAAGCCCGGATGCCCGCTTCTCCGTCGATGACGCCAACCCGACGATTCACGCCGCCACGGGCTACCCGATGTGCGTGCCTCGCTCGGCGGCTGGCGACGACTTATGCCCGGAGAAAAATCGGCCAAAAGTCGTGACCGCGACCACCACCAACAACTGCCGGAACTTCGCCCAGGCTGGTGTGCCCACGCCAAACTCCGGGGAGCTTACCCCACCACTCGCAAACCAGGTTTATTGCAGCCAGTACGTTATGAAGGATCCCAGCCTGGCTACGCCGACAGAACCCGATGCGAAACAACAGGCGCCGTTCGAAGTCGGCGACTTCATCACTTATTCCGGCACGCTGGTCAAATCGAATAACGGCGGTCCGGACTTCATTTCGGCGCACACGATCGAGGCCAACGTCGGGATCTACACCCAGCCCGGCACGAAACCGAGCTATCTGTCTATCGGTGAGTTCGGCGTCGGCACTGCCGACCCCGCGCCAAACGCCGTAAATGGCGCGCTCCAGGAGACTCAGGATCGGATATTCCTCGAGGCATCCACGACCGACGTGCAGACACCAGTCGACATCTACATGGTGGACGTCAATCCTGCGACTGGCGCGCAACACAACCGCTGGGTGACACCTTATGAAATGACTGGCGAGTGCAACCCTGTAGTGACTCTCTCGGCGGGCTGTTTGGGCTTCAGCGGTGGCATTACGACACAGTTCACCGGCGCTCAGCCGCAACGTGCCAGACTGCGGGCAACCAAAGCCCCCACCGGGCTTCTCAGCCAGCCAACCCGTACCATGCGTGTTGTTGCGCGTTCAATGTGCAATCCGGATAACGTGGACAGCTGCCTTGATACTGCCGATAAACAGGGCAGAGTGGCCAACGATCTGATTCCAGGGCAGTACCTGGCGCCGGTCTTTGAGTTCATCTTTCCGGAAAACGTCATGCCTGGCGACGCCGTCGTCCCCAACGACTTCTGGCATTTGCCGTTCATTCGCTATGGCGAAGGTCTGGGCGTCGGACCGCTGGAGCCCACTCCGTGGTGATCACGGCCTGACTTTTCGGGGGTGAAGTCAGGCAAGCCCGGACCGCAAGATCCGGGCTTTTTTTTCATTTCGGTGACCTACCGCAGCTAATTCAAACGGCCGAGAACCGGCTCGCGAGTCGCCGCTGGAGGCGCTAAAGCCTCACCTTCCATAGCAAAGAACCTGCCATCACTGATGACCGGTTCTATTTTTTTGCCGCCAAATATTTATCTTTCAAAAGGGGTTGAAATGTTTCTCCCAGTGCCTGACCTTGTAACTCAAGGGGCAATGGTTTGCGCTCAGCTGGAGCCCACCATTGATTCCCTTGCGAGCTAGCTGAATAAGGGATGAACTATGCAAATCCAAGTCAATAGCGACAACCATATTCAAAGCAGCAACAGACTTGAGGAGTGGGTACGTACTACCGTAGAGACCGCGCTCGAACGTTACGAAGAAGATCTGACCCGCATTGAGGTCCACCTTCGCGACGAAAATGGCGACAAGCCAGGCCCGCATGACATGCGCTGCCAGATGGAGGCGAGACCAAAAGGCCACCAACCGATTTCAGTCACCCATAAAGCCGCTTCGCTGGAGCAGGCAATTGATGGTGCAGCCACCAAACTTGAACACGCACTGGAGCACTTGTTCGGCAGGCTGCGGCGCAGCAAACACGCATCCAACGATGACCAGCCGGTTGGCAAGAACTCGGATGCCCTGCTGCAGGAAGATTTTCTGGAAAACGAGCAGGCAGCCAAATACGGCAGCTGAAGGATCGGGTAAGTAGCCCCAAAGAAAGCAAAAAAGGCGAGCCAGAGAGCTCGCCTTTTTTATGTCCGGCGAGTGGCTGGCTGTCCGGCATGCGTATTGCTCTGGTTTAGATAGAGCCCCCGTCAGTGGTCTGCCGAGACGAACTAATCGGTGTCTCGCGCAGTCAATGAATGCATGTCTTACTAGTCAGGTGACGCAGCATGGACAACCCTTTCCAACTGATTAACGATGCCTTTCAGCCCCGTTACCGGGTCAATCTGAGCATCCAGCACCTGGACGGCAGCATCATGCTGACCCTCTCCGACGAACACGGCGTGGTTGCCAAACGCCTGATCAGCGCAGCCCAACGCAATGACCCGCGGCGTCTGCAACGCCTGATCGAGAGCGTGCAACTGGGCATCGCCATCGAACAGGGTCACAGCGCCATCCCGCTCCTGGCGGCCATGACCAATAGTGACAGCTCGCAGCGAAAAGGCTCGTCGCACGACCAGCCACGCCGGGGCTACTGAGTTCAGATCTCGCCCTTCTCCACTTCCAGATGTTCACTGGAGCCCGCCCCGGTCTTGCGATGCGGGTTCTCGATTTTCACTGAAGGGAACTGCGAGGAAGCATAGCGCACCACCAGGATTGCGAACGCCAGCAGCAAAATTGCCCCAGAAAGATAAACCACGCCCAAATCTGGCGGATTATGGTGCGAAACATCGGATATCAGCAGACGCGTCAACGCCGTGATCGCCACGTAGATCAGAAAACGCACCGGCATGTGGTTGGTCTTGAAGTAGATGCCAACCATGGCACCGAGCTCCAGGTAGATGAACAACAGCAGGATATCGTCGACGGTGATATGGCCCTTTTCGATCATCCCAAGGAAGGCCATGACCGCCGCCCACGCGGTGACTGCACCAATAGCGAACAGCGCCAGGTAATGGAAGGTCTCCACGAACAGGTTGCCCAGCGATTCCGCCAACCCATGGACAGACTGGCGCAGGGACTCGGCCCAATTGATTTTCACGGTGAGGTTTTCCTTAGAGCGGCTAGAACGAATGATGCGGCAAGGATATGACGTTTGCCTGCATGCAGAATAAAGGCCAGCGGGTTGATTAGGATGGCGTCCAAACGCCGCAGGGCACCGGGGATTTGCGTTGTGTGAACGATTCGCTTATGCTTTTAGCTGTATAAAAATACAGTGGTCACAAAGGGCCACTATCGCAAAGGCATGTGAGGTGGTGAATGGCCGTCGAAGTGGTATACCGCAGCAGCCGAGATCTGGAGCGCTTGTTCATGGATAAAGCCGAAGCTGACCGTCATGACAAAATGCTCGAGCTGGCCGAACTGCTCGCTGAAGTCCTGAAGAAAGCCGTACCGTCATTGACCGAGCAACAAGTGGAAGACGCCGGCATCTACATGGCCAAGAACCGCGATGTGTTCGCCAAGGCATTCAAGAGCCAGCCCGACGCCCTGTCGGAGCTGCTCACAGGTGAAGCCGCCGAGTGACCGCAATTGCGAAAAAGCCCTGAGGTACATGCCCAGGGCTTTTTTCGTTGCCCGTCAGTCGGGCTGTTCCAGCGCCTGCACCAGCGCCTTGAAAAAGCGTGCGGCTTCACCGCCGGTGACGGCTCGGTGGTCGAACGTCAGCGACAGCGGCAGGATCGGGTGCACCACGACCTCGCCCGCGACTGCCACCGGCTCTTCGCGGATCCCTCCTGCACCCAGAATGGCCACTTGCGGCGGCACCACCACCGGGTTTGCGTAACGGCCGAACAAGGTCCCGAAGTTGGACAGGGTCAAGGTCGCGCCCATCATTTCCTGAGGTGGAATCGAGCGGGCCTCGACGTCAGCACGCAAACGGCTCACACCGGCCTTCAAGTCCTCGGGACTACGATTTCCGACATCGCGCAATACCGGCACGAACAGGCCATCGGGGGTATCGACGGCGATGCCCAGGTCAAGGTGGTCATGCTGACGGATCGACAGGTTGCGGCCATCGAACCAGCTGTTGAGCACTGGCACAGCCGCACAAGCCGCCGCCATCGCCTTGCCCAGGCGGATCAATGGATCACGGGCTTCGCCCCAGCGGTGCAGGTCGGCATCGGCAAACAGCGTCACCGGCACCACTTCGGCATGGGACCTGGCCATATTCAGCGCCATGCTGCGGCGCACGCCACGCAGTTTCTCGCCGCCAAAACGATCCTGTTGGGTCTGCGCCGCGGCTTCGACATCGGCACGGGTAATCAGTCCATCGCTGCCGGTGCCACTCAACGCACTCAATTCGACGCCCATCTGTCGCGCCAACTGACGTACCGCAGGCGTCGCACGGGTCGCCATGTGTTCACGGGTGGAAGGCGCTGCCCCCACGAAAAACTGATCGTCCTGACGGTTGCCCCCGCCTTCCAGGCGACCGACCACGGTGCCGGCATCGGCCTCGCCTTCATAGCCGAGCAACGGCTCGCCCACATGCAGAATGTCGCCTGCCGCACCAAAGGTCTTTGCTACGACACCATCGTAGGGTGCCGGAATATCGACCAGCGCCTTGGCCGTTTCCACCGAGACCAGCAACTGGTCGGCCTTGACCATATCGCCCGCCTGGACGTGCCATTGCACAATCTCCGCTTCCTGCAGCCCCTCGCCCAGGTCGGGCAGTTTGAAATACTTCATCAAGGCCTCCTCAGGCAAAATTCAGAACGTGGTCGCAGGCGTGGAGGATGTCTTCCACGCTGGGCATGTACAGCTGCTCGAGGCGATACAAGGGCGGCGGAATGTCCGGGGCGGTGACCCGCTGGATGGGCGCCTGCAGATCCAGGAAAACACGTTCGTAGAGGCTGGCAGCAATTTCGCCACCGACGCCACAGGTGCGCGGCGCTTCATGCACGATCACGCAGCGACCGGTCTTGCGCACCGAGGCTTCCAGGGTGTCGAGGTCCAGTGGCTTGATACAGGCCACATCGATGACCTCCGCCGAAATGCCCTGTTCGGCCAGGGCGTCGGCCGCCTTGAGCGTCTCCATGACACTCGCGCCCCAACTGATCAAGGTCAGGTCACTGCCTTCGCGCAAGGTAAAACAACTGTCGAGCGGCAGGCGCCGACCGTCGTCGCTCAAGGGTTGCGGGTTCATCCGATACAAGCGTGTCGGTTCGAGGAAAATCACCGGGTCCGGATCGTCGATCGCAGCCAGCAACAAACCATAGGCCCGCGCCGGCGAGGACGGCACCACCACACGCAGGCCTGGCACATGGGCAAACATCGCTTCGGTGCTTTCGCTGTGATGCTCGGGTGCGCGAATGCCCGCGCCCATGGGTGACCGCAACACCAGCGGACAACTCAGCCGGCCGCGCGTGCGATTACGCAGGCGGCTGGCATGAGACACCAGGTGTTCCATGGTCGCATAGATAAAGCCCATGAACTGGATTTCCAGCACTGGCCTCAGCCCTTGGGCGGCCATGCCGACGGCAAGGCCGGCTATCATGGTTTCGGCCAGGGGCGTGTCGATCACTCGCTTGAAACCGAAGCTGTCGCGCAGTCCCTGGGTGGCCCGGAAAACCCCGCCATTGACCCCGACGTCCTCCCCCAGGACAACCACCCGCTCGTCCTCGGCCATGGCCCGGTGCAGGGCCAGATTGATCGCTTGGAGCAAGGTCACCTTGTCATTGGCCATGGCCGCTGCCTCCTGCATGCCGGATGGCCCGTTCGAGAATTTCTTCGCGCTGTTCGGCCAGGGCCTTGGGCCAGCGGGCATAGACATGGTCGACGATCGATTCAGGCGATTGCAGGCCGGCACCCTCGAAGTTATCCACAGCCTGCCCGACCAGGGCCTGACACTCGGCGATCAGTGCCTGTTCACGCCCCTCATCCCACACGCCCTGGCTGGCCAGGAACGATTGCAGACGCTTGATCGGTTCTTCCTGCCAGGCGTGCTTGACCTCTTCGGCCGGACGATAACGGGTGGCGTCGTCGGCCGTGGTGTGGTCGCCCAGGCGATAACTCAGGCATTCGAGCAGCACCGGCCCCTTGCCCTGCCGGGCCCGCTCCAGCGCCACTTGCATCCGTTCATAGACGGCGAGCATGTCGTTGCCATCGACCTGCTCGCCATGAAAGCCCGCGCCAACGGCTTTCTGTGCCAGGGTCGGTGCACCGCATTGAATGCGCCGCGGGACGGAAATGGCCCATTGGTTATTGTTCACCACGAACACCACCGGCAGCTGCCAGGCACCGGCTACGTTGAGTGCCTCGAGAAAGTCGCCCTTGCTGGTCGCGCCATCGCCGCAGGTGGTGACCACGACCCGATGCTCGCCACGGATCTTGAACGCGCTGGCCACCCCGCAGGCATGCAAGGCCTGGGTGGCGATCGGCACGCAAATGGGAAAGTCTTCGGCCACGCCCGGTTCGGCGAAATCGCTGCCGCGCTCGTCACCGCCCCAATACAGCAGGATCTCCTCCATGCGTACGCCACGTACCAGTTGTACGGCCGTGTCGCGGTAATACGGCACCAGCACATCATCTGGTTGCATCAAGAAGCCGATCGCGACACCGATAGCTTCCTGACCGAGGGTCGGGGCGTAAGTGCCGATGCGTCCGGTGCGTTGCAGGGCCACGGCTTTCTGGTCGAAGAGGCGGGTCAGGACCATTTGCCGGTAGAGGCGCGTGAGCAGATTGAAGTCGTCGGCCGAGTCGGGCATTGCGCCGATCAGGCGTCCATCGGGGGAAAGATAACGGGTATAGGGAAGCTCGATTTTCTTGGCAGTCATTGCACCACTCCTGGCACGCGGGGCACGCGTGGTTAATCCGTCGACGGCGTGTGGCGGTCGCTGTTCCTTTCAGCGGCAATGGCAGGCTTCAAGTGACCTGCTGGTAAACCAACCGTTCGGCCAGGGCCTCGGCAACCCGTGCCGGCGAGCGCTTTTCGGCCTGGGCGTGGGCAAATACCTCGGTCAAGCGCTGGGGAATCCGTGACAGGTGCGCCGTTATCGTGCCGAGGTCTTCGCCCCGGTGTTTCAATGCCACATAGATCAGCCCACCGGAATTGATGATGTAGTCCGGGGCATAAAGAATGCCGCGTGCCTCCAACTGGTCGGCGGCCTGCATAGTGGTCAGTTGATTGTTGGCCGAGCCGGCCACTGCGGCGCAACGCAGCTGGTTGACACTCTGGCCATTGAGGATCGAGCCCAGGCCACAGGGCGCGAAGATGTCGCACGGGGTACTGATCAGCGCTTCGCTGGCCACGGGATGCGCGCCAAACTGCTCCATCGCCAGTTGCACGCGCCCGGAATCGTAATCGCTGACCAACAGTTCGGCACCCGCGGCGTGCAGCTGTTCAGCCAGGGCATAGCCGACGTTTCCCAATCCTTGTACCGCCACGCGCAGGCCTTCGAGGTTGTCGCTGCCCAGGCGCGCCATGCACGTGGCGCGAATGCCCGCAAACACGCCCATCGCCGCGTGCGGCGAGGGATCGCCGGCAGCCGTGGTACTGGTGACATGCTGTGTGCACTGGGCGATGCAGTCCATATCAACGGTCGAGGTGCCGCTGTCGATCGCCGTGATATAGCGCCCCTCCAGGCTCTCGATGAAACGGCCGAAGGCTTCGAACAATGCGGCCCGGTTTTCCACATGGGGATTGCGAATGATCACGGCCTTGCCGCCACCCAATGGCAGGCCAGCCAGCGCAGCCTTGTAGCTCATGCCTTGGGCGAGCCGAATCGCGTCGATCATCGCACTTTCGTCGTCGGGGTACGCCAGATAGCGACAGCCGCCCAGGGCCGGGCCGATGCGATCGCTGTGTATAGCGATAACGGCCTTGAGCCCGGTCGCCGGATCGACGGTCAGGTGCAATGATTGTGTGCGAGTGCTTTGCATGAGAGCGAACATCGACGGGCTCCCGAATCATGTTGCTGATCCAAGTATAGGCGGCGACGCACGCCGTGCCGAAGTGCGCCGGAATAAATCCCCTGACAACTCGATATCCAGGGTCGGATTACTGGACGAAAGCCCATACCAGCGCTACAAGGAAAGGATGAGCGGAGACAATCATGAGCCCACGCCAAGCGTGCCTTGCCTGCCTGCAACGTAATCCCGCTGCAACTTTCGAGGCGGCGTTGTGGGTCGCTGCCGAACACGATTCCAGTGTGCAGCCTGAACACATCATGCGCGACCTCAACGAATTGCAGCAACAAGTCAGTATTGGCTTGCCCATGCTTGCGGTCAATGAACTGGCGCAACCCCTGCTCAGGCGCCTGGCGTCCCTGGGCTTCCAGCAGGATGAGTACCATCCCCTGCGCCCACAGGCGGCATTGCTCGACAAGGTGCTGCAACGCCGGCGCGGGCAACCACTGGCCCTGGCTCTTATTACCCTGGAGTTGGCCAGACGTTTGAATATCCCGCTGGTGGGCGTTAACTTCCCTGGGCACTTTTTACTGCGGGTTCCCGGCGCTGATCATGTCCTGGACCCGTGCGGCGGACGCCGCCTGTACACCGCCGACTGCCGCGAGCTGCTGGGCCGGCAATTCGGCCCGCAGGTACAGCTGAGTGCCGAGCACATGCTCGAGGCCAGCCCCGTGCAGATACTGCAACGGCTGTCGCGCAACCTGCGACAGTTGCACTCCTCCCACGATGACCACTTTTCCGCCCTCAAGGACGCCGAACGCGTCATGGAACTGGGCCCGGCCAATGCCAGCGATTATCTGGCGCGTGCCGTGATCTATCAGCACCTGGATTGCCCCCAGGCCGAGCGCTTCGACCTGGAGCATGCGCTGTTGCTCAGTGATGACCCGATCCAGCAGTTGCGCTTGAGTGAACGGTTGAGTCATCTGCTGACGCCCAAGCCGTCCATGCATTGAATCCGCGATTACTCATTCCCACGCTCCGCGTGGGAATGCCGTTGCAGACGCTCTGCGTCAATGACGCTAAGCGTCAGGAGAGGCATTCCCACGCGGAGCGTGGGAACGAGGGGGTCACTGTGAAGGCGTATCCGGCTGATTCGCCGGATGCGCCTCAGCAAACGCCGGATGCACCGCCGCCAACGCCGCCACCCGACGAATACGCGGATATGCATTCAAGGAAATATTGAAACGCTCAGCCGCATACAGCTGCGGAATCAGGTAGACATCCGCCAGCCCCGGCGTATCGCCAAAGCAATAACCCTTATCGCCAATCAATTGCTCGACTGCCGCCAACCCCTGGGTGATCCAGTGAGCGATCCACTGCGTAACCTGACTCTCGTCATGCCCCAGCTGGCGCAGTTGATTGAGTACGCTGACGTTGTGCAGTGGATGGACATCGCAACCGATCAGCGCCGCGACACTGCGTGCATGGGCACGCTGCAGCGGATCTGCGGCCAGCAACGCTGGCTGTGGATAACATTCCTCCAGGTACTCGATGATCGCCGGCGATTGCACCAGCAGATCACCCTCCCCGACCCGTAAGGCCGGCACGCGGCCCTGTGGGTTGAGGGCGAGGAAGTCCGCCTGCCGCTGTTCGCCCTTGAGCAGGTTGACCGGGATCGACTGGTAATCGAGGCCCTTGAGGGCCAACGCGATGCGCACTCGGTAAGACGAAGTCGAACGGTAGTAGGTGTAGAGTTCCATCGCCTAGCCCTCTCAGTGTGCCGCCAACACCTTGCCACGGCATTCGCCGAAGCCGATCGAGGCCACGCCATCAGCGCGGCAGCGTGCGCGCAGGATGATTTCGTCGCCGTCTTCGAGGAAACGCCGAACCTCGCCCGAGGCCAGTTGCACGGGCTCCTTGCCGCCGTTGGTGATCTCCAGCAGGCTGCCGAATTGACCAGGCTTGGCCCCGGACAGGGTGCCGGAGCCGAACAGGTCGCCGGCCTGCAACTGGCAACCGTTGACGCTGTGGTGCGCAACCAGCTGCGCCACGGTCCAGTACATGGTCTGCGTGTTGCTGAGGGTCAGACGCTCGGCGGGCAGGTTCTGCTCGCGCATCTGCTCGGTCAGCAGCAACACTTCCAGCTCGATGTCGAATGCACCGGCGGCTTGGTCACGGGTATCGAGCAGGTACGACAGCGGTTGCGGGTCGCCTTCGGGGCGCGGTGCCTGGGCGCAACGGAATGGCGCCAGGGCCTCGGCGGTCACCACCCAGGGCGAGACGCTGGTGATGAAGCTCTTGGACAGGAACGGGCCCAGTGGCTGGTATTCCCAGGCCTGGATATCGCGCGCCGACCAGTCGTTGAGCAGGCAGAAACCAGCAATGTGTTCGCCCGCCTCGGCGATCGGCACGGGCTCGCCCAGCGCATTACCCTGACCGATCCAGATGCCCAGTTCCAATTCATAGTCTAGGCGTGCGCAAGGGCCGAAACTTGGCTCGGTTTGCCCGGCTGGCAAGGTCTGGCCTTTCGGTCGACGCACGTCGGCACCCGATGGGCGAACGGTGGAAGCCCGGCCGTGATAGCCGATCGGCACGTACTTGTAGTTCGGCAGCAAGGGATTGTCCGGACGGAACAGCCTGCCGACATTCTTCGCGTGCTCGATGCCCACGTAAAAATCGGTGTAGTCACTGATGCGCGCCGGCAAGTGCATCTGGCAGTCGGCGGCGTTGCGCAGCAAGGGCTGCAGCGCTGCCTGGTGCGCACTGCCTGCGCCCAGCAGTTCGAGCAGACGCTCGCGCAATGCAACGCGAGCCGCACGGCCCAGTTCAAAGAAAGCGTTCAGCGCGCCGCCACGGGCCACTTCGACAGCCTGACGTGCCAATCCGTCGAACAACCCGGCGGCCAACACGGCTTCAAGGTCCAGAATCGAATCACCAATAGCCACGCCAAAACGCAGCACCTGATCCTTGTGACTGAAGATCCCCAGCGGCAGGTTCTGCAGCGGGAAGTCGCCGTGTCCGTTGGCGCTTTCGACCCAACTGCGAGTAATGGCTGGCTGATTCATGGGTTATCTCCGATTCGGGTTGAAAATGGTCGGCAACGATGCCCAACAAGCATCGTAGTCGTTCTGCAATTGTGGGCAGTCCAGCGCATGCCGGCTGGGCCGCAGGACCTGGCTGGTCTCGAACATGAAGGCCATGGTGTTGTCGATCTTGCTCGGCGCAAGATCCGCGGCGATGGCCTTGGTGCAGGTCTCGCCATCCGGGCCATGGGCGCTCATGCAACTGTGCAGCGACGCCCCGCCAGGCAGGAAGCCTTCGGCCTTGGCGTCATAGCTGCCCTGGATCAGCCCCATGAACTCGTTCATCAGGTTGCGGTGGAACCAGGGCGGACGGAAGGTGTTCTCGGCCACCATCCAGCGTGGCGGGAAAATCACGAAATCGATATTGGCCAGGCCATGCACGCTGGTCGGCGAAGTCAGGACGGTGAAAATCGACGGGTCCGGATGGTCGAAACTGACCGTGCCGATGGTATTGAAGCGGCGCAGGTCGTATTTATACGGCACGTTGTTGCCGTGCCAGGCCACCACGTCCAGCGGCGAGTGATTGAGCTCGCAACCCCAGAGCTCACCGAGGAATTTCTGCACCAGCTGCACCGGCCCGGCGTGTTCCTCGTAGTGCGCCACCGGCGTGAGGAAGTCCCGCGGGTTGGCCAGACCGTTGCTGCCGATCGGCCCCAGATCGGGCAAGCGCAGGGGGGCTCCGTGGTTTTCGGCGATGTAACCGCGGGCCTGGGGGTCAAGCAATTCAACACGGAACTTGAGGCCGCGCGGCAATACGGCGATTTCCAGCGGCTCGATGTCCAGCACACCCAACTCGGTCGCAATGCGCAGGCGGCCGAGTTCCGGCACCAGCAGCAGCTCGCCATCGGCATTGAAGAACACGCGCTGCATCGAGCAGTTGGCGCGGTAGCTGTGGATGCTGACTCCCGCGGGCTTTTCCCGGTTCGAGTTGGCGGCCATGGTTATCCAGCCGTCGAGAAAGTCCGTAGGCTGTTCCGGAATATCCAAAGGGCTCCAGCGCAGGCGGTTGGGGGTTACTTCACCGAGCGGGCCACCGGCCAATTGCCGCTCCAGCCGAGTGAATGCGGGGTGCAGGGCCGAGGGGCGGATGCGGTACATCCAGGTCCGGCGCAGTTCGCTACGGGCCATGGTGAATGCAGTACCGGAGAACAACTCGGTGTAGAGACCATATGGGGCTTTCTGCGGCGAGTTCTGACCGACGGGCAAGGCGCCAGGGAGCGCTTCACTACTGAATTCGTTGCCAAAACCGCTCTGGTACTGGAGCGCTGGCGAAGTGGAATCGAGGTTCATAGAGCCTCCTGGCCGCAGTGGCCGGTTGATGGCAGTTGACCGTGGCATGAAGGGGCAACGGTGATACTGCGTTATTTTTATCGTAATCTGATTACGTATAACGTAATTTGATTGCTATCGACCGTCAAGCTATAAAGACGCCCACCAGCCCTCCCGAATCGAAGCGCACCATGGAAAAAGCCAGCCCCACTACCGAGAGCCCCGGCAAGCAAAAGGTCCGCTCGGCGGAAGTCGGCACCGATATCCTCAAGGCCCTGGCGCAGCTCTCGCCGTCGACCTCACTGTCGCGTCTGGCCGAACACGTGCAAATGCCCGCCAGCAAGGTTCACCGTTATCTCCAGGCCCTGATTGCCAGCGGTTTCGCCGAGCAGAACCCGGCTACCAACCATTATGGTCTTGGCCGCGAGGCGCTGCGGGTGGGGCTTGCTGCCTTGGGCGGGATGGATGTGTTGAAGGTCGCGGCCATGCCGCTCTCGCAATTGCGCGACGAGCTCAACGAAACCTGCTTTGTGGCGGTGTGGGGCAACCAGGGCGCTACCGTGGTCAGCATCGAGCCTGCGGTGCGCGCTGTGACCGTGGTCACCCAGATCGGCTCGGTGCTGCCTTTATTGAGTTCTTCCACCGGCCTGGTCTTCGGCGCCTACCTGCCACAGCGCGAGACCATCGAATTGCGCGAGCAGGAAATGCAGGGCCTGAATCAGGCCGATGCCAAGGCGTATGACGAGCAGTTCGAAAGCATTCGCCAACGTGGCCTGCACCACGTGCACGGTCTTCTGATGCCAGGCGTCGACGCCTTGTCGGCCCCGGTCTTCGATGCCTTTGGCAAAATCGCTGCCGTTCTGACCGTGGTCGGACCGACGTCCATCTTCCATGCCGATGAACAGGGCCCGGCAGCGCAGCGTTTGTTGGCCGCCACTCGGGCGATCAGTTGGCGCATGGGCTTTGATGGCTGAGGGGCTGTCGCCGACTCAATTCATCAAGCCGATTTTTTTCGCCATGGCGACCGCTTGCGTCCTGCGTTCCACGCCCAACTTGCTGTGAATACGGCGGGCGTGGGTTTTTACCGTGTGCAATGAAATAAACAACTGCTCGGCAATTTGTTGGTTGGAGTTTCCCTGGGCAATCAACTTGAGCACTTCCAGCTCGCGAAAACTGAGCGGGTTGTCGCCCGGTTCCAAGGGTTCGGTTTCCATGCCCATCGCCAGCAGCAGGCCCGGCTGGCGCAGGCGCAATTCATTGACCGGCTGTACCAGGCCCAGGCGATCGCTCAGGGTCAGGCCCTTGTCCAGGCAGTCGCGGGCAACACCCTGATCGTTGTGCACGAATGCGACCTCGGCCATCACCAGATAGAGTTCGGCCTCCAGCGCCTGCATGCCGCAGTGCCTGGCCTGGTCGAGCAGCGACTGAAGTCGTTCGAGCGGTGCCGATGCCTGCTGCAGTTGAACTTCGGCCAGAACCAGCAACGCCTCGATTCGCGGGATCAGTTCCAGCGTGGCCGGAGGCGCCTGAATGGCGTGGGGTCCACGGTAGTGGCGCAACACGCGGGTCAGGGTTTCGCGCACCAATGCCGGCCTGCCCTGCTGCAACCAGAAGTAGCTGCTGACCAGCAATAACACCCCGCGATAGACCAGGTCTGGAACATGGTGCAACTGCATCAAGCGTTCGGCCTCGCGCAGGCGCACAAAAGCCTGGGAATACCTTCCCTGCCCGGCTTCGAGTGTGGCCAATCCGAGAAAACCGTAGAAAGCGCGTTTGTCCTGACTGTGCAGACACGCCTGCAAACCCTGTTCATAGTGGATAACCGCCTGCTCATCCTGGCCCAGACGCGCGGCCAGGCGTCCCAGTCGCAGAGCGATGCGCCCTGCCAGCGGGCCTGAGCGGCAGTGCCTGATTTGCAACAACTCCCAGGTACTCAAGAGCAACTCCTGAGCCCGATGCAGGGCACCACGTTGCTCGAGCAACTGCGCATGATCGAGCTCGAGCACGGCCTCGAGCAGCAGTGACCCCTTGGCCCGCGCCAGGCACAGGGCATCGCGGATGTAGGCCTGTGCCAGGTTCAATTCGCCGCGCAGCAACGCCTGCTGGATCAAGCCACTGAAACACAGCAGACGCATCTGCCAGGCCGTATCGGGCAAGTGCGCCAGGGCTGCCTGCAAGTGCTCACAGGCAGGTGCCGCGCGCCCTTGCAGGTGCAGCAGACAGCCATGGAGTGCCTGCCAACGGGCGATCAGTTCATGTTGCGCGGGGGCCGATGGCGGCGGCAGGAAGCGCGACAGTTGCTCGATGCAGCCCTGCGCCTGCTCGAATCGCCCGGTAATCAGCAAGGCCCCGGCAATCAGGCACACCCATTGCGGATCACCGAACATCAGGGATTCTCCATGCTGCAAGTACAGATTGACCAGCAGCAGGACATTCTGCCGTTCGTATAAATGCTCCAATTGCAGATGCTGCAGCAGGCTGACCGCCGCTTCGTATTCACAGGCCTGGCACGCCTGCTCGAACGCCGTCTGCCAGTCACCCTGGAGCGCAAACCACTGGCACGCCCGCCGATGCCAGGAGCGGCCAGGCGCAGATGAGGACGCGCGTTGATGCCTGGCCAAGGGTGGAAAAACCTGCAGCCAGCGCGGTGAATGCTCCCACGGCTCGATAAAACATCCCAGAGCCTGCAACTGACGCAAGCCCGCCGCCCCTTCTCCAGCGCCAAACAGGTGTTCGCACAATGAGGCATCGAAACGCGGCAGCGCCGCCAATACCCGCCAGATCTCCGCCAGATCACTGGGCAGGCCGGCAAAGAGTTCATGATCCAGATAGGCAGACAGGGTGCCTGAACCCGGCTCCGGGCCACTGCCGTCGACGGCGTCGATCATGGCGATGCGCACCCCGGCGGCCCATCCGTCGGTGAGCTGGAGTATCCGACCGGCCGTCTGTTGCGGCCAGTCACACGGCTGCCTGGCCAACAGCTGATCGATTTCCGTGGCGGTGAAGGCCAACGCCCGGCCATCGCATTCGAGCAAATCCCCCTCGAGCAGCAAACGCGGCCAATTGCAGGACGGGCGCCGTCGACCGCAAACCCACCAATTGAGGTGGGCACTGCTGTGCAGCAGCAGCGCATCGAGCAGGCCGTCCAGATCGGCATTGGCACAGCGACTGTAGTCGTCAAGGAACAACCAGGTGGGAGTCTGCATACGGGCCAGGCGTTCCAGCACATCGGCTTCGGTGCTCGAAGCCAGGCCCAGAACAGTCGCCAGCAGGACGCAGAATGCTTCTGGCGTACCAGCGGTGTCGCTCAGCGACAACCAATGGACTCTGCAGCCAACCGGTGCCTGCCGCGCGCACTCACTGAGCAGCGCAGTCTTGCCGCTGCCGGCGGGGGCGCAGAACAGCTTTACCCGCTCGGGCGATGCGAGCAAGCGAGCGCTCAAGCGCGTGCGTGGCAGGTGCCTGGGCGACATCCTGGGCAGACGATCCGAACACTCCAGCGGTAAGCGCATGGCGGTCATTGCGGTTGGCCTTTGTTGTAGGTTTTCTGAGGCTGGGCACCACCCTAGCCCTCTGGCAAAGGCTTGTTGAGGAGTATTCAGTGCATTGATCGCAGGCCATAAAAAAAGGCGACCCGAAGGTCGCCATTAATCATTTGCCACAACAAAGAATGAACGTCGGTGTGAAACCGGGAACTAGCGCACACCCTCGCTGCGTAGCGCGTTAGGCGTGTAATCGGCCGCCTTGGCGACGAAACCGAACTCGAAGCTGTGCTTCTCTTCGTTTTTCATGCCCAGGGCCAGGTAACGACCGGCAATGACGTCGTACAAGGCTTCAAGCGTGTAGGCCGGAACCTGGTGATCGTAATAGAACTGCTGGTGCCCCTCGGCTACGCGCCAGAGCTGACCACGGCCGTCGTAGTGGTCAACCAGCGCAACCTGCCAGCTGTCTTCGTCGATGTACATATGGCGCTTGGCGTAGATGTGCCGTTCACCCGGTTTGACCGTCGCCTCGACCTCCCAGACCCGGTGCAGTTCGTAACGGGTCAGGTCCTGGTTGATGTGCCCGGCCTTGATCACGTCGCTGTATTTCAGGCTCGGCGAGTCCAGCTTGTAGCTGTTGTAGGGAATGTACATTTCCTTCTTGCCGATCAGCTTCCAGTCATAGCGATCCGGGGCACCGGAAAACATGTCGAAGTTATCGGAAGTGCGCAGGCCATCGGCGGCAGTCCCCGGGCCGTCATAGGCCACTTGCGGCGCACGGCGTACCCGACGCTGTCCAGCGTTGTAGATCCAGGCCAGGCGTGGCTCCTTCACCTGGTCGAGGGTTTCGTGCACCAGCAGCACGTTACCGGCCAGACGCGCCGGCGCGGTCACTGCCTGCTTGAAGAACAGCAACACGTTGGAACCTTTGTCGGCAGACAGGTCCGGCGTCTCCTGGGGGACTGCGACTTCTTCTTCGAAGCGGATGCTGGTGAAAGAACCGTCAGTTTGTGGCGTGGCCTGGGTAATGATCCGGCGCAGGTTGCCACCGCGGTAACGGGTGATGTGGTTCCAGATCACTTCGTTACCGGTCTTGGGAATCGGGAACGCGTAGTAACGGCTTTCGGTGAAATTGGCCAGGCCGTTGCCGTCATTGATCGTGGTGACGGTGGTCGCGCTCTTCTTCGCGTCCTCGTTTATCGCCGCGGGCAAACTGACCGTGCGGTGGGTCGGATAGACCGGGATCTTGTAGGTTTCAGGGTAGCGCTTGAACATTGCCACCTGGCCTTCGGAGAGTTTGCTCTTGTACTGATCGACGTTGGCCGCGGTGATGGTGAACAGCGGCTTTTCATTGGCGAACGGGTCCGCCAGGAAGCCCTTGCTGTCGACCGCACCGGCGTTCTTGGGGATGCCACCGGTGTACGCCGGAATCGAACCATCGGCATTACCGGCCTTCTCCGCGCCCAAGGGGGTCAGGGAGGTGCCCAGCTTGGCGGCTTCGTCGGCCGACACTGCTGCCATGACGTTTGCGGCCAGCAGGCTCAGCGCCAGCGCACCACATTGCAGAATCATCTTGCGCATAATGTTCTCTCCCGAATCAGAAGTTCACGCCGAAGCTCAACGCGACGAAATCGCGATCAGTCAAGGTGTTGTAATCACCGCCAAAAAAGTCGGTGTAACTAAGGCTCGCGGTGTAGGTATTGCGGTAGTCGGCATCGAGTCCCACGCTGACGGCCTTGGCACCTTCGTTGAACAAGCCGTTGGGGCCATAACCATCGACGTCATGGGACCAGGACAGGTTGGGCTTGAGGTTGACCCCGGCAATGGCGTTGGCGTAATCCAGAATCGCCCGGGCACGGTAGCCCCAGGAGGTGGACGTGACGAAGCCGTTGGTGTCGCCCTGGAAGCCGTAGGCACCGAATACCGAGTCACGGCCATAGCGCAACTGGCTCTTGGACTCCAGACCACCGACATGCACAACACCGGCTTCACCCACCAGCGTCAGGCGTTCGGCCCCCAGCACCTGGTCGAAGAAGTGCGTCAGAGTAGTTTGCAGCTGGGTGATTTCCTTGCGCTTGTAGCCGGTGTTGTCGGCCCCGGCGCTGGACTTGATCGGCGATGCGAGATTACCGGCAATCGGGTTGACCAGTGCCAATGTCAGGTCGGTGGTGTTGAGCTGCACCGGCGCATTGGGCCGGTAACTGAGTTCGCCGCTCCAGGCTGTGCCGGTAGAGAGCGTGGTGGAAAAACTGGCGCCATAGAGGCGGATGTCTTCCGGAAACTCCAGATAGTACTGGCCATTGCCGAGCATGGTGCTCTGGGCCAGGCCCGCGCCACTGCCCGGTACCCGGGCGTTGGCCGCCGCGATGATTCTTGGAATCTGCCCGATGGTGGCCAGGCCCGCCGTCTTGGTACTCACCACGGGCCCGCGGCTGTGGTAATTCATGAAGTACAGGCCGTATTCGGTTTCATCGCCCATCCAGCGCAACGCAGTACCCCATTGCCCGGAATCACGCGCATTGCGATCAGCTGCGCGCTGCACGACGACGCCTTCCGGGGTTACCTGGAAGCCTTGGCCGAACGCCGCAGCAATCGGTTGCAGGGGGGCGATCGCCGGGTTGCCGACGTCGTAGTTCGCGTTGCAGCCAGCAGCCACCACGTCATTGGCAAAGAAGGTCCCGCAGTTATCGACGACCGTCTTGTCCCATTCCAGTTGATAGAAGGCTTCCACGCTCAAGGCATCGGTCAGGCCCTGGGACAGATACAGCATGTTGACTGGAATCAACCCTTCCTTGATCTCGGCTCCAGGGCGGCGGAACGCCGAGACGTCGATGGGGTTGATGCTGTTGATCGAGTTACCGATGAACGTGCTCTCGCCCCAACTCACTACCTGCTTGCCGGCGCGCACGGTGCCCGGCAGATCGGCGATGGAGTAGTTGTGATAGACGAAGGAATCGAGCCATTCGGCGCCTGACGACTTGGCGCCTTCCATGCGGCCGTCGTCGCTGATCTGCTTGAACGGTCGGTTTTCATCCTTGAGTTCGAAGTCATACCAGTACTTGCCCCGGACAAACACGCCGGTGTCGCCGTATTTGAGCTCCAGGTCATGGATACCCTTGAAGATCTTCGAGAAGGTCTCGCCTTTCTCGAAGTTCAGGCGCCCATCATCGCCGGTGGCCGCCTGCCCCCGTCCGCCATTGTTGACACTGACATAGTCCTTGTCGGCATCGCGCAAGCCCCAACTGGCACCAACGGACAACGAGGAGTCGAACTGTCCTTCGATTTCCCCGATGTTGAATGAAACGGCCTGCGCCTGGGCCGAACAGCCCAAAGCTACTGCAATGGCCAGCGCCTGCGGCCTGAAGATGGCGCGCATTGTTGTTCTTGTCATGCGTCTTCCCCGGTTGGTTCCTGAAGGCTTCACCCTAAAGGCGCGCAGCCTACCGGATAAGCGCACCAAGGAGGTATTCGCGTTGTACCTCCAAAGGATTAATGGGCTATCTGGCGCGGGCTTCGGACCGTGCATGGGTGTGATGGATAAGGCCTCATAGAGCCGATGGATGGGAAAAGGTTCAGCGCACGCGGCAAAACAACGACTATTGCTTGCGCTGCAATAGTCATTGTCGCAATCGAGTATTTTTCGGGAAGGGATAAGTGCTTATTCTTGCCTGGCTCTCACAACAGACAGCCAGTCGGACGCCGCAGGATTTGCAGGCGGATGTGGGCTGGTTAATTGCCCGTTAATGCCAGGAGTGTAGTGTCCTCTGCATGGGCCGGTCGCAAGACCACAGGTTCACCGACGTTGATTTTGAAGCTCCTTGATCGAACGTCTTGTTTGGCCGCTGTTATCCAGCGGCCTTTTTTATTTATGCCATGGTGCTCAGTTCTGCACGTATTTTTGCAGATTCAGCATCATTTGATTCAACGCTTCGATATTGTCGCCGGGGTGCACCGCACCTTCGAAGTCGCCAATCTGCGCCCAGTGGGCAGCCACGTCTTCGACCGCGAACCCTTCACGCGGATCGAAGCCCACCCCCAGGCTACGCTCCCAGCGAACCTTGCCCATCCAGCCACCGCCGACCTCGTACAGACCCGAACTGTCCTGGCACTGTTCACTGCCCAGATACACCACCAGAGGGCTGACCAGTTCCGGCTTGAGTTGTTCGAACACCGCGGGCGGAATCAGCCCTTCGGTCATGCGGGTGCCGCCGGTGGGGGCGATCGCGTTGACCAGGATGTTGTGCTTGCGACCTTCGATGGCCAGCGTCCGGGTCAGGCCATAAAGCCCCAGCTTGGCCATGCCGTAGTTGGACTGGCCGAAGTTGCCGTAGATACCGGATGTGGAGGCGGTAAAGATGATCCGCCCGTAGTTCTGCTCACGCAGGTGCGGCCAGGCGGCACGGGTCACCTTGTAGGCGCCCTCGACGTGTACCCGGTAAACCAGGTCCCAGTCACTGTCCTCCATCTTGTGGAAGGTCTTGTCGCGCAGGATCCCGGCGTTGTTGACCAGCACATCGACACGGCCGAAGGCATCCAGCGCATTCTGGACGATCTTGTCGCCGTCGGTCACCGAATCATGATTGGCCACCGCCGTGCCGCCGGCGGCGCGTATTTCCGCGACCACACGATCGGCTGCCGAGGCACTGGCGCCCTCGCCCTGGGCTGTCCCCCCCAGATCGTTGACCACCACCTTCGCGCCATGTCTGGCGAACAGCAACGCATGGGCACGCCCCAGGCCGCCGCCCGCGCCCGTGACAATCACCACCTTATCTTCGAAGCGCACCGATTCACTCATCACAAATCTCCAGCATTGGCCAATGGAACGTGGAGGCGAGTGTCAGGCACAGGCCTGCCGCTCACAATCAAGACGGCAGGGGCTGAATGGTGCCCGATAAGGTAACGCGATGTAACGCCGCAGTGGCGTCCACTCCCTCAGGAGCAGACCATTTTTATGGAAGGTACCAGCTGTTCGCGAAATGCCAGGTAATGCCTGAGCACCTGAACCGGCGCTTCTGTATGCGGATGATGACCAATCTCTGGCAGCGATACGGTATCGGGGTTGGGCACCAGTTCCAGGTAACGCTCGAGCATGTGTTCGCCGGATACCGGATCAAGCGCGCCATTGATGAAACGCAGCGGCACGCCTGCGCGCTGCAATGCGCCGACCCAACGCTCGCGCCGGGCGATGCGCTCGGGCAGGTAACTGATCAGCCTGTGCATGATGCGGTTGCCGTGATTGGTATCGATCAGGCTCCAGCAGTCGTCCAGCGTGCTCTCACTGGGCCGGGTCTGCGGGCCATAGATATGGCAGATGTGGTTGACCAGATCATCCCGCGTGAACGAGCGCCCGATCAACCAGCCAAGCGGGCTGAGCAACAGTTTCTGAATCAGCACAGCGCGATGCCGCTCCGGAAACAGGCCGCCGTTGAGAAAGACACAACTGGCAATCTCGGCGCGCGCTTCATGATGGCGGGCAAGCAGCTCCTGCGCGACGCTGTCGCCGTAATCGTGCGCCAATACATGCACCGGCTGCTGGACTTGCAGGTGCGCCAACAGCGCCTGCTGTACATCGGCCTGCTCGAGGATGCTGTATTCATGGCGAACCGGCTTGGCGGAATCACCGAAGCCCAGCATGTCGCAGGCGATGACGCGATAGCGTTGGGCCAGGGGTTGCCAGAGGAAATGCCAGTCCCAGCTGGCCGTCGGGAATCCGTGAATCAACAGCAGCGGCGCCCCCTGCCCGGCCGTCCAATAACGGATGTCATGCCCCTGAAACTGGAACGTCTGCCCCCGGGTGCGCCAGACACTCAGCGGAATTTCGGACAGATGCATCACAGCAACTCCAGGCGATGACAGGCAGCCACGGCGATAGCTGCCGGCCTGTGGATTGCTTGGGTTCGACTCCCTGAATTCGATGCTGACAAGACATGGGCTGCAGTCACGACAATCACCTCGGCACGTTCATGTGCTCTCCTGGCAATCAGTCTAGTCAGCGTCTGCCAGCCGGCCAGTTGCATTGGCAGCCAGCTTATTGGCCCAGCGAGTCAGGCTCCGTGAATGTCAAATAAACGCCGTCAACAAAGACCCTGCAAACTGGGTCGGTCGCGGTGATCTCAGCCACGCAGATGCACGATGAAATCCGCCAGCCAAGGTTCGGCATCGGTTTCCGGAGTGACGGTTTCACTGGCGTCCAGGCGCAGCATCGGCAGGACTTCACGTACGCCCAGTTCGCCGAACAGTTCGCGCAATTGCTCGCCGCCGCCACAGAAGGTATCGCCATAGCTCGAATCGCCCAGGGCGATCACAGCGCCTGGCAAGCCGCGCCAGGCAGCCGGCAAGGTGTCACGGATCTGCGAGTACAACGGTTGCAGGTTATCCGGCAGCTCCCCCATCCCGGTAGTCGAAGTCACGCCCAGAAACGCGTCGGGGGCGAACGCCTCCACGTCGGCAAAGGTCGCCCGAGAATTGCACAGGACCTCGAACCCGGCAGCCTTGAGCAGGGATGCGGCATGTCGAGCGACTTCTTCAGCCGTGCCATAGACCGAACCGATAAGGATGGCGACTTTCATAAAGGATTCTGAACCTGAGTAAAAAACGCAGATATTATCAGGCTATCCCTTTCCAGTATCGCGGACCGCCTCCATGATCAATGCCAAGCTTCTGCAGCGAATGATTGACGCCTCCAACGACGGCATCGTGGTCGCCGAGCAGGAAGGCGACGACAACATCCTGATCTACGTCAACCCGGCATTCGAACGGCTGACCGGCTACCAGGCCAACGACATCCTGTACCGTGACTGTCGCTTCCTCCAGGCCGATGACCGTGACCAGCCAGCCCGCGCCCTGATTCGCGAAGCGCTCAAGAACGGTACACCCTGCCGACGCATCCTGCGCAATTACCGCAAGGATGGCAGCGCCTTCTGGAACGAACTGTCCATTACACCGGTTTACAACGAAAGTGATCAGCTGATGTATTTCATCGGGATCCAGAAAGATGTCAGCCAGCAGGTCGAGGCCGAGCAGCGCGTCATCGAACTGGAGAAACAGGTGGCTGAACTTCAGGCGCGCCTGAATTTCCTCGAAGGCGACGAACGGTAAAAACCAATTCCGAATCCTGTTGTCCATCAGGGTGATAAACGGAATTGTAATTATTGAACTCGTCGAGTGTGCCCATGCAACGAAACGCGCTCCTGACCCAGGATGAGCTGGATTTCATTCAGAACATGCAGCATGCCCCACAATTCGATGTGGCTGACGCTACATCGAGCCTGCTCGTCAATGGGGGATCCCAGATCAAAGCCCTGCTGGCGCGGCTGATCGCCCACGAACAGGTGACGATCCAGGCGCAGTTCGAAAACCAGCAGATGAACTTCCCGCTGCAGCTGGTCGAAGACGAGTTCCATGCCCTGCACCTGCAACTGGGTGCTCCCAGCATCTATGAAGATGGCCCTATGGTTCGCCCCTGGCGCCTGGTGCTGGATGAACCACTGGCGCTGGAAGACGACAAGGGTCGGGCGAAGGCGCTGAAGGTCCGGGAAATCTCCTGCCAGGATGTGCTTGTCGAAAACTGCGGCACGACCAAGCCACCCAAACGCTTCAGCCTGTGGTTCAAGCCAAGGGGGCATGAGCCCATCGCTTTACGCGCGACACTCGAGCGGGAAACCGAAGAGGGGCTGGCTGCCTACACACTGAACCAGAGCAATGCGCAAGAAACCGAGCAGCTGCGCCAATACATTCTGGCCAGGCATCGTCGGGCGCACCCGGAACTGCATCGTTAAAATTCCTTGCAGCCGCCCTCGTTCACGTGTCCAGGGCCTCGGCCAGGTATTGCTGCAAGCGCCGCTGCATGAGGCGTCCCTCGCTTCCCAGGCAAGCCACTTGTGAACCGATCAGGCTGTCCTGAGCCAGGTCCGCCGCCTCCCCCGCCAACAACAACGGGCAGTCCAGACCCATCCCCAGCCGCGCCAGGCGCTTGGGCAGCTCTGCAGCCGGCGGGTGATTGGAAAACAGCACCAGGGCATTGGGCTGGATTTTTTCGCACACCAGGCTCAACTCTTCCAGTGGCTGCCCCAATGGCAAAATACGGATACCGATTTCACTGGTGCCCAGCAGCAAGCCGGCTACCAGCAGTTCCAGCTCTCGGCACTGACCGGGAATCGCCGCCAGCAGCACACTGAGTTCCTGATCGTGCCCCATCAGTTGCATGCGTTGCAGGGTTCTGGCACGCAGAAACGCATCGAAAAACAACCACTCGCTGGCCTGGCCGAACGCATCCTGCTGCACCAGCATCTCCTGCCATACAGGCATCAGGATGTCCTGGAATACAACGACCATGGGATAGCTGGAAAACACCTGACCATAGATCTGCTCAAGGCGCCGCTCGTCGAACCCGCGCACCGCCCGGCGAACCTGTGCCTGCCATTCGCTCCAGTCACTCTGGGCCATGGGTGGTTGTGCGGGGTGCTCCCGAGCCTTGAGCGTCTGGGTACGCGCCAATATCTTGCCGACCTTGCTGACCGCAACGCCCCGTTCGATCCAGCCAAGAATACTGCGCACTTCATTGATATCGGCCTGGGAGTAGAGGCGGTGGCCGCTCTCTGTGCGCGTGGGTTGAATCAGACCGTAACGACGCTCCCAGGCGCGCAGGGTGACCGGGTTGATGCCGGTCATCCGCGAGACTTCTCGAATCGGAAACAGCTCTTGCTGATCAAGACCGTCTGAATTCAGAGACAGCGGGGAGGATTCAGTCATCACTAGGCGAACCACAGGTTAGGGCAATAGCGACATTCTACTCCGCAGACCTCACCTTCACTCAAGGCACTGCACGCCGATCCGGCCAAGGGGTGCACTCATCGGTGCAAACTTCGGTATGCTGAGGCCATTTCGTACATGGCGCATCTTTCGCGTGGTCCTTCGGAAGCCGACAACTCTTACATGAATAGCCCAATCCTTGTTACCGGAGCCAGTCAACGGGTAGGTCTCGAACTGGCAATCAGCCTGGCACAGGCCGGCTACACCGTGGTCAGCGCCAGCCGCAGCGTCAGCGCCCGTCCGGCGCACCCGAATATCGTGCAGTTCCAGGCCGACCTGCAACAGGAGCAGGACCGCCTGGCCTTGATCGAGTACCTGACGAGCAACTATGACGGCCTGCGGGCGATCGTCCACAACGCGTCGCTTTGGCTGGACGATGGCCTGGAGAACCTGAACACCATGTTCAAGCTCCACGTCGAGGCGCCCTACCACCTGAACATGGCACTCGGGGATCTGCTGGCCAAGGTGGAAAAGGCCGACATCATTCACATCTGCGACGAAACCTCCTCGCGCGGCAGCAAGAGCCATATTGCCTATGCGGCCACCAAGGCAGCCTTGCAGAACATGATGCTGTCGTTTGCCGAAAAATATGCGCCAGGGATTCGAGTCAACGCCATTTTGCCGGGGCTGCTGATTCTCAAGGAGAACAGCGACGAGCAATACCGCAACAGGACCCTGAAAAAAGCCCTGCTGGAATTCGAACCCGGGGCCCAGCCGCTGATCGATGCGGTTTTCTACCTTTTGAACACCCAATACAGCACGGGAAGCAGCGTGGTCATCAACGGTGGCCGCCACCTGAAGAAAGGCGTCACCCGTGATTGACCCTGCCTTTGTGAGAACAACATGACCGACCAAGAAAAACTCGAACTCGAAGCCGCCGCCTTCCGCCGCCTGGTCCAGCACCTGGGCGAGCGCACCGACGTGCAGAACATCGACCTGATGAACCTTGCCGGCTTCTGCCGCAATTGCCTGTCAAAGTGGTACAAGGCCGCTGCCGACGAGCGTCAGATCGAGGTCAGCCTCGACGATGCCCGCGAGATGGTCTACGGCATGCCGTACAACGAGTGGAAAGCCCAATACCAGAAAGAAGCCAGCGCCGACCAGCAAGCGGCGTTCGCCAAAGGAAAACAGCATGACTGATCTGAACACCCTGCGCGCCAGCCTGAAAAGCGGCGAACACGTCTTCGCCGATACCCTGGCATTTATTGCCGCCGGTTACGACTACCAGCCACAAGCCTTCAACAATGGCGGTGTCGAGAACGCAGCCGGGCAGAACGAAGGCTCCTGCAAGACCCTGGGCCTGGCCTTGCTTGAAGGGCTGAGCGATGAAGAGGCGCTGTTGGCCTTTGGGGAGCATTATCGGTCGGTGGTGGCTACTCCTCAGGGGAGTGACCATGCGAACATCCGTGCGTTGATTGCACAGGGGTTGGCGGGGGTTAAGTTTGCGGGTGAGCCTTTGACGCGTAAGGCTAACTGCTCACTCACAGAATAAAAACGGCAAAAGAATATTTTTTTGCCACTCCATATCCTTGTCTAAAACACAACCCCATGCTGTGCTCCCGATTTGCTTCTGGGGCCAGCAATGATGTGCCCTGAAATCAAAGTCGAAATAGTCAGTCTAGCCATCTTTTGGACAAGGTTTGTAAATAGCTTTCTTCCAATACAATAAAACCAACGGAAAATCATTTAGCCATACAACTTCAACTATTCCCCACTGACGGGTCGCGTCTCGCAATACAACACCATCGCGCGCTCTGATTTACTAAATAGTTTTTGAATTAAATGTAGCGGATATAGCACACGCTCATTGAGCAGCAACCCCAGATAGCGAGGGAATGTTGTCTTCATTGTAATTCCACGGATACCAGATTGCTTCGTCCGCTCCAACATACTCAACGATAATTTTTTAGCTTCACTGCGCCGAACGATGAAATTCGAAATTGGATAAAGGATATTTGAAACCGGGAATGTTAACCCCGCGCTATGCGTTAGCTCCATACCTTCCTTGCTAAATGCTTCAAGCGCAGCCTCCTTGGAATAGCGGCGATAATGCCCCGCTATCTCATCTTCAATCCCCCAATGTTTTAGCGACCCTGGAACGATTGTAATCATGAGTCCCTCTTCGCAAAGACTCTCCTTCCCCCGCTCAATGAATCTTGCCTCCCCCGCACTATCAAAATGCTCCATAACCATACATGAAATTACAAGATCGTATTTTGCAACAGCACTGACGCCCAACCAGTCAGCATTCACAACTTCATATAAACCAACATCAATCTCTTTTGAAAATCTTCTGCACAACGACTCAACCGTCTTCGGCTCAAGGTCGTATGCCTTTCCCGTCCACCCCATGGATAAAAGCAATGCCGAGATGTTCCCTGCTCCTGCTCCTATCTCAACGAACCGTCCAGGTTTAACTAACCTCAGTCGCTCTCGCAAGTACATGAGCTGCAAAATTGTGCCTGGTGGTAAGACGTCCATCATTTTCTCTTCCTGTCTGGTTGTGCAAGTTTCGCATCCTTGCGTTTAGGTGTCCACAATCAGCACACGGCACTCAAGGCAAACGTGCAAATCAGATAAGCCTAGATTTGAAGCAACCCCCTGAGAGCTTTTTCAGCCCCCCTCAATAGCTCCCAACCAGCTGTTTAGACGGCTTGTTACCAAAAAAGTGGTGGCTGGATAGCAGCTGCACGCCTGGAGGCTGACTATGAGGTCGAGGTAGCAAGCTCAGCCAGTAAATCGATAGCTGGCTATTGTAGGGGGATGCTCACAGTTGGTGCGCTCTTCTGCTAGAATCCGCTTCCGAGTATTATACCTGCTGCCTTGGGCGCACTTGACGGCAACACACCCCCCTAAAAATATGGACGTCTCGACCGATGAAGCTTTCTATAGTAGCAACACTTTATCAATCTGCTCCATATATAGAAGACTTTTATAGGCGAGCAAAAGCTGTTGCCGAACAACACGCCGGAGACAGCTACGAAATAATATTGGTCAATGACGGTTCGCCTGACACAAGCCTGGAGCTAGCCGTCAATCTTTCAAACTTGGACAGTCATGTTGTCGTATTGGATCTGTCGCGAAATTTTGGTCATCACAAAGCAATGATGACCGGTCTGGCTCACTCATCAGGCAATCAGGTATTTTTGATTGATAGTGACCTTGAGGAAGAACCTGAATGGCTACCTGAGTTCCATGCTACTTTGGTGAGCGAGAAAAGCGACGTTGTTTACGGAATCCAATCCAAACGTAAAGGGGGAAAGGTTGAACAATTATCTGGATTAATGTTCTATCGCCTCTTTCGCGCTCTAACGGGCATCGAACAGCCGGATAACATCGTGACAGCCCGACTCATGTCTCGCCGTTACGTGGACTCGCTGTTAATGCACCAAGAAAGGGAACTTAATATAGGCGGCCTCTGGGTTATAACGGGCTTCAAGCAGACAGCTTTCGAAATTAAAAAACATTCAACAAGTCCAACCACATATTCTCTAAGAAAGAAAATCAGTCATTTAGTTAATGCAGTGACATCATTCAGCAGCCTGCCACTTGTATTCACATTTTACTCGGGACTCATTATCTCTGCCTCGGCAGTTGTATTTATTCTTTACCTTATATCAAACTACTTCTTCATTGCAACACCACCCAGTGGCTACACCTCACTAATCGCATCTGTATGGCTTTCATCAGGATTGATAATTTTCTTTGTTGGCATACAGGGCATCTATATATCCAAAATATTCATCGAAATAAAACAAAGACCCTACACAATAGTCCGCCATACTTACAGCACAAAAACCAAAAGGAGTATTGAAAGTGAAAGCACAGAATAATCCGCCAACTTCCGTATATGGCGTACTCCAGCAAAATGAAGCGAGCTCTGATATTGACGAAACGGTTGAGCAGATTCTAAACATCGGATACGCCGTCATTGACGCCGGACTCTCAAGGTCATGCCTTGAGGCTCTGAGCCTGGCATTTCAGAACACGCGGGAACGATACATACAAAATTTCGGCGCGGACAATCTCAAGCAACTTGGCGAATATCACACTATAAGATCCCTCTTGACTCTTGGCGGCACTCCGTTTGTCAATCTTGCATTAAATACAACGTTAATAAAAATAATTGAAAAGCTTATAAAGGGAAAATTCCAACTCAATCAGCAGAACGGCCTTATCAATCCCCCGAAAGAAAACTACAACCAAGGCTCATGGCATCGAGACCTGCCTTACCAGCATTTCACCTCAAGCTCTCCACTTGCCATAAATGCGTTGTTCTGCATGGATGACTTTACATTTAGCAACGGCGCCACTTATGTACTACCAGCCTCACACAAGACAGAAAATCTGCCATCTTCAAATTACATTCAAAAAAACGCGATACAAATAGAAGCAAAGGCGGGATCATTCATAATTCTTGACTGCATGCTTTTCCACGCCGGAGGATTCAACACAACAAATATCGAACGGCGCGCGATCAACCATGTATTCACAATACCCTACTTCAAACAACAGATAAACATACCCAGCAACATTACTGAACCTGAAAACCTAACCGACAAAGCCAAAGAAATACTAGGCTTCAACTATTTAGTGCCCAACTCGATAGCCGACTACTTCAAATCGCGCACAACTGTAAAAACCTAACTACAAAGCGAGATAAGCTTTTAACTTACAAAAGTTTTTAGAAAGCATTTATGGCATATTGTGATTACTGCGTCGAGATCACTCAATGTCCGCCTACAATCAAAGCATCGATTCGATTGCAGATTCTATTACACCGATTTTTAAGATCCTAGCATAGTATATTTGGTGATTCGTTGAGCTCATTTGCTTTTTCTGCTCAAGAAACTGACTTTTAATATTTACTTCATGGCCGTATAGCTGATAATCCAACACCTGCATAGGATTTGCTCAACCTATGCAGGCGCGGATTTTCCAATGCTCTACCGAACAACGCGACTATTTATAGCGAAGCGTTCTGTAGCCCATCAAGATACCGCTCGACATCCAGCGCCGCCATGCAACCAGCACCGGCCGAGGTAATTGCCTGACGGTACACGTGGTCAGCCACGTCACCCGCTGCGAACACACCCTCGAGACTGGTAGCGGTGGCATTGCCGTCACGACCACCCTGAACCACCAGGTAGCCATCTTTCAATTCCAGCTGGCCTTCGAACAGCGAGGTGTTCGGGGTATGGCCGATGGCGATGAACACGCCGTCGACTTTCAGTTCGTCGAAGCTGCCGTCGTTGTTCTTCAGGCGCGCACCGGTAACACCCATGTTGTCACCCAGCACTTCATCCAGGGTAGCGTTGAGCTTCAGAACGATTTTGCCTTCGGCAACGCGAGCGTGCAGTTTGTCGATCAGGATCTTCTCGGCGCGGAAGGTTTCGCGGCGGTGGATCAGGGTCACTTTGCTGGCGATGTTGGCCAGGTACAGCGCCTCTTCAACGGCGGTGTTACCACCACCGACCACGGCCACTTCCTTGTTGCGATAGAAGAAGCCATCGCAGGTCGCGCAGGCGGAAACGCCCTTGCCCATGAAGGCCTCTTCCGACGGCAGGCCCAGGTAGCGAGCGCTGGCACCGGTGGCGATGATCAGGGCGTCGCAGGTGTAGGTCGCGCTGTCGCCGGTGAGCGTATATGGCTTGCCGGCGAAGTCGACGGCATTGATGTGGTCGAAGACGATTTCGGTCTCGAAACGCTCGGCGTGCTCGCGCATCCGCTCCATCAGTGCCGGGCCGGTCAGGCCATGCACGTCACCTGGCCAGTTGTCGACTTCAGTGGTGGTGGTCAATTGACCGCCAGCCTGCATGCCGGTGATCAGCAGTGGCTTGAGGTTGGCGCGTGCCGCATAGACAGCAGCGCTGTAACCGGCTGGGCCGGAACCGAGGATGATCACTCGCGAATGACGTACTTCAGACATGACAGACTCCTGTCGGCCGGCGGATGGATTGCCGGCCGTTATGGAATTAAAAAGAGTTCGAATTACAGGCTCTTGGCGTTTTCGGCCAGGTAGTCGGCAACACCCTTGGCATCGGCCTTCATACCTTTCTGGCCTGGACGCCAGCCAGCCGGGCAGACTTCGCCATGCTGCTCGGTGAATTGCAGGGCCTCGACCAGGCGAATCATTTCGTCCACCTCACGACCCAGCGGCAGGTTGTTCACCACCTGGTGCTGAACAACACCTTGCTGGTCGATCAGGAAGGACGCACGCAGTGCCACGCCGGCTTCGTGTTCGATACCGTAGGCACGGGTGATTTCGTGCTTGACGTCGGCAACCATGGTGAACTGGACTTCGCCGATGCCGCCCTTCTCGACCGGCGTGCTGCGCCAGGCGTGGTGGGTGAATTGCGAGTCGATGGAAACGCCCACCACTTCTACGCCCAGATCACGGAATCGATCCATGCGATTGTTGTGCGCAATGATTTCCGACGGGCAGACAAAGGTGAAGTCCAGCGGCCAGAAGAACAGCACGACATATTTGCCGCGCAGCGAGGAAAGCTTGAAGCTGTCGACGATCGAACCGTCGCCCAGGACTGCCGCCGCATCGAAATCAGGGGCTTGCTTGTTGACCAGAATGCTCATGAAGACTCCTTGGGATCAAAGTTAAAAGGCGATTTAAAAGTTGTGCGCAGCTTAACGAGGTGGCGCAGATTAGGGAAATATCGTTTCGCAATCCACCTCATAGGCATGTTCTATCCTGCATCCCCAAGGCAGGAGTTGATGCCTATCAACTTTCCTTCTGCGCCTTTGTTACAGTGCATTTCCTGGACGGCGCCGCGCTTTCACCAAGCGCTCAAACTCGGTAATGTCGGCGCGTTTTCAACTGTTTGGAGCAAGCCATGCAAGCCCCCGTACTCTCCGGCCCGCAGTACCTGCGCGAAGGCCTGAAACTGGTCCTGAGCCCGGGCCTGCGCCTGTTCGTCCTGCTGCCTCTGGCCATCAACCTGCTGCTGTTCATCGGGTTGATCTACCTGGCCAGCCACCAGTTCGGCCTCTGGGTCGACACCCTGATGCCCAGCCTGCCGGACTGGCTGAGCTTTCTCAGCTACATCATCTGGCCGTTGTTCGTGATCCTGGTGATTTTCATGGTGTTCTTCACCTTCACCATGCTGGCCAACATCATCGCTGCGCCTTTCAATGGCTTTCTCGCGGAAAAGGTCGAGGTTGTGCTACGCGGCAGCGATAACTTCCCGGCCTTCAGCTGGGGCGAACTGATCGCCATGGTGCCGCGCACCTTCGGCCGGGAAATGCGCAAGCTCGGCTACTTCCTGCCCCGGGCGATTGCCTTGTTCATCCTCTCGTTCATACCGGTGATCAACATCGTTGCCGCACCGCTGTGGCTGCTGTTCGGCATCTGGATGATGGCAATCCAGTACATCGACTACCCGGCGGACAACCACAAGCTGGGCTGGAACGAGATGCTCGCCTGGTTGCGCGAAAAGCGCTGGCAGAGCCTGGGGTTTGGGGGTTCGGTGTATCTGGTGCTGCTGATTCCGCTGGTCAATATCCTGATGATGCCGGCGGCGGTGGCCGGTGCGACATTGTTCTGGGTACGGGAGCGGGGAGCTGAAAGCTTGGCTCCCACAATAGCCTAGTGACCGCTTGATTAGACAGGCAATGATGTCTTGAATGAGGCTTCATTGCCGCTGAGAAAACCCGCGTTATTTTTTGACTGCTACAACCAAACGGGAGCCGCCTACCGGCAGGTTGATGCCCATTTTTATCAGAAAACCCTCACACAACATCATTGCGTAGAGTATTTTGTTCAACAACCTCGGAAGCTTCAATTCGCTGGTTACATCAACCTCCTCCTTAGACTTACGGTAGGTTGCACGCGAGGCCATCATGAGTGGCAATAGTACAGAAACAAAGGACGTACTGCGCACTATCTCAAATCCTGCCGATTCGATTTTCCCGTGCAATTCAGCCGCTGAATAACGTCGTTCATGGCAAGCATAGTCATCGGCGGGGCTCCACAGCCACATGTGCTGAGGAACACTCATTAACAAGATCCCTGCGGGCATTAGTGCTGCATGGATCTGTTTCAACACCTGCTCGTCTTCCTTGATGTGTTCCAGCACATCAAATGCCCCAACCACATCAAACTCTTGAAAAAATGGAATATCACGAGCGTCCATCTGCATGAATTTTACTGTGGGCAATCTATTGGCAGCAAAACCGAGTCCGGCAGTGAATATTTCACTCCCCCTCAAATTAGCCTGCGGAAATTCTTTAGACACGCCAGATAAAACATAGCCGGTACCACAACCTATCTCAAGAAAGGAACGAAAGTGAGGTCGATACTTATGCAGAGCCCATATAACCAATCGATTTCTGGCTTTAAACCAAAAATTCTCTCCTTCCAACTCAGCCAGTTCCGAAAAATAATTCGATTTAAAGCCACCGCCTCCGTGCGCAAGAGCGGGAGCGAATGATTTAAATCCATCCACTTGAGCAACTGAGGCACCGCAGGCTGGGCAGTCCTCCAATTGGGAATCGAACTGCCCTTTGCAATTAATGCAGCGCCTCATGTTCCGCCCTCTCCATCAAGTGATGCTTTTGGAAATACAAAGAATTTGAACATTAGAAAAAGAAAACACGCAATAACCAGGATGGCAAATGCCTGGACCAATTGATGCGGATAACCGAGATAATCCACCATCACAATTAGAATAACAAGGTTAGCCAAATAACCAAATCCGTGCGCAATAAGGTACCTTGCTCCAGCGCTAAGCACATTTCCCTCGTGGGAAAACGTCCATCTACGATTACCTATAAACCCAATTGCAGTACCCGTCAGATAGAGCAAAGTCATGGTAATTTTAGGGGTAGCTCCGGCATAGGTGACCAACAAATAAATCAAATAGCCCAATGAATTGCTGAGAAGCCCAACAACACCATATCGCAAAAGCTGGATTCCTGTTTTTTTACTTGACAACGTGGAAATTAATTTACGCATTCATCCACTCTGCCAGACCAAAACCGGACTTCCCGTAGCCATTTCCGTTATACAACATATAGCGTCGGTTTTTATGATCAAAAACATAAGGGTATTCGATCATCTCTGAGTCCCACCCTTGTGCCGATACGGCGATACCGCTTGACCCCAGAGCAAGCTCCCAAATATTACCGTCGCGGCTTCGTGCGTATCCAATCCTGTAGGTTTCGCCCATACCACTGCGATAGGAAAACCACATTTCAAATCCGCGTTCCACGCTGCCTAACACCGTCGGCCTGGAGAAGGCCTGCGCTGTTCCGATCTCGTAGGGAACAGCCAAACCTTGCCTCTCCCAATGATGCCCATCGACCGAAGAAGCATGATTGATGGTATGCAGCATTTCCCCGTTTCCGGCGTCCCACTGCATCGTTGATCCGTACCACATATCGAAGCCACGCTCGGCACCTGGCAACACCCAAGGGTAGGAGAGGCTTACAGGATCCGTGCAATCAGAACCCATGAGTGGCATCTGCCGTTCCAATGTGAGCGTCAGATCAGGGTTTACAATGAGTCGTCCAATATCGCCACGCCAATGTCCCCCGGCAGGGTTTTGCCAGCCCATAAAAAGCATGTAGCGAACGCCATCCACTTCATAGCAATTGCCGATACTGACGCCATCTGCAAAAAAACTGCCTTCGGTGCCATGCTCGAAAAAGGGATCTATGTGCTCGCGGATAACCTCTCGTGATACGATATCGATATCGACCGCTCCGACAGAAGATCGATTGTTACGGTCCCTACCACTGTAGAAAACTCGATAGATGTCGCCTTCCATTAAAATCGGCAGTGGGTTAGCCGCGTGGGACAAAAGCTTGGGGTGCCGTCCCGAGCCGGAAGGACAATAAAGTAACCCCTGCTTATTCCAATAGGGCGTCATATTTTTCTCAACTTGGTACTGGGTACTTTGGAGCGCTCCGTAGCTGCACCTACGTACAGACCTTCCGGCTCCGCATCCGCCAGCAGCAACGCGCCCGCGCCGATAACACAGCGCTCGCCTATTTTGATATGGTCACGCAGCGTCGCATTGACACCAATAAAACATTGTTGACCAACCTCGACGCCACCGGAAATCACCACGTGCGAAGCAATAAAACAATGATCCATCAACGTTGAGTGGTGGCCAATATGATTGCCGCTCCACAACGTCACGTTGTTGCCGATAGTGACGAATGGCTGAACGGTATTGTCTTCTAAAATGAAACAGTTTTCGCCGATACGACTCTCATTCAGAATAGTGGCTCGAGAGCTTATGAAGCTGGCCAGTTTGTAACCCTTGGCCTTGCCGGCCAGGTATTTTTCCTTGCGCAGCGCATTGAGTTTTGAGTAGCTGAGCGCGATAAACAACTCATATCGCTCGGGTGGGTAGTGTTCCACCAGCTCTTCAAAAGCAACGACTGGCAGCTCGCAAAAGCTCGTGCTCGTCAGGTAAGCCGCGTCCACAGTGAACGCAACGACCTTATAATTCGAATCCGTGGAGAAATAGTAATGTGCGAGCTGTGCAATATCGCCGGCACCGAAGATGACCAAGTATTTCTTCATGGCTGTTTCCTTACCAGGATTGTGAACTCATAGAGCCCATAGTCGTGAAGCAACGCCACGTTGCGAGAATAACGGCGCTTGCAAAGGTCAAACAACGCGCATGGGTCTGCGTAGTAAAGATAGTCGCGCATCTTGTCAGCATCGGAATATGACGTCAGGCAATTGAAGGCGAAGCCCAGCCGGCTGGTCTGCTCGAGTGTATCGAGCACGCTTTCAAGGTAGGCATGCCACTGCGCATCCGTCCTTCCCAGGCGAACGTTGAAAATCCCACTTGCAATCCCGTAATCAGCAATGGTTGTAGGTTCACTGCCGACCACGAACTTCGCTTGGGCGCACTCCTTGTGACGTGCCTGCGCAGCGTTGATCATGTCTTCGGATACATCAACACCTTCATAGGAAAACGTGCTGTAGCGCTCGCTCAAAAAGTCGTGAAACGCGCCGTAGCCGCACCCCACGTCGTTGACCGAAAAAGGCACTTGGCCACCAATAATATTGCTGAGCTGCGCAAAACGCAGATATTGGCTCTCGGCGCCATTCCAGTCGACACCCTGTGGGGTTTCGCCATGCTCGGCCAACTTGGAGGAGTAGTAGTGAGCCACCTCAGACAACAGTCCAGTTTTATCGCTTTCCATGAACCTGCCTCACATTTGTGTACGGACTTCACTTGATCTCGGAGAAAATCACCGACAAATAGTTCCAAATCATGCCAATAGAAATTTTTTCCACCCAGCAGCTAGGCAGAAGCCATCACCCATGTCCGCCACCAGTTTCGGGCAACCGTACTCGCCCGCAGGTAAAAATTCGGCAAGGTATGCGGTCAATGGATAGAAAGAGGCGCCAATGGAATGCTTCATGGGCGTTTGCACTTCATATAATTGGGTGCGTCTTTTCCGCAGTTGAACAGCAAATCAAGAATGGTGACACCATGAGCGAACTCACCCCATAGCTGCGGGTATTCAGGATAGCCTGAATAGTCAAACCAGGTCAGCTGGATTCCTCGCTCGGAGAATACACCTGCCTCGATATAATCACGAGCTGCCGGGCCGGAAATATACTCCGAAGCCCCTGCTTGAACACAGAGATCGGCCAATCGCTCAGTCTTGCCATCGCTGAGTGTATAATCCGAAGAGTTTCTGATAGCTGTCTTGATTTCCAAGTAGGCACAAATGCTTTCGAGAAAGGTGCGATTAAGGTCTGACAAGTGCGTATAGGGCTTCATATACAACGGTTCCAGCCAACTCGCCACTTCGTCAAAAAAAGGTGAGCGACGGTAATTCTGGGTCAAGGACTTCCAATGTATAGATGCCCAGTCCGGACCTTCGACTTCCGTCTCCCGAATGGTCTGATGGTATTTCCCTTTAACTTTTACCGGAACTGTCAGCCACTGCAACCCCTGTGGTGTTTTGATCTGATTACGGTTGCGCCAGTCTCGGCGTGTATATTGCATGTCATCATAGAGAACAAATTCATCAACAGCTGCAATCATATCGAAATACCCTTTCCAAGGTATATAGTTCGACTGCACGATAGCCACCTTCTTCATTTGCAATGACCCCCATTAAAAATCAACTTCATGACTTTACAAATCATTGAAATTCACACAAAAGTAGGCCATTTCATTTCGCTTCTGCGCACCTTGAAATTCTTTAGGCATCCATTTGCAACGTGTAACAATCCCTCCCTTGGTGACTTCCACGCACCTACCCCAAGACTTGCAACAAACTATCTACGACTCTGTTTTGCTGCTGCTCCGACAACCCGACCCACAATGGCAACCTCACTAACCGTTCCGATTGATAGCTGGTTACTTCCAAAGATCCATGCGCTCGCCCATAGCGCTGACCTGCAGGTGAAGAATGCAACGGCACATAGTGAAATACCGAATCAACTGCATTTCGTTTAAGTTCACTCATCACAGCCTGGCGATTTATATCCGGAGCCAGCAAAATATAATACATATGCGCATTGTGCTGGCAGCTTTCAGGTATAATAGGGCGACGCAATAAACCACTGACCTCGAACGGGGCCAACAACTCATGATAGCGCTGCCAACTTGCCAACCGTTGAGATGTGATAATTTGTGCTTCTTGTAACTGCGCCCAAAGGAACGCGGCCGTCAATTCACCAGGCAAAAAAGAGGAGCCGACTTCCTGCCAAGTATACTTATCTACTTCCCCGCGAAAAAAACGACTGCGGTCGGTTCCTTTTTCGCGAATTATTTCAGCTCGCAAAGCCAGCGCACAATCATTAACTAATAGCGCACCACCCTCACCAGAAATAACATTCTTTGTTTCATGAAAACTGAACGCCCCCAAATCACCTATACTGCCAAGTGCCCGTCCCTTATAACTCGCCATCACTCCTTGGGCGGCATCTTCCACTACTTTCAACCCATGACGAAGAGCGATCTCCATGATGGCATCCATTTCACAGGCTACGCCAGCATAATGGACAGGCACTATTGCTTTTGTACGGGATGTAATTGCCTCCTCGATAAGCCGCTCATCAAGGTTTAGTGTATCTTCCCGTATATCTACAAACACCGGAATGCCACCGCGCAAGACAAATGCATTGGCGGTCGATACAAAAGTGTAGGATGGCATGATGACTTCGTCACCAGGCTGGATGTCAAGTAGCAGCGCCGCCATCTCCAGTGCGGCTGTACACGAGTGGGTAAGCAGCGCTTTGGCAGAGCCGGTTTTTTCTTCCAGCCAACGGTGACAATGCTTGGTAAACGGCCCATCGCCAGCGAGCATGTTGCCAGACTTCGCTTCCTTGATGTATTGCAGCTCTTTACCCGTCATATAAGGCCGATTGAACTGGATTTTCCCGTTGCTCACATCAAGCCTCCTAGGCTGTAGGAATTTGCAATGAGGTCAGTCGACTGGTCCCATTGCTAGCGAAGATAGAATTAAAATCGCTGGTAAAAATTGTATCGCGTATGTAATCGCGGCTATCGCGGATCATATCGTACCTACTCGTCGAAGCCCACATTCGAAAGCCGCTAGCGCCCCTCCTCTGCGTCATCAATCCATCACACAAGCGTCACAACGCCGCAACCATGCACGTTGAGACTGAACATCATGACAGCCCCCTCCCTGCACATCACATTGGTTACCGAAACCTTCCCACCCGAAATCAACGGCGTGGCCAACACCCTTGGCCGCTTGAGCGAAGGTTTACGCCAGCGCGGCCACCGCATCGAACTGGTGCGCCCACGACAGAATGGCGATGAGTTGGCGCAGGACAATGATGTGCTGCTGTGTCACGGCTGGCCCCTGCCCGGCTATCCCGGCCTGCAATGGGGGCACTCTTCGATGCACAAGTTGCTGCGACGCTGGCAACGACAACGCCCGGATGTACTTTACATCGCCACTGAGGGTCCGCTGGGCCTGAGTGCCCTGCGGGCGGCAAGGCGCCTGGGGATTGCGGTGGTCAGTGGCTTTCATACCAACTTCCAGCAGTACTCGAGCGAGTACGGCATGAGTTTGCTGCCCCGCCTGCTGACCCATTACCTGCGCTGGTTTCACAATCGCACCCGAATGACACTGGTACCCAGCGTCAGCCAACGGCTTGAGCTGGAGCGCCGTGGCTTCGAGCGTCTGGCGCTGCTGTCGCGCGGGGTCGACAGTCAGTTGTTCAACCCGGCCAGGCGTTCGATGGCATTGCGTGAAAGCTGGGGGCTGGGCAGTGACGACATTGCCTTGCTACATGTCGGCAGGCTGGCGGCGGAGAAGAACCTTGGCCTGCTCAAACGCAATCTGGATGCCTTGCGCATTGCCTACCCACAGCGGCGGATGAAGCTGATCGTGGTGGGCGACGGGCCGCAACGTGCTGCCCTTGAGCAGCAATTGCCCGACGCCATCTTCTGTGGGGTGCAACGCGGCGAAGCGCTGGCTGCGCATTACGCCTCGGGGGATATGTTTCTGTTTCCAAGCCTGACGGAAACCTTCGGCAACGTAGTGCTTGAAGCAATGGCCTCGGGTCTGGCTGTGGTGGCCTACGATGAGGCAGCGGCCGCCCAGCATATCCGCCATGGCCACAATGGCGCCCTGGCGATGCCGGGCGACGAAGCCGCGTTTATCGACGCCGCGGCCTGGCTGCTCGAAGACTGTGAAGCCTTGCGTCGGGTACGCCTGAATGCGCGCCAGCACGCCAGCCGCCAAGGCTGGGCAACCATTTTCGACCAGTTCGAAGAGCACTTGCGCAATGCCTGCGTGTCGGCAGGCATTGCGCGATCAGCCAAGGGCAAAAGCGCCCCGCATCCGCTGGTCAAACCAGGGACATCAACGCCTCACGGCTGAAGGGCAGGATTTCCTGCTCGTTACCGTCGCGCACTTTCGCCGCCCAGTCCGGGTCGACGAGCAAGGCACGACCAACGGCGACCAGGTCGAACTCTTCCTTGTTCAGACGCTCCAGCAGATTTTCCAGGCTGGCCGGTTGGGCCACTTTGTCGGTGGCCACCATGAACTGCAGGAACTCGCCATCCAGGCCGACGCTGCCCACGGTGATGGTCGGTTTGCCGGTGAGCTTGCGGGTCCAGCCAGCCAGGTTCAGTTCGGAGCCTTCGAACTCCGGCTCCCAGAAACGGCGCGTCGAGCAGTGGAAGATATCCACACCGGCATCGGCCAGGGGTTGCAGGAACTCACCCAATGCTTCAGGCGTCAGTACCAGGCGCGCGCTGTAATCCTGCTGTTTCCACTGCGAGTAGCGGAAGATGATCGGGAAATCGGGGCCAACAGCAGCGCGCACCGCCTTGATCAGCTCGATGGCAAAGCGCGAACGGCTGGCCAGGTCACCGCCGTATTCATCGCTGCGCTGATTGCTGACGTCCCAGAAGAACTGGTCGATCAAATAGCCGTGGGCACCATGAATCTCGACGCCATCCATGCCGATGGCCTGGGCATCGCGGGCTGCCTGGGCGAAGGCGGCGATGACATCCTGGATGTCCGCGTGGGTCATGCCGTGGACGATTTCCTGGCCATCCTTGAGCTTCTCGCTCGGGCCGTAACCCGGCACGCTGGCGTCCGGTTCGGTGCCAATGCGGCGAACACTGCCCACATGCCAGAGTTGCGGCACGATCTTGCCACCTTCGGCATGCACGGCATCGACGACTTTCTTCCAGCCGGTCAGTGCATCCTCACCGTAGAAGCGCGGCACATTGGGGTAGCCGTTGGACGCCTTGTGACCGACGGTGGTGCCTTCGGTAATGATCAGGCCAACACCGGCCGCTGCACGACGACGGTAATACTCGATGACCTTGGAGTTCGGCACGCCGCCCGGGGAAAACGAACGCGTCATCGGTGCCATCACCACGCGTGTCGGCAGTTCCAGGGCACCCAATTGAAAGGGCTTGAACAAAGCTTTGACCGGCATGCGGGCACTCCTTGAGAGAAAAAGGGGGTCAAGACAGCCATCGACGCTGTTGAGGTCGCAAGCATAGGGCGGCAAGGCCTGCAGGGCCCAGCACTATTGATTTGAGTGATCAAGGGCTAGAAACCCTTGAGTGGCAGGTGAGTTGAAACCGGCCGGGCACTGATGGCCCGGCGCGTCAGGCTATGCCTCAGGCCAGGGCCTTTTCGATGGCCTGGACCACGGTTGCGTCATCCGGCGTCGTGCGCGGTGAGAAACGTGCGAGCACGCGGCCGTCCTTGCCCACCAGGAACTTCTCGAAGTTCCAGGTGATATCGCCGGGGAATTCGGCGCCTTCACCTGCCAGCAGGGTGTATAGCGAATGGCGATGCGGCCCGTTTACTTCAAGCTTCTGGCTCAAAGGAAAGGTGACGCCATAGTTGAGGCTGCAGAATTCCTGAATTTCCTGATCGGTACCCGGTTCCTGTCCGGCAAATTGATTGCACGGCAGGCCAAGCACGCTGAAACCCTTGTCCTTGTACTGCTGGTGGAGACTCTCCAGCTCTTTGTACTGGGGCGTCAGCCCGCATTTGGAAGCGACGTTGACCACCAGCACAACCTGCCCCTTGAACGGCGCCAGCGGCAATTTCTGGCCATCCAGAGCTTGCAGCGTAAGGTCGTGAAATACACTCATGACAAACTCCCCTATCCAGATCCCGGTTGCAGCACGGTTCCGCCACCAGAAACACTAACACACTAAAAAGGCGCCCGATCAGGTCGATCGAAAACCTGAAAGTTTTCTCCGAACCTGCTCGGGCGCCTCAGCGGCTAACTGAGCTTAGCAGCGAAAATCAGTGGTGATGGCCACCTTCGCCATGCACGTGGCCATGAGCCACTTCTTCTTGGCTGGCGTCACGGATGTCGACGATTTTGACCTGGAAGGTCAGGCGCTGGCCGGCCAGCGGGTGGTTGCCGTCGACAGTCACGTCGTCGCCGTCCAGATCACGAATGGTCACGATCTGCATCTGACCATCAGGAGCGGAAGCGTGGAACTGCATGCCGACTTCCAGCTCGTCGACACCTTCGAACATGCTGCGGCTCAGGGTGCTGACCAGCTCGGCCGCGTATTCGCCGTAGGCGTCTTCAGGCTCGATGGTAACCTTCAGTTCATCACCGGCCTGCTTGCCTTCCAGAGCCTTTTCCAGACCCGGAATAATGTTACCTGCGCCATGCAGGTACACCAGCGGTGCGCCGCCGGCAGAGCTGTCGATGACCTCACCAGCGTCGTTGGTCAGGGTATAGTCGATGGAGACAGCCTTATTGGCGGCGATCAGCATGGGGCGAGACCTTTTGCATAAGAATAAAGAACGTTCAAGTGTAACCAAGCCTCCGGCCGAAAGCGAACGGAACCCGGACAAACGGCCTGGCGCAACGCCCAGTTTAATCCTCGGCTTCCATCAAGACGAGGAAGGATTCTGGGTGGTTGAACTTTCTTGTGGCCACACCCAGCATTTGCGCCACCAGCCGCCCTGGCAATCACGCCAGTGGGTGCTCGATCCAGACTTACGGCAACAGCGCATCGGCGAAACCTTTGCATGCGGCTGGTGTGCTCAGGGCCTCGATAGCGATACCCTTGGCAATTGATTCCGGCAGTTTGGCCGCTTTGCGCCAGCGCCGTTGCACAGCTCACCTCGAGAAGCTCGCATGCAGACATTTTTTATCGCGCCGACCGATTTTGGCGTCGGCCTGACTTCCATCAGCCTGGGGCTGGTCCGCACCCTGGAGCGGGCCGGGCTCAAGGTCGGCTTTTTCAAGCCCATCGCCCAACCGCACCCGGGCGACCTGGGCCCCGAACGTTCCACCGAGCTGGTCGCCCGCACCCATGGCCTCAAGCCACCCAAGCCACTGGGCCTGGCGCATGTCGAGAGAATGCTCGGCGACGGCCAGCTGGATGAACTGCTCGAAGAAATCATCACGCTCTATCAGCAAGCCGCCATCGGCAAGGATGTACTGATCGTCGAAGGCATGGTCCCGACCCGTCATGCCAGCTATGCCGCGCGCGTCAACCTGCACCTGGCCAAAAGCCTGGACGCTGAAGTGATCCTGGTCTCGGCGCCGGAAAACGAAGTGCTCACCGAGCTCTCCGGCCGGGTCGAGTTACAGGCTCAGTTGTTCGGCGGGCCGAAGGATCCGAAAGTACTCGGCGTGATCCTCAACAAGGTCCGCACCGAGGAAAGCATGGAGGCCTTTGCCGCGCGCCTGAAAGAACATTCGCCATTGCTGCGCAGCGGTGATTTTCGCCTGCTCGGCTGCATTCCTTTCCAGGCTGAATTGAACGCCCCGCGCACCCGAGACGTGGCCGACCTGCTCGGCGCCCAGGTGCTCAACGCCGGCGACTACGAACAACGGCGCATGTCGAAGATCATCATCTGCGCCCGCACCGTGCTCAACACCGTGCCACTGCTCAAGCCCGGCGTACTGGTGGTGACCCCGGGCGATCGCGACGACATCATCCTGGCCGTGAGCCTGGCGGCGATGAACGGCGTCCCCCTGGCCGGCCTGTTGCTGACCAGCGATACCGTGCCCGACCCGCGCATCATGGAACTGTGCCGGGGCGCGTTGCAGGCAGGCCTGCCCGTGCTGTCGGTCAGCACCGGCTCCTACGACACGGCCAACCGGTTGAACCAGCTCAATAAGGAAATCCCCATCGACGATCGCGAGCGCGCCGAGATCATCACCGATTTCGTCGCCAGTCACCTGGATGCCCACTGGCTGCATCAGCGTTGCGGCACGCCTCGGGAAATGCGCCTGTCGCCGGCGGTTTTCCGCTACCAGTTGATCCAGCGTGCTCAGGAAGCCAACAAGCGCATTGTTCTCCCGGAAGGCAGCGAGCCCCTGACCGTACAGGCGGCAGCCATCTGCCAGGCCCGCGGCATCGCTCGCTGTGTATTGCTGGCCAAACCCGAGGACGTCCATGCAGTAGCTCAGGCCCAAGGCATCACCCTGCCCGAAGGCCTGGAAATCCTTGACCCGGACCTGATTCGCGAACGCTACGTCGAACCCATGGTGGCCCTGCGCAAGACCAAAAGCCTCAACGCACCGATGGCCGAGCAGCAACTGGAAGACCCGGTGGTGATCGGTACCATGATGCTGGCCCTCGATGAAGTCGACGGGCTGGTCTCCGGGGTGATCCACTCCACCGCCAACACCATTCGCCCGGCCCTGCAACTGATCAAGACCGCCCCGGGCTGCACCCTGGTGTCTTCGGTGTTCTTCATGCTGTTTCCCGAGCAAGTGCTGGTTTACGGCGATTGTGTAATGAACCCGCACCCGAGCGCCCCGGAGCTGGCGGAAATCGCCCTGCAAAGTGCCGACTCGGCCGCCGCCTTCGGCATCGCCCCACGTGTGGCGATGATCAGCTACTCGAGCGGCAATTCGGACAGCAGTGAAGAAGTCGAAAAAGTTCGCGAAGCCACCCAATTGGCGCAGCAATTCCAGCGTGACTTGCAGATCGACGGCCCTTTGCAGTACGACGCCGCCGCCAACGAAACAGTCGCCCGGCAATTGGCGCCAAACAGCCCGGTGGCCGGTCGCGCAACCGTCTTCGTGTTCCCCGACCTGAATACCGGCAATACCACCCACAAGGCGGTCCAGCGCAGCGCCGACTGCGTCAGCCTCGGGCCGATGCTGCAAGGTCTGCGCAAACCGGTCAACGACCTGCCGCGCGGCGCCCAGGTCGACGACATCGTCTACACCATCGCCCTCACCGCCATCCAGGCCAACCGTATTTTGGACCTTTGACACCATGCTGGACTCTTTGCCCCCGGCGCTGCGAGGCGTGATCGCCTCGCTGCTGCTGGGCCTCAACACGCTGGTCTGCTGCGTGCCACTGTTCGTGGCCAGCCTGCTCAAACTGTGCCTGCCCTTCCCTTCCGCCCAGCGCCTGACCGACTGGCTGATGAGGCATATCCACGAAATCTGGATCAGCAACAACAAGGCCTGGATGAAGCTGATCGGCCATACCCGCTGGCGCGTCACTGGCCTGGAAGGTCTGGACTATCAGCACTCCTACCTGATCACCAGCAACCACCAGAGCTGGGTCGATATCCTGGTCCTGCAATACGTGCTCAACCGCCGGATTCGCCCGTTGAAGTTCTTCCTCAAGCAAGAGCTGATCTGGGTGCCGGTCATCGGCCTGGCCTGGTGGGCGCTGGGTTTCCCCTTCATGAAACGCTATTCCAAGGCCTACCTGGAAAAACATCCGGAGAAGAAAGGCAAGGACCTGGAAACCACCCGCAAGACCTGCGCAAAGTTTCGCGGCAAGCCAACCGGCATCTTCAACTTCGTCGAAGGCACGCGCTTTACCCCGGGCAAGCACACGCAGCAGAATTCGCCGTTTCGCTACCTGCTAAAGCCCAAGGCTGGCGGCATTGCCTTCGTGCTCGATGCCATGGGTGAGCAATTGCAGTCGATCGTCAATGTGACCATCCACTACCCGGCAGGCCGGCCTGGCTTCTGGGACCTGCTGTGCGGCAGGGTCAAAGAGGTGGTGGCGCATTTTGAAGAGATGGCGATACCGGTGCAGTTTCTGGGCAAAAGCTATGAGCAGGATGATACGTACCGGCTGGCGTTTCAGCAGTGGATCAACCAGCTTTGGGAGGAGAAGGATTTGTTGTTGAGGCGGATGCACCAAACATATCCGGAGTAGATGTTGTATTTGATGGCCTCATCGCGGGCAAGCCCGCTCCCACAGAGATTGGAGTTAGACGCGGTCCCTGTGGGAGCTGGCTTGCCAGCGATGAGGCCCTCAAGGACAAAAAAAAATCCCGCTACCAGAGCGGGATTTTTTTCATTCCAAATTACTGCTGCGGATACTGCTGCCCAGGAATCGGCTTCAGATTCACCTCTACCCGACGGTTCTGCGACCGGCCATTGGCATCGGCGTTGCTGGCGATCGGCTGATCAGGCCCGGCACCGCGCACGGACAGACGCGTACCATCCACACCCTGGGACGTCAGGTAGGTGCTGACGCTCTGCGCACGCTGCTGCGACAGGTCCATGTTGTGCTGGCGACTGCCGGTGCTGTCGGTGTAACCAATGATTTCGATGTTGTTCTGCGGGAACTGCTTGAATGAGTTCGCCAGGTTGTTCAGCGGCGAATAGAAGCTTGGCGCGATAGACGACGAATCGGTGGCAAAGGTGATGTTGCCCGGCATGATCAGCTTGATCTGATCGCCCTGGCGCTGCACTTCAACACCGGTGTTGGCCATGCTTGCACGCAGTGCAGCTTCCTGTTTGTCGGCGTAGTAGCCGTAACCCGCTGCGGCCGTACCAGCGATGGCGGCACCGATCAGCGCGCCCTTGCCACGGTTGTCGTGGTTGATCGCAGCACCGGCCACGGCACCGGCCAGAGCGCCCAGGCCACCATATTTGGCGGTCTTGCTCATCCCGGTGGAGCCTTGCTCGGCCTGACCCTGGTTGTCATACGGGTTTTGCCCGGCACAACCGGACAACAGGGCTACGGCGGTAGCGACAATAATCAAGCGACGCGAGGTGAACATGGAGAAGCTCCTACATTTCAATTCGAGAGTGCAGCAATACAAGCTGCGGACTTCTGACGGCGTTGGAACGCACAAAACGAGAAAAATTCCCTGACTTCAAGCACGTACGAAAGGGTTTTCACGCATTTCATCGCCCAGGCGAGTGTCAGGGCCGTGCCCGGTCACAACGGTAGCCTGCTCATCAAGGGTGTAAAGCCGCTGCTTGATCGACTTCACAATGGTCGGCTGGTCGCCGCCCCACAGGTCGGTACGCCCGATGCCCCGACGAAACAGGGTATCACCGGCGATCAACAACTTCGCATCGGCAAACCAGAAGCTCATGGATCCCGGCGTATGCCCCGGCGTGTGCAAGGCTACGCCACAACCACAAGCCAGCTCCTCGTCGTCGGCCAGCCAGCGGTCCGGTGATGGCACCGGCGTGTAGGGCACGCCAAACATGTTGCATTGCATTTCCAGGTTATCCCAGAGGAACTGATCGTCCTTGTGCAGGTGCAAGGTCGCGCCGGTCTTCTCCTTCAACTGCCCGGAGGCGAGGAAATGGTCCAGGTGGGCGTGGGTGTGGACGATGCTGACCACCTTCAGGCCCAGGGCATCGAGGCGGGCGAGGATCAGTTCGTGATTGCCACCGGGGTCGACCACGATGGCTTTCTTGGTGATGGGGTCGCCGATGATGGTGCAGTTGCACTGCAAGGGGCCGACGGGGAAGGTTTCGCGGATGAGCGCGGGTTTTGTGGCTTCCATGAGGGGGTCCTGTGGGGGAATGGCCTATTTTCGCTCATTACGCTTGGTTGTGGCGATGGTTTGGACACATTCATAAACACAGCAGTTGGGCTCAGTACGGAGAAATCAGGTAAAAACAATTTTCGTTCGGTCGACTCCCAATTTGCCAAAAGAACCAAGCGGTGCCGACAGAGGAACCAACCATGAAATGTCCTGTTTGCGGATCGCCGGAGATGGTGCGTGACACCCGCGACATCCCTTTCACCTTCAAAAGCGAATCAATTGTCATACCCAACGTGAACGCCGATTTCTGCCCAGACTGCGGCGAGGTCGTACTTGACGTCGATGAGTCGATGCGTTTAAGCAGCTTATTATTGGACATTCACCAAATACGCAAGTGATCCGCGTGTTGACTGTGACTGATCACTACCAATCCCTCACTTGGCAATCGGTGCAACCACCTCTTTAATTCCAACCTTGGAAGTCGCAACACTGTATATTCCGTCCGAACCACCACCAACAAAAACGTAATAACTACGCTCACTCCCCCCAATATAGCAACCCTTGACCTTATCTCCATTGGCGTACGAAAAAACACTAATATGGCATATCTTCAAGAAGTTATCAGCATCCCTCTCGGCCATAGCAGAGGGCATCTCCAAACCAGCCTTATAAAAAACAATACATATCAAGCCACCCCCAATAACACGAAGACAGCGTCGGGCAAGTACTTTCCTCATCCTATATTTTAGCAGTATCTTTCGCGTACGATACGGCAGTGGACTAGAACGGCCTTTATCAAAACCAATCGACACATACATTGCAAAAGCAATAAGCATCAAAGGCACAAACAAAACTAACAAAAGAGAGAAGTAATAAATTGCACCCTGCAACAATTTCCGCTCAAACGCTATACTTATCTGCTGAGCAGGGACGCCTAACAGGGAATAATATTTTTCGAAATATACAGTCCCACCCAGAAAAAACACCCCTGAAGCGAGTGCGATGATGAGTGCCGTATCTATGGACACCTTATCAAAAAAACCGGGCATTCTACCGCTCATACAACACTCCTTGTAATCACATCGAATCAGCCATTGTTCCCAGCCATAAATCACGCAAGAAAATCACATGACTACTTGCGTTCAAGCTTTCAGGAGTGATGAGGTGCGCTGCTCCCAGCACCACAAACTGTATATGCATACAGCACCCAGAACAACAAAATCAATGCTGAACCATGTATATTTGTGTCATTCAGGCATCTCCGGCTGTGTCATCCGGAAGCGAACGGGTTGGCGTAACAGGGAGTAAGGAACATGGACAAAAAGTCGCTTTCCGAGCGAGACATCTGCACCAAGTTCATCGCGCCCGCGATTCAGCAAGCCGGCTGGGACATTCAGAAACAAGTGCGCGAGGAAGTCAGCTTCACCAAGGGGCGTATCATCGTCCGTGGCAAGTTGCACAGCCGTGGCGAGTCCCGCCGTGCCGACTTCATCCTCTATCACCAGGCCAACCTGCCGATCGCTGTTATCGAAGCAAAAGACAACAAACACTCCATTCGCTCTGGTATGCAGCAAGCCTTGAGTTACGCCGATGCGCTCGATGTGCCTTTTGTTTTCTCCAGCAATGGTGACGGTTTTCTGTTCCACGACCGCAGCAACACTGGAACACAGGTCGAAACCGAACTGAGCCTCGACCAGTTCCCCTCCCCTGCCGAGCTCTGGCAACGTTACTGCCACTGGAAAGGCTTGAACGGTGATGCCCGTCAGAAGGTCGAGTCGCCCTACTACGATGATGGCTCCGGCCGCATGCCGCGCTATTACCAAACCAATGCAATCAATCGCACCGTTGAGGCCGTGGCCAAGGGACAGTCACGCATCCTGTTGGTAATGGCCACCGGTACTGGCAAGACCTACACCGCCTTCCAGATCATCTGGCGGCTGTGGAAGTCCAAGCAGAAAAAACGAATCCTCTTCCTGGCCGACCGCAACATTCTGGTCGACCAAACCAAGAACAACGACTTCAAACCCTTCGGCCCGGCGATGACCAAAATCGCCAGGCGCCAGATCGACACTTCATACGAGATCTACCTGTCGCTCTATCAAGCCGTCACCGGCACTGAAGAAGAGATGAACATTTACAAGCAGTTCTCCCGCGACTTCTTCGACCTGATCGTGATCGATGAATGCCACCGTGGCAGCGCCGCCGAGGATTCTGCCTGGCGCGAGATTCTCGACTATTTCTCCAGTGCCACCCATGTCGGCCTCACCGCCACACCGAAGGAAACCAAAGAGGTGTCCAGCATCACCTACTTTGGCGAGCCGGTGTACAGCTACACCCTTAAGCAGGGCATCGAAGACGGCTTCCTCGCCCCCTATAAGGTGGTGCGCATCGACTTTGACAAAGACCTGCAAGGCTGGCGCCCGCCCAAGGGCATGCTCGACAAGAATGGCGAGTTGATCGAAGACCGCATCTACAACCTCAAGGACATGGACCGCAACCTGGTCATCGAGGCGCGCACCCAACTGGTCGCGCAAAAGGTGACCGAGTACCTCAAGGCCACCGATCCGTTCCAGAAAACCATCATTTTTTGCGACGACATCAACCACGCCGGTCGCATGCGCCAGGCCTTGGTCAACCTGAACCCTGAGCGTATTGCCGAGAACCGCAAGTACGTCATGCAAATTACCGGCGACGACAAGGAAGGCAAAGCCGAGCTGGACAACTTCATCAATCCGGAACAACGCTACCCGGTCATCGCGACCACTAGCAAGTTGATGACCACTGGTGTCGATGCCCAGACGTGCAAGCTGATTGTGCTCGACCAGCACATCCAGTCGATGACCGAGTTCAAGCAGATCATTGGCCGGGGCACCCGCATCAACGAGGACTTTGGCAAATACTGGTTCACCATCATGGACTTCAAGAAAGCCACCGAGCTGTTTGCCGATCCGGCCTTCGATGGTGATCCGGTGGTGATCTACGCCCCCGAGGGTGACGAATCCCCCGTGCCGCCGGATAACCCACTGCTGGATGACGAGGGCATCATCGCTGGCACCAGCCCCGATGACCTGACATTCACCGACGATGACGAGGGCAAAAAACGCATCAAATACGTGATCGACAGCATTCCGATCTACGTCATTGCCGAACGTGTGCAGTACTACGGCCCGGATGGCAGGCTGATCACTGAATCCCTGCACGACTACACCCGTGCTTGCGTGCAAAAGCAATTCACCTCGCTGGACGACTTCCTGCGGCGCTGGAGCGATGCCGAGCAAAAGAAGGTCATCATCGAGGAAATGGCTGCCCAAGGCGTGATGTGGGAGGCCCTGGCTGAGGAAGTGGAACAGAAGCAGGGCAAGACACTCGACCCGTTCGACCTCGTCTGCCATGTGGCATTTGATCAGCCCGCGCTTTCCCGCAAGGAACGCGCCGAGCAGGTGAAAAAGCGCAATTACTTCGGCAAATATTCGGGCGCGGCGCGCCAAGTGCTCGAAGCATTGCTCGACAAATATGCCGACACCGGCATCGAGCCTATCGAAGACATCAAGATCCTCCAGCTCGCCCCCTTCAACCAGATCGGTGCGCCGATGGAGTTGGTCAAGGCGTTTGGCGGCAAGCCCGGTTACAACAAAGCCATTCATGAACTGGAAGATGAGCTCTACGCCAGTTAAGCTGCCCGCCCCCGCATTTTTCGGCGCAGGCAACATCCGCCTGCCTGCGCCTTGAACCCTCTGTTTTGCAGTAAGTCAGCGAGATTCCCATGTCCATCAGCAGCACCATCAAGTCCATCCAAGACATCATGCGCAAAGACGTGGGCGTGGATGGCGACGCCCAGCGAATCGGCCAATTGGTCTGGCTACTATTCCTGAAAATTTTCGATGACCGCGAGATGGAATGGGAGTTGATGGACGACAACTATCGCTCTCCTATCCCTGACAGCTGCCGCTGGCGCACCTGGGCCGCCAACCCGGAAGGCATGACCGGCGAGACCCTGAAGGATTTCATCGACAACAATCTGTTCCCGCAGCTGCAAAACCTCCACGAATATAGCACCACCCCCTCAGCCTTCGTGGTCCGTAGCGTGTTCGAGGACGCCTACAACTACATGAAATCCGGCCAACTGCTGCGCCAGGTGATCAACAAGATTCAGGAAGGCGTGGACTTCAACCAGGCCCAGGAGCGCCACGAGTTCGGTAACCTCTACGAGCAACTGCTGCGCGACCTGCAGAACGCTGGCAATGCCGGCGAGTTCTACACCCCGCGCCCAGTCACCGAATTCATGGTGCGCATGGTCGATCCCAAGCTGGACGATAAGGTCATGGACCCGGCCTGCGGCACCGGCGGCTTTCTCACCTGCGCCATCGAGCACAAGCGCAGCCGCTACGTAAAAACCCCGGAAGACGAACGCACCCTGCAGGCCAGCATCTTCGGCGTCGAGAAAAAACCACTACCGCATCTGTTGGCCACCACCAACATGATCCTGCACGGCATTGAGGTGCCGAGCCAAATCCGCCATGACAACACTTTGAGCAAGCCGCTGATCAGCTGGGGACCCAAGGAACGCGTCGACTGCATCGTCGCCAACCCGCCGTTTGGTGGTATGGAAGAAGATGGCATCGAAACTAACTTCCCGGCTGCCTTCCGTACTCGCGAAACTGCTGACCTGTTCCTCGTGCTGATTATGCAGTTGCTCAAGGACGGTGGTCGTGCCGCGGTGGTGCTGCCCGATGGCTTCCTGTTTGGCGAAGGCATCAAGAGCCGTATCAAGGAAAAGCTGCTGACAGAGTGCAACCTGCACACCATTGTTCGACTGCCCAACGGCGTGTTCAACCCATACACCGGCATCAAGACCAACCTGTTGTTCTTCACCAAGGGCGCGCCGACCAAGCACGTGTGGTTCTACGAGCATCAGTACCCAGCCGGGGTGAAGAACTACTCCAAAACCCGACCCATGCGTATCGAAGAATTCGCCGTGGAAGAGGCTTGGTGGGGCAGCGAAGCCGATGGCTTTGCCGCACGAGTGGAAAACGAGTTTGCCTGGAAAGTTGGTGTCGAGGAGCTGCAGGCTCGCAATTGGAACCTAGACTGCAAGAACCCGCATATTGGTGAGCAGATCAGCCATGACCCGGAAGAACTATTGCGTGACTACGCCAAGTTGGAGGACGAGATCGCTAGTCTGCGCGACCAGCTTAAAGCCGTGTTGGCCGAAGCACTGGAGCGCCAGGTATGACTGCACTGCTGACCGGCAACATGCCTCTGCTTTCTGAGTCGCCCAATGGTATTCGGAAGTTGCGCGGGCTGATTCTAGAACTTGCCGCGTGCGGCAAGTTGGTGCCGCAAGATCCTAGTGACGAACCCGCCAGCGAATTGCTCATTCGGATGGCTGAGGAAAAAGCGCAGCTAGTTGCCGTAGGTAAGATCAAGAAGCAGAAGTCACTGCCGGAAATCACCGAAGAGGAAAAGCCTTATTTGCTGCCCACCTCTTGGGCGTGGGGACGTCTCGGCGAACTGACTCTAAAAATAACTGATGGCACTCACCACTCACCGACCAATACTCATAGCGGTGATTACAAATATATTTCGGCGAAAAACATCAAGTCATGGGGTATCGACGAGACTGAAATCACTTATGTAACCAAGGAAGTCCACCAGGAAATATTTTCTCGGTGCGACCCAAACAAAGGTGACATTCTTTACATAAAAGATGGTGCAACAACAGGGATAGCAACAATCAATTCGCTGGATGAGCCGTTCAGTATGCTGTCCAGTGTGGCGCTACTCAAACCCAGTATGGGACTGCATAACGAGTATTTGCTGAGAGCGATGACTTCGCCTTTTTTCTATCGTGAAATGCGGGCTGGCATGACAGGCGTAGCAATCACCCGCATTACGTTGGCCAAGTTGAACAATGCAATCATTCCGTTGCCGCCACTTGCCGAACAACACCGCATCGTCGCCAAAGTTGATGAACTGATGGCCCTGTGCGATCGCTTAGAAACCCAACAGGCCGACGCCGAAAGCGCCCACGCCCGACTAGTGCAGGCGCTGCTCGACAGCCTGACCCAAGCCAGTGACGCCGCCGACTTCGCCGCCAGCTGGCAACGCCTGGCCGAACACTTCCACACCCTGTTCACCACCGAATCCAGCATCAACGCCCTCAAGCAAACTCTGCTGCAACTGGCTGTGATGGGTAAGCTGTTACGGCAGAAAGCTGACGAAGGTCAAGCGATCGACTGGCTTGGTCGAATTAAAAGAGAAAAGGCCAGACTTGTTGAAGCCGGGTTTTTGAAAAAATCAAAAAAAAATCCAGGCGAATGTTCAGGAGAGGAAAATTCTACTATCCCGAGTTCGTGGTGCTGGGTAACGCTCACAGACATTACATTAGGAATGGACTCTGGGTGGAGTCCAGCATGTGAGTCAAATCCATCGCCGAACATTGACGTCTGGGGAGTGTTGAAAACTACTGCCGTGCAGGTTATGCAGTATCTTCAGGAGGAGAACAAAGAACTTCCAGCCCACCTTGAGCCTAGACCTGATGCAGAGGTAAGAGCCGGGGATATTCTGTTTACTCGTGCAGGTCCGACCAACAGAGTGGGTATTTCTTGCTTGGTCGAAAGTACCAGACCCCGCCTCATGATTTCGGACAAGATCATTCGTTTCCATCCAGTAGAAGCGGGAGCATATGGTCGCTACATAGCTCTATGCCTGAACACTGGCAACACAGCTAACTATTTGGAGAGAGCCAAGTCTGGTATGGCTGCGAGTCAGGTGAATATTTCGCAGGAAAAGTTGAAATTGACGCCCATTCCACTGGCTCCGCTTCCAGAACAACACCGCATAGTGGCCAAAGTCGATCAGCTAATGTCCCTCTGCGACCAACTAAAAACCCGCCTGACCCAAGCACGCCAACTCAACGAACAACTGGCCAGCACCCTCGTAGAACAGGCAATTGCGTAATGAGTGAAATCAAGGCACGGCATAATCTGCCACGCGATTTCGAAGCACTTTGATTTGATGTGCCGCTGCTCAGTATCTGGTGGTTCTCGATGACCGCAAGGACTACATCCTGCCATGGACGGCATACCCGGTAGAGCGGGAGCACCAACAGGCGAAACTGGAAAAACGCTGGGAGAGGTATCGCGAGGGGAATTAGGCTGGCCGCGCCCTCCGCAGGAGGACGGGGCCGTTACTCCTTCTACACTGACACCCAAGGGCTGGTAGATGAGCTGGTGTGAAAGGTAGGGGTTTTAGCGCTAGATATCAAGCCACCTCACCACTTTCGCGACCAATGAAGGCCCGATCCTACAAAGGTAAACCGGGAATTTGGATGGGCGCTGCTAAGTAGGACACTAGTGACTGGTACACCGCAGGCAACAAAAACCCCTGAGCAATCTCAACGCCGAAGCGCATCAACTGACAGGGGCCGTGTTGCTGGCAATTATGGGTAGCTGCGACGTTCCGTCAATTGCCGAACCTCAACCTCATGTTTCGAGACCCGCAATCGACGCCTCCACCAACGCGGTGGCTACCTCGATCTGATGCACCACCGAACGGGCCAACGCCTGAAACTCGGGGTGAGCGCGTTCGATGACTTCGCAGGCAATGGCTGCGGCGCAGTGCATGCGGTCTGAGGCGTGGATCAAGGCGTCTTCGATGTCGATGCCTTCGCGTACGGTGAAGAGGGCTTGACTGCCCAGGAATTGGCCAAAAGCGTGGCTACGGGTGACGGGTTTGGTGTCTTGTGGCAATTGCGGGGGATTGGGGGTGGGTTTGAACATGGTGAAACTCCTATTTTAAGTCGGAGCTGTCACTATCGCTCTCACACGTTAGGTGGCAGCTGTGCACGGGGTGAGAGTACCGGGACAATAGGCAACCCGGCCAGGCCGAAGCCTGCCCGCACACAGCTGCCATAAAGCATTTCGCAGGCGTAAAAAAACGCCGGCAAAGGTCTTTGTGGGCGCTTGTGCGGCCTTTGTTGAAACGGACTCTCACATCCGGTCGCTGATTTTGCAGCGACGCTGGAAGACTAACGTTGCGTGCTGGTGAAGGCAAGCATTGGCTGGGGGAATTGAGGGGGCTGCTTTGCAGCCCATCGCGGGCAAGCCCGCTCCTATGTATGGACT
>NZ_VXCP01000040.1 GCF_011355085.1 Pseudomonas akapageensis | reverse complement strand
AGGGGGGGGGGGGGGGGGGGGGGGGGGGGGGGGGGGGGGGGGGGGGGGGGGGGGGGGGGGGGGGGGGGGGGGGGGGGGGGGGGGGGGGGGGGGGGGGGGGGGGGGGGGGGGGGGGGGGGGGGGGGGGGGGGGGGGGGGGGGGGGGGGGGGGGGGGGGGGGGGGGGGGGGGGGGGGGGGGGGGGGGGGGGGGGGGTGCTGCGGTCATGTTCTTCCCCTGTGATTAGGTTCGCATGCGAAGTATATAAATGGTTTGCACGCGAAGTAAACAGGCAAAAAATGGCATTCACCCCAGCAAGTTGATAAGTCTGTTCAGATAACCATCGCACTAAAGACGTCCAAGGACGTCTTTTTTTGTGCCTGTAATACAGAGCTCGGCCTGGTGTACTCAGCGAATGTTGGCACCCGCCATGGACTCCGGCGACCACTGTGCCGTCGACAGCGGCTCAATGTACTTGATACCGCCGTGGGGGCCGACCACACCGTTGATGTTGTAGGTGCCCAGCGCCAGATCGTAGGTCATGAAGGGCGTGGCATCCGGCACCAGTTTGTCGTAGCTCTGGCTGAGGAAAGCAAAGGAGCCACGGTAGAGCTGGCCGCTGGCGTTGTACTGGTCGGAGGCCAGGGCGGCCCAGCTGTCTTCATCCAGATAGAAGCGGCGCTTCTGGTAGATGTGCTTTGCGCCAGGCTTGAGGTTGCCCTCCACGACCCAGACGCGGTGTTTTTCCCAGCGCACGTAATCGGGTGCCAGGTGGTTGGGGGTCGTCAGCGACTTGGGGTCCTGGACGTAGGTCAGCTTGTAGGTGTTATAGGGCACGATCATTTCCTGCTTGCCCACCAGCGTCCAGTTGTAGAGTTCCAGTGCGCGGGCGGTACCCGGGTTGGGCGTGTCATAGGCCAAAACCGAGATCAATTTGACGCGGCGCTGACCCGGCAGGTACTGCCAGCCGCGCCCCGGCTGTTGCAGCGGGTTGACCGCGTTTTTCAGCATGATCGATTCGCCGGCCCGGCGCGCAGGGCCAGTGTAGGACAGCTTCATCTGATAGTAGGTGTCGGTGTTGCTGATCGGCTTGGTCATGTTTTCGTACATCGGAAAGGAGATAAACGCCTCGCCGGTGACTGCCAGACTCGGGACACCGGCGGCGTCGACGCTCCAGGAATCGTACTTGGACGTGATGCTGACGCCCTGGTAGCGCAGCAGGAAATTCCACATTGCCTCGACACCGGATTGCGGGATCGGAAACGGCACGCCAGGCATGGCGTTGTCGATGGCCCGGCCGCCGTTCAACGATTTGGCGGCGGTCGCATTGCGGCGACTGTTGTTCAGTACCGCCTGTGGCAATGCCGCGGTGCGGTGGGTCGGGTAGACGTCGATGCGAAAACTTGGGTAGCGTCGGGCCAAGGCGACTGTGGTGGCTGTGAGCATGCCTTGGTACTGGTCGACGTTCTTGCCATTGATCACCAGCAGCGGTTTTTCCCCGGCAAAGGGGTCGGGGCGCATGGTGTCGCCGGTCTTGAAGCCGGCCGGCGCGGTGGTCAGGCCGCCGCTATAGGCTGGAATCGAGCCATCGGCATTACCAGCCTTTTCTGCACCCACGAAGGTCAGGCTCGAACCCAACGAAGCTGCTGTCTCACTCGATACCGATGCATGAGCATTAATGGCCGGAGCCATAAAGAGGGAAGCTGTCAGGAGGCTTTTCGCGAATTTCATTTTGTATGCCCAGAAGCTTTTATTGACCTGACATTAAATCCTCCTCGACGATTTGGTTTTTCATTTGACGTCACTCGTTTCGCTATTGATGACAACCCGAATCCCAAGTTAGTAAGGATTTATTTCTGCTTCGTTCCGCCATACGCCAATTCATTGTGCGGATTGAAGGTCAAGGCAGGCGGATTGCGATCCAGATCCACAATAAATGGGGAGTCGCCCTCGGCATTGAAAATCTTGTTGCCGATTCGGGTCAGCGTGACATCGACAGTACCGAACCTGTGATAGTCGGAGGTGACACGTACTGTGTATCGGTCCAGTTTGGTGATGGTCACGTCGATATCGCTGCGTGAACTGCCTTTGGAATCCGCGATCACATCGCCTGAATACGTACCAATGACAAGATCCGCAAGCCCGGTCACGGCGCTCACAGGCTTTGTATCTTCGGACGGCGAATTGATCTCGGAATTATTGTCCTGAGAAGCAGGCGGTGGCGTGATGGTTCGCGATGGGCTTATCAGGTAAACGCCCATTCCCACGGCGACGACCAGGGCAACGATCGCAGCCAATGCCCAACGAGGACTCCTCCGCTTGCGCTGCACTGGATAAGGCATCGCCTGTTGCAGCGGGGCGCCGCCAATCAGGGTGTTCACACCCTCGCACAGCGCCTGGAATCCACTGTGGGAAGAGTCGCCCTCCCAATCAACCAGATCGGCCGTTTGCTTGCGACGAAACTCCAGCGGCAACTTGAGACGCTCGATCATGGCGGGCACCAGTACGCCCCGTTCCATCGCCACTGCTGCCTCGTTCCTTACCCATTCGGACTCGATCGAACGTTGCGACCACAATACGATCACGCTCCTGGCGCTCTCCAGTTCATGCTCGATGACATGATCAAATGCCTGACCCGGAATGATCTTGCGGTCCCACCAGACAGACCAGCCAAACTCGCCGAGCGTACTCGCCAGCTGCGCGGCCCGCTCACGATCCTCACTGGCGTAGCTGATAAAGACATCGGCCATTGGTCACCCCATTCGTGGGCCATGCGCTTCTTGAGCTGTCACTTTCCCCCCCACATAAAGAAGCCCGCACTGGGCGGGCTCTGGGATGGAATGAATATAATTAAGTGTAGGCGGCCGGTGCTGGTCTCCGGCTTACAAGGTTTATCAGGCGTCTGACAAGAAGAATACATGTTCTTCTGCTTCACACGGCTAACGGGGCCTGAATCAATCTGCCGTGCACCCTAAGGAACGTGCCCCTCGTCTCCTTGCTATCCTTTTTGCGCATCAGTCTGCGTCTTCACCTACATTTATTACGTTAGCAAAACCGCAGCGTTACATTAGATCGTTTTCGTCTGCACCGATCAGCGCTGATAAGCACAGCTGCTTACCAACTGGCCGGGAGCCAGCCCAGTGCGCTGGAAATGGCATAAGCCATGCTGCACAGGTAAAGAATCACCACCGTGACCTGAATCGCCGGATGGGCAATCCAGCCGCATTGCCAGGCCGGGGTGAGGTCGCCGTGCTTGCGTGCCGAGCGCAACATCAGGATTGGCATGATCGACAGAATCACGCCACTGAACACACCGGCAAAGTACAGCGCGTTGACGAAGCCAACCATGCCGCTATAGGCCAGGATAAACGGCGGTACACAGACGACTGCCAGCACTAGCAGACGATTTTTCGGGTTGCTCTCGGAGCCCAGGCTCTGGAACTTGTCGAAGATGTTGGTCAGGAAACTGCCACCCAAACCCCAGTAAGACGTCATCATCGCACACAGGGCAAAGGTGTTGGCCGTGTAGAATGCCCACTGCCCCAAAGCCTGGCCCCAGGCCAGCGTCGCCACTTCGGACTGGTTTTCCAGGCCGTTCAGGGAGATGACTGACATTGGCACAATGGCCAGCAGGACGAAGGTGATGACCATCCCGGTAATGACCGCCACCGGCAGCCGCTTGGGTGAATGGCTGAAGCCACGCGCCATTTCGGGCACCACGTACTGCGCCGAGAAGCAGAACACGGCGATGTTGAACACCGGGATCATGTAGATCCAGCTGCCTTCGAGCAAGTTGGCGAAGTTGGTGTGCTCGTTTAGCAGAGTGGCCGCAACCAGCACCAACGTCATCGACACCATGCCGATGCTGATGAACTTCTCACCCTTGCCGATGGCCTTCAGGCCCAGGTAAAGCACCAGTGCCGCCGGGATGAAGAACAACAGACTGCCCAGTGCGGGGCTGATGCCGAAAAATTCGCTGAGGATCTTGCCACTGCCGCTCATGTAGGCAATCAGCGCGCCAATGCTGTTGACCGCCACCGACAGAAAAATCGCCCAGGCCCCGATCGAGCCGACATAACGCTGGGCCAGACCGCTCAACTGATGGTGGCTACGGGTGCGCAATGCCGTTTCGGAAACATAAAGCATGGAAATGGTGGTGAAAATGCCCGCCACGGCCAGCCATAGCAATAACGGCATGTAGCCGGCCTTGCGGCTGGCATAAGCCATCGACAGGACGCCAGCACCGATGTTGGTACCCACGATCATGGCGACAGCCTCGACGAATGTCAGCCGCTTGACCTCAAGGCCCGAAGAATGCGCCGTCTCGGCCGTGGATGTGCCAGCAACGGCAACATTGGGGGTCTCACTCATGGACACTTCTCGCTGTTTGTATTTATCTCAAGGTGCAGCTGTATGCGCGAGGCCCTCCCCGTTTCAATCAGGCAGCACCTCGAAAAAGCCCGGGCTAGAGCCTTCGGACTTTTGAGCGGCGCGCAAAATATCACACAGAGTGTTCAAAATAATATGCAAACTTTGTAAGCAGGCATTATTCCGTTACATCTTGCGACCCTTGATCCAGAGCCTCCGGCGCCTGTAGCTCTGTCAAGGGCGACCAATGTCTATTCCCCAGACTTCCTCGTTACCACGTTCGCTACACTGGCGCCCCGTAAAAAGCAAAAAGCCGCGCTGCCCTTTCGGGCGGCGCGGCTCGCTAAACTGGCGATAAGCTTCAATCAAATGTCGACGGTGCCGAAAGGTTTTTCGGTGGTGGTGAGTGAGGGAGTTAAAACAGGTGGATCGGAAACGATCTTGATCATGATGAAGCTCCTACGTTTGGAAGGAGCTACCGGCATCACTTGCAGATGATGGGGCGGTAGCCATGCGCGGGCCTGCAAGACCGGGACGTTAGGCACCCGGCAGACCCGAAGGTCTCCCACGCACAGCCACCATAAAAAACAGGCAAAAAAACGCGCCAGGTTTCATGGATGGTTCGTAGTGCGTCTAACGTTATCCGGGCTTGCAGACCCGGCCGCTGAGTATTCAGCGACTCGGGGGAGAGTATGGCGCGTTGGTAAGCGGGGCAATCCCGGAAACGGATGAGCGTTGCGTAGGATATTTCCTAGGAGATAAAAAAGCTAACAGCCCCTCGTTCCCACGCTCCGCGTGGGAATGCGGTGATTGACGCTCTGCGTCGCGACGCTGAGCGTCAGGGGAGGCATTCCCACGCGGAGCGTGGGAGCGAGACCGTTCAATCAACTGCCATAGACTTTCTGCGCTGGCACTGCGCGAGCAAGCAATTGCGCCACCGCATCACCAACCTCACTGACCGCCCAGCGTCCCTTGTTGTCCAGTTCCGGACCGCGGCGCCAGCCATCGGCAATGGACAGCTTGCCGCCCTCGACCTCGAACATCTGCCCGGTGACCGCGTGGGATGCCTCGGAACCCAGCCAGACCACCAGCGGCGCTACGTTTTCCGGGGCGAAGTAGTCAAAACCTTCTTCCGGCTTTTTCATCGTGTCGGCGAAGACCTGCTCGGTCATGCCGGTACGTGCGGCCGGGGCCAGGGCGTTGACGGTAACGCCATAACGGCCCAACTCGGCTGCCTGCACCAGCGTCAGGGACGCAATACCGCCCTTGGCCGCGGCATAGTTGGACTGGCCGATGGAACCCTGCAAGCCGGCGCCGGAGCTGGTATTGATAATGCGCGCACTCACCTTGGCCCCGCCCTTGACCTGCTCGCGCCAGTAACGCACGGCGTGGCTGGCGATGCAGAAATGGCCCTTGAGGTGCACGGCCATGACCGCGTCCCAGTCGGCTTCGGTGAGGCTGGCGAACATGCGGTCGCGGCAGATGCCAGCATTGTTGACCACCACGTTCAGGTCGCCAAAGGTCTCGATGGCCTGGCGTACGATCAGCGCGGCATCGTCGTAGCGGGTGATGTCGTTGCTGTTGGCAACTGCCACGCCGCCCTGCCCCTGGATTTCGGCGACCACGGCCAGTGCCGCTTCATTGTTGATGTCGTTGACCACGACCTTGGCGCCTTCGGCTGCGAAGGCCAGCGCATAGGCGCGGCCCAGACCGCCACCGGCGCCGGTAATGATCACTACGCGGTTTTCGCAGATCTGCATTGTCGCTCTCCCGTTACTGGTACTTTTGGCGCTCACAAGCGCTCGATAATGGTGACGTTGGCCTGCCCGCCGCCTTCGCACATGGTCTGCAGGCCATAGCGGCCGCCACTGCGCTCCAGTTCATGGAGCAGGCTGCACATCAGCCGGGTACCGGTGGCACCCAGCGGATGGCCGAGGGCGATAGCCCCGCCATTGACGTTGGTCTGTTCGTGCGGATAGCCGGTTTCCTTGAGCCAGGCCATGGCCACCGAGGCAAAGGCTTCGTTGATCTCTACCCGGTCGATGTCCGCAAGCTTCATGCCCGCACGCTTGAGCGCATAGGCCGTGGCCGGGATCGGTGCGGTGAGCATCCAGATCGGGTCTTCGGCGCGCACGCTCAGGTGATGGATGCGCGCACGCGGCGTCAGCCCGTAGCGCTTGAGCGCCGCTTCAGACACGATCAGCATGGCGCTGGCGGCATCGCAGGTCTGGCTGGAAACGGCAGCGGTGACCCGGTCACAGCCGAACAGGAACTCGAGTTCGGCCATTTTCGCCAGGCTGGTCTGGCGCGGCGTTTCATCGTGCTCGACACCGGCCAGGGGCACGATCTCGCGCGCGAAGCGACCTTGTTCGATAGCACGCAGGGCACGCTGGTGAGATTCCAGTGAGTAGACTTCCAGATCGCTGCGCGACAGGTCCCACTTTTCCGCAATCATCTGCGCCGAGCGGAACTGCGTCGGCGGTTGCGCGCCATAGCGCTGGACCCAACCCTGAGAGCCCGTGAACGGATCGCTGAAACCCAGGGGTTCGGCGGCGGTCATGGCCGAGGAAATCGGGATCTGGGTCATGGTCTGCACGCCACCGGCGATCACCACGTCCTGGGTCCCGCTCATCACAGCCTGGGCCGCAAAGTGCACCGCCTGTTGGGACGAGCCGCACTGGCGATCGATGGTGGTGCCGGGCACCGCCTGCGACAGGCCGGCCGCCAGCCAACTGGTGCGGGCGATGTCGCCAGCCAGCGGGCCGATGGTGTCGACGCAACCGAAAATCACGTCATCGTAATCTTCATCGGGAATGCCGTTGCGCTCGACCAGGGCACGCAGTACGTGCGCCCCCAGGTCAGCGGCGTGAATCTGGCTCAGGCCGCCCTTGCGCCGCCCGGTGGGCGTGCGCAGGGCGTCGACAATGTAAGCTTCAGGCATGGTTTACCTCGGGAAAGTGTTTGAGTCAGAACGTCGAACCGGCGCCGAGGGCCGTCTGGCCTTCGAACAGCGCGGCGCGGATGCGCCCCTTGTGCCGGCCGCGATCGCCCCAGGCCTTGTCCAGGGCCCAGGCGCGCTTCATGAACAGGTGCAGATCGACTTCCCAGGTGTATCCCATGGCACCGTGAGCCTGGATGGCGTTCCTGGCCGCGAGCAATGCCGCTTCCGCGCTGGCCAGCTTGGCGTGGGACACCTGCACCGCCTGCTCTGCCAGGTTCCCGGCCACCGCATAAGCGGCGCGGTACAGCGGCCCCTTGGCGAATTCGATCTGCACCGCGACATTGGCCATCAGGTGCTTGACCGCCTGGAACGATCCAACCGGCTTGCCGAACTGCTTGCGCTCGAAGGTGTAATCCACCGCCAAGTCGACCATGCGTTTGGCCAGACCCAGCAACTGCGCGGCACTGCCGAGGGCGCCACGGTTGAAGGCACCGGCCCACAAGCGCCGGCCATGCTCGCCGGTGGCCACGCAGGTGGCGGCGGTTGGCGTCCACTGCACCTGGAACAGCTGACGGCTCGGGTCCACTGATTGATTGCGGGTCAACTGTACAGCGCTGCGCTCCACTGCATGCACCTCGTCACCGTGAGCCAACAACAGCAAATCGGCGACATGGGCATCGCTGACCAACGGATTGCCAGGTTCGGCAACCGCCAGGCGTGCACGGCCTTCGGCCACTCGCCCCAGCCAGTGCTGCTTGAACGTGTAATGGTCCTCTTCGAGCCCCGCCAGCATCGGCACGCCGATCAGCATGGTCTCGACCAGCGGCTCCGGCAGACCGGCATAACCGCACTCCTGGGCGAGCAGAATGAAGTCGAGCTCATTCATGCCCATGCCGCCGTCGTCTTCGGGGACGGTCATCGCGCTCAGGCCCAATTCCACCAACTGGCCCCACAGCGCATCACTGCGCCCGGTGTCACTGAGCCACATTTCGCGAATGCGCTCGGGGGTGACTTCGTTGATCAGGAAGCTGCGCACGTTGTCCTGGAACAGCAATTGGTCGCGGCTGAAACTAAAGTCCATGGTCTGTTCCTCAGGCGCGCGGCATGCCGAGCATGCGTTCGGCGATGATGTTGCGCTGGATCTCATTGGTGCCGGCATAGATCGGCCCGGCCTGGGCAAACAGGAAACCGTCGAGCCACTGGCCGACGTCGCCGGCAGCCGGCGCCTCGGGCAGCAACTCGCCCCGCAGGCCGAGAATGCTCAGGGCGGTGTCGTGCATGCGCTGGTCCAGTTCCGACCAGAAGATCTTGTTGGTCGACGACTCCGGCCCGATCTTGCTGCCCTTCACCAATTGCGAAGCGGTCATATAAGTGGCCAGGGTGTAGGCCTCGGCATCCAGCCAGGCACGCATGACGGCCTCGCCGATGGCTGGATCCTGGTCGGCCAACTCGCGGTTGTCCTGATACAGTTGCACCAGCCGGCGCGCGGTTTCCTGGAAGCGTGCCGGCGAACGCAGCAACAGCCCGCGCTCGAAACCGGCGGTGGACATCGCCACATGCCAGCCCATGCCTTCGCCACCCAGGGCGTTTTCGACAGGCACTTTCACGTCGTCGAAGAAAATCTCGGCAAAACCCGGCAGGCCGTTGAGCTGCGGAATAGGTCGAACCGTGATGCCGGGCGTGTCCAGCGGCAGCAGGATGAAGGTCAGGCCGTGATGGCGTTGCGAGTTCGGATCAGTACGGAAGATGCCGAACACCCAGTCGGCCCACACCGCACGGGTCGACCAGGTCTTCTGGCCATTGATCACATAGTGATCGCCCACCCGTTCGGCTTTGGAGCGGATGGCAGCCATATCGGAACCGGCACCCGGCTCCGACCAGCCCTGGGCCCAGATGTCGGCACCAGTGGCCATGCGCGGCAGGAAGCGTGCCTTCTGCGCCTCGGTGCCGTATTCCATCAAGGTCGGACCAAGCAGGAAGATGCCGTTCTGGTTGACCCGCGCTGGCGCACCGGCGCGGTAGTACTCTTCTTCGAAGATCAGCCATTCGATCAGGTCGCAGCCGCGCCCGCCGAGTTCGGTCGGCCAGGTGACCATGCCCCAACGTCCTTCGTTGAGCTTGGCTTCCCAGGCACGGTGTTCGGCAAAGCCGATTTCAGTGTCGAATGATTGCAGCGGTTGCGCCGGTACGTTGGCCGCCAGCCAGGCCCGCGCTTCAGCGCGGAAGGCCTGCTGGGCCGGGGTATAAGTCAGGTCCATGGGGGGTGCCTTCAGCCGTTGAAGTGGGCATCGCGTTTCTCGACGAACGAGTCGCGTGCTTCCTGAGAATCCAGCGAGCGGTAGGCTTCAAGCGTGAAGCCCTGCTCCCAGCGATATTTGTCTTCCAGATTGCCGTCTTCGATGCCAGTCAGGGCTTCCTTGGCCAGGGCGATCATGGCCGGGCTCTTGGCAGCGATCTTGTGGGCGATCTGCAGGGCGGCGTCGCGCAGTTCTTCGCGCTTGACCACACGCTCGACCGCGCCCAGGCGATAAGCCTCGGCGGCGTCGATCATCTCGCCGGTGAAATACATGTGGCGGACTTTCTGCACCGGGAACAGGCGCTGCAGGTGGGCTCCGCCGCCCATGGCGCCACGGTCCACCTCCGGCACACCGAAGCTTGCGCATTCGGAGGCGACGATGATGTCGGCGGCGCCACAGATGCCGATACCGCCACCCAGGACGAAACCGTGCACGGCGACGATCACCGGCTTCGGATTGCGGTGGATGGCCTTGAAGCTGTCGTAGTTGCCCTTGTTGACGGCGACGATCAGGTTGCCGTCGGCGGCCAGTTCCTTGATGTCGACCCCGGCACAGAAGCCACGGCCCTCGGCGCGGATCACGATGACCCGCACGCTGGCATCGCGGCCCAGCGCTTCGATGCTGCTGGCGATATCGGCCCAGCCCTGGCAATTGAAGGCGTTGACCGGTGGGCGGTTGAACACCAGCTCCGCGACGCCGTTATCGATACTGATGCTGAATGGTTTCATGTCTTTCCCCTTTACGACACACGGCGGCACAGCTCGCCCAGGCGCGCTTCGGCGTCGCGGACGATCTGTTCAATCAATTCGGCGCAGCTGGGCAGGCTGTCGATGCTCGCGGCGATTTGCCCGGCCGGCAGTACCCCCTCTGCCGGGAGGCCGTCGACCATGGCCTTCTGAATCACCATCGGCGCGTTGGCGGCCATGATGCTTTGCGCGGCTGTCAGCTCACCGCTGCTGCGCATCTTCAGGGCACTGCCGAGCATTTGCGTGAGGCTCATGCCGCTGTGGCGGCGGTAGGCCAGGCCGCTCTTGAAGGCGAGCAGCAAGCGCTTGAGGCCGCCGCTGGCTTCCAGCTGGTTGAGTAATTCGTTGCGGATCATCCGTTGCGGCATGCCGTCGATGGCGCGGCTGATGATGATCGCCGCCGGATCCTTGACCGCCAGGTAGCGCGCCAATGTGGCCGATGGCACCGGGCTGTCGGCGCACATCAAAAAGCGCGTGCCCATGGCAATGCCTTCGGCGCCAAAGGCCAGGGCCGAGACCAGGCCATTGCCGTCCTTGAAGCCACCAGCTGCGACCACCGGCACCGACACCGACTTGACCACTTGATCGAGCAGCAGCGACGTCGGCACCGAACCGGTATGGCCACCGCCTTCGCCCCCTTGCACGGTCACCGCATCGGCGCCCATTTCCACGGCTTTCTGCGCATGCTTGAGCGCGCCGACAGTAGGGATGCAGACCACCCCGGCATCCTTGAGCCGCGCGATCATCTGCTTGCCGGGCGAGCGGCTGTAGCTGACCGCCCGGACTTTATGCCGCAGAACCATTTCGACGATGTCGCCGGCATTGGCCTGGTACATGTGGAAGTTGACGCCGAAGGGTCGATCCGTCAGGCGCTTGGTTTCCAGGATCGCCGCTTCCATCCGCTGCGGCTCGATGGTCGCCCCGGCGAGAAAGCCGAAGCCACCGGCATTGCCCGTGGCCGCCACCAGCTTCGGATCGGCGACCCAGCCCATGGCCGTCTGGATGATCGGGTAGCGACAGCCCAGCAGTTCAGTCAGCCGTGTATTGAGTGAGACCGTCATGCTTTTGCCTCGCCCGGCGTACGTTGCGAACTGGCCATGGCCTTGGCGTCGTAACCGCCGAGGCGGTCGCCGGACACCAGCTCGTTGTGGGCATGGGCGAAGTGGTGCAGGCCGAACACCATGTCCATGGTCGCGCGCTTGCCCATCAAGTCTTCGGCGTTGTTCACCGCCTGCTTGCTGAGCTGCAGGCCAAGGCGCGGCATTTGTGCGATGCGCCCGGCGATCGATAGGGTTTCCTGCTCCAGCGCATCGCGTGGCACGACGCGGTTGAGCATGCCCATCTGATACGCCCGAGGTGCCGGCATGCGCTCGCCGAGGAAGAGAAACTCCTTGGCGATGCGCGGGTTCAGTTCATGCACGTGGGCGAAGTATTCGACACCGGGGATCCCCATGCGCACCACCGGGTCGGCGAAGTAGGCGTCCTCACTGGCGATGATCAGGTCGCAGACCCAGGCCAGCATCAAGCCACCGGCGATGCAGGCGCCCTGGACCATGGCGATGGTCGGCTTGGGCATGTCCCGCCAGCGGCGGCACATGCCCAGGTAGACTTCCTGCTCACGGGCATAGAGAAACTCGCCGCCGGGTTTGTTGACGTGGTCGTACCAGAGGCTGGCGCGGTCGAACGACTGATTGACGTCGCGGCCCGGCGTGCCGATGTCGTGACCTGCGGAGAAGTGCCGACCGGCGCCACGCAGCACGATGACCTTGACCTCGTCGTCGTCACAGGCGCGGCGAAAGGCCGCGTCCAGCGCGTAGGTCATCCGCGAGTTCTGCGCGTTGTGGTAGCCGGGGCGGTTCATGGTAACGAGGGCAACCTCGCCACGCACTTCGTAAAGCACCACCTCGGCTTCTTCGTTATTGTTCTGCTCACTCATCGGTTGTTTCTCCGGCAAGGCGGGACTGCCCGGGCGACCGTCAGCGCAGGTTGCGCTGGCCCGGTGGGTTGTCTTTGAGTTGGCTGGCGCGCACGTTGTGCGGGTCCAGGCGCTGGATCAGTTGCAATTGCGCTTCGCTGGGCGCTGCCGTGGTCGGGCAGTCCTGCGCTACGTGCAAGGCGAAACCGGTGTTGTCCTGGACCTCGGCAACCGTGACGCCCGGGTGCAGCGAGCGAATCCGCATCTGCCGGTCAGGACCCTGGAAATCCAGCACGCAGAGGTCGGTGACGATCAGGCGGATATCGATCTCGTCCAACGACCAGCCACGCGCCAGGCGCGCCGGGTTGTAGCCGACCGAGGCAACCATATCGACCTCGCCTTCGACGAAGACCCGGCGGTTATGGCTGGGCACGAAAAAGGAGTTGGCATGGCTGATCGAGTTGCCGGGAAAGCCGCGTACGCCGAGCATCTGCGCCTTGGGCTTGGCGTAGTCACCGATGCAGGAGATGTTGGCCTGGCCGAAGCGGTCGATCTGGGTCGGGCCGACCAGGGCATGGCGCTTGCCGCCCCAGACGTTGTCGAAGATCCGCGAGAAGCCCATCCAGCTGTCGCACTTGGGCTGATAGCCATTGCGCGCACCGACTGGCACCGGTTCGGCGACCATGTAGGCTTCGGAATCGGTCATCAGCAATTGCGGGTTGCTGCTGAGCATGCTCAGCGAAGCGGCCAGGCGCGGGATCACCCCGATGCCGGTGGCGAGCACTTCACCATCGTCGCGCCAGGCCTCGGAGGCGGCGCAGATCATCAGTTCGGCGAGGCTGTAAGTCGTTGCAGGCGTCGTCATATCAAAACTCGCTTAGAAAACCGGCAGGGGAAGCTGGCGGATGGCAACCAGGCCGCCGACTTTTTCCAGGTACTGTTCATGCGTGCAGTCGACGTATTGTTCGACGTAGGCTTGCCAGCCGTCCGGCGCCTGGGCCGAAGCGTTGTAGGCCTTGAAGTGCGGCACATCGAAGCCATACAGCGGCGCGCAGGAAGACGGATGCGCACCGCCCGGCACGTGGGCGATGCCAGTGGTCAGGTTGCGCTCCCAGTACACCTGGCGCGCACGCTCGGGAGCACTGTGGAAATAGTCACTGTCGACCAGTTCGTCGCAGGTCACGTAGCTGCGCTCGGCAGCCCGAACGAACAGGTCATCCATGTAATGGTCGGGACCGGTGATCTGGCAGACCCCGCGCACATCGGCACGGTCGACGTGGATCAAGGCGGCGTCGAGCTTGAGCGCCGGCATGGCCACCCAGTCCTTGCCGTCGGCGTAGGGCGAGGCGATCAGCTTGATCTGCGGGTTGTGGCGCAATACATCGGTGCCAAGTCCCACGGCAGTGGGAATGAACGGCACGTTCATGGCGGCAGCCCGCAGGCCCAGCAGGAGCATGCCTTCGTCGATTTCCACGACCTCAATGGCCGCTTCCTGGCGAGCCTTGCGGAAATAGGGTTCGAGCGGGATGAAGTCCAGAGACACGAAGGCGAAGACCAGTTTCTTCACCTTGCCGGCCGCACAGAGCATGCCGACGTCCGCACCGCCGTAGGCAACGACAGTGAGGTCCTTCAGATCCGAGCGCAGAATCTCGCGGATCAGGGCCATGGGCTTGCGCCGCGGGCCCCAACCGCCGATGCCGATGGTCATGCCATCGCGCAATTGGCCGACCATCTCGGCCGTGGTCATTCGCTTGTCCATACTCATCATCCTCATTGGCGACCGACGCTGAAGTCGTGACCCCAGTGGCTCACCACAGTGCTTTCGAAGGGGGTGTGCTGGTTCCAGTCGACTACCAGGCCGTCACAGCCGTATTCCATGTCGAACCCGGACGGGGTCTTCATGTAGAAGGAAACCATCTGATCATTGGTGTGCTGGCCGAGGGTGGCCGACAGCTTCACGCCACTGGCGTGCATGCGGTCCAGCGCGCGGCCAACCTCGTCGAGGGCAGTGACCTCGACCATCATGTGCACGCAGCCGTGGGGCATCGGGCACTCGAAGATCGCCAGGGAATGGTGCCGACCGTTGTTGCAGTGCATGAAGTGAATGCTTTTTTCCGGTTCGGCCGGGTCGGGCGTGAATCGAACTTTCATCAGGTCGGACAGACCGAAGCCCAGCACCTGCTCGTAGAAGTCGCGGCAACGCTCGAAGCTCGGCGCCGGCAATACCACATGGCCCATGCCCAGTTCGTTGGTGACGAAGCCCTTGACCCCGACGGGCGAGACGAAGCGAGTGAAGTCCTGCTGCGGGCCCCAGAACAGTTCGTGGCGATTGCCATCCGGGTCGCTGAAGTGGGCCAGTTCCTGGACCTTGCGGATGCCGGCCTGCGCCTTGGTACCGCGCTCGACTTGCACATCGGCCTGTTGCAGATCGGCAATGGCCTGTTCGAAAGCCGCCTTGCCCGCCACTTCCCAACCGCAGGAACCGAAACCGTCGCGGTCACTCTTTTCCACCAGGATGCGGTAGGCGCGATCGTCCATTTTCAGGAACAGACGTTCTTCTTCGTCAGCGCCTGCGATGACCATCATGCCCAGCACCTGGCTGGCGTAGTGGCGCCATTGCGCCAGGTCGGTGGATAACAGGGTGACATAACCCAGACCACGGATATCCATGGATGCACTCCTCGCTTTGATCAGGCCGAGCCACCCCGTGACGAATGCCGGGGAGGCCTTATGGAGAGGGATTTAAGCGGGTTTGGGGAGGGGTAACATCGTCCGTTGGGACTAGCGGGAATGGGTGTTTGGGGGAATGAAAAAACGGGCCGTGAAGGCCCGTTTCCGCGAGCGCTTTGCGCTCGATCGCGGGCAAGCCCGCTCCCACAGAGATTTATGCCGGACGCAATATCTGTGGGAGCTGGCTTGCCAGCGATAAGGCCCAAAGGGCCTTCACTCATTATTTCTGCTGATTGCGGAAGTGAGGAATCACCTTCTCACCAATGTTCTTCAGCGTCTCCAACTGCGCCCACTGCGGAATGGTTCCCATCTGGCAGATGAACAGAATTTCGTCGGCACCGGCATCCACCAGACGCTGCACATAACCGATGCAATCCTCGACCGTGCCGTAGGCATGGTTGGGGTTCATCATGGCCATGGTCGGGTCGGAGAAGTCGACGCTGACCTCCTCGGAGGCGAAGCGCGACTTGATCACGGCCTGGCCATTGCCATCGACGAAGGTGTCGTCTTTCCACTTCTCCGGATCCGGACGCTCGCCACCGCCGTACCAGTAGCCCAGCGACTCCATGAAGTAGCGCTGGCCACGGATACCGATGCGGCGTGCTTCTGCGTTGTCATCAAGCACGATCGTCGGGCACAGAGCCGCGATGTGGCGGTTGGGACGGAAGCCAACCTGCTTCTTCTCGTCACGGTTGTCCCAGGCCTCGTGGTACACCTCGACTTTCTTGGCGATTTCTTCCGGGCCACCGAAGCCCAGCACCAGGGCGCCCATGCCACGACCACCGGCGTTCTTCAGCGATTCGGTGTTGGTGCAAGCCAGGTACATCGGCGGGTGCGGGTCCTGGTACGGCTTTGGATGGATCGGACGCAACGGGATCTGCACGAAGTCGCCGTGGTGCTCGATCTCGTCCTGCACGAACATTTTCGGGATCAGGTACATCATTTCGTCGATCTGCGGCTGCAGGGTCGCCAGGTCGTAGCCGAAAGTACCGGCTTCCTGCTGGGTGCCGCCCTTGCCGACGCCGAAATGCACACGGCCCTTGGACAGCAAGTCGAGGGTGGCGATGCGCTCGGCAACTTTGACTGGGTGGTTCATGGCAGGCGGCAGGCAGACCACGCCGTGGCCGATGCCGATGCGCTCGGTCTTGCCAGCGACGAAGGCCAGTACGGTTTCCGGCGCGGACATGTGCGCGTAGTTGGTCAGCGCGGTGTGTTCCACGCACCAGAAGGTGTCGAAGCCAAGCTTGTCGGCCAGCACGGCCTGCTCGACGATTTCATCGAAAATCCGGCGGTCGCCTTCGCGGCTGGAGTCCACCGTCTGGGCTTCGTAAATCAATGAGAATTTCATAGTTGTTCCTTGCTCTGTATTGAATGCGCAGTCGGCGCTTGAGACCTACGCCTTGCCCCAATCCTCGGGGATCGCAGGGGCGCTCGAATCACGCAAACGGACTAGCCGGTTTTGGTAGCAGCGCCGCGTCAGGACGGCGCTGCCACCGATTCAACGGCGCTGCCTCAGAGGAAAAAGTCGCTGCTGTCCTGACCCATGCTCACGCCGCCCAGGTTCCAGGCGTACTTGGCTGGGTTGTTGGCCACGTGGGCGCGACCGGTATGGATGTCGCGGAAGGCGCGGTTGATGGCGTGGCTACGGTAAATGGTCGAGGCGCCGCTGTTGAACATCAGGTCGGCGGCTGCCTTGGCGCACTTGTCGACGACCAGCGACGAGTCGTATCGCATCTTCACCCGCTCCGGCATGCTCAACTGCTCGCCGCTTTGTGCGCGCTGCAGCATAAGGGCGAAATTGCGGTGCAATACGGTCTTGCACTCATCGACACAGACCATGGCGTTAGCCAGCGCGGTCTGCGCGGCCGGGTCCTGAAGCATCTTGCGACCATCGTTGACGCCGACACGGGCGCGGTTGTGCTCAACGAACTGATCGACCGCCCCTTGCAGGGCGCCAATGGCAGAAGACGACACCGCCCGCACGAAAATCTGGCCAAACGGCAGACGGAACAGCGGCGCGGTGTTCACCGCATTGCCCGGGCTGTTCTGCATGAAACCGTCCAGGGATCGGTGTGTGCGGTATTCGGGCACGAACGCGTTTTCGACCAGGATGTCGTGGGAGCCAGTGGCCTCCAGGCCCATCACGTTCCAGTTGTCGAGAATCTGGTAATCGCTGCGCGGTACCAGGAAGGTCCGGTAGTCTGGTGCACCTCCCGCCTCTGCTGGCGGCACCATCGCACCGAGAAACACCCATTCGCAATGCTTGCTGCCGGAGGAGAACCCCCAACGTCCGCTCAGCTTGAAGCCGCCTTCGACCCGCTCGACCTTGCCCACCGGCATATAGGAGGAGGAAATAAGCACGCTGGAGTCGTCACCCCAGACATCCTGGGCAGCGCGATCGTCGAACAGCGCCAACTGCCAGTTGTGGATTGCCACCACGCCGAGCACCCAGGCCGAGGACATGCAACCTTCAGCCAATGTCATCTGGACGTCGAAGAAATCCTTGGGCTCCAGTTCGTAGCCCTCCCAGCGCGACGGCTGGAGAATGCGGAAGAATCCGGCTTCCTGGAAGTCGCGAATAGTCTCGGGCGATAGCTGACCAAGCTGGGCGGCATGCGGGGCGCGTTCACGCAAGATCGGCACCAGCTCGCGGGCACGTTGGCTCAGACGCTGGCGAATCAGGTCCTGGTTGAGCATATTGTTGTTCTCCTCTGATCACCCCGTCCGCCGGGGCGCGCGTGCAGCGGGGGCGGCGCTCGCCTCCACCTCGGCATTCAAGCAATGCGCGCACGCGCCAACATCCCTCAAACGGACCATGCCGGCGCAGGTGTCAGTCGACTAGTCCCCTCGGACGATGTTGCCGATTGACGTCGTTGCAAGAATTCATCGCACTCCATGCACAACCAGAGGGCCGTGCGATGAATGACAACAATCTGAAAGCCGACATGCTCCAGGCCATGCGCCGCCTCGCCAAGTCGGTCACCATAATCAGCACCAGCAACGGCACCGAGCGGTTTGCCATGGCGGCCACGGCGGTCGACTCGTTGAGTACCGAGCCACCATCGCTGTTGATCTGCGTGAACAAGACTGCCTCGCCCCATGCCGCCCTTGAGGCCGGCGCGGATTTTTGCGTGAACATCCTCGGGCTCGAGCAACAGGACCTGGCCCACCTGTGCAGCGGCGCGATCAAGGGCGAAGCGCGCTTCGGCCGCGGTAACTGGCTGACCAGCGCCGAAGGAATTCCTTACCTGGGCGATGCCCAGTCGGCGATCCTCTGCCGTCAGGACGGTCAGTTCAGCTACGGCACCCACACCGTCTTCATCGGTCGCATCCTGCAGATCCACACCAGCGCCACCATCACCCCGCTGGTTTATCTCGACGGTCACTACACCACCACCGCAGCTCCCGCCCCTTCCCTCGCCGCAGCAGGCTGACCGGGTTTCAAATCGCACGATCAGGAGAACAACAATGCAACGTGTAGAAGGTAAGGTTTGTATCGTCACCGGCGCCGCCAGCGGCATCGGTCGCGAAGACGCCCTGCTGCTGGCCCGCGAAGGCGCCAAGGTGGTCATCACCGACCTCAATGAAGAGGCCGGTCGCCAGGTGGCCGCCGAAATCGGCAGCAACGCCCTGTTCATCCGCCATGACATTGCCAGCGAAAGCGATTGGCAACAGGTGATCAAGACCACGGTGCAGCACTTCGGCCGTCTCGATGTACTGGTCAACAACGCCGCCATCCTGGCGCTCGGCAGCATCGAAGACACCACCCTGGAGCTGTGGCAGAAGGTGCAGAAGATCAACGGCGACGGCTACTTCCTTGGCTGCAAGTACGCCATCGAAGCCATGAAGGAAACCGGCGGCGGCTCGATCATCAACATGTCCTCGGTCGCAGCACTGGGCGCCATGCCGATGTTCTGTGCCTATTCCGCTTCCAAGGGTGCGGTGGCAGCGATGACCCGTTCCATTGCCCTGCATTGCAAGCAGAAGGGTTATCGCATCCGCTGCAACAGCGTGCACCCGGACGGCGTCAACACGCCAATGACCCAGGCCCTGGCCGGCGGCCAGCCGATCCCTCAGGAAGTGCTGGACCAGGACCCGATGAACCGCATGTGCGCGCCGTTGGATATCGCCAACGTGGTGCTGTTCCTTGCCGCCGATGAGTCGCGTTTCGTCAACGGCGCCGAAATTCGCGTCGATAACGCGCAACTGATCAGCGGCATCTGAGGTAGAGGTGAGTATGGGCACGCAACAGCTGAACCTGAACCCCACCGAACAATCGGCGAGCGGCAGCTACCGCCTGCAAGTCTGCGCGGTGATCGATGAGACCGCCGATGCCCGCTCGCTGGTGTTTGACGTTCCAGAGTCTCTGCGCGAACGGTTCCGCTACAAGCCGGGACAGTTCTTGAGCTTTCGCGTGCCTTGCGCCGGCAAGCTGTTGACCCGCTGTTATTCCATGGCCAGCTCGCCAGTGTGCGATGCCCGGCCCAAGGTGACGATCAAGCGCGTCGATGGCGGTCGCGTTTCAAACTGGATGAACCAGCAGGTGCAGGTCGGCGACTGGCTGGAAGTGCTGCCGCCGGCGGGGCATTTTCATCTGGACGAGCGTCAGGCGGACAACGAGCGACCACTGGTGCTGTTCGGAGGTGGTTCAGGGATCACTCCCGTTTTCTCCATTCTCAAGTCGTCGCTGCAAACCAGCGCGCGACCGATCAAGCTCATCTATGCCAATCGCGACGAAGCCTCGGTAATTTTCCGCGATGAACTGCGCCAGCTCGCCAAGGCCAATCCGGAACGTCTGGAAGTGGTGCATATCCTGGATTCGGTGCAAGGGTTCCTGACCGATGCACAGGTGCGCCAACTGGTTCGCGGCCATAGTGCCGGCGACTATTTCATTTGCGGCCCCGGCCCATTCATGGATACCGTGGAGAGCACGCTGCTTGCCTTGGGCGAGGCAGCCGTACGTATCCATGTGGAGCGTTTCGTATCCCCGCCGGACCCCGACGAGGTGCTGGCTCAAGAGGCACTGGCCCGCGCTGCCGCGGCCGACTCGGCGTGCGAAGCGTTGATCGTCGAGCTTGATGGCCAACGGCACGAGATCGCCTGTCGTCCCGGCGATACCCTCCTGCAAAGCTGCAAGGCCGCTGGCCTGGAAGTGCCTTTTTCCTGCGAAGAAGGATTCTGCGGCGCCTGCATGTGCACCATCCAGGAGGGCGAAACCCAATTGGCGCGCAATGACGTACTCAGCGCCAAGGAGCTGGCCGAGGGCTGGACCCTGGCCTGCCAGAGCCGACCGACCGGCGCCCGGGTGCGGCTGAAGTTCCCGGACTGAACGCCCTTCGGCCAATAGTCTCAACGGACGATCACCCAAGCCCTACCTGCGGTTAGACTCGGCAGCAGGTACATGGCCCACAACAACAAAAGAGGTTCAGTTATGGCTCGTTTGCAGAACAAGGTCGCGGTCGTCACGGGTGGTGCGTCGGGTATCGGCCTGGCTTGCGTACGCCGTTTCGTCGCTGAAGGTGCGCAGGTTGTGGGGCTGGACATCGGCAATGCACCAGCGGATTTCCCCGGCCTGTTCATGACCCTGGACGTGCGCGATGAAGCGCAGGTCCAGCAGGTGATGACCGAAGTCATCAGCCGCTTTGGTCGCATCGACGTACTGGTCAACGCCGCCGGCGTCGCCGACCAGGGCAGCGTCACCCAGACCACCACCGCCAACTGGCAGCGGGTGCTGGATATCAACCTGACCGGCAGCATGCTCACCAGCAAGTACGTATTGGCCCAGATGGAGTCCCAGCGCAGCGGCTCGATCATCAATATCGGCTCGATCTTCGGCCTGCAGGGCTGCGATGGCAACGTCGCCTATAACGTCTCCAAAGGTGGGATCAATCAACTGACCCGCTCCATGGCCATCGACTACGGCTACGCCAACATCCGTGTCAACGGCCTGTGCCCGGGTTTGATCGAAACGCCGATGACCACCATGGTGCGCGAACAGGAAGCCTTCCACGCCTTCTTCGCTTCGCAACACATGCTCAACCGCTCCGGGCAACCGGAAGAGGTGGCCAACGTCGCACTGTTCCTGGCCTCGGACGAGTCTTCTTTCGTCAGCGGGCAAATGATTGCGGTCGATGGCGGCTTCTCCGCCGGTCGCCGCTTCGCCCCGCCCGCCGCTTAAGCGTGCACCCCGCCGGGTGCCCTGCCCGGCCTGTTTCCTTCCGTATTCATCCTCTGCTGAGGAGGCACCATGCCGCCCGTCGAAAACGCTCTGACCATCGCACAACTCTTCGTCAACGCAGCCCAGGCCTATGGCGACAGCCTGGCCATCGACGACGCGGGGCGACGGATCAGCTACCGCCAACTCGACCAACTGCGCCAGCAAGGCGCCCGTGCCCTGCTGGCGCTGAACGTGCAGGCCGGAGACCGGGTGGCCGTCTGGGCGCCGAACATCTGGGAATGGATCGTCGCCGCCGGCGCCTTGCAGAGTGTCGGCGCCGCCCTGGTGCCGCTCAACACGCGGATGAAGGGCGCCGAGGCGGGCTACATCTTGCGCGAGAGTTCTACCTGCGTGCTGTTTGCCATCGGTGATTTCCTGGGCACCAATTACCCGGGCATGCTGGCCGCCGAAGACCTGCCGGACCTGCGCCATATCATCAGCCTGCGCGGCAACGGACCGGGCACCCTGGCCTGGGACGACTTTCTCGCCCTTGCCGCCGAGGTTCCCGAAACGGCATTGCAATCCCGCGAGCAGACCGTAGGGCCGCAAGCATTGTCCGACCTGCTGTTCACCTCGGGCACCACCGGCAAACCCAAGGGCGTGATGACCCAGCACGGGCAAAACCTGCGCATCGTGCGGGACTGGAGTGAAGTGGTCGGCCTGCGTGAAGGCGATCGCTACCTGATCGTCAATCCGTTCTTCCACTCCTTCGGCTACAAGGCTGGCTGGCTGGCCGCGCTGATGCGTGGCTGCACCATCGTGCCGCAGCAGGTATTCGATGTGCAGGCGGTGCTGGAATGCGTGCAGCGCGAGCGCATCACCGTGTTGCCCGGGCCACCGACTCTCTATCAATCGCTGCTCGCCCATCCGCAACGCGGCGATTACGACCTGTCCTCACTGCGCGTGGCCGTGACCGGCGCGGCGGCGATTCCCGTGGAAATGGTCTGGCGCATGCGCGACGAGCTGGGCTTTGCCACCATCGTCACCGCTTATGGCCTCACCGAAGTCTGCGGTTTTGCCACGATCTGCCGCCCCGGCGACTCTCCGGAGCGGGTCGCCACCACCAGTGGCCGTGCGATGCCAGGCGTCGAGATCCGCTGCGTGAGCAGCACCGGTCACACCCAACCGGCCAACGTACCCGGCGAAGTGCTGATACGCGGCTACAACCTGATGCAGGGTTACCTCAACAACCCGCAAGCCAGCCAGGAGCTTCTCGATGCCGAGGGCTGGCTGCATACCGGCGACATCGGCGTGCTCGACGAAGACGGCTACCTGCGCATCACCGATCGCCTCAAGGACATGTTCATCACGGGTGGTTTCAACGTCTACCCGGCGGAGATCGAGCAATGCCTGCTGCACTACCCGGGCGTAGCCCAGGCGGCGGTGATCGGCATTCCCGATGAGCGCATGGGCGAGGTGGCCATGGCCTTCCTGCTGCCGGCACCGGGCCAGGTGATCGACACGGCGCAGTTCATTGCCTGGTGTCGGGAGCAGATGGCCAACTATAAAGTGCCGCGCAGGGTGCAGGTGCTGGAGGCCATGCCGCTGAATGCGGCGGGGAAGGTGACCAAGAATGCGTTGCGGGAGATGGTGTAGATTTTTGCGGCCTTGAGGGCCCTATCGCTGGCAAGCCAGCTCCCACAGGGTCCCAGGTTGTTCACACATGATATGGCAAGCCTAGCCCCTTGTGGGAGCTGGCTTGCCAGCGATGAGGCCCTTCAGACCACCCGAGCAGGATGTTGTTGGCGCGGATCCCCCAACATCGCCCGATGCGAAGGCGGCTGACGCCCTTCGGCCTCACTGATCCCATACCCCGGCGCGATCTCGGCAGTGATCAACGTCTGCCCGGAATACTTCATCAACTCCGGATCATTGAGCAACGCATGAATCACCCGCCCATTGAACTCCGGCGTCTCCGCCTGTGCCAGAAAAGCCTTGTACTGCTCGCCATGCTGCTCGCCGGCGATACGCGTGCGCTCGGTCAGTTGCGGGCCGAGCCAGAGTGACAGCGCGGCCACGTCATGGTTTTCGAAATCGATGGCCATATCCGCTGCCAGCTTGTCGCAACCAGCCTTCTGCGCGCCATAGGCCGGCCCGTGCATGTAGCAACCGGCACCGAACGACGAAGTGAAACACACCAGTGCGCGCTCACTACGCAGCAACAGTGGCGCGGCATGGTAGCTGGCGACGTAGGCCGAACGCAGGCCGACATCGATGATCCGCACCAGGTCCAGGGGCTTTTCCCAGAACGGTCCCGGCTCGATCAATCGGTCGTGGATAAAGGCTGCATTGTTCACCAGCAAATCCAGGTGCCCGCACTCGCGCTCGACCTGGGCGAACAGCGCCTGCACCTGGGCATCGTCGCCATGGTCACAGACCACGGCGATGCCGCGGCCACCGGCAGCGGTAATGGCCGCTGCCGTTTCTTCCAGCGAACCATTGAGGGGGCGCCCATACAAGTTGGAACCTCCTTGCGCCGGGGCGCGCCCGGTGACGTAGACCGTCATGCCGGCGGCGCCGAGCGCCAGGGCGATACCCTGGCCGACACCCCGGCTGGCACCGGTAACAACAGCAACCTGACTGCGTTCTGTACTCATCTTCCACTCCTGGACATGGCCAGGGCCTGTTGGCTCTGGCACTGGTGCTTGATGTGATTGGCGGCCCGGTAGCCGAATGTCATCGCCGGGCCGATGGTGGAACCCGCGCCGGGGTAGGTACGCCCCATCATCGAGGCCGCGCTGTTGCCGATCGCATACAGACCGTCGATCGGCTGCCCGTCTTCATGCAGTACACGGGCGTGCACATCCGTCAGCAGCCCGCCTTTGGTACCGATGTCACCGGCATCGATGCGAACCGCGTAGAACGGCCCCTTGAGCAGCGGCGCCAGGCACGGGTTGGGCTGTACATTGGGGTCGCCGTAATAGCGATCGAACAGCGAATCACCCTTGTGAAAATCTTTATCGATGCCCTGCACCGCCATGCCGTTGAATCGCTGCACAGTGCGTGACAGTCCGGCGGCATCCACACCGATTTTTGCCGCCAGCGCCGACAGGCTGGAGGCTTTATGGAAGTACTTGCGCAGGTGCTTGGGCAGTTGCCAATCACGCTGGGCATAGCCCGGCAGCAACGCGCCACAGGGATATTTGTGACGGAACGTGGCGTCAAAGATCATCCAGCACGGCACGCTTACCGCACCCTCACGGTTGTTGGCGTACATCGCGTAAACGATATCGGTGTAGGGCGCGGCTTCGTTGACGAAGCGCTCGCCGGCGGAGTTGACCAGGATGCAGCCAGGCAAGGTCCGCTCGACAAACAAGGCACGCTGTTTTTCCTCGCCCTGCACATGGGTCGTGGGTGCCCACCAGCTGTGGCTCATCAGCGCCGTGCGCGCACCGATGGCCTGGCCTGCCCGTATGCCGTCGCCGGTATTGTTCGGCGGCGTTGCACTCCAGCCGGCCTGCGAGGGTTGCGGATGGTATTGCGCGCGCATCGCCTGGTTACGCTCGAATCCGCCGGCGGCGACGATCACGCCGTGACGCGCCTTGATGTTGAATGTTTGCCCGTCGCGGCAGACGCGCGCACCACCGACCCGATCACCGATGATGATCAGCTCCTGCAGCGAACAGTTGAGCCAGAGCGGCAGCCCGCGGTCGAGCAAGGAACAGCGCAGCGCGCCGATCAAGGCATTGCCCAGGGTCAGGAACCGATCGCGGCGCGACAGTTTTCGCCCTTCACGGTCACTCCAGTAACGCCACATCACTCGCAGGGTCAGCCCCAGCCAGCCCTTGCCACGGCAGAGCAGGACTTGCGCCTCTTTCATGGTCATCGCCATGCGCCCCATCATCAGGGTACCGGGTGATGGCGCACGCATGCGCAGGAACTCTTCGCCCAGGGCAGCGGCATTGAAGGGCTGTGGGTCCATGGAGCGATAGCCCGGTTTGCCGCCCGCCACTTCAGGGTAGTAATCGGCATATCGGGGTTGCGCTTCAAAGCGCGCACGGGTGTGTTTTTCAAGGTACTCGACCATCTCGCGGCCATGCTCGACATAGGCTTCGATACGCCCGTCATCGATCTCGCCATGGGTCACGGCCTTGATGTAGGCAATCGCCTCCTCGGCCGAGTCGCTGCCGCCAAGGGCGCTGATACGGTGGTTATTGGGTATCCAGATACCACCACCCGACACGGCTGAAGTGCCGCCATATTCGGCGCTCTTTTCTATCACCAGTGCATTGAGACCAAGATCGTGGGCGCGCAGTGCAGCGGTCATCCCGCCCGCCCCCGAGCCGATCACCAACACATCGCAGCATTCATCCCATTTGATCTCGGCATCGTTCATGCGATCACCTCCCCCGGCGGCCCAACTGACAAGAAGCCGCTACCGGCGCAAGGCCGGGTGCGGTCGTTCTCGTGATTGTTCGCCGCGCCTGCCTGGGTGGTCATCGTCCAATGGGACTAAGACGCCGCCGCGCATCCCTCACAAATATCGCTTAGTCCGCTTGGACGATGTTACGCCTGAAGGGTGACTCCATAGTCGCCCCAGCTTCACTTCTCAACCCTGAACTGCAGGTCGGGCTGGCCTGACCGCGGCATGAGGACGACATGATAAAAACAACAATCGCCCCACAACCACTTAACACTTGCGTACGTATGGCCATGCTGTTGCTCGCTGGGGGACTGGGCAGCCAAGCGAATGCAATGACCTTTCAACCGAGCGATGACCTGAGCCTCGACTGGGATACCACGCTGACCTACAGCGCGGCCTGGCGTACCGAAGGTCGCGATAACAAGCTGGTTGCCAATGCCAACGGCAACGACGGTGACAACGCCTTCGACAAAGGCAGCATGATCAACAATCGCGCTGGCTTCATCACCGAAGCCAACCTGAAATGGCGTACCGACTACGGCATGTTCGTGCGGGCGACCGGCTTCTACGACAGCGTCTACGATCAGGGCAACGATAACGACACCGGCACCTCCAACTGCTTCGCCGGCGGCCATTGCTCGCGCCCGGATCGCTTCCCCCAGGCCACCATCGACCAGCACCGAGACGACGTGCGCCTGCTCGACGCCTACGTCTACGGCACCTGGGACCTGAGCGGGCACAGCCTCAACCTGCGTGCGGGCGACCAGGTGGTGAACTGGGGCGAAAGCCTGTTCTACCCCGGTATCTCTGCAGCACAGAGCCCGGTTGACGCCACCAAGTCGACCACCCCGGGCGTCGAGGTCAAGGAGATCCTGCTGCCGGTGGGCCAGGTGTTCGGCCAGTTCAGCCTGACCGACGCACTCAATGTGCAGGCCTACTATCAATACAAATGGGAAAAGACCGAAATCTTCGGCGTCGGCAGCTACTTCTCCACCACCGACTTCATCGACAGGGGCGGCTTCAACGATGCCACCGGCTTCGTCCAGCGCCTCAAGGACGACGAGCCAAGCGACAGCGGCCAGTACGGCGTGGCCTTCACCTATGCGGCCGAGTCGCTGAACAACACCGAGTTCGGCGTCTACTACTCGCGCTTCCACGACAAGACCCCGTCGCTGGACTTCCAGAGCGACCTGGGCCGCTACCGCGTGCGCTACTTCGACAACATCGACCTGTACGGCGCCAGCTTCTCGACCGTGCTGGGCGACACCAGCATCGCCGGTGAAGTCAGCTACCGCGACGGCACCCCGGTGATGGTCGACAACGGCTTCTCCAGCCCGGTACGTGGCGAGACCCTGCAAGCGCAGACCTCGCTGATCCATGTGGTCGGCCCTACTGCCTTTGCCGACAACACCACCCTGGTCGGCGAGCTCGTCTACAACACCGTGCTCAACAACGACAAGTCTGCGCCGGTGACCCTGGCGCCAGGCTTTACCCTGCCCGGCACCGACAGCCTGGTCTACGACCGCGATGCCTGGGGTTACACCGTGCAGGCGACCTTCGATTACAACAACGTGTTCAGCGGCTGGGACATGTCGGTCCCGGTCACCTACAGCACCGCCGCGCAGCACGACAGTGCCATGGTCGGTTCGATCAACGCAGGCCAGGGCGATGACCGCGCGAGCATCGGCAGCTCGTGGCGCTACCTCGGCAACTTCACCGTGGAGGCCCGTTACAACGCTTACCTTGGCAACGCCAACAATGCCCCCCTGGCTGACCGCGACAACGTCGCCCTCAACTTCAAATACCGGTTCTGAAGCCCCTGATGGAGGAGCACAGCATGTCTAGAATCACTCACACATGGATGCGCACTACCCTGGCCGTGGCCCTGCTCGGCAGCAGCCTGGCCCTGCAGGCCAAAGTCAGCAACGAAGAAGCCGCACGCCTGGGCCAGGACCTGACCCCGATGGGCGCGGAAAAAGCCGGCAATGCCGATGGCAGCATTCCGGCCTGGACCGGTAAATGGCGCGGCCTGCCACCGGGACTCAAGTTCGGTGGTGTCGGCACGTCATACCCGGATCCGTACGCGTCGGAAAAACCCTTGTTCACCATCACCGCGCAGAACATGGATCAGTACGCCGCCAACCTCACCGACGGCCAGAAAGCCCTGTTCAAGCGCTACCCGGACTCCTTCAAGATGCCGGTTTACCCGAGCCATCGCGATTTCCGGGTCGATCAGACCACTGAAGAGGACATCAAGAAAAACGCCGTCACCGCCGAAGCCACCAACGACGGCAACGATACCAACAATGCTTTCGGCGCCTCGCCGTTCCCGATCCCGAAAACCGGCAACGAACTGATCCTCAACCACACCATGCAAGGGCGTGCCCGCACCGAAGAGGCCGTGTACCAGCAGGCGGTGATCTATCCCGACAACAACCGGGTAATGGAAAAGGTCGACTACAAGATTTTCTCGGTGTGGTCCGACCCGCAAAAGAACCTGGACTCTTCGGGCGGGATCCTCTCGCACTTCTTGCTCACCACCCTGGAGCCGGTGCGCAAGAAAGGTGAGATTGTCGTCGGCCACGAGTTCATCAACGCCACCGCCGAGCCTCGCCAGGCCTGGCAATACACCCCGGGTCAACGCCGCGTGCGCCGCGCGCCGACCGTGGGCTACGATTCGCCAAGCGGTGCGGGCGGTTTCCGTGTCTATGACGAAGACCGTCTGTTCAACGGCGCGCCGGATCGCTACAACTGGTCCATCGTCGGTAAAAAAGAAATCTACATTCCGTACAACAACTACAAGATCGACGAGCCTGACGTAAACGTCGAAAAGGTCCTGTCGACCACTGGCCACATCAACCCCGATGTCATGCGCTACGAGAAACACCGCGTCTGGGTGGTACAGGCCACGCTCAAGCCAAACGCACGGCACATCTATGCCAAGCGTGTGATCTACCTGGACGAGGACAGCTGGGCAGCCACCCTGGCAGACAACTACGACAGCCGTGGGCAACTGTGGCGCACCAACATGCAGACCTCGATCTACGCCTACGACATCCAGCGCTTCCATGCCCGCCTGGGCATCTACCATGACCTGATCGTGGGCTCCTATCTCGTCGACCGCATGCTGGTCGATCAGAAACCTGCCAAGCTCAATGCCAGCAACTTCGTCGACGACGACTTCACCGCCGGCAACCTGCGCAAGCTCGGTACCCGCTAAACCCCGCCGCCCCGGCCGACTCGTTCGGCCGGGGCGCGCCCTTTCGGAGACCTCCATGAACAAACTGCTCACTGGCGTCATTGCCATGGCCAGTGCCGGCCTCACGCTGCAGGCCAATGCCTTGAACATTCTCCTGACTAACGACGACGGTTGCCGCGCTCCGGGCATCAATGCGATGTACCAGGCGCTGACGGCGGCCGGCCACCAGGTGACCCTGGTCGGCCCGTTGAACGACAGCAGCGGCATCAGCGCCGCCAGCGTGGTCAGCCCGGGGCAGGCCCTGGCCGTGACCGAGCTTGATGCGCACAAATTCTGTGTCGGCCCGCCCGAGGGCTACACCCCGCCTGCAGGCAAGACCTCCGCCATTGGCACACCGGTGGATGCGGTCAACGTCGGCCTCGACGTACTGCTCAAGGATAACCGTCCGGACCTGGTGGTGTCGGGCACCAACTTTGGCGAAAACGTCGGCCCGCTGACGCAAATGTCCGGCACCCTGAACGCTGCCGTGCGCGCCATGTTCAAGGGCGTGCCGGCCGTGGCCGTTTCCACCGCGATCGACATGGAGCTGATCATGCGCGATCAGCAGGCCGGCTACCGCAAGACCCTCGACGCCATGGATGACACCGCGCAGTTTGCCGTGCAGGTGATCCAGAAGGCCGTGGCGGCAGGCGCAGCATCCAAAGGAAAATTGAACGTTCTCGGCTTGCCCGGCAGCAACGGGTTGAACATCAACTACCCGGCCCTGGCTGCAGCAGAAGTCAAAGGCGTCAGCTACGCCCCGATCGGCACCTGGGATCGCGTCAATTTCACATCCGTGCGCGGCGGCGATGGCATCGTGCGCGCCAATCTGGTTGCGCCTCCGACGCCGACGGCCGAACAGCAGCAGGCCGATGCCTATCAGTTGTGGCAGGGGAATGCGGTGATTACGGTGATTGATGGGGGGATGACGGCGCCTGGCGAATTGCAGGAGCAAGCCCGAGAGATGCTGAACGGCATCAAGCCCTGATTACATATTGCAGGCGGCCGCTTTGCGGCCGATCGCGGGCAAGCCAGCTCCCACAGGGTTGGGCGGTGCATTTTCCCTGTGGGAGCTGGCTTGCCAGCGATCGACCGCGCAAGCGGTCGCCATACAATCACTCTGTCAAAGCCTGAAAAGGCACAAACTCAGTCACTTCCAGATCAAACCCCGCCACAGCCTTGTAAGGTATGGGCGAGCTGAGCAAGCGCATCTTGCGCACATTCAGATCGCGCAGGATCTGCGCACCGATGCCAACCGTGCGTTGCGGAAACTGCGGCGGCCGGGGCTTGCCGCCACTGCGATGACGCAATTGCTCGAGCACCCCTTCCGGGGTTTCCTTCTGCGCCAGCAACACCACCACGCCACAGCCGGCCGCTGCAATGCTGGCCAGCGAACGCTCCAGGTTCCACTGCTGCGGCCCGCCTTCGGTCTCGCAGCCCAGGGCATCACGCAGCGTCTCGATGCTTTGTACCCGCACCAGCGTCGCTTCGCTGCTGCTGATGCGTCCCTTGACCAGCGCCAGGTGCAATTGGCCCTGGTAGGTGTCCTGGTAAGTCATCACCTGGAATTCACCGTGGCGCGTATGCAAGGGATAGACACCCGAGCGATGGATGGTCCCTTCATGACAGATGCGGTAGTGAATCAGGTCGACGATGCTGCCGATGCGTAATCCATGCTCTCTGGCGAATGCATGCAACTCGGCACCCCGCGCCAGTTCACCCTCTTCGTTGAGGATGCTCACCAGCGTTGCTGCCGGCTGCAAGCCGGCCAGGCGGGTCAGGTCGCAGGCGGCTTCCACATGCCCGGCGCGCTGCATGACGCCGCCCGACAAGGCCTGCACCGGAAAGATGTGACCTGGCTGGACCAGATCGGTGGGGCCACTGCCCGGGGCCACGGCAACCTGAATCGAGCGAGCCCGATCGGCAGCCGAGATGCCCGTGGATACACCGGTGGCTGCCTCGATCGACCGGGTGAAGCCCATGCCATGGGATGCCCTTGAATTGGGCACCATCAAGTCCAGGCCGAGCACGCCGCAGCGCTGTTCGGTCAAGGCCAGGCAGATCAACCCGCGCGCCTGCACGGCCATGAAGGTCACTGCCGCCGCATCGACCTGCTCGGCCGCCATCAGCAATGAGCCTTCACCATTGTTCTCGTCATCGGTAATGACCACCATCTCGCCGGCACGCAAGGCTTCGATCAGCTGTGGCACGCTGTCGAACTGCACACTCGCCGCGCCGTTCAATTGAGCGCCCTGCGCACGTCGGCAGCCGCAGCTGCCAGTGCCTGAGCTGCGCGCTCAACGAATGGCGCCATGCTGATAAAACCATGCACCATGCCGTCGCAACGTTCGACACGTGTCGGCACGCCGCCCTCCAGCAGGCGCTGGGCAAATGCCTCGCCCTCGTCGCGCAACGGATCGAACTCAGCGGTGATCAGGGTCGTGGGAGGCAACCCTGTCACAGAATCGGCAGCCAGCGGAGAGGCCAGGGGATCGTCGATTTGTCCGGGTTCCACAAGGTACTGCTGCCAGAACCAGCCCATCATCGCCCGCGAAAGCAGGTAACCCTCGGCGAATGCCTGGTAAGACGCACTGTCGCAGCGGCCATCGGTCACCGGATAGAAAAGGCACTGGTAACTGATCTTCGGCCCCTGCCGTTGCGCCGCCTGGCGGCTCACGGCCAGCGCCAGATTGCCCCCGGCACTGTCACCGGCGACGGCCAGGCGACGGCCATCAAAACCCAGCTCAGCGGCGTGTTCGACCAGCCAGCAGGTCGCAGCAAAGCAATCGAGCGGTGCTGCCGGGAACCTGGCTTCCGGTGCCAGCCGGTAGGCGACCGACACCACCACTGCCCCGACCTGCTTTGCCAGGGAACGGCAAAGATCGTCATGGGTGTCGAGGGTGCCGATCACGAAGCCGCCACCATGGAAGAACACCAGTAGCGGCAAGTCTTGCTGATCCAGTGGCCGGTACAGGCGCGCATCTAGTTCACCCTCGGCACCGCCTACGCGCAGGTCGCGCACTTCGGCCATGGTTTCGCCGGGAACGGGGGCCAGCATGTTGTCGGCGAACTGACGATAGTGCACGGCATCAAGCGTGCTGTAGTCCGGCTCCGGCGCGGCACTGAATTGCTGGAGCACAGCGGCGATCTGACTGTCGAGCGGCATGGGCGCCTCCTTGAATCGAGTCTTTGGGAACATTGGGTGTCGCCAGTAGAGCCGCCCACCGTCAAGCAGCCATCGTCCGTTCAGACGATGCCCTCCTGCGCAGGCGCGGCAGAATCCCTTGTGTGCACAAGCGCTACCTGCCGACTTGCCTGAGTCAGAGCCCGAGGTAGCCCAACCCGTGATACCTCCGGAGAACAAAAAGATGAGTACCCTGCACCGCATCGAAACAAAACTGCTGGAAGACCGCTATGCCCGTGGCTGGCACTGCCTGGGCCTGGCCGCGCAATACCGCGACGGCAAGGCCCATCGCCTGGACGTGTTCGGCACCCGCCTGGTGGCCTTCCAGGGCGATGACGGGCAACTGAACATTCTCGACGGCTATTGCCCACACATGGGCGCCGATCTGAGCACCGGCTGCGTCGAAGGCAACTCGATCCGCTGCCCGTTTCACTCCTGGCGCTGGGGCGCCGATGGCGTCTGCGATGACATTCCCTATGCCAAGCGCATTCCACCACGGGCCAAAATCAAAAGCTGGCCGATCATGGAAGAAAACCAGTTGCTGTTCATCTGGAACGACCCCGAAGGCAACCCGCCGATCGCCGAGCAGCGCATCCCGCGTATCGATGCGTGCTTCAACGACGAATGGGCTGTGTGGGAAGTCGCCGAGCTGAAAATCGATACAAACTGCCGCGAGCTGATCGATAACATCGCTGACATGGCGCACTTCGATACGGTGCATGGCACCGATCTGGACGAGTTCAGCAACGTCTTTCAGGGTCATACGGCAACTCAATTCATGCGCGGTACCAGCGCGCGCCTGTCCGGCGACAGTGAACTGAGCACCGTGGCCACCTACTTCGGCCCCGCCTACCAGATCACTGAAATGACCGGCGCCATGAATGGCCAGGAAATCCACTCGATCCTGCTCAACTGCCATGTGCCGATCGACCTGGACAGCTTCACCCTGCGCTACGGCGTACTGGTGAAAAAGATCCCGGGGCTCAGCGAAGAGCAGAACCAGGCGATGGCCAAGGCTTACGTGGAGCAGGCACAGGAAGCCTTCTACGAAGACGTGGCCATCTGGCACACCAAGACCCGGGTCGACAACCCACTGCTGTGCGATGGCGACGGCCCGGTGTATCAACTGCGTCGCTGGTACGAGCAGTTCTACACCGACGTCGCCGCACTGCCGGTCGATGTCGAAGAAACCAAGCGGTTTGTCGTGCGCGCCCGCGAACGCGTCTGACACCGGCTGCGCGGTCTGACGGGCACACCTGTTGCGCCCGTCAGGCCCCGTGCCAGGGCGCTGCGCTGGGTCGAAGACGGCGCTTGTTCTCGACCCTTGCCAACGCCAACAATAAAAACGGTTCTCCTATGCAGCAGTCCCTCAGCCTCAAGACATTCAGTGAATTGGTCGGCAACCTCTATCAGGGGCCGCTGGAGAACATTCCCTGGGCGACCTTCCTCAACCAGCTCAATGTTTACCTGCAAAGCAAGTTCGTGACCTTCATCCTGCGCCCGCCGAGTGCTCAGGTGGACGGGCTGATGGTCAATACCACCGGCACCTCGACCGAAGCGACGGCATCCTATAACAAACATTTTTTCACCCTCGACCCGTTCGTCGACCTGCCCAACCGCCAGGTCGTTACCCTGGCCGAATTCGTCTCCAACGACGATTGGCAAAACTGCGAGTTCTACAAGAATTTCATGGAGCCTGTGGATGTGTTCCAGGTCCTTGGCGCCGACATCAACACCTGCGACGGCGCCCAGTGCCGCATCCGCATCAGTCGCGGCCGCGACGACAAGGCCTTTGGCGATGAAGAGAAGGCCTTGCTGGCGGAGTTCATTCCGCACCTGGAACGCTCGATCAAGATCCACATGCAGCTCAACCGTATCGAAGCCGAACGCAACCTTTATGCCGGTGCGGTGGATCAAATGGCAGTGGGTACCATCATCCTCGACGAAGCCGGCAAAGTGCTGCAGACCAACCAGGTTGCTGACCGGCTGATCCAGGAAAAAGACGGGATCAAACTGGTCAACGATGGCCTGCAGGTCGGCACGGCCCGTGATACCCAGGAGTTTCGCCGCCTGGTGAAACAGTCGCTGCTCTCGCAAAAAAGCAGCAACCCCTCGGTGGTCGAAGCCCTGCGCGTGCAACGGCCTTCGGGGCGCGCGGACCTGGGCATCATCGTCCGCTCGGTACCGTTGGCGGCCTGGAGCGAAGGCAAACAGTGCCCGACGGTGGTGATCTTCATCAGCGACCCGGAACAACAATCCAGCGCCCCACAAGAGATCGTCCGCGCCCTGTTCGACTTCACCCCGGCCGAAACCCAGCTGGCGATGCTGCTGGCCAACGGCCTGACCCTGGACGAAGCCTCCGAGGAGCTGGGCATCAGCCGCAACACTTCACGGGCACACCTGCGCTCGACGTTCTCCAAAACCGGGGTGACTCGCCAGACCATGTTGGTGCGGTTGATCCTGCGCAGCGTGGCGACGCTTGGATAATGCAGGCAAGGGTCATGCTGACCTTCTGTGGGAACTGACCTCCTGTGGGAGCTGGCTTGCCAGCGATGCAGGCGACGCGGTCTGTCTGGAACACTGCGGTGATGCTATCGCTGGCAAGCCAGCTCCCACAGGGATTTATGTTTAGACACGTCAGCCTTGGACGCCATCGTCCGCTTGGACGATGGCGGCCGCCGGACCTCGGCGCACAGTAGAGACTTCCAAACCTTCCCCACAGCGGGGGGCAGCACATGCGCAACTGTCCGACCATCCTCAAGACCGAACTGCTGGCCGAAAGCGGCCATTTCCAGATCGAAGCCCTGCACCTGCAATTCAGCAATGGCCAGCAACGCGTCTATGAGCGCCTGCGCGGCACCGGCTACCGCTCGGTGATGCTGGTGGCGATGCCCGATCCGTTGCATGTGTTGATGGTTCGCGAATATGCCGTGGGCGTGGAGAAAACCGTGCTGGGCCTGCCCAAGGGCGGCGCCGAACCGGACGAGGATTATCTGCAGGCGGCGCAACGCGAGCTGATCGAAGAAGTCGGACTGCGCGCCGGACGACTCAGCGAGCTGGGCGAGTTGACCCTGGCGCCCGGGCATCTGTGTCATCGCTACAGGGTGGTCCTGGCCGAAAATCTGAGTCCCTGCCAGCTGGACGGCGACGAGCCAGAGCCACTGGAGTGCATTCGCGTACCCCTGGCGCAGATCCCCGACCTGGTCGCCCGTGGCGAGCTGCATGAGGCCCGGGCGATTGCTGCGCTGTTCATGGCCATGGGTGCCCTGGCCAGGCGTGGATGAGCCGCTGATCGGCCGCTGTGGCGCATAGTCCGTTTGGACGAGGCCGTTTTCTGGCGAGGGCAATAAGGTGATTTCACAACAATAAAATCAGTACCGAGGCTCGCCATGCGAATCCGTTCCTACGCCTTTCTGGTCCTCCTCTGCGCCGGCAGTTCTGCCAGCCTGTGCCAACTCATCAAGAATGAACCCTATCGCATTACCAGCCTCAGCAGTTGCGCCAGCATGAACATCGCTTGTTATCCACCCGTGGTACGCAACCTGATGCCCTGAGAATTGTGCAAGTCGACGCGGAGCGTCTGGCAAGGCATTCCCACGCAGAGCGTGGGAACGAGAAAAAAGAAGCCGTGGGAGCGGCCCTGGTCGCGAAGGTCGGATGCGACTCCAGACCTTTCGCGACCAGGGTCGCTCCCACGGCAAAAAGGTTTCAGCCCCGTGCGCGTGACAGGGTCAGCGCCAGGTCTTCGATCATGTCTTCCTGCCCACCCACGGTTCCGCGACGACCCAGCTCCACCAGCAGGTCGCGGGCAGCGATGCCGTACTTCTGCTCGGCGCGCTTGGCGAACAACAGGAACGAGCTGTAGACACCGGCGTAGCCCAGGGTCAGCGCATCGCGGTCGAGGCGGATCGGATGGTCCATCATCGGCACCACCAGGTCCTCGGCGACATCCATGATCCGGTACAGGTCGATGCCGCTGTTGACGCCCATGCGTTCGAGCACCGCAACGAACACTTCCAGCGGCGTGTTACCGGCGCCGGCGCCCAGCCCGGCGACCGAACCGTCGATCCGAGCAGCCCCTGCCTCGATGGCTGCCAGCGAGTTGGCAATCGCCATGCCCATGTTGTGGTGGCCGTGGAAACCGACTTCGGTGCCGGCATTCAAGCCTGCACGCAGGACGCCGATTTTCTCGCTGACTTCATCGGGCAGCATGTAGCCGGCCGAGTCGGTGCAGTAGATGCAGTTGGCGCCGTAGCTTTCCATCAGACGGGCCTGCTCGAGCAGTTTTTCCGCGCTGACCATGTGCGCCATCATCAGGAAGCCAACGGTATCCAGCCCCATCTTGGCCGACATGCCGATGTGCTGGCCGGAGACATCGGCTTCAGTGCAGTGAGTGGCGACACGAATGGTCGAAACACCGTGTTCATGGGCCATTTTCAGATGGTCGAGGGTGCCGATGCCTGGCAGCAGCAGCGCGGATACCTTGGCCTGCTTGAGCTTCGGGATCACCGCCGAGAAATATTCCTCGTCGCTGTGGGCCGGAAAGCCGTAGTTCAACGAAGCACCACCGAGGCCGTCGCCATGGGTGATCTCGATCAGTGGCACACCTGCGGCATCAAGTCCGGTGGCCACCGCGATCATCTGCTCCAGACTGATCTGATGCTGTTTGGCGTGCATGCCGTCGCGCAGGCTCATGTCATGCAGACGGACGCTCTTACCTTGCAAATTCATGGCAGTTCTCCACTCAACGGGCGGGCAGTTGCAGGGCGCCCTTGTGGGCTTCTTCGGCGAACATCTCGGCAGTACGCAGACCGGCGGCGGTCATGATGTCGAGGTTACCGGCGGATTTGGGCAGGAAGTCGCCGAGGCCTTCGACCTCGATAAAGATCGACACCTTGCGGCCATCGAAGACCGGCCCGTTGATCAATTTGTAGCCAGGTACGTAGCGCTGCACTTCCTTGACCATCTCCAGCACCGAGGTACGGATGGCGTCCTGGTTCGGCTCTTCATCGGTCAGGCAGTGAATGGTGTCGCGCATCATCAGCGGCGGCTCGGCCGGGTTGATGACGATGATTGCCTTGCCGCGCCGTGCACCACCGATCTTCTCGACGGCGCCAGCGGTTGTGCGGGTGAATTCATCGATGTTCTGGCGAGTGCCCGGGCCCACGGAACCGGAAGACACAGTAGCGACGATCTCACCGTACGCCACTGGCTGGACCCGCGACACGGCCGCGACCATGGGAATGGTCGCCTGGCCGCCACACGTCACCATGTTGACGTTCAGCGCCAGGGAAGCCGCGTGCTCCTTGAGGTTCACCGGCGGCACACAGAACGGGCCGATGGCCGCCGGGGTGAGGTCGATCATGATCACGCCCAGCTCATTGAGCTTGCGGCTGTTTTCGGCATGTACGTAAGCCGAGGTGGCATCGAAGGCAATGCGGATATCATCGTCGAGCACATGGGGCAGCAGCCCGTCGACACCACCGGCAGTGGTTTTGATCCCCATTTCCCGAGCGCGCTTGAGGCCTTCGGATTCAGGGTCGACGCCGACCATCCAGACCGGCTCGATCCACTCCGATCGACACATTTTCATCAGCAGGTCGGTGCCGATATTGCCCGGGCCGATAATGGCCGCTCTCAGTTTCTTGCTCATTGAAATTACTACCCCGCAAGTCAGGCGCAGAAGGACACCCGGGCACTGCCCAGGCCGTCGATGGTCAGGGAAAAGCTGTCGCCGGCACGCGCTGGCTCCAGCGGCACCAGTGAACCGGAAAGGATGATTTCACCGGCCTTGAAGGGAATGCCGAAGGCTCCCAGGGTGTTGGCCAGCCAGGCCACGGCAGTCAGCGGGTTGCCTTGCACCGCAGAGCCCAGGCCTTCGCTGATCTGCTCACCGTTCTTGAACACCTTCATGTGCAGGTTGGGCAGGTCCAGCTCGCGTGGGTCGACCTGGGTATCGCCCAGTACGAACACGCCGCAGGAGGCGTTATCGGCCACGGTGTCCTGAATACGGATGCGCCAGTCGTGAATCCGCGAGTCGACGATTTCGAAGCACGGCATCACGTACTCGGTGGCCGCCAGCACGTCGGCTTCGGTGACACCGGGGCCGACCAGGTCGTGCTTGAGCTTGAAGGCGATTTCGCCTTCGGCGCGCGGCTGGATCAGCTTGTTGGCGGACAGGGAAATCTGTGCGCCATCGGCGAAAGACATCTCCTTGGTGATAAAACCAAAGTCCGGCTGATGCACATTGAGCATCCGCTGTACCGCCGTCGAGGTCACCCCGATTTTCTTGCCGACGATGCTGTCACCCGCGGCCACGCGGCGTTCGATGCTGTAGAGCGATATGTGGTAGGCATCTTCGATGCTGATCTGCTCCCAGCGCTCGGTCAGCGGCGCCAGCGTCTTACCGCTCAGCAGTGCCTGATAAAGCTCTTCGCCATACTGGCGGCGCAATTGCTCGCTCATGGGCGGGCCTCCTCAAGGAACGCCAGGCATTCGCGGTTGAACAATTCACGGTGCTCGACCATGACCCAATGGCCACATTCGCTGAGCATGATGAAGCGGATCCGGCTGCAGGCAGCCAGCATCGTCTGCGCCCCGGAAGCCGGGCAGAACTTGTCGTTCATGCCCCAGAAACCCAGAATGGGGCATTGCAACTCGGCCAGACGCGACGCCATGTTCGGCACCTGCATGGTCGACAGCACGCAGGTCGGCTGCTGCTGGACCACGGCGACCCGCTCAGCGACGGTCTCATCGCTGATCAGCGACGCATCGAACAATTGCAGGCTGAGCAGGCGGCGCATCCCCGCGGCATCGTTCAACTCGCCATTGGCAAAGGCGGCGCCCATCTTCTGGATGCCTTCCATCTGCAGGTAATACTGCTCTTTTTCCATCAGGCCGCCGGGGGCCATCAGCACCAGTCGGCTGACCCGCCCAGGCTGCTCCAGCGCCAGCTTGATGGCGATGGCGCCGCCCAGCGAGTTGCCCACCAGCACGCAGCGCTGGATATCCAGGGCATCGAGCAAACCGCTCAAGGCGCCGACGAAGAAGTCCAGGGTGTAGAGGGTTTCCGGCTTGTCCGACGCACCATAGCCTGGCAGGTCCGGGACGATGACGCGGTAGCCGGCTTCGGCGAGCACCGGATAATTCTGCTTGAAGTTGCTGTGGCCGCTGGCACCCGGGCCACTGCCATGAATGAAGACCACCGGCTCGCCCGCGCCGATGTCCTGGTAATGCAGCTGCAATCCATCGGGCAACGTTACGAAGTGCCCTTGCGCTGATGCGCCCATGAGGTGTCCTCCCGGCCTGTTGTTGTACCGGGATTATTCCGAGGGGGCCTGAATGCAACATCGTCCGACAGGACTACGCAGCCATAGTCTTTTTGGACGTTGGCGCAGGCCCCACCCCACCCTAGCATCGGCCACATTCCCGATTGATAGAACGAGGCAGCCATGCACGATCCGATGGACTTTCGCGGTAAAGTGGTACTGGTCACCGGCGGCGGCAAGGGTGTCGGTCGCGGCATCAGCCAGCGCTTTCTCGAGTGTGGGGCCGAGGTGGTGATTTGTGGTCGCCAGGCACCCGATACATTGCCGGCTCATGCCGGCCGCGAGGCGTGCTTCCTGCCCTGCGACCTGCGCGATGTGGAGCAGGCTCAGCAGTTGATCGATGCCCTGGTCGAGCGCTTCGGGCGCCTCGATGTACTGGTCAACAATGCCGGTGGCGCTCCGTATGCCGACGCTGCAACCGCTTCGCCACGCTTTTCCGAGTCGATCATCCGCCTCAATCTGCTGGCGCCACTGAACCTCAGCCAGATGGCCAACCGGGTGATGCAGGGGCAAGCCGAAGGCGGTGCGATCATCAATATCTGTAGCGTCAGCGCGGTCCGCCCTTCCCCGGGGACGGCGGCCTATGGCGCAGCCAAGGCCGGTTTGTTGAACCTGACCCGTTCGCTGGCGGTAGAGTGGGCACCCAGGGTGCGCGTCAATGCGGTCATTGCCGGGCTGATTCTCACCGAGCAGGCCGCCATGCATTATGGCGATGAAACCGAGATCGCCCGGGTGGCCGCGACCATTCCGTTGCAACGCATGGCGGCCCCTGAAGATATCGGTGATACCTGCCTGTACCTGGCTTCGCCACTGGCACGTTATGTCAGCGGCGCTGATCTGGCCGTGCATGGCGGCGGCGAACGCCCGGCGTTTCTCGATGCTGCCAAATCCCACTGAGCTCTTAACCCGTAAAGAATGGAACGTTTTCAATGCCAGCCATCGCCAGCCACAGCGTCCTGCTCGACCTCACCCCGACCGCAGCCTGGGTCAGGCTGCGTGACCTTAGCCTCGCTCCACATTACGTGCCCGGCCTGACCGGTTGCCAGTTCCACCCTGGCAATCACGAAGGGCTCGGCGCCAGCCGCCGGGTGTTTCGCAAGGGCGGCCAGTGGCTTGATGAAAGCGTGGTGCAGTGGCAGGAAGGCGAAGGCTTCGTGCTGGTCCTGCACAAGGGCAATGGCGGTGCGCCCTTCCCTTTCCGTCAGGCCAGCTTCCACTATGCCTTGCAGGCCGAGGGCGAAGCCACACGCATGACCACCAGCATGCATTACTGCCTGCGTGGTGGTCGTCTGGTGGAGTGGTTATTGCGCAAGGCGTTCGCCAAGGTGGTGCGACAGATCGCCGAGAACCTCAAGGCCTACTACGAAAGCGGGGCGACCCAGAACCCCGCCTTTGTTGATGCCAACCTTCAGGGCCGCGCTACTTCAGAGTGAGCCTTGAAGGCGGTCGCGACGATCTTCCAGCTGCCGGCGATGCGCCGGTAGCGATCCTGATAGAAACCGCCCAACTGCCGGGTCGCCCCGCTTTCACCGTCGAGATTGAAGTACCACAGCGCCCAACGGCCCTGGGCCTCCTCCTCGTTCAGCAGTTCGATCTCCGGGTTGGCACCGTGGTGCAGGTCGATCACCCGCGCATGGCAGGCCAGCTCGCGGTACAGCGCAACGAAGCTGTCGCGTTCACGGAAAATCCCCAGCGGGCCATAGTCGATCAGCACTTCGCCCTCGGCGAAGCAGTCGGCAATGGCCTGCACGTCCTTGAGGTCGCAGGCGTTGAGGTAGCGGTGCTTGAGCTGGCGAATGTCTTCCAGCGCTTCCAGGCGAGCAATACGTTGTTCCAGATTCATGCTGACTCCTGCGCGGTCACGTTGACCTCGCTCCAGTAGGCTTTCATCGAGCGGATCTTTCCTGCCGCATCGAACTCCATTACATCGATCACATGGATCGAGCAGGCTTGCCCGCCCCATTCCAGGTCCACGCGAAACGGTACTGCCCCACAACTGTTATGGGTGGCCCGCACGGGGCCCGTGAGCACCGCCGAGGCATTGCTGACACCCAGGCCTTCACGGTAGAAACGGGCGATCTCGGCGATGCCGTGAAATGCAGGTTTACCCACCGGGTCTTCGACCACGGCATCCTCGGCATACAGCGCGACAATGGCGTCGATGTCACCGGCATCGACCAGCTCGACATAGCGCGTCATGGCCGCTTGAACTTCTTGTGGGCTGAGCATTGCCTTCTCCTAGACCACTTCGAACAAGGCAGCAGCACCCATGCCGCCACCGATGCACATGCTCACCACCACATAACGCAGACCGCGACGCTTGCCCTCGATCAAGGCATGACCCACCATCCGCGCGCCGGACATGCCGAACGGGTGGCCGATGGCAATGGCGCCGCCGTTGACGTTCAGGCGCTCATCGGGAATGCCCAGGTTGTCGCGGCAGTACAGCACCTGGCTGGCGAAGGCTTCGTTCAACTCCCAGAGGCCGATGTGGTCCACGGTCAGGCCGTGGCGCTTCAGCAGTTTCGGGATCGCATAAACCGGGCCGATGCCCATCTCGTCGGAGTTGCAGCCGGCCACAGCCAGACCACGATAGATGCCCAGCGGCTCCAGCCCGCGCTGCTCGGCCAGCTTGGCGCTCATCAGCACCGACGCCGATGCACCGTCGGACAACTGCGAAGCGTTGCCGGCGGTGATGAAACGTCCTTGCTCGCTCCATTGGCCACCCTGCCAGACCGGCTCCAGGGCGCTCAGGCTTTCCCGGGTGGTGTCGGCGCGATTGCATTCATCGCGCAGCAGGGTGACGTTTTCATAGCGGGTCTCGCCGCTGGCCTTGTCGAAAATCGACTTGCGCGTGGTCAGCGGGGCCATCTCGCGATCGAACAACCCGGCGTTCTGGGCCAGGGCGGTGCGCATCTGGCTCTGGTAGCTGTACTCGTCCTGTTCCTGACGGGAAATGCCATAGCGCTGGGCGACGATTTCCGCCGTCTCGATCATCGGGATATAGGCACGCGGGTCCAGCTCGATCACCGCGCTGGACTGATTGCGGTAGAGGTTCTTGTGCTTGTTCTGCACCAGCGAGATCGACTCCAGGCCACCGGCGACGGCGATGTCGATTTCGTCGCAGATGATGCCCTTGGCCGCCATAGCGATGCTCATCAGGCCCGAGGCGCACTGACGCTCCACTGCCATCCCGGCCACCGAGGTCGGCAAGCCGCCGGCGATGGCGCACAGCCGTCCGAGGTTGTAGGACTGAGTGCCCTGCTGCGCGGCGGCACCGATGATCACATCGTCCACCTCAGCCGGATCGATGCCTGCGCGGCGTACCGCTTCGCGCACCACATGACCGCCCAGCGTGGGGGCTTCAGTGTCGTTGAAGGCACCGCGAAAGGCTTTGCCGATCGGTGTGCGGGCGGTGGAAACGATGACGGCTTCTTTCATGCTGGATTCCTCGAATGGCTAGGCGGATGGATCAGGCGGGGTAGTAGCGGCTGATGGTGTCGACCACGCAGCCGGGACGCTCCTGGCCTTCAATCTCGATGGTGACGCGGGTGGTCGCCTGGACCCCGCCCTTGACCTCCTCGACTGCAACCAACTGAGCGCTGCCGCGAACGCGCGAACCGACCGTCACGACATTGGGAAAGCGCACCCGCTCGCAACCGTAATTGACGCCCATGGCAATGCCACGCACCTCGACGATCTGCGGCAGAAACAGATTCACCAGGGCCAGGCTCAGGTAGCCATGGGCGATGCAGGCGCCGAAGGGGCCGCTGGCGGCCTTGACCGGGTCCACGTGAATCCACTGGTGATCGCCACTGGCTTCGGCGAACAGATCGATGCGCTCCTGCTCGATACTCAGCCAATCGCTGACGCCAAGGTCCTGGCCCACGGCCCCGGCCAGGGCAAACGGCGTGTCGAAAATACGTGCCATGCTCAAGCCCTCTGGCTGGAAACCGACAACACTTCGCCGGTCATGTAGGAGCTGTAATCGCTGGCCAGGAACATCATCACGTTGGCCACTTCCCACACCTCGGCGGCACGGCCGAAGGCTTCGTTCGCCGCGAGCTTGTCGAGCACTTCCTGGGGCGCGGAGCGGCGCAGAAAATCGTGCAGGGCAATGCTCGGGCTGACCGCATTGATGCGGATGCCGTATTCGGCGGCCTCAACCGCGGCGCAGCGGGTCAAGGCCATGACCCCGGCCTTGGCTGCGGCGTAATGCGATTGTTCTTTCTGGGCGCGCCAGCCCAGCACCGAGGCGTTGTTGACGATGACGCCGGCACGACGCTCCATCATTTTGGGCAGCATGGCGCGGGTCATGCGCATGGTGCCGGTGAGGGTCACGTCGAGGACGCGGTTCCACTCTTCGTCGCCCATTTCCACCAGCAGGCGCGATCCGCCCAGACCTGCGTTGTTGATCAGCACATCGACCCCGCCCAGATCGCGTTCGGCACAGGCAATCAGATGCTGCACCTGGGCTTCATCGGTAACGTTGCAAACCTGGCCAAAGACCTGCTGCAACCCCGTTGCTTCACGAACTTTCAGCACGGCCTCTTGTAAGCGGCCCTCGTGAATATCGCTGATCATCAGCGCCCGACAGCCTTCTTCGGCGGCGCGCAAGGCGGCGGAAAAACCGATACCGGCACCGGCGGCGGCGGTGATCAACACCGACTTGTCACGCAACAGGCCACGGCCCGGCACATAGTTGGGAACGGACATGGGCAAACTCCTCAGGTCAGGGGCGCAGACGCGGCTCTTTGGGCATACCCAGGGCGCGCTCGGCGATGATGTTGCGCTGGATCTCGTTGCTGCCGCCGTACAGGGTGTCGGCACGGCTGAACAGATACAGCGATTGCAGGCGGGTCAGCTGATAGGGCGCGGCCTCGAGCAGTTCCGCTCCGGCGCCAAGCACGTCCATGGCGAGCTTGCCGAGGTTGGCGTGCCAGGTGGACCAGAACAACTTGTAGATGGTCGCCTCTTTGCGCAGGGCGCCGTCCTGTGCGCCGGAAAGCATGCGCAGCGAGTTGTAGCGCATGATCCGCAATCCGCTCCAGGCCTCGGCCAGGCGCTGGCGCAGGATCGGATCGCGGGCGGCACCGTTGGCCTTGGCGATGGCGATGATCTCGCTCAGTTCGTTCTGAAACTGCATCTGCTGGCCAAGGGTCGAGACCCCGCGCTCGAATCCGAGCAAGGCCATGGCAATCTTCCAGCCCTCGCCCGGCGAGCCGACGATGTTCGCAGCGTCGGTGCGGGCGTTGTCGAAGAACACTTCGTTGAATTCCGAGGTGCCGGTCATCTGCTCGATGGGTCGCACGGTGATGCCGGCCTGATCCATGGGCACCAGCAGGAACGACAGGCCACGGTGACCGACACTGCCGGGCTCGGTGCGGGCGATGACGAAGCACCAGTCCGACTCATGGGCCAGCGAGGTCCAGACCTTCTGCCCGTTGATGATCCAGTTGCTGCCGGTCTCATCCAGCGCCGCACGAGTCTTGACGTTGGCCAGGTCCGAACCTGCGCCCGGTTCGGAGTAACCCTGGCACCAGAACGCCGTGCCGCTGACGATGCCCGGCAGAAAGCGCCGCTTCTGATCTTCGCTGCCGAAGGCGGCGATGGTCGGCCCGGCCAGCCCTTCGCCGATATGACCCATGCGCCCGGGGCCACCGGCACGCGCGTACTCTTCGTTGAAGATCACCTGCTGGCTGATCGACAGACCGCGTCCGCCATGCTCAGGCGCCCAGCCAACACAGGTCCAGCCGCCGCTGGCCAGCTTGCGCTCCCAGGCTTTACGCTCTTCGGGGAACATATGCTCGTCGCCCGGGCCGCCACGAAAGCGCAGTTGCTCGAACTCGCCGCAGAGATTGGCGGCCAGCCAGTCGGCCACCTCCTGGCGGAAGCGCTCATCCTGCTCGCTGAAACTGATCTTCATGGCTGCTCCCCGAGAATCACACTGGCGATCCGCTCACGGTGCCAGGCCGGTGCGCCGAGAAAGCTTTCGCTGGCGCGGGCGCGTTTGAAATAGAGATGCGGGTCGTATTCCCAGGTAAAGCCGACGCCGCCATGGAGCTGGATCGACTCGGCTGCACAGTGAAAATAGGTTTCCGAGCACTGGGCCTTGGCCAGTGCCGAGGCCAGCGGCAACTCGGCGGCGACCTGGCCGTCGCCTTGTGGGTCGAGTACTTCCTGGGCGACGCAAGCGGCGTAGTAACTGGCCGAGCGGGCACACTCGACCTGCAGCATCATGTCGGCGGCACGGTGCTTGAGCGCCTGGAAGCTGGCGATCGGCCGACCGAACTGCTGGCGCTCCTGCATGTAGGCCACGCTCAGGTCGAGCACTTGCTGGGCACCACCGGTCTGCTCGGCCGCAAGACCGATGCAGGCCAGCTGCAGAACACGCTCCAGGTCCGGCCAGCCCGCGCCGAACTCGCCCAGCAGGGCGTCAGCACCCAGGTACAACCCATCGAGTTGTATACGCGCCAGGCGCCGCGTCTGGTCCATGGTCGGCAACCACTGACGTTCGATCGCCGCGTGGGTGGCATCCACGGCGAACAGGCTGATGCCCGCCTCGCCCGTGGAGCCTGGCGTACGCGCAGCGATGATCAACAGATCAGCACTGTGTCCGTCGATCACATGGCTGAACGTACCATTGAGCACGTAGCCTTCACCTTCGGCGATCGCTGTGGCATGGACGTCTTCGGCACTCCAGCCGTTGCCACCGGTGAAGGCCAGTGTCGCGGTGACGCTGCCGTCGGCGATGCCTGGCAGCCAGGCGTTTTTCTGCGCCTCGTTGCCAGCCAGCAGCAAGGCTGGCGTGGCCATGCAGGCCGTGGCGAAGAACGGCGAACAGAGCAGCCGCCGGCCCATCTGCTCCAGCAGGATCGTCAGCTCCACAAAGCCCAGACCAAGCCCACCGAACGCTTCGGGGATATGGATGGCGGGCCAGTACATCTCGCTGCACAGGCGCTGCCAGAGTTCGCTGTCATAACCTTGCTCGGTGACCATTGCCGCCCGAACCGCGGCACAGTCGGACACATTGGCGAGAAAACCTTCTGCCGATGCGCGAATCATTTCCTGCTCGTCGCTGAATGCAAATTCCATCGCGGCGCCTTTGCTATATGGCGGGTGCGCAGGGCGCAACACCCATTTCAGCAACGAGTGTGGCGTCAGGGGGCGGAGGGGGAATCGTTGGGGTCGCCTAGTCTGAAAGGAGGATGCAACCCCAAGACCTCGTTCCCACGCTCAGCGTGGGAATGCAGTGCAAGACGCTCCAGCGTCGGTGTGCCCGAGTGCAACGCAGAGCGTCGCCGGATGCATTCCCACGCGGAGCGTGGGAACGAGTAAGGGCTTACAGCGGCAGGCTTGCAAACCCCAATTCTCGGCGCTAAGGTACGCCGGTCGCTGCCAATTCAGCGACCGGATTTGACCGTCCGACTGAATCAAGGCGCATAAGCGCCCCAGACCTATTTCAGGCGCTTTTTCATGTCTGAAATATCGTGTCATGGCGGCTGTGCGTGGGATACCTTCGGGTATGCCGGGTTCCTTGATTCCCGGTCGGTCAACCCGCGTACAGCTGCCACCCTAACTCGTTTGACCGCGAGCGGTTGCAGCTCCACCAATCAAGGAGCTTCACCATGATCAAAATCGTCCCCGATCCACCGCTCACCACCCTTCAGAAAACCGTCACCACCCCCTTCGGCATCTGCGACGCGGGGCATGAGCCGCTGTTCGCCGTCCGCGCGGGCATTCCTGCCGAAGATGCCCTGGTACATGCTTCGCTGCTACTCAAGGGCGCCTGTGCGAGTACTGTTCAAGCCTGTGAAAAAGCAGCTACTGCCGAGAGCGGCCTGCTCTGGTTGACGCTGCATGCGATCGAAACCGCCAAGGCGCTGGTCGATGCGGTGGTTGATGGCGTTCAATGCGAAGAACATACCTCGTAGTGACGGCAGTGAAGTATTCGGGGCTCAAACGGAAGCCTTGAAGGCCTTGCGGCCCTATCGCTGGCAAGCCAGCTCCCACAGGATTCACCTTGACCTCTGTGGGAGCTGGCTTGCCAGCGATGAGGCCATGACATTCACCAAATTATCAAACTGAATAAATCGCCAACTTCTTCTGAATAAAATCCAGAAAACACTGAATCCGCAACGCCAGCTGCGAATTGCGGTAATACACCGCATGGATCGGCTGCCGATAACCATTGTTGGCCTCTGTCAGGATCACCTGCAGACGTCCGCTGCGAATGTCTTCATGGGTCATGAAGTGCGACAGGCAGACAATCCCCTCGCCGGCCAATGCCAGTTCGCGCAAGGTTTCGCCGCTGGACGCCGACAGCCCCGGCTGGATCAGCAAGCGATCGCCTTCGCTATGACGCAAGGGCCAGTGGTTGAGGGTTTCGGTCTGGGTAAAGCCCAGCAGCACATGCCCGGCCAGCGAATCGACGTCGGTTGGCGTGCCGTGCCGGGCCAGGTATTCGGGGCTGGCCAGGATGTTCAACGGGCTGCAGCCCAGCGAACGCGCGTGCAGGGTGGAGTCGGCGAGGTCGCCGATGCGGATCGCGATATCGGTACTCTGCTCGAGCAGGTCGATGATCAAATCATTGGTGTTGAGCTCCAGCTGGATTTCCGGATACAGCTGCCGAAACTCACCGATCCACGGCACGATGGCATGCAACATGAACGGCGAGGCCGCATTGATGCGCAGGCGTCCGGAGGGCGTCTGGTGCCGCAACGACAGGTGCTCCTCCAGCTCATCCATCTGCGCCAGGATCTGCTTGGCCCGCTCGAAGAAGAAACGCCCCTCCTCGGTCAGGTCCATGCGGCGCGTGGTGCGGTTGATCAGGGTGGTGTCGAGTTTGCTTTCGAGTCGCGAAAGCGTACGGCTGATGGCCGACGGGGTCTGGCCAATCTGCTCGGCCGCCGCGGAAATCGAGCCGCACTCGATCACCGAGACGAACACCTGCAACTCATCGGATCTGGCTTTCACTACACCCCCTTCTGGTCAGGACAGCGTTTGATAGTAGCTGTCCGGGAGGGATTTGAAACACCCGGGCTCAAACCGCAACGTCGAAGACCTTGGCCAGGTGCTGCTCATAGCGGGCCACGTCGGCTTCGATCGCCGGCTCTTTCATCACGTTGACGCTGAGGAAGGTCGGCAAGCCGGTCATGCCGAGGAACTGATTGGCCTTGTGGAACGGGAAGTACACTGCGTCCACACCCTTGCCCTCGAAGAAGTCGGTCGGGTCGTCGAACGCTTGCTGCGGCGCGTTCCAGGTGGCCGAGATCATGTACTGCTTGCCGTGAATCAGGCCGCCACTGCCGTATTTCTGCGAGGCGTCGGAACGGGTCCGGCCATCGTTGGCATAAAGGCTGCCGTGGCCTTGGGTAAAGACTTCATCGATGTACTTCTTCACGGTCCAGGGCGCGCCCATCCACCAGCCGGGCATCTGATAGATGATCACATCGGCCCAGAGAAACTTCTGCACTTCTTCGGCGATGTCGTAACCACCATCGATAAAGGTTTCCTTGACGTCGAAGCCGGCACGGTCCAGGAACGCCAGTCCGGCTTCGTGCAAGGTCGCGTTATAGCGACCGTCGGAGTGGGCGAATTGTTTACCACCGTTGAGCAACAGTACTTTTTTCATGGGATGCCTCATCTGCTGTTCAGTCCGGGTCGGTCTGGCCGAGCCTTGGGACTGATTGAATTTGGATGGCGGCATCTTAGGTGGCAGGCAGGTTGGGAAAAACCGGCTCCGGGGCAAAATACATTTGACCAAAACGCACGAATCAACCACTTATTCTTGCCATAAAATTTGAACCTCCAACGAACTGGAGATTCCCATGAGCGAGCAATACGGTTTCATTTTGCAGGCCAAGACCCGTCCGGAAAAAGCCGAGGCATTCGAAGCGCTGTTTCGCAGCTATGTAGAACCCAGCCGGGCCGAACCCGGCTGCATCGAATATCACATGCTGCGAGACCGGCAGGACCCGACCCTGTTCGTCTTCTATGAGATCTGGCAGTCCAAGGCCCATCTGGACGTGCACTCGGCCTTGCCACATATGCAGCGCTTCCATGAACAGCGCATGGACTACCTGGAGCGCGATTTCGATATCCAGTTGATCGAGATGCTCAGCCCGTCGTCCGCCAACCGTTGAATTCAGCGATAACTCAAGGTCAGTACCAGCAATTTTTTGGATTGAACCGATCCTGGTACAGGAATCAGCACTTGCGACTCACTCATGCTTATCGCGGCTGGCGCGTGAGTTGCTCGTGCATCATGGAGGCTGGCAACCGGCTGTATCGGACAGCCCGACATTTCGACCTGGAGGACTTGCTGGGGCCCCACACCCTGCAGCGAATGGGTGCGGACCTGGCAAGGCGGCTCGACAATCCTCCCTGTGAAATGAATCACTCCTGTTTCGGCGGCGATGGCCGCGTCAAAAAAACATAAACCCAATGCCAGAGCGCACAACCAACGGATTGTATTGATCATTGCAAAATCCCCAGGGCGTGCAGCCGGGAAGCAACGGCTGCGTCTCTCTTTGCAACGACCTGCGCCCGAAAAACTTAAGCATCTATTTTTTTGACCCTTGCAGGCGATTGGCTACAGTAGCTTTTACCCGCTACCGATCTGAAGTTTTTTCCAAGGAGAGAACTATGCAGCGTTTTGCCAATCCGTCGGATTACGTTTTGCAAGACAGGGAAGGGAAACAAGTCTATTTGCTTCCCTGGGAAAGAAGGATGTGTCCGGGGAACCCCACGGATGAACCGCAACAAGGCGCTCTGCGCTATAACAAATACATCCTCAGTTGCATGCATGGGCTGGAGCCCAAGTCACCGGTAGAGCGAATCGTCGAAATTGCGCATTGGTGCTTGCACGTGTCCGGCGAGCCGGCCAGGGCATTGGCGGACGATTTATCCGCCGCCTACTTGAACCGCTATCGCTTTCTGCTCGAAGACTTGCCTAAACATGACGAAGCATCCAGGGCCCATCGCGGGTTTCTGGCGTTCTGGACAGAGGAAATCAAAAAGCTGCCGTCCGCGACCGTGATGGCGTTGCGTGCCAGGGCTGCAGGTATCAAGCCTTAAGTCGTGTCGCGATTGGGACAACTGGGGGTCGAGTTCAGACAATTGAAGGCCGGGCCAGCCCGCTAGGGTGTGCTCTGTCATTCACTTTGCCTGGAACGCTCATGTCGAAATCTCTAGTTGTCCTGCGCGACACCCACCCATTGCCGGTACTCGATGCATGCAAATGGGAAAAGCTGGCCGGTGATCCGCACACCGTGAACCTGAATGCCTACACCAGCGAAGATGGCAGCAAGATCATGGGTACCTGGATCTGTACGCCAGGCAAATGGCGGGTCAATTACGAGAAGTGGGAGTATTGCCACTTTCAGGAAGGCTACTGCGTGATCACCCCGGATGGTCAGGAGCCGGTGCACCTGCGGGCTGGGGATATCTTTATCGTTGAACCGGGGATGCGCGGGACCTGGGAAGTGGTCGAGACTGTGCGCAAGTATTTTGTGTTTGCTTGATATCTGAAGGCCCTTCGGGCCTTGGCGCAGCCTGGCGGCAGCGGCTACACCGATTGCGGTATGCCGAACATTTGTAGCCGCTGCCGCAGGCTGCGCTGAGGTCCGCAGGACCTCCAAAAGCCCCGATTACTCCGGCTTGCGATACGCCTCAACAATAGCCGAGAAGTCCTTGCCCCCCTCCCCGCGCAAGCTCATCGCCTGATACAACTGCTGCGCCACCGCCCCCAGGATCACCGGCTGATGCGCCTGGCGCGCGGCCTCGGTCGCAAGCCCCAGATCCTTGAGCATCAATTCCGCACCAAACCCACCGGTATAACCACGCGAAGCAGGCGCCGTTTCGATAATGCCCGGCCAGGGGTTGTAGGTGTCCGAACTCCAGCAACGTCCGGTGGAGCTGTTGATAACGCCCGCCAGGACCTTGGTGTCGATCCCCAGGGCTGCGCCCAGGGCCATGGCCTCGGACACGCCGATCATCGAGATGCCCAGCAGCAGGTTGTTGCAGATCTTGGCGATCTGCCCGGTGCCGACAGCGCCGCAGTGCACGATATTGCGGCCCATTTGCCCCAGCACCGGTTGCAATTGCGCGAACAATTCGTCGGTTGCGCCAACCATGAAGGTCAGCGTGCCGGCCGCAGCCCCGCCGGTACCGCCGGAAACCGGTGCATCGGCCAGTGCTACGCCCTGCTTGGCCGCCGCAGCCGAAATTTGCTGGGCGGTCTGCGGGTCGATGGTGCTGCACTCGACTGCCGGGGTACCGGCCCGAATCCCGGCCAGTACACCGTCTTCGTTCAGGTAAACGCTGCGCACATGGGCCGCAGCCGGCAGCATGGTGATCACCAGCTCGCCGTCCCGCGCAGCCTCGCGCGGCGAGGCGCTGACGGTGCAACCCAACTCCTTGAACTCGGCCAGCACCGTTGTGTTCAGGTCGAACACATTCAACTGATGCCCGGCCTTGATCAGGTTGCGCGCCATCGGTGCGCCCATGTTGCCCAAGCCGATAAATGCGATACGCATGCTCGTTCTCCTTAACGCAGGTGGATGGTGGTGTTCACACCGTCGTTGACACTGTCATCGTCGAACCAGCGGCTGGTGACGGTCTTGGTCTGAGTGTAGAACTGCACCACTTGCTTGCCGTACGGGCCCAGGTCGCCGAGCTTGGAACCACGGGAACCGGTGAAGCTGAAGAACGGAACCGGTACCGGAATCGGAATGTTGATACCGACCTGGCCCACATCGATCTCGTTCTGGAACTTGCGCGCCGCCGCACCGCTCTGGGTAAACAGGCCGACGCCATTGCCGAAGGGGTTGCGGTTGACCAGGGCAATGGCTTCGTCGAGGGTGTCGACTTCCAGCACCACCAATACCGGACCGAAGATTTCCTTGGTGTAGATGTCCATGTCGGTTTTGACGCCGGAGAACAGGGTCGGCCCGATGAAGTTGCCTTCCTCGTAGCCAGGAACCGTGACTCCACGACCATCGAGTTCCAGCTTGGCGCCTTGCTTCACACCAGTTTCGATCAGGCTGAGGATGCGTTCCTTGGCCCGCTTGGAGATGACCGGGCCGACGTCAGTGCCGGGTTCGCTACCGGCGTTGACCTTGAGTTTTTCAGCCAGGGTCTTGAGTTCGGGCAGCCATTTGCGCGCCCCGCCCACCAGCACTGCCACCGAGGTGGCCATGCAGCGCTGACCGGCCGCGCCGAAGCCCGCGCCGACCAGTGCATTGAGGGTTTGCTCGCGATTGGCATCGGGCAGCACCACGGCGTGGTTCTTCGCGCCCATCATCGACTGTACTCGCTTGCCGTGCTTGCCGGCCAGGTTGTAGACGTGGGTGCCGACTTCAGTCGAACCGACGAAAGACACCGCCTTGATGTCCGGGTGGGTGCACAGCGCATCGACCACATCCTTGCCGCCATGCACAACGTTGAGTACGCCGGCCGGGATACCGGCTTCCAGCGCCAGCTCAACCAGCATCATGGTCGACAGCGGATCCTGCTCCGAAGGCTTGAGCACGAAGGTATTGCCGCAGACGATGGCCATCGGGAACATCCACAACGGGATCATGGCCGGGAAGTTGAACGGGGTGATGCCCGCGCAGACACCAATCGGCTGGCGCAAGGTGTAAGTGTCGACACCGCCGGCAACGTTCTCGGCGAACTCGCCGACCTGCAGGGTGCCGATCGAACAGGCGTGCTCGACCACTTCCAGGCCACGGAAGATGTCACCTTCGGCATCGGCGATGGTCTTGCCCTGCTCGGCGCTGAGGGTCATTGCGATACGCTTGGAGTGCTCGCGAATCAGTGCCTGCAATTTGAGCATGATGCGCATGCGCGCGCCGATCGGCGTGTCGCGCCAGGTTTTGAAAGCGCGCTGGGCGGCGGCAATCGCTGCCTCGACTTCTTCGTCGGTGGCGAACGGAACTTTCGCCAGGACTTCCTGAGTCGCCGGGTTGACGATGTCACGCCATTCACTGGTCTTTGACTCGACCCACTGGCCGTCGATCAGCAGTTTGACGTGTTCGACCTTCTGGCCGGCTTGGAGGGACGCGTTCATGAAAGTTCTCCTGGTTATTTTTGTGGAGATATCGAGCACTGGGGTGAGTGCTTGGTCATGTGTCTGTTTTGGAGTATAGATGTGCAAACATCTAATAAGTACGCACATAAAATCCGGTCCAACATGCAAAAAAACATCACGTCTTTGGGCTCGCTGAACTGGGATGACCTGAAGTTTTTCCTGGAAGTGGCCCGCACCCGCAAGGCCAGCAGCGCTGCCAAACGCCTGGGTGTCGACTACACCACAGTGTCGCGACGGATCAGTTCGCTGGAGTTGTCGCTGGGTACCTTGCTGTTCGAAAAGTCGCGTACCAATGGCTTTATCCTGACGGCCGAAGGTCAGCGCCTGCTGAGCTCCGCCGAGTCGATCGAAAGCACCCTGCACATGGCCTGCGAACAGGTTTCAGGCTCGGGCGTGGCCCTGTCCGGACACGTGCGCATGGGCTGCACCGAAGGCTTCGGCAGCTTTTTCATCACCCCGCAGCTGAGCCACTTCGTCGACACCTACCCGGCGATCTCGGTGGATATCCTGCCGCTGCCGCACTTCATCAGCCTGTCCAAGCGCGAAGCCGATATCGTGATTGCCCTGGAACGGCCGGAACACGGCCCTTATGTGTGCTGCAAGCTGTGCGACTACCGCCTGAAGCTCTACGCCACCCAGCAGTACCTGGACCGCCACGAGCCGATCACCAAGGCGTCGGACCTGGCCCGGCATCAGTTCATCAGCTACGTCGATGACCTGGCATTCAGCTCCGAGCTGCTGTACCTGGCCAACCTGTTGCCGGCCGCCAGCGCCAGCCTGCGCAGCACCAGCGTCATCGCCCAGTACACCGCCGCGCAGCAGGGGCTTGGACTGGCGATCCTGCCGTGCTTTCTCGCCGCGCAGGACCCGAACCTGATTCCGGTGCTGCCGGATGAAGTGGATATCACCCGGCAATTCTGGATGTACTGCCGGGAGGATCTGCGCAAGCTCAAGCGGATTACCTTGTTGTGGGATTACATCAGGGAGGTGACCGAGCTCAATGGCCCATTGTTGCTGGGCGAAACGCGTGTTGTCCGGTTTGCGGACTGAGTGACTGCACGAAGAAAGGACCGGCACCACGGTCGGCGTAGCCGCTGCCGCCAGGCTGCGCTCGCGCGCGAAGCGGGCGCAGGTTCTCAAGATCGCCGGGGGCCTTACGGCCCAGCGCAGCCTCCGGCAGCGGCTACAGGGGTCCACGCCTGCCGCAGATCCGCGAACGTCCGTGCCATTCTGAAAATCGCATAGTCCTTTTCCCAAATATGCAGCTCCGGGGTGCCCTTGTGGCACCTTCCCTTCACACTGGCTGCCCACGACAGAACTTCCGATCAAGGATCAACCATGACCGAACACACCTATGAAGTAAAAGTCTCCTGGCAAGGCAACACCGGTACGGGCACGTCTGGCTATCAGGACTATCGACGAGATTTCCTCGTCGAGGCCAGCGGCAAGCCAGCCATCGAGTGCTCATCGGACCCGGCGTTCCTGGGCGATCCGAAAAAATGGAATCCGGAAGACTTCCTCGTCGCTTCCGTCTCGGCTTGTCACAAGCTGTGGTACCTGCATCTATGCGCGGTGAACAAAATCACTGTGCTCAGCTATGTCGATGCACCAATCGGCCGCATGATCGACACCCATCCCACACGCAAGGGCCACTTCACAGAAATCGTTCTTCGCCCCGTGATTGAGCTGTCCAAGGAGTCGGATAAGGCCCTTGCGGTTCGCTTGCACGAAGAAGCACATCACGAATGCTTCCTGGCCAACTCCGTCAACTTTCCGATTCGTTGCGAACCGGTGATCGCTTAAGAGCATAGGCTCGGCTCCCCCGCAACCTTCAAGGCGCAGATTTTTCCGCCAGATTCTCGAAGGCGATCTCTTCGACTGACCAGAGTCGCAACACCATCTTCACCGGGCCTACACTGAGCAAACATGTCAGTGATGAGGCGGGTTCTATGCACTCCACCAGAAACCAGAAAATCGAAAAGACCTATTTTGACTCATTCCGTCAACACTACGCTCTTCCAACTGGGGAGATTGAACACGATGACAAACCGGATGTACTCATCCACGGAGAAGGACAGCCTCGTATGCTTGGCGTGGAGATCGCGCGCCTCTACAAAATAGACGGCCAGCTCAATCAGAGCGAACAGCAGCAAATCGTAAAGCGGATCACAATTATTGAGCTGGCCGAACGGATATACCTGTCGCGTGGCGGCCGCAAGATTGCGCTCGGCATAAGCTTTGATCCGCAATATCCGATTATGCGGAAAAAGCACATGACGAAAATTGCGAATGACCTCGCCTCATATGCTTTGGAAATTTCATCTCTACGAAATGGGCATCAGAGCCATAGCCCACTCGAAGACACGCCAGAGTTAAGCTGGCTCTATCACGATGGAAAAGAATATCCGAACAGTACATGGGGACCCGTGCAGAGCTACGACGTTCCGGCTTTGTTAGTTACACGAGTAAAAGAACTGGTTGCGCAGAAGACCCAGAAGATTCAGGCGTATGAGCCGTGTGGGGCCTACTGGTTATTGCTCATTGTCGATTTTTGGGACCAGGCACAGGATCAGAGCATTCACTGGCCCGCAGATGAGAACATCGGGCAAACCCCTTTCGAGCGGATTCTCATCTATAAGACTTGCTTCAATGAGGTCGTTGAAGTGAGTCAGCGCGGGGTGGCTATCTGAAGAGCATCATTTAATAAGTCAGGGTTCGCCTCGTACCCAGCGATCTCGGCGTTCACGCTGTTTTCGACAGCGCGGATAAGCTCTTCTATCTGAGGTAGCTTTCTGAGTAGTGCGGCATAGTCATACCCTGGACGACGATCTGCCCAACACCGATGATGTTTAGCCGCTTGTGCAGCCCTTCCGGCTGGTCATCTGAATATCGTGTAGTCCATTTCCCAAATGCATGGTGCTGGGGTGCCCTTGCGGCGCTTTCTCTGCACACTGGCTGCCCACGATTCAAGGGCGCCCTAGCCTAACAACCTTCTATTCACCGAGCATGAAACCGAATCCCAGGGGCGCACGGAGATCTCTGGCTGATCCCTTTGCAAGGAACAACCCCCCCATGGCTAGCTTACTCAGATGGCTGTTTGGCATCCCCCAGCACGAACGCGACGCTCGCTTCAACGTACATCACCCCCCGATCCTGCCAACTCTGGACACCGGCCCCGTTCACTCAGCCTTGCCCGCCGAGTCCAGCACCGACGCACTGCCACCGGTACAGAACTGGAGCCACCCTTTCAAGGACACGCGCGACCCGCTGCGACAGCTGACCCACTTGGCCAACGCAAAAGCGGGCTTCTACCCGCTGGGAGTCAACGGCCTCTGGCACGGCGGCGTGCATTTCGACGACGGCACCCTGGATCAATCCAGCGACGGCGAGGTAAGCGTGCATTGCCTGGCCGACGGAGAAGTGGTCGCCTACCGCATCGACCAGCACTCGCCGACCACGTCCTACATCGTCAACAAGCTGCCGACACTGCGACCCTTCTCGCGCAATTTCGTGCTGGTGCGGCACCGCCTGCAGGCACCGAAGCTCGAAGGCAGCGCGGACACGCCGCCCAGCCTTACATTCTTCAGCCTGTACTTGCACCTGCAGGACTGGGCGGTTTACCAGAGTGACACGCCCCTGGCCCGCCCGGCCTTCTGGCCCGAGGGCGCGACTCGCCGAGTCAAGGAAACGGTCAACGACTTCCACCCTCGCTATCCCAATCAACCCGGCCTGAACGTGCGCAACAAGGCGTGGCAGGGCCAGGTCCTCGACCTCCTGCCCCGGGGGGCGCAGGTGACCGTCAGCGGTGAAGGTGATTACCGCAAGCTGGAGAACAGCCTCGGGCCGACCAACCTGATCAGCGCCGATTGCTCATTGCGTGGCTACGTTGCCTTCAGCCTGCTGGAACCCATCGAGGCAGGTCAGTACCGCGTCGCCACCAAGGAGGGCGCGCTATACGTGCGCGCCGAAGCGAAGCTTGATAGCGACAGGATTGGAGAACTGCCAAAAGGCACGGAGGTGACGATCAGCGGTGACGGCGACTTCCGCAAGCTGGAGCGGGTCAACCAGTACGTGCACTACAAGTCGCTGCAAGGCGGGTTGGAACCCCTGGCCCATGATCGCGTGGTCGTACTCGACCAGCCCGTCCCAATCAAGGCTGGCGACCTGATCGGTCACATCGGCCTGTACCAGGACAGTCATGCGGCCCCGGAAAAGAAACTGCACCTGGAGGTGTTCAGCGGCGGTGAGGTGGAACCGTTTATTGAGGCCAGTCGCGCCTGGGCCCAGCGTCTGCCAGCCAGCAGCAAGACCTGGCTGAAACTGGCCAAGGGCACGGTGGTGGCGGCGCATCAAGAGCACTTCAGCGCTAAGCGGCCGCCGAATTTCTACGGGAGCAATACCTCGAGCGACGCCGACCTGTTGGTCCCCAAGAGCCTGCTCGATGGGCTGTCTGCCGATAGAAAAATCACAGAGCCCGCCGCGAGTGACCGCAAAGCCTATAACTGGTACCGCCTCGACGGGTTGCTGCATGACGCCGACCACAAGCTGATCGATGGCTGGGTGCGTGAAGAAGTGGGCGTTACCGCTTGGGTCAGCCCCTGGTCGTGGGAGGGCCACGACATCATCTACCACTTCGACCTGCCCCGACAAATGCTGGCCTCTTTCAAGCGGGCCGCCAAAGCCTTCAACGACGAGGAGCTTGAACGCTTTGGCCGCATGGCCGACGAAGGGGATCAGGGGCCGATCAAGCAGCGATTACTCGAGATCATTGGTCACAACCGCGATAGCCAGATGACCGCCAAGGAATTGCAGGCCGCCCTCAAATTGCCTGCTCGTGCCCAGTCGATCGCGCAGTTGATCATCCGCGCCGAAAGCGAGTGGTATTACCGCGCACAGAAGTGGGACGCGCTGGATGAAATACTCGGACATAGCGGTTCGACGCCAAACCTGAACTGGTTCGCGGAGAAGGAGCGGCTCAAGCAATTGAGTTGGTGGGATGAGGTGGCGGTGAGGGTTGGGCTGCCGGGGTACGGGAAGGTGTATCACTTTCACCCGGTTGGGATTGTAGGGAATTTCAAATCGCTGCAAGAAATAAAAATCCTTGCAGGCAAGATAACCTTCGATGCAGAAGGCAATGATAATCCAAGCTCAACGCACTACAGCAGAGTCATCCATTGGCCAGGGAATGACTTGTCTGGAGTAACGTTGGGGCGAGGGTACGACATGGGAAATCGGACGCAAAGCGAAGTACACGCCCATATGACAACAGCAGGAATAGATGATAAAAAAGCCAGACAGATATCGTTGGCTCACGGCTTAAAAGGACTGGCCGCGAGAGACTTTGTAAGACAACACAAAATATCAATTGGCGAAATAACCAAAGACCAACAAATATCACTATTCAACGCCATCTATCCCGACTACATTAAAAGGGCTATTTCAAACTATAACAAATGGACCTCGTCTGAGGCCGAACGGGCGGAATGGGAAAATCTAAACCCCCACATCCAAGATGTACTGGTCGATTTTGTTTATCAAGGATTTACTTTGGGTGGCAACCCAATGAAAGCCGGGATGCGCAATAGCAAGACAGAACTGATCTCATATATTGAAAACACCCCTGCAATTAGTCAATACGAACCCGGACGCCAAAGAGCTAGATATCTTAAAAGCAATTAAACGGAGCCACTTAATGACTGTAAGATCATTTGCGACACTTCTGTTATTTTTTTGCAATTCATGCTTTGCCGATTCTGCCCCCCCAGAGCGGTGCTCATCTGGCGGTCTAGATAGTCAAGACATTTACGACTGCTCCAAGCTCAGAATTGAAGCCGCTGACAAAGAGCTCAACAGCACCTATAAGGATCTAAACAGTAGAGTATCTACAGAGTACAGAGCGGACGCTCCACTGGGAGAAAAACTTAAAGAGCATATAAAAACATCGCAGATCGCCTGGATCAAGCTAAGAGACTCAAATTGCGCCGTTGAGAGCTTTGTGATCTCCCGCGAAACTCAAGCGTTCGAAACAACAAAAAACAATTGTCTTGCTAGAGAAACCATAGGAAGAACTCATTACCTAAAAAATTTGAAATTTTAACTTTTTCGCCGGTACCTGCATCTGCAGATACCGGCTCAGATAGAAAAACCTGTGCGACCAGCAGCTCTCGCTGTAACTCTTACTCACAGTGAACATTTGGCAGAACCCCATACCCAATATGGCCAAGGCACCTAAAGCAACAATCAAGCAGTTATTTAATATAATCATTAAAAAACTAACGATCTCGTTACTTATTACTTTCACAACATTAACGAACGCTGCATGCTTGGATGAACACAAAAGCCTCATTGACAAACTCTACAAGAGCTCCGAAGTGATTCGACATAACTCTTTTTGCAAGCCATGGCCAGCTACAGGCTACATTATTTTCGCCACATCAATTGAGTTAAAAGAGCGGACTGACCTTGGAGTAGTGATCTTAAACCCAACAACCAATAAAATTATTGGAACCGACCGTGAAATTGATGCACTAACTAGCGACGCCATCTAAAATACTGGAATGACAATTGATACGGCTAACTACCGACTAAACAAGGATACCTTAGCATTTGGAATTCGTACCTCATGGCAAGGCTCATCACAGCCAAACCCATATAACTCAGAATCATTAAAGCTTTATATCATGCACAACAATAGCTTGATTACCATTCTAAACGGGTTAAACATGTATGAGCATTCTGGCGAGTGGGATACTCACTGCACTGGCGAATTCACCACACGAAAAATGACAGCAATCATAGTACCATCGACAAAGCCTTACGCAGACCTACTTATCAAAGAGAACACAACAAAAACTCTATCCCGAGAATCTGCGGAGGGATGCCAAAACCTATCAAACAAATCAGAGATAAAGAAACACATACTAAAATACGAAAAAAATCATTACCAAGTCCCACCAAGTCTACGCCCTCTTGTGTAGTGCTTAGCGAGGCCATTCCACCAAAGCCATTAAGGGCTCGCAGTGCACGCCCAATCAAGGATCAACCATGACCGAACACACCTATGAAGTAACAGTCACCTGGCAAGGCAACACCGGTACGGGCACGTCAGGCTATCAGGACTATCGACGAGATTTCCTCGTCGAGGCCAGCGGCAAGCCAGCCATCGAGTGCTCATCGGACCCGGCGTTCCTGGGCGATCCGAAAAAATGGAATCCGGAAGACTTCCTCGTCGCTTCCGTCTCGGCTTGTCACAAGCTGTGGTACCTGCATCTATGCGCGGTGAACAAAATCACTGTGCTCAGCTATGTCGATGCACCAATCGGCCGCATGATCGACACCCATCCCACACGCAAGGGCCACTTCACAGAAATCGTTCTTCGCCCCGTGATTGAGCTGTCCAAGGAGTCGGATAAGGCCCTTGCGGTTCGCTTGCACGAAGAAGCACATCACGAATGCTTCCTGGCCAATTCCGTCAATTTTCCGATTCGCTGCGAACCGGTCATTGTTTAAAAGCATTCGTTTGATACCCCGAACCATCCAGGCGAATGGCGTCGCTTGGGACTTCACAAAATGATGCCTCAACAGTGGCACCCCTCGCTGACACCCAACGTAGACGCCCTCTTGCTACTTTCCAAGGCACAATAAACGGCATTAAGTAGCAAGCTATTTATTCATAAAAGTCTGAAGTATTGATTTCATCTTTCAGATTCTTTACTTCCCCACACTGTGCCTAACATCGGCCCCAGAGCGAACGACCCACGGCGTCGCTTGGTGGGACCAGATACGCAGAGATCCGGCTCAAAAATCATCTGTTGTTGCTGCCCATTGACCGCCGACCCGGCTTGCCGCCGTCGTTGTGCTTTTTCAACAGGCCCAGGGATTTTTGAGGATCACCGATGAAGCTGGAAATTTTCCGCACGCTGTGGGGCTACACCGCCAGCAAGGCCCAGGCACTCGAAGAGCTGTTGCAGGCCGGCTTTGACGGCATGGAAGCTCGCCTGCCGCTGGACGCCCGCGAGCGTGCAGAGTTCGCCGCTTTCCTCAAGGCCAATCAGCTTGGCTATATCAGCACCGTCTTCACCGCCTACGACGTTCTGCCGGACCAGTCCGCATCGCCCGCCGTGCACCTGGACGATCTCGACAAGAAACTCGCCTGGGCCGCCGAGCTCAGCCCCCGCTTCGTCAATGTGCTGGCCGGCAATGACCGCTGGTCGTTGGCACAACAGGTCGAATTCTTCGGCCAGGCCCTGGAGCTGGCCCGCAAACATGGCCAGGTCTGCAGTTTCGAAACCCACCGCGCGCGCTCGTTGTTCAACCCCTGGGTCACCCTGGAACTGATCCGGCAATTGCCTGATCTGCTGTTCACCAGCGATATCAGCCACTGGGTGGTGACCTGCGAGCGCCTGCTGAACGACCCCGCCGACGACCTGAGTGCCTTCGTCGAGCGCGTCCACCATATTCAGGCCCGGGTCGGTTACGACCAGGGGCCGCAAGTCCCGCATCCGGCAGCTCCCGAATATGCCAATGCGCTGGAATTCCATCAGCAGCACTGGGAAGCCATCTGGCGTTCGCAGCAAGCCCGCGGCTATCAGGTCACGACCCTGACGCCGGAGTTCGGCGCCGACGGCTACCTGCATCACCTGCCGTTCACCAACGTTCCGGTCGCCGACCTGTGGTCGCTGAACGTCTGGATGGGCAGGACCGAACGCGAACACTTCAACCGTTTCAGCCATTCAAGCAAGCCTTAGGGAGCCGCTGCGTCATGCCTGACAATAAAAACAACAGCGCCAGCACTGACACACAGAAAGCCAACTTCAAGACCATTCCGGTGGTGAATATCGCCGGTTTGTTCAGTTTTGAACTGGAGCACCGCCTGGCCGTGGCCGAACAACTCGGCAATGCCGCCAGCGAAGTCGGATTCCTCTACATCACCGACCACGGCATCGACCCGCACCTGATCGCCAACCTGCGCCGCGCGGCCAAGGACTTTTTCGATCAGCCCTTCGACACCAAGATGCAGCACTACATCGGCACCTCGAAATCCCACAAGGGCTTCGTCCCCGAGGGCGAAGAGGTTTATGCCAAGGGCAAGCCGGACCACAAGGAAGCCTTCGACATAGGCTTCGAAGTGCCGGCCGACGACCCGCTGGTGCTGGCCAATACGCCCTTGCTGGGGCCGAACGAATGGCCGCAGCTGCCAGGCTTCAAGGAAGCGGTGCAAGCCTACTACGCGGCGATCTTCGCCCTGGGCCGCCGCCTGTTCGGTGGTTTCGCCCTGGCCCTTGGCCTTGAAGAAGACTATTTCGACAGCCTGGTTACCCGCCCGCCGTCCAAGCTGCGACTGATTCACTACCCATTTGATGGTGAAGCCCAGGATGCGCCGGGCATTGGCGCCCATACTGATTACGAGTGCTTCACCATCCTGCTGGCCGACAAGCCAGGCCTGGAGGTGATGAACGACCTCGGCCAATGGATTGACGCGCCGCCGATCGCCGATGCCTTCGTCGTCAACATCGGCGACATGCTTGAAGTCATGACCGCTGGCACCTTCGTTGCCACGGCGCACCGGGTACGCACCGTGAGTGAAGAGCGCTATTCGTTTCCGCTGTTCTATGCGTGTGACTACCACACCCAGATCAAGCCGCTGCCGGCCTTCGCCCAGGCCGGCAAGGAATACGAAGAGATCGCCATCGGTGAACACATGTATGGCCAGGCGCTCCAGACCTATCAATACCTGCGCAAGCGGGTGGCAAACGGAGAAGTCAAATTGCCAGAGAAGGCCCGCAGGCCTTCGAGTTTCGGTCACCTGAAAAATCAGGCCCAACCGTCCTGATTGATGTTTTCAGCAACACTCTTACCTACGCCGGAGTCAGTAAAAATGAAAAACAACAAAAACACCATTGCACGCATGACACTACTGGCCGCCGGTATGCTCAGCGCATCGCTCAGCATGGCCGCATCAGATACCTTCAAGGTCGGCATGGAAATCACCTATCCGCCCTTCGAATCCTACGACGCCAACAAAAACGTGGTGGGTTCCGACCCTGAGCTGGCCACTGCCCTGGCCAAGCACATGAATGCCAAGGTGGAATTCGTCGACACCAAGTTCCCGAGCCTGATCCTCGGCCTGAACTCCGGTAAATACGACGCGATCATTTCCGGCATGTACATCACCCCCGAGCGTCAGACCCAGGCCCAGACCATCGCCTACGCCAATACCGGCGCCTCGGTGATGGTGCCCAAGGGCAGCGAAATCAATGCGAAAAAGCCTGAAGACCTCTGCGGCCTGAAACTGGGCCTGGAACAAGGCACCACCTGGGTCAAGGAGTTCAACAAGCTCTCCACTGAGTACTGCGAGAAGAACGGCAAAGGTGCTATCAAAGTCAGCGAGTACCCATCGGCTCCTGAGGTGACCCAGGCCCTGCTGTCCAAAAACGTCGACGCCCAGGTTGAAATCGCCGGCGCCGCCAAAATGATCGCGGAAAAAACCAACGGCCGCGTAGTCATCACCACCGATACCCCGATCTATCAGCAGACCCTTGGCATCTTCGTCAAGAAAGGCAACGAAGAGACCTTCAAGGCCGTGCAGAAGGCCTTCGAGGAAACGAAAAAGAGCGGTGAATACGCAGCTATTCTGACTAAGTACGGCTTGGTAGAACCGACCGCCAACTAAGAATCTGTCCCTATAGCTTGGTTGTCTGCTGCCCTCGCCCGGGGGCGGCAGATCGAGGTGCCCAATGCAATTCGAATGGTCGTACTTTTTCTCCCTGTTTTCTCTGCCCGACTTCTGGAAAGCCTGCGTCACGGTAATCGAGCTCAGTGCCCTGGCATGGTTCATCGGCATGCTGCTCGGCTTCTTGCTGGCCACGGCAAAACTTTCCCAGTCGCCCTTGCTGCGCATCCCCGCAGCGGTCTACATCTGGTTCTTCCGCAGCATCCCGTTACTGGTGCTGGTGGTGTTCGTCTACAACCTGCCGCAGATGTTTCCGGGAAGCGGCCCGATTCTTTCCAACCCTTTCTATTCCGGCTTGCTGGCCCTGGTGGTCACCGAGGCGGCGTACATGGCGGAGATCCATCGCGGTGGCCTGATTTCGGTTGCCAAGGGCCAGCGCGAAGCCGGCCGCGCCCTGGGTATCGGCCTGTTCGGTCTGCAGCGCTTGATCGTCATTCCACAGGCCTTCCGTATCTCGCTGCCCACGCTGATCAATGAATACATCACCGTGGTCAAGCTGACCTCGCTGGTCTCGGTGATCTCCCTGACCGAAATCCTCACCGTCGGCCAACGCCTGTACGCGACCAACTTCCTGGTCATGGAAACCCTCGCCGCGGTGGCGGTGTACTACGTGTTGATCGTCACCGTCTTCGGCTGGTTCCTGCAACGCCTGGAGCGTTACCTGGACTTGAACTTCCGCAAGCCGCAAACCCTGGTCGAAGCCGATGTCGCCAAGCTGCGTGCCAGCGCCGAAGCCTTGCCCGACAGCGCGCCCAAAGCCGCCGCTTCCGGTACGGCGCCGATCCTGCAACTGCAGGGCATCCAGAAGAGCTATGGCACGCACAAAGTGCTGCTGGGCATCGACCTGAATGTCGAATACGGCCAGGTGGTCTCGATCATCGGCCCGTCCGGCTCCGGCAAGACCTCGTTGATCCGCACCGTGAACGGCCTGGAAAGCATCGACCAAGGCGCAATCAAGCTGTTCGGCGAGAACTTCATCACCTCTGAAGACAAGCCCAACAGCGCCCGCCTGCGTCAGGGCGTACGGCACATCGGCATGGTGTTCCAGAACTTCAACCTGTTCCCGCACCGCACCATTCTCGACAACGTGACCCTGGCGCCGCGCTACCATGGCAGCCAGACCGAGCTGAGCGAACACCGCGCCTATGCGCTGCTGGATAAAGTCGGCCTGCTCGCCCATGCCCACAAGTATCCGCACCAGCTCTCCGGTGGCCAGCAACAGCGCGTGGCCATCGCTCGGGCCCTGGCGATGGAACCGCAGATCATGCTGTTCGACGAACCGACTTCGGCTCTGGACCCGGAACTGGTCAACGATGTGTTGAACGTGATCCGCGACCTGGCCAAGGAAGGCATGACCATGCTGATCGTGACCCACGAAATGGACTTCGCCATGGGTATCTCCGACCGGGTGATCTTCATGGAGAACGGCAACATCCAGCTCGACGCCGCGCCAAGCACCATCCGCAGCGACGCGTCCGGCGAGCGGGTGCGCCGCTTCATGGGCATCGAAGCCTCGGCGAAAGTCGAAGAGCCCAGCGAACTGGGCACTATCCTCGCGCAGTAACGTTTCTGGACCTCATCGCTAGACGGCGGTGAGGTCCAGCATCAACCCGCTCAGGCGCTTGACCTTGCGCCGCACCGCCTCTTCGAACACGCCCTGGCGTGGCTCGATCAGGCTGAACCAATGCTTGGCCCTTGTGATCCCGGTGTAGATCAGTTCCTTGGTCAACACCGGGTTCAGCGCATCCGGCAGAATCAATGCGGTATGGGCAAATTCCGAACCCTGGGACTTGTGCACCGTCATGGCGTAGACCGTCTCCACATCATTGAGCCGGCTTGGCAGCACGAAACGTACCCCGCCCTTGCCGTCGTTGCGCGGGAACGCGACCCGCAGCACCTGACGCTCACTGTCCTCGTCATCCGGCATGCGCAAGGCGATGCCAATGTCGCCGTTCATCAGCCCCAGACCGTAATCGTTGCGCGTCATCAGCACCGGACGGCCTTCATACCAGAGGTCTTCGCTCTCGATCAGCCTGGCCGCGAACAACGCTCGCGTCACCCTTTGATTAAGGCCCTCGACGCCCCACGCGCCCTTGCGCACGGCGCACAGCAGCTGGAACGACTCGAACGCCTGCAATACCGAGCGTGCCCATTCGCGCCAGCACGGATCATCGGCCGGTGCCTGCGCCGCAGGGCGGGTGCTGTGGATAACTCCCAGGTAATGCCGATAGCCTTGCGGACCATCATTGCCACGCCCGTGCCCTTGCAGCAACAAACGCTCCAGAGCTCGATCCTGTTCGCCACGCAGGGGCAAGTCGAACAGGTCGGCATAAGTACCAGTAGCCAACAGCTCACGCGCCTGTTCGGCGCTCTGGCTATTGACCAGACGTGCCAACTGGCCAATGCCGCTGCCCTGGCCGAAACGACGCGAGTGACGCAACATCACCACTTGCTGCGCCAGCGGATAGGCATGCTCGCTGCCTTCTTCAAGGCCGCTTTGGGCCAGGCTCTCGCCGCTGACCTGCTCCAACCAGGCGCGCGTCTGTGGACTGTAACGACCGGCTTCGGCATCGCGGCACAGGTCGCCCAGCACCGCGCCGGCTTCCACTGACGCAAGCTGGTCCTTGTCGCCGAGCAAGACCAGGCGCGCATGGGCGGGCATGGCGTCGAGAAGATTCGCCATCATTTCCAGGTCGATCATCGAGGCTTCATCGACCACCAGCACATCCAGCGGCAACGGGTTGCCGGCGTGATGACGAAAATGCCGGGTACCCGGGCGGCTACCCAGCAAGCGATGCACGGTGGTCACTTCGGTGGGGATTTTCTCGCGCACTTGCGCGCTTACCGTCAGGCTCTGCACCTGCTGGCTGATGGACTCGGTCAAGCGCGCCGCGGCCTTGCCGGTGGGCGCTGCCAGGCGGATGCGCAAGGGCTTGCCCGCCTCCACCGCCGGTGCCTGGAGCAATGCCAGCAAACGCACGACGGTGGTGGTCTTGCCGGTACCCGGGCCGCCAGTGACGATACTGAAGGCCCCCCGCGTGGCCAGGGCGCAGGCGAGTTTCTGCCAATCGATTTTGGTATCCCCGGCAGTGAACAATTGATCGAGGCGCGCCGACAGATCGCCCGGTAGTGCTTCGCTGGCGACCAGACGTTCACGCAAGGCGTTGTCGATCCGTCGCTCGAAGCCCCAGTATCGGCGCAGGTACAAGCGCTGTCCGGCCAACACCAACGGTCTTTGCCGGGCCAACGCATCGTCGTCACCGGCCAGTGCCACCAACGGGCTGCTGGCCAGGGTCTGGCGCCAGGTTTGGGCGTCCAGGTGCTCGAGCAATTGCGAGGGCAGCAACATCGGCCCGGCCAGGGCATCGCCTTCCGGCGGCAAGGACAAGGCAAAATCCGGTGCAGCCAGGGTCTCGCTCAAGTCCAGGCAGACGTGACCATGACCCAATTGGTGGCTGGTCAGCGCGGCGGCCAGCAACACCAGCGGATTGCCTTGCGGGTCGCGCTCGCCAAGGAATGCGACGAACGCCCGATCCAGTGCCCGCAGCCAACCACGTTCAACCCAACGGTCGAGCAGCTTGAGCAAGTCATCACCCCGTGACAAGGGTTCGAGCGCAGCCAGGCTCTGGGCATCCAACGGGGTTGGCAACAAATCGGCCAGTGTACGGTTCATGCCGGTTCTCCCTGAACAAGGTCGGCTTGCGGTTGAAGGTGCACGCCCTGGAACAAGGCATCCATCTGCTCGATCAGTTCACGGGGCGGCCGGGTGAAGTAAACGCCCTGGCTGGCTGCACGGGTGCCACGCAGGAAGATGAACAACGCGCCGCCCACATGCCGGTCATAGTCGTAATCGGGCAGCCGTGCCTTGAGTTGGCGATGCAAGGCCAGCAGGTAGAGCACGTACTGCAGGTCGTAGCGATTGTCGAGGATAGCCGCGCTCATCGCCTGCTCGCTGTAGGCCGACTCGTCGGCGCCCAGCCAGTTGGATTTGTAGTCGGCGACGTAATAGCGGCCTTCATACTCGAATGCCAGGTCGATAAAGCCCTTGAACATGCCGTTGAGCAGCACGCTTTCGGCCGGGGCACGCGCGGCGCCCTGATGGGTATGCTGGCGCACCAGTGCATCGAGCTCAGCCACATCGACCTTGTGGCTAGCGAACCAGAACTCCATTTCGATCTGGTACTGCTGCAACTGGCTCAGCGCCACCGGCGCGTCTTCGGCGAGCAGGCGCAGCGGCTCGTTGATGAGGTGCAACAGCCAATCACTCAAACTGTTGATCCATCCCTTCCAGCCGCGCCGGTTGCAACGGCTGGCGACCATCTTGAAGGCGCCCTGGGGATTGCCGGCGACCTGGGCAAAGCCTTCCTTGCCGGCCCATTCGAGCAGGCCATGGAGAAAGGTGCCGGGGTTTGGCCCGCGCGGGAAACGGTGGATGTCCCCACTGTCAGGCATTACTTCGCGGGCTGCCTGGGGGTCGAGTCGTTCGTCGTCGAACAGTTTCTGGGCCAGGGGGCTGTCGGGGGACTGGTCGCTGCCGGGGGTGATGTTGTCGCCGATGCGCAGTGCACTGTAGGACGCGATCCACCAGTTCTCGGCGGCGCGGCGCTTCGGTTGGCGGGGTGCCAACAGCGTCGCCTCGTTGCGCGGGGCGGTGAAGCCCTGCTCGTCAGCGGCAGGCAGCTCGGCGTAGTGCAGAGCGGTATTGCCCTGTTGCAGATCCCGCAACCAAGGGTTCAAGCCGGTCGACTCGGCGAGGACAGCCCCCCCGCCGAGCAAATAGCCCAGCGCCGAACGATGCAGAATAGATTCCTTGTTGTTGCCGCGCTTGAGGTCGGCCACGCCCAGCCAGCAGGCATGTTGCGCACGGGTCAGGGCGACGTAGAGCAGACGCAGGTCTTCGGCCAGGCGCTCGTCATCGGCAAGTGCGATCTGTTCGGCCGTGGGCGTCAGGGTGACCTGCCCTTGTCCTTGCTCATCATGGAAGGACAAGGGCAGGCGCTTGCCATCCACCGGCTTGCAGGAGCAGATGAAAGGCAGGAACACCAACGGGTACTCCAGGCCCTTGGACTTGTGGATCGTCACCACCTTGACCAGTTGCTCATCGCTTTCCAGGCGCAGGATCTGCTCTTCGCCAGCCTGGCCGGACAGTGCCAGGTGCTCGGCCAGATGGCGGATCAAGGCTTGTTCGCCATCCAGCTCGGCAGCGGCTTGCTGCAACAGCTCGGACAAGTGCAGCAGATTGGTCAGGACCCGCTCACCATCGCTGCGAGCAATCAATGCCTGGGGCAGTCTGAAGTCGTGCAGAAGTTTTCGCAGCATGGGCAACACGCCCTGGCTGCGCCACACCGCACGGTATTCGCGGAACTGCATGACGCGCGCTTCCCAGGCGCGCTCGTCCTGGTTCAACTGCTCGAGCTCCGGCAGCGACAGGTCAAGCGTCATGCTGGCCAAGGCTGCCTTCAGCGGACGCTCGGCATCGGGCTCGGCGCAGGCACGCAGCCAGGCCAGCAGGTCGTGGGCCTCTTGCGCGGCGAAGACCGAGTCCTTGTCCGACAGATACACGCTGCGCACGCCTCGGGCGGCCAGCTCGCTGCGAATCACCTGGGCCTCGTTGCCGTCGCGTACCAGAATCGCGATATCCGAAGGCAGTACGCCGCGCAGTGACTGATCGGCCAGTGCGAAACCGCAACGACGTTGCTGGCCGCCATTGAGCAGACGCACGATCTCGCTGGCACAGCTGGCAGCCAGTTGCTGGCGATAAACCATGCCGGACAACGGCTCATCGCTTGGCAAATGCCAGATCTGCAGCGCAGCAAGGGGCTGCCCATCGACCTGCAGCACCTCCTTGCGCCCCTGGGCTTTCACCGAAACAAAGGGCACCGGGTTGTCGTCGCCCTGGCGGAACAGGAACGCCCCGCGGCCTTGCTCACGCAGTTCGGCGCGGGCGAACACATGGTTGACCGCCTCGACCATGGCATGGCTGGAGCGGAAGTTGGTGTCGAGGGTATGAAGGCGCCCATGGGTTGCCTGGCGCGCGCGCAGGTAGGTGAAAATATCGGCGCCACGGAAGGCGTAGATCGCCTGCTTCGGATCGCCGATCAGGAATAGTCCACTGTTCGGGTCGTTGTCTTCGATGTGATAGATGCGTTCGAAGATTCGGTACTGCACCGGGTCCGTGTCCTGGAATTCGTCGATCAGGGCCACCGGGAATTGTTCGCGGATCAGGGTCGCCAGACGCTCGCCACCCGAGCCCTGCAAGGCGGCGTCGAGTCTGAGGAGCATATCGTCGAAGCCCATTTCCGCGCGGTGGCGTTTCTCTTCTTCAAAACGTGCCCCAACCCAGCGTGCAGCATGCTCCAGCACGGCGGCGTCGGGCGTCGGCAAGGCCTGAAGCTGGTCGCGCAAGGTGAGCATGGCGTCCAATGCCGGATGGCTGGGGGCCGTGCCCTTCCACGCCTCAGCCATACCCTCGGGTGTCAGCCGGGTGAAGCCGGTGCCGATGTCCAGCTCTTGCGCAGACTCGTCCTCGGCCCAGGCGCTCAACTTGTCGAACCAGGGCTCGAAATAACGCGCCTGCATCTTGCGGCCATCTACCGATTTGGTGGCCAGGCCTTGATTGCAGATTTCACGCAACTCGATCGACCACTGCGCCCAGGGCGCCTTGATGGCGCGCAAGGCGTCGGCACGCTGCTGCAGGCAAGCCGTGATCAGCACGGCGGGTTCATCGCTGTCGGCGCCGGCCTTCTGCTTGCCGAACATTGCGCGAACCCGAGGCAGCAAAGCGGCCGGGCTGCCCCAGTGGTTGCGCACCCAGTTCAAGGCCTCGCCATGCATGCTGTAGCAGAAGCGCCGCCAGTAATCGCGCAGCACTTCGCCGAGCAATTCACTGTGGTCGGTTTCCAGGGTCTGGGTGAACAGGCTGCCGCTGTCGAAGGCGTGTTCGCGCAGCATGCGCTGGCACCAGCTGTGAATGGTCGAGACCGCAGCCTCGTCCATCCATTGCGCCGCGACGTCGAGACGGCTCGCGCAACCAGGCCAATGCTCGGGTGCGAACTCGGCGCGCAATTGCTCGATCAAGGCATCGGGCGCAGCCATTTCCTCGCGAAAAAAACGCGCAGCTTCGGCCAGGCGGGTGCGGATGCGATCGCGCAGCTCTTTGGTCGCTGCATCCGTGAACGTCACCACCAGGATCTGGGGCGGCAACAACTCGCGCCCGAAGCCTTTGTCCCCGCCGTGTCCCAGCACCAGGCGCAGGTACAGTGCGGAAATGGTGAAGGTCTTGCCGGTGCCGGCACTGGCCTCGATCAGTTGGCTGCCATGCAGTGGGAAGGCCAGCGCCAATGGCGGTTGCTTGATGGATTCGATACTCATGAGCGGCCCTCCTCGGCACTCAAGGATTGCCACGGTGCCTGGACCAGGGGCTGGTAAAGCGCCTGGCACCAGCCTTCGAATTCTTCACTTTCGGTCAGGCTGGCAAAGTCCGGGAACTGCCGGGCCAACGCAGTGCTTTCCCGGCGCTCGCCATCGCTGGTTTGGCCGTCACCTTCATAGGCTTTACTGGCTGCCGCCTGGGCTTTGATCGGATCGCTCTGGGACAACCAGGCAAATGCGGTCTTCACCGCCACCGGCAGCGGCTCGGCCATGCCCGTCTGCCGGGCCAGCAACAGGTTGCCCAAGGCCTCCGCTGCCGCAGCCTGGGGGATCGGGCCCAGCAGCAGGGTGTCATCGCTGGCGACCAGGGCGCTGCTCAGTGGCAAGCCGACTGCGCAAGCGGCCAGATGGGTCACCCAGGAGCGGATCAAACGGTGCCATTTGCGCGAGCGGCTCGAGCCGATGGCATTGGGGATTGTGGTGATGCTGAGCAAACCACCGTCGGCGCGTTGATGCAGGCCGCCGAGCCAGCCTTCGAGTTTCAGTTGCCGGTACTCGAAGCTGATTGGCAGGGCACTGTTCACGGGGGTCGGCCAGAGCGCCAACAGGTTCCCATGACGTTGCAACAGATCCGGCAGAGGCTCGATCAACTCCGTCTGCAGGCACTCGCCGAAACCGGCCATGGGCAACAAGCCACTGCCTTGCAGCCGTTTGGCTTGAGCCTGCAGTGCCTGCTCGATCTCATCCGGGCGAGCCATGGCGGCGCCAAGCAGGCTCTCGCTCAGGCTGTAGCGCTCGAGCGCATCGAGCACGAAGGGTTCTTCGTCGGCCAAGGGTGCCTCTACCGACTCGAAAAACACGTTCAACCGCTGACTGAAGAAGTGCCGCACGGGATGGCGCAGGAAGTCCTGCAGCTGCGCCAGGCTAAGCGGTTCTTCCGGCTCAAAGGGGGCGAGGCGCTCAGTGGGTTGCGGCGCTTGACGGTCGGCATGCAGTTGCTGCCATTCGCGGGCATAGCTGAACAAGCCGGTGCCCTGATGAAAGTAGCGGGCGCTGAAGGGCTGCAAGGGGTGCTCCAGTGTCAGCGCATGAATCAACTGTTCACCGGCATCGAGCTTGTCGTCGCCGGCGGCATCGGCCAACCGCCAACCACTGGCGAGGTGATCGCGCAGTTGCCCGATCAACACGGAAGCCGGTCGTTCGCTGTTATCGCGGATGCTACGCCCGACCCAACTGACGTAGAGCTGATCACGGGCCGATAGCAGGGCTTCGAGCAACAGGTAGCGGTCATCTTCACGCCGCGAGCGATCGCCGGGGCGGTAATCGTGGCCCATCAGGTCGAAATCCAGCGGTGGTTGCGCACGTGGGTAATCGCCATCGTTCATGCCTAACAGGCAGACCACCTTGAAAGGGATCGCACGCATAGGCATCAGGGTGCAGAAGTTCACGGAACCGGCCAGAAAACGCTGGGACAAACGGCCCTGATCCAGACCCGCCAGCCAGGCTTCGCGCACTACGGTGAGTGGCAGCAAGTCCTGCAGGCCGACGTCCTCACAGGTTTGCAGCCAGTCCTCGCGCAAATCCTCCAGCTGCACCAGCAGATAGTCGTCGTGTTCGTTGCCGGCGAGGAAGAACACTTGCAGCAATGCTTGCAGGCGTTTGCCCCACTGCTGCGCCGATGCCGGTTGTGAAAGCGCCTGATGGGCAACTTCCAGGGCATCGAGCAACGCTACCAACGGTCCGATCAATGCGGCGTCCAGGCCACCGATTTCATCGTAGGGCTCGATACCGTCGCAGTGTTCGCCGGCACCGACGGCATAGCCCAGCAGCATGCGTCGCAGGCCGAAACGCCAACTGTTCTGCTCAAGGTCTGCGGGCAAGCCGAGGCCGGCGCGCTGTTCGGCATTGAGACCCCAGCGGATACCGGCGCCTTCGATCCAGCGGTGCAGGGTCGGCAGGTCGCGTTCCTGGACGCCAAAGCGTGCGCGCAGTGCCGGCACATCGAGCAGGTCGAGGATCTCACTGGCCGGGAAGCGGCTATCGGGCAGCTTGAGCAAGTGTTCGACGGCGATCAGCAGCGGATCGCGGCCGCGCTGCCCCTGGTCAGTGAGAGTGAAGGGAATGAAGCGCCGGTCTTCGCGGCCGATCTGGCCGAACACCGCGCGTATGTGCGGGGCGTAGGCATCGACGTCCGGCACCATGACGATCACATCGCGAGGCCGTAATGTCAGGTCGGCACTGAAGCGTGCCAGCAGTTGATCGTGGAGGATCTCGACTTCGCGCTGGGCACTGTGGGCAACATGGAAGCGTACCGAGCGGTCCTTGGCCGGGTCGATGGGCTGCCAGCGCTCGCGTGTCTCGCTCAGGGGGCGCAGCTCCAGGATATCGTCCTGCAATTGGTTGAGCAGGGTCTTGGGGTCGGCATCGCTGAACAGGTCGATACGGCCATCGCGGAACGCTGAACGATAGCTGTTGGGGTCGTCGTAGCTGTCGAGCAGGTTGATGTAGTCGCGGCCCTGCTTGCCCCAGGCGGCCAGCAGTGGGTGGGCGTGCTGATGCAGGATGTCGGCGTTGATCACGCTCGGCATGCCGCCTTTGCGCGCCTGGCGCTTGTATTGGTGACGCAGCAGGTCCTTGTCGGCAACGATATCGGCCCAGTGATGCCGACACGGGTTGTGCACGCACAACAGCACCTGACTGAACCGGGCAAGCCCCGCCAGGGCTTCGAGTGCCTGGGCAGGCAGCGATGAGATGCCAAAGACAATGACACGCGAGGGCAGCCCGGCTGGGGCTTGCGTCAGGTTGTTGATGCGTTCGATAAAGCGCTGGTGCACCCCCGCGCGGCTCTGGGCCATGCCTTCGGCGCCGACATCCAGCAGCAAGGCACGCCACAGTTCAGCCTGCCAGCAGTTGGCCTCGGCCAGGGGGATATTCTCGCCACGGGCGTTACGCACTTGATGCCGGCCTGCGGCCCAGTCTTCGAGCCAGTCAGCGCGATAGACCTGGTACTGGTCGAACAGGTCGGCCAGGCGCTCGGCCAGTTGATAGCGTTTGCGCAGATCGGCATCGTCGACGAGAAAGCGCTGCAAGGGTTCGAAGTGTGGCTGGTTGATGACCTCAGGCAGCAGACGCATCAGGCGCCAGGTCAGCGGGGCTTTATCCAGCAATGAAGTCTCGGGGATTTCTTCGCGGCCCAGCACCATTCGGTACAGTTGCCACATGAAGCTGCCTGGCAATTGCACATCGATGGCGGCGGCAATACCACAACCACCTTGATCATCCTCTTCAGGATCTTCGGCCAGGGCCAGTTTCAGCCATTGGGCGATGCCGTTGCTCTGTACCAGGGCAATTTCGTTTTCCAGCGGCGCCAGGGGATAACGACGCATCCAGCTCACGATCAGGTTGCGCAGTTCATCAAGGCGATTGCCATGGACCACCATGAATCCCGGAGTGAGTGAGCTTGCTTGCGACATGAGGCGTCCCTTGAGGCTGTGCTGATAGGGGCGAACCTTATCACTTTTGGCTCAAAACCGGCCGTCAGATACTGTCGTGATGTAACTAGCTTCCTCGTTCCCACGCTCTGCGTGGGAATGCCTCCCCTGACGCTTTGCGTCGTGACGCCGGAGCGTCTGACACTGCATTCCTTTGCTGCGCGTGGGAACGAGGTCCGGGGCGGTGGTGTCCGGGCTTTTCGCGGGACAAAAACAAAACCCCATCTGCGTTCGCAGATGGGGTTTCGGAATTTAATCTTGACGATGACCTACTCTCACATGGGGAAACCCCACACTACCATCGGCGATGCATCGTTTCACTGCTGAGTTCGGGATGGGATCAGGTGGTTCCAATGCTCTATGGTCGTCAAGAAATTCTGTAGCCAGAAGGTCTTGTCAGACACTCCAGCGAATCGGGTATGTGATGATTTGTG
>NZ_VXCP01000004.1 GCF_011355085.1 Pseudomonas akapageensis | reverse complement strand
GGTTGGGCGGGGTCAGCCTGGCCAGCCAGTTGATCGGTAGTGGGGCCGGCGTGGTCGTGGCGCTGGCGGGCGGTTTTGCCGTGTACGGCGTCATCAAGGCCATCGCCGGTATTCGCCTGACCCAGGAGCAGGAGTATTACGGCGCCGATCTCTCGATCCACAAGATTGGCGCCAACAGTCAGGATTGATGCGCCTCAGTGGCCCGCCAGCAAGCGGGCCTCGCAGGCTTCGATGGCCGCCATCGGCCCACTCAGCAATACCGCATCGCCTGCGTGCAGGCGGGTACTGGCGTCGGTCACCAGCTCCTCGCCCTGACGCTGGACCGCCTGCAGTTGCACGCCCATTTGTTCCAGGGCCAGTTCCTCGAGCGGGCGCCCGCAGGCATAGGCGTCGGCCCCGAGGTTGACGGCATGCATCAGCACCTTGGGCCGACCCTGGCTATCGAGCAGATTGCTTTGGGCACCATGATAGAAGCCCTGCAGGATGCGGTAGCGCGACTGCCGGACTTCTTCGACCCTGCTCTGCACATGATCCTGTGGCAAACCCAGCATCACCAGTGCATGGGAGGCGAGCACCAGGCTCGACTCCAGCAATTCCGGAACCACGGCGTTGGCACCGGCTGCCTTGAGCTCGGCAAGCATGCTGTCATCCCGGGTGCGCACCAGAATGGGCACGTCCTGGTTGATGCGGCGGGCTGCCTTGAGCACATTCAACGCAACGTCGGTCTTGTCCACGGCGATCACCAACAGCCTGGCGCGTTCCAGTCCGACAGCCGCCAGTAATTCGCCCCGGCGCGAATCGCCATAGTGAACGCAAGCCTCTGCCGCGGCAGCCTCCTTGACGCGTACCGGGTCGTCGTCCAGAGCCGCGAAGCGCTGTTGCTCGCGACGCAGGAAACGCCCGATGGATTGGCCGACCCGACCGTAGCCGCATATCACCACGTGTGCGTGCAACTCGGCATTGCGGGCGCTGATCTCTTCGAGCTGCATTTCCTGGTTCGGCTTGCGGTGCAAGCGCATCGCAATCGAGGGCGCTGCCCGCAACAGCAAAGGCGTCGCGACCATAGAGCAAAAGGTAGCGGCCAGCAGCTGACTACCCAGTTCGGCCGGCAGCAGCTGGTTTTGCTGCATCTGGGCCATCAAGGCAAAACAGAACTCGCCACCCTGGGCCAGTGCCAGGCCGCTGCGCCAGGCGGTCTCACTGTCGCTGCCGCGCAGCTTCACCAGCGCCATGACCACGCAGCCCTTGAGGAACATCAGCAACAGGGTAAGGCCCAGGATCATCAGGCCGTGACTGGCGAACAGTTGCAAGTCGATCAGCATGCCGATACTGACGAAGAACAGACCCAGCAGAATGTCGCGAAACGGCCGGATGTCGGCCTCGATCTGATGCCGGTAGTGGCTCTCGCCCAGCAACATGCCGGCCAGGAATGCACCCAGGGCAGGGGACAGGCCCAGCAGATGGGTGAGCCAGGCGGTCAGCAGCACGATCACCAGCGCCAGCAACACGAAGAGCTCGGCAGAGTGCGAGGTGGCGACTTCATGGAACAGTCGCGGCAACAACCAGCGGCTGGCCAGGAGCAGGCTGACAAACAGCACCGCGGTCTTGGCCAGGGTCAGCGGCAACGCCCAGTACCAGCTTTGGCCACCACCACCGGCGAACACAGGTACCAGGGTCAACAGCAGCACGGCGACGACATCCTGGAACAACAGCACGCCAATGGCGTTCTGGCCGTGGCTGCTGAAGAGTTCCCCAAGGCCGGTCAGCTCCTTGCTGACGATGGCTGTCGAGGAGAGCGCCAGCCCGGCGCCCAACAGCAATGCGGCATTGGACGGCATGCCCAGCGCCGCGAGCAAACCGGCCAACAGCGCCGAGGTGCAGACGACCTGCAGGCTGCCGAGGCCGAACACCACCCCACGCATCGCCAGCATCTTCGGTAGCGAAAACTCCAGCCCCAGGGAGAACAGCAAAAATACCACGCCCATTTCGGCGAGGTCGGGCAGCTCTTCGCTCTCGTTTATCCAGTCCAGTGCGGTGGGCCCGACCAACAGGCCAACGCACAGATACCCCAGCACCGGCGGCAGTTGCAGGCGACGAAACAGCGCGATGACGACCAGCGAGCATGACAGGATGATCAATAGATTGGCGAACAAGAGAAACTCCGCTGACAGGGCATGCCACTGAAAAGACCTCAAGCATCGGGCTTGGGGCCGTCATTGCCAATGACCTGAATCATAGTTTGCGATTCCGGCCGGCGAAGTATCGGCATGCACAAACTCGACGCTGCCCGGGGTTGGACCTAAAATATTGTTTCCTCGCAATTTTATCGGTGTTTGTTTATGGCTCCTGAATGTCAATTGTTCGGCACGCTTGGCTGCCATCTCTGCGAAGTGGCAGAGGCGGTGCTGATGCCCCTGGTTGAACACGGGCTGCAGGTTGAACTGGTTGATATTGCAAATGATGAGCGTTGGTACCAGGCCTACTCGCTGCGCATCCCGGTCCTGCGCCGCACCGATACTGGCGCCGAGCTGGGCTGGCCTTTCAGCGCCGACGACGTTGTCGCATTCCTGCGCTGAGCGTTTGCCCCGATCCTGACCCGTTGCGGTCATATGCAGATCCATATTTGAAAGTGCAGGCCATCGCTCTGTCATTGGAGAATGGTCGCGGGTCGGCTTTGCCATGACGAGCTGACCGGCCCATTCATTTCAACTGCGCCAAGGAGAGGCGAGCATGAACCTGACACCCTTTTTTACATTGGGAGAATTAACCGTTTCCGAAACGGCTTCGCGGCTGGGAATCGAAAACACGCCAGACCCCGAGGTGATGAAAAATCTGTACCGTCTGGCGACCTTTCTCGAGGACGTGCGGGCGCTGGCCGGGGGGCCGGTACTGGTAAGCAGTGGCTACCGTTCACCGGCGCTCAACAAGGTCATCGGCGGCTCTGCGCGCAGCGCGCACATGAGCGGCCTGGCAGCGGATTTCAACGTGCCCGGGTTTGCGCCTTACAAACTTGCTGCATTGATTGCCGCATCGCAGCTTGCGTTCGATCAACTGATTCTCGAGTTCGATGCCTGGGTGCACCTCGGCCTGGCACTCGACAAGCCGCGCCGTCAAGTCCTGACCATTCGCAAGGGCACAGGGTATCAATCCGGCCTGGTCATGTTGGCGAATGGGGAAGGGGAAGCGTTCTGATCCGTGCCCGGGCGTCATCTGATCGTTGACTGAGAAAAGTCCTGTCCTTATGCTGTATATAGATACAGTATTTTTAGTGGGTGCTTCAGGGCGCCAGTGAGGGGGCAGGTCAGTGGTCAATGTCGATCAATTGAAATACAGCGTCAATCGCATGTCCACGGAAGTCATTCAGGAGGCCGTTCTGGAATTGCGCCTTGACGGTCTGGTAACGGAAGGAAAGACACCTTTCAACAAACTCCATTTCAACACGTGCTTCGCCGAAATCGAGGCATTGTTCCAGCGGGCGGGCTACCACCGTCCGCTGGACGTCGTCGGGTACCAGGGTCTGCTGTACGCGCTCTATGACCCGAGCCGCTGGGAGGCGGTGCAGGTATTGCGCTGGCTCAAGGAATTCACAGAAGCGGCAGCTGCCCAGGCTGGGCTGGGCGCCTTCGATGCGTGATAATGGTTCGATTACCTGTCTTTAGAGTGTTTCCATGTCCAGCGTGCCTTTCGATCCGGCCCGGCATCAAGCCAGTACCGTCTGCTTGCCAGCGGGCCCCTGGACAACGGTCCTCGATTGCCTGTGCGAGCATTTCAAGGCTATCAGTCGCGAGCAGTGGCTTGACCGGATCGCCCGCGGCCGCGTGCTCGATGCCCAGGGCGCACCCATAAGCGTCGAATTGGCATACAAGCAAGGCTTGCGCATTCATTACTTTCGCGAAGTGCCGAACGAGAAGCCGATCCCTGTACAGGAAAATATCCTGCACATGGACGAGCATTTGGTAGTGGCGGACAAACCGCATTTTCTACCGGTGACGCCTACCGGTGAATACGTCGAGCAGACATTGCTGCGGCGCCTGATCCGGCGCCTCGACAATCCTCACCTGGTACCCCTGCACCGCATCGACCGGCACACTGCAGGGTTGGTGCTGTTCTCGGCCAATCCCGGAAGCCGCGGGGCGTACCAGTCATTGTTTCCCAATCGCCAGATCGAAAAGCGTTATGAGGCCATCGCCCGCGCCCTGCCAGATCTGGATTTTCCCCTGGTGCACAAAAGCCGCATGGTCAATGGCCAGCCCTTCTTCCGCATGCAGGAGGTGCCTGGCATCAGCAACAGTGAAACCCTGGCCGATGTCGTGCAGAAGCAGGGTGAGTGGTGGCGCTATGCGCTGTTCCCGGTCACCGGCAAGACCCATCAGTTGCGGGTGCACATGACCGCGCTGGGTGCGAGCATCTGTAACGATCCTTTTTATCCTGAGGTCAGCCAGGCCGAGGATGACTACAGCAAGCCGTTGAAGCTGCTGGCGCAAAGCCTGCGTTTCAAGGATCCGCTGACGGGACAGGAGCGCTTTTTCGAAACTCGGCTGGCGCTGGATTGGTAGCCACACGCCAAATCAATAGTCGCTGCGCTTGCGAAATGCCCAGCGCCCGGCCAGCGCAGTAAAGCTCGCTACCAGTGCCACCAGTACCCAAAAGCCTTCCGGGTCATCTGCCAGGGGGATGCCGCCGACATTCATGCCAAAGAAGCCGGCGATGATGTTGATTGGCAAGGCCAGAACCGTGACCACGGTCAGGGTGAACAGGGTGCGGTTGCTCTGCTCATTGAGCTTGGCGGCAATCTCTTCCTGCAATAGTTTGATTCGCTCACCCAGGGCAGTCAGGTCGCTGATGACCAGGGCAAACTCTTCGGTGGATTGGCGCAGCTCCTGTACATCCTCTTCCTGCAGCCAGTGCGGCGGGCGGTTCAACAACCGTGACAATGAGCCGGGTTCCAATGCCAGCAGGCGCTGTAGGCGAACCAGTACCCGGCGCATGCTGCCAAGCTCTGCACGATTGTTGCTCAGGCGCAGAGACAGCAACTGATCTTCGATCTGATCGACGCTGAAGCTGGTCTTGCGCACGATTTGCGTCAGCACTTCCCCCTGGTCCCGAAACAAGTGAACCAGCAGTTCCAGCGGGGATCGGAACCGTTCCCCGGTCTTGACCGAGGAGCGCAATTTGTCCACTGAGTGCAGCGGTTGCAGGCGTGCGCTGACCAGCAAGCGACTGCGTGCGCAAACCCACAGTGAGGAAACGTCGGAAGAGGTCATGCCGAAGTTGAAGACCACGTCGTTGACGACTGCCAGCAGCGCCGAATCCACATGCTCGATGCGGGTGGAGCGAGAGCCTTCGTGCAGCGCTTCGTAGAAGTCCTCCGGCAATTCCAGGTGCGCGCGCATCCAGCGTTCGCAGGCGGCGTGGGCCAGGTTCAGATGCAGCCAGATAAAAGTGTCGTCCGCAGGTGCCTGCAGATGATGCATGACGGTCGTCGAATCGACTTCACATCCCGCTTCACCAGGCCGGAAACGGTAGCCATACAGCAGGCCGAAAAGATCGGAGTCCTGATGGTGCCTGATGATGCTCGAGTTCATGCGGGCTCGCTGGGGGACAATCGGAAATACCTTGTTATCGCATCATGGCAAGCGATCTTGACGGTTTTGTGAAAGTCGTTCGCAGCGGGGGAAATCCGCCATTTTCTCGCGTAATCACTTGATATTTGGCGGGTTTCCGCCAATGGCCACTGCGATCCCACCTGCCGAGGCCCCTTGGCAAAGGCGTCTCACAGTTTGGCGTGAATGCGGCACGCGCCTTGCAATTAGCTGTCCGGAATTACACATCAATTGGACCGAGTTATGAGAAGAATCCTGCTGACGCTCCTGTGCTTGAGCGTCATTGGTTGCTCCAAGCACAGCGAGCCCGAGAAGACCGTGGACGCACTGCTGATCGGCGGCGGTATCATGAGCGCGAGCCTGGGCACCTACCTCAATGAGCTGGAGCCGGGCTGGTCGATCGATATCTACGAGCGCCTGGACAAGGTCGCCGAGGAAAGCTCCAACGCCTGGAACAACGCAGGTACCGGTCATTCGGCCTTCTGTGAGCTCAACTACACCCCCGAAACAGCCGATGGCGGCATCGACATCAGCAAGGCGGTGGCGATCAACGAGAATTTCGAGATATCCAAGCAGTTCTGGGCCTACCAGGTCGAGCGGAATGTGCTGAGCAATCCCAGGTCCTTCATCAACAACGTGCCGCACATGAGTTTCGTGTGGGGTGACGAGAATGTCGCCTTCCTCAAGAAACGCCATGCAGCCCTGCAGCACAGTTCGCTGTTCCGTGGCATGGAGTATTCCGAAGACCATGAGCAGATCCAGAAATGGGTGCCCCTGGTGATGGAAGGGCGTCCAGCCGATCAAAAGGTCGCGGCAACCCGCATGCCTATCGGCACCGACGTCAACTTCGGTGAAATCACTCGCCAGCTCGTGGCCTCGCTGACTCGCCACGACAACGTCAAACTGCATGTGCGGCATGAAGTGCGCGATATCGTGCGCAATGCCGACAATACCTGGACCGTGGTGGTCGCCGACCTCGCCAACCAGGGCGAAGAAACCCGCGTCAAGGCCCGGTTCGTTTTCATCGGTGCCGGTGGCGGTGCGCTCAAGCTGCTGCAGAAATCAGGTATTCCTGAAGCTGACGGATATGCAGGTTTCCCTGTGGGCGGCCAGTTCCTCGTCACCCGCAATCCGCAGATCGTCGCCCGGCACAAGGCCAAGCTGTACGGCAAGGCGTCGGTGGGTGCACCGCCGATGTCGGTACCGCACCTCGATACCCGAATGATAGACGGCCAGGAAGTGCTGCTGTTCGGCCCGTTTGCGACGTTCTCGACCAAATTCCTCAAGAACGGCTCGATGCTGGATATGTTCAGTGCATTGACCACCCACAACATCATGCCGATGACCCACGCCGGCCTCGACAACCTATCGTTGAGCACCTATCTGATGGGCCAGTTGATGCTGAGCCAGGAAGACCGCATGAGCGCGCTGCGTGAGTACTTCCCGGATGCCCGCTCCGAAGACTGGGCACTGCTGCAGGCCGGTCAGCGTGTCCAGGTCATCAAGAAAGATGCCGAGCACGGCGGTGTGTTGCAGTTTGGCACTGAAGTTGTCGCGTCCAAGGATGGCACCATCGCCGCCTTGCTGGGGGCGTCGCCAGGTGCATCGACTGCCGCACCGATCATGCTGACTGTACTGGAGCGAACCTTCCAGGACCGCATCAAGACCCCGGAATGGCAAGCCAAACTGAAAGAGATCGTTCCGTCCTACGGCCAGAAACTCAACAACAACCTTGAACTGACCAACCGGATCCGTGAATGGAGCAGCGAGCGTCTGCAGCTGAACTTCGTTCATGTGGACCCTGAAGTCGTACAAGCTCCGGTTGCCGAAGCAGCGCTCTAAAACCTTCCCCCCTCGTTCCCACGCTCTGCGTGGGAATGCCGCCGCTGACGCTCAGCGTCTTGCCGCAGAGCGTGTGAACGAGAGAAAGACGCAACAAAAAGCCCGCATGAAGATGCGGGCTTTTTGTTGTGCAGGAATTACTTGTGCTTGTGGTGGTGCCGGCTGTCATCGGCCAGGTCGTTACCCAGCGCACCGCCTGCTGCACCGCCAAGGCCTGCACCGATGGCCGAACCGGTGCTGCCGCCCAGCTTGCCGCCGATCAGGGAACCGCCTGCCGAGCCCAGGCCGCCACCAATCGCTGCCTTGGTCTTGTTGCCTTTTTTCGCGGCAACCGCGCTACCCGCTGCGCCGCCAACGCCGGCACCGATCGCGGCACCTGCGCTGCCACCGATGACTTGCTGACCGATCACGTTGCCCAGGGCACCGCCCAGGCCACCGCCGATTGCAGTGGTGCCATTACCGGCCATTGCGCCCTGGGTAAAGAGAATGCCAAGTGCCAGGGTGGCGAGAGTTTTACGCATGTTGCTGAACCTCAAGGGGAAAAAAAGACCGCGCATTGTGATGGCGGATGGTAAGTCGGGCAAACATAAACGGATGGTCGATATCACGACCCGTGGCTGCCGAGGGTGATATAGCCGAACTGGCGAATCAGACAGTGGACTCGGTGGCGAGTTCCGAGACAAATGCGCAGACACAAAAAAGCCCGCGCAAGGCGGGCTTTCCGGTGAATCATCGCGGCTTCAGGCCACGTTGAAACAGATAAGTGGTCGGAGAGACAGGATTCGAACCTGCGACCTTCTCGTCCCGAACGAGACGCGCTACCTGCCTGCGCTACACTCCGACATGATGAAAATATTACTCAAAAAATCAGCGTAGACAAGATCCTCGATCGACCAGGGCCGCAACTTCAGACTGCGGCCTTGCCGGCCGGTTTTTTACAGCTCTTTCACCGTGCGGACTTGATCCTTGTTGATGCGCGCCTGTTTGCCATCCAGTTGTTCGAACTCATAGAAGCCTGATTTTTCATCGTACCTGGGTGAGTCGACTGCCTGGATTTCACGTCCGTCATTCAGGGTTATCACAGTAGGCGAAGCGCAACCGGCGAGGGTAACAAGGCCCAGTGCAAGCATGAACGCGGGAAGGGTCCGTTGATTCATTTATCTGTCTCCGATAGGAAGAGTGCCGTTGGTACAATCTTGAGACGTACCCCCTGTCCTCAAGTTCCTTTTTTGCCGCCCCGACATCAAGAATAGCGGCCAAATTCCGGTTGTGTGGAAAGACTGGAAGCGCGATGTGGCACGTCTGGGCCGTCGTGTGCAGACTCTGCGCGGGAGGCAGGCGCTAGCCACCCCGAGGCTGTGATATAACACCGTTCATTCCCTCATTCATCGGACAAGGCCCCATGAAAGCCAAGGCTGAAGTACCTTTTGTGCCGCTCAATATTGCCGTTTTGACCGTCAGCGATACTCGCACGCTGGAGACCGATACATCGGGTCAACTGTTCGTCGACCGCTTGACCGCCGCGGGTCATAACCTGGCCGCGCGGGTATTGCTCAAGGATGATCTGTACAAGATCCGTGCGCAGGTCGCCAACTGGATTGCTGACGATGTGGTGCAGGTTGTGCTGATCACTGGCGGCACCGGTTTCACCGGTCGCGACAGCACACCGGAAGCGGTGGCCTGCCTGCTCGACAAACAGGTCGAAGGCTTCGGTGAATTGTTCCGGCAGATATCGGTGGCCGACATCGGCACTTCTACCGTGCAATCGCGAGCGCTGGCCGGCCTTGCCAACGGCACGCTGGTGTGTTGCCTGCCGGGCTCGACCAACGCCTGCCGCACCGGCTGGGACGGCATTCTTGCCGAGCAGCTGGATGTGCGGCATCGCCCGTGTAATTTCGTCGTCCATCTCAAGCAGGTTGCGCCCTGCGAAAGTCGTGGCTGAGTTGGGCGCGGCGCGCCCGCTGATGCCGGTCGAGGAAGCACTGGCGCGTTTGCTGGCGCTGGCCGAGGCATCCCCGATCCTTGAACAGGAATTCGTGAAGCTGGCCGATGCCGACGGTCGGGTACTGGCGGGTGCGCTGACATCGACGCTCGATCTGCCGCCATGGCCCAACAGTGCCATGGATGGCTATGCCCTGCGGCTTGCGGACTGGACCGGTGAGCCGCTGGTCGTCAGCCAGCGGATTTTCGCGGGCCAGGCCCCCGAACCGCTGCAGCCCGGGACCTGCGCAAGAATCTTCACAGGCGCACCGCTGCCTGCCGGGGCCGATTGCGTCGAAATGCAGGAAAATGCCGAAGTCATGTCTGATCAGCGCGTGCGTTTTTGCGAAACCATGCGAGTCGGTCAGAACATCCGTCCACAGGGCCAGGAAACCCGCATCGGCGAGCAGGTACTGGCAGCCGGCACGCGGCTGGGCCCGATCGAACTGGGCCTGGCGGCATCGCTTGGCTGTGGACAACTTGCGGTCGTGCGCAGGCCGCGTATAGCGGTGCTGTCTACCGGCGATGAGTTGGTCGAACCGGGGCTGACACTCGGCCCCGGGCAGATCTACAACAGCAATCGTCGGGTTCTATGCAGCTGGTTGCTGCGCCTGGGGTGTGAGGTGGTCGATGCCGGGATCCTCCCGGATGATCTGCCAAGGACGCGGCAACGGTTGGGCGAGTTCAAGGACGTAGACCTGATCCTGTCCACCGGTGGCGTATCGGTCGGCGAAGCGGACTTCCTCGGTATCGCCCTGCGCGAGGAGGGCGAGCTGGCGCTCTGGAAACTGGCCATCAAGCCCGGAAAGCCGTTGACGTTCGGGCATTATCGCGGCGTTCCAGTCATCGGTCTGCCAGGCAACCCGGCGTCGACCCTGGTGACCTTCGCCTTGCTGACACGCCCTTACTTGCTGCGGCGCCTGGGTGTCGCCGCAGTGGCACCGATGCAAATCGCGGTACCAGCGGGGTTCAGTTGGACCAAACCTGGCAATCGTCGTGAATACTTGCGCGGTCGCATCGAGCAGGGGCGAGCCGTGATCTATCCCAACCAGAGTTCCGGTGTGTTGCGCAGCGCCGCCTGGGCCGAAGGCCTGGTCGAAGTGCTCGAAGGACGAACCCTGGCAGAAGGGGAGTCGGTGAACTTCATCCCCTTCAGCGAGTTACTCGGCTGATCCCTCATAGGCATCCGAGGAGTCTGACGAGTCTGTTGCAGAAGCGTTGCGCGTATTGTTCAGCAACCGCGCGTAAACGCTCTCCAACTGATTGGCGGCCACGCTCCAGTCATGTTCACGGCGTACGAAGTCGCGGGCCGCGTCCGAGAGCTGCTTGAGGCGCAATGGCTGGGCAAGCGCTTGCGTAATGTACAGGGCCAGGTCTGCCGCGTCGTCACTGCCCAGATAGTGTATGCCGTTCTCGACATCCAGCCCGGAAACGCCCTGGCTGGTGGTCACCACGGGTAGCCCGGCGGCCATCGCTTCGAGCACTTTGAGCCGCGAGCCGCCGCCATGGCGCAGGGGGGCGAAAAAGATCGCCGAGTGACCTTGCAGGTCGCGCAGGTCAGGGCAAAAGCTCTGCCATTCGATCCGTGGATCGCTCCAGCGCAACTTCCAGCCCGGTGGCAAGGCGTGGCCACAAATCGCAAAGCGAACCGCCGGGTTGCTCATCCAGACATGCGGCAGGATCTCTTCCAGTGCCCACTCGATGGCATCGAGATTCGGGCCGTATTCGAAGTTGCCGACAAACAGCAACCGCTGGCTGCGCAAGGCCGGGCAGATCTCCTGGTAATGGGCGCAGTCGACGCCATTGACCACGACATGAGTGTGGCGATCGGTAATTTCGCTGAAGAACTCGGCATCGCGCCGAGTCACTGCCACGACTTCACTGGCCTGGGCGAAGACCCGTGCCTCCCAGTGTCGGTAGCGCCAGCGATCGAAGGTCGTGAAGGGGGTGAGCCAGAACGGCAGTCGCTCGGCGCTGATGCCCTTGGCCGACTCGATATTGTGTTCTATCAAAAGGAAGGGGCGCCTGGACGCTTGCAGTGCACGTTCAAAGGGCTGAAAACTGTAGCTGTGTTCGATTTGAATGACGTCCCAGTCTTCTTCCAGCAAACGCTCGAATGCATGGCGCAAGCACGGCGCCAGGCCGTTGATGCTCGCCAGTGTCGGATATGTCGGGTTGAGCAGTGCCAACAGGGTCAGCGGGCTTTTGAGGGGGCGTCTGCGCACGACAATCAGGCGTTCGAGCCAGGGCTCAAGCGCCTGTCGGGCCGCTTCGGTCAAGGGGCATCGTGAATGCACCAGCAGGGTAATCTGGTGGCCTCGTCGGGACATGCTGCGCAGTAAATGAAATTGTCGGGTTCTCGCGCCACTGGTGGTCGGCCAGGGCAGGTAGGGCAGTGTCCACAGTATTCGCATGACGGAGATCCCTATACACCAGGCAGTGAGGGCTTACAGGATTGGAGTGAAAAACCCTTGACTTGTTCCGTCCTCCACGCTGGAAAACACGAAAAAAATGGCGAATTGCCTGTAGCCGTTCACTGGCAGTTTCTGACGATCAAGGGCGCTTCGCAGTGGAGGATTTCGGAGCGCGCCCATAGATGTCAGTAAAGCGTACGATGTCGTCCTCGCCCAGGTATTCGCCGCTCTGGACTTCGATCATGATCAGGTCGATGACGCCGGGATTGCTCAGGCGGTGCGCTCTGCCAGGCTTGATAAAGGTCGACTCGTTGGCGTTGAGCAGAAAGGTTTCATCGCCATTGGTGACCCTGGCCATGCCACTGACTACAATCCAGTGTTCGCTGCGGTGGTGGTGCATCTGCAGCGACAGCGAAGCGTTGGGCCGAACGGTGATGCGCTTGATCTTGAAGTGCAGACCTTCTTCCAGCACGGTATAGGTGCCCCATGGGCGGGAAACGGTCCGATGCGAACGATAGGCATCATGGCCCTGGAGCTTGAGTTGCCCGGCAATCAGGCGCACTTCCTGGCTGCGCTTGGCGTCGGCGATCAGCAGTGCATCGGGCGTGTCGACGATGATCAGGTCGTCCAGGCCAATGCCTGCGACAAGGCGGGTCGAGTCGATGTAACAATTATTCACGTCATGCAATACGGTCTCGCCGGTGCAACGATTGCCCTGGCTGTCGGCCGGACACAATTGTCGTACCGCCTGCCACGAACCAATGTCGCTCCAGCCAAGTTCGCAGGGAACCACTGCGACCTGCTCGGAATGTTCCATGATCGCGTAATCGATGGAAATGTCCGGCACCAGGGCAAAGTGTTCAGGGTCCAGTTCCAGTTGCAACTCCTGGTCACCGGATTTGCACCGGCTCCGTTCCAGGCAGCTGTCGACAGCGCCGAGTACCTGTGGCGCATGGATTTGAAATTGCTGCACAAGACTGTCCACACGCATGCAGAAAATGCCGGCGTTCCACAGGTGCAGGCCGCCATCGACCCAGGCCTGCGCAGTCGCTGAATCGGGCTTTTCGACGAAGCGCGCGACCCGGTGGCCGCCGTTCACCAGTGCCGGGCCTTTTTCGATGTAGCCGAAAGCGGTTTCGGGGTGGCTGGGCACCAGCCCGAAGGTCACCAGCCAGCCTTGTTCGGCCAACTTCCGCGCACGGGCGACGGCCTGGGCAAAGGCGTCCAGGTCCTGGATCAGGTGATCGGCCGGCAACACCAGCAGTTGCGCATCCTCGCCGTACTTCTGCGCCACATGCAGCGCCGCTGCGGCAATCGCCGGTGCGGTATTGCGCCCGAAGGGCTCGAGGATGAAGTCCAGGGCGACGCCGGCCTGGTTGAGCGGGCGATAGTCATCCAGGGTGCGGAAGCACATCTCGCGGTTGGTTACCGTCAGGATCCGCTGCACGTCTTCGAGTCCGCAGGCGCGGACAAAGGTTTTCTGCAACAGGCTTTCGCCATCGGGCAAGCGCATGAAGGGTTTGGGCATGGCTTCGCGCGAGACTGGCCAGAGCCGGGTGCCGGCGCCGCCGGCGATGATGCAGGGGATGAGGGTGCTCATAGGGGCGCAGCCTGTTTCTCGTTCCCACGCTCTGCGTGGGAATGCCGTGTCAGACGCTCCAGCGTCGATGTGGACAAACGCGACGCCGAGCGTCGCAGGATGCATTCCCACACGGAGCGTGGGAACGAGGGTATAACTTCAACCAGGCTTGTAGCGCACCCGGTTGGCTCAATCGTCGAGACTGATGATGCGCTCCCTGACCGCGAAAAGCACCAGGCCCGCGACATCGTAAATCTGCAGCCGCTTCATGATTTGCGAACGGTGGGTTTCCACGGTCTTGATGCTCAGGCCCAGGCCGTTGGCGATCTCCCGGGTCGACTTGCCCCGCACGATCAGGCGCATGATTTCCAGTTGGCGCGCAGTCAGGTTGTGGTTGTCTGCAGGCTCCGGCTTGCTTGCCTGTGCGCGAACCAGCGCTTGATTGATAACCGTATGGGCAATGGCCGGGCTGAGATAACGTTCGTTGTTGCGCAAGGCACTGAGGGCTTGTTCGAGCTCGGTGGCGGTGGTGTCCTTGAGCAGGTAGCCGTGGGCACCCAGCTCGAGTGCCTGCATGATCAGTTCCGGATCGGTGTGCATCGACAGGATCAACACCTTGCTCTGCGGGCGGGCAGTCTGCAAGCGTTGCAGCGCTTCAATACCGCCGGTAGTGCGCATGGAGATGTCCAGCAAGATGATGTCAGGCTCGATTTGCTGCACCAGTTCGAGCAGCTGCGCCCCATCGCTGGCTTCACCAATGACGGCATAGCCTGGAATGTCGGCGACCAGGGCTCGCACGCCGGCCCGGATCAATGAGTGATCATCCACCAGAAGTAAATTGCAGATCATAGGTCTTTACTGATGTTGGCTCGTTCCAGGGAGCGAGGTGCCCAGGGGAAAAGTGCTTCGATTTGCGTGCCCTTTCCGGGCAGGCTTTTGACTGACAATTTGCCGCCCAGCAAGGCTGCGCGTTCGAGCATCCCGGCCATGCCGCGCTGCCCTTCGCGACCTGGGTGAGTGGCCGGGGCGAAGCCCAGGCCATCGTCCGAGATAAACAGGGAGAGGCCGGCCTGCTGGCGCTGCAAGCGCACCAGCAGATTTTTCGCCTGGGCGTGGCGCAGCATATTGGTGACGGCTTCCTGAGTGATGCGAAAGGCCGCAACCGCCATTTCTTCGGGGATGCCGGCCAGGCGCTGCTGGCACTCGAGGCTCCAGTGAACGGACGATTTGTCCAGCGTGCGCAACAGGTGGGCGCGCAAACTCGCTTCAAGACCCAGGCTGGTCAGCTGGCGCGGATTGAGCACCGCGGAGACGTCGCGGACGTTGGTCAGGGTTTCATCGAGTGTGGTTCGCAGATTCGTGCAGTGCTCCTGAAGCTCCGCGGGTACGCGACGTTGTATCCAGTCGGCCTGGAGTTTGGCGGCAGTCAACAATTGGCCGATGTCGTCGTGCAGTTCGCGGCTCAGGCGATGGCGTTCGTTCTCCTGGACTTGCAGCAGGCGATCGGCAAGTTCCTGGGGCAGCAGTTCAATCGAGCTTCTCGACTGACAGTAATGCCAGCCGACACCGAGCATCGTTGTCAGATTCAAGATAAGCAGGCTGAAAGGCATGGCTGACGCGTTGAAAAAAAGCGTCAGATTGCCCAGTGTCGCGCCGATGCAGAGCGCCATGAGCAGCCAGCGCATACGGGATCTGCCAAAGGGGAGCAGCTTGGGCATCTTGAAACCGGCATACATAGTGAGCGGAGCCAATGAATATTCGCTTTTGAAAACCTTAGAGGCATCTGTAAGGCGGTGTGGGTAAGGGTATTGTTTCGGTAGTGCCGTTAACAACACTATTCAAGTTGTCAGGTGTCCACTGCTTTAATAAAGCTCGGACTAACGCCTGTTAGCGACACGCAGCTTCCTGAGCGTCATCCACGGCAGCGCATCCGGCAAAAGGTCGAATATGGTATCACTTCGAAAACAATTGGTCGCGTGGCTTAATAAATGTCGACTCGGTCAGTTTTTTTTGCTGGGACGATTGTTCCAGTTTACTCGGCCGTTAACCGTTCGCCATCAATGGTTTTGCAATCGAACTTTCTGGAGGGATAGAGCCAGGGACAAAATCAGCCAGCAATCTGGATAACTTCCAGCGACTTTTTAAGTTGTAGCTTAATGGCGGGGGTCTATTGCAGGAATTGGCCAGCAGGGACGGAGGCTTAGTTGTCCGAAATGCATTGTTTTTTGGCGTAAGTGTAGGGGTTGTACAAAAGAGTACGGGTTGTCCAACAATTACGCGGCCCGATGTCAGGCTCCAGTGCTTGTATGAGCGAAAGTTTTGCGAGCAGCGCCTGTCAGTCGCAGATCATCGACCCCCAGGGCGCAGGCCAGTTCGCCGATCAGGTCGACCTGTTCGCTTTCATCCAGACCCAGTTGGCCGGTACGGGGGTCGATCAGTTCCAGTTGCCAGGCCAGCAAAGTCAGGCAATTGTTCAGCGCCTTGAGGCCATCGCCCTGCAAGCGGCCGTACGGCTCGGCCAGGTTGACGAGAAAATTGATTTGTTGGCAGAACCCGGCGATGGCATTCAGCGAGCAGGCTTGAGCCCGCTTGGCCAGTGTGTTGAGAGTGACGACCATGCACTCGCTTGCATCGCGGTCGTTATCGATCAACTCCAGATGCTGCAGGCATTCCTGAGATTGGCTCAGCATGATTTGTGCGTCGATCATGAACTCATGAAGGGGAGGCGCAAGCGGTTTGTCATTCAGCATGCTGGAGCTCCAGAGCATTGTGCGACCCGGGGGTGTGGTCGCTACCAGTCAGCATTAAGTTATCGCTGCTCATTAGCTCATGTCTGTAGGCTGATTCTGATTGCTCTGATCGGGCAAAAAAAAACGCTGTCGCATTGATGTTGTGGGGACGTCGGGTTGCGATCGAGCGCGCGCAATTGCGCTCATTCCCTGGATGAAAAGTGCTGGCACAGAACGTCGTAGTGCGGTTCGGCCACAATCCTGCGATCGCAAACAAAAGCCTGACTCCATTCATGCATTGAGAATGGCGTCACATTAATGGCTATTGGATATTGCGAATATCAGGTCGGGCCCGGTTGCCGCTAGGGGTTTCCCTGATCAATATCTGGATCCAATATTGGTCGGGAGCCTGGCAATGAGTTGGAAGAGGAGTGCAGTAGAGCATGATGCTAATTTGACATCAAATGAATTGAAAGCATTTATTCATGGGGGTCAAGCTCCCGAATGTGCAGCCGATAACGGGTTTACGTACTTCATTCTGAACTCAGGCCCGGGAGTCTTCATGGCTGGCATTCTCGACACGGTAGATCAAAGAACGCAGCTGGTGGGTGAGAATCGACTGGAGATCCTGATGTTCCGCCTGGCGGGGCGTCAGCTCTTTGCGATCAACGTCTTCAAGGTGCAGGAAGTCCTGCAGATGCCCAAGCTCACGCTGATGCCGCAGCGTCATGCCTTTGTTTGCGGCGTGGTCAACTTGCGCGGGCAGACACTGCCGGTGATCGACCTGTCTCAGGCGATCGGCATGCGCCCGCTGGAGCCCGGGCCTGGCAGCACCATTATCGTGACTGAATACAACCGTTCGGTGCAGGCATTCCTGGTGGGTGGGGTCGACCGTATCGTCAACATGAACTGGGAATCGATCATGCCACCCCCGGCGAGCGCCGGTCGTCAGCACTACCTGACCGCGATCAGCAAGGTCGACGAGCAGTTGGTCGAGATCATCGATGTGGAAAAGGTGCTCGCCGAAATCGTGCCTTACAGCGCCAAGGTGTCCAGGGACAAGCTCGACGATCCGATCCTGTCGCGCGCCCGGGGGCGTGAGGTACTGTTGGTCGATGATTCGACGGTAGCCCTGGCTCAATTGCGCGAGACCTTGTCCCAGCTCGGGGTGAAGATGCACGTTGCCAGTGATGGTCTCAAGGCGCTGCGCATGCTCAAGGGCTGGGCCGATGCCGGCGAGGACCTTGACGAGAAGCTGCTCATGGTTTTCACGGATGCCGAGATGCCCGAGATGGATGGCTATCGCCTGACCACCGAGATCCGCAATGACCCGCGTCTGCGTGGGCTTTACGTGGTATTGCACACGTCGTTGTCGGGTAGCTTCAACGACTCGATGGTGAAAAAAGTCGGCTGCGATGATTTCTTGTCCAAGTTCCAGCCCGACAAACTGGTCGAAGTCGTGCGCCAGCGCCTGATGCGTGATGAGGTAATGGCTTAAGAGACTCCTGGTTAAAAAGGCAGGTTCCCGGCACTGAAGTCGGGGGCTTGGCCCAACGACGTCCCCCATCCGAGCTTATTGATTGGGGTGCAGCGTGCGTTGGCCGCTGTCTGCGGGGCGATTGATGAACATGCTATCGAGCGCACTGTTGTTCCAGCCCTTGCCGGCATTCCAGTGAGCGGAAAGATGTATGTAGCGGCGCTGCAGAAGAGACTCTTCAATCTCGCTGAGACCGAGGCTGGCGTTTTTGCCTAGGACATAGGCTTGCAGCTTGCCTGCAATAGGCTGCAACTCTGCAGGAAGGGCGAAAGCTGGCGTTTCGGGTACGGCCATGAACGGAACCTGATGCTTGATCCCCAGTTCACGCATGATCCGCAGGTAAACCAGTGACAGGTGACCGAAGACCTCGCGCTCGCCGCGGATAGCGGTATAAACGCGCTTCTCGGCGAACAGGTCGTGCCTGCGGTTGTAGGGCTGGTTGACCGACCAGGTGACCAGTTCCAGTTGCACCCCCTTGGCCTGGAGTTTCGCCAGGCGTTGATCGAACTGGCGCCGGGTGCGCAGGTAGACCTTGGTGCGCTCGGGCGGTTCGGCAATGTGAACCAGACTGCTCTCCGGCTTGCTCAGCAACAGCTCTTCGCGAACTTGGGGCAGGTAGCCGCCACCAATGTCCGAGTGAGCGCCGGGCAGGACGATATCGGCGTCGGTGCGGATCAGCGAGAAGTTGTGACGGTATTCGTCGCGCGCCACCAGTTGTACGACTTTGCGCGCAACCTCCGGCGCCAGGCGTAGGTCAAGCCCATGATTACTTGCATTGGCGGGACTGAGGTCGCCTCGTAAGGGCGCGACGATGCCGGCCACCGTATCGAACAGACCGATAAAATTGAGGGCGATATCCTGCTGCGGGCACCAGGCGAAGTTGTCGGTCAGTGCGGGTGAACCGGCCGGCAGCGCCTTGGCCAGCAGGCTTTGAGCGCCCTTGAGTAAGTCATTGGCGAAATGGCGGGCGGCCGCTGCGCCACGACTGAAGCCGAAGATATCGAATTCGATACGGCGGATTCTGACGTTGGGGTTGTTGTCACGTAGAACCCTTATCTGTTCCGTGCACGCCGCTGGGCTCTGCTCGACGCGTGCCAACACGCCCGTGTTGCCAAGGCCAGTACTTTGGCTATAGAGCGAATCTTCCTTGCCACTACTGGTGCCAATGCCTTCGAGATAGACCTTCAGGGAAGCCTGGCCAGCATCCGGAGCAAGTCGCAGATACGCATGGTCCTCGTACAACTCATATAACCGCGCCACATTGCTCACATCATTGCCATAGCTGTTATCCGGCGAACTGCCCTCGCCGTCATATCCATGGGCCGCACAGTGCGCACGAATGTCCTCGTCCTGGTCCCGCAAATTGACGCTGGTGGCAAAACATCCCGCCATGCTTTCGCTGTTAAGCCGGTTGTTGCCGGTGCCATCGAAGAAAACGCCCAGGCGCAGAATGATCTGTTGCTGTGGCCCGGGGTTCTGTTTGTTGGTGGTGTCGCCCTTATGCACAACCAAATGCGTTGACATGCGATAGTCCTTGTCTGCCTGGATACAAGGGTGTTATCGCAATGCATTTTCCAGGTCCTGTATGCAGGATGTTTCTCCATTGAACAAAGCATTTTCTGGTGCGTTTCCTGTGTTGCTTGCCCATTCGAGGCCAAATGCGCTTGTTCGGCCTCGTGACACTTTGTAAGGTTGCTTTTTACCTTTCAGGAAGCAGGCCGCCATGCATCTGAGCGCACTTTATCGATACCCACTCAAATCTGCCCGGGCCGAGCCATTGCAGCGCTCGCCGCTGGACTTGCTCGGGTTGGTCGGTGATCGACGCTGGATGCTGGTGAAGGAGAGCGATGGGCGCTTCCTGACTCAGCGCGCCTTGCCGCACATGAGCCAGCTTTCGGCATTGTGGAATGCCGAAGGCGGATTGACCCTGAGCGCCGATGGGCAGCGCTCGCTCAATGTGCCGCTACCCGGCGCTGACAACGAATTGCGTGGGGTCACCATCTGGCGCGATACGCTGCGTGTACCTGATGCAGGCGAAGAAGCGGCCAAGTGGCTGAGCGATTTTATCGGCCAGCCGGTGCGCCTGGTGCACGTGCCCGAGGAGCGGGCGCGCTGGCTGCAATCGGGCTACGGTAAAATTGAGGATCGGGTCGCATTCGCTGATGGCTTTCCCTTGCTGCTCATCGGCCAGGCATCACTCGACGACCTGTCGAAGAGAATCGGGCGACCTCAGGAAATGCTCAGGTTCCGGCCGAACCTGGTGATCGAGGGCGCCGAGGCATTCGCCGAAGATGGCTGGAAGCGCATTCGCATCGGTGATGTCGAGTTTCGCGTGCTCAAGCCTTGTTCCCGTTGCATCCTCACCACCATCGACCCGAAAACCGGCGAGCGCAGCGAAGACCGCGAACCGCTGACCACGCTCAAGACCTACCGGGAGCAGGAAGGAGAAGTGATGTTCGGGCAGAATCTGGTGAATGACAGCAACGGTGTGCTGGAAGTGGGGATGCCGGTCACGGTGCTGGAGTAGGTGTGGCAAGGCAGGAGCGCAGCAGTGGCGCTCCTGCCCAATGGCTGTCACAGATCGTCGAAGTAGCGTTCGTGCCAGTCCACCAGTGGCTGGGGCGCATTGAGTTTATGGCCATAGATCACTGAGTACGACAGAACGTTCTGCACGTACTGGCGCGTTTCATCGAACGGAATCGATTCGACCCACACATCGAAACTCAGGTGATTGGCGCCCCTCAACCATTGGCGAACGCGGCCGGGGCCTGCGTTGTAGGCAGCCGAGGCCAGTACACGGTTGCCGTTGAACTGGCTATGCACCTGGCTCAGATAGGCGGCGCCCAGCTGGATATTCTTGTCCGGGTCCAGTACCTGGCGTGGCGAGGCCAGCGGGATGTCGAACTTGCGCGCAGTTTCCCTGGCGGTCGCCGGCATCAGCTGCATCAGCCCGCTGGCGCCGACGCTGGAACGGGCGTCGTCCATGAAAGCGCTTTCCTGGCGGGTGATGGCGAATACCCAGCTTGAATGCAGTCCGCGAATATTGGCTTCGCGTACCAGGGTTTCGCGGTGGGCCATCGGGAAGCGGATGTCCAGGTCGTCCCAGTACTGCGCCTGGCTGATAGTGCGAATGGCCGGGAAGTACCAGCGCAGGTCATAGGCCAGCTTGGCCTGGGCCACCATTTCGTCACGATTGAAGCGGCGGCTGACGTGATACCACTCGCGGCGACCGTCGACGATCTCCCCTCGGGCGTGGAACTCGAGCGCCCGACGAACACCCGGGGTATTGCGCACCTTGTTGATGGTCTGCTGGCTGAGGGCCAGTGGCTTGTTGGTCAACTGGTATGGCATTTGGGCGCGGTCTGCAGCCAGGAAGCCGTAGAAGTCCCGCTCCCGCGCAACCGTCTTGTACAGCATGGGGATTTGCGGGTTGTGTGGCTGCGCCAGTTCCAGGCTGCGCGCCTGCCAATAGCGCCAACGATTGGTGCTGGCCAGATCCTGGGGCAGGCGCTGGGTCAATTCGTAGGCATCTTCCCAGCGGCCCAGGCGCAGCAACAGGCGCAGGCGCCATTCGGTCACGGTGTTGTCGCGCAGTTCCGGGTCGTATCGGGTCATCAGGTCCAGCGCCCGGCTGTCGTAGCTACGCGCCAGGGTCAGGCCGATTTCGCGGGCGATGGCGACTTTTTCATCGCGAGAGAAATGCATGCGATTGGCATAGTCGTCGAGCATGGCCATGGCCCGATCCGGATCCTGCTTGGCCAGGCGGCGCAGGCCGAGGCTGACCACGTCGGACATGGCTTCGTCGACCGGGGTAAAGCGCGAAGGCTGGTTGAGCAATTCCGGCCGTTGTGCCACATCGACCAGCAGTCGACCTTGCGGGGCGAGGGTGGTCAGGTCCTTGACCAGGCTGTTGGCCAGGCCATAGTTGCGGGCCTGGGCCGCCAGCTTGGCGCGTTGCCAGCGTTTCTGTTCGGTCAGTTGGCCCTGTGCGGCCCATTGGTCGAACAGTACATCGCAGGCAGTGGGCTGGGACTTGCCGACCAGCCAGAGCTTTTCGGTGTTGGCATAGCCTTCAGCGCGTTTGTCATGGCTGATCTGGTACTGGGCATTCAAGCAGTCCAGTTCAGTGAAATTGAGCTTGGGGTCATAGTACTTGAGGAAGGTCGGCCATTCGCCCCGTTCAGCCAGCCAGCGCAGCCAGCGCAGTTTCATCCAGTTTGCCTGGGGCAGGTCGCCATGCTCGGCGAGAAACTGCTCGATCTCGGCATTGCTCGCGGATTTCAGTCGGGCGGTCAGTTCGTCGTAAGCCAGGTAAGGCTCGAGCGGATAATCGCGCAGCACCTGGCCGTAACGGAAGTACGGACCGGAGTCCCCCTTGGCCAGCGCGCGCTTGGCTTCGTCATAGTACTGGCGTTGCAATGCCAGGTCGGCAGCCTGGACGGTCGAAACCGCCGAGGCAGAAAGGAGCAGACAGGATAATAAGCTGAGCAGGCAACCGCGCATGGGACTTCCAGGCATATAAGTCTTAACAAGTGAAGGCGGTGCCGACACAGATAGCCTGTAGCTTAGCCGTTTGGTCGCCATCGATGAAAGCGTTGTGCTTGTATCGAGGTGTTAAAGCGGCCCGAAGTGCCGAGCGGTGCTCCACCCAGCTTCATTTACTGTGATGGTCGCCCAACTCAGGTAGAATACGCGCCCGGTTTTTGGAGAAGATCATGACCCTGCTCAAATTCAGCGATGTGTCCCTTGCTTTCGGCGCCATGCCGTTGTTGGACAAGGTGTCCTGGCAGATCGCCCGTGGTGAGCGGGTGTGCATCATCGGCCGCAACGGCACTGGCAAATCCAGCATGATGAAACTGGTCAAGGGCGACCAGAAGCCTGATGACGGGTCGGTCTGGCGTGCGCCGGGGCTCAAGATCGGCGAATTGCCGCAAGAATTGCCAGTGGCCGACGAGCGGACGGTTTTCGACGTCGTCGCCGCGGGGCTGGATGGTGTCGGCGAGTTGCTGGCGCAGTATCACCACCTGAGCCAGAACTGCGTCACCGAGGCTGACCTGGACAAGCTGATGCACGTCCAGCACGACCTCGAAGCTCGTGACGGCTGGCGTTTGCAAACCCTGGTGGACAGCACGCTGAGCCGCCTGCAGCTGCCGGCCGACAAGACCCTCGCCGAGTTGTCCGGCGGCTGGCGTCGTCGCGTCCTGCTGGCCCAGGCATTGGTTTCCGAGCCGGACCTGCTGCTGCTCGACGAGCCGACCAACCACCTGGATATCGGCGCGATCGCCTGGCTGGAAGAAGCGCTGAGCACCTTCCAGGGCGCCGTGCTGTTCATTACCCACGACCGTTCCTTCTTGCAGAACCTGGCCACCCGGATCCTCGAGCTGGATCGCGGCGGCCTGATCGACTGGAACGGCGACTACGCCAGCTTCCTGGTGCACAAGGAAGCCGTCCTGGCGGCTGAAGAGACGGCCAACGCCTTGTTCGACAAGCGTCTGGCCCAGGAAGAAGTCTGGATCCGCCAGGGCATCAAGGCCCGGCGTACCCGTAACGAAGGTCGTGTGCGCGCGTTGAAGGCATTGCGTGTCGAACGCAGCGAGCGCCGCGAGCGTACCGGCAAGGCCAATATCCAGCTGGAAACCGCCGACAAGTCCGGCAAGCAGGTCATGGTCCTGGAGAACGTCAGTTTCGCCCATCCGGGGGGGCCGTTCCTGATCAAGGACTTTTCCATGGTCCTGCAGCGCGGCGACCGCATCGGCCTGCTTGGCGCCAACGGTACCGGCAAGACCACTTTGCTGAAGTTGATGCTCAACGGCTTGCAGCCCACCAGCGGCAAGGTCGAGGAGGGCACGCGCATTGACGTGGCCTACTTCGACCAGTTGCGTCATCAGCTGGAACTGGAGAAGACGGTTATCGATAACGTTGCCGAAGGTCGCGACTTCATCGACATCGACGGCCAGAGTCGCCACGTCCTGAGCTACCTCGGCGACTTCCTGTTCAGCCCGCAGCGTGCGCGCACGCCGGTCAAGGCGCTGTCCGGTGGTGAGCGTGCGCGGCTGCTGCTGGCCAAGCTGTTCAGCAAGCCGGCCAACCTGCTGGTCCTCGACGAACCGACCAACGACCTGGACGTGGAAACCCTCGAACTGCTGGAAGAGGTTTTGCTGACCTTCCAGGGCACGGTGCTGATGGTCAGCCACGACCGGGCATTCCTCGACAACGTGGTGACCAGCACCCTGGTGTTCGAAGGCGAAGGCAAGGTCCGCGAATACGTCGGTGGTTACCAGGACTGGCTGCGCCAGGGTGGTTCGCCCAAGTTGCTGGGCGTGAGCGAGAACAAGTCGGGCAAGGCCGAGCTCAACAGCGCCGTGGTGACTGCACCTGCCGCGGTGCCGGTTGCAGAGGCCGAGGCCGCTCCGGCTGCGAAAAAGAAGCTCAGCTACAAGCTGCAGCGTGAACTGGAAGCCTTGCCGGGGCAGATCGACGCATTGGAGCAGCAGATGGCCGGCGTGCAGGCTGAAATCTCGGACGCCGGCTTCTATCAGCGGCCGATTGGCGAGACCACTGCGGTATTGGCGAAACTGGAACAGATGCAGGTCGACCTCGATTCGCTGGTCGAACGCTGGGCCGAGCTGGATGCCTGAGTGGAAGGGGCCTGACCTGTCGGGTCAGGCCCTGGGCGTTACTTTTTGGTGATCAGTCGAACGGCCAGCACATCGCATGGCGCGCCATGCAACACGTCGTTGGCAGTCGACCCCAGCAACAGCGCCAGGCCGTGGCGACCATGGCTGCCGACCACGATCAGGTCGCAACCGTCTGTCTTGGCCAGGTCATGGATTTCCTGGCGCGGCTGGCCATAGGTCATATGGGCGTTGGCGCCGGAGAGCTCCGGGTATTTCAGCTTCAGGCGCTCCATGCGTTCCTTGGCCTGGTCGAATTGTTGTTGCTGCAGCTGCGACAGGTCCATCGGTACATCGCCACCGAAGGCCATGGCCATCGGCTCGACGATATGCACCATCGAAAGCTTGGCCCCACTGCCCTGGGCAATCTCGCGGGCGCGGTGAATCACCGGATCGCATTCTTCGGTCAGGTCAACGGCGACCAGGATGTGTGTGTACGGCATGAGGGTTCTCCTGAACGATTGCGATTGTTTTAAGTATGGTCGGTTTCAGGCTGTTTGGCTCGATTGAGCGCTAACCAGCTCATTTGAAAAGCTTTATAGGGATAACACATATGACGGTCTGGATAGTTGTGTCAATCCTTGCCCTGATCTTGAGCCCCATGGTCTGGCTGCGTCCTTCGCGCAAACAGAGCGGGCGCATGGCCTTGCGCATGGAGGCGCGGCGCATTGGCCTGGCGATGCAGCTGGCACCCCAGGAGTGGCCACACTGGCTGCCCAAGGAGCCGCCCAACCCTTGTGCGCAGTACCATCGCCCGCGTCGGCAGGGTCAGGTGGCCAACTGGTGCTACTGGCAGACAACGCCGGGCGTCTGGGTCAATCAATGGCGCGAGCCGTGCGAGGACCCTGCGCTGATGGAGCAGTTCGCCAGCCTGCCGGACAATGTTTACAAGGTCGAGGCGGGCCCGCAGTTGATTGCCCTGTATTGGGGGGAAAGTGGCGAGGCGGCTGTTTTGCAGGATATTGCGCAAGTTCTGAAGGCGCTTGCCTGATTAAGGGGCCGCTTCGCGGCCCAATCGCTGCGGTCCGGCGATCTGGCAAGCCAGCTCCCACAGTGTTTTTTCGTCTCGTTCCCACCGCTCTGCGTGGGAATGCATCCTGCGACGCTTTGCGTCGCGCTCGCTTACGACGCCGCTGGAGCGGCTGACACTGCGTTCCCACGCGGAGCGTGGGAACGAGCAATCCCAGCCAATAAAAAGCCCGATCATCAGCATCGGGCCGGTTTGGCCAGGCAGGCCGGTAAATCTTCGACAGATAACCTGTACTTATTCGCTCTTGGGTCCACAGTGTAGTCGGGCCCTGACGTTGTGCGCGCTCTTGAAAAAAATCTTTGTGCGTCTGATGAGTGGCGTGTCGCGCAATGGCGTTTGGCTGTAGCCCGTGATGGCTATGGGCTTACGTGAATGATCAGAGATCAGCGGTATTGCTTTTGCGTGGCGATGTACGGAAATGACCGGAAAGTCGCGGTTTCATGGGTATTCGGGGCATTTGACAATTGCCCGGTTTTCCCGGAATGTACGCGTACCCAAATCAAACGGGCGTATGAATTGAGCGTTTGTATTGTCAGAAGGCTCTTACAGAATCCCGACTATCGCGCTGGCGGGTGTGACTGGCGGTCAGGTTCCGGAATCAGCGGCAGTGTGCCGGGCCGGGTCTGCCTCAGCGTTCAGCGTGTACTGTTCAGCTTCCATATCGTGGAGATCAGTTGATGATTTACGAAGGTAAAGCCATCACGGTTAAGGCTCTTGAAAGTGGCATCGTCGAACTGAAGTTCGATCTCAAGGGTGAGTCCGTCAACAAGTTCAACCGTCTAACCCTGAACGAGCTGCGTCAGGCCGTAGACAGCATCAAGGCCGACACCTCGATCAAGGGCGTCATTGTCAGCAGTGGCAAGGATGTCTTCATCGTCGGCGCGGATATCACCGAGTTTGTCGATAACTTCAAGCTGCCAGAGGCCGAACTGGTCGCGGGCAACCTGGAAGCGAACCGGATTTTCAGTGCTTTCGAAGACCTGGACGTACCGACCGTTGCAGCCATCAACGGCATCGCCCTGGGCGGCGGTCTGGAAATGTGCCTGGCCGCGGACTACCGCGTCATGGCGTCGAGCGCCAAGATCGGTCTGCCGGAAGTCAAGCTGGGCATCTACCCGGGCTTCGGCGGTACCGTGCGCCTGCCGCGCCTGATCGGTGTCGATAACGCCATCGAGTGGATTGCCGCCGGCAAGGAAAACCGTGCTGAAGACGCGCTGAAAGTCGGCGCCGTCGATGCCGTGGTTGCACCTGAAAAGCTGCACGACGCAGCTCTGGAACTGATCAAGCGCGCCATCTCCGGCGAGTTCGACTTCAAGGCCAAGCGTCAGCCGAAGCTGGAAAAGCTGAAGCTCAATGCAATCGAGCAAATGATGGCTTTCGAAACCGCCAAGGGTTTCGTGGCCGGTCAAGCTGGCCCGAACTACCCGGCGCCGGTCGAAGCGATCAAGACCATCCAGAAAGCCGCGAACTTCGGTCGCGACAAAGCGCTGGAAGTCGAAGCCGCCGGTTTCGCCAAACTGGCCAAGACCTCTGCCGCACACAGCTTGATCGGTCTGTTCCTGAACGATCAGGAGCTGAAGAAAAAGGCCAAGGCCTACGACGAAATCGCCAAGGATGTGAAGCAGGCTGCCGTACTGGGCGCCGGCATCATGGGTGGCGGTATCGCTTATCAGTCGGCCTCCAAAGGCACGCCGATCCTGATGAAGGATATCAACGAGAATGGCATCGAGCAGGGGCTGGCCGAAGCCGCCAAACTGCTGGTGAGCCGCGTTGAAAAAGGTCGCATGACCGCAGCGAAAATGGCTGAAGTGCTCAACGGCATTCGTCCGACGTTGTCCTACGGCGATTTCGGTCACGTTGATCTGGTTGTCGAAGCTGTTGTCGAGAACCCCAAGGTCAAACAAGCTGTTCTGGCTGAAGTTGAAGACAAGGTCAAAGAGGACGCCATCCTCGCTTCGAACACCTCGACCATTTCCATCAGCCTGCTGGCCAAGGCCCTCAAGCGTCCGGAAAACTTCGTCGGCATGCACTTCTTCAATCCGGTGCACATGATGCCGCTGGTCGAAGTGATCCGTGGCGAGAAGTCCAGCGAGCTGGCCGTTGCCACCACCGTTGCCTATGCCAAGAAAATGGGCAAGAACCCGATCGTGGTCAACGACTGCCCGGGCTTCCTGGTCAACCGCATCCTGTTCCCGTACTTCGGCGGTTTCGCCAAGCTGGTCAGCGCCGGTGTCGACTTTGTGCGTATCGACAAGGTCATGGAAAAATTCGGCTGGCCAATGGGCCCGGCCTACCTGATGGACGTGGTCGGCATCGACACCGGCCACCACGGCCGTGACGTCATGGCCGAGGGCTTCCCGGATCGCATGAAGGACGACCGTCGTTCGGCTGTCGATGCGCTCTACGAAGCCAAGCGCCTGGGTCAGAAGAACGGCAAGGGCTTCTACGCCTACGAGACCGACAAGCGCGGCAAGCAGAAGAAGGTCGCCGATCCGTCGGTACTGGAAGTGCTCAAGCCAATCGTCTTCGAGCAGCGCGAAGTCACCGACGAAGACATCATCAACTGGATGATGATCCCGCTGTGCCTGGAAACCGTGCGTTGCCTGGAAGACGGCATCGTCGAAACCGCCGCCGAAGCGGACATGGGCCTGGTCTACGGAATTGGTTTCCCTCCATTCCGTGGCGGTGCACTGCGCTACATCGACTCGATCGGTGTTGCAGCATTCGTTGCCCTGGCTGACCAGTACGCTGATTTGGGCGCGCTGTACCACCCGACCGCGAAGCTGCGTGAAATGGCCAAGAACGGTCAGAGCTTCTTCGGTTAAGCGCCCACACGACTAGAGCGAGAATATTTATGAGCTTGAATCCAAGAGACGTCGTGATTGTCGACTTCGGTCGTACTCCGATGGGCCGCTCCAAAGGCGGCATGCACCGCAACACCCGTGCCGAAGACATGTCGGCGTACCTGATCAGCAAGGTTCTGGAGCGCAACTCCAAAATCGATCCGAACGAAGTCGAAGACGTGATCTGGGGCTGCGTCAACCAGACCCTGGAGCAGGGCTGGAACATCGCCCGCATGGCGTCGCTGATGACCCAGATCCCGCACACCGCTGCCGGCCAGACCGTCAGCCGCCTGTGTGGCTCGTCCATGAGCGCCCTGCACACTGCAGCCCAGGCGATCATGACCGGCAACGGCGACGTATTCGTGGTCGGCGGTGTCGAGCACATGGGCCACGTCAGCATGATGCACGGTGTCGATCCGAACCCGCACATGTCCCTGTACGCGGCCAAGGCCTCGGGCATGATGGGCCTGACTGCCGAAATGCTGGGTAAAATGCACGGTGTCACCCGTGAGCAGCAGGATGCCTTCGGCTTGCGTTCGCACCAGCTGGCTCACAAGGCCACGCTGGAAGGCAAGTTCAAGGACGAAATCATCCCGATGCAGGGTTATGATGCCCAGGGTTTCCTGAAAACCTTCGACTACGACGAAACCATTCGTCCAGAAACCACCCTGGAAAGCCTGGCGGCATTGAAGCCTGCCTTCAACCCCAAAGGTGGTACTGTAACGGCGGGTACTTCGTCGCAGATCACCGACGGTGCTTCGTGCATGATCGTGATGTCCGCACAGCGCGCCCAGGACCTCGGCATCCAGCCCATGGCGGTGATTCGCTCCATGGCGGTCGCCGGCGTGGACCCTGCGATCATGGGCTACGGTCCGGTTCCGGCCACCCAGAAAGCACTGAAGCGTGCGGGTCTGTCCATCACCGATATCGACTTCTTCGAGCTCAACGAAGCCTTCGCTGCACAGGCTCTGCCGGTGCTCAAGGATTTGAAAGTGCTCGACAAGATGAATGAGAAGGTTAACCTGCATGGCGGCGCCATTGCTTTGGGCCATCCGTTCGGTTGCTCCGGTGCGCGGATTTCCGGCACCTTGCTCAACGTGATGAAGCAAAATGGCGGCACCCTGGGTGTTTCGACCATGTGCATTGGCCTCGGCCAGGGCATCACGACCGTCTTCGAACGCGTTTAAGCGTCGGGCGGGAGGAAGCCGGGGCCTTGTGCCCCGGTTTTTTGTTTTTTGCAGATTATTTTTCGAGAGGTGTGCAACATGTCGATACAGCCGGGACTCTACCGTCACTACAAGGGACCTGAGTATCGTGTGTTCAGTGTCGCGCGCCATTCCGAGACAGAAGAGGAAGTGGTGTTCTATCAGGCGCTGTATGGCGATTACGGTATGTGGGTTCGCCCCTTGAGCATGTTCCTCGAATCGGTGGAGGTTGACGGCGAGCACGTGCCGCGCTTTGCTTTGATTCAGGCAGAACCGAGCCTGTTTTCCCGGCCTGATGACAAGCAGGTGTAGTTCCCCGCGCTTGACCTCACAGTATTGCCACTATATATAGCGGTGCCGCGTCAGGTACCTGTCGCCAATTTTTTTCTAGAATTCAGGAATTTTCTGATCCATGGGCAAATCGCTGGTCATTGTGGAATCCCCGGCTAAGGCCAAGACCATCAACAAGTACTTGGGCAACCAATACGTGGTGAAGTCGAGTATCGGCCATATCCGAGACCTGCCCACCAGCGGTTCGGCTAGCGCCAGCAAAGAGCCTGCTGCCAAGCGTGGCAAGGCCGCGGCCGGCGAGGCGCCTGCGCTGTCGCCCAAGGAAAAGGCCCGCAAGCAGCTGGTTGCGCGCATGGGCGTCGACCCCGAGCACGGCTGGAAGGCCAAGTACGAGATCCTGCCCGGCAAGGAAAAGGTCATCGAGGAGCTGCGTCGCCTGGCCAAGGATGCCGACACCATCTATCTCGCAACCGACTTGGATCGCGAGGGGGAAGCCATTGCCTGGCACCTGCGCGAAGCCATCGGTGGTGATGACAGCCGCTACAAGCGCGTGGTGTTCAACGAGATCACCAAGAAAGCCATCCAGGAAGCCTTCTCCCAGCCGGGCGAGCTCGATATCGACCGGGTCAATGCCCAGCAGGCCCGCCGCTTCCTCGATCGCGTGGTAGGCTACATGGTTTCGCCGCTGCTGTGGCAGAAGATCGCCCGCGGCCTGTCCGCCGGTCGCGTGCAGTCGGTGGCCGTGAAGCTGGTGGTGGAGCGCGAGCGCGAGATCCGTGCGTTCATTCCTGAAGAGTACTGGGAAGTCCACGCTGACCTGGGCACTGCCAAGGGGGCCAAGGTGCGTTTCGAAGTGGCCCGCGAGAAGGGTGAAGCCTTCAAGCCGCTCAACGAAGCCCATGCCATGGCGGCGCTGGAGAAGCTCAAGGCATCGAGCTACAGCATTGCCAAGCGTGAAGACAAGCCGACCAGCAGCAAGCCGTCGGCTCCTTTCATCACCTCGACCCTGCAGCAGGCCGCCAGTAACCGCCTGGGCTTCGGCGTGAAGAAAACCATGATGATGGCCCAGCGTCTGTACGAAGCCGGCTACATCACGTATATGCGTACCGACTCGACCAACCTCTCGGTCGATGCGGTGGAAATGGCTCGTAGCTACATCGAAAGCGAATTCGGCAAGAAATACCTGCCCGAAGCGCCGATCGTCTACGGCAGCAAGGAAGGCGCCCAGGAAGCGCACGAAGCGATCCGGCCTTCGGACGTCAATACCCATCCGAGCAAGCTCAGCGGCATGGAGCGCGATGCAGAGCGTCTCTACGAGCTGATCTGGCGCCAGTTCGTGGCCTGCCAGATGCCACCGGCACAATACCTGTCGACCACTGTCAGCGTGACTGCCGGTGATTTCGAACTGCGTGCCAAGGGCCGTATCCTCAAGTTCGACGGTTACACCAAGGTCATGCCGCAAGTGGCCAAGCCGGGCGATGACGATGTGTTGCCGGAAATGAGCCAGGGTGAAAGCCTCAAGCTGATCCAGCTCGATCCGAGCCAGCACTTCACCAAGCCGCCGGCACGCTACTCCGAAGCCAGCCTGGTCAAGGAAATGGAAAAACGCGGCATCGGTCGTCCTTCGACATATGCGGCGATCATTTCGACCATCCAGGACCGCGGCTACGTGGCGCTGCACAATCGCCGCTTCTATTCCGAGAAGATGGGCGACATCGTCACCGAGCGCCTGTCCGAGAGCTTCTCCAACCTGATGGACTACGGCTTCACCGCCGGCATGGAAGAGCACCTCGATGACGTGGCCCAGGGCGAACGCGACTGGAAGAATGTCCTCGACGAGTTCTACGGCGACTTCAAGACCAAGCTGCAAGTGGCCGAAGCGCCCGACAGCGGCATGCGCGCCAACCAGCCGACCATGACCAACATTGCCTGCCGCGATTGCGGGCGGCCGATGATGATCCGTACGGCCTCGACCGGTGTGTTCCTCGGCTGCTCGGGTTACAGCCTGCCGCCCAAGGAACGCTGCAAGGCGACGATCAACCTGATCCCGGGCGACGAGATTGCGGCCGACGATGAAGGGGAATCCGAGTCCCTGGTACTGCTGGGCAAGCATCGCTGCCCAATCTGCGCCACGGCCATGGATGCCTACCTGCTCGATGAAAAGCGCAAACTGCACATCTGCGGTAACAACCCTGATTGCGCGGGCTACGAGATCGAAGAAGGCAACTATCGCATCAAGGGCTACGAAGGTCCGAGCCTGGAGTGCGACAAGTGCGGCAGTGAGATGCAGCTCAAGACCGGTCGGTTCGGCAAGTTCTTTGGTTGCACCAATGCCGAATGCAAGAACACCCGCAAACTGCTCAAGAGCGGCGAAGCGGCGCCACCGAAAATGGATCCGGTGAAAATGCCGGAGCTCAAGTGCGAGAAGGTCAACGACACTTACGTGTTGCGTGACGGTGCATCGGGCTTGTTCCTGGCCGCCAGCCAGTTCCCGAAAAACCGCGAGACCCGCGCGCCGTTGGTAATCGAGATCATTCCGCACAAGGACGAAATCGATCCCAAGTATCACTTCCTCTGTGAAGCACCGAAGAAAGATCCCGATGGTCGTCCGGCAGTTATTCGCTACAGCCGCAAGACCAAGGAGCAGTACGTCCAGACGGAAGTCGAAGGCAAGCCCACTGGCTGGCGCGCGTTCTACGACGGCAAGAGCTGGAAGGTCGAAGACAAGCGTTGATCCTCGAGGTGCCCTGCGGGGCGCCTTGTTCGAACAGGGCCGCGTCGAACCTTCGGGTTTTGCGCGGCCTTTGTTATTCTGGGGGTCGAAAGCGCCCTGTATCTCTTCGGAGCAAGCCACCATGGCCCAAGAACTCTATACCCGCACCAACCAGAAGATTTACTTTGCCGGCCTTGCCCTCGAAGCCTTGGGCAAAGCCCAGGAGAGCAGGGCGATGAACGCCCAGGCCCTGCTGCAGGCCGAGCGCGAGTCGGCGCTGTTTCACCTGTATGGTGCTCTGCTCGGCTTGTGCCATGAAATCGCCGGTTTCTACCGTTTGCCGCAAGCCAATGCACCACGCGCCGAACTGTTGCTGACGCCGCAGGTGCTGGAGTCCATTGCTATCCCGGAAATGGCTGAACTGGTTGAGCTGGCCCAGCAGCCGGAAACCTGGCTGGCGCAGTTGATGTCAGCCTACGCGGCCTTGTTCCAGCCACCGAAGCCGCCTAAAAAGCCCAAGGGTGACGTGACGCAGCCCTTGATTCAGGCAGTGAGCCTGGACGAACCGCAAGAGCAGGTGCTGACCCGCGAGGAAATGGAAGGCTGGCGGCAGAACCTGAAAAGTCTGGCCATCCGTTTTCGTGAAGGTCTGAGTGAGTGCTGAACCGGGCAGTCACTGATACAATGCTGGCCTTTCGTGGAGATCAGACCCAATATGCCAACGTCCTTTCTAGAAATTGTCGAGTTGCCTGACGGCCGGATCGAGCTGCGCCGCGCTGAGGACGAGGGTTCGCTGGTAACCCTGGATTTCTCCGAGGACGCAAAGGCATTCCTGCAAGGACAGCACGTGGAAGTGGCCAAGGCCATGTTGAGCGTGGGTGTACAGATGGCTGGCAAGCTGGTGGAAGGCGAAATCGAGCAGGATGAGGGGCCGCGGGTCCTGCATTGATACCGTTTGTCGGTTAATCCTCACGACCTGCCATGATCGGCTTCTCTGTCCTGGAGAAGCCTGCAGGGTCAAAAAATTTCTAGTCCACGCCCAGGCGAATCTCAACCCAGGCGAATGTTCAGGCTTTGTGCGCCGCCGGCGCGCGCGGCGTTGATCAGTTGTTGCCGGGCGCTGGCGTTCAGTGGGTTCAACCAGCTGACCACGGTATGACTACGGCCCAGGCGCAGTGCTTCGCAGGTCAGCTGCAAGGCACTTTGTGCGCCCCGAGGTTGTAGCAACAGGATGCGTTCGCGATTGAGCCCGGCATCACGCAGCCAGGCCTGGGTCAGGCTTGAAGGCGGAGCGATCAGCGTCAGCCAGCGGGCGTCCTGCTCCTGGCTCAATTCCCGCAAAATCGGCGCCAAAAGACTCTGGCAGTTTCCGACTGCGCCACGAAAGGACAGCTCGCTGAAAGCTTCCGGCTCGGTGCTGTGCCACGGCGACTCTGCTACAGGCTTGAGTAGCGGGGCAATAGGCTGAGCCAGGAATGCCTCGAACAAGGGCAGTTGTGCTTGCTGGGGTGCATGGGGAAACTGCATGACGCCTCCTTTAGCGGCGAATGACGCCGACGCTCAAGCCCTCGATCACCAACTCCTGGTCTTTCAAGTTGACTTCGATAGGGGCGAATTCAGGGTTTTCTGCCAACAGCCAGACTTTGCTGCCTTCACGCTTGAAGCGTTTGACCGTCACTTCGTCGCCGATGCGTGCGACCACAATCTGGCCATTACGAGCCTCGCGGCAGGTGTGCACCGCCAGCAGGTCGCCGTCGAAGATACCGACATCCTTCATGCTCATGCCGTGGACGCGCAGCAGGTAATCGGCCTGTGGGTGGAAGAAGGCCGGGTTGATGTTGCAGGATTCTTCGATATGTTGCTGGGCAAGAATCGGCGCGCCGGCAGCGACCCGGCCGATGATCGGCAGGCCGGTCTCTTCGGGCTTGGCCTCGAAACCGGGAATGCGGATGCCGCGCGAGGCCCCCGGGGTCATTTCGATCGCACCCTTGCGGGCCAGCGCCTTGAGGTGCTCTTCGGCGGCATTGGGCGACTTGAAGCCCAGCTCCTGGGCAATTTCCGCGCGGGTTGGCGGGAAGCCGTTGTCTTCCAGGCAGCGCTTGATAAAAGCCAGAATCTCAGCTTGGCGTGGCGTCAGTTTTAGCATGTCGATCGCTCTGTCTTTTTATACAGTGACTGGAATTATATACAGTATGTTGGCCTTGGCAATCCTCCTTTCTCGCAAGGTTGGCAACAGCCCACGTTTTATATGGTTAAATATGTGACCGGGCAGCCATAAAACGGCCGGCAGGCTTGACAAAAGGGCGGTATGAAACGTATGTTTCAAACAAGTGTTTGTCACCGGAGTAGTCATGGCCCAGTCCGAAACCGTAGAACGCATACTCGATGCTGCCGAGCAGCTGTTCGCGGAAAAAGGTTTTGCTGAAACCTCGTTGCGCCTGATTACCAGCAAGGCCGGGGTCAATCTGGCGGCTGTGAATTACCATTTCGGTTCCAAGAAGGCCCTGATCCAGGCGGTCTTCTCGCGCTTTCTCGGGCCTTTCTGCATCAGCCTCGACCGCGAGCTGGAGCGTCGCCAGGCGCGTCCTGAAAACCGTCCAAGCCTTGAAGAACTGCTGGAAATCCTCGTCGAGCAAGCCCTGGTCGTGCAGCCGCGCAGCGGCAACGACCTGTCGATTTTCATGCGCCTGCTGGGCCTGGCCTTCAGTCAGAGCCAGGGGCACCTGCGGCGTTACCTCGAAGACATGTACGGCAAAGTTTTCCGCCGCTACATGCTGCTGGTCAATGAAGCCGCCCCGCGTATTCCGCCGATCGAACTGTTCTGGCGCGTGCACTTCATGCTCGGTGCCGCCGCGTTCAGCATGTCCGGTATCAAGGCCTTGCGCGCCATCGCCGAGACCGATTTCGGGGTCAACACCTCCATCGAGCAGGTCATGCGCCTGATGGTGCCTTTCCTCGCTGCCGGCATGCGCGCCGAGAGCGGGGTGACCGACGAGGCCATGGCGGCGGCACAGTTGCGGCCGCGCAGCAAAAGCAACTCGGCGCAGGCCTCTGCCAAGGTTTGAGCGTGCATGGGTGGCCCTTGATCGGCTAAGCTAGCCAACCATGGCTATCCTAGATTTGTTGCACATTTCCATCGCCGACCAATGCTTGTATGGCTTTGCCGACGGCAAGCTGGTCGTGCGTCTGCCCGTTTCCACGGCGCTCAATGGTCCTGGCGAATTGAACGGCTCGGGCTGTACCCCGCGCGGTCGTCATCAGGTTCGCGCCAAGGTCGGCGCCGGTCTTCCGCAAGGCGCGGTCCTCAGGGGGCGACGCTGGACCGGGGAGACCTGGACGCCCGAGCTGCACGCGCAATTTCCCGGTCGTGACTGGATCCTCACCCGCATTCTCTGGCTCAGCGGTTGCGAGCCGGGTCGCAATCGCCTCGGGCGGGTCGACACTTTCCGCCGCTATATCTATTTGCACGGCACGCCCGACAGCGAACCCCTGGGCGTGGCGGGTTCCCATGGCTGCGTACGTATGCGCAATGCCGATCTGATGAACCTTTTCGATCGAGTGCCGCTGCATTGCCAGGTGCAGATCGAAGAGGCGTCCTGTCCCGAATGGGCCAGTGCCCCCCTCAATTGAAGGATCACCTATGAGTTCCAGCCTGCAAGGCTCCCTGATGGTGGATATCGCCGGTACCTGGCTGACCGCCGAAGACCGCCAGTTGCTGCGCCAGCCAGAAGTGGCCGGCCTGATCATCTTTGCCCGCAACATCGAAAGCCCGCGCCAGGTGCGCGAGCTGACTGCAGCCATTCGCGCCGTGCGCCCGGACCTGATCCTGGCCGTGGACCAGGAAGGCGGGCGCGTACAGCGTTTGCGCCAGGGCTTCGTTCGCCTGCCGGCGATGCGGGCCATTGCCGACAACGACAACGCCGAATTCCTGGCCGAACAGTGCGGTTGGCTGATGGCCACCGAAGTGCTGGCGGTGGGGCTGGACCTGAGTTTCGCTCCCGTGCTGGACCTGGATCACCAGCGCAGCGCAGTGGTCGGTAGTCGCGCCTTCGAGGGCGATCCCGAGCGTGCCACCCTGTTGGCCGGCGCATTCATCCGCGGGATGAACGCTGCGGGCATGGCGGCTTGCGGCAAGCATTTCCCTGGTCACGGCTGGGCCGAGGCGGACTCGCATGTGGCGATTCCGACCGACGAACGCAGCCTGGAGCAGATTCGCGCGGTCGATCTGGTGCCCTTTGCACGCTTGAGCGGGCAATTGGCGGCAGTCATGCCGGCCCATGTGATTTATCCACAGGTCGATGCGCAGCCGGCAGGTTTCTCGCGTCGCTGGTTGCAGGACATCCTGCGCGGTGAGTTGCAGTTCGATGGCGTCATTTTCAGCGATGACCTGTCCATGGCCGGTGCCCACGTGGTCGGCGATGCGGCCAGCCGCATCGAGGCGGCGTTGAGTGCCGGCTGCGACATGGGTCTGGTTTGCAATGACCGGGCAGCGGCGGAGCTGGCCTTGTCGGCCGCTCAGCGCCTGCGAGTCAAGCCTTCGCCACGCATTGCACGCATGCGCGGGCAGGCCCATGCCTCTACCGAGTACCGCCAGAACCCGCGCTGGCTCGCTGCATTGGGGGCCTTGCGAGAGGCTCAGTTGATCGACTAAGGAATTGAAATGACTGTCTACGCGATTATTGGTGGCACTGGGCTGACTCAGCTCGAAGGGCTGAATATCCGCCAGGCGCTGCCGATGAACACGCCTTACGGTGCCCCTTCGGCCGACATCCTGCAGGGCGAGTACGCCGGCCGCGAAGTGCTGTTTCTGGCCCGTCACGGCCACCCGCATCGTTTTCCGCCGCACCAGGTCAACTACCGCGCCAACCTGTGGGCTTTGAAGCAGGCCGGTGCCGAGGCCATCCTGGCGGTCAATGCCGTGGGCGGGATCCATTCGGCGATGGGTACCGGGCATTTCTGTGTGCCACACCAGTTGATCGACTACACCAGCGGCCGCGAGCACACCTATTTCGCAGACGATCTGGAGCACGTGACCCATATCGATTTCAGCTACCCCTACAGCGAGCCGTTGCGAGCGAAATTGATCGCGGCACTGGCGGCCGAAGGTTGTGCCTACAGCAGTCATGGCGTCTATGCCTGCACCCAGGGCCCGCGCCTGGAAACCGTGGCGGAGATCGCCCGGCTCGAGCGGGACGGCTGCGACATCGTCGGCATGACCGGCATGCCCGAAGCGGCGCTGGCGCGCGAGCTGGAGCTCGATTACGCCTGTCTGGCGCTGGTGGTGAACCCGGCGGCGGGCAAGTCCACGGCGGTGATCACCATGGCCGAGATCGAGCAGGCGTTGCATGAGGGGATGGGGAAGGTGAAGTCGACGTTGGCTCGGGTGTTGGTGGGCTGATCGAAAGAGTTGTGTTGTTTGTGCTGGCCTCATCGCTGGCAAGCCAGCTCCCACAGAGGTCGTACAGGTCCTGAGAATCCCTGTGGGAGCGGTCTTGCCCGCGATGAGGCCCGCCAGACCACTTATTGACTAATAGGAATGGGGCTGTGAGCTTGCAGCAATTTCTCAACTCACCATGGGAAGACGACTTCTCTCGCAGAGCCCTCGAGCGAGGTCGTGGGTATGCCATGCAAAATCGCGTGGATATCATCGAGATATCTGACTCGGCTATCCATGCCACGTGCATGGGGTCCAATGGTAATCGCTATGAGCAGAGCATCTCGGTGCTTGTACCAGGCGATGCGCCAATATTGGACTTCTCCTGCTCCTGTCCCGTAATCAGTGATTGCAAGCATTGCGCCGCCGTCATGTTTTACTTGCAGAGTCCAGGTGAGCAGGGTGAAAGCAGCCCACATCCCACTACTCTGAATCGTGCGTTGGAAAGCTGGATCAGCGACTTCCCCACTCCGATGACCGATGACCAGGCCTATCCGGCAAATGTCAGCGACAGGCTGCTCTACAGACTCATTCCCGAGTACACCCAGCCAGGCCATTGGACATTGAATTTGTACAAGGGGCGTCAACTCAAGGACGGCAGCCTGCGGGATATCAAATCCGTTTTTGCAATCGATGAAATGTTGCTGCGTCAACCCAGGCACTTGCTTGAGTCGGATATAAGGATTGCGCGTTTGCTGGTGGCTGCACGTGCCAATAACTATCGCCCGGCGCATCCCCTTGTGGGAAGCATGGGGGCGGATATCCTTGAGCGAGCTGTACAAACCTCACGTGCATATCTTGATTTCGGCGAGCAGCCGTTGGTTATTGGTGAAAGTAGACAGGGTACTTTTGCCTGGATCAAAGAGCAGGGCGGCGCGTATCGGGGGCAGTGGTTGTACCCTGACGGATCAGTCGCTCAGGTGGTTGCGGTAGAGCCGCTCTACTATCTCGATAAGCAGACTCATGAGGTAGGGCGGTTACTTCATGATTTCGATGATAAAACCGCTTGCCACATCACCTTGGCACCAGAAGTTCCGGCGCGCATGGCCATGTTGCTCGGCCATCGCCTACAGTTGCGTGATACCCGCATCCCACCTCCGGAAGCATTGAGTGCGCGAATAATTGACAGCATTGAGCCGCAAGCTCGGCTTACGCTGGGCAGTTATGACCCCAAATCCTGGCGTGAAAAGGACCGGGTGCAGCATCACGCTGGCCTGCTGTTTACCTATGCGGGGCAGGTGGCAGTGAAAGGCTCCGCAGAGCTTGTGGCTGTACGCGATGATGAAATCCAGCGCATCCAGCGTCAATCGGCAATCGAGAAAGCACTGCGCGAGCGCTTGCAGCAATTGGGCTTTAAAGCGTTCCGTAAAAAGAGTAGCGCGCTCCCTGACAATGCTGGTGAGTTGTTCGAGCTAGGGGACGACGAGCATTGGCTTGCCTTCATGGAAACTCATTTGCCGGTGCTTCGAGGGGAAGGTTGGCAGGTCGACATTCACCGCAACTTTCATTTCGACCTCCAGGCGGTGGAGCAGTGGTACGCGGATATCGAGGAGTCACCGGCGCACGAATGGTTTGATCTGGAGCTGGGTATTGTCGTCAATGGGGAGCGGCATAGTCTGCTACCCATCGTGCTGCATTTGATGCGCAGCCGCCCGGACCTGGTGGAGCCTGGCGCGCTGGCCAGTCGTCGTGACGATGAGCACCTGATGATTGATCTGAACATCTGGCGGTTAGGAAAAGGCAGCTTGAAGGTCGCGTTGCCCTACGCGAGGGTCAAGATGCTGATGGCAATGCTTGGCGAGCTTTATCTAGGGGAGCACCAAGGACGCTCGCTACGTCTGAATGCACCGGATGCTGCTCGCCTCAGCGCCCTGGATCGCTTGCCGATGGCATGGAACGGGGGCGAGCGCCTGCGCGAGTTTGCCAGGCGTCTTCGTGCATCTACGGGCAGTCACATTGCAGCACCGACAGGGCTCAATGCGACACTGCGCCCCTACCAGCTCGAAGGCTTGAACTGGATGCAGACGCTGCGCCAACTTGAAGTGGGCGGCATTCTTGGCGATGACATGGGCTTGGGCAAGACGTTGCAGGCCCTTGCGCACCTGCTTTGTGAAAAACAGGCGGGGCGCCTAGATCGACCAGCCCTGGTGGTCATGCCGACCAGCCTGATTCCCAACTGGCTCGATGAAGCATTGCGCTTTACGCCGCAGCTAAGCGTTCTGGCGCTTCATGGCAGCAATCGGCAGAAGGATTTCACTCGCTTTTCTGAATTCGATGTGATTTTGACAACCTATGCCTTGTTGCCGAGAGATCTCGAAACCTTAGGCCAGCATACCTGGAGCGTGCTGATTCTGGATGAAGCTCAGAACATCAAGAATCCGATCAGCAAGGCTGCTCAGGCAGCTAGACAATTGGAGGCCCGACAACGTTTATGTCTATCGGGTACTCCGCTGGAAAACCACCTGGGCGAGCTCTGGTCGTTGTTCCATTTATTGCTGCCGGGATGGCTGGGCGACAGCAAAACATTCAATCGCAACTATCGCACGCCCATCGAAAAGCACGGCGATCGTGTGCGTTTGCAGCATTTGGTGGCACGTATCAAGCCATTCATGCTCAGGCGCACGAAGGAGCTGGTCGCAAGTGAGTTGCCGGCAAAAACCGAAATCATCCATTGGGTCGAGCTGAGCGACGCGCAGCGGGATGTCTATGAAACGGTTCGAGTGGCCATGGACCAGAAAGTCCGGGACGAAATCAATCGTATCGGTATAGGCCGCAGTCAGATCGTCATTCTTGAAGCGTTACTCAAATTGCGTCAGGTGTGTTGTGACCTGCGCCTGGTCAAGAGCATTCCTTCCACTAAAGCGGCGCGCTCGGGTGCTGGAAAAATCGAAAGCCTGATGCAAATGCTCGATGAGCTGGTTGCCGAGGGGCGTCGAATTCTATTGTTTTCCCAATTCACGTCGATGCTCGCACTGATTGAAGAGGAGCTTCAAAAGCGTGATCTCGCTTATTCCATCCTGACGGGCGAAACAGACGATCGGCGCACTCCTGTGAAGCAGTTTCAGGGGGGCATGACGCAGCTGTTCCTGATCAGCTTGAAGGCGGGCGGGACTGGTCTGAACCTGACCGCCGCCGACACGGTGATTCACTACGACCCCTGGTGGAACCCGGCTGTAGAAAATCAGGCGACGGATCGGGCTTATCGTATTGGTCAGGACAAGCCGGTGTTCGTTTACAAGCTCATTGCCCGAGGCACTGTTGAAGAGAAAATTCAGCAACTGCAACAGAAGAAGGCTGATTTGGCGGCGGGAGTGCTGGAAGGAGGAATGACAAAAGGCTGGGCACTGGAGTCGCATGATATAGATGCGTTATTTGCTCCATTGCCGGTGTTGAAAGGCTGACGGCTGGAGGTAGTGCCGACCTCATCGCTGGCGAGCCAGCTCCCACATGTTCTATGTACACTGCACAACCACTGTGGGAGCTGGCTTGCCAGCGATGAGGCCGGCCCTGCAATGCTCAGGAATGCTTGTGCCGCCGCCTTCCGGGCAACGGCGCAAACAACGCTTCAATGTCATCCGCCTGCAGCTTCCAGTCCCCCGCCTGACGCCCATCCAGCACACCCGCTGCCAACGCCGATTTCTCCTGCTGCAAATGCTGGATCTTCTCCTCGACCGTCCCCCGCGTAATCAGTTTGTAGACGAACACCGGCTTTTCCTGGCCGATGCGATAGGCGCGGTCGGTGGCCTGGTGCTCGGCAGCCGGGTTCCACCAGGGGTCGTAATGGATCACCGTGTCGGCGGCGGTCAGGTTGAGGCCGACGCCGCCGGCCTTGAGGCTGATCAGGAAAATCTGTAGCTTGCCGCTCTGGAAATCGTGCACCGGCGCGCGGCGGTCGCGGGTTTCGCCCGTGAGGATGGCATAGTCGATCCCGCGTTGCTGCAACTCTGCCTCGATCAGCGCGAGCATGGACGTGAATTGGGAAAACAACAGGATCCGACGGCCTTCGGCGATCAGTTCGTCGAGCATTTCCAGCAGGCTGCCGAGCTTGCCCGAACTGCTGCCGCGAACGGTCGAGGCACTGCTGTTGACCAGGCGCAGGTCACAGCACACCTGGCGCAGTTTCAGTAGGGCTTCGAGAATGATGATCTGGCTGCGGGCCACGCCCTTGCGGGTGATTTCGGCGCGGACTTTCTGGTCCATGGCCAGGCGCATCGTTTCGTAGACATCGCGCTGGGCGTCGGTGAGTTCGACCCAGTGGATCATCTCGGTCTTGGCCGGCAGCTCGGTGGCCACCTGTTCCTTGGTCCGGCGCAGCAGGAACGGCTTGATGCGCGCGTTCAGGTGTTGCAGGCGCTCGTCGTTGCCCTGGCGCTCGATAGGCACCCGGTAATCGCGGTTGAATGCCTTGCTGTCGCCAAGCCAGCCTGGCAAGAGAAAGTGAAACAGCGACCACAGTTCGCCCAGGTGGTTTTCCAGCGGCGTGCCGCTCAGGCACAGGCGCTGGCGGGCGTTGAGCTGGCGGGCGGCCTGGGCGGCCTTGCTATCGGGGGTCTTGATGTACTGGGCTTCGTCCAGGATGAGGACGTGCAGGGCCAGCGGCTTGAGCCGTTCGATGTCCTTGGGCAGTAGCGCGTAGGTGGTCAGCAGCAGGTCGTAGTCCTGCAGTTGATCGAAGTATTTCTTGCGACCGACACCATGCAGGGCCAGCACCCGCAGCCCGGGGGCGAAGCGCTCGGCCTCGTCCTGCCAGTTGGGAATCAGGCTGGTGGGCATGACCACCATGGCGGGCCGGTCCAGGCGCCCGGCGTTCTTTTCCGTCAACAGGTGAGCCAGGGTCTGCAGGGTTTTGCCCAGGCCCATGTCGTCGGCCAGGATGCCACCGACTTCCAGTTCGCGCAGGGCTTGCATCCAGCTCAGGCCTTCGACCTGATAGTGGCGCAGGGTGGCATTCAGGCCTTCGGGAATTTGCGCCGGTTGGGTGCGGATATCGCGCAGCCGTTCGGCCAGGCTGCGGACCCGTTCGCCGCCTTCCCAGGTCAGGGGAATGTCCTGCAACCCGTTGAGCCGGGTGGCGTCGGGCGTCGGCAGGCGCAGGGCGACTTCACCCGGCTCGCGCATGTAGAAGTCACCCAGCGTGGCCAGCACCGGCTTCAAGCGACCGTAGGGCAGGGCAACTTGCAACGGGCGCGTGCGGGCATTGTGGGTGTGGTGGATCGGTACCAGGATCTGTTCGTCGTCCCGGCGCTTGGCCAGCATGGCCTGGTTGAGCAGTTCCGGGTGGGTGCGCAGCAGGTTCAGTAGAATCGGCAACAGGCTCAGCCGCTCGCCGTTGACCACGATGCCCAGTTCCAGGTCGAACCAGTCGCGTTCCGGGGCTTCGTCGATGACCGCGTACCAGTCATCCACCGGGGTCAGGTCGAAGGCAAAATCCTCGGCGTACTCGATTTCCCAGCCCCGTTCGCGCAAGCCGGGCAGGTCGTTGAGGATAAACCTCAGCCAGGCACCGTCACTGGGCAGTTCGAACAGGTCGCCGGCGCTTTCGGGCAACGCCTTGCTTTGCCGGGTAGCAATCTTGAAGCCGATTTTCTGCAGGGTTTCGCGCAGGGCCTTTTCAGCGACGGGTTGGCGCTGGATGCGCAAGGTTTCGTGGTCCTGGTGTTTGAGGATCACGCCATTTCTTGCGCTGCTGACGTATTCCCCGGCGTAACCGAAGGCCAGTGCGGCGCGATGCTGAACGTAGCGCTGCATCCGGCCGTTACGCGGTTCGAACGCGCTGAACTCAATGCTGCCCAGCCACAGGCGTGGCCGTGGTTGCAGGTTGTCGATCAGGCGCTCGTTCATGTCAAAGCGGCGTCACCTTGACCAGCAGGGCCAGATGGCCGCCGTCAAGGAAGATGAGATCGCCGTTCCTGGGAGTCTTGCTGGTTTTGCTGAGCTGTTCACTGACGGTCACCATGCCATCTTTGTCGATTTGATTGACCCAGAAATTGGCAGCGATGTCGGTGGTTTTGCCCAGGCTCAAGCTCAGGGTGCCTTCGATCGGATAGTGACCGAACTTGCCTTCGCCTTCGCTGATGGCAACGACGCTCGATTGTTCGCCCAGCGCCTGTTGCCAGGCCTTGTTCAGCAGTACGGTGTAATCGCCGCTGGCCTCGAGCTTTTCCAGTTCGGTGGTGAGGCCGGGCTGGCGCACGTCGGTCGATGCAATGACGGGTGCCCCGGCTGCCCAGTCCTCGGGCGCGATCGCCGTGGTGATGGCGGGCACGGCATTCTGGCGAACCAGAATCAGGTCGACCTGGTACTGGCCGTCGGCGAACACGGCAGGCGCGAACAGCGCCAGCAGCAGGGTCAACGAGCGAATCAAGCGCATGGTGCTTCCTTCAAGCAGATTTAGGGGTGAGGCGCTCGAATAGCGCTTCGATGTTATTGAAACGCTCATCGGCCCGCTCCATGGGCACCATGAACTTGAACTGTGTTGCACCTTCGAACTTGTAGCGGTTCGGCTGGCCCTGGATCAGCTTGATCAGTACCAGTGGATCGACCGGTGTTTCGGCAGCGAATTCGACGCGGCCACCTTGCGGGCCGGCATCGACCTTCTTGATGCCGAGCTTTTCCGCGTTCAGTTTGAGCAGCGTCAGGCGCACCAGGTTCTTGGTCGGCTCGGGCAGCAGGCCGAAGCGGTCGATCATTTCCACTTGCAGGTCCTTCAGGCCTTCTTCGTCCACGGCCGAGGCAATGCGTTTGTACAGAATCAACCTGGCATGCACATCCGGCAAGTAGTCTTCCGGAATCAGGGCCGGCAGGCGCAGGTTGATCTCCGGGCCGCCACCGAGTGGCTGGTCCAGGTTCGGTTGCTCGCCCTTGCGAATCGACTTCACGGCCCGTTCGAGCATTTCCATGTACAGGGTAAAACCCACGGCCTGGATCTGGCCGCTCTGGCCATCGCCGAGCAGCTCGCCGGCGCCCCGGATTTCCAGGTCGTTGGTGGCCAGCACGAAACCGGCGCCCAGGTCCTGGGTGTTGGCGATCGCTTCCAGGCGCTTTTCCGCGTCCGGGGTGATCTGCTGGCGCGGTGGCGTGAGCAGGTAGGCATACGCCTGGTGGTGACTGCGCCCGACCCGGCCGCGCAACTGGTGCAGCTGGGCCAGGCCGAACTTGTCGGCACGCTCGATGATGATGGTGTTGGCGCTGGGCACGTCGATGCCGGTCTCGATGATGGTCGAGGCGATCAGCACGTTGAAGCGCTTGTGATAGAAGTCGCTCATCACCTGTTCGAGATCGCGTTCGCGCATCTGCCCGTGGCCGATGCCGATGCGCGCCTCGGGCACCAGTTCGGCGAGGTCGGCGGCGCATTTTTCGATGGTCTTTACATCGTTGTGCAGGTAGTAGACCTGGCCGCCGCGCAGCAACTCCCGCAGCAATGCCTCTTTGACCGTGCTCTTGTTCTGCTCCATGACGAAGGTGCGCACCGACAGGCGCCTGGCCGGTGGCGTGGCGATGATCGACAGGTCGCGCATGCCCGAAACCGCCATGTTCAGCGTGCGCGGAATCGGCGTTGCAGTCAGAGTCAGGATGTCGACTTCGCTGCGCAGGGCCTTGAGCTGTTCTTTCTGGCGGACACCGAAGCGATGCTCTTCGTCGATGATCACCAGGCCCAGGTCCTTGATCTGCACATCGTCCTGCAGCAGCTTGTGGGTGCCGATGACGATATCGATCTTGCCTTCGGCCAGGTCTGCCACGGCGGCATTGACTTCCTTGGCCGATTTGAAGCGACTCATCACTTCCACGGTCACCGGCCAGTCGGCGAAGCGGTCGCGGAAGCTGTTGTAGTGTTGCTGGGCGAGCAGGGTGGTCGGCACCAGGATCGCCACCTGGCGCCCGCCGTGCACGGCGATGAAGGCTGCGCGCATGGCCACTTCGGTCTTGCCGAAGCCGACGTCGCCGCAGACCAGGCGGTCCATGGGCTTGGGCGCGAGCATGTCGGCACGCACCGCTTCGATGGCCGTTTGCTGGTCGGGGGTTTCCTCGAAGGGGAAGCCGGCACTGAAGGTGGCGTAATCCACTGACGGGTCGGCAAACGCATAGCCTTCACGGGCGGCGCGGCGGGCATAGATGTCGAGCAGTTCGGCGGCCACGTCACGGACCTGTTCGGCGGCCTTGCGCTTGGCTTTCTGCCAGACTTCCGAACCCAGCCGGTGCAGCGGGGCCAGGGCGTCGTCGCTGCCGGTGTAGCGAGCGATCAGATGCAGGTTGGCCACCGGCACATAGAGCTTGGCGCCTTCGGCGTACTCCATGGTGAGGAATTCGGCGGTCTGGTTGTCGACTTCCAGGGTCGCCAGGCCCAGGTAACGGCCCACGCCATGGTCGATATGCACCACCGGCGCGCCTTCGCGCAGCTCGGTAAGGTTCTTGATCACGGCATCGTTGCTGCCGTCGCTGCGCTTCTCGCGGCGCCGGCGTTGCATCACCCGTTGCCCGAACAGCGGGCTTTCGGCAACCAGCGCCAACGCCGGATCGTCCAGCAACAGGCCTTCGTCCAGTGGCGCGATGGTGATTGCCAGGCGCTCTTTACCCGCGACGAAGTCGCTCCAGCTGTCGACTGTCTGTGGCCTGAGCTTCAGGCGCTCGAGCAGTTCCAGCAGCACTTCGCGGCGCCCGGCCGATTCGGCGGTGAACAGCACCCGGCCGGGGAACTGGTCGAGGAAGTTCGACAGCGCTGCCAGCGGCTGGTTGGCCTTGGCTTCAATGGCCAGGTTGGGCAAGGCTTGCGCCGGGAAGCGTTCGCCGGTGTCCAGGTCGTCCTGGCTGGCGACGATACGCGGCCAGCTCTTGAGCCGGGCAAAGCAGTCTTCCACCGGCAGGAACAGCTCGGCCGGCGGCAGCAGAGGACGCGAAGGGTCGATGCGACGTTCTTCGTAGCGGTTGCGCACATCGCTCCAGAAATGCTCGGCGGCCTGTTCGATACCGGGCAGGGAAAACACCTGGGTGTCCTGGGGCAGGTAATCGAACAGGGTCGAGGTTTCTTCGAAGAACAAGGGCAGGTAGTACTCGATACCGGCCGGGGTGATCCCGCTGCTCAGGTCCTGGAAGATCGGGCAGCGGCGGAAGTCCACGTCGAAACGCTCGCGAAAGCGAGCCTTGAATTGGGTGACCGCTTCCTTCTGCAGCGGGAACTCGCGGGCCGGCAGCAGGCGTACCGATTCGACCTTGTCGATCGAGCGCTGGTTTTCCGGGTCGAAGGTGCGCAGGGTTTCGATTTCATCGTCGAACAGGTCGATCCGGTAGGGCAGTTTGCTGCCCATCGGGAACAGGTCGATCAGGGCCCCGCGCACGGCGAATTCGCCATGCTCGTAAACGGTGTCGACGCAGCGATAGCCGCTGGCTTCCAGGCGTGTGCGCATCTGGTCGACATCGAGCTTCTGGCCTATGTCCAGGACCAGGCTGCTGCCCAGCAGAAAACGCGTCGGCGCCAGGCGGTGCAGGGCCGTGGTGATCGGTACTACCAGAATGCCGTGGTCCAGCTCGGGCAGGCGATAGAGGCTCGAGATGCGCTGTGAGATAATGTCCTGGTGCGGCGAGAACAGGTCGTAGGGCAGGGTTTCCCAGTCGGGAAAATGCAGGACCGGCAAACTCGGGGCGAAGAAACGCAGCTCCTGTTCCAGCCGGTCGGCGCTCTGGCTGTCGGCGGTCAATAGCAGGGTGAAGCGCTTCGCGGCGCTGGCGGCTTCGGCAATGGCCAGGCTCAAGGCGGCGCCTGGCAAGTTGCCCCAGTGTTGTTTACCTGCAGCGGCAGGGAGTTTCGGTAGACGCAGAACTGGCACGGGAGGTTGAGCTCCAAGCGTTGCGACAAAGACAACAATTGTACCGGGCGCAGGCCCGGGCTGTCAGTTGCGCGCAGGTGAAAAGCGTGCTCGGCGGGAGAAACCGTCAAAAAGACCGCAGGGCGACAGGCGCTCATTGATCGAAAGTGTGCAGGGCGTCATAATGTAGCCCCTTTTTTCTGTCCCTACATGTGGAAGGTTCCCGTGACTCAGAAGCCCGACCAGTGTCTTGGTGAATGGATCGATCGTGAAGCGCTCGCCGAGGCGATGATTCCGCTGATCGGTCAGCTCTACCGCAATAACAATGTGGTGAGTTCGATCTATGGCCGCAGCCTGATCAACCGTTCGGTGATTTCGATCCTCAAGGCTCACCGCTTTGCCCGTCATCGCCAGACTGATGAAAACGAACTCTCTGTCCACGAGACATTCCCACTGCTCAAGGCCATGAGCGAGCTGAAACTGGGCGCCGCTTCGGTCGACCTGGGCAAGCTGGCCAACAAGTTCAAGCAAGAAGGCAAAGGCCGTACCGCCGAGCAGTTCGTGCGTGAAGAACTGGCCGACGTGGTTGGCCAGCAGAACGCTTCGGCACGCAAAGGCACTGACGTTGTCCTGTACGGCTTCGGTCGTATCGGCCGCCTGCTGGCGCGCATCCTGATCGAAAAAACCGGTGGTGGCGACGGCCTGCGCCTGCGTGCCATCGTCGTGCGCAAAGGTGCGACCAACGACCTGGTCAAGCGCGCCAGCCTGCTGCGTCGTGACTCGGTGCACGGTCCTTTCGATGGCACCATCACCATCGACGAAGAGCACAACACCATCACCGCGAACGGCAACCTGATCCAGGTTATCTACGCCAAGAGCCCGAGCGAAGTCGACTACACCCAGTACGGCATCGAAAACGCGCTGATCGTGGACAACACCGGTGTATGGCGTGATGCCGAGGGCCTGGGCCAGCACCTGCAATGCCCGGGCGCTGCCCGCGTGATCCTCACCGCACCTGGCAAGGGCGCGCTGAAGAACATCGTGCACGGTATCAACCATGGCGACATCAGCCCTGACGACAAGATCATCTCGGCAGCTTCCTGCACCACCAACGCCATCGTGCCGGTGCTCAAGGCGGTCAATGACAAGTACGGCATCGTCAACGGTCACGTCGAAACCGTTCACTCGTTCACCAACGACCAGAACCTGATCGACAACTTCCACAAGGGCAGCCGTCGTGGCCGCGCCGCGCCGCTGAACATGGTCATCACCGAAACCGGTGCTGCCACCGCAGCCGCCAAGGCACTGCCAGTGCTCAAGGGCAAGCTGACCGGCAACGCCATTCGTGTTCCGACGCCGAACGTTTCCATGGCGATCCTGAACCTGAACCTGGAAAAGGCCACCACTCGCGACGAAATCAACGAGTACCTGCGCCAGATGGCCATGCACTCGGATCTGCACAAGCAGATCGACTACGTCAGCTCCCAGGAAGTGGTTTCCACCGACTTCGTCGGTTCGCGCCACGCCGGTGTGGTCGATGCCGAAGCCACCATCAGCAACGATAACCGCGTTGTCCTGTACGTCTGGTACGACAACGAGTTCGGTTACAGCTGCCAGGTTGTGCGCGTGATGGAAGATATGGCCGGCGTCAACCCGCCAGCTTTCCCACGCTAAGCTTCAGCTAGGTCGTGAAAAGACGGGAACCTTCAAGGTTCCCGTTTTTTTTGTCACATGGGAGCTAGTGGTGCGTTCTTGCCTTGGTGTTTTGCGCCTGTTTGGCCTGTTGATGTTGTTGAGCGGCTGCGACGGAGCCGATTCGCTCGAGCGCGTCAGTGGCCCGACCATGGGCAGCAGTTACACGGTTCAGTATGTGCGTTCGCCGGGCAGTCCCGGGCCTGAACAGGTCAAGGGTGAGGTCGAGGCCGTGCTGGCCGGGATCGACCAGATGTTTTCAACCTACCGCAGCGATTCGGACATCGAACGCTTCAATGCCCTGCCGGCCAACAGCTGTCAGGTGATGCCCGTGCCCTTGCTGCAACTGGTGCGGGTCGGCGAACAGTTCTCCGAGCAGAGCCAGGGCGCCTACGACCTGACGGTCGAGCCCTTGCTCGATCTCTGGGGTTTCGGCCCTCAGGCGCGCGAAGAGAAGGTGCCGGATGCACAGGCGCTGGCCAGCACGCGGCAACGGGTTGGCTATCGGCATTTGCGTATCCAGGGCGACAGCCTCTGCAAGGATGCGCGGGTGGAGGTCGATTTCAACAGCATCGCTGCCGGTTACGCGGTGGACCAGGTGGTCGATCGTCTCCAGCTGCTGGGTGTTACCAGCTTCCTGGTCGAAGTGACCGGTGAATTGCGCGCGACCGGGCGCAAGCCCGATGGCAGCCATTGGCGCGTGGCCCTGGAAGTGCCCCGTGACGACCGCGAGGAAGCCCAACAGGTTATTTCGGTCGATGGCTACGGCGTTTCCACATCAGGCGACTACCGTAATTACTTCGAGCGCGACGGCAAGCGTTACTCGCACACGCTCGATGCACGCACCGGCGCACCCGTGGAGCACACCCTGGCGGCGGTGACGGTACTCGACCCTTCGGCGCTGATGGCCGATGGCTGGTCCACCTTTTTGATGATCCTGGGGCCGCAGGAAGGATGGGATTTTGCCTTGCAGCACGAAATCGCAGCACTTTTCGTGATGCATGCCGATAACGGTTTCACCACCCGTGCCACGCCGGCTTTCGAGCGCCTGGCGACGAATGAATAGCATTGGGTGAGTTGTTGCAACTGATTGACGATGTAGTGCAGACAAAAATAGCCTACGACGCGACCAAGGGTTAATGTTCGCGGCGCTCAGGCTTGATTAGACTGCAGTCGATTTTTTTTCATGTTGCCGAGCGCGACATGATGTAGCCGGAGAGTGCCAAAGTGGCATCTCGGCCCGTTCTGAAGGAGTACGCATGGCTGTCTACAACTACGACGTAGTGGTGCTGGGTTCCGGTCCGGCAGGGGAAGGCGCGGCAATGAATGCCGCAAAAGCAGGGCGCAAGGTCGCGATGGTCGACAGCCGGCGTCAGGTCGGCGGCAATTGCACCCACCTGGGTACCATCCCGTCCAAGGCCCTGCGTCACTCCGTGCGGCAGATCATGCAGTTCAACACCAACCCGATGTTCCGGGCCATTGGTGAGCCGCGCTGGTTCTCATTCCCCGACGTGCTCAAGAGTGCGGAAAAGGTCATCTCCAAGCAGGTTGCCTCGCGCACCGGCTACTATGCCCGCAACCGGGTCGACGTGTTTTTCGGCACTGGCAGCTTCGCCGACGAGCAAACCATCGAAGTGGTCTGCGCCAACGGCGTGGTCGAGAAGCTGGTGGCCAAGCACATCATCATCGCCACCGGTTCGCGTCCATATCGCCCGGCCGACATCGATTTCCACCACCCACGTATCTACGATAGCGACACCATCCTGAGTCTCGGCCACACCCCGCGCAAACTCATCGTTTACGGCGCCGGCGTGATCGGTTGCGAATACGCCTCGATCTTCAGTGGCCTGGGTGTGCTGGTGGAGCTGGTGGACAACCGCGGCCAGTTGTTGAGCTTTCTGGATTCGGAAATCTCCCAGGCGCTGAGCTACCACTTCAGCAACAACAACATCACCGTGCGCCACAACGAAGAATACGATCGGGTCGAAGGCCTGGACAACGGTGTGATCCTGCACCTGAAGTCCGGCAAGAAGATCAAGGCCGACGCCTTGCTCTGGTGCAACGGCCGTACCGGCAACACCGACAAGCTGGGCATGGAGAACATCGGGGTCAAGGTCAACAGCCGCGGCCAGATCGAGGTGGACGAGAACTACCGCACCTGCGTGCCGAACATCTACGGTGCCGGTGACGTGATCGGCTGGCCGAGCCTGGCCAGTGCCGCCCACGACCAGGGGCGTTCGGCTGCGGGCAGTATCGTCGACAACGGCAGCTGGCGCTTCGTCAATGACGTGCCGACTGGTATCTACACCATTCCGGAGATCAGCTCGATCGGCAAGAACGAGCAGGAGCTGACCCAGGCCAAGGTGCCTTACGAAGTCGGCAAGGCGTTCTTCAAGGGCATGGCGCGCGCGCAGATTGCCGGTGAGCCGCAGGGCATGCTGAAGATCCTGTTCCACCGCGAAACCCTGGAAGTGCTCGGCGTGCACTGCTTCGGTTACCAGGCGTCCGAGATCGTCCACATCGGTCAGGCGATCATGAACCAGCAGGGCGAAGCCAATACCCTGAAGTATTTCGTCAACACCACGTTCAACTACCCGACCATGGCCGAAGCCTATCGGGTAGCGGCATACGATGGCCTCAACCGGCTTTTTTGAGTGGCTCCGGCCGGTGGCCTGAGCCGGCCGGGGAGACCGATTTCAGCAATTCTCGAGCGTGGCGCTGGCCAAACCGGGAAAGTCTGTAATCAGGCTATCTACGCCGAAGTCGGCGAGCCGGCGCATCAGCGCCGGTTCGTTGACTGTCCAGACCGACACGTGCAACCCCTGACGCTGGGCCTTGGTCAGGCGTTCAGGCGTGCACAGTGTCCAGTTCAACGCCAGCATGTCACAGCCATAGTTCTGCGCGACCTTCAGCGGGTCGAGCCAGGCATATTCGGCGACCAGCCCGCGCGACAGGTCCGGGGTCAGCTCCAGCGCTGCCTTGAGGACTTCCCGCGAGCTTGAGGTGACGGTGATCTTCTCCATCAGCCCGAAACGCTGGGCCATTTCCCGGATAGCCAGCACTGTGGTCGCGGCACGCATGCGCGAAGCACTCTTGACCTCCAGTTGCCAGTGGTCGAAATCGCACTTCTCGAACAGTTCTTCGAGCGTCGGGATGGGGCAGGGGTGCACCCAGCCGGGGCCGCCTTTGCGTGCATCGTAGGTCACCAGCTCGGCGGCCGTGTGCTCGACCACCTTGCCGCGACGGTCGGTGGTGCGCTTGAGGCCGGGGTCGTGGATGACCATCAACTGGTTGTCCAAAGACAGGTGCAGGTCGAGTTCGCAGCGTTTCACGCCGTGCTTGAGGCACTGCTGGAAGCTGCTCAGGGTGTTTTCAGGGGCTTCGCCCTTGGCGCCGCGGTGGCCGTAGATAAGGGTCACGTTTGTTCCTTCAAATTAAGTGTCAGATAGCGCCAGTGGCTACAGGGGGTCAGGTGCTCGGTGACTCACTCTTTTCCCGAGCGCTGCGACGCTGCTGTGCCTGTTTTTGCAGAATGTAGCGGGCCAGCAACTGTCGTTGGGCATCGCTGAGGGCTTCGAATTCCGTGCCGATCTCGAAGCGCCCGTCGGGCCTCGGATCGCAATGGATGACCCGGGCACGCAGCAACAGCCCCAGTGCCTGGGGCATCAAGGCCATCTTGACCGAAAGCAGTGTGCCGGCCTTTATGGCCTGGGCCTGGCTGAATTCGACGCCGTTCTCGGAAAGCACCACCGGCTGCGGTTCGCCGATCTTGCCCAGAATGGTTTGCGCGACCACCTGGCTGAGCAGATCGATGCGCTTGTTCTGGGCCCTGAGGAAGTTGGCCAGGGTTCGGTCGCTGTCACTGAGCTGGCGCAACAGGTGTTGCGACTCGAACTCGCTCAGGTGCAATTCGCTGAGCAAATTGAACAGTGGTGAAGCATCTTGCAACAAGTCTGAGTCATTCGCCTCGGCGCCTGCCAAGGGGCTAATTTCCAGTGCGATCCGATCCTCGATACGGTAGTATTCGCGGCGATCTTCTTCATCTAATGTCGACATGGCGAACCCATGGTAGCGGCGGTGGTCTGAGTGTAAAGCTGCTATTCAAGCCCCGCCACAAGGACGTTCCTCTTTCCTCCGAACAAGCCCCGACATGTTCAGACCTCTCTTCGTATACATCGGTACGCGTTATACCCGTGCCAAACGCCGTAATCATTTCGTGTCGTTCATTTCCCTGACCTCGATGATCGGCCTCGCCCTTGGCGTGGTCGTGATGATCGTGGTGCTTTCGGTCATGAATGGCTTCGATCATGAAATGCGAACTCGTGTGCTCGGGATGGTCCCGCATGCCACCCTGGAAACCGGTCAGCCGATCAGCGAGTGGCCTGCGCTTGCCAGTAAAGTAAAGCAGAACCGGCAAGTAACGGCGGTTGCGCCCTTCACCCAGATGCAGGGTTTGCTGACCAATAACGGCACGGTGCAGAAGGTGCTGCTCAATGGCATCGACCCGGCCCAGGAGCGCAATGTCTCGATCATCGACGCCTTCATCAAGCAGGGCCAGCTCGATGCGCTGAAGCCCGGCGAGTTCGGCATCATGATCGGCGACAAGGCGGCGACCAAGCTGGGCGTGGCCGTCGGCGACAAGCTGACCTTCGTTGCCCCGGAAGTGACGGTGACGCCGGCCGGGATGTTCCCGCGCATGAAACGCTTCACCGTGGTCGGCATTTTCCATGTGGGCGCCGGCGAGCTGGACGGCTATCTGGGCCTGACCAACATCGAAGACCTGTCGCGCCTGCACCGCTGGAAGGCCGACCAGGTACAGGGCCTGCGCCTGAAGTTCGACGACCTGTTCCAGGCGCCGCGCGCGTCCTGGTACATCGCCCAGAAACTTGGTGATGAGTACTACGCCCGCGACTGGACCCGCACCCACGGCAACCTGTACCAGGCGATCCGCATGGAGAAGGCCATGATCGGCCTGCTGCTGTTGCTGATCGTCGCCGTGGCAGCGTTCAACATCATTTCCACCCTGGTGATGGTGGTCAACGACAAGCGCGGCGATATCGCCATCCTGCGCACGCTCGGCTCCACCCCAGGCCAGATCATGGCGATTTTCATGGTCCAGGGCACCGTGATCGGCGTGGTCGGCACCCTGATCGGCGCCTTGGTCGGGATGTTCGCCGCGCTCAATGTCAGCGCCGCGATTGCCGGGCTGGAATCCTTGATCGGCCACAAGTTTCTCAATGCCGACGTCTATTTCATCGACTACCTGCCTTCGCAACTGATGGCCGAAGATGTGCTGATGGTCTGCGGTGCGGCATTGGTCCTGAGTTTTCTCGCCACCCTTTATCCGGCCTGGCGTGCTGCGCGCACCCAGCCAGCGGAGGCGCTACGCTATGAGTGAGTTGGGCATGAGTGATAAAGCAGTGCTGAGTTGCCGCAATCTGGGCAAGTCCTACGAGGAAGGCCCGGAGTCGGTCGAAGTGTTGTCGGGGCTGGCGCTGGAGTTGCACGCCGGTGAGCGTGTGGCCATCGTCGGCAGTTCCGGTTCGGGCAAGAGTACCTTGCTCAACCTGCTCGGCGGGCTCGACACGCCCACCAAGGGCAGCGTATGGCTGGCCGGCGAAGAGCTTTCGGCGCTGGGCGAGCGCGCGCGCGGCTTGCTGCGCAATCGGGCGCTGGGCTTCGTCTACCAGTTCCACCACCTGTTGCCGGAATTCACCGCACTGGAAAACGTCTGCATGCCGTTGCTGATCGGTCGCACGGCGATTACCGAAGCCCGCGAGCGCGCCACCGCTTTGTTGACCCGCGTAGGCCTGGCCCATCGTCTGGGCCACAAGCCGGCCGAGCTTTCCGGTGGCGAGCGGCAGCGCGTGGCCATCGCCCGGGCGCTGGTGAACCGGCCAGGGCTGGTGATGCTCGACGAGCCGACCGGCAACCTCGACCACCATACTGCCCAGGGCATCCAGGACCTGATGCTGGAGCTGAGCACCTCGTCGCACACGGCGTTCCTGGTGGTGACCCACGACATGAACCTGGCCCGGCAGATGGACCGGGTGTTGCGCCTGGAAGAAGGCCGGCTGGTCGCCATCTGATCCGATTGCGCACGGCACTTCTGCAAGCAGGGAAGTGCCGGGTCCATTATTTTTTATACGGTGCCCCGGAATGTTCAGACCGTTATCGATCTTCATAGGCGCGCGCTATACCCGCGCCAAGCGCCGCAATCACTTTATTTCGTTCATCTCCATGACCTCGATGATCGGCCTGGCGCTGGGCGTGCTGGCCATGATCGTGGTGTTGTCGGTGATGAACGGCTTCCAGCGTGAAATGAGCTCGCGCATCCTCGGCATGGTGCCTCACGCGACCATTCTCGGGGCCAGGCCGCTGGATGACTGGCAGCCGGTCGCCGAGGCCGCGATGAAGAACCCACAGGTCGTGGCCGCCGTGCCCTTCACTGAAATGGAAGGCATGCTCTCCTACAAGGGGGCGATGCAGCCGATCCAGATCAGTGGCGTGGACCCGGCCCGCGAAGGCCAGGTCTCGATCGTTGCCGACCATATCGTCCAGGGTCGCCTGGATGACTTGAAGCCTGGCGAGTTCGGCGTGGTGGTCGGCGAGATCACCGCACGGCGCTTTCGCCTGAATGTCGGCGACAAGCTGACCCTGATCGTGCCGGAAGTCAGCACCGCACCGGGCGGGATCACCCCGCGCATGCAGCGCCTGAACGTGGTCGGAGTGTTCAAGGTCGGGGCCGAGCTGGACGGCTCCATGGCGCTGATCCATATGGCCGACGCCGCGCAGATGCAGCACTGGGAGCCGAACCAGGTGCAAAGCGTGCGCCTCAAGCTCAAGGACCTGTACAGTGCGCCGCAAGTGTCCGGGGCGATCGCCACGGGCCTGGGCGATCAGTTCAAGGCCGATGACTGGACCCACACCCAGGGCAGCCTGTTCAGCGCTATGAAGATGGAAAAGACCATGATCGGTCTGTTGCTGCTGATGATTGTCGCCGTAGCGGCATTCAACATCATCGCGACCCTGATCATGGTGGTGAACGACAAGGGCGCGGACATCGCCATCCTGCGCACCATCGGCGCCACGCCGCGGCAGATCATGACCATCTTCATGGTCCAGGGTACGGTGATCGGTATCGTCGGCACCTTGATCGGCGGCATCCTCGGGGTGATCGCGGCGATCAACGTCAGCGCTCTGGTGGGCTGGCTGGAGCGCGTTACCGGGCAGCATATCTTCACCTCCGACGTGTACTTCATCAGCACCTTGCCATCGGAGTTGCAGTGGTTCGACGTGGCGTTGATCTGTACCGCAGGGTTTACCTTGAGCTTTCTGGCGACGCTGTATCCGGCGTGGCGGGCGGCGCAGATCGAGCCGGCTTATGCGTTGCGGTATGAGTGATTCCTGACACCTCGTTCCCACGCTCCGCGTGGGAATGCCGTACCAGACGCTCTGCGTCGACCTTCCGGAGCACGACGCAGAGCGTCTCGGGATGCATTCCCACGCAGAGCGTGGGAACGAGGAGACACAAATCTAACCCCCAACCGGCAACTCAATCACAAACCGCGTCCACCCCCCATCCGATTCGCAACGAATCGACCCACCATGGGCACGGACGATCGACTGGGTAATCGCCAATCCCAACCCCGCATGCTCGCTACTGCCTTCACGCCGCGCAGGGTCGGCCCTGTAGAACCGGTCGAAAAGGCGCGGCAGCAATGCCGGGTCGATGCCCTCGCCGCTGTTTTCCACACTCAGCTGAATCTGTCCTTCCGTAGTGCGCATGCCCACGTTGACTTCCCCGTCCGCCGGGGTAAAGCGCAGCGCATTGTCCAGCAGATTGGAGAGCGCGCGGCGCAGCATGTTGCGGTCGCCGGCAAGTTGCGCCTGCCCGGTACGACGCATACGCACCTGGGCGTCTTCGGCCAGGGGCGTGAAGAACTCCAGCAGGGCATCGGTTTCCTCATCCAGCGCCAGCGGCTCGCGGTTGGGCACCAGCAGGCCATGGTCGGCCTTGGCCAGGTAGAGCATGTCATTGACCAGTTGCGCCATCCATTGCAGCTCTTCCAGATTGCTGTGCAGGGCTTCGCGGTATTCCTCCAGAGTGCGCGGGCGGGTCAGGGTGACTTGGGTGTGGGTCAGCAGGTTCGACAGCGGCGTGCGCAGTTCATGGGCGATGTCGGCAGAGAACGCCGACAGGCGCTGGAAGGCGTCGTCCAGGCGCCCGAGCATGGCGTTGAACGCCTGGGCCAGTTCGGCCAGCTCGATCGGCATTTGCGCCCGGGGCAGGCGCGTGGTCAGGGAGCGGGCGGAAACGCTGGACGCCACCTCGCTCATGCGCCGCAGCGGGCGCAGGCCACTGCGTGCAGCCCAGGCGCCGAGCAGGGCGGTGGCCAGGGCCGAGAGCCCGACGGTCAGCCAGATCAGGTGCTGCATGCGCTGCAGGAAATGCTGGTGGTGGGTGATGTCGAGCAAGAGGGTCAATTGTGCCGAAGACGCGTTGTCCGGCGTAAGTTTTGTATTGAAACTGCGGTAGTCGGTGCCGTCGCTATGCAGAGTGCTGATGCCGCTGCCGGCGGGGGTGGCGGGCAGGTTGGGGTGGCTGTCGAACCAGGGCTGACCCTCGTGGCTGCTGATGCGCAGGGCCAGGTCGGGTTGATGGCGGAGTTCCGCTTGCAGGGCGGGCAAGCGCGCATCAAGGGCGGCACGATTGTCTACGCCTGCCAGCAGTTGGCGCAGCACAGGCAGTTTGCTGGTCAGCAGTTGCTGATCCAGTTCAATGAAGTGGGTTTCGCTGGCGCGGCTGAACAGCACGCCGGCAATCAACGACACCACGGCGGTGCAGGCGGCGAACAGCAGGGCCAGGCGACTGCCCAGTGACAGGCGGCGCATCAGTCGCAACGCTCTTCGAGCACATAGCCCATGCCGCGCACGGTGTGGATCAGCTTGTTGTCGTGGTTGTCGTCGAGTTTCAGGCGCAGGCGCCGAATCGCCACCTCGATGACATTGGTGTCGCTGTCGAAATTCATGTCCCAGACCTGGGAGGCGATCAACGACTTGGGCAGCACCTCGCCCTGGCGCCGCAGCAGCAGTTCGAGCAAGGCAAATTCCTTGGCGGTCAGGTCAATGCGCTGGCCATTACGCTCGGCCCGGCGCCGAATCAGATCCAGGCGCAAATCACCCAGGCTCAATGCACTTTCCTGGGGCGGACTGCTGCCCCGGCGCAGCAGGCCGCGGACCCGTGCCAGCAGTTCGGAAAAGGCAAAGGGTTTGACCAGGTAATCGTCGGCGCCCAGTTCCAGGCCGTGTACGCGGTCGTGGACGGCATCCCGTGCCGTGAGAAACAGCACCGGCATCTCAAGGCCGGCACTGCGCACCGCCTGCAGGATCTGCCAGCCATCGCGGCCAGGCAACATGACGTCCAGGATGAGCAGGGCGTAGTCGCCGGTCAGCGCCAGGTGCTGGCCGGTGGTGCCATCTGCGACCAGTTCGGCATTGAAGCCGGCTTCGCTCAGGCCCTGGCGCAAGTAGTGGCCGGTTTTCGGTTGGTCTTCGACAATCAGCAATTTCATGGAGAACTCACAGCAATGGCTCCCAGGCGTTATACCCTGTGAGCGCAGGCACAGGCGTAAACTGACAAAGATGTAATCTTATTGTCAGCCGACTGCCAGCGGCGATTACCTACAGTGTCGCACAGCCTGATTATCGCCTGATGGAGTGTACGAGTATGAATCGCCTGTTAATCGCCGCCGGACTCATGGCCCTGAGCCTGCCGCTGCTGGCCTCGCCCGAGGAGCACTACAGCTTCGGTCACCCGGCACCTGCCGCCCAGGCCACTCGCACGGTGCAAGTCACTCTTGGTGACACTTATTTCGAGCCCAAATCGCTGGAGGTCAAGGCGGGGGAGACCGTACGCTTCGTGCTGACCAACAAGGGCCAAATGGCCCATGAGTTCAACCTCGGGGATGCGGCCATGCACGCCCGGCACCAGAAGGAAATGCAGGAAATGCAGGAAATGCAGGGCATGCAGCCAGGTGGTATGGATCACGCTGCCATGGGGCACGGCATGGGCCATGACGAGCCCAACACCGTACTGGTCCAACCGGGTAAAACCGCCGAACTGACCTGGACCTTCGCCCAGGCCGACGGCATCGAATTCGCCTGCAACGTGCCCGGCCACTATCAGGCCAGCATGGTCGGCACCCTGAAAATCGACAAATGACGCAATGGGTCCCAAGCGCGGCGCAAACCCGATAAACTAGACCGGTTTACTCAGCCAGGTTTCCGCCATGCATCCCGCAGCCGAACATTCGCCGTTGGGCAAGTCCAGCGAATACATCTCCACCTATACGCCATCGTTGCTGTTCCCGATCCCGCGTGCAGCCAAATGGGCCGAATTGGGCCTGACCGCCGATACGCTGCCCTACAAGGGCGTGGACTTCTGGAACTGCTTCGAGCTGTCCTGGCTGCTGCCGTCGGGCAAGCCGGTCGTGGCCATCGGTGAGTTCAGCATTCCTGCCGAGTCGCCCAACATCATCGAATCCAAGTCGTTCAAGCTCTATCTCAATTCGCTGAACCAGACGCCGTTCGAGTCGGTGCAAGCGGTAGAGGCATGCTTGATCAAAGACCTCTCGGCAGCCGCGGGCAAGCCGGTAGGCGTTCGCGTGCGGACCCTGGCCGAAGTCGAGGCCGAAGGCGTGCACGCCTTGCCGGGCGTTTGCATCGATGAACTGGATGTGAACATCAGCAACTACGAGCAACCGCAACCGCAGTTGTTGCGTTGCGATGCCGAGCGGGTGATCGAAGAAAGCCTGCACAGCCACCTGCTCAAATCCAACTGCCCGGTTACCGGCCAGCCGGACTGGGGCAGTGTCGCGGTGCACTACCGTGGCGCAGCGCTGGACCATGCCAGCTTCCTGGCCTACCTGGTCAGCTTCCGTCAGCACGCCGACTTCCACGAGCAGTGCGTGGAGCGCATCTTCCTGGACCTGCAACGCCTGCTCGAGCCGCAGTCATTGACCGTCTATGCACGCTACGTGCGCCGGGGCGGGCTGGATATCAATCCGTATCGCAGTACTGAAGTGGTGACGGAGCAGAATTTGCGGCTGGTGCGTCAGTAAAGGCCCGCTAACCACTATCTCGCAGGCGAATGGCGGCCCTGTAGCCGCTGCCGCCAGGCTGCGCTCGCGCGCGAAGCGGGCGCACGGATCGGAGAATGATGGAGGTCCTGCGGACCTCAGCGCAGCCTGACGGCAGCGGCTACATCAGCCTGCGTTCTTTCGTGATAAAGGTCATCCGCAGTTTGAGCCCTCGCCTGAACGGCAGGGGCTTTTTTCCGGGTTTCAGATACCCATATTGCCAAGGGCCTGAACGATATTGCGCAACGTCCCGGCCAGCAGCGGATGTTCAAGTTCCAGGCGTTCGACGGCCAGATTGACGCCGTCGGCCAGATTGGTGTCCTTGGTTGCGGTTTCCAGCTCGAGCTCCGCTTCAATCTGCGTCATCAAATCCTGCAGGTTATCGCGCTCCTCTTGGGAGAGCGGTGGATTTTTCTCCAATTGCTCGCGCAAGGTGTTCAATTGCTCTTGCAGTTCGCGGGCAGGCATGGCGATCTCCCTCAGATAATAGGCACAGCCATGGACCCTGGCAGTGCGCAAAAGGTCCATCACTGCACTTTAGAGTAATCCACTCGGGCGCTGCCTGCATGATCCTGATCAACATCGCTGTTTCAGGGTTTTTCACCCTTGGAGCGGCGCAGGCTGATGTCGGACAGGCAGGCCTCGAGCTCCATCAGGTGGTCGATCACCGAATGCACGCCCAGGTTGAACAATTGCAGGGTTGTCCTGGCGCGTTTGTGTTCCTGTTCCTGGGTTGTCAACGCGCTGTTGCGCAGCGTTGTGCATGACGCAAGGCCAACGGTCCAGAGCCCGGCATTCAGGCCGGCCTGGAGAAGACGCGGCTCGCCGCTGACCAGCACGCAGCCATCCAGTCGTTCGACCTTGAGGGTCATCAGGGCTTGCCAGCAGGCGTCGGGCGCCGGCCAGCGCGCGCGATCGCGACTATGATTGATGGCGGTCATCCAGTCGGGCAGGGGAGTTGCCAGATGGCGGCAAAGTGCATCGGGCAGCTCGTCCAGCCAGGCGCAAGGCACGCCTTGCTGGCGCAGTGCGTCCAGGGCCTCCAGGGCGCCGGGTGTTACCAGAGCAGGACCCGCAGCGTTGGCATGGTAGTCGGCGGCAGCATCGACAAGGCAGCCGCGCAGGCCGAACAACAAGGCGGTAAAAGGGGCAGGTTGTGGCATGGCGACATCCCTGAAATAACCAGTCAAGCTACATCCAGTCAATGACAATCCCATGACGCTATGAAGCCGCGAGAGTAACGTGTCTTACGACAATGGTTCAGCTAGGCTGCATATAAAGGCTCGACGTCTTATACTTGTCGCTCATAGGTCCGGCCTAGCGCCCGCCAGAGAGATTTTGAGGAGAAAATATATGCGTATGATCGGTTCAGGACTGATCGATCGATTGGCCCGCGCCTGTCTGTGCGCCAGTTTCGTGCTGGTGCCTGTCGTTACCCAGGCCGCCACCGAGGAAGACCCTTGGGAAGGCGTCAACCGCGCTATTTTCAGCTTCAACGACACGCTCGACACCTACGCGCTCAAGCCGGTAGCCCAGGGCTATCAGTACATCACGCCGCAGTTTCTCGAAGACGGCATCCACAACATGTTCAATAACATCGGGGATGTGCGCAACCTGGCCAACAACGTCCTGCAGCTCAAGCCCCAGGCGGCCGGTGTCGACACCGCACGCTTGATCTTCAACACCACATTCGGCGTGCTCGGCTTTTTCGACGTAGGCACCAAGATGGGGTTGCAGCGTAATGATGAAGACCTGGGCCAGACCCTCGGCTACTGGGGTGTGAGCAGTGGCCCGTACGTGATGCTGCCGTTCCTGGGCCCAAGCACCGTGCGTGACGCCGTCGCCATATACCCGGACAGCTACACCGGACCTTATCCTTACATCGATCATGTTCCGACCCGCAACACGGCACGCGCCGTCAATATCATCGACACACGCGCCAGCCTGCTCTCGACCGAGAAGCTGATCCAGGGCGACAAATACAACTTCATTCGCAGTGCCTACCTGCAGAACCGCGAGTTCAAGGTGAAAGACGGGCAGGTCGAAGACGACTTCTGATCGGCGTTTGAATCCGGGAAAGGCGGCCCGCGGGCCGTCTTTTTTGTATCAGGCTGTTTTAGCCGTAGTCCTGGTCAGTTTGCCTGTAGGAACGGTCCTTCAATTGTGTTGAGCCAAGGGGCGTTTTTATAACTCCCGGTGATTTGCGCGGCAAAGACCTCAGGCGACCATCGGTACACGCTTGAAACGCCCGGCGGATGGGAGTACCGTCAGCGCCTCAACAGGGCACCTCTGAAAGTTGCAGTGCAGGATTAATTGTCCTACACCTCATAGACAGGGAGGCTAGAAGTGAATCCAGTAAGTGTGCAAGGCTTCGCCCAGCCACCTACACCAACCTATTTCTGGCGCCGTTTGCCCACATGCACAAAACCAGTGCCACGCTGCTGATAATCGATGATGACGATGTAGTGCGCGCAAGCCTTGCCGCCTACCTTGAAGACAGTGGCTTCAGCGTCCTGCAGGCTTGCAATGGCTTGCAGGGGCTCGAGGTATTCGAGCAGCAGCAGCCCGATCTTGTAATCTGCGACCTGCGCATGCCTCAAATGGGCGGCCTCGAGCTGATTCGCCAGGTCACCGAGCGCGCTCCGGATCTGCCGGTCATAGTCGTATCCGGTGCGGGCGTGATGAACGACGCAGTCGAGGCCTTGCGCCTGGGCGCTGCCGACTACCTGATCAAGCCCTTGGAAGACCTCGCAGTGCTCGAGCACTCGGTGCACCGGGCACTTGATCGAGCGCGCCTTGTCCAGGAAAACCAGCGCTACCGACAGAAGCTCGAAGCCGCCAACCACGAGCTCGAGGCCAGCCTGCACTTGTTGCAGGAAGACCAGAACGCCGGGCGCCAGGTGCAGATGAACATGCTGCCGCAAAGCCCCTGGCTTGCGGACGACTTGCAGTTCGACCACGAAATCATCCCGTCGCTGTACCTGTCGGGTGACTTCGTCGACTATTTCCGGGTCGATGACCGGCGAATCGGCTTCTACCTGGCCGACGTGTCCGGACATGGCGCTTCATCGGCATTCGTCACCGTATTGCTGAAGTTCATGACCACGCGCCTGCTGTTCGAGTCCAAGCGCAACGGCACCATGCCGGAATTCAAGCCTTCGGAAGTGCTCGGTCACATAAACCGCGGTTTGATCAACTGCAAGCTCGGTAAACATGTGACAATGGTGGGCGGTGTGATTGACGAAGAAACCGGGTTATTGACCTACAGCATCGGCGGGCATTTACCGCTGCCCGTGCTGTACACGCCAGGCCAGAGCCGTTATCTGGAAGGGCGCGGGCTGCCGGTCGGCCTGTTCAATGAAGCCACGTACCAGGATCATGTGCTCGAAATGCCACCGCGCTTCAGCCTGACCCTGTTATCTGATGGCATATTGGACCTTTTGCCCGGTGAAACACTCAAAGATAAAGAAGCGGCCTTGCCTGAGATAGTCAAGTCCGCAGGCGGCAGCCTGGATGGGCTGCGGCAACGTTTTGGATTGGCTACGCTTGGGGAGATGCCGGATGATATCGCCCTATTGGTGTTAAGCAGGAATCTTGAATGAGTACCGGTAGAATCCAGTTCGCCGAACAGAACGGCACCTTCGTTCTGAAATTTGTCGGTGAAGTGCGCCTTACCCTGTGTTCGGCGCTGGATGCGACTATTGAAAAGATCTTCACGGCGCTGAATTTTTCGGCGATCGTCATCGATCTGACCGAAACCAACAGCATCGACAGCACCACTCTGGGCCTGTTGGCCAAGCTGTCGATCCTGTCCCGGCAAAAAGTCGGGCTGCTGCCTACTGTCGTGACCACCCACGAGGACATCACGCGTCTGCTGCAATCGATGGGCTTCGAGCAGGTGTTCAACATCGTTGACCGCCCCATCCCGTGCCCCGAATGCCTGACCGACCTGCCATCGCAGGATCAGTCCGAAGACGTGGTCAAGGCCAAGGTGCTGGAAGCACACAAAATCCTCATGGGCCTGAACGACTCCAATCGTGAAGCCTTCCATGACCTGGTTAACGCCCTGGAGCGGACCTGACCGCAGCCTGAAACTCAGGCAATAAAAAGGGCGACTCCTCACGGGGTCGCCCTTTTTGCGTTCGCGTTTCCTCGTTCCCACGCTCCGCGTGGGAATGCCTCCAGTGACGCTCCGCGTCGCACTTGGCCGATCGACGCTGGAGCGTCTGGCACGGCATTCCCACGCAGAGCGTGGGAATGAGGCGCAAGAGGTAGAAGATTCGCAATACCGAGAAAAAAAGGCGACCCCCACGAGGAATCGCCCTTTTTGCATTCGCGTTAAACGTAAGGCCTCAAGCCTTGGCTTTGAGCAGCGCCTCAAGCTTCTCCTGGTCCCGAGCAAACTGGCGAATACCTTCAGCCAGCTTCTCGGTAGCCATGGCATCTTCGTTCGACGCCCAGCGGAACTGGCTCTCATTCAGGCTCTGGCGCGGCTCGCCGCCATTGCCGGTGGTCAGCTTGCGCACCAGCTTGCCTTCATCCTTGGCCAACTGGTCGAGCAGGTCAGGGCTGATGGTCAGACGATCACAACCGGCCAGCTCTTCAATCTGACCGAGATTACGGAAGCTGGCACCCATGACCACAGTCTTGAAATCATTGGCTTTGTAATAGTTGTAGATGCGCGTGACCGACTGCACGCCAGGGTCTTCCGCGCCCACATAGTCAGTGCCGGTGGCTTTCTTGTACCAGTCGTAGATCCGGCCCACGAACGGCGAAATCAGAAACACCCCAGCGTCCGCGCAGGCCACGGCCTGGGCAAAGGAAAACAGCAGGGTCAGGTTGGTCTGGATACCTTCACGCTCGAGCTTCTCTGCTGCACGAATACCTTCCCAGGTCGACGCCAGCTTGATCAGCACGCGCTCACGACCGATACCGGCCTTTTCATACAAATCAATCAGCTGATTGGCCTTGGCCAGCGACGCATTTTCATCAAACGACAAACGCGCATCCACCTCGGTGGAAATACGCCCGGGAATCACTTTGACAATGCTGCTGCCCACAGCCACCGCGAAACGGTCACAAGCCAGACCCACATCACCCTTGCTGTCACGGATGGCGTCATTGAGCAGCTCGGCATAAGCCGGCATGGCCGCAGCCTTGAGCAGCAGGGAAGGGTTGGTGGTGGCGTCGACCGGCTTGAGACGGGAAATGGCATCGATGTCGCCGGAGTCGGCAACTACAGTGGTGTACTGTTTCAGTTGTTCGAGCTTGGAAGTCATGTGCGTGCTCTATCCTGTGCGGTTTAGACGACATTACCCGAGCGCTGCCCACCGCTCAAGGGCTCTGGCGGCAGCTTCGGGCAAGAAGGGGATAAGTGTTTGATAACCAATCCCCGCACAGGTTCAACAGCAGGTCCGTCAACGGCCCTCGAGCAACTGCCCCGCCTGGTCCAGCAACGCCAGCGGGTCCTTGCTCTTGTGGATATCCACCGACAACAATTGGCGAAATTTCCGCGCTCCAGGGAAACCCTGACCCAGCCCCAGAATATGCCGGGTGATATGGTGCATCGAACCCCCAGCCGCCACATGCCCGGCAACATAAGGCCGCAACCGCGCCAACGCCTCGCTGCGGGAAATCACCGGCGCCGTGCTGCCAAACAACTGCTGGTCCACATCGGCGAGCAGATAAGGGTTGTGATAAGCCTCACGCCCCAGCATCACCCCATCGAAAGTCCGCAAGTGCGCATGGCATTCCTCCATGGTCTTGATCCCGCCATTGAGCACGATCTCAAGATCCGGGAAATCAGCCTTCAACTGCGCCGCCACCTCATAGCGCAACGGCGGAATATCCCGGTTCTCCTTCGGCGAAAGCCCCTCGAGAATCGCGATCCGCGCATGCACGGTAAAACTGCGGCAACCCGCCTCCCGCACCTGCCCGACGAAATCGCACAACTCGGCATAACTGTCCCGCCCGTTGATGCCAATGCGGTGCTTGACCGTCACCGGAATCGACACCGCATCCCGCATCGCCTTCACACAATCAGCCACCAACGCCGGATGCCCCATCAGGCAAGCGCCGATCATATTGTTCTGCACCCGATCGCTCGGGCAGCCGACGTTGAGGTTGACCTCGTCATAGCCGGCTTCCTGGGCCATCTTCGCGCAGGCCGCCAGATCGGCCGGGACACTGCCGCCCAGTTGCAACGCTAACGGGTGCTCGGTTTCGTCATGGCGCAGAAAGCGCTCGTGATCGCCATTGAGCAGGGCGCCGGTGGTGACCATCTCGGTGTAGAGCAGGGCACGGCTGGAGAGCAGGCGCAGAAAGTAGCGGCAGTGGCGGTCGGTCCAGTCCATCATGGGCGCAACAGAAAACCTCCTAGATACCGGATCTGCTGGGGATGCTAGGTTTTCTGCAGGTTTCATAGGCATTTAGCTACTTCTCATTTGCTACGGTTTACTACGGTTTTTGCTTAATTTTGAGATGGTCTTGCTACAATGTAGCAACGCAAACCACTCGTGTAGCAAAACCCATGGGATCAATCACCGTTCGCAAGCGCAAGGATGGCTCTGCAGCGTACACCGCACAGATCCGCATCATGCAAAAGGGTGTGACAGTTTATCAGGAAAGCCAGACCTTCGACCGCAAGACCACGGCCCAGGCTTGGCTCAAGCGACGTGAGACGGAGCTGGCCGAGCCTGGTGCGATTGCCAAAGCCAATCGAAGAGGCGTGACGGTCAAGGAGATGATCGATCGCTACCTGGAGGACTACGAAAAGCTTCGGCCGCTGGGCAAGACCAAGCGCGCCACCCTAAAGGCTATAAGCGAAACCTGGTTGGGCAAGCTTGAAGACAAGCACATTACCAGTCAGAAGCTGGTCGAGTACGCACATGATCGCATGCTGAGCGATGGCATTCAGCCGCAGACGGTCGGGAATGACCTGGCGCATCTCGGTGCGGTGCTGTCTGTTGCTCGCCCGGCCTGGGGTTATGACATTGATCCGATGGCCATGCCGGATGCGCGCAAGGTGTTGCGTAAGATGGGTGGTGTGTCTAGGAGTAGGGAGCGCGACCGTCGGCCGACACTGTCCGAACTCGATGCAATCCTCGAGTACTTCTGTGCCATGCGTGATCGGCGCAAGCAACAGATTGATATGGTGCGGCTGACCGCATTTGCACTTTTCTCCACGCGGCGCCAGGAAGAGATTACACGTATTCGTTGGGACGCAATAGATGAAGAGCGTCAGGCGGTGTTGATCACTGACATGAAGAATCCTGGGCAGAAGTATGGCAATGATGTGTGGTGTCATGTGCCCGACGAAGCTTGGCGGATCATGCAGTCGATGCCAAGAGTGGCTGAACAGGTATTTCCGTATAACGCCCGGTCAGTGTCGGCATCGTTCACCAGGGCTGCTGCATTCCTCGAGATTGAAGATCTCCACTTTCATGATCTTCGCCACGACGGGGTCAGTCGGCTATTCGAAATGGGGTGGGATATTCCGAGAGTTGCCTCTGTGTCAGGTCATCGAGATTGGAATTCGATGCGTCGATACACGCACTTGAAGGGAAATGGCGATCCTTACGAGGGTTGGCCGTGGCTGGAACAGATAATTTCGGGGCCCACGATAGAAGGGTAAAAGAGAGCATAACTCAATGCGTATTTACCTATCGCTTGTATGTTGCTAGGCGGAGCTTGCTAGAGTGGCGACTAGATTGGATCGGTTCGCTACAGATTAAAGGCCAATACGAATCTGCTAGGTGATGAATGGAGTCTTATATAAAATGAAGTTAGAAAAAATCTGGCCGGGTAACCTTCCGGGTTATTGCAATATACCGTCAGGCGAGCAATGGATTCGACTAGAAAAGCTAAATTTATTTATTGGTCCTAACAATAGTGGGAAGAGCAGGCTGCTTAGGTTCTTGTTTTCCGCGCCGCAAAATAAAATGCAGTTGGGAGTGGGTGAGGCGTTTCAAGAAGCATCAGGTAAGCTTGGAAATATTTTTGATATAATAAAAAGCGGATCCAGAATACTTGACTTTGATTGTCATGAGTTTATGGCGATTTATAATGGTGATTGTAAGGATAGTGGGGCGCTGGTCGGGTCAATTGACAGCCTGCTAAAGCTTTTGAGTGATGCCTCTAATCACAATATGCACGTTATGGGTGGTCACAATTCTCACCTGTTTAATGATATAAGGCATCATGCTCAGGCGCGTTATCCTGGGAGCGCAATGGAGGCGTTTTCAAGTTTACGAAATCAAGTTAATGCGTTAAAAAAACATTACATTCCTATACTGAGGGGTATGAGGCCTCTCGGGGATGGGACGGACCTTTTTTATGAGAGGACTGTCAAAGATTACTTTCCCTTAGCAAAAGAAAGTGAACTTGAAATAATTACTGGTTTTGATTTGTATAAGTTGCTGGCGCAGTTTTTGCTAGGGCAGCCTAGTGAGCGAGAGAGGGTTAGGAGTTATGAAAAAATATTAGGCGATGAGTTTTTTGGAGGTGCTGAAGTTACTCTTATCCCTCAGTATGGTAAGGATACCGTTGCTGTTAAAATTGGTGATGACGAACAGTTTTCGATATATGATCTTGGGGATGGTCTTCAGCAGGTTATTATTATAACTTCGGCTGCCTATTTGGAGCGGGAGCGCTCGATTTTTTTTGTAGAAGAACCTGAATCTTGCCTACATCCTGGGCTTCTGAGAAAGCTGGCTCTGTTTCTATTGAACCATACAGGTCATCAATATATCGCCACCACGCACTCAAACCATTTGCTTGACTTGGCTGAAAGCCATAAAGATGTGCTGATCCATCGAGTGACCAAAAAAAATACCTCAGATGGAAATAGTTTCAATATTCAAGAGTGTACCAAAGATCGTGAAATTCTAGCGGATCTAGGCGTGCGAGCCTCATCAATCTATCTTGCCAACTCGACCATTTGGATTGAGGGAATTACGGATCGCCTTTACCTGAAGGTGATTATGCGAAAATATCTTGATTCTATTTCGGATGGGTCGAGAAAGATAATGCTCGAGGGTTTTTTAGAGAATTATCATTATGCATTTGTTGAGTATCAAGGCGGTACGTTGGGACATTGGGGCTTTGATGACGATGATGACACCACGGAAAGGCTGAATGCATCACGTCTATGTTCAGATGCTTTTCTGATTGCCGATGGAGATATTCTAAGTAAATCCCAGCGGGCTAAGAATCTGGCAGAGGAATTGAAAGATCGCTTTCATTTGCTCCCTGGCAAAGAAATTGAAAATTTGTTGCCGATTTCTGTAGTTTTTGAGGCTGCTAAAAGAATATTTGAAAGGAAAAAATCTAACACAACAGCAGGGCTTAATATTGACGATCTCTCTAAAATACTAACTGTAAATCTAGCTAAGTCAAGCCATGGTATTGGATATCATCTAGACAAAGCTTTCGGGCTTAAGGGGAAAGGGAAGCTGGAAAGAAGGGTTTTTGCTGATGAGAGCGGCACAATCAAGGATAAAGTTAAATTTTGTAAGCAAGCGATTGAAGTTATGGCAGAAATTGAATGGGAACTAACTTCGGACATGGTTAGCCTCTGTGAAAATATTTATTCTCATGTCGCACTAAAAAATCAATAGATTATAATCAGTACCAATAAATGTATTGGTACTGATTTTTTTTGATAGAAATTTACTACGCCCGTCGTAGCCCTCGCCCCATGAGTTTGGCATGTTCCGACTTGGCTGTGAGGTGTTGGGCATCAAGGTAGGTGGCCAAGTCGTTCAGATGTACGCCTCTTGCCGATTTTTGGCTGCTTTCCAACCGCACCAGCGGCAAGTCGATATCACCGGCAGCCACTTTCAATTTCATTTTTTCTGGGGTGAGGTGGCTAAAGTAGTCGCTGCAAACGCGTTCGAGTGGGATGATTACCATGCCGTTATATTGGGCCATCAGTAGAAACTGCGTATTCATTGGTCCAACTCCCCTATATGCGGGCCGTAATCGATCGTTGTGCACTGCCTGTGAATCGTGACTTGGGCTTGCATGTGCTGTGATCCTCGTAGTGCCCGCCGCCGTGATCTTTGGTGAGAGGCTTGCGGCGGGGCTTATGACTGATCGTTAGGCCAGGACGAAGGTGCCGATGGTCAGGTCGGTGGCGACGCCAACTTCGTGGGCAACCACGGATTTGAATTCCTGGGCCAGGTCTTCGTGCAATTGCGCTTCGCCAATCCAGCGCAGGCGCAGGATGGGTTGATCGCCGCCGGTGAGCACGGCAACGCGTAGGACGATGGTTTGTGCCTGCAGGCCTTCGTACGGGATGACGGTGAACAGCAGTTCGGCGGGAAGACCGTCGGCCGATTTGGCTTCGATCTGGTCCATGGCAGAGCGGGAAGCACTCATGTCTCCAACGATGTGTTCGCTCTTGCGGGCCTGTTCGATAGTGATTGAGCGGATCGCCCCCGCGGCCCGGCGCAGATCGATGTTGGTGCCGTCTGCGGTGATGGCTTTGAGGTTCGGCGCCCAGTCTTCGATGAAGTCGCTGAGGTCCTTTTGCGAGTGCTTCACAGACGCTGCACGCTCCATGGCGATGAAGGCGGCGGTCTTCTTCAAGGTGAGCGTGGCGCTAAAGTCGCCGTGGCCGGGAGTGTCCATGTCGCCCAGATTGAAGAGCACAGTGCAGATCATGCTGTCGCTATCGATGAACCCCGAGCTTTCGCCACTGGCATGCGTGAGCACGTAGCCGCTGAAGTCTTTCAGTGAGTTCGTGGCCAGCGCGCCCCGGAAACGGCTGCGAGTTTGCTGGAATTTTTCCAGGCTATGTACTTTGGCGGTGTCCGGCAGCGCGATCGTTGGTGTGTGCGTGCTCAAGGCCTTTGCATTGGCCAGTACGGCGGTGTCCTGAATCAGCTGAATTGCTTTGGCTTCCATTGGATCGTTTTCCTTCTTGGTGAGAGGTATGGAATCGGTGGTTTACGATTTCGCGTGTACGGGGGCGGCTTTGCGATCGAACAACTGGTCTGCCGCTGGCGTTTCAGGGAAAAGGGTTAGACGTCCGCCTTCGCCCACGTACATCGGGGTGTCGAGGGTTGTGTCTTCGCTGCGACTGCCGCGCTTTGTTGGCACCTTGTAAGCGAGCTTGTGGTTGACGGTGACCTGGTGGCTGTCGGCGATCTGTTTCAGGTTGAAGGTCAGGGTGACGGTGCCTGCTTTGCCGTTGTCGACGACGCCAGCGGCGACTTCGGAAAGTGCATAGCCGATCTGGTTGGCGAAGACGCCGGCGTTTAGTTCGCTGATGAATTCAGCGGTATCGGTGGGTTTCATGTGCTGTGCCTCTTTGAGTTGTTGCCCCTGGTTGGCCGGGGCCGCCGTGTTCATGCGGCTTGTTGGGCTTGGGCGTCCAGATAGGCCGCTAGGTCGTGCAGGTAGACCACGGGCTTTGCCCTGGCTGAGCCGTGCAACTTGGTGAGCTTGAGTGGAATGCGTCCTGCCCTGATCTCGTTCTGCAAATACCGATCCGTGCGGATGTGCGGGAAGTACTGCTCACGCACAGCCGTCAGGGTCGGGCAGGGGGTAGCAAACTGGCGGCGTAGTTGGTCAAGGGTGTTGCTCATGTGCTCTCCCCGCGCCCCACGGGTGGGGCAGCAGCTTCATGCTGCGGCGTCCTTGTTGTGTGTCGTCACAGTGATGCCGAGTTGCTTGGCGAGCCAGGCAACACCGCTTTCCTTCACCATGACCACGGCGTAGTGGCTATAGGTGTTGATGTTGGCGTTCCAGCGGCTGCGGGGCTCGACGAACAGATAGCCTTGATCACGGTGTTTGCTGGCCAGTTCGCCAGCCTGGTTGAGAATGCCGAGCTCGCGCAGCTTGTTGCGAAAGGTCCGTGGCTTAAGGCCGAGCAGGGCAGCCGTTGCGTCCAGGGTTCGGTTCATGACGCGGTCCTTCAGGCTTGTGCCGGTGCAAGACTTCCGCTTTCCAGCCGACCGTTTGCGATGTCTTGTAGAAAATCGCGTAGGTGCAGATGGTTCGCTCGATCCTTGCGGCGCAGGGTGAGTTGTCCGGTATGGCTGCCGAGTTCGGCGCTGACCACCGCGGTTTCATCGGTGAGCTCAACGTCAAAGGTCGCTTGGATCGTTTGTTCTGGGCGATGCAGTTCGCACACGGCCGAGCCGCCTACCTGCAGCATGTGGTGGAGAAGTTCTTGTTTAGCGAAAGGGACGATATAGCCGCTCATGCCGCGTCACCCCCGAACGGACCGACGTCTTCAGCATGAGCGACGCGGGTTGGATTTACGGCCAGTGCGCGGCTATTGAGGTTGGTGATGACTAGCAGGCCAGTGCGCTGCTGGATGGCTGCGACCGCTGCTGGGCTGCTGCAAGCTGCGGGGTGTAGGTACACCGGGCAACGAGTGGTGTGCTGTGTTGAATTCATGGCTCGTACTCTTTGGTGAGAGGGGTACGAGGCGAAAATTAGCAATAGCTAAATAATTTGGCAATAGCAATTGCTAAATTAATTTGCTGCAGATGAAAAAAAACCCGCGATCTGCGCGGGCTTTTGTTGCTGGGGCTGGCTAAAGGAGGACTGAGTACCAAAAGACCTTTCCGATTATGGTTATCTCCTTCGAGGCCATCTCAGACACTGAGTACTCTTCATCGGGATGCTCGTCTCGATTGAAGCTCCGCATTCGGATGCCACCGCCAGGTAAGCGGTATAGGGTTTTTATGCGCAAGTGGCCATCGTGGTTTATCGCATACATCTTCCCGTCGATGACCGATGTTGAAGCTTGATCAACGCCGACGGTGCTCCCATTGGGCAGCACGGGCTCCATGCTGTTCCCGCTGACTGTGACGCAAACTGCTTCGCTTGGCTGAACGTTTTGCCGGCGGAGAGTCATCTTCCCAAAGCGCAATTTTTGCTTATGCGATTGCTGGACCGCAGTCCGGCCTTGGCCTGCAGACAATTCCACTTCCTTAAGGAACGGCACATAAACCTCATCGTCATCCAGCGGGGTATCGTCATCCCAAACCGAGATAGGCCCCAGATATTCCGCATTGGCTTCGATAGGCCTTGCGTCTCGGTTTGGCGTTTCGTTCTGTGCGGGCGACCTTCTTGCATCGGGTCCCAAGGATGGTGAGACGAGTGTTCCCGGGGAGAGACCGATTTTTTGTTCGAGATTGGCCGCAGCCTTCTCGCCCAAAGACCGGTGCCCATTGAGGAGTTGGGACAGGTACGAGGCATCCAGGTTGTGTAGATCTGCAAACTCTTTCTGGGTTTTTCCACCCATCAAGGCCCGCAAGGCGTCGATTCGCATGTTCTTTATATCCATTTACGAATGATCGCCTTCCGTTAGCATTCAGTAAATTACAGTTTGCTATTGCTGCAATCATTAGCAATTGCTAATCTTCTGATCCAGAAGGAGGTGCATATGACATTGCACGAATATTTGAAGGCTCTGGATAAGGCTGCTCTCGAGGAATTTGCTAGGCGCTGTAGCACCTCGGCAGGGCAGTTGAAACAGGTTGCCTATAACAACCGACGGGCCAGTGCGGCGTTGGCAGTAAGCATCGAGAGAGAGTCAAAGGGCGCAGTCATATGCGAGTAGCTTCGTCCTGATATCGACTGGGCATATCTACGCGGGCCCAAAGCAGTTTAAGGATGCCGGGCTGGGGCCTCTCACCAAAGATCCCCCAGCCCAGCTACGACGATACACAGCACATGTACATCGGTCGTAGTCGTAGGATAGGGCGTGCTCGATCCAATGGCTACACCGTAAACGGGGGTTTTACGGTTATGAGTCGAACAGATCTATTACCGGATGCTGGTCCGGTCCTTTCTCTACGCCAGGCGCTCTATCGCGCAGGGCGTGACTACAAGGGCGGTATTACCACCCTTGCTTACGACATGGTCATGGACAACGACGCTCTTCAGAAGAAGCTGAAGCTTGATGAAGAGCGTCGTTGGCTGTCGCCTGATGAGCTTGAAGAGGTTATTCGGCTTACTGCCAATCCGTTGCTGCTGGATGCATTGATGCGTCCTGCAGGTGTGGTTTGGTACAAGCCAGAGCCGGTACCGGCGACGAAAGAGGCACTGAAAGCAGTGGGCAAGTTGCTTGCCGAAACAGGCGAATTTGTTTCGAGCATGCACGCCGGGGCTGCTGACAGCATCTGGGAGCCGCATGAGGTCGCCACGCTGGACAAGCACGGCGTCGATGTTATCCGCGCCGTGCTTGGCATCATGGCCGGCGCCCGGGAAGCGATGGAGGGCCGCGACCATGGCTGACATTGCTGACCTGGCCAATGAGCAGGCCGAGTACTTACTGGAAGTTGCCCTGGGGCGCCATCGGCCATTGGCCGCGGCGTCCAGCGCTGAATTCTGCACGGATTGCGACGAACCTATCCCGTTGCTTCGTCAGCAGAAGGTCCTGGGTTGCCAGACCTGCGTGAGCTGTCAGGAGCTGCGGGAGCGGCGCAGATGACCGATCACATCCCTCTGCAACTTGCTGACCTTCCCAATCTTCTGCGTTACATCTCTGCCGACCAGCGTGATACCTGGATCGAGGTCGGCATGGGCATCAAAGCCGAGTTCGGTGCCGATGGCTACGGACCCTGGAACATCTGGAGTCAAAGCGGGAAGGGCTACGACGGCAAGGCCGCATTGTCGGTCTGGAAGTCGTTCAAGAAGTCCGGTACCGGCATCGGTACCGTTATCAGACTGGCTTCGGACGCAGGCTGGCAGCCTGACAAGACTGAGATGACACCGGAAGACAAGAAGCGCTTTGCTGCCGAACAGGAGGCCAGGCGTGCACAACGCCAGGCCGAAGTTGAAGCTGATGAAGCCCTGCTCGAGCAGATGCGCCTCCTGGTTGCCGACGCCTGCCTCAAGGTCTGGACCGAGCACTGCCAGCCAGAAGGCCTGAGCGCCTACCTGCAGCGCAAGCAGGTCGGGGCCTTTGGTGTTGGGTTCTTCAAGTCCACAGTCATTCTCTCGATCGACGACGCCAACAAGCGTTGCCAGGTGTGGTCCGGCAGCGATTCGATGCAGTTCTTCAACAGCCTGCCCAAGCCGCGGCCGTCCTCGCTGAGCTTTCTGGTGTTCAGGCCGGGCTCGATTGCAGTGCCTCTGGTGGATGCCGACGGCAAGCTCTGGAGCCTGCAGGCCATCAATGGGCAGGGCACCAAGCTGTTTCCGAAATACGGCCGCAAGTCGGGGTGCTTTCATGTGCTCGGCCCGGCTGCTGACCCGATTGTGGTCGGGACCGCCGAAGGGTATGCGACGGCAGCCAGCGTACATATGGCCACGGGGTGGCCGGTGGCGATGGCCGTCGACTCGGGCAACCTGGTGAAGGTGGCGAGTACCATGCGTGCAGCCTATCCGGGCGTGCCCATTGTTGTGGCAGGTGACGATGACCCGGATGCACCTGGTAACCCGGGGCGCACCAAGGCTGAAGCTGCCGCACTCGAAGTTGGTGGCAACGCTGTGTTTCCGAACTTTGGGGAGGCTGCTTGATGTCCAGGGATTGGAATGATTTGCACATCGAGCAAGGTCTCGATGTGGTGCGAGGCCAGCTGGAGACTGCGGCGCAATCGGCGGTACCGGAATCATATGCTGACCTTCCCCATACCCCATCCGTGGAGGCGCCCGCCGAAACTGGCGCGGCTCCGGCTCCAGAGGGGGGCGGGGGGAGTGGCTGGACGGCGGAACGAATCTTTCAACGGTTTGCCCTGGTTGAGGGCAAGTCGGCCGTGTTCGATATGTTCCGGCGCGTCATCATCAAGAAGGCTGCTTTCGAACTGCTGGTGACCAAGCCGCTGGCCAAGGACTGGTTTGACTCGACCAATAAGAAGGTCATTGCGGATGACATGGCCGAGCGCCAGGCCAGCAAGGCGAAGGCGGAAGCGAAGTTCAAGCAGGTAAGCACCGAAGGCATGAGCCCGACGGATCGCTACATCTACATCGATGGCACGAAGGATTGCTGGGACATCCAGCGACGCCGGCGTGTGCCCGAGGGGGCGCTGAAGATGGCGATGGGCGATGCGTACGGTTTGTGGCTGAACAGCCCGGAGCGTCGCACAGTGGACATGGAACATATCGTGTTCGACCCGCGCATGACGAAGGACCCCGAGGTATATATCAACACCTTCGAAGGGCTGCCGATGGTGCCCGATCCTGATCGCGGTAAGTGCAGGACGCTGCAATCGCTGATCATGTTCCTGTGCAACAACGACAAAGCCGCGGCGGACTGGTTGACCAAATGGCTGGCCTATCCGCTGCAGAACGTCGGGGCCAAGATGGATACCGCCGTGTTGTTCCACTCGACGATGGAGGGCAGCGGCAAGAGTCTGCTGTTCAGCGACATCATGGGCGCGATCTATGGCGAGTACTCCGCCACCGTCGGCCAGGCCCAGCTGGAGACGAACTGGACCGTGTGGCAGTCGAACAAGCTGTATGGCGTGTTCGAAGAAGTTGTCAGCCGTGACCAGCGTTACAACCAGGTCGGCAAGATCAAGCACATGATCACCGGCAAGACGGTGCGCATGGAGTCGAAGTTCGTGAACGGCTGGGAAGAGGCCAACCACATGAACGCGGTGTTCCTCTCCAATGAAATCATGCCTTGGCCGATCAGTGACAACGACCGGCGCATGTTGGTGATGTGGCCTCGAGAAACGCTGGGCACAGAAGCACAGAAGGAAGTGAAGAGTGAACTCGCCGAAGGCGGTATCGCGGCGTTCTACGACTACCTACTGAGCTATGACACCGGTGACTTCGATGAGCGTACACGGCCACCGAGCACCGAGGCCCGTCAACGACTTGTCGACCTAAGTATGGCCAGCTGGCAAACGTTCTTACGCGAATGGCGCCTTGGCGTGCTCGGGGCACCGTTCACGGTCTGCGTGAGCAGTGATCTGTATGCCTTGTTCCTGGAGTGGTGCCAGCGCAACAAGGAACACACGCTCAGCCACACGAAGTTCAGCGGGTTCATCTCGACCGAGGTGGACAAGCAGCAGCGCGTGCCCTGGATGGAAGGGGCCCGGCGTGCGTTCGGGACGTTCTTCTTTCCCTGGTCGAGTATCGATCCAGCACCTTCCCCGCCCCCATCCCTGAGCGCAGCGGCGCTCGGAAAAGCTGTGGCCACGTGGAGGGCCCAAGCCAAAAGCGCTGGCTGGAGCGTTGATAGCTGGGAGCACGTGAAATTCGCCGACAAGGGGAGTGCGGCCGCATGACGACCTTCAGTGTGTCAGGTGTGTTTTCGCTGTTGCGGGTTGGTTTTCTCGACCTGACACAGGCGCAGGCCGCTGAATCCTGGGCTCTGCGGGCCTGTGTGTCAGGTGTGTCAGGTTTAGTGCGTGCGCAGGCGTATGCGTGCGGTTCTTCACGCTGATTGCTGCAACTTTTCATTTTTCTATGCGTAAGAGAAAACCCAACACACCTGACACACCTAACACAGATAGAGATAGATGATTGTTTTTAAAGGATTTTAGGTGTGTCAGGTGTGTGTTGGGTTTGGGCTTTTATGTGTCAGGTGCGATTTAAGCGGGGAGGGATGGGGATGATCGACGATATCGAGAGCTTGATGCGGCATTGGGGCGAGCAGCAGGCCCGACTCGGCCATGAGGCCAGCCTGGGCAGCCAAATGGGCGCCATCATGGACTGGAAGGGCAGCGCACCGCGTGGAACTCCTGGCACTCGTCCTCTACTGGGAGGCGGTACTGGGATGGATTACGCTGCGGCAGAGATTGATGCAGCCATTGCTGAGTTAGAGCGCCGTGACGAGCGCGGGCAGAAACTAGCGCTGCTGGCCAGACTCCGCTATCGCCACAGCGTGCCGGTGCGTGAACAGATGCGAGAAATTGGCTTGGCCGAAGGGGCTGACCGCACCTATCGCAATTGGGTGCAGGCACTGCACCAGCAAGTGATGGTGATCTTGATGGCGCGCATGGGCACCGTTCGTGGCTATACCGTTCGTCGGGGCACTTTGCCTCAAAGTTGCGTCAAAGTTGCGTCAATGTCGCGTCGAAGCGAATGACCGAAAATGGCCTCTTTTCGGTTTTTCCGGTAGGGGGTAAAAAGTCACCACGATATGAAATTTGCGCCTTGGCGCTACCCGAGCACGTGCTGTGCATGCAACAACCGGCTCCCCTTCGCCGGTCACCCAACCCCGCTTCGGCGGGGTTTTTCATTCTTGCTGCTGGCCCTGGTGTGGGCCGACACATTTGCCCGAGGCTCTCGGGCTTTTTTATTCCGGCGCCCAGGAGGCAACGCATGTCGACCGAACAGGAGGTGCAGCAGTCGCTGGCCGATCTTCCTCATTGGCTGCTGATTCTGGTGGCCCTTGCGGGATTGACCGGCGAGATGTGGCGAGCGGATGCGGCCGGGATGGCGATCGCGGTATTGATCAAGCGTGTGTTGCTGCGCTTCGGCGCTTCGGCGGTATTTGGGTTGGCGACGGTGATGCTCGCCACCGCCCTGGGCTGCAGCCTGATGACAGCAGCTGCGATCGGCAGCGTCGTGGCCTGCCTCGGCGCCGATGTAGCTAGTGGGTTGTACGCTCGTTGGCTGGCGAAGAAGGCCGGGCTCAGCGAAGTGCCATCGGGCAGTCAGCATGAACAGTGATCGGCGTGGCAGTAGTGCTGCGCGGGGTTATGGTTTCCGCTGGCAGCAATCGCGAGCCGCACACCTGCGACTCTTCCCCTTCTGCAGCATGTGCTCGACCGATCAACGCCCAGTGGCGGCGATCATCGTCGACCATAAGACGGCGCCCAAGCTCAAGGATGCGAAAGACAGTGGCGACGCTGCACGCATCAAGGCCGCGTGGAAGCTGTTCTGGGATCCCAACAACTGGCAGTCGCTGTGCAAGTTCTGCCACGACTCGACCAAGCAGCGGATGGAGAAGAGCGGGCGTGTCATCGGCTGCACGGCCGACGGGTTGCCCCTCGATCCGAACCACCACTGGAACCGCCCCTGAGCACGCCGGCAGGGGTAGGGGGGGTGAAAAACTTCTCCGCTTTTTTCTCCTAGACCGCATGCCCCCCTTTGTTCGCAACGCCGTGAAAAATGAGGGAGGGGGGGTTCGACGGTCCGGGGTTCATTTTTGATGTGTTGGAGGTGTGGCCATGGCTGGAAATGCCAATTCAGGCCGGCCCAGTCAGCCGGCTGTGCTCAAGTTGCTCAACGGCAACCGCGGCAAACAAAGCTTTGGCGAGCTGATGGAAGAAGTGAAGGACTCCGGCGTCCCGATTGCTGCCCCAGCGATGCCAACGTGCCTCAGCGATGAGGCTGTCGCTGAGTGGGAGCGTGTGCTCCCGGACCTGATGATGCTCGGCTTGGTCAGCACCCTGGACGGGATGATTCTGGCGACCTACTGCGAGGCCGTTGCCGACTGGCAGCGCTTTCGCCGGCGGATCGCTGAACTCAACGCCAAGGCCGACAGTTCAGACGCCGGTGATGTTCAAACCTTTGCCACCGGTGCCAAGCAGATTTCCGTCTGGCGGCAGCTGGCCAACGATGCAGAAAAACGGGCGAACAGCGCTGGTGCTCAGTTCGGTTTCTCTCCCATGGCGCGCCGCAATTTGAAGACGGCAGCACCACAGGGAGAGCTGTTCCCCAATGAACAACGAGACGCCGCAAACAAGTACTTCAGCTGACGATCGGGTCAGCGGCTTTGCCATCGCCGTACTGTCGGGTGAAATCGTCGCCGGGCCGGATGTTCGCGGCGCCTGCAAGCGTCACTTGCTGGATCGGTTACACGGGCACGAGCGTGGCTTGATCTGGGTGCAGGACCTAGCCGACCGGGCCATCGGCTTCTTCGAAGATGTGTTGTGCCTCAACGGCGGCGACTATGAGGGGAAGCCATTCTTCCTCGCACCCTGGCAAGCATTTGTGGTGGGCAGCCTGTTCGGCTGGATCACCCAGGACGGCTACCGACGCTTTCGCCTGTCCTACATTGAGACCGGCAAGGGCTCGGGCAAGAGTCCACTGGTAGCCGGCATCGGTTTGTATGGCCTGGTCGCCGATGGCGAGCAGCGCGCTGAAATTTACGCCGCCGCGACCAAGCGTGACCAGGCAATGATCCTGTTCCGCGATGCCGTGTCGATGGTCGACATGTCGCCATCGTTGACCAAGCGCCTGCTGCAATCGGGGCGGGATGAAAAAGTGTGGAACCTTTATTACCCCAACACCCGGTCGTTTTTTCGGCCGATCAGTGCGGACGAAGGCCAGTCCGGCCCACGGCCACACATCGGTTTGCTGGACGAGCTGCACGAACACAAGACTGCCACCACCGTAAACATGATGCGGGCCGGTACCAAAAACCGGCGCAAGGCGATGGTGGTGATGATCACCAACAGCGGTTCGGACAAGAAAACGGTCTGTGGTCAGTATCACGAACAGGGCGTACGCATCTGTGCAGGCCAGGAGCAAGACGACAGCTTCTTCGCGTTCATCTGCTCGCTCGACGAGGGAGACGATCCCTTCAAGGATGAATCGTGCTGGCCCAAGGTGAATCCCTCACTGGACTTCATTGCCGAGGGGCAGAACGACGGCATCCCAGGCCGCAAGTACTTGCGCGAGCAAGTGCAGTCAGCGCGGGGGTTGCCGGCGCTGGAGTCGGTGGTTAAACGTCTCAACTTCTGCATGTGGACCCAGGCGGAATCGCCATGGATTTCGTGGGAGGTCTGGAGCCAGGCGTCCGAGCGGGTGCCGATGCGCCTGCTGCGTGATCGCCCCTGTGTCGCAGGCTTGGACCTGGCGAGCACGACCGACCTCACCGCCTTTGTGTTGCTGTTCTGGCCGGTACCGCACGACCCGCACTGGCGGTTGTTGCCGTATTTCTGGATTCCCGACCACGACCTGGAGGAGCGCGAGAAGCGCGACAAGGTGCCGTACGGGTTGTGGATCAAGGCCAAAGAGCTGGAAACCACGCCCGGCCGGGCAATCAGCAAGCTGCATGTACTGCGGCGCTTGCAGGCCATCTGCGGCTACTTCGATGTCACTCGTATCGCTTATGACCGTTGGCGCATCGAGGACTTGCTGCAGTTGATGAGCGAGCACGACATCACGCTGCCGGAGATGGTCGGCTTCGGTCAGGGCTTCAAGGATATGGGCCCGGCTGTTGATGAGTTCGAGCGGCGGTTGTTGGGTCTGGTGCCGGAGCAGGCAGTCATCGACCTTGATCCGTCCGAGTACGAAGTGTTGGAGCCGGAGGCAGCCGAAGTCGAAACGCTACGCCACGACGGCAACCCGGTGATGACCTGGTGCGCAGGCAATGCCGTGATCGTGGCCGACCCGGCCAACAACAGGAAGGCCGACAAGGCCAAGGCTACCGGTCGTATCGACGGCATAGTTGCCGCCATCATGGCCACGGGTATCAGCGGCAAGTCCGCTGGGATCAGTGGCAAATCAATCTACGACGAAGGGGTCGGCATATGAAATTGATGATCCTGTCCTGGGTCGCGGGAGGGCTGGGGTTCGGTCTGCTGATCGCAGGTGTGGCCCTGGTTCACGTTCCCGCTGCCTGTATGGTGGCGGGCGTCGGCTTGCTCGGCTGGTCCTGGCTGGTCGACCGTGCTGCTGCAGCATTGCAAGCCAACGCCAAAGGGGGCTGAGCATGTTCTTTTCAAACGTGCGCGGCGCCGGCCAAAGCACTCTCACCGACACGGGCGGTGGTTTCTGGCGTGGCTTGCTCGGCGGTGGGCGTAACAGTTCAGGCGTGAGCGTTACGCCCGAGTCAGCGTTGGCCCTACCCATTCTGCAGAACTGCATTACCTTGCTGGCAGAGAGCGTGGCCCAGCTGCCGCTGGAGTTGTACCAGCGGCAGGAAAAGGGACAGCGCGAGTCCGCCATCAATCACCCGTTGTATGACGTATTGCGCTATCAGCCCAACGGATTTCAGACGCCGTACGAATACCGCGAGGGCTTACAGGGCGCGGTCGGGTTGCGTGGCAACGGATTCAGCTTCATTGAGCGGCGCGACGACGGCAACGTCACCGCGCTTTGGCCGTTGCACAACGACAGGGTCCAGGTGCTCAAGGGCGCCGACATGCTGCCGTATTACCGCATCGGCACCGGCGAAGCCCTGCCCATGCGCATGGTTCACCATGTGCGCTGGTTTGGTACCTGCTATTACGTGGGGCAGTCGCCGATCGAGCTGCATGCCGAATCCATCGGCCTGGCCCAGGCGGTACGTCAATACACCGGCAAGAGCTTTGCCAACGGTGTCAGTGTCTCCGGGGTGATCGAGCGGCCACGCGAAGCCCCGGCCATCAAGGACAAGGCCAGCATCGACAACATCGTCGATCAGTGGGGCCAGAAGTTCGGCGGCATGGACAACGCCAAGAAGGTCGCGCTGCTGCAGGAGGGGATGACGTTCAAGCCGGTGTCGATGAACAACGTCGATGCCGAAATCCTGGGCATTCTCAAGCACACGGGCACCGACGTGGCGCGGATCTACAAGATCCCGCTGCCAATGGTGAACGACCTGGAGAAATCGAACTACAACACGCTGGAGCAGCTGCTGATCCAGTTCGTGGTGTTCGCGCTGTTGCCCTGGGTCAAGCGCCATGAGCAATCCATGATGCGTGACTTCCTGTTGCCGGCGGATCGGAAGAACTACTTCATTGAGTTCAACCTGTCGGGATTGCTGCGCGGCGATCAGAAAAGCCGCTACGAGGCCTACGCGATCGGCCGGCAGTGGGGGTGGTTGTCGATCAATGATGTCCGGCGCCTGGAGAACATGCCGCCGATCAAGAACGGTGAAATTTACCTGCAGCCATTGAACATGGCCGACACCAGCAAAGGCCTGCCCGATGCCAACAACCCCGCGGTGCGGGCGCAGTTGGAATTCCAGCAAGAAGAAATCACGAGGATCCTCAGTCAATGAAGAACTATCTGCGAGCCTCCAGCCTGCTGTTCAATCAGCCGCTGCTGGTCACGCCTGACATGCTCGACCTCGGTGTGCGCTGGGCCAACCAGGCAATGAGCCTGAACATCGTCAACATCGGTGCGCCAGGCAATGCCAAGTTGTGGGCGGACGATGGCACGGACTACGTCGCCCAGCGCGAAGAGCAGCGCCGTACGGCGATCGCTTCCACCGGCATCGAGGTTATCCCGGTCAGCGGGGTGCTGGTTAGCCGCGGCAGTCATATCGGTCTGTGCGAAACCATGACCAGCTATGAAAGCCTGCGCGCCCAGTTACGCAATGCGGTGGCGGATCCGATGGTCGAGCGGGTGGTGCTCGATATCGACAGCCCAGGGGGTTCGGCCGTGGGTGCATTCGAGCTGGCGGCTGACATCCGCGCCATGGCCCAGCAAAAGCCGATCACCGGCATCGTCAACTTCATGGCATACAGCGGCGGATATTTGCTCGGCTCGGCCTGCAGCGAGTTGGTGGTGAGCCAGACCAGCGGTGTTGGATCCATCGGTGTGATTGCCAGCCACATGGACCGCTCCAAGATGGAAGAGGGCATGGGGGTCAAGGTCACCACGGTATATGCCGGGGCGCACAAGAACGACCTCAGCCCGCACGAGCCTATCAGTGAGCAGTCCATGAAGTACCTCAACGAAGTCGTGCAGGAGAGCTACCAGCTGTTCGTCAATGCCGTGGCCAAATACCGCGGGCTGTCCGTACAGCAGGTGATGGCAACCGAGGCCGGTTTGTATCGAGGCCAGGCCGGAATTGCCGCCGGTCTGGCGGATCGCCTGCAAAGCCCCCAGCAGGCGGTTGATGACCTGTCCCATGCCGTAGCAATGAATCGGGCCAACCGTCAAACCGGGCGCATCAGTGTTCGAGCCAAGGCGCTCAATATCCAATCCATGATCTGACCGCGTTCGCGGCAGTCGTCGAAGCCCGCCCTGTGCGGGTTTTTTTATGCCCAGGAGGCACCATGTCCCTTGTACTTCAAATGCGTAGCGAACGCGCTCAGCTCGTGGCTCAGGTCCAGGCATTGGCCCAGATCGAGGCGGGTGGCGGCAACCTGAGCGCCGAACAATTGGCCCAGTTCACCCAGCTGGAAACCCAGATCAACACCCTGACCGAAAAAATCGGCCGTGCTGAAGCGGCTGAGCGTTTGGCCGCAGCCTCTGCCGTGCCGGTGAATGAGTCTGCTCAGGGCAACAACAGCCCGCCGACACGTATCACCACCCACAGCGAGCCGACCAAGCCAGGTGTGGCGATGGCGCAGATGGTGCGTTTGTTGGTGCAGGCGCAAGGCAATCAGCACCAGGCTGCTGAGATGGCAAAGGCCGGCGGTTATGGTGTGGATGTGCATATGGCCCTGTCCACCGTCACCCCAGGCGCGGGTGGCGTGCTGGTGCCTGAAAACTTCAGTACCAGCGTCATCGAGTCCCTGCGTCCGAAGTCGGTGGTTCGGAAGATGGGCGCAGTCAGTCTGCCACTGAATAACGGCAACCTGACCATGCCGCGAGTACTCGGCAACACCCAGGTCACATACTTGGGTACCGAGGAAGATATCTCCATCACCGAAATGCAGTTCGGTGACCTCAAGCTTTCTGCAAAGAAGGCGGCTGCAATTGTTCCAATTTCCAACGATCTGCTGGCCTATACCGGTGTCAATCCGCGCATCGATGCTCAGGTCAGCAGCGACTTGGCGGTAAGCATGGGACTCTCTGAAGACCTGCACTTTATCCGTGGCCCGGGTACCGGTTCGCTGCCCAAAGGGCTGCGTTACTGGGCGCCTGCCGGGAACGTGCTGGGCGCGCCGGCTGGTGCAACTCTAGCCATCGTTGATCTTTATCTGGGCAGCATGATGCTTCGCCTGGAGACAGCGAATGTGGACCTCGCTGGCTGTGGCTGGATCATGGCGCCGCGCACCTTGCGCTGGCTGCAATCGCTGCGTGACGGCAATGGCAACAAGGCCTATCCGGAAATTGATCTGGGGTTGCTGAAGGGATACTCGGTAGCACTGACCACTCAGGTCCCGACCAACCTGGGGGCGGGTGGCAATGAGTCCGAGATTTACTTTGTCAACTTCGCCGATTGCTACATCGGTGAAGACACCAACCTGGCCATCGCGATCAGTACTGAAGCGTCCTACAAAGATGGTGCCGGAAACACTGTCAGCGCGTTCCAGCGCGACCAGACATTGATTCGAGTGATCAGCAAGCATGACTTCGGTCCGCGTCACGTTGAGTCGATTTCGGTGGGCACCGGCATCACGTGGGGCGCCGGCATGTAAACCCCAGGCCCTGCTGTTGGCAGGGCCAACCATTTTGAAAAGGTACCATCATGAGCGATTTGATAATCGTCACCTTCAGGAAGGAATGGCGTGGCTATGCCATTGGGGAAACCGCAGGCTTTGACGGTGATGCGGCCGAGGTCCTGATCGAAAGCGGTCGGGCCACGCTGTATGCAGCCCCGAAACCCGTTGAAAAAACCGGCCGTGCCTCATCCGGCAGAAAAGGTGCAGGAGAGAGAGTGCCGGACGCTCCCGACAAGCAGGAAGTAGCCGCTGCTGTCGATCCAATTGAACCAATCGATCCGGTAGATGCAATTGCTCCGGTCGAGCAGGTTGATCCGATCGACCCAGACGAGAAGCCCTAAATCATGGCCCGCCGAATCGCCTATACCGGACCACCGGTAATGACCATGGCGCAGGTTGCTTTTCAGTGCCGGATCGAGCCGGAAGACATGCAGCCCGAGTTAGTTGAGCAAATTATCATCCCGGGGGTGACTGCATTCTGTGAAGCAAAAACGGGGGCGGCGATTCGGCAGGCCAGTTATGTCGAGGATTGGCCCGAGCACTACCTGACGGGCCATGCCCTGGACATTGGTCAGGCGACCGAAGTGTCGTCGCTGGCTGTGGTTCAGCCCGATGGCAGTCTGCTTGATCAAACAGGCCCTTTCGATTTGCGACAGGGCAGCCGGGAAAGCTTTCTGCACTTCGGGGCTGGTCGCCCTGCAGGTGTGTTGCGCATTCGCTACCAAGCGGGCGTGGACTTGGCAGCCTACCCGAGTGTGCTCAGTTGGCTATTGATGTCGGCGGCAACTGCTTACCAGCAGCGCGAGACGTTGGTGGTCGGGCAGATGCTCACTGAGTTGCCGTCATCTTTCCTCGATCATCTGTTGGCTGACATCACCGTTCCGCCGAGGTTTTGACTATGGCCACAGTTGGTAACGTTGCAAGGATGCGTGAGCCCGGCGCCGGCGAGCTGAACCGCCGCATCAAGTTGCGATTACGCAGTGATCTGCCGGCCGCTGACTTTGGGCTGGACTCCGTATTCACCGAAGAAAAGTGGCGTTGGGCCAAGATCGAACCGGTCGGCACGGCGATCTACGTGGCGGGTCTGCAGATTGATGCCAAAGTCACCCATCGGGTAATTCTGCACTTCCTGGACGGTCTCAGTGAATCCCACGAAGTACTGCATGGGGTAAAAATCTACCGCGTGCGCCGCGTTGCTGACATGAACGGTAGCCGACGCTTTTCGGTGCTTGAGGTAGAGGAGTTGGGGCCGGAGCAGTCGGCAGGAGGCTTGTATGGCTAACTCAGCGTCCCTTAACGGCTATCTGCACATCGAGGGCTTTGATCAGTTCGGCCAAGACATTTTCGACCGCAAGAAGATCAAGGCCGGTATGCGCAAGGCCGGCAAGCTGGTTGCGCAGCGGGCGCAACTGAACCTGGCGCTGGCGCGGGGCCAGGGTGATTACCCGGTCAACCGCACGGGCACCACGCTGGAGTCGATCAAATTCAAGGTTTCGCGTGCGGGCTTCCTGGTCAAAGTGGCTCCCCGCAAGACCAGCTCTATGAAGGACTTCTACCCGGCCTATCTGCACTACGGTGTAAAGCAGGGGCGACGGTTGCAGCCCCTGGCCCCGGGCAAGGGGAAGGGCAAGGCGAATCGCAGGGCAAAGGGCGTGCGTGCCGCTGCCTTGGCTGAGCGAGCGGCGGGTGCCTGGCGGATTACTCCGCGGGCCAACTACATGGAAGACGCCTTGCAGGACAGCAAATCGCAGGTGCAAGCCATTCTGTCTGCTGCTTTCGCAGCAGCGCTGGACTGACCCGTTCCATCATCTGTTTGGAAACCCCATGAAAATCACCCCGGTTATCGCGCACCTGCGCGAGTACTGCCCGAGCCTGCATGATCGGGTTTCGGGTGGCATCGATCTGGATGCCGTTGCTGAGTCGGTCCTGCTGCACAACCCATCGGCCTATGTCATTGCCGTCGACGATGAGGCCGACGACAACGATCTGCAGACCGGCGTCCGCCAGGACATCAAGGATCGCTTCAACGTTGTCCTGGCGATGGACACCAAGGACGAACGTGGCCAGCAAGCGGCTGATCTGGTCCATGAGTTTCGCAAGGAGTTGTGGAAGGCGCTGGTGGGCTGGAAACCGGCGCCCGAATACGAGCCAATTGTCTATGGCGGCGGCGGGCTGGTGCTGATCAACCGTGCCAGGGTGGTCTATCGCTTCAGCTTCTCTGCGGGCTTCCAGCTCGGGCGCAATGACAGCCACGACCCCGCCGAAACCTGGCACGAATACGAACTCGACGGCCTGCCACCCTTCGCCGGCGCAACCATCCGCATGGACTGCATTGATCCTGCCGACCCCAACCTGCAACCCCCCGGCCCGGACGGGCGTATCGAAGCGACTTTCTCAGGAGACGTAACACCATGACCAACCGCATCACTGTGGTGCCGGCCCCTGGCCGCGCCGTGCCCGACCCCGAGACGGGCGACTTGTTGCCCGTCGAAGGACGGGAAGTCATCGACAACGTCTGGTGGCGGCGCCGCCTCGACGATGGCGACATCACTATCCAGGCGGTGAAAGCGCCAAAGAAGGGGGAGGCTGAATAATGTCCATTGGCTTCAGCAACATTCCGGCAGATATGCGGGTTCCACTGTTCTACGCGGAAATGGACAACTCGGCGGCCAACAGCGCGTCGTCGTCCATGCGCCGGTTGATCGTCGGCCAAGTCAACGATGCCGCTTCGGCTGCGGAGATCGGCTCGCTGGTGCTGGTGCCCAGCCTGGCACTGGCCAAGAACATCGGCGGTCAGGGCTCCATGCTCGCCGCCATGTACGACGCTTGGCGCAAGGTCGATCCGGTGGGTGAGGTGTGGTGCCTGCCACTGAAAGCTTCCACCGGTACTGCCGCGACGGCCACGGTGACCATCACAGGCACGGCCACCGAGGCCGGTCTGCTCAATCTGTACGTCGGCGGGGTGCGGGTCCAGGCCAACGTGATCAACACGTCGACCCCGACCCAGGCGGCAACGGCACTGGCCGCGCAGATCAACGCCGCGGTGGCTCTGCCGGTAACGGCGGTGGCGGCTGCCGGCGTGGTCACCCTGACCTGCAAGTGGAAGGGCGACAGCGGCAACGACATCGCCCTGCAGCAAAACCGGCTAGGCAAGGCCAACGGCGAGTTCACGCCAGCGGGCTTGACCGTGGTGGCGACGGCGATGACCGGCGGTGTCGGTACGCCCGACCAGGTGGCTGCGCTGGCGGCACTGGGTGATGAGCCGTTCGAGTTCATGTGCGTGCCCTGGTCGGATACCACCACGCTCGATGCCTGGCAATTGGCGATGAGCGACAGCGCGGGGCGCTGGTCCTGGTCCAAGCAGCTGTTCGGTCATGTTTACTCGGCCAAGCGCGGCACCCTGGGCACGCTAGTCGCGGCAGGGCAAGCGCGCAACGACCAGCACATGACCATCCAATCGGTGGAGCCAGGTGTGCCGCAGCCTGTGTGGGTACAGGCTGCGTCGTGGACGGCGCGCACTGCTGTGTTCATTTCGGCGGATGCCAGCCGGCCCACGCAGAGCGGTAGCATGCCAGGGCTAGATCCGGCACCGCCAAGTGGGCGCTTCACTTTGACCGAGCGTCAGTCGTTGCTCAGCTACGGCATGGCCACGGCGTACTACGAAGGTGGCTACCTGCGCATTCAGCGCTCGATCACCACCTACCAGAAAAACGCCTTCGGCCAGGCGGATAACTCCTACCTGGACAGCGAAACGATGCACCAGTCGGCCTTCATCATTCGCCGACTGCAGGGCGTGATCACCAGCAAGTATGGCCGGCACAAGCTGGCCAGTGACGGGACCCGCTTCGGCGCCGGTCAGCCGATCGTCACGCCGAGCACGATTCGCGGCGAGCTGATCGCGCAGTACGCCAAGCTCGAGCAGGAAGGCCACGTGGAAAACGCCGAATTGTTCGCCGAGCACCTGATCGTTGAGCGTGACGGCAACGACCCGAGCCGGGTCAACGTGCTGTTCCCGCCGGACTACATCAACGGCTTGCGCGTGTTCGCGTTGCTCAACCAGTTCCGCCTGCAGTACGACGCTGCGGCTTGAAGCAGCCGACGCACATCCGAGCCCGCCCAGAGCGGGCTTTTTCATTCTGGAGAACATGACCATGGGTCAAAAAGTTGCGGGCACCTGCTACGTCAAGGTGGACGGCGCCCAGTTGACCATCACCGGTGGCTGCGAAGCGCCGCTGTCGGACAAAAAGCGGGAGACGGTGGTGCCGGGCTACTACAAGGAAGAGGACCTCGCGCCGTACCTGAAGGTCTCGGCGGTGCACACCTCGGATTTCCCGTTGAAGGCGCTGGTCAGCGGCACCGATATGACCGTCACCTGCGAATTCAAGAACGGCAAGGTGTACGTCCTTTCCGGCGCGTACCTGGTCGACGAGCCCAGCTCCAAGGGCGACGACGGCACCATTGAACTGCAATTTGACGGCAACAAGGGGACCTGGCAATGAAGCTATCTACACCCATCGAGGCTCATGACGAGTTGATCGCTGAGCTGAAACTGCGCCGGCCCACGGTCCAGGAAGTCCGGGCCATTAAGGCGTTGCCCTACAAGATCGACAAAGACGAGGCTGTCTCGCTGGATATGGACGTGGCCGCCAAGTACATCGCGGTGTGTGGCGGCATTCCACCGACGTCCGTAAACCAGCTGGACCTAGCCGATCTCAATTCGCTGAGTTGGGAGGTCGCGGGTTTTTTCATGAGTACGGCATCGAGTCCGTCGCAGACCTGATTGCATTGGTCTACGACGTGGCCTGGTTCTGGAAGATCGATCCGGAGCAGGTCATGGCCCGAACGTTGGACGTGTTCCTTGAATCGCTGGAGCACGCCCAGCGGATCGCCAATACTCAGTAGGTGCGACGATGGCAGACAAGTTTCAGCTGAAGGCGCTGATCACCGGCGTCGACAAGCTCTCGCCCAAGCTGGCTGGTATCCGCAAGAACATTTCCAGTTTCCAGAAGGGCCTGGAGAAAACTGGCCTGGGCAAAATCGGCTTTCAGGATCTGGTCACCGGGGGCGCGTTGGCGGCGCCCTTTGTAGTTGGCGTCAAGGCGGCGATCGATTTCGAGTCGCAGATGGCCGATGTGAAGAAGGTGGTCGATTTCGACACGCCGCAGCAGTTCAAGCAGATGGGTGATGACATCGGGCGCATGTCCGAACGTTTGCCCATGGCGGCCGGCGATATTGCCAAGATCGTTGCGGCGGGTGGCCAGTCTGGCATCGCTCGTGATGAGCTGCTGGGCTTTGCCGAGGCGGCGGTGAAGATGGGAGTGGCCTTTGATCAGACCGCCGAAGAAAGTGGCGACATGATGGCCAAGTGGCGCGCCGCATTCAAGATGACGCAGCCTGAAGTAGGCGCCTTGGCTGACCAGGTCAACTATCTCGGCAACACTGGGGCCAAGGCCAGTACGGTGGCCAGCATCGTTACATCCGTGGGTTCATTGGGTTCTGTGGCGGGCCTGGCAGCTGGCCAGGTCGCGGCCATGGCAGCAACCCTCGATAAGGTGGGGGTGGCGCAGGACGTGGCCGGAACCGGGCTCCAGAATTTCATGCTGACACTTACGGCGGGTTCGGCGGCGACCAAGCAGCAACAACAAGCCTTTAAGTCGCTTCGCCTTGATTCCGCGAATCTCGCCAAGGGTATGCAGAAGGACGCGCAGGGGACGATCCTCACGGTTCTCACCGCGATCAGCAAAGTCGATCCCAGCAAGCAAGCCGCAGTGATGACTCAGCTTTTCGGGCGTGAATCGATCAAGCCGATTTCGCAGTTGCTCACCAGCCTGGACATCTTGAAGGCAAACTTCACCGCGGTTGGGGATTCGACCATTTACGGCGGCTCGATGCAGAAGGAATACGCTTCTCGGGCGGCGACCACAGCCAACAACCTGCAGCTTTTGCGCAACACGATCGAGGGCGTCGCCCGGGCACTGGGTGAGGCCTTGCTGCCGGGCTTGAACCTCGCCATTGATGCCTTGGCCCCGGCGCTGAGCTATATCGGGGCATTGATCTCGGCCAACCCCAACCTGGTACGCGGCTTGGCCATCGCCGGTGTCGCGTTCACCGCGGTGCGTCTGGCGGTTTTAGGCGCGACGGTGGCGACCAAGTTGATGGGCGTGGCATTCGCTGCGACCCCGGTGGGGATCATCGCCATTGGGATCGCCGCAGCGGCAGGGTTGATCGTGGCCAACTGGGACAAGGTCGGACCGTTTTTCACGGCTCTCTGGGAGCTGATCAAAGCTTTGGCGGTACCCTTCATGGACTTCCTGAAGTCGGTGTTCGCCTGGACTCCACTTGGAATGATCATGGAGAACTGGGACCCCATCGTGGCTTATTTCGGGGAGCTGTGGGCCAAGATCAAGCCGTTGCTCGAGCCCATCCTGAAGTTCATGGGGCTGAACGACGGTGGTCCGGGGATCACCGCCAAAGTCACGCAGATGGCTGAGGAGCAAAAGGTGCGCAACGCCGGCGTCGGTGGTGGCACGGGAGCATTTCTGCGAAGCGATGCAGCCCAAACCGCGCAAGACCTGAGTGCCCCAGAGGCGGCGCGCGCCCGCAGCCTGCTGCAGGCGCCGGATCAGGATCTGAGCCCTGGTCGGCTGCTGCGGGCACCAGAACAGAATCTTAGTCCTGGTCGGCTGCTGCAGGCGCCAGAACAGGATCTGAGTCCTGGTCGGCTGCTGCAGGCACCAGCACAGGATCTGAGCCCTGGTCGGCTGCTGCAGACGCCAGGACAGACCCTGACACCGGGCAGCCTGATCCAGCAAACAGCGGCCAACACTCAGACCAAACTACAGGGCGAGATGGTAATGCGCTTTGAGAACGCACCGCCCGGCCTGCGCGTTGAGCCCGCGAAAACCAACCAGCCTGGGCTGAGTGTCACACCCAACGTCGGCTATCGAACCATTGGCGCAGGAGGCAGGCAATGACTACGACCTGGCGGGATAGCTTGTTGCCCGCATCGTTTCGCGGCGTCAGCTTCGTGGTAGACCAGGCCGGGGTGCCAGTCGGCCGCAAAGGGCAGCTGCATGAATACCCGCAGCGCGATGATCCGTACTTCGAAGCGCTGGGCAAACAATCCCAGGTGCACAAACTCACGGCCTATGTGATCGGCCCGGATTGCTTTGCTCGCCGCGACAAGCTACTGGAAGCGTTGGAGGCCGAAGGCCCGGGCGAGCTGGTCCACCCCTGGCTCGGCCGCATGCAGGTGCAGGCCGGGGAGTGCGAGCTGCAGCACGACCGGCGCGAAGGCGGCATGGCCCGCTTCGACCTGACCTTCTACCCGGATAGACCGCGCAAGTTTCCGACCGCGACGGTGAACAGCCAGCAGCAGGTAAGCAAGTCGTCACAGGGATTGTTGAGTTCGGCGTTGGGGCGGTATTCGACGGCCATGGCTAAAGTCGATCAGGCGCGCATCAACCTGAACAGTCTGCGCGGCAGCGTCTCCGGTGTGTTCGGGGTGATCCAGCGGCAATTTGCGCCGTTGGCGGGGATCTTCGGCGGTGCCAATGGTCTCGCCCAGTCACTGGTCAATTCGCCGTCATCCTTGAACTCACTGTTTTACAGCTACTTCGGAGGCACTGGTTCTTCCAGCTCGCGCAGTTTCAGTTCCAGTTCCAGCAGCTCTAGCAGCACCAGCACCGGCACCAGAGCTGGCGAGGCTCCCGATTACCGCGCTGCCGTGGCCACGTCCACCCAGCACGCCGAAGACGTCGCTAGCATCAATACGGTCAGCCAGAGCAGCGGGATGGACACCGGCTCTGCTGCGCAAGCGGCGGCCAATCTGGTTCAGGACGCGTTGCTAGTGCAGGTCGCTGGTGTGGTCGCGCAGATGCCGGTGGCCACCCAGCCGGAATCGGTGGCGTCGACACCCTCGCTGGCCCAGCAGGTGGTGCAACCGGTCGAGCGGCCCGAAGTGCCGGTGGCTGATGAAGTCCTGACGCTGCGTGACACCTTGAATGACGCCATCTGGGAGGCGTCTCTGAAGGCCGACCCGCAGCACTTTCAGGCGCTCGCCACCTTACGTCAGGCGCTGGCCCAGCACCTGACAGTTGTAGCCGCCTCGGGTGTGCGTCTGGTGGAGATTTCTCCCGCAGAAACCTTACCTGCGCTCGTGCTGGCCTACTGCCGTTTCGGCGATGCCACCCGGGCCGGCGAGGTCGTGCAGCGCAATCGCGTCCGTCATCCCGGCTTTGTGCCGCCGGTTGCCCTGAAAGTCGCCCAGGAGTAGACATGCCCGATACAGCGAACACCGTCACCCTTACCGTCGACGGTCTGGATTATGGCGGCTGGAAAACCGTGGAAATCTCGGCAGGGCTTGAGCGGCAAGCGCGGGATTTCACTTTGGGCATCACCTGGCGCTGGCCGGGTCAAACCGTCGCCGTACCCATCAGGCAGGGGGCAAAGTGTGAAGTCAGGATCGGCAACGACCTGGTGCTGACCGGCTGGGTCTTCGCCACGCCAATCAACTACGACGACAAGCAAATCAGCCTGTCGGTCTCCGGTCGATCGCTGACTGCCGACCTGGTGGACTGCGCGGCGGTGAATAAGCCCGGGCAATGGAGCGGGCAGGGCGTGCTGAACATCGTTTCGGCCTTGGCCGCACCTTACGGGTTGCCGGTGCGCAGTGAGATCGCGGAAACCGGCAAACTCTCCGATCACACGATCGAGCCCGGCGAAACGGTGTTTGAGTCCATCGACCGGTTGTTGACCTTGTTTCGGGTGTTCTCCACCGACGACGCGCAGGGCGCGGTAGTGCTAGCCCGGCCGGGCAGTCAAGGTCGCGCCATGGATGTGCTGGAGCTGGGCAAGAATGTATTGAGCGGCAGTGCGCCGCTGGACTTCTCCGGTGTGTTTTCCGAATACCAGGTGCTCGGCCAGCGCAGTGGTACCGACAGTGAGTTCGGCCAGCAGGCCTCCGAGGTGTCGGCCTCGGTCAGTGATGACCGCACCACGCGCAAGCGTGCCCTGATCATTCACGAATCCGGGCAGATGACTCCTGAGCTGGCCCAGAGCCGGGCCAACTGGGAGCGTGGCAACCGCATCGGCAAGGCACTGACCACCACCTACAAGGTGCAAGGTTGGCGGCAATCCAACGGCGCGCTCTGGCGCCACAACATGCTGGTGCGGGTAGTCGATCCGTTGATCGGCTTTGACCGCGACATGCTGATTGCCGAGGTGACCTATTCCCTCAGTGACCAGGGCACGACCACCACCCTGGTCGTTGGCCCACCAGACGGCTTTGAGCCTGAACCGCTGGACCCGCACAAGAAACGCAAAGTGAAAAAAGGCGGCAACGGCGACAACTTCGAATACCTGCTACCTCCGGACTGGGACAAAAAGACATGAGCCTCCTGACCCGCATGTTGGCCCGCGGCACCGTGGTGCTGGCGAATTCGGCCAACAAGTTGCAAACGTTGCAAATGCGTCTGACCGCTAATGAGGTCAAGGGCAATATGGAACACTTCGAGCCCTATGGTTTCACCAGCCACCCCCAGGCTGGCGCCGAAGGGATCGCCGCGTTTCTCGGCGGCGATCGCTCACATGGCGTACTGCTCGTGGTCGCGGATCGGCGTTATCGCCTGCAATCACTGAAACCGGGGGAGGTGGCCATCTACACCGACGAAGGTGATCGAATCCACTTCAAGCGCGGGCGGGTCATCGACATCGAGACCGGCACCCTGAACATCCGGGCCAGTAAGGCAGTGAACTTCGACACGCCACAGATCACCCAGAGCGGCGAGATCGTTTCGCAGGGTGACCAGGTCGCCGGCGGTGTCAGTCAGATCCATCACCCCCATGGTGGCGTGCAGGTGGGCAGCGGGCAGAGTGGTGCAGCCATCGGTGGATCGACATGAACCTGACCGGAAGCCTCGAAGACTCGCTGACCCGCACCGTGGTGATCAGCCTATTCACCTGGCGCCGGGCGGGTCCTGACGATCCGGTAGACGACGATGAACGCTACGGCTGGTGGGGCGACAGCTTCCCGGCGGTGGCCGATGATCGGATCGGTTCGCGGTTGTGGTTGTTGCGCAGGGTCAGGCTGACCGCCCAGACCCAGCGCGATGCCGAATTCTATGCCCACGAAGCGCTGCAATGGCTACTCGACGACGGCCATGTGTCCGGCATCGAAGTGGCTAGCGAAAAGGTGGACATCAACCGACTAAACCTGGCCGTGGCCCTGACTCTTCCCGGCGGGCGCCGCCTGGACATCAACGCAAACCAACTCTGGCAGGTGATCTATGCCGTTTGAAACGCCGTCGTTACCGGCGCTGATCAGCCGCACACAAAATGAGCTGGCCAGCGATGCCTTGCGCCAATCCGATGCCCAAGTGCTGTCCCGCGCCTTGGGTGGTACCGCGTTCGGCCTGTATGGATATTTGAATTGGATCGTCGAGCAGGTACTACCGGACACCGCCGATGAGGAAACGCTCGAGCGCCTGGCTGTCATACGCCTTAAACAGCCGCGCAAGGCAGCGCAGCCGGCCCAAGGTTCGGTCAGCTTTCTTGCAGCAGCAGGCGCCGTGCTCAATGTTGACACCGTCCTGCAGTTCGGCGACGGACGCTCGTACCGTGTCACCACAGGCTTGATTACGACGGCGGGTACCAATACCACCACAGTTGAAGCCGTCGACGGCGGTGCCTTGGGCAATGCAGACCCCGGCATGACCATGACCTTGGTCCAGCCGGTGGAAGGCATCGACAGTACCTTCACCGTCCAGGCCCCCGGGCTGGCTGGAGGCGTTGCCCGAGAGAGCGTTGAGTCATTGCGGGCGCGGGTGATCCGCTCCTATCAGGTGATTCCTCATGGGGGTGATGCAGAGGATTACGAGACTTGGGCGCTGGAGTGCGTCGGGGTCACTCGCGCCTGGTGTCGGCGCAATTACATGGGGCCCGGCACCGTTGGGTTGTTCTTCACGCGGGATGACGATGCCAATCCGATCCCAAATGCAGCGCAGCTGGCCGAGGTCAAGGCCTATGTCGAGGCACGGCGGCCGGTAACCGGCGAGCTCTATGTACTCCCCCCAGTACCGGTACCGGTGGCTTACAGCCTGCGCTTGACCCCTGACACCACCGTTGTGCGTGCCAAGGTAGAGGCGCAGTTGCTCGACTTGCACAACCGTGAAGCTGGCTTGGGCGACACCCTGCTGATCACCCATATCCGCGAAGCCATCAGCGGTGCGGTCGGCGAAACGGACCACGTGTTGACGGCTCCGGCCGCCAATGTGCCTGCGACCACTAATCAGCTGCTGACCTATGGGGGGTGTGTATGGCTGCCATAAGGACGGCCGAGGAATACAAGGACCAACTGCGCGCGCTATTGCCGCAGGGCCCGGCCTGGGACCCGGAGCAGGTGCCAGAAATCGACCTGGTATTGACCGGTGTCGCCCAGGAGTTTGCCCGCATCGATACCCGAGCTTTTGACCTGCTCAACGAGATGGCCGCGGATGGCGTCAACGAGCTGGTGCCGGACTGGGAAGCGGTGATGAACCTGCCTGATCCATGCCTCGGTGCGAGCCCTGCGTTCGAGGATCGTCGGCTGGCGGTACGCCGGCGGCTGGTTGCGGTAGGCGGGCAGAGCATCAGCTTCTTCATTGAGCTGGCTGTTGCTCAAGGCTATCCACAGGCCAGTGTGACCGAGCACCGGGCGCCGCGCTTCGGTCGGTCTCGCTTTGGCAAGGCCCACTTCGGCACTTGGTCGGCGCAGTTTATGTGGACCCTCAATTCCGGGCCGCGCCGCCGGCTGGGGCGGCGCTTTGGGGCGAGCTTCTGGGGCGAACGATTTGGCGCTAATCCCAGCGGTGCGCTGGAGTGTGTCATCCGGCGCAGCGCGCCTGCGCATACGTTGGAATTTATCAATTACGGGGAGAGCGATTAATGGATTTTCCGAAAAGCGTGCCGAACGTTGGGCTGGTTGGCGGCGTGTTTGTCGATGAAAACACGGGTACGGGTCAAGTAGGCTCACTGATTCCGGCGGCATGGGGAACTGCTGTCACCCAAGAGATTCTGGCAGTGATTCAGGCAGCCGGACTTTCCCCATCCGAGGCGGATTTAACCCAGCTAGTGAGGGCGATTCGCACGATTGGTCAAGCCAGTACCGCCAGTTACGCCTTGGATACGGGCGCGGTCAATGCCTATGTGGCGGCCTTTACTCCGGCCATTACCAGCCGGGTCAGTGGTCGGGTGCTGCGATTCATAGCGGCAAATACCAATACCTCCTCTTCCACGTTCAATGACGGAACCGGTTTAGCAAACTTGATTGGTTTGGCCGGTCTGGCGCTTCAAGGGGGTGAAGTTGTCGCTGGCGGGATCTGTACGGTGGTCTGGAACAGCGCGTCGTGGGGTGGTGCAGGCGCTTACGTGCTGCTGTCCTGCGAAAACGGCGCACTACAGGTCGCAGCCGCAACCAAGTCTCAACATGCGGTTACGTTGACTCAATTAAAGAACTGTGGCTCACAAATGTTCTCGGCCAATGGCACGTTCAACGTGCCGGCCGGGGTCACTTCGGTGTATGTGACCTTGTGTGGAGGCGGTGGAGGTGGCGCGGCTTATTTTGATGTCTCTTCTGCGGGCGGTGGTGGCGGGGGCGGTGCTTCGGGGCTCCGTGTGCCCATTGCCGTAACGCCCTTAGCTGCAATTACGGTGACTGTAGGAGGGGCGGGTACTGGCGGGCAGGCTGCCGGAGCCGCTGGTGTGGCCGGTGGGGCTTCCTCCTTCGGCGCCCTATTGAGCGCGCCTGGCGGCGGCGGTGGAGCCTCTGCGGGTGCTGGTGGCTCCGGTGGCGGCGGCAGCGGCAGCATCGTGGCCGGCGGTGGCGGTCAAGCTTACAACCCCTCAGCAACGTCTGCGGAACAGGGCGGCTCCGGTGGCAGCTCGGCATTCGGTGCTGGCGGTTTTGGCAGCCTGCGTGCGGGTTCCGTCGCGGCAGCTCAGGGAGGAGGTTACGGCGCCGGTGGTGGTGGCGGTTGCAGAACAGTGGGGGCGCCCGGCAGTAAAGGTTTTGTTCTGGTGGAGTGGAATCAGCAATGAATATTTATGCGTATATCCAAGACGGCCTGCTGCATTGGAAGTTTGAATCTGAAGAGCCGCCAGAGTTCGCGCCCAACATCACCATCGTGGATATTACGGGCGAGCATCCTATGCCGGAGGAAGGGTGGTTGTTCGATGGGCAGGCTTTTTCGCCGCCACCACCACCCTCGGCCGAGGAGCTGTTGGCGAGGGCTCAAGGGCGGTTGATGGCTGAGCGAAAGGTAGCGGACGACGCTATAGCACCCCTTCAAGATGCGATTGACCTCGACGAGGCTACTGAAGAGGAAATCGCTAGGCTCAAGCTTTGGAAAAAATACCGAATCGCATTGAGTCGTGTAGTTGAGCAGACAGGTTACCCGCAGGCCATTGAGTGGCCCGTTGCGCCAGCCTAATACCAGATTTCGTGGATAGAGCCCGCTCCGAGCGGGCTTAATTTTGCCTGGAGAAAAGCATGGCCAAGATATCCGATTCACTGGCGGGCAGTAAAAACGCGCTCGCTTTCCTCGACATGCTGGCCTGGTCAGAAGGAACCTCAACCAGCAAGCACACCCACAACGATGGCTATGACGTCATCGTCGGCGGCATCGACAGTCCGAACATCTTCACCAGCTATGCCGATCACCCGGGCGTGCTGGTAACCGTCAACCGCAAAGGACTGAGGTCGACGGCTGCCGGCCGATACCAGCAGATGAAGAAGGATTGGCCGCACTATCGCGACCTGTTGAAACTGCCCGACTTCAGTCCAATCAGCCAGGACAAGCTGGCATTGCAACACATCCAGGAGTGCCGGGCGCTGCCGGATGTGCACGCCGGTCGTATCGCCGCCGCAATCGCGAAATGCCGAAACATTTGGGCCAGCCTGCCAGAGGCGGGTTATGGGCAGCGAGAGCACAAGCTCAATGATTTGATCGCTTGCTATATCGCGGCCGGCGGGAGGCTCACATGAGCGTGGGGCGGCTGCTCAGCATCGGCATGCTCCTGTCTCTGCTGCTGGGGCTTGGATACGGCGCGTATCAGCATGGCCGTAGCACATCCAACAACGAATGGGAGGCACGTTGGGCGGAGCAGGGGGAATTTCAGGCCAAGGCCCGTGTGGCAGCCGAAACATCCGCTCGGGCGGAAGAGCAACGCCGGCAAACGGCAATTAATCGAGCAGGAAGCAATGCACGAGAACAGAACCAGGTGGCGGCTATTGATGCTATTGATGCCGACGCTGCTGGTCAGCGCCTGCACATTGCAGCCGCCAAACTGGCAGCCGGAGACAGTCGGTGCGCCTCATATACCGGCGCTGCCGAGCGAGGCCAGACAGCCACCCGCTCCGCCATGGTGCTCTCCGACCTGCTCAAAAGGGCTGATGCTCGAGCGGGAGAGTTGGCAAAGGCTTACGACGCCGCCCGAGTAGCGGGCCTGGCATGTGAGGTGGCTTTCAGCAGTTTGCCCCAGCCTCGTCCTAACGCCGATTAGCTATCTCAGGCCCCGGGCATGCAGGTCAGTTGTCGCCCGATCCTGCATGAAACCTCGGCTGTCTATATCGTTCTTTAAGTTCGAGAGCTCCACGTAGGCACTCGACAGCAAGAGTTTCGTCTGGGCCAACTCGGTTCTCAGCGAATCTCTCTCCGCCACAGCTTGTGTTTGCATATCCACCAGCTTGGCGATATTGGCCCGGCCCTGACGCAGCAACTCGTTCAGGTCGTCTATCTCGGTAGCCAAGAGCTCGGCATGGTGCTTCCACATTTCCAACGGTGTGGGCACTCCCAGGCATCCGAAGTCGTCATCGGTTTCCATTGGTCACCTCCCGAATTCTGGAGCGCTGCTCAACCGGGCAGCGGTATGAAAAGGAGCGGCAAGCCAGAGTGCGTCAACACTTGGGCTGACCGCCAAACCCGCAGGTATCCCCTGCAAGTCCAGCCACGGCTCCTGCTCTGAGCACAAAGCGGAGCGAGCGTAACACTGGTTGTTTATACAGTAAAGGGCTTGATATGGGTATCAGTTCACATTGGCATACGGTGCCCGACCGAGGTAGATGACGGGTGTAGTGGCATCGACTCGTGACAGGGTGTGGGGTTACGAAGCGTCTTTCCTTGGTGTTCCCGAGAGTCAATAGGTTGTAAGACTGGCGCTATCGTGGATCTCAGGGTAGTTTCTGATCACTGTACGTAGTGCATCAAATGTATATTTTTGGAGGCGACGATGAAAAATGAATTTCCAGGCTATTTCGCCAACGGTGCTGCAGACATAGAGGCACTCTGGGATAGCTGTCTTTTCATTCTGGATGCGAATGTCCTCCTCAGTCTGTACCGGTATTCGGACTCTACCCGCTCAGATTTGCTCCAGGTATTTGGGGCGCTTAATGATCGGTTGTGGGTGCCGAACCAAGTTGCTTATGAATATTTGAATAATCGGTTGTCTGTAATTGGTGACCAAGTAAAGATATATGACGATGCAATGAGGAAAACAGACGCGCTAAGGAAGGCGTTAGAAAGCGCGAATCAGCATCCGTTTGTAAGTCCAGTTACATTGGGGGAGTGTAATAAAACATTCGAAAAACTTGTTGGTGAACTTGGTGAAAACAAGTTGGTTCACGAAAGGCGCATTAACGTAGATGAGATTAAAGATCAGTTGGAGCCCCTTTTAAAAGGGCGTGTTGGTAGCGAGTATCCCCGAGAAAAAATTGAGCAAGTTATAACTGATGGAAAACTGAGGTATGAGGAAAAAATTCCGCCTGGATTTAATGATGTAAAGAAAGGTGGCGAGTCACCATTGCTGTCGGAGAGGCGCAAACCATATGGGGACTATATCGTTTGGTTGCAAATGATCGACAAGGCCAAGGAGTTGAATAAGCCTGTCATATTCGTAACTGGTGATGTCAAAGATGATTGGTGGGTTACGTTTAATGGCAAGACAGTTGGGCCTCAGCCGCAATTGATTCAAGAATTTCTCCTCCTTACCGGCCAAGCGTTTTATATGTATTCTCCGGACAGGTTTTTGGAGCGCGCTAGTACCTATCTTAATCAAGAAACATCTGAGCAAGCCGTAAATGAAATACGAGATGTGCAAGAGGAAGAAGCCGAAAGTGCAATGGTGGATAGCGTACTCAATAGATGGCCCTCAACACGTCCAGATGGATTGGACATTGAGCGGAATCTCTGGTGGAAAAAACTTTCTGAAAAAACTGCTGCAGATGGGCAAGAGCCTCAAGTTAGATTGTTTGTTGATCTGCCGTGGAATAGTAAGTCGTCGAGATTGGACGAGCTGAGTAAAGAGAAGAATTTAATTTCGGAAAGAGGATTGGAGCTTAAGAGAAGATTGGAAGAGGCAAAGAGGAGGCGCGATATGTTGCAGGAAGTGGTTAAGCGCCTATCCTCCCATTCTAGCCAGGTGATGCGAGAAGAGGCTGAGCCAGTACTTCATGAATTCATTTCTGTAGATAAGCTTATAAAAGAGTTGGAAGAAGAGTTGGCTGGGTTGAGGAAGGCGATGTGGGGGGTTATTAATACAATGAACAATATTAATGACGGTTCTGGCGAGGAGTAAAGCTATTTGCCTTGGGGGTGTGTTGTTGAATGCATGCTTCATCGATGTGATGGGGAGTGAACTCAGGCGCCGTGCCAGGTCGGGTGGCACTGACTGATTCCTTCGGCTCTGCTGGACCGTTTTCGGTGGAAAGCTATACAACGCGTCTTGATCAACTGTGGCGTGTGAGCTGCAGTTGATGCTGCGATTGGCGTGATTCAGTGTGCCTGGCGGAAGCTGAGGGAACTCAGGGAAGATACTCACTAATCTTATTGGTTTGACAGGTATAGAGAAGGGGGGGATGTTTTTGGATTCGGTGGTGATAGTTATAGAGTTTCTTAAGTCAATTCCGACCGTCATCTGGTCTGGTGTTATTGCATCTGGACTCACGCTAATGGGGGTGCTGATTTCCAATCGAAGTAATACCAATAGGCTCGTTATTCAGCTGGCTCATGACGCTGCCGAAAAAAAGAAAGAGCGCATAACCAATTTAAGGCGGGAAGTTTATTTGAAGGTTTCGGATGATATGGCAAAGCTCAGTGCGCATATAATGTCGCTGCCTAATATTGATCCTGCCGACTTCAAAAGCCAAGAATTAATCCAGAGTTTTTCTGGGGGGGTAGCAAAGCTACAGCTTGTCGCTGAGCCTAAGACGGCTTTGCTTGCGAATGAACTTGTAGCCGAGTATGGCGAGCTTCAAATGAATGCTCTTGTTCGAGTGATGCCCGCGCACGATGCGCGCAGCAGCATATCTATCAATGACAAGATGTATGAAAAATCCCGAGCTGAAACAAATCGCATTATTGCGGAAATGAATAAGTTTGTCGAGGAGGTTAACACTGACGCCAATCGCTTTGAGGCCTTGAACAGAGCCTTCGATTTTCATAATGGTCAAGCGGACAAATATGCTGAGGCGAGAGATGAAGCATATGACACGTACAATAGGCTGAATATAGAGTTCTGCAAGCAGCTGTATTCTGATTTACGGCCGATTCTAATGCTTCAAATCGGAGTTATAATAGAGTTTCGTCGTGATCTCGGTCTTACAGCTGAAATTGATTTTTATAAGGAGCAATTGGAAGAAGTTGGAGCCAGAATGGAGGAGGCTATGAATAAAGCCTTCAATGCGCTAAGCGATAATATGGAAATTCCGTTGCCAGCTAAAAAGGCCAGCCTAGAAGGGGGGCAAGGCTGAACATATATTGACTTTTTATATGGAAGGGAATGTGTGTATCACAGGCGCCCGCCGAGAGGCGGGCAGTGTAAAAATGGAAAAATTAACTTTTCCCGAAGTCGTGCACATAAATTTCGAAGTCTGTCATTTTGTCAGATTTGATCATGATGGTTTTTTTGTTGTTTCCCATTACTAGGAAGTAATCGCCAATCTTTCCAATCAATATGCATCCTTGTGAACATAGCCCTTCTTCACGGCGAATCATATCTTGCTTGTCAGACCGACTCAGAATTTTGTTAGCTTTTGAGTTTGCAGACATAATGGAACTGACAGGGAGAAAGACTATGAATGCTGTCAAGGCTATTCTTATGGGAGGGGCGCTGAATGCCTTCAAGAATACTTCAGTTTGAGCTAGCGGTCTCGCAATAAGTAGCATTGTGCTGAAGGTTATTGCAGTTAGCCATTCATGTCTGCTATCAAAATACATTGCAAGGGAAAGAACGATTGATCCCAGCAAGAATCTGATTTTAATTTCTTTGTGTAAATGGTTTGTTTCTTTTTTAGAAGCTTCCGTAGTGGGGAATAAGGCTTCAAATAATAATACAAAAATAGCAAATGCGGAGGCAATAAAGATTTCATTTCCTGCGTAGGTTATTATTTCTCCCAGTCCGATGTATGCAAACGGTTTTATGTTGAACTTGGACCAGAAAGTATATATGTCAATGCATGCGCAGAATAAGGCGTATGAGACTAGGTAGGGTGCAGCTTGTCTTAGTTGCTTTATATGTCGATTGTGGTCTATCAATCTCGGACCTTTGCGTTTTGGCTGTCAGGATGCTGGCTGTACCTTCTCTTTGTACTGCGTTGAGCCGTAGATACGCTTGGAGGTACCGGAAGATAGCAGTGGCAATTATTGGGTCAGAAAAAATTTAAGGTAGCCGAATGCCTCGATGTTACGACTTTGGATTTGTTCAACATCATCTATCGCCGATGCTACGCGGTGTGTGCATTTCTGAGCGAACAAATCGCTTCTTGGAGAAGTGTGGCATTCCGGTCGATGGTATCCAAGGCGCCGCGCACATTGTCGGCGATTTTTTGCGATCCGCTCTGCCGTACCCACAAGGCGAGCTCTTCCACTGCTGCGGCAATTGCGATCTGGTTGTCACTGATCAGCTCAAGGGCAACAGGTAGGGCGTTTTTTTCAATCATGACTTCGACTCCATTCGAGAAGCTCAGAGCTTAGCAAACCAACGGAATTTGAACATCAGCAATGGGGGCGCTGAGCGGTCGACAAGCCATCCATCGAGCGAGAAATCAGTTCCGCAAGGGTTTTGGCGCCCAATGTCGGACGTGGCTTCCGGTTTGCCGATTTGCGGAACAAAATTCAATTTAAGTTATTGAAATATAGGACTTAGATTCTGGACTTGAAAACTGCTGTCCTGGTCTATCAACGATTGCCTTAGGCCAGGATGCCAGTCGGGACTGTCTTGGATGGGACGGACTCTCGTGTGAAAAAATGTCGATTGCCAAGGGGGCTCTCGTATCTCTGCTTAATTTTTGCTACAGCAAGAATTTACCTGTCTATAAAGTGCTGAAATATAAGATATTTTTAATATAATCGATTCGATCCATCATCGGGGCCACGCTGAAGCGGCGGGAGGGTTCTGGGCTTGAGATTGGGGTGTTCGTCAGGGGCATCAGGGGCGTCTGCATTGGAGCGGGAGGATTGCGATTTGGGCAAATGGAGCAACGGCCTAGTTTATCAGCAAAGTGCTGTGCTCTGCGGGCGTCTCTTTCTTCAACCCAGGTTGATGGGGAGGGTGATTATGACCAATATAAAAACCTGAATTGGAGTCTTGATCATGCAGCGCGTTTTGGCCGATATCGCAGTCAGCGTATCTGAGCTGAAGAAAAATCCTTCGGCGGTGTTGAGTGGGGCTCAGGGTAGAGCGGTTGCAGTGCTCAACCATAATCGTGTCATGGGCTATATGGTCCCTGCGGAAGTGTTTGAGGCGATGATGGAGCGGCTGGATGACTTGGATTTGGCAGAATTGGTATGTGCTCGTCGCCACGAAATGGCAGTGCCCGTGGGGCTGGATGATCTGTAAGCTTGCGTACCTGCCTTCTGCATCTGATGGGAAAGGGGACACCCATTAGCCTTGACTTGAGACCGGCTAATGGGTGTCCCCTTTTTTTGAGGGGCGCGCTACACGGATCAGCCGTTGGCGCGATTGGCCGCCTTGGCTTTGCTTTCAGCTACAGCGGCTTCAGCCTTCTGTTTCTGTGCAGCCTGGAAAGCTTCCATCGAAACTTTCCGGGCCGCCTCCATGCGTGCAAAGGACCGATCACCGCCACCTGTGGCCATAGCCAGAGAAGAAGCGGTCAGAGTGGCGACTACGAAGAGAGCTTTCATGGATTTCATTTGGGTATCCTCTAGTGAAACTTTGTGAACTGCTAAAAACGGATTTTATTTGCTAAAGCTGAACTTCCTTGTTCAACCTGGCCTCACCATCCCGCCAGGGCGGTGTTTCTTTCTGCCCAGGTGCCTTGCTCCATGCGCCCTTCAGTGCCTCTGCCTTTTGCCCAGGCAGTGAGCAGTACCATCATCCCGAATCCACCGACGATGAGAACCGGATAGGCTGCCAGCAACTCCACTAGCGAGTACTTCCAAGCCAGCGGACGACCAACACCCAGCATTGCAGCATATAGCCATGAGACAGCAGAGAGCGCCCCCGAGAACAGGGCCAGCATGCGCAGGCTGAAGGAGAGTTTCAGTAACGATCCGGCTTTTTTCAGAGCGGGCAATATAGCGCTATGCAACAGGAAGCCATTAAAGGTCAATAGCACAACTATCCCGATTTTGGCTTGCAATTTTGGATTGAGGAAATACTCCATCCCCTTGCCGGCATAATCTATCCCGACAATACCAATGCCCGTAATCCAAAGAGCTACAAGTGCAAGCACTACGGTTTTTTGAAGACTTTCCATATGCGCGTCATCGTGGTGATCTGAAGCATCCCCCTTCAGGAGTTGCTTGACCATTGCAATGTCACTGGTCAAAACCAGCCCAATTGCCACGCAGCAGGCGATAAGATGAAAATATACAACGCCCAAACGCAAATATTCCACGGTGGACGAAGAAAACATACTAAGTTCCATGGTTACCTCTTGGCTTCAATAGTGAATCAATATGGCTCTCAGCACGGCTTAATTGGAGTTTGCCGTTGCTGATTGCAATCAAGTTCCAGCAATTTTTATCAATTAATCTTGCGACATTACGCCGGCAAGATAACAGCGATTTTCACGAATGAACTTTCAATCATTCGATCATGTCCATTTTCAGGTAAACAAAAACATCATTCGCACTTAGTGCATATGAGGTTTAACTATCGCTTCTGGGGGGCAGGCGTGGCCCAGAATTCTATCGGCGAGCGGATCAGGCAATGCTGGAGGGGTTGGCTGGGCTTGCGCCCCATTCGAGGAAACGGATTTTGTGAACCTCACCCAAGCTGTCTTCGTAGACCAGGGTCACCGGTACCACGCCCGTCTTATCGGATGTATCGGTGCGCTGTAATACCCTGTGCACATCGATTTCCATTCCATAGTGGTATTCGACGGCTGAGACATGCGCGCCGGGTTCTTGTAGGCCGTTCTGGTCGAAGACACTTGGTGCGAGACTCGAAATCACGGCACTGACAACTGTGGCCATGCTCATAAGGCTGTACCTCTGACATTCGCTTGACAAGGACTTCATGTGACACTCGGTGAAAGTGAAGTTCACTCCACCGCGACGAACGCACCGATCTGAGTCGCCTGTAGTGGCTTCAGGCTCCCGACAATTCCCCGCGCTTGACACCTCTCGACCATTCGTCCTTTAGACGCCGTATTTGTTGGGCCAAACCCCTTTCCTGAATGAGGTCATGACATGTCATGACGAATCTCTCGCTCTATCTTTGCCTATTCACAGGCATGACCGAATCCCATTCAGTAACGAAAGCCGTCTTGTTTTTCTTGTCGAACAGACACAGTTCCCGACCTACCTGGTTCTTCATATGAGCCTGGGGGTACCGCCCCTGCAGAAGCACCGCCACATAACCGACCCGATCATCAAACTGCGCTATACGACCCACAGCCTTGGCCTCCTTGAGCTGGCTCGCCTTGGTGCACGAGGCAACAACTTGTTTATCGAACTCAGCCCATTGCTGAGGACTGGAGGCGAGCGCCTGTCCGGTCGTGATGGCCAAGAGCATCGCGGAGAGGGAAAGTGCTTTCATGATCACCTTGTTGGATCGCGCTGAAATGGCCGCGCTAAAAGTATTGATGTGTGATTGAAGTAGATTGCCAGCAAATCTCAACATCGAGCCTTGCTGGCAAACGTCTCACGAGAAAAGAATGGAAAACTCAGCTCTCGGCTTTAGCCTCACGCCGATTCCCCTCGCTTTCAATCCCATCGATCACCGCATCGACCAGCGCCTTGGCCATCTCAATGGAATGCAACGTCGACCACAACAATCCCTGGTTCGCAGCGGGCTCGATCATGCACATGTGGTAGGTCGTTTCTCGCGCGCATTTGAGCGACAGCGAAGCATGCACCAAGGCATCTTCAGCATTAATCCCGGCGCATACGGAAAACAAAGGCCCATGCCCGGCATCACACGTACCGAAGGCGGTCGCCACGGTTTTGTAGAGGTTTTCACTTGAGGGTGGATCGGGAACGATTTTGATCATAATGAAGCTCCTGTGGTTCGTAATAGGAGCTACCACTTTTCGCTTGCACACGAATAGGTGGCAGCTGTGCGCAGGTGTGCAAGACCGAGGAAACACAGGAAACCCGGCAGGCCCGAAGACCTCCCACGCACAGCCGCCATAAAACACTTCGCGAAGGAAGTACTCCGAAGAAGGCTATGGCGTTGCTTTGTTTCTGCTTTCACTCGAGCTTGCACGCTCGGCCGCTGATTTTCAGCGACCGAACGAGCCTAGAGTGCAGACCAAAGCGACGCAACCGCCAGGAGGGCGACACGGGTTGTAGGATAATTCCTTAATTCAAAATCAAGAAAGAATTTCGTCTTGAATTTCGTTTAAGAGGGTGCAATTCAACGCGTCTTCAAACCCGATCGAGCGCAATCTCAATGTATTGAGGAACACATCATCGGCAACGGGGAGAGGGGGAGGTGACTGTGGGACGGCAAGGAGAACGAAAAGGCCGAACCCGCCAAGAAGGGAATCCAGCCTGAACAATCTGAATCAGCACAAGTTACGCGCAACACTCAAAGCCGAGTAGGTCTGCGCCACCGGCATGATCTCGATCGAGTTGATGTTCATATGCCCCGGCTGCTGAGCTATCCATGACACTGTGTTCGCCAGGTCCTCCGGTCGAATGGCATCGACATCCTTGTATCACGCCTCAACCCAGGTATTTCACGCCGAGGCTGGCGAACAGGCAGAGCATCGACAGCACCAGCACTTTGCGCACCACATCGTTGCCCTTGCGGATAGCCAGCGCGCTGCCGACGTGGTTGCCGAGGATGTTGCAGGCCACCAGGGGCAAGGCCAGCAGGTAGATCACTTTACCGGCCATCACGAACGCCACCAGCGCGCCGATGTTCGAGGCGAAGTTGAAGGTCTTGGAATTGGCTGAGCTGGAGACCAGGTCCATCTTCAGCAGGTAGTGGAAGGCGATGATGAACATGCTGCCGGTGCCGGGTCCGAAAAAGCCGTCGTAGAAACCTATGGTCAGGCAGGTCAAAGGCACCACGGTAAAGAGCACGCGATCGCTCAAGATGTGTTCCTGGACCGGGCGATCCTTTGGGGTGAGGAAGATCAGGATGCCGATGGGGATCAACGCCAGGATGATTTTTCCGACGGTCTCCTGCGAGATGGAAATGATCAGGTGTGCGCCCAGGTAGGCACCCAGCAGTGAAAACGGTACCCCGATCAGTGCGACCTTCCAGACCATCTTGCTGTTGACCAGAAAGTTTCTGATGGCAGCGAGGGTGCCCAGGGTGCTGACCAGTTTTTCCTGGCCCAGGGCGACTTGCGGGGGCAGGCCCACCAGCAGAAAGCCCGGTACCAGAAACAGCCCGCCGCCACCGGCGATGCTGTCGACAAAGCCGGCGACAAAGGCGATGGCTCCCAGCAGCAGGATTGCGAATATCCAGTGTTCAGCCCAATACGATCCCAGCAGTTCCATAGCGATACCTGTCATTGGTGAGTGGAGAAATCAAGAACGGACTTCGTACAAGTGCTCGACGCCATCGTTCTGCGGCTCGTAGCCATCCCGGGGGGAGCAATCAATAGTTGCTGGTAAGTGCTCTGTAGTTGTTTTTATTTTTAAGGTGATTTGATGTTTTGTTTTTTGTGTAAGGTGCGTGAGCACATCTAATGTCCTAGATATACAGGAGGTTAAGTGGTGCCTTTGTATGTTTGGCTTTTGTACTGTTTAATGTCGACTGGATGGATTGGCTTTTGTTGGGGGTGCAGGGAGTCAGGCTCTAGTGTGTAATTATTTTTATAAGTGTGGATTCATGCTGACGATATCAAATACGCAATAAAAAGTTTGTAGGAGACATCCTAAAGTTCCGAATTTCTTATCAGATTGAATGGTCGAGAGGTATTGACCAGAGCGAAGTCGTCGGCGGGATTGGGGGAGATTGAAGCGTGGCGTGAAGCGGGCTTTGCATGTTCAGAGGGGCCCGGAACAGGCCCTGTTTTCGGCGGGAAATCGCGAACTCAACCACGCACCAAATAAGCCCCATACGGAACCCGATGCTTCAGCTTCTTGCAGCTCCCGGGTTTAGGCTGATGCCCCGGCGGGCGGTCAGGAAACCAGATTCGGCATTTGCCCGGAGGCGGCCAATGGCCGCGGGGGATATCCGATTCGTCGAATTCGTATTCTGGCTCGGAGGAGGTCATTTGAAGCTCTCCTTCGCCATGTGGCCCGCCAACCGTCTGTGCTTCCGATCCCCACTCTGCCTGTGCGGAAGCGAGGTCGGCAGCGGCCTGTTCGGTTTCCGGGGCGGATTGCAGAACAACCGCGGTGTCTGCTTCGCGGCGCCAGGCGAGCTTCGCTTCCCGGGCTTGCAGTGCTGCAATCCGGATCTCTTCGGCGCTGGGTGAGGTATTGGGCGCCAGGGCCTTCTGCGCCGCCTGGATCAATTGGATGTTGCGGTTGCGTAACTGGACGTTACGACCAACCTGCAGGTTGGAGCGCATTGCCAGCGCTTCGGCCTGCTGGTACTGGCCCTGCTGAAGACGCAATACACCGAGGTAGTGCAGCGTCGCGGGATTGTTCGGCTGGATTTGCAGCGCACGCTCCAGCGAGGCAGCGGCCTGGTCCAGCTGGCCAGCTTCGTACTGTTGCGAGGCGGTTTCTATCAGGATGGTTGATGCGTTGTTACTTTGCGCGCAGGCGACGACCGAGCACAGCGATGCGGCAGCGCAGAGCGCCAGGACGAGACTCGGCAGAAGACTCTTGGTTTGCATTCAGGGGATGGGCTCGGCTGGGGGTGGTTCGCCTGTCCCGTCATCGCGGATGACGGGGCTTCTATCGACCGGACCCATACCCTGAAGTTCCCGCTGGCGCGGCCTCTGCAACGATAATTTGCGCAGCGGCCGAGCAGGGCC
>NZ_VXCP01000039.1 GCF_011355085.1 Pseudomonas akapageensis | reverse complement strand
GGCGGGGAAATTCCCCACCTTCCCCCGTTCCGGATGACACCGCCATTGGCCGATCCGAAGCCCTGATGACACACCATGCATGGCCTCGAGCCAGTATTTTTGTGTCCGTTTTGTAAGAATTTGTTTCTGGCAAGGGAATTGCGTAGGCACCTGTGCCTGCGCGCAGCACAGCCTTGCCGTCGGTGAGCGAGCAGAGATCCGATACATCCGCCCGAGGAGACGGATGGATTGCATAGAGTCCCGGTGCACGAGTCCAAGGTACCTACCATGAAACAACCTGCTCGGTTAAAACGGAATCCACGGCACGGAAAAATGCTTCTGCAGGGCGCCACTGCAGTGATGGTCACAGTGGGATTGGGCTTGTCGTCGGCCGGTGCGGCACCGATTGACAACGTCGATCTGCCACCCCCTACCGATCCATCGGCCTACACCGATCCACCAGCCGATCCAGCCGCTGCACTGAACAACCTGTTGACGATGCCGGACGCCAACGAAGGCGCGCTGGACCTGCCCAACGGCGTAACGGGCACCCGAGACAGCACCCGGGTGGAAAACGTCTTGCCACCGGCGGCCCAGACCAGCTTCAAGATCCCCACCAATGGCAAGCCAAGCCCGTTGTTCGGCGCCCAGCCGTTCACCCAGCCGGTGATTATTTTCGAGGAGTTCGGCCCGACCAAGCTCGACCCGACCCAGCCGCCCTCGATTCTTCCATTTCCTCCACCGACGCTGGGGCAAGGGCCTGCGCAAGACCCTAACTCTATCGCTCGAAGTGGTCCTTCCCCCGCTGCCCTGGATGCTTTCATGCGCCAGCCGGGGTTGACCCCGTATCCAGCGCAGTACGCGAACTATCTGGATCACAACCCCTGGAAGGCGCAGATCGAGCTCTACCTGAACCGCAGGATCAACTCCTCGGCCGAAGGACGTCCACCGGGAAAAGGCTGGTCCCACCAGCGCTGGAACGAGTTCTACCCGCAAATCGCCTACAAGACGGTGCAGACCGGCGCCCGCACCAACAGCGGTTATCGGGACTCGTTGCAGTTGCATGATTGGGAGCACGGCGAGTGGGGCCCGGGCGGGTTGTACAACAACCCCAATGGTAATCCGGCAACACCCGGCACGAACCAAGGGATTGGCGTGCGCTTTCACCCGAAAATGCCGATCCAGGATCACAATTCGGTCTGGACCTTCGATGGCACCCTGCCGCCCAAACTGTTGATGGTCCGCTACGGCCAGCCGGTGCTGATGCGTCACTACAATGGCTTGCCCATCGACCCGTCGGCCAACAAGGGTTTTGGCCTGCATACCATCAGTACCCACGAGCACAATGGGCACAACCCGGCCGAAAGCGACGGCTACGCCAACGCCTTCTTCTTCCCCGGGCAATACTACGACTACCGTTGGCCGATGCAGCTGGCCGGTTACGACACCATCAACACCGATGCGAAGGATCCCAAGGCCGCATTCCCTTGCGCAGAGGGAGAAACCCTCTGGGTCAATGATGACTCGCCAGGCCTCAAGACCTGCGACCACGGCACCATCAAGATTCGGGGCGACTGGCGCGAGACCATGTCCACCCACTGGTTCCATGACCACATGATGGATTTCACCGCCCAGAACGTCTACAAGGGCAACGCGGCGATGATGAACTACTACAGCGCCATCGACCGGGGCAACGAGGAAATCGACGACGGGGTCAACCTGCGTTTTCCCAGTGGTACCGACCTGGCCTGGGGTAACCGCGCCTATGACGTCAACCTGCTGGTGGCTGACAAGGCCTGGGACGATAAAGGCCAGCTGTGGTTCAACCCCTTCAACACCGACGGTTTCCTCGGCGACGAGATGGTCGTGAACTGGGCCTACAAGCCTTACATGGACGTGCGTGCCCGCCGTTATCGTTTCCGCATCCTCAATGGCTCGGTCTCGCGTTACATCAAACTGGCGCTGGTGCGCGAAATCAAAGGCACCGGCGGCGAGTTCCCGGGGCCGGCAGGTTCGGGCGTCTCCTACGCCAGGGTGGGGTTTCACATGATCGCCAACGACGGCAACATCATGGAGCACGCCGTGCCGTTCGACGGCACCATGGACCTTGACGCTGACGGCGACCTGAAAAACCACAACGCCATCCTGCCGACCCAGGGGATTGCCGAGCGGTATGACATCATCGTCGACTTCGCGAAGAACGGGATCAAGCCCGGTGACAAGCTCTTCTTCGTCAACGTCAAGGAGCACGAATCCGGCAAGGGCCCCAAAGGCGATATTCCCCTGGCCGATATCCTGTCGGAGAAATACAAGGCAGTCATCAAGCAGACCAGCAAGGGACCGCAATGGGACAACGGTGACCCTGTTGTCGGCAAGTTCATGCAGTTCAATGTCAAGCCGTACAGCGGCATCGACAAGAGCATGGACCCTGTTGCCTACGAACCTGCCAAGCCGGGCAAGGCCGAAGGCAAGGCCATGATCCCGTTGACGCTGCACCGCGAAAATGCAGCCGACATGGCGGTAATCAACAAGGCACGGCATCGGACCTTCATCTTCGGCCGTTCCGATGGCACCGACAGCACGCCATGGACGATCAAGACCGACGGCGGCCTGGGCTTCAACATGGATCCGCGCCGGCTTTCGGCGGCACCTCAATTGGCCAACGGGCCTACTGACGCTGGCTACAAAGGCATTGGCACCCTGGAAGTCTGGAAAATCCAGAACGGCGGCACTGGCTGGAGCCATCCGGTGCATGTGCACTTCGAGGAGGGGATCGTGCTCAGCCGCGGCGGCAAGGCGCCACCTGAATGGGAAAAATGGGCACGCAAGGACGTGTACCGGATCGGCAGCGATTCCGATTCCCTGGACAACGTCGAAATGGCCATTCACTTCCGCGAGTTTGCCGGCAGCTACATGGAGCACTGCCACAACACCCAGCACGAGGACAACTCCATGCTGTTGCGCTGGGATATCGAGCACCCTGGACAGTTCCAGATCATGCCGACGCCATTGCCGACCTGGGATGGTGTGGGGTACGTGAACTCGGCTGCACTGCCGACCTACCATAACGGCGACGGTGTTGGGCCACAGGTGAAAGTCGCGGGTACCAGTGGTGTCACAAGTGGTGGAAGCGGCACCAGCGGAAGTGGAACTAGCGGAAGCGGAAGCAGTGGAAGCGGCAAAAGCGGTAGCGGCAAGTAACAGCGAAACCGAACCGATGCACTGGGGCAAGGAGTCGATGTCATGAAAGTGGGGGCAAGCACGCTGTGTGCGCTGATGTTGATGATCATGGCCGTCTGCGGGGGAGCGGCGGCCGATTCCGAGCCCAATACCCCGTGGGGGGGCGACTTCTTCCCCAACATCCCCCTGGTGGCCCAGGATGGGCGCCAGGTGAGGTTCTTCGATGATTTGATCAAGGACAAGGTGGTGGCGATCAATTTCATCTTCACTTCCTGCACCGATTCCTGCCCGCTGGAAACCGCGCGCTTGCGCCAGGTCCAGCAACAGTTGGGGGACAGGGTCGGGCGGGATGTGTTTTTCTATTCGATCAGCATCGACCCGGAAACCGATACGCCGGAGGTCATGAAAAAATATGCGGAAAAATTCAAGGTCGCACCCGGCTGGTTGTTCCTGACCGGGAAGAAGGACGACATCACCGAGCTGCGCCAGAAGCTCGGGTTGTTTATCGAAGGAGTCGACAATGGCAGGACCAAAGACCACAACCTGAGCCTGATTGTCGGCAACCAGGCCACGGGTCGCTGGATGAAGGCCTCGCCCTTCGAGAATCCCTACATACTGGCCGATCAGCTGGGCAACAGCTTGCAGAACTGGAAACACGCCAGCGCCAATCAGAACAACTATGCCGATGCACCTGAAATCCGCACACCCAGCCTTGGCGAGCAGATCTTCCGGACCCGCTGTTCTTCCTGCCATACGCTGGGCATGGAAGAGGGGGTGGCAACGCCCATTCGCAGCATCGGTCCGGACCTGCTGGGGGTGACGCGCGCCCGTGACCCGCTGTGGCTGGGTCGCTGGTTACGCGAACCGGACAAAATGCTGGAGGAGAAAGAACCGTTGGCCATGCAGTTGTTCAGCCAGTACAACCAGGTGGCAATGCCGAACCTGCGATTGGCTGACAACGATATCACTGCGGTGCTGGCCTACCTGGAAGCCGAAAGCGACCGGCAGCAACCCAAGGCGGTCGAACAGGCTGCCGCGGAACATGCCGCACATGTTCATCGGATGGACCACATGGACCACACGCAATAAACCACTATTGACCTGCCTCGGCGTCGCTGCCGCTGGCCCGCCAGCGTACATCGGCAATGCCGAACTTCTCCGCCCAGGGACGGGTGGTTTTCTTCACCTTTTCGCGACCGTAGCGTCCGATCCGTCCAATCCCCGCATCACAGGCAGCCCAATGCCAGGCTTCGCTGTTGTCCATCCTTTCGGCGCGAATGATGAACGACTTGGGTGTGCCATGCAGCAGGTAATCGATCACGTAGAGCTTTGCATTGATCATGGATTGCCAATCCTTGCTATCGATGTTCAAGTGATCATCGGGCGCAAGAAAAATTCAGTTCGATTGCCTGACAGCAGATTCCGCTATTGGCGTATGCTTTGAAGGCTTACGTTGCGTCCAGGCGAATGGAGTACCCATGGATCAAACCAGCAGGTCTCGATTGAACACCTTGCACGAAAGCAGCTATGAAGCGCTGGTGCAGGCGGTTGTGGATTACGCCATCTACATGCTCGACCCCAATGGGGAAATCATTTCCTGGAACGCTGGCGCAGAGCGAATCAAGGGCTATCGGGCAGACGAAGCCATTGGCCAGCATTTTTCCATGTTCTTCACCCCCGAAGATCGCGCGGCAGGCCTTCCACAGAAACTGTTGGGTCAGGCTCTGGAAACAGGAGTAGCCCAGGACGAAGGCTGGCGCATGCGCAAGGACGGCACCCGGTTCTGGGCGCTGGCGGCGCTCGATGTGGTACGCGACGCCAATGGCCGGGTGATAGGCCTGGCCAAGATCACCCGGGACATCACCGACCGCCATGAAGCTGCCATCGAGCTGGACAAGGTCCGCGCCCAGCTGTTCCAGTCGCAGAAACTCGAAGCGCTGGGCCAGCTCACCGGCGGGATGGCCCATGATTTCAACAATGTACTGACCATCATCATGGGTTCGGCCCGGCTGGCGATGAACAGCAAGGATCCACAGCGGGTGCAGAAACTGCTCCAGCATATTCTCGATGCCGGCGAGCGCGGAACCCAACTCACCCGGCAGTTGCTGACCTTCGCCCGGCGCAGGGATCTGCAGGTCAGCAGGATCAGCCTGCCGCAATTGATCGAATCCACCCAGTTGCTGATCAAGCAGGCATTGCCCGAGACCATCGAACTGAAAGTCGAACTGAGTCCTGACCTGCATGAAGTCGAACTCGACCCCAGTCAGCTGGAAATGGTCTTGCTCAACGTCATTTTCAATGCCCGAGACGCGCTTGAGGACGCCGGCACGATTACCCTGCAGGCCAGCAATTGCACCCTGAACGGCGAGTTGGAACAGCTGTACGGTGACTTTGTGCAGATTTCAATCAGTGACAATGGCCGAGGCATCGACGAACAGACGATGCCCCGTATCTTCGAGCCTTTTTTCACCACGAAGGGCTTTGGCAAGGGAACTGGACTGGGCCTCAGCCAGGTCTATGGTTTTACCAGGCAAAGCAATGGTTGCGTGAAGGTGCAGAGCGAGGTCGGCAAGGGGACTACCCTGACCTTGTACTTGCCTGCCCGGCGCGGCTGAGCGAAAAGCCCCGTCAACGGAGGTGCCCATATCTTGGAACAGCTCAATCGCGTCAAGACCGGGATCGCTGGCCTTGACTTGCTGCTCAAGGGTGGCTTGATCGTAGGAGCGTCCTATATCGTCCAGGGCCGTCCTGGCTCGGGCAAGACCATTCTGGCCAACCAGTTGGCGTTCCATCATGTGCGCGAAGGCGGGCGGGTGCTGGTCGGCACCATACTCTCCGAATCCCATGAGCGCCTGTTCCTGTACCTTTCTACCTTGAGTTTTTACGACCCGGCCAGGGTCGGCAGTGAAATCCAGTTTGTCAGCGCGTTCGACACCCTGCAAAACGAAGGGCTGGATGAAGTGGTGAAACTGCTGCGTCGTGAAATCAGCCGTCATCAGGCAACGGTGCTGATCGTCGACGGCTTGCTCAATGCCCGCTCCATGGCCGAAAGCCCGCTCGATACCAAGAAATTCATTGCCGAGTTGCAGGGGCATGCGGCATTCGCCGGTTGTACGGTCCTGTTCCTGACCAGCTCCCGGCTCGATGACGGCAGCCCCGAGCACACTATGGTCGACGGGGTGATCGAGCTCGGCGAGGAACTGCATGGCAGCCGCTCGGTACGCCGCATCCAGTTGCGCAAGACCCGCGGCAGTGCGGCGTTGTCGGGGCTGCATGAGTTCGAGATCACCGAGGACGGCGTCGTGGTCTACCCACGCCTGGAGAGCCTCTACAGCCACCCCTCGCGATCGGACAAGGCCGATCTGACCCGTGTGACCAGTGGCATCTCCCGGTTGGACGAGTTGACCGGTGGCGGGTTGCCAGGCTCTTCGGTAAGCCTGGTGATGGGGCCGTCCGGCATTGGCAAGACCTCCGTGGGCATCAGTTTTCTCGGTGCATCGAGCCGCGCCGAGCCTGGCCTGCTGTTCGGTTTCTATGAGTCACCGCAGAGGTTTCGCCTGAAGGCAAAGGCACTGGGCGTGGACTGCAAGGCGCTGGAAGACAGCGGGGCCCTGCACCTGGCCTGGCAACCGACGACTGAAGGGGTGCTGGATGGTCTAGGTGCGCGTTTGCTCAAGCTGATCGACGAGAAGCACATCAAGCGGGTGATGATCGACAGCCTCGGTGCCCTGGTCCGTATCGCCAACAGTCCGAGCAGGCTCAATGAGTTCTTCAGTGCCTTGATGGGCGAGTTGCGTGCCCGCGGCGTGACGGTGCTCGCGACCTGGGAGATGCGTGACATTTTCGGCTCGGAGATCAATGCGCCGGCGCCTGAATTGTCGAGCATGGTCGACAACATCCTGCTCATGCGCTTTGTAGAGCTGGAATCTGAACTTAAACGACTGCTGTCCATTCTTAAGGTAAGGGATAGCCTTTACGACCCTTCGCTGGTGGAAGTCGTCATCAGCGATCATGGAATCGATCTGAAGAAGGCCTTCGAGAATGCAACGGCAGTCATGTCAGGTTCCGCTGCAACGATCCCGAATACTTGATGAAAGGCGCTGGGTCTGTATGCGATGACAACCATCCTGATAGTCGATGATGAATACCTGATCGCGGATATTCTCGGCTACACGCTTGAAGACGAAGGCTACACCGTGGTCAAGGCCACAAGCGGTGCCAAGGCCCTGGACGAACTTGAGCGGCACAAACCGTCATTGGTCATCACCGATTACATGATGCCCTTGATGAACGGTGTGGAATTCGCGACGGAGATTCGCAAAAGGGTGGGGGATCAGCTGCCGATCATTCTGATGAGTGGTGCCCAGAGCCATATCGGTCGATCGAGTCCGGAATTGTTCGCGGCGGTTTTCGACAAGCCTTTCGATACGCCGAAACTGATAGACAAGGTCAAGAAGCTGCTGGAGCGGAAGACTTTGCCCGGCCGACGCCGTCACCCGCCACGCTGATTATCGCGCTCCCATGAAAGGAGCGCGTAGCTGAAGCCTGTTCTGTGCCCCTGTCGATAATTAAAGATTTTCACCTTTGTCCGGCGCCGGAGTCCCGGCCTGGATACGCTTGAAGATTTCTTCGCGATGGACCTGCACGTCTTTGGGCGCGTCGATACCGATCCGCACTTGCATACCTTTGACACCCAGGATGGTGATCTTGATGTCATCATTGATGACGATGCTTTCGCCAACCTTGCGGGTAAGTATCAGCATGATTGCTCCTTGATTGCCTGAAAAGCCCGTCCAGCTTCCCCTTTTTGCAGTGTAGTCGCAAAGGGCTGGGCGGTGCCGGGTGAATCCACCGGGTGCATCCACCTGTAACCATCATTAAAGACGCATCCTGGAATAATTAATTCCCGCTGGCATTAAATCGGGGTGAATACACACATTGCGGCGCTGCAGTTTGGCATGACGATGGCCCGGGGCAAAATTGTTCTTTGTCGAATCCTGCCTGCGGCCGAACCACGGCACGATTCCGTAAGAATCGTCCGATTCTGCCGGCATCACTGAATATCGGATTTTTCCGACGAAGTTTCGGAACGGTCCGGTATTGCCAAACGACCGGGTTACGAATAATGCGCGGTGCAGGTCGGTGGTGGCACTTTGCCTCGACCCCTGCTGTTGAACATATTTCGGCCCGGGCACTCAGTCGATGTGTCGCAGTGAGGTTCACATGTATAAAGCAATGATCGTTGATGACCATCCCTTCATTCGCGCCAGTGTCAGAATGCTGCTGCTTCAGGAGCGCTTCGAGGTCGTGGCCGAGGCTGACAACGGCGTGGATGCCCTGCGCCTGGCCCGCGAGTGCCTGCCGGACATCATCATACTGGACATCGCCATACCCCTGGTGGACGGACTGGGGGTGATCGAGCGCGTCAAGTCCTGGCCCCGGCCGACCAAGATCCTGGTCCTGACATCCCAGGCCCCCGAGTACTTTTCACTGCGCTGCATGAAGCTTGGCGCCTCGGGGTACGTGTCCAAGACCGATGATCTCAACGAGCTGAGCAAGGCGCTGATGGCGATCATGTCGGGGTACAGCTATTTCCCGGATGTGTCCATGAGTTCGGTGCGCCGTTCCGATTGCGAGGTCAGCGAGGCGCAGAGCATCGCGACCTTGACCGACCGTGAGCTCATGATTCTCCAGCAGCTGGCGCGGGGCCTGAGCAACAAGGCCATCGCTGAAGCCATGTTGTTGAGCAACAAGACCGTCAGTTCCTACAAGACGCGGCTGATCGAAAAGTTGCGGGTCCAGTCACTGGTAGACCTGGCAGACCTGGCCAGACGCAATGCGTTGATCTGACCCGATCGTGATCATCTCACCGAAAAGTCGCCGCTACGGGTGCCTGCTGCTTTGCCTCTTGCTGTGGGCAGCCCCGCTGCAGGCCGATGACGAGGCGCCGCTGCTGTTCGGCCGTTCTTCGCTGGAAAACCCCGAGCTGATTCTGGACGATGACGATCGTCAATGGTTGTGGGCTCGACGCAGCCTGCGTCTGGGCGTCAGCCTGCCGGATTACCCTCCCTTCGATATCACCGGCACAGGCCGTGAGTATGAAGGCATCAGCGCCGATTACATTGGCCTGGTCGCGCAATTGCTGAACCTGCAGATCGATGTTCGCCGGTTTTCCTCCAGGACTGCGGCGCTGGAAGCGCTGCGAACCGGAGAAATCGACCTGCTCGGCACCACCACGGAACTGGAAGCGACCCAGCACGAATTGGCGTTGTCGGTGCCCTACGCAGAAGATCGCCCACTGCTCGCAACGCGCAGCGACGACAGCTCGGCGCTCGACCCCGAGTTGGCCGGCAAGCGTCTGGCCATGCTCGATAATTACCTCGCGGTCAGCACCGTGCGCCAGATGTATCCGAACGCGGAGCTGGTGACCTTTGCTTCGACCCTCGGTGCGTTGGGCGCAGTCGCCTTCGGTCAGGCCGACCTGTACCTGGGCAATGCCCTGGGCGCGCATTACCTGACCAGTAAAAGTCAGTTCGACAATGTCCAGCTGGCGCAATTTGCACCACTTGCCATGAACCACTTCAGTTTTGCCGCGCAACCCCACAACCAGCGCTTGTTGAAACTGGTCAATGCTGCACTGGCGTCGATACCCGGGCATGAGCGCAAGAACATCCTTCGGCGCTGGAGTGTTGGCGGGGTCAGCATCCCCGTGCGTCAGCGCCTGCAATTGACGGCCGCCGAAGAACGCTGGCTGCAGCGCAATCGACGGGTCCGGGTGGTCATCGACGAACAATTCCTTCCGGTCAGTTACCGTGATGCCCAAGGACGCTTCCGCGGGATCAGTGCCGATGTCCTGGCCAAGATCGCCCTGCGCACGGGCCTCAGTTTCGAGGTGGTCAATGGGGGTTCCATCGAACAGATGATCCAGCAGGTCCAGCGAGGGGAGGTCGACCTGATGGCGGCCTTGCCCCCCAGCCAGGAGCGTCGCGAACAATTGAGTTTCACCCGGGCCTATTTGAGCAACAGCCTGGTACTGGTAACGGCTGATGTGCCGCAAAGCCCGGTCAGCCTGGAGCAAATGCAGGGCCAGACCCTGGCCTTGATCCATGGCAGCTACCTCAGCGATTTTCTGCGCGAGCGCTATCCGCAGGTCAAGGTGATCTTCGCGCGCAATTCCAGCGATGCCCTGGCGCTGGTGGCAGGCGGCAAGGCGACGGCGGCAGTGGTCAGCCTGATCGGCGGGCGCTACATGATTTCTCGCCAGTACCGTGGTCGCCTGCGCATTGGCGCGCCCTTGCCGGTGCAGCCGGCCAATTTTGCATTCGCCACCGATCGCGGTGCACACGAGCTGCTGTCGATCCTGAACAAGGCCTTGCTGAGCATTGTCCCGCAGGAAATGGACGAGCTGACCAATCGCTGGCGCAGTGAAGTGATCATTGCCGACAGCTATTGGCAGACCTATCGCTGGGTGATCCTTCAGGGCTTCGCCATCGCCAGCCTGCTATTGCTGGTCGCCCTGTTATGGATCCGCGCCTTGCGCCGACTGGTTCGCACGCGTGACAGGACGCAACGGGCCCTGACCGATCAGCTCGAGTTCATGCGGGTGATGATCGACGGCACCCCGCACCCGATCTATGTCCGTGACCGCGAGGGCTGCCTGCTCAACTGCAATTTGAGCTACCTGCAGGCGCTGGGCGTGGAGCGCGAGACGATGATCGGCCAGCCGCTGCCAGATGACGTGATGGGCGCAGAGCAGGCCCGGGCGTATCGCCAGGCCTATCAGGATGCGATGGAAAGGGGCGAGCCGGTGGTTGCCGACCGCGTGTTGACCCTGGCCAATGGCAAGCAGGTGACCATGTACCACTGGGTGCTGCCCTATCGCGGCAGCGATGGTGAAGTAGCGGGCCTTATCGCCGGCTGGATCGACATCTCCGAACGCCAGCGATTGTACGATGCATTGCAGGTAGCCAAGGATGAGGCCGAGGCCGCGAACCGGGCCAAAACCACTTTCCTGGCGACCATGAGCCACGAAATCCGCACCCCGATGAATGCCTTGCTGGGCATGCTCGAACTGGCTCTGCGCAAGGCTGAGCAGGGCATGCTCGACAAGCTGGCGATCGAGGTCGCCTCCGGCGCTGCACGCGGCCTGCTTGAACTGGTCGGGGATATTCTCGACATCACCCGCATCGAGTCCGGTCATCTGTCCCTGGCGCCCCAGCGCACGTTCTTGCGCAAGGAGGTGGAATCGACAGTGCGCCTGTTCGAGGGGCAGGCGCGGCACAAGCAACTGCGGTTGATCCTGGAAACCGGCCAGGAGCCCGATATCGAGGTGATGGTCGACCCGCTGCGATTCAAGCAGATTCTTTCGAACCTGATCAGCAACGCCATCAAGTTCACCCATGAAGGCGAAGTCCGGGTACGCCTGGCGTTCGATCTGCAGGCCGGGCAAGTTGTCGTGCAGTTGGCAGTGGAAGATACCGGGGTGGGCATTCCACCGGCCGATCTTTCGGCCATGGGCAGCCCGTTTCGCCAGGCCAGCAACAACCGGCAGTCGGCGCGCAGCGGAACGGGCCTGGGCCTGAGCATCAGCCGTACGTTGTGCGCCATGATGGGCGGGCAAATGACCCTCAGCAGTACGTTGGGAGCCGGTACCCAGGCGGATATCCGACTGCTCCTGCAGCATGTGCAGCCCAGCGAACCGGCCTGCCCGGAATTGGCGCTGCAACCCCAGAGTGCGGTCATGCCGCTGAACATTCTGGTCATCGACGACTACCCGGCCAACCGTCTGCTCTTGCACCAGCAACTGAGCTACCTGGGCCACCGGGTCACCCTGGCCGACGATGGCCATGATGGCCTGCGCGCCTGGCTGGGCGAGCACTTCAACGTGGTCATCACCGATTGCAACATGCCGGGCCTCAACGGCTATGCCCTGGCACGGGGGATCCGCGAGGATGAGCGACGCAAAAACAAATCGGCCTGCCTGCTGTTGGGCTCGACGGCCAACGCCCAGGTCGATGAGCGGCGCCGCTGCTTGCAGGCGGGAATGGACGACTGTCTGTTCAAGCCGGTGAACCTCACCGATCTGGCCACGCGTCTGCACAGCGTCAACCCGCGACCGGTGACAAGCGTGGTGGTTGAAGCGCCCTTGCGCGGTGACGGTTTCGACTTGTCGAGCCTGCGCCAATTGACGGGCGGCGACCTGGCCTCGGTCAAGACCCTGCTGCGCGATCTTCAGCAAAGTAATCACGATGACCTGCAGCGGCTTGCGCGTTTGCAGCATGACACGGACTTCGGTGGCCTGGCGGACCTGGTGCACAGGGTCAAGGGCGGCGCGCGCATCATCAAGGCCCGACACCTGCTGCGGGCCTGCGAACAGTTGGAAAACGCCTGCGCGCAGAGTTCGACAGGCGAACAGATCGACCCCTTGGCGGAAGCGTTGCGCCAGGCCATGCAGGACCTCGGCGAGAGCCTGGAGCGGTTTTGCCAGGATTGACGCCCCGAATTGCAGTCGCTGGATACGTTCATAGGATATTTCTGATGCAGGCGTGGGAAATCTCCAGGTTCAACGAGGCGGTCGGGATAGGAACATGACCGTTGGACTTTTTCGAGGGCTTGCAAGTGCCTGCCGATTCTTTAAGTGTATTGATAGTGGAAAACCATGCTTTTCAGCGCTCCATAGCGGTAAAAATGCTGGGTCAATTGGGCTGTCGGCAGGTGTTCGAATCGGCCTATGCCGCCGAGGCGCTTGTGCTGCTGCAGCAGATTGGTTCGGTCGACATCGTTGTCTGCGATTTGCGCATGGAGGGCATGGATGGCCTGGAGTTCATCCAGCGCGCGGCGCAGATGGCGCTGATCAAGCATGGCGTTGTCAGTTGCGGCCTGCACAGCGACTTGCGCCGGGGCGTGGTGCAGATGGTTACGTTGCTGGGCTTGAGTTTTCTCGGCGACGCCGGCAAACCCTTGCAAATCGAGACCCTGCGCCATCTGCTCGAGACGACCGGCCTGCCGGCGCCACTGCCCCAGGCCACCGTGCCGGAGCTGCACAGCGTGAACGAAAGCGACATTCGCCGGGGTATGGCCAACAAGGAGTTCTACGCATTCTATGTGCCGCGCTGCGACGTGCTCAGCGGCGCGATCAAAGGGGTCGATGTGGTGGCCCATTGGGATCACCCGTTGCAAGGGTTGCTTGCGCCGTCGCTGTTCATGCCGATGATCGAGCGCTGCGGCCTGCTCGACGAGATGCTCCTGGCCATGCTGGACCAGGGGCTGGAATTGCAACGCGAGTTGATGGGGCAGGGCATCGGCTTTCGTTTGACCTTTGCCTTGCATACCACGCAGTTGGCCAGTCGTTACCTGTCGCTGCGCATCAAGTCCCTGTTGCAGTTCTATCGTTCGGCAGGGATGGGCATCGGCTTCGAACTGACGCCGCATCAATTGTTCAAACCCTCGGCCATGGCGCTGGAAAGTCTGATTCGCTTGAGGTTGCTCGGTTGTGACCTGAGCCTTGGCGACTTCGGTGCCAACCACGCGTCCCTGCAGCAATTCTGTCAGTTGCCTTTCAACCATTTGAAAGTGGCCGGCCTGTTCATGGCCGACCTGGAAAGCCAGCCCCGAAGCCAGGCCGTGATCAAAAGCAGCCTGACGCTGGCCGGTGCCCTGGGCCTGGGGGTTACGGTGGCGGGTGTCGAAAGCGCCGCGCAACACCTGATTCTGCTGGATATGAAGTGTCCCCAGGGGCAGGGGCGTTACTTTGCACCGGCATTGTCGCGTGACGAACTTTCCCGTCGGCTCGCGGCGAGCCAAACGGTCCAGCGACTCGATGGCTGACGCTCAGGGCCCCAGTTGTTGCAGAAACATCGCCAGGGCCACCTCCTCGCGGCGCAGGCCCTTGCGCTGCCTCGGCCTGGGCAGGCTGGCGAGCTCGCCGAGGACGAAACGCTCCAGCACGGCGGGGTGAATGTAGCACTGTCGGCACACCGTCGGGGTATTGCCCAGTTGCCTGGCCACCTGCTTGATCATGCCGGTGATCTGCCGCCTCGCTTCGGGTTCCGGCTGCCATTGGAGTTCGCGCAGCATGGCCAGGGCCAGGGTACTGCCAGCCCAGGTGCGATAGTCCTTGGCGGTGAAGTCCGCACCGGTCAGCCGTTGCAGATAACTGTTGACGTCGCTGGAGCTGACGGTACGCCGTTCGCCGTTTTCGTCCAGGTACTGGAACAGGTCCTGGCCGGGCAGCTCCAGGCAACGTTTGAGGATGCGCGCCAGGCGCCTGTCCCTGACCGTGACCCGGTGCTCGACCCCGCTTTTGCCGCGAAAATGGAAACGCATGGCACTGCCTTCGACCGCCACATGGCGGTTGCGCAAAGTAGTCAGGCCGTAGGAGCGATTGTCGCGCGCGTATTGGCTGTTACCGACGCGGATCAAGGTGGTGTCGAGCAGGGAAATCACCAATGCCATGACCTTGTCCTGATCAAATCCCGGCCTGGAGAGGTGGTTGTCGACTTGCTGACGCACCTTGGGCAGCAGAAGGCCGAACTCGAGCATGCGCGAATATTTGTTTTCGTCGCGGATTTCGCGCCAGCGGGGGTGATAGCGGTATTGCTTGCGCCCTCGTGCATCGCGGCCGGTGGCTTGCAGATGGCCACGTGGATCGGCGCAGATCCATACGTCGGTATAGGCGGGCGGAATGGCCAGGGCATTGATTCGGCCGATCTCGTCCGGGTCCAGGATGCGTTGGCCGGACGGGTCGAAATAGACGAACTCACCCCGCAGTTTGCGGCGGCTGATACCTGGCTGGGTGTCGTCGACGTAGTGCAGGTCGGCTGGCAGGTGTTCAGGGGGCGTCGAGTCCGGCATGGCTGCGTTCTTCGGAGGGGGCCTGTGCTATGGACCGCGCCCGGGCGCAGAGGTGCGTGTCAGGCCAGCACCGCCACCGATTTGATCTGTGCCCACAGTGCCTGGCCGGGATGGACGCCGAGCTGGTCGCAGGAATAGCGCGTGATCCGCGCCAGCATCGGCGTGCCGTCGGCGTCGAGGCTGACCAGCACATGGGCGCTGTTGTCGGCCAGGCGCTGTCCGGTGACCCGCACGGGCAGGCGATTGAGGATGCTCGATTGGCTGTCGGCCGAAAGGCTCAGGCTGACATCGCGAGCCTGTATTTTGAAGCGCAGGCGGCTACCGATTGCCATCTGCGCGTGGGCGACGCGCACTTGCAGCTGGCTGTCCGGCAATTTCAGGCCGAGCAACTGGTAGGTCGGGTCAAAGCTGCAGACGCGACCTTCGACGATGACCCCGGCGTCGTCGCCCAGCGCCAGGGGCAGGTCCAGGCGCGCCAGGGTCTCGCCGATCAGGCCGCTGGCCTTGACCCGGCCTTGCTCGATCAGCACCAGGTAATCGGCCAGGCGCGCCACTTCGTCCTGGGAGTGACTGATGTACACCAGCGGAATCTCCAACTCGTCGTGCAGGCGCTCCAGGTAGGGCAGGATCTCGCTTTTGCGCTGGCTGTCGAGCGCCGCCAGGGGTTCATCGAGCAGCAACAATTGCGGGCTGGTCAACAAGGCCCGGGCGATGCCGACCCGCTGGCGTTCGCCGCCGGACAGGTTCAAGGGTTGGCGATCGAGCAAATGGCCGATGCCCAGCAGCTCGCATGCCTGGTCCAGGCGAACCTTGCGCTGGTTGCGCGGGATGCGTCGCCAGCCGAATTCCAGATTGCCGCGCACCGACAGGTGCTCGAACAGGCTGGCCTCCTGGAACACATAGCCGATCGGGCGCTTGTGCGGAGCGACGAAGAGCTTGCGGCTGCTGTCCTGCCAGACCTCGCCATTGACTTCGATATAGGCATTGCCGGCTTTTTCCAGACCGGCCAGACAACGCAGGCAGGACGTTTTGCCCGAGCCCGAAGGGCCGAACAGGGCACTGACGCCGCGCCCGGGCAGTTGCAGGTCGACGGCCAGGGAGAACGCCGGATAGTCCAGCTGCAGCCGGGCTTCAATGGTCACCGCTCAACTCCAGCCGGGCTTGCCCTGGCGGTTGGAATACAACGCCAGCAGCACAAGAAAGGAAAACACCAGCATGGCACCGGCCAGCCAGTGGGCTTGCATGTATTCCATGGCTTCGACGTGGTCGTAGATCTGTACGGAAACGACCCGGGTCTTGTCCGGGATATTGCCGCCGATCATCAACACCACGCCGAACTCGCCCACGGTATGGGCAAAGCCAAGGATACTGGCAGTGATGAAGCCCGGCCTGGCCTGGGGCAGCACCACCGAGAAAAAGCTGTCCCAGGGGCTGGCGCGCAACGTTGCCGCGACCTCCAGTGGTCGATTGCCGATGGCGGCGAAGGCATTTTGCAAGGGTTGCACGACAAAGGGCATCGAGTAGATCACCGAGCCGATGACCAGGCCGCTGAAGCTGAATACCACGGTGCCCAGGCCCAGGGCCTGGGTCGCCTGGCCAATGAAGCCGTGCGGGCCCAGGGTCAGCAGCAAGTAAAAACCGATCACGGTCGGTGGCAATACCAGCGGCAGCGCCACGACGGCGCCGATGGGCCCGCGCAGCCGCGAACGCGTACGCGCCAGCCACCAGGCGATGGGCGTGCCGACCAGCAACAGAATCAGCGTGGTCAGCGACGCCAGCTTGAACGTCAGCCAGATGGCCGATAGATCGGGATCACTCAGTGGCATCAAAGCTCATAGCCGTAGGATTTGATAATGGCAGTCGCTTTCGGCCCCTTGAGGTAGTCGACCAGGGCCTTGGCGGCCGGGTTGTCCTTGCCTTTGTCGAGGATGACCGCATCCTGCTTGATCGGGTCATGCAACTCGGCCGGGACGATCCAGGCAGAGCCGCTGGTGACCTTACCGTCCTTGTAGATCTGCGACAAGGCGACAAACCCCAATTCGGCATTGCCGGTGGACGCGAACTGGAATGTCTGGGTGATGTTCTGGCCTTCGACCAGCTTGGCTTTGGTCGCTTCGGTCAGCTTCAGCTTGTCCAGTACCTGGGTGGCGGCCAGCCCGTAGGGTGCGGCCTTGGGGTTGGCGATTGCCAGGTGTTGGTACTGGTTGTCCTTGAGCACCTGGCCCTTGGCATCGACGTAACCTTCCTTGGCGGACCAGAGGGCGAGGGTGCCGATGGCGTAGGTGAAGCGCGAACCCTTGACGGTATCGCCTTCGGCCTCGAGTTTTGCCGGCGTGGTGTCATCGGCAGCGAGGAAAACCTCGAATGGCGCGCCGTTCTTGATCTGGGTGTAGAACTGTCCGGTGGCCCCGAATGAACTGACCAGCTTATGACCGGTGTCCTGCTCGAAATCCTTGGCGATGGCCTGGATCGGCGCGGTGAAGTTCGCCGCAACGGCGACCTGGACTTCACCGGCCCAGGCGGTGCCCAGGTTCAGGGCGACGAGCAGGGCGCAGAGGCCTGTGGTTGCAAGGCGGGAGGCACGCATTTTCATTGGACAGCTCCGTTGGGGGGGTGGGAGAAACGCTATAAACACGAATATATAGCGATTTCCCGACAAACGGAAATCCAGGCGTGGGGGTCGGAATTGTCGGGGGGCCTTGCGGCCCCAGCGCAGCCTGGGGCAGCGGCAACAAATGTTCGGCATACCACGGTCGGCGTAGCCGCTGCCGCAGGCTGCGCTCGAGCGCGAAGCGGTCGCAAATTGGTCTGGATCAGCGCGAAAGCCTGGCCAATGCCTCGCTCGCCAGTTTGCGCGTCAGCTCCCCAGCCGGCAGCGCAACCCCCAGGCGCGGTGCCTGGCCCGACCAGAGGTTGCTGAAGTCACTGTTGCCCGCCGGCTCGCTGATCGCACGCAACGGCATCAACGCCCCGCCGGCCAACGGAAAGGCCGGCGCATCTGCGTTCATGGGCCCCAGTTCGCGCATGATCCGGGTATTGATGCCGCGCGCCGGGCGGCCGGTGAACAGGTTGGTCAGCGCCGTATCGCTTTCCTTGGCCGTGGCCAGCGCCTGGCGATAGGTTGGCGAAATCTTTGCTTCGGGGCAGAACAGGTAGGCGGTTCCCAATTGCACGGCCGCGGCACCCAGGGCAAAGGCTGCAACGATGCCGCGTGCATCGCCGATACCACCTGCGGCAATCACCGGGACCTTGACTGCATCGACGACCTGCGGGACCAGCGCCAGGGTGCCGACCTGGGTGCAGAGGGCGTCGCTCAGGAACATGCCGCGATGGCCGCCAGCCTCATAGCCCATGGCGATGATTGCATCGCAGCCGTGCTGTTCCAGCCAGATCGCTTCATCGACGGTCGTGGCACTGGAAAGCACCTTGGCGCCGCTGGCCTTGACCCGTGCGAGCAGTTGCGGTGCCGGCAGGCCGAAATGAAAACTCACGACGGCAGGACGGAATTCTTCGACCAGGGCAGAGGCGGCGTCATCGAAGGGCGCCCGGCTGGAGACCGGTGTCGGGGCATCGAAGTCGGCGCCCAGTTCCTGGTAATAGCCTTTGAGCGATTCCTTCCAGCGCGCTTCCCGTTGCGGATCGGCGGCAGGCGCCTGGTGACAGAAAAAATTCAGGTTCAAGGGGCCGCTGCTGGCCTGTTTGAAGGCCTGCAACTCCTGGCGGATCTTTTCATGGCTGATTGTGGCGCAGGGCAGGGAGCCCAGGCCGCCGGCATTGGAGACCGCAATGGCCATCTTCGAGTCGCTCGAGTTGGCCATGGGCGCCTGGATAATCGGCAGTTCTATGCCCAGCAGGTCAAGGATGCGGGTGTCGGGCCATTGGCTCATCGCGGTGCAGCTCCTGATTCGGTAGGATGCCTTGACATTAAAGACGGCGAGGCCGGAGCGCAATGATGCGTCCCTGTCGATTTCGCAACGGGATTCTTGCGAAGAATGGCGCGCAGAATGGCGGTGAGACTTTTTTCGAAAGATTCCAGACGAACGGTCCAACGGGGGAAAATGCAATGTTCAATGCAATCGTGATCGAAAAGGACGAGCAGGGCTATCGCGCGGGCGTGCAAGCGCTGGACGAACGCCAATTGCCTGCCGGCGATGTACTGATCAATGTCCAGTACAGCACCCTGAACTACAAGGACGGCCTGGCCATTACCGGCAAAAGTCCGGTGGTGCGCAGTTTTCCCATGGTGCCCGGCATTGACCTGGCAGGGACAGTCGAATCCAGTTCACATCCGGACTACAAGGCCGGCGATGCCGTGCTGCTCAATGGCTGGGGCGTCGGAGAGGGGCACTGGGGTGGGCTTGCGCAGAAGGCCCAGGTCAGTGGCGACTGGTTGATTGTCCAGCCCAAGGGGTTTACCGCTGCCCAGGCCATGGCCATCGGCACTGCCGGTTACACCGCGATGCTCTGCGTGCTGGCGCTGGAGCGTCATGGCATCACCCCAGACAAGGGTGATGTGCTGGTCACCGGAGCCAACGGTGGGGTCGGAAGCTTCGCCATCGCCTTGCTGTCCCGATTGGGCTATCGCGTCGTCGCTTCCACCGGCAGGCCATCGGAGCATGATTACCTCAGGCAACTGGGCGCCCATGAAATCATCGAGCGGGCAAGCCTGTCCGAGCCGGGCAAGCCCCTGGCCAGGGAGCGTTGGGCTGGGGCCGTCGATTCGGTCGGCAGCCATACCCTGGCCAACGTCTGTGCCGGCCTGCAGTACCATGGCGCGGTTGCAGCCTGCGGACTGGCCCAGGGCATGGATTTCCCCGGCTCGGTCGCGCCGTTCATCTTGCGTGGGGTCAGCCTGATCGGCATCGACAGCGTCAAGCGACCCAAGGCCGACCGTGTCGAGGCCTGGGAGCGACTTGCAACTGATCTGGATCGCGACCTGCTGGCTCTGATCAGTCAGGAGATCGGCTTGAGCGAGGCGGTCGATGCGGCGCAGCGGTTGATGGCTGGGACGATTCGCGGTCGACTGGTGGTGGACGTCAATCGCTGAGAACGATTGCGAGCGTTGCACGCTCGAGCGCAGCCTGCGGCAGCGGCTACAGGGTTCGGCGTAACTGGCCCGATGTAGCCGCTGCCGCCAGGCTGCGCTCAGGCGCACAGCGCCCGCAAAATGTCGACTTACAGCGCCTTGCTCACCTTGATATCGGTGATCTCATCGCTGCTCTCGCCATGAATCGCTTTGAGCGCCGCAGTGGCTTCCTCGACGGAGCCCGATTGCAACTGGGCAAAGTCAAAGCGGCGCTCGCCATTGAGCTTGTACTTGATCACAAATTTAGTGGTGCCGGTTGTCACAGAAATACCTGCCTGTTGCATGTCGTGGCGCCGGGCCTCAGCTGAATTTCGAAGCCGAGCGGCGGATGATTTTGATTTTATGCGTGAAGTTGGGCTTGCGTACCACGCTGCTGGGGCGGGTCCCGGCGGTATCGATGGTGATATTCCAGAATCCGGTGCTGGGCGCCGTGATCCTGGCCGGAAAAGTGTCGAAAGCGCCGCCGTGATAGGTGTGCCGGCCGCCATTCTTGAAGCTGCGGAAGTTGGCGTCGCTCATCAGGCGGATGTTGCAGCGCTGGGAACACTCGATGACGACAATGTCGTCTTCGTTGAGGTGTTCGCGCTGGTGTACGAATTTCATGTGACTCTCCGGAACGCTTTTTCTGGCAAATCAAAACGATAGCACGAGGCAGGGGCTGATGGTCCTGAATCCTGCGCCGGTATGATAAATCTGCCAGGGCAGGGAGCAAAATGGACTTTGCGCGGTCAAAGCTTTTTTACCCGGAGTATTTCGTTGATGAGATGGGCTTTGATAGCGTTGGCAGTGGCGCTGACCGGTTGTGCGTCAGTTGAAGAGATTGAGCAGAGTCCGGAAACCATGAGCGTCATTTCCGGCAAGAACCCGGATGCCTACGCCAAATGCGTGGTGGAGAAACTTGCTGATAGCCGCGGTCCATCGCTGATCGAACCCTATAAGGACGGCTTTCGCGTTGTCGTGCCGCAGAAATTCTCCGCGGACCCTGCCGCCCTGGTCGATATCACCGATCGTGGCAAAGGTAGCGCCATCAAGGTGCACGAGCGCCTGTCGAACAACCCGCTGCGCCCGGGTGACGTTCGCGAAGCCGCTACCGAGTGCATTTCCGGCTGATCGCCGGGGTCATTTACAGTCCACGATCAAGCTGCGACTGGTGTAGTTGCCGATTTCCTTGCCAAGGGTCTTTTCGCTTTCCTCGAGGGCGGGCGTGCCATTGGTGCCGATGATCCTGTACCCGTGCTGCGGACATGAGGCTTCGGCTTTCTTGTAGCATTGTTCCCAGGACATGGTGGCGCCGGAGCAGTCTATGCTCAGCCCTTCCTTGCCACTTTTCAGGACAGTCGGTGATGCAGTTGCGCAGCCGGTCAGGGCCAGTACAGTGAAAAGTGCCAGCAGTTTGCTCATGGACGCAACTTCAGTAAGAGAGGGGGAAGGCGTTGCCGGATCCTTCTATGCCATAGATTACCTTGCCTTGGGAATGGACGCGGCCGACAATTTGAAGATGCACGCCGATGAGTGCAATATTAATGAATTTACGGAACTAACCGCGGCATAAAATCTCTATGATGGCGTCAGCGCATCATGGTGGGCATTGTAAGGTGACCGCCGCCTGATTAGACTGCGCCGAAACTCGTACGTACAGCCCTTGTTAAGGACTCATATGATCAAGAAATGCTTGTTCCCAGCAGCCGGTTACGGCACTCGTTTCCTCCCAGCGACCAAGGCCATGCCCAAGGAAATGTTGCCGGTAGTGAACAAGCCACTGATCCAGTACGGCGTTGAAGAAGCACTGGACGCTGGCTTGACAGAAATCTCCATCGTCACGGGTCGTGGCAAGCGTGCCCTGGAAGACCACTTCGACATCAGCTACGAGTTGGAAAACCAGATCAAGGGCACCGACAAGGAAAAGTACCTGGTCGGCATCCGCAAACTGCTCGACGAGTGCTCGTTCTCCTACACCCGTCAGACTGAAATGAAGGGCCTGGGCCATGCAATCCTGACTGGCCGCCCACTGATCGGTGACGAACCGTTCGCGGTAGTGCTGGCGGACGACCTGTGCGTCAACCTGGAAGGCGACGGTGTGTTGACCCAGATGGTCAAACTGTACAAACAGTACCGTTGCACCATCGTGGCGATCCAGGAAGTCGACCCGCAGGAAACCAACAAATATGGTGTGATCGCCGGCGATCTGATCGGTGATGACCTGTATCGCGTACGCAACATGGTCGAGAAGCCAAAACCTGAAGATGCCCCGTCCAACCTGGCAATCATCGGTCGTTACATCCTGACCCCGGATATCTTCAAGTTGATCGAGGATACCGAGCCGGGCAAAGGCGGCGAAATCCAGATCACTGACGCCCTGATGAAGCAGGCGCAGGACGGTTGTGTGATTGCCTACAAGTTCAAAGGCAAGCGCTTCGACTGCGGTGGTGCCGAAGGCTACATCGAGGCGACCAACTTCTGCTTCGAAAACTTCTACAAGACTGGCAAGGCCTACTGATTTCGATCGGCGCGTTGTCACGAAAGCCACCTTCGGGTGGCTTTTTTGTTTACTGCCAGGCATCCGGCGGTATGCTGTTGGACTGCCAAGGAGACTTAATATGGCCTACGATTTCGATCTGTTTGTAATTGGTGCCGGTTCCGGTGGTGTTCGGGCCGCGCGATTCGCCGCCGGTTTCGGCGCCAAGGTAGCGATAGCCGAGAGCCGTTACCTGGGTGGTACATGCGTCAATGTCGGCTGCGTACCGAAGAAGCTGTTCGTCTATGGTGCCCATTTCGGTGACGACTTCGAGCAGGCCGAGGGTTATGGCTGGTCGCTGGAAAAGGCCGATTTCGACTGGAAAACCCTGATCGCCAACAAGAACCGCGAGATCGAGCGCCTCAACGGCATCTATCGCAACCTGTTGGTCAACAGTGGCGTCGAGCTGTTCGAGGGGCATGCACGCCTGGTCGACCCGAACAGGGTCGAAATCAACGGGCAGCAGTACAGCGCCAAACATATCCTGGTCGCCACCGGTGGCTGGCCGCAGATCCCGGATATTCCAGGTCGTGAGCATGCCATCAGCTCCAATGAAGCGTTCTTCCTGGAAACCTTGCCCAAGCGCGTGCTGGTGGTGGGCGGCGGTTATATCGCGGTGGAGTTCGCCGGGATTTTCCAGGGCCTGGGTGCCGAGACTTCATTGCTCTATCGCGGCGAACTGTTCCTGCGTGGCTTCGATGGCGGTGTGCGCCAGCACCTCAAGGACGAGTTGACCCGACGTGGCCTGGACCTGCAATTCAACGCCGATATCGCGCGCATCGACAAGCAGGCCGACGGCAGCCTCAAGGCAACACTCAAGGATGGTCGCCAGCTGGAAGCCGACTGTGTGTTCTACGCCACCGGACGACGCCCGATGCTGGACAACCTTGGTCTGGAGAACACCGGGGTCAAGCTCGATGAGCGTGGTTTTATCCAGGTCGATGAGCAATATCAGAGCAGTGAACCTTCGATCCTGGCCATCGGCGATGTGATCGGCAAGGTTCAGCTGACACCCGTGGCCACGGCCGAAGGTATGGCAGTGGCGCGCCGTCTGTTCAAGCCCGAGCAATATCGCCCGGTGGATTACCGGCACATCCCGACAGCGGTGTTCAGCCAGCCACCGATTGGCACCGTCGGCCTGACCGAAGAAGAGGCACGGGAGGCCGGGCATTCGGTACGGATTTTCGAAAGCCGTTTCCGCGCCCTGAAACTCACCATGACCGAGAATCAGGAGCGCACCCTGATGAAGCTGGTGGTCGATGCCGAGACCGACAAGGTGCTGGGCTGCCATATGGTCGGGCCGGATGCCGGCGAGATCGTCCAGGGCCTGGCCATCGCGCTCAAGGCAGGGGCGACCAAGCAGCTGTTCGACGAAACCATTGGCGTGCACCCGACGGCGGCGGAAGAGTTCGTGACCTTGCGTACGCCGGTGGCTTGACCACCGCGGGCCTTTGGAGTTGGTCCCTGTGGGAGCTGGCTTGCCAGCGATGGAATCACTGCGGTGTCCCTGATACACCGCGTCGTCTGCATCGCTGGCAAGCCAGCTCCCACAGAGGTTGCGCAACATCGTTTTCTTCTATAAACCAAATTTCTAATAGCAAAACCCAATCAGCAACATCAGCTTTCCCAATGAGCGTTTCAGGCTCTCGCTCGATAGGATTCTCCCATCAGATTTTCAACCCCTGAAGGAGAGTCACCGATGCCTATCATCAACAGCCAAATCAAGCCATTCAACGCCACCGCTTACCACAACGGCGAGTTCGTTGGGGTTTCCGATGCCGACCTGAAAGGCAAATGGTCTGTCGTATTCTTCTACCCAGCCGACTTCACCTTCGTTTGCCCAACCGAACTGGGTGACCTGGCTGACAATTACGCCGAATTCCAGAAGCTGGGTGTGGAGATCTACGGTGTGTCGACCGATACCCACTTCACCCACAAAGCCTGGCACGACACGTCGGACACCATCGGCAAGATCCGCTACCCGCTGATCGGCGATCCGACCCACACCATTTCCAGAAACTTCGACGTGCTGATCGAGTCGGCTGGCATCGCTGACCGTGGCACCTTCGTGATCAACCCGGAAGGCCAGATCAAGATCGTCGAACTCAACGACGGCGGCGTAGGCCGTGACGCTTCCGAGCTGCTGCGCAAGATCAAGGCGGCTCAGTACGTTGCCGCTCACCCGGGTGAAGTCTGCCCGGCCAAGTGGAAAGAAGGCGAGGCGACCCTGGCGCCGTCCCTGGATCTGGTCGGCAAGATCTGATCCAGCGCCAGCCCGATAAACACGCCCGGGCAATCGTTGCCCGGGCGTTGTTGTTTTCACCGTCTGAAAAAGGAAATCGCCCGTATGTTGGACGCCAATCTTAAAGCCCAGTTGAAGTCGTACCTGGAACGGGTCACGCAACCGATCGAGATCGTCGCCTCCCTTGACGACGGCGCGAAATCCCGGGAAATGCTCGACCTGCTGCGTGAAATCGCCAGCCTGTCAAACCACATTACCCTGCACGATGACGGTACCGATGTGCGCAAGCCATCGTTCTCGTTGAATCGCCCGGGCGCGGATATCAGCCTGCGTTTTGCCGGTATCCCCATGGGCCACGAATTCACCTCGCTGGTGCTGGCACTGCTGCAAGTCGGTGGTCACCCGTCCAGGGCCAGTGTGGAAGTGATCGAGCAGATCACCTCGCTCAAGGGCGAGTTCAACTTTGAAACCTATTTCTCGCTGTCCTGCCAGAACTGCCCGGACGTGGTCCAGGCACTGAACCTGATGGCGGTGCTCAATCCGAACGTCCGTCACGTTGCCATCGATGGTGCGCTGTTCCAGCAGGAAGTCACTGATCGACAGGTCATGGCGGTACCGAGTGTCTACCTCAATGGTCGGAATTTCGGTCAGGGCCGCATGGGCCTGGAAGAGATACTCGGCAAGATCGACAGCAGCGCAGCCGAGCGCCAGGCTGAGAAGCTCAACGGCAAAGAGGCCTTCGACGTGCTGGTGGTCGGCGGTGGCCCGGCAGGTTCTGCTGCGGCCATTTACGCGGCACGCAAAGGCATTCGTACCGGTGTTGCAGCCGAGCGCTTCGGTGGTCAGGTACTCGACACCATGGCCATCGAGAACTTCATCTCGGTTCGCGAAACCGAAGGGCCGAAACTGGCTGTGGCCCTGGAAGAGCACGTCAAGCAATACGACGTGGACATCATGAACCTGCAGCGTGCCGATAAGTTGATTCCCGGCAAGGATGGCGCGCTACATGAAGTTCATTTCTCCAGCGGTGCATCACTCAAGGCTAAAACCGTGATCCTGGCCACTGGTGCGCGCTGGCGCGAAATGAACGTGCCCGGCGAGAAAGAGTATCGCAACCGTGGTGTTGCCTATTGCCCGCATTGCGATGGCCCATTGTTCAAGGGTAAACGCGTGGCGGTGATTGGTGGTGGCAACTCCGGGGTGGAAGCTGCGATCGACCTGGCCGGCATCGTCGCCCATGTGACCCTGCTCGAGTTCGATGGCCAGTTGCGTGCCGACGCCGTCTTGCAGCGCAAGTTGCACAGTTTGGCCAACGTGACCGTCATCACCAGTGCCCAGACCACCGAAGTAGTGGGAGACGGCCAGAAAGTCAGTGGGCTGCGTTACAGGGATCGCCATAGCGAAGAAGTTCGCGATATCGAACTGCAAGGCATCTTTGTACAGATAGGCCTGCTGCCCAACACCGACTGGCTCAAAGGCACGATCGAATTGTCGCCGCGTGGCGAGATAGTGGTCGACTCGCGGGGTGAAACCAACTTGCCGGGCATATTTGCAGCCGGTGATGTGACCACTGTGCCATACAAGCAGATTGTCATAGCAGTGGGTGAGGGCGCCAAGGCTTCGTTGGCGGCGTTTGATCACTTGATTCGGACTTCGGCGCCGGTGTGATGGGCTGCTGAAACGAAAAAAACCCATGACTTGTCATGGGTTTTTTTGTGTTCAATACCGGCCCCATCGCTGGCAAGCCAGCTCCCACAGGGGATCTCCACAAATTCAGCGTCGACCTCTGTGGGAGCGGGCTTGCCAGCGATAAGGCGCGCAGGGCCTTCAGTCAGAGCGGCGTCGGCTGAATGATCTCGACCCAGTAATCATCCGGGTCCTTGAGGAACGCCAGGCTCTTCATGCGGCCATCGTTCAGGCGTTTCTGGAACGGCACGCCCAGGCTCTCGAAGCGCTCGCAGGCCGCGTGGATATCCGGTACCGACAGGCAGATGTGGCCAAAGCCGCGCGGGTCGGCGTTGCCGTTATGGTAAGCGAATGCAGGATCCTTCTCGGTGCCGTGGTTGTGCGTCAGTTCGAGGATGCCTGGAATGGATTTCATCCACTGGGTGCGTTGGGCGGCATCGGCGGGGATCTGCGCCTTGTCCACCAGGGCGAGGAAGTACAGGCTGAACTCCGCTTCCGGGAAGTCACGCTTTTCCACCAGGCTGAAACCCAGTACGCGGGTATAGAAATCCAGCGAGCGGGTAATGTCTTTTACACGCAACATGGTGTGGTTGAACACGAAACCCTGGGTTGCGCTGTCTGGCTGGGCAGTAACGCCGGGGAAAGTATTGAGATCTTGCAGGCTCATGGGGGCTCCAGAGTAGATGAGCGAAGCGCGTTCGAAGGGCCGGGTCGTTCAGGCCTTGAAGGCGTCAGCGGTCTTGTCGGGAGGCAATGATACGGAACTGAAGCGTTTGAGCAAACCGCTTGCGGACCGATCGGCGCTTTGCGGCAGAAAATAGAAGCCCGCCGAAGCGGGCATTGGGGCGCTAATCCTTTAGCAGATTCCATCCTGTAAGAGCGAGCGTGAAAAAAATGTGAAACGGCTCAGCTCAGTGGCGCAACCAGGAATCGACGGTCTGGGCGCCGTATTGTTGCTTCCACGCCTTGAGCCCACGATGGTTGCCACCCTTGGTCTGGATCTGTTCCCCGGTGTGCGGGTTTACATAGACCTTGACCACGCGCGCGCGGCGTTGCTTAGGGGCGGCGGCCGACGTTTTGGCCTTGCCCGGATCAAGGATGGCGATGATGTCGCGCAGGTTCTTGTCGTAGGTTTTCATCAACCCCTGGAGCTTTTCTTCGAACTCGATTTCCTTTTTCAGACCGGCGTCATTCTTCAAGGCGTCGAGCTGGGCAAGTTGCTCTTTAAGGGCTTTCTCTGCAGCGCGAAACTCGGCGAGTCTGGACAATTTTATTTCTCCTTTAGTGTGCAATGGCCATTCAGGACGCGAAATACTCCGAGCAGGTGGCTGAGGTGGATTGAGCACTTCGGATAAGCCAAACGACTGCTCGTTTGAATGGTTCGCGCTGTACCGCTATTTATGAGTGTAGTAGTTCCAGGGGCAAGGGTAAACACTGACTTGGCGAGTTTCTCAAAGCCGACGGGCGAGCAACGAAAGAGCCAGCCTCGTATAACGTGCGTAATGTGTGAAAAATCTTAAGTTTGGATGTAAGTTGGCAGTTAGAATAAATTAGATTGTAAGTAGGAACTTTCCGATAGGCTGCAGCTATATTTCCTAAGTGTTAGGCGTTAAGTGATATTTTTCAGGGGGATCGAACCCGATCCCGCAGGTCCGCCGATCAGACCGAGCGGTTCTTGGCTTCGATCCACTGGGCCATGTATTGAGTGCTCTTGTGATGGTGGTGGCGCAGCATGAGACCGGTGAAGTTGGCCTGGCGATGTTGCGCGAGCTGTTCATGGCATTGGCGGATGCGCCGGGTCAATGCGGCGGCATGGGTGTTCACGTCATAGCGCGCCGCCATCAACTGGTTGCCTCTTGTCTGGGCTTCGGTCCACAGGGCCTGGTCCTGGTAGAGGCGTACAGCGGCATCGGCCAGGTCATGGGCGCTGCTGGCAATGGTGCCGGGCCAGGGCAGCGCGCCATGCATGGCTTCGGCCCCGATCGGGGTGGTGACGCTGGGCGTACCACAGAGCATGGCATCGGTAAGCTTGCCCTTGATACCGGCGCCGAAACGCAATGGGGCCAGGAGGATGCGTGCGTCAGACATCACTTCCAGGGCGTCTTCGGCCCAGTTCATGATGTGGAAGCCCTGGGCAGCGTTATGCAGTGCGGCGGCCTTGGGCGGGGTATAGGCACCGTAGATGTGGATGCGGGCCTGGGGCAACTGTCGCCGAATCATCGGCCAGAGGGTGTTCTTGAGCCACAGCACGGCATCCCAGTTCGGCGCATGGCGAAAATTGCCGATGCTGAGAAAATGTGCGCGCTGGGCGAAAGGCGTGAACGGCTCGCGGGGCTTGTCGAGCATCAGCGGGCACCAGTGCAACAGGGCTGATGGGACGCGGAACTGTTCGGTCAACAGGTCGATTTCAACATCGGAAATGATCAGGCTCAGGTCACTGCGGTAGATGGCCGCGAGTTCGCGCTGGGTAATGTCGGCCGTGGCCATATGACCGTACAGGCTGGCGTTGTCCGCGGCGAACAGGTCGCTGAAGTCGTTGTCATCATCAATGGCCTTCAGGCGCTCCTTGAGCAGCTGCTGGCGGGCATCGCGCAGGCTTTGCAGGTCGGACGTCTCGAGCACCCGCACGGCATTCGGGCAGTGCTTTTCTACGCGCCAGCCGAACTGCTCCTCCATCATGAAACGATCGAACAGGACGATATCCGGTGCCAGTTCGCTGACGAAGGTGTCGAAACTGCTGTTATTGAGTTCGATACTGCGCTCGGCGATGCCCAGGCTGGCCAGGTCGGCCTTGTGTTCCCCCTCGCTGGCCGGACTGCTGAATGTGACGTGCCAGCCCTCTGCAAGAAAACTCTCGAGCAATTGCATCATGTGCCCACCGGCGGCCGAGGAGCGAGGCTCGGGCCAGACATAGCCGATGACGAGCACTTTGAGCGCGAGTTGCTGCATGTTCGAGGGTCCTGAAGCGTAAAAGGCCGGTATTAGACCATACCCTTATGCTCGTTCCCACGCTCTGCGTGGGAATGCCTCTAGCGACGCATTGCGTCGCTTCGACGCTGGAGCGTCTAACACAGCATTCCCACGCAGAGCGTGGGAACGAGGGTGCCAGCAACTGCTACAGTTTTCACGAGAGCCTCTCCCAACCGCGGCCCACCATGCAACCTCTGATCCTTCTGTTGCGCACCGCCCTGGCACCTGACCGGCATGTGCTGCTGTTCGTGCTGCGAACGGTTGTCGCTGCGCTGTTGACGCTCTACCTGGCGTTCATTTTCGACCTCGACCAACCCAAGTGGTCATTGATGACTGTGATCATCGTCAGCGTCCCGCTGGCCGGCATGACCTTGCAACGCAGTTTCGGCCAGGTGATCGGGACGGTTGTCGGTGCCGTGGTTGCGGTAGTGATCACTGCCATATTCGCGCAGGCACCCCTGCCGTTTCTGCTGACCCTGGCGCTCTGGCTCGGCCTGTGCACCGCTGGCGGTACGTTATTGCGCTACACCGACTCCCAGGCCAGTGTGCTCAGTGGTTTCACGGCTGTCGTCGTCGCCATGCTGGCGGTGACCGAACAGGAAAATACCCTGATGCTGGCCATCACCCGGGTCACCGAGACATTGCTGGCGGTGGCGTGTGTGGCCCTGGTGAGCCTGTTGAGCGCACGACCCCAGGACGTGGCCAGGGGCTACTTCGCCAAGATCGACAGCCTGGTCAAGCTTATTGCCTTGCATGCGGCGGCGGTAATCCGTGGCGATGAGGACGAAGTGCAGTTCCAGCAACGGCAATTGCAGCTGCTCAGCGAAAGCAACGCGTTGGAAGGTTTGCGCCGCCATCTGTATTTCGATGCGCCGCGCCTGCGAGAAACCAACGATCTGGTGCAACTGTTGGGCAATCAGCTGGTGTTGATGGGCTCGCGGCTGATGATCCTGCATCGTCAGCGCCGGCTGCTTGCCGAGCGCTGGCAGGGCGCCTTGCCGGTGTCGATCGCGAGCCTGCGTGAGGACGAACTGGTGTTGCTCGATGAGTTGTCGCGCACCGGGCGCTCGATTTCCGCCCCACGACGCCAGCAGCTGCGATTGCTGAGCCGTCGTTTCGAAGCCGCCGCCGAGTACGCGCAACAGATAGAAGAGCAACTGCCGTCGGCCTTGCGCTCGTTGGCATGGGCCCTGCGCTCGGAGCAGGCGAGCCTGCTGCGGCAACTGGACGACATGCTCGAACTCGACGATGCGATTCAGGAGGGTCGTCGGGCCAGTTGCGCCTATGCCCAGGGGCAAGCCTCGGCGCTGTTTCTCGATTACCCCTTGGCTGCCATGAATGGCATCCGGGCGTTTCTGGCATTGCTGTTCGCCGGCGGCATCTGGATCCAGACCGGTTGGGATGGCGTGCGGGCCGGCATGATCCTGGTGGCGGTGCTGTGTTCGTTGATGGCGTCCTTCCCGCGCCCGCTGGCGGCCTGCCAGAACTATGCCCGTGGTTTCGCCCTGGCAGTGCTGGTCTCGGCGCTCTACGAGTTCTGGCTGATTCCCTCGGTGGGCGATTTCGAGATGTTGCTGCTGCTGTTGCTGCCATTGTTGTACCTGGTTTCAGTGGCCCTGGTCTCGCCCATGACCGCCGGCATCGGCATGGGCCTGGGCTTGTCGACCCTGTTGATGGTCGGCCCGCAGAATGTCGGTATCTGGCAGAACTCGGCGATTCAATGGTTTGAATTTGCCGGCGGTTATATCGGTTCGGTGGTGCTGTCGTTGCTGGTCTTTGCCGTGGTGTTTCCCTTCAACGCGGCGCAACGGATGCAGCGTCTGTACGAACGGGCTCGCGCCGATGTGCGTGGGTTGATCGGCTCGCCCGCTTCGGACGCGGTGCAGTACGCCTTCGAAAGTCGCATGAGCGACCGGCTCAATACCATGCAGGGCTTGTTGCCGCCGGCTCCCGATCGGTTGTCGCGGGCCCGCTTCGATTCGACCCTGTCGGCCCTGTCGTTGGGTGTGGCCCTGAGCCGGCTCAAAGGCCAGATGGCCAACAACCCCTTGCTGCCGGCACAGCTGGGCGAGCGCCTGACCCAGGCACTGGAGCAGATCGTGACGGTGTTGGACAACCGCCCCGCAGGCGCGCTGCCTGCCCAATTGTTGCAGATCGCCGATGAACTGCAGACCCTGCACGAAGCCCACCTTGGTGAGCATCAAGGCGCGCTCTGGAAACTGTTCGAACTGCGCGTATCCCTGATCATCGCAGCGGCCCTGCTCGAACGCGACCTGGAATGGCAAGGGGCGCAGCGCAAGGACAACGCCGGTGCGGGGGTATCGTTCGATGCCCATTGATTTCGAGATCGGCGGTGTCTACCTGCCGCCACTGGCCCAGGCCCTGTTGCTGGCACTGCCGGTGTTTTTGCTGTTGAGCTGGAGTTTGCGGCGTCTGGGCATCATGCGCCTGGTCTGGCACCCGGCCTTGTTCGAAGGGGCACTGTACGCTGGATTGTGCTCGGCCCTGGTGTTGGCCATGGGCGCCTGGAGCTGATATGACCGAATGGAAGAAAGTCTCGGCGCAACTGGTTACCCTGGGGGTAGTGTTCCTGGCCCTGGTGTTGGGCTGGTACGCCTGGGAGTATTACACGCGCTCACCCTGGACCCGCGATGCGCGCGTGCGAGCCGATGTCGTCACACTGTCAGCCGATGTCTCGGGCCGGATCGTCAAGCTGCTGGTGCACGACAACCAGCACGTGGAAAAGGGCGATCTGCTGCTCGAGATCGACCCGGAACGCTACGAGTTGGCGGTACTCCGTGCCCGCCGCGCGGTCGAGGTTTCACGCGCCAGCCTTGGCCAGTCGCAGGCTGCGATCGTGGAGGTTCAGGCGCAATTGCACCAACGACGCAGCGAGGAAAGTCGGCGTAGCCAGCTCAGGCAAAAATCCGCGATTTCCAACGAAGAATGGGAGAAGGCCCACACCGACGTTGCCGTCGCCGAGGCGCAGCTGTTGCGTGAACAGGCCAACCTGGGGCTGGCCCAGGCCAATGTGCAGTTGGCGGAGGCGGCGTTGACTCAGTCCGAACTGGACCTGCAGCGCACGCAAGTGCACTCCCAGGTCACCGGCTACGTGACCAATCTGCTCACCCGCCAGGGTGATTACGCCATGGCGGGCAACGCCTTGCTGGCGCTGGTCGACAGCCAGTCGTTCTATGTCAGCGGGTACTTCGAGGAGACCAAGTTGCCGCGTATCCACGAGGGTGACCGGGTCAGGATCCAGCTCATGAGCGGCGAGCGTTTCGAGGGGGTGGTCGAGAGCATCGCCTTCGCCATCAGCGACCGCGAGAACTTGCCCGGCCTGCGCTTGCTGGCCAACATCAACCCGAGCTACACCTGGGTCAAACTGGCCCAGCGGGTGCCGGTGCGGATCCGCGTGGATGCGCAGGTTGCCGAACAGCTACGCCTGCGTGCCGGTACCACGGCGACCGTGACGGTCATCGACGGGGGCTGAACCGGGGTGCAGGGTGTACTTGTCCTTGCCGGTGTGCTTGGAGTCGTACAAGGCGGCGTCAGCCTTGATCAGCGCGCAGGTCAGGGTATCGTCGGCTTCGATGTGAGTCAGGCCGATGCTGATGGTGACCGGGTATTGGGCCGGGTCGCTGCGCACCTCAAGGCACAGGGCCGCGACCCGTCGCTCGGCCTCGGCCTGGGTCAGCCCCCACAGATAGATGGCAAACTCTTCACCGCCCAGGCGGGCGAATTCGAACTCGGGCATCGACGCCTTGATATTGGCGGCAACGCGTTTGAGGACGATATCGCCGACATCGTGGCCGAACTGATCGTTGACCTTCTTGAAGTTGTCGATATCGACCATGGCCAGGTAGTGATCCCGTGCGTCGACCGCCTTTTTGATCTGCCCCTGGGCCTTGGTCATGAACGAACGCCGATTGGGGATCTCGGTCAGGGTGTCCAGATAGGCCAGCTGCAGCAGCAATCTGGACATCTGGAAGTTCTGCAGTTTGGCCCGGCGTGTGGTGATGTAACTGTAGATGACCAGGCCGCTGACAAAGCTGATGTAGCACAGCGTCATCGAGCCCCGGAGGTCGAACAGGTGGTCGAACTCGTAATAGGGGTTGAGGATGGCCCAGGTCACACCCAGGGTGGTAAAGAACGACCAGCGGCGCAGGGGCATCACTGAAGAGCTGAAGAGAATGGTCGCGGCGCCGATGACCAGCCAGGCGGGGTGCAGATTCGGCAGCACGCCTGTCATCACCAGGCGAATGGACAGGGCCATGATCGCTGCGAAGACGATGTTGAGCACCTGGAAATGCTGCGCCTTGCGAATGAACACCAGTGCAAGTACGTGCAGTAGCATTGCGCTGATGATCAGCACCGACTTGTAGGTAAAGCCCTGTCCACCCTGGAAGCTCAAGATCAGGTCGAACATCACCCAGATGGCGACACTGGCGCAGTACACCAGCAGGCTGTAGGTGCGCAGGCGCTCGAAGTCGTACTGCCAGAACTCCGCGCGCAAGGCGGGCGGGGTGGTGTCTTTGAGAAGTTGCGCTTCAATGGTCTTGAACATGGAATGCCTTGCCGGGGTTCTTGACTTTATATTCGGAGATTACGGCGCCTTGTGCTGGCTTGCCAGCAACGAGCGTCCCCAGGGCCGGTAGCGCAGTTCGAAAACAGCCGTGGGGTGGCAGCCGCTGCCGATCGAGGCAGGTTTGGCCGGTTCTGCGCGAAACGGTTGGTCCGGTTTGCTGGTTTGCCGGAACGCTTCATGCACGATGCCAATGGTGCAGGGCAGGGCGGCGGCGTACCCTTCACGCACCAGGGCCGGCAGGCGCCCGGTACCGACACCGTCCTGCCACCAGACCTGGATCTTCAGGGCGGCCAGCTGTGCCAGCCATTGGGCCTGTACGGATGGCGACAGCTTGCCGACGCTGAAGGCGCTGATATGCAAGGGCGCATCGAGCTTTGCGCTGAACGCCTGGAGTTGACGTTGCAATTGCTCGCGACGCCCGCCATCGAGGAAGTGGAAATCATCCAGCTCCATGGGCAGGTACCAGCCTTCCACCGGCAGGTTCCAGTGTTGGCGCACCTGCCGCTGCTGAGCCAGCGACTGCCCCAGCTGCGCGGCCCAATAGTTGGCGAGACCAGCGCTGTCGAGCTGGTTGATGCGCTGATAGTAGGCCGCGTCCATGGCCAGGCCGACTACCAGTTTCAGGCCTTGCCCATGGGCCTGGCGCAAGCTGTTGGCCAGCCAGCCATCGGCACCGCCGAAGCCCTGGTCGCCGTAAGCCGTCCATTGCACGATCAGGGTATGCGCGCCCTGCTTGACGCTGTCATGCCAGATCTGTCGCCATTGCGCAGGGCTCAGCTGTGCATCGCTGTTGAGTGGCTGGTAGAAGATCCGTTCATCGGCGTGGGCCGATTGCACGGTCGCGAGCATCAGGCAGGCCAGCAAAAGGGCACGCATCAGAAATCCAGCTCCACGCCGAGCAATACGCCGTTGGCGCGTTCATACAGATTGCCGCCGAGCGCTTGCTGATATTCGGTGCGCACTGTCAGATGGCCGCGGTAGGCGTTGTAGCGGTCGCCATTGAACCACCATTGCCAACGGGCGCCGACCCCGGCGCGCAGGTCCTGGCGCCAGTCGTTGTCCGGGTCCTGGCTGGCGAATTCGGCAAAGCCGTAGGGCATCAGGGTCTGGGGTGAGTTGACCGGCAGTTTCCAGGCGTGCCCCTGCTGGTAGCGCGACAACCAGGCATGGTCGCCGGCGCGGGTCCACCAGGCGGCGTCGAGGTAGAGGAAGCGTTCGTTCCAGTCGTTTTCATCGATGCGCCAGTCATTGCGATACTCGCCCTGGTCGAAATACGAGGCGGTGGCACGCAGCAACAGGTCATTGCTGCTGTCGCCGTGATTGATCAGGTCGTCATAGCCGTCCTGGACCTTGTTCGGGTTGAGCGTTTCACCCAGGCTCAGGCTGTCATAGTCCTCGTCGCTGAGTTGGATCTGCCGATAAAACTCGCTGTAGAGGTTCAGGTTCGAATCACCGAACGGCTTGTAACGCAGGCCCACGCCGGTGCCGAGGAACTGGCCGTATTCGTAGCGCCCCTGACCGCCCAGCAGGGCGCGGGCATAGACTGACAAGGTGCTGCCGTTGCGGCTCGGTTCATCGCCCAATGCATGATCCCACATGGCGATCTGGACGTTTTGCGAGGTCGCCCGGCGTTCTTGCGTGCCATTCTGTTGCGAATCTGTGTTGAGAAAGTTGTCGTTGGTCGAGACGCCGGCCGGCGACCAGGTGCTGGCCAGGGTCCGACTGTCACGCCGCGAGAGGGTTTCGTGGGCGCGGCGCTGGCGATACTTGCGGGCTTCAAGGCTGCCGTATTCGTCGTCGCCATTCACCACCGTTTCTTCCACGTCGAGGACGCGGCGCAGCTCCTCGCGGGCTGCGGCGCTGTCCTCGGCTTCGGCGTAGCGCCAGGCCAGGGTTTCGCCCAGGCGGTAGTCCTCGGGGAAGGCTGCGGTGGCCTGTTGCAGGTAGGGAATCGATTGGCGACGTACCTCAGGGGTGTCGGCGCCGGCCAGGCGCATGCCGTAGTCGGCGCGGTAGCGCGGTTGGGCGGGATCCAGGCGCACGGCTTCGGCAAGCCAGGCGGTGCTCTGGGCCGTGTCGCCCGCTTGCTGGGCGGTCACCGAGGCCGCGTAGTAGTGGTCGGCCCGTGGCTGGTGTTGCAGGGCCTGGCGTTGGCGTTCAAGGGCCAGCCCCGGGTTGTTCTGCTGCTGGGCGATGGCGGCGCCCAGGGCCCAGTCATCGGCACTGGTGTGGGGGACTTTCTCCCAGTGCTGCTCGGCCCGGGCCGGGTCATGGGCATTCAGGGCGCTGCGGGCGGCGGTCAGGCGGGCGTTGTCGGTCCACTCGGCGGGGCTCAGGGTGTTCCAGATGCCCTGGGCGGCGACCGGGTCGCCGGCGGCGTCCAGGGCATAAGCCAGGGGTATCCGGCTGCCGCGATCGCCGAGGCGTTCGGCCGCCTGGTAGTAGGTCACGGCTTGACCAGGGTTGTCGGGCATCGAGCAGCGCCCCAGGGCACGCAGTTGCCCGACTTCGGTCGGTTGCGGGCCGATGGCCTGGCGCACGGCATCGCAATGTCCGGTTTCGGCGAGGCGCCCGAGCAGTTGGGCACGGTTTGCCGGGTCGACACGGTTGACCAGTGCGCTCATGCGCTGTACATCGATCGGGCTGTCTGCCTGGGTGTACATGCCGGCAAGGCGCTGCAGCAATGCCGGCGGAAGGCGCCCCTGGTGGCGGTCGTACGCCTGTTCGAGCAACTGCCTGGTGTGTGCCCGCTCGCCGTTTTTCAGGTTCAGGTAAGTCGCCTGGTCGAGTGAGGCCAGACTGCCGCTCTGGCGATAATGGCGTTCCCAAAGCTCGGCCGCCTCGCGTGTGCGGCCGCCTGCCTGCAACAGTTCGGCGCGTCTTTTGAGCACGTCCGGGGTCTGTGGTTGCTGCGCAAGGAATGCCAGGACCTGTTTCGAGTTGCCCTGTTGCTGCAGGGCATCGAGCAGCTGTTCGCGGCGGGCCGTGTCCCAGGGCTCGGGCAATCGCTGGGTTTGCAGCAGATCGTTGGCTTGCAGGCGCTGGGCCAGGATCAGCCAGGTTTTCGGGTCGTCGCTGGCGCGGCAACCGTGCAACCGCTCCAGGGCGGCTTGCGGGTCACGTCGCGATAGCCAGTCCACGGTTTCAAGACACGGTCGTTGCAGATCAGCGCTGAGTTGTTCAACCAGCCTGGTGTCGTTGGTTTCCCGGGCGAGCTCCCAGAGCTGTTGGCGTTGTTCGGGGCGGGCAAGGTCTTCGGCCGGCAGCGTTTGCAGCCAGCGCTGGGCCTGTTCGGCGTGGCCCAGGGCAATCGCGCGATCGGCCATTGCCAGGCGCGCCTTGCGTGCCGCCGCAGGTGTTGGAGCGTGCTGCAGCAGGGCCTGCAAGGGTTTCTCGTCCAGCTTCTGGATGTAGGCGTTGGCCAATCGCTCCCAGTCCTTGGGTGGCAGTTCACCGCGTGCTGCCAATGGCGCCAGCTCTTCAATGGTGGTGTCCCAGTCGCGCAATTGCTCGGCCCAGTTGGCCCGGGCCAGGCGCAGGACGTTTTCATCGCCCTTGGGTTGTACCTCGTTGAGCCAGTCCAGGGCCCGTTTCGCGCCACCGAACCTGGCGAGGCTCAAGCTGTAGGCCTGCCACAAGCGTACACGCTGGCTGCCATTGCTCTGGGCCAGCCATTCCTGTACCTGAGAGGGACCGGGTGGGTCCTGGGCGATCCAGGTCAGGCGCAGGTTGAGCAGGGCATCGCCGTAGTCTCCGCTGTTTCCCAAGGGTTCGGCGGCCTGCATTGCATCGCGGTAACGTCGTTGTTTGGCCAGGGCCTGGACCAGCAGTACGCGTGCCTCTTCGTTTTTTGGGACCAGTTCGAGCAGGTGCCGGGTCAGGCGCTCGACCTCTGCCCAGTTCTGTTTCTTCGCCTCGCGGTAGCTGCGGTCCAGGTAGGGATAGCTGCGAAAACGCTCGAAGTCGCTGAGGTTTTCGGCCTGCAATGCGCTGCTGCACAGGGAAAGCAGGAGGCTGCCGAGGATCAGTGCCGGGCCTTTGTTCATGCCACCTCCCGCACGATGCGAAAGGCCGCCTGCTGTTCTTCGGCCTGATCGCGCAGGGTGTCCTGCAGGATCTGCGCGGTGATCATGCCCCGTTCGATCAGATGTTCGCCGAGTGACATCCGGTCGGCGTTGTAATCGATCAAGGCCTGATTGAACAGGCTGGTGGGGACCAGGCCGCGTGCCTGCAGCAGGCTGCCCAGCAGGACTTGATGGTGACTGACCCGTTCGATCAGGCCGGCATCGTCCTGATGGGCTTCCAATACTTCCAGCATATGCCGGGTATCTTCATTTTGCCGGGGGCCGGGGTACCAGTAGCGCAGACCCAGGGTAACCCGGCCCTGGGGCGCCAGGCGGCACCGCACCGGGCGCTTGAGCTGGCGGCTGATTGCGCCGAGCGAGACCTGGCTGACCGGGCCCTCGCAGGCCAGCACCAGGGTCTGGTCCTCCTCGGCAACCGGCAGCACCGCATAGTGCAGGGCCAGGCGCCGTGGCATCTTCTCGATCAGTTGCCGGTCCAGGGAGAAGGGGTTGAGCGGTGCCCATTCCATCTCCAGTTGTTCGGCCAGGACCTTCACCAGGTGCAGGCTGTCGATCATTCCGAGCTGCAGCAGCTTGACGCCCAGGGGACGATGGATCGGATGGGTGATGGCTGCCTGCAGTTGCTCTTCGGTGATCAGGCCCTTGGCGATCAGGCGGTGCCCCAGCGGCGTACGCATGGGGGTGGTGAGGGCAGGGAATTCGTGGGTGGTCTTGTCCCAGGCAACCCGGCGCGAGTCGCCCATTTCCATGACCTGGCGCAGGGCCCGCAGGTTGGCGAAGAAGTTGACGAAGTTGCTCCACATCATCCGCGGCGCCGAGAGCAGGCCTTCGACGATGCCGTAGTAGCGCGTCACGAAGTAGCCGCGCTGAAACAATCGATTGAGCAGCAAAAAGCCGTTGAGCCAGAGCAGGGTCGACAACAGCACGCTGTCGGACAGGATCGAAGGGAAGTGCCAGGCACTGGGGGAGATGACCGTGACCAGCCACATGGCCACCAGCACCAGGAACAACAGGTTGACCAGGAAACTCAGCAGGTAGGCGATCAACCCGCGGCGGTCGCGCCAGAGGAAGTAATTGAGCAGCCCCTTGGGACTCCAGCCCAGGTTGGTGGTGCCCTGGAAGACGATGCCGACGATCCAGCGCGATTTCTGCCGGATGGCGGTCTTCCACTCACGGGGGAAGTGCTCGCGCACGCAGATGACCTGGGAGAATTCCTTGCTCATGCCCCATGACCAGTCGCGCTTGAGGGCAAGCGCCGGGTCGGTGATCGAGTAACGGGCAAAAATGCATTTCATGCCTTTTTGCTTGAGGCGAAAACCGATGTCGTAATCTTCGGTCAGGCTTTGCACGTCGAAGGCAATGCCGTCGCCGTCCTCGAGCAGCGCACTGATGGCCCGGCGGCTGAAGCAGGTCCCGACGCCGGCACTGGGGACCTGCCCGGTCAGCGCTTCGCGGACGATGACGTCCTTGCCATGGTTTTCCGCGAACTCGTCCACATAGTGCCCGGCGGTGAAGCCGCGCCACTCGGGGGCGAAGGGGTAGACCGGAATCTGGATCAGGTCCTTGGCCGGCACCAGGTAGTTGAACAGGCGCAGTTCCATGGGCGAGATGACGTCTTCGGCGTCATGCAGGATGAAACCGGCGAACTCGATCTTTGCATTGCTCTCGAAACGCAGGATCGCGTCGATCACGTTGTTCAGGCAGTCGGCCTTGCTGGTCGGGCCGGGGCGGGCACAGACCACCTTGTGCACGTTGGGGTAGTGCTGGCAGACCGCGTCCACGTCGGCCTGGGTTTCCGGGTCGTTGGGGTAGGTGCCGACGAAGATCTGGTAGTTCTCGTAATCGAGGGTCGAGGCCGCCAGGCGGGCCATTTCACCCACGACCCCGACCTCGTTCCACGCCGGGACCATGATCGCAAGGGGTTTTTCCTTGGCTTCAAAAAGGCGTTTTTCGTCGGCGCGCTCGTACTTGTCATAGATGCGAAAGCGCCGTATCAGCTTGCGCCCCCAATACACCAGGTCAATGAACAAGTCATCCAGGCCGAGCAGGAACATCAGGCTGGCGAGCACGATCGCCAGCAATTTGAGGCCGAACAGCACATACGTGAGGAGGTCGACGAAACCCAGATTCATACATCTTCACGCTGTTTATTTTCGGTGAGCCAGGTATTCAGGCGCTCGGCAATTTTCTCGCTGGCGTGGCCGTCGCCATAAGGGGTGAAGACGCGGCTCATGTACTTGTAGGTCTCCGGGTCGTCGAGTAATAGGCTGGTTTCCTTGACGATGCGCTCGGTCTGGGTGCCGACCAGCTTGACCGTGCCGCCTTCGAGTGCCGACGGGCGTTCGGTGACCTTGCGCAACACCAGCAGGGGCTTGCCAAGCGCCGGTGCTTCTTCCTGGATGCCGCCCGAATCGGTCAGGATCAGGTAGGCGCGGTCCATCAGCCAGACGAAATGCTGATAATCCTGGGGCGCGATCAGGTGGATGTTGTCCTTGTTCGACAGCAGGGGGTACACGGCCTTCTGCACTTGCGGGTTGAGATGCACCGGGTAGACGAACTGCACATCGGGATAACGCAGGGCCAATTCGGCAAGGGCCACGCAGATGCGTTCGAAGCCAGGGCCGAAGTTCTCCCGGCGGTGCCCGGTGATCAGGACCAGGCGTTGTTTGGCGTGCTGCTTGTCGAACAGTGGCGCCAGGGGGGAGTCCGGTGCCGGGTGCCACTGGCTCTTGTGCAGGTACTCACGCATCCACAACAGTGCATCGATCACTGTATTGCCGGTGACTTCCATGTTTTCCAGCGGCACGCCTTCGCGCAGCAGGTTGTCTCGGGCCTTGTTGGTTGGGGGGAAGTGCAGGTCGGCGATGACACCGGTCAGGCGTCGATTGGCCTCTTCAGGCCAGGGCGCTTTCAGGTTGCCAGTGCGCAGGCCGGCTTCGACGTGGGCGACCGGAATCTGCCGATAGAAGGCGGCGAGGGCAGCGATGAAGCTGGTGGTGGTGTCGCCGTGCACCAGGACGATGTCAGGCTGATTGCGGTCGTAGCTGTCGTCCAGCTGGCCCAGCATTTGTTCCGACAGGCTGTTGAGGGTTTGTCCCTGGGTCATGACCTGCAGGTCTTCATCGACACTCAGGCCGAAAGCGGTCAGCACTTGCTCGAGCATTTCCCGGTGTTGGCCGGTGGAGCAGATCACCAGGTCGATTTCCGGCCACTCCCGCAGTACGCGAGCCAGGGGGGCCATCTTGATAGCTTCAGGACGTGTGCCGAAGACCATCATGACTTTGAAAGGCATCGTCTTCTCCTCATATCCATACAGGAGCTGTCGCGAGGTTGCCAAGCCGCGGATCGGTAGCGCATCCTTGCCGCCGTGGTCACGGTCCTGGTTACATTCCTTAGATTTTCTCGCGCCATTCCTACCTATGTTGGAATTAGATCAAAGCAGCAGAACCCCGTGTTGTCCACGTCGAGGCCCACAACTTTGACGCCGGTCAACCTTGAATTAGAGCGAGTTGGCTATCCACATTCGCCGGAGAGAGCCCCGTGCAGACTCAGAATCATCCTTTGCTTTCGCCCAGTTGTGGTACCCATCGGCACGTCACCAGTTTTCACTTCGGCACAGCCGCAGCAACGGGCGGGTGGCCAGGTAAAGTCTATATCCAGAGTGGCCTGCATGCCGGCGAAATTCCCGGCATGCTCGTCAGTCACCACCTCAAGGCCATGCTGACCGAAGCCGAGGCCCAGGGGCGCCTGCGCGGCGAAGTGGTGTTGGTGCCACTGTGCAACCCGATCGGCGTTTCCCAGGCACTGTTGCAATACCCCGTCGGGCGATTCGAGTTTTCCAGTGGCGAGAACTTCAACCGCTATTACCTTTCGCCGGATGAAGAGCTTGCCACCCGGGTGGCCGATGAACTGGGCCAGGACGAGGCGCAGAACCGTACGCTGATTCGCCGCGCGCTGGGGGCCTTGCTCGATGAAGTGCAACCCCAGAGCGAGCTGGCATCCTTGCGCCTGGTCTTGCAGAAAATGTCCTGTGACGCGGACCTGGTGATCGACCTGCACAGCGAGTCCGAAGGGCTGTTGCACGTCTACGCCGCCCGGGGGCAATGGGAGCGTGTCGAAGCGCTGGCGCGCTACCTGCACTGTCCGGTGTCGCTGTTGGCCGACTATTACGGCGACACGCCGTTCGATGAAGCGGTGTTCATGCCCTGGCAGAACCTGCGCAGGCGTTTCCCCGACAAGCCGATCCCTTATGACAGCGTCTCGGTGACCGTCGAATTGCGCGGGGAGCAGGATGTCAGCCACCAACAGGCGATTGCCGATGCGACGGCGATCTTCGACTATCTGGTGCATCAGGGCCTGATCAGCGGCACGGCGGCACCGCTGCCGCAGCTGCCGTATCCGACCACGCCCCTGGAAGGGTCGCAGACGCTGATCGCCAGCGTCGCCGGGGTTCTGGCCAAGCTGTTGCCGGTAGGGACCATGGTGGCTGAAGGCGATCAGATTGCCGAGATCGTCGACCCGGTGACAGGGCATTGCGAACCGGTCTACAGCCCGGCGGCCGGCCTTTTGTATGCCCGCAGCCTGTACCGGTTCGTCAAGCGCGGGGACACGATTGCCAAGGTCGCGGGCAGCCAGGCCAGCAAGAAGGCACGGCTGTTGGACGCCTAGGCCTGACTCGGGATTTCCTCGTCCAGCCAGGCGAGGAACTCCCGAATCGGCGACAGCCGCTCGCGCCCCGGGACGCAGACCGCCTGGTAATGGGCCGCCGGCATCTGGATGTCCGGACGGTAGGGGCGCAGCAGGCCCCGGGCGACGCTGTCGGCGACCAATACATTGCTGGCCAGGACCAGTCCATGGCCGGCGATGGCGGCCTGCAGCGCATAGTGCTCGTCGTCGTATTCACGCAGCCGTGCCCGGTCGAGCCAGTCCTCGTGGCCGGCCAGGGCGCACCAGCGCGGCCAGTCGACGGCAGCGGTGGTGGTCGAATGCCAGGGCACGTTGATCAATGCAAGGCCGATACCATCGGCGGGCGGGCTCCAGCCGGGCGGTGCGAAGGCGGCGAAACGCTCGGGCAGCAGGTCGCGCTGGTAGAGCGTCGGATCGGGCTTGAACACGGCACGCAGGGCCAGGTCGACCGAACTGTCGCGCAGCAGGTCGATCAGGCCATTGCTGGTCTCCACGCGTACATGAAATTGTGGATGGCGGCGATAGAAGCCGCTCAATCGGGGGATCAGCCAGAGGCTGGCAAATGCCGGCGTGGTGGTGAGCGTCAGGCTGCGCTCGTCGCAATCGGGCTTGAAGGCTTCGAGGCTGCGGTGGATCTCGCGCAGCGAGGCGTGAACCTGATGGTAAAGGCGCTCACCGTTCTGGCTGAGCAACACACCCTGGCCCGTGCGCTCGAACAGCAGCACGCCGAGCCACTCTTCGAGGGTCTTGATCTGGTGGGATACCGCCGCCGGCGTGACGGCCAGTTCATCGGCCGCAGCCTTGAAGCCACCCAGGCGGGCGGCGGACTCGAACGCGCGCAGGGCGGTCAGTGGCAGCTTGGCGAACACGGCGTTATTCCATTTGAGCGTGGCTCAATTTATCTCAATTGTGGGGGTGTCTCAATCTGCCTACCTTGGGCTCACAGACCGCTGAGGTGGGAGAAACGACATGCAAGGTGCTACCCGAAAAATTGTCCAGGCCGTGCTATATGAAGCCGGAGGGGTCGTCTTCGTGGCCCCGACACTGTCCCTGGCTTATGACGAAGGCCTGGTCTACTCCACGGCGCTGTCGCTGGCGATTTCGGCGGTGGCGCTGACCTGGAACATGGTCTTCAACCTGGCTTTCGAGCACTGGGAGGCGCGCCAGCAATGCCGCAGCCGGACCACGCGCCGGCGTATCCTGCATGCCTTGGGTTTCGAAGGTGGCTTGACGCTGATCCTGGTCCCCTTGATCGCCCAATGGCTGCACATCAGCTGGTTGACGGCCTTCGCCACTGACATTGTGCTGTTTGTGTTTTTCTTCTTTTATGCGTTCGTGTTCCAGTGGGTGTTCGACCGGGTGTTCGATGTGCCGGATTCGGCGCGGGAAGTTGTCGAAGGGAACATATGAGCGGGTGATCCCTCGTTCCCACGCAGAGCGTGGGAACGAGATGGAGAGTCAGACTGAACGCCGACGCTGCCGCACCAGATGCCTGGCCCCCTCCAGAACCAGCACCAGCACCGCCAGCCATATCGGAATGTAGGTCAGCCACTGATCCGCGGCGATTCTCTGGCCCAGCAGCAGGGCTACGGCCACCAGCAATACCGGCTCGACATAGCTCAACAGCCCGAACAGGCTGAATGCCAGCAACCGGCTGGCCAACAGGTAACTGACCAGTGCCAGTGCGCTGATCACGCCAAGCCCCGGAATCAGCAAGTACAACGCCGGGTGCTCGGCCATGTCGGCTGTCGAGAGCGGTCCTCTGATCACGAACCAGAGCGCGGCGGGCAGCATCAGGCACATGTCGGTCCACATCCCGCCCAGATTGTCGGTGTGCAGTTTGCGGCGCAGGACGAAATAAATCGGGTAGCCGCAGGCCACCAGCAGGGTCTCCCAGGCGAAGCTGCCGTGCCGGTAGAACTCATGGGCGACACCAACCGTGGCGCAGGCGACCGCGATGGTTTGCAGGTACGACAGGCGCTCGGCAAAGACCAGTCGTCCGGTCAGGACCATGGTCAGCGGCAACAGGAAGTAACCCAGGGAAACCTCCAGGCTGCGTCCATGCAGCGGCGCCCAGAGAAACAGCCAGAGTTGTACGGCAAACATTGCCGAAGAGGCCATCAGGCCGATCAGCAGCCAGGGCGTTCGCGCAATGCGCTTGAGCATGCCGGTCACCTGTGGCCATTCCCCGGTGGCCAGCAGGAACAGGGTGACGCAGGGCAGGGTCAACAGCATGCGCCAGCCGAAAATTTCTTCTCCGCTCAGGGGCGGCAGCAGCGAGGTATAGAAATACATCACGGCGAACAGGACCGATGCCGTAACGGAAAAAATAATGCCTTTGGACAAGAGAGCCTCGCAACGCGGTTTCATGACTGAACGATAATCCGCCATGATCTCAAGTCATGGCCCTGCAACACAACAAGCCCGTAGCGTCGCTCAAGACAGGTGGGGTTGTTGACGCAGCCTTTCGATAAATTCATCGATCGTCATCGGGCGGGCAAACAGATAGCCCTGGAGGAAATCGACCTTCCTGGCCGCCAGGTAATCGCGCTGTACCTGGTTTTCGACACCCTCGGCGACCATCCTCAGTTCAAGTTTTTTCGACAGTTCGATGATGCTGTCCAGAATATGCAGCGACAGGGCATCGACGCCGATCATGGAGACGAAGCTCCTGTCTATCTTCAGGTAATCGACCTTGAACTCGCGCAAATACCCAAGACTGGAATGGCCCGTGCCGAAGTCATCGATGGAAATCAGCACGCCCAGGCCATGCAGGTCTTCGAACAGCTTTTGGGTGGTTTCGGTTGGCCGGATCAGTTCGCGTTCGGTCAACTCCAGTACCAGGGTAATGCGGTCGGGTGGGAAGGCGGCGAGAAAACGCCGGCAATCGTCGAGCAATGTCGGGTCCTGGCAATGATCGGCGGCAATGTTGATGCCTAGATGGAAGTTTTCGGGAAAAACGTCGGCATGGGGCGCCAACTGCTCGGCGACCTGCTGCATGAGTGATCGGGTCATGGGCACGATCAGCCCGCAGTGTTCGGCCTGGGGGATGAACATGTCCGGGCGAACCAGGCCTTCGCTGGGGTGCTGCCAACGCATCAGCGCTTCGGCCCCGGCCCATGTGCAGTCATCACCGCGTACCACCGGCTGGAAAAAAGGGATGAACTCATTGGCGTCGATCGCCCGCTGTAGTTCAAGTCGGGGCGATCTGGCGCGTCTGAGCATCCAGTAACAGACAGTGCCGGCCATTATGCCAAGGAAAGTCAACAGGCCGAATACCGGCTGGTAGAGTTGGGTCATCAAGCGCCAGCTCTCATTTGTTGCGAAGCCTGTGTGAATTGAGAAGTTGTAGCGGGCCGAGGCGAGGTCGGTGGCCGCCACGGCAAATGCCGGCGTCGGCAGTGCATGCACCTGTCCATCGGCCGACAGCCAGGCGTTGCCGACCTGCAGTACCAGTTGGCGTTGGCCGCCGATCATGCGCAGGGCATTGGCCAGATGCAAACTGTCGATCGTGGTCACGGCGGCCCGATTACCGTCGCTCAATCGGTAAGCCAGCAGCGCGTGATCAGGGGTTATCGGGTTGCCCCTCATCAACCAGAGCTTGCCATCAACATAGTTGGCCGCATTGTCCGGCCTGTTGTCATCGCCATAGATCGAGCTGCAATACAGGTTGTCATTGAGCAAAAGATTGGTCGTGCGCAAGAATGGCCGGCGCACCACCTCCTCACGCAAGGCCAGTTTGACCTGGTCGCATGATTGCCCCGCCAGTGGCAGGATCGCTTGTGCCGACAGTGCAACACTGTCGAGCATAAGGTCGAATTGGGCGACGGCTTGTTCGGCTGTACGCAAGGCGTGCATTTTAAGGTCCTGCTGGGCTTGCCACTGCAGGGTGCCCAACCCAAGCAGCACCGGAAGCGAACCGATCAACCAGGGCAGCAGCGTACGCATTGCGCTACGCCGCGAGCGCTTCATGGTGAGGGGCATCAGTCGTTGCCTTCAGTCGAATTGAGCGCGAAGGCCGAGGAGGGCCTGGTCCCTGGCATGAACTTTCCTTTCCGGGCATTGGTAAGATGATCATAGCTGCTGTTACAGCACGAACGGCCCCACGATGGGCGCAAAGGGTCCAGACTGACAGAAGCCGCAAGTAAAATGCGGACAAAGGTATTTACGCAATGTAGAATCACCTTACGCATACAAGAATAAGGTCATCCAGTGGCGGGTGACCCACACCGGCAGAGAACGGGTCCACATGAAGCATCACGGTTTTCAATTGATCTATGGTGACTTCCTCTCCCGCAGTGTGAGGGGGATCTCCTGCGCGCCACCCGTTTTCCTCGGCATCGATAGCAACTGACCATTCTATAAATGATGAGGCGCCGAAAATGGCTGATATCTTCGAAAACCCAATGGGCCTGATGGGCTTTGAATTCATCGAGTTCGCATCGCCCACCCCCAATACCCTGGAGCCGATCTTCAAGATCATGGGCTTCACTCACGTCGCTACCCACCGTTCCAAGGACGTGCAGTTGTACCGTCAGGGCAATATCAACCTGATCCTGAACAACGAACCCCACAGCGTGGCGTCGTACTTCGCTGCCGAACACGGCCCTTCGGTCTGCGGCATGGCCTTCCGCGTGAAGAACGCCCAGCAGGCCTATAACCGTGCACTGGAACTGGGTGCCCAGCCCATCCATATCCCGACCGGCCCGATGGAGTTGAACCTGCCGGCCATCAAGGGCATCGGTGGCGCACCGCTGTACCTGATCGACCGTTACGGTGAGGGCAACTCGATCTATGACATCGATTTCAACTTCCTCGAGGGCGTCGATCGTCATCCCCAGGGCGCGGGCCTGAAAATCATTGACCATCTCACGCACAACGTTTATCGCGGACGCATGGCCTACTGGGCCGGCTTCTACGAAAAACTGTTCAATTTCCGTGAGATTCGCTACTTCGACATCAAGGGCGAGTACACCGGTCTGACCTCCAAGGCCATGACCGCGCCGGACGGCATGATCCGCATCCCGCTCAACGAAGAATCGTCCAAGGGTGCCGGACAGATCGAAGAGTTCCTGATGCAGTTCAACGGCGAGGGCATCCAGCATGTGGCCTTCCTCACCGACGATCTGATCAAGACCTGGGATGAACTGAAGAAAATCGGCATGCGCTTCATGACCGCGCCACCGGAAACCTACTACGAAATGCTTGAAGGTCGCTTGCCTGGCCATGGCGAGCCAGTGGGCGAATTGCAGGCGCGCGGGATCCTGCTCGATGGCTCTTCGGATGCCAACGACAAGCGCCTGCTGCTGCAGATTTTCTCCGAAACCCTGATGGGGCCGGTGTTCTTCGAATTCATTCAGCGTAAGGGCGACGATGGCTTCGGTGAAGGCAACTTCAAGGCATTGTTCGAGTCGATCGAGCGTGATCAAGTGCGTCGAGGCGTACTGGCCGCTGAATAAGCACACCTGAAACAAAACGGCCATCCGGGACTATCCCGGATGGCCGTTTTGTTTTCAGGTATCGCTGTTTTCTTCCATTGGGACGCGTCGCCTGAGTTGCGATCTCCCCGTCAACCAGAAGACGGCAATGCCCGTCACCAGGCCAACCAGCAACAGACTGGCGGTGGTTGTCGCCGCGCGAGCCGTGAATACTTTCCAGCGGGTGCCGTCCGGATAGCCCCCATTGACGGCAAAGCCGAATTCCGTGGAAACCAGGCGATGGTAAAACTCCCCTTGATCCTCGGAATGTTTGCCATGCACGCTGCCATCGCTATCCAGATAGCGAGATCCGAATTCCAGGGTCAGGGTCGCATCGGTCTTGAGCAATGCCAACTCGCTGCGCAGGACGCTCCCATCGATGAGCGAGGCAACGCCATACGGGTGCTCATAGGTGCGGTAGTACAGCACGGCACGGTCGGGAGTGGCCTCGTTGCCGGGGCGTAGCCAAAATGTCCGGTTGTGGAACTCGCCGGGATTGAGCGGTGCGTTCATCTCGCCATACAAGGAACTGCAATAGACATTGTTGTCACTGATCAGCAGTACCGAACGCAGGTTTTTTTCACTGATGGCATGCTCACGCAGTCTGGCTACAACGTTTATGCACGCCTGTCCCGCCACTGACATCAATGCCTGATTGGCATCGGCTATAGGGCGTATCAATTCCTCGATTGCTCCCAGCGCGTGTTTGGTCGCGTTCATGGCGTCGTTGTCCAATTGCTTGGCAAGTTGCCAGTTCATCACCCCAATACCTGTGACCACGGGGCTGAGCCCAATCAGCAATGCAATCGTGATGGCGCGATAGCGGGAGCGTATGTCCGTTACACCTGAACTCATGGGATTCCTTTCCAATAGCGATAGTAACCATGCAATGTGCGACCCCGTTGGCGCCGGAGCACTCAGCGTCGCAATGAGCATAAAGGGCCAGGCTTTTAAGGTTTAGGGGGAGAGCGTAAGGAATAGAAGCGGTGGCTGTACGACTCTTCGCTGCGACTTATTGGAAAAAAACCGATTCAGAGGTGCCGGGCTATCGGTAATCTGTTAGGTTCAGCAAAAATACCGAGCGGATGGCGGCAAAATGACCACGAGTTCCAAACCCGATGAATTCATGCTGGCAGCCATCGAAGAGGCACGCCTGGGCCTGGCAGAAGGTGGCATTCCCATTGGCTCTGTGATTGTCCACAAAGGCAGGATCATCGGCCGTGGGCACAATCGGCGTGTCCAGCAGGGCAGCGTCATCCGGCACGGCGAAATGGATGCATTGGAAAATGCCGGTCGCCAGCCGGCCTCGGTGTATCGGGATGCTACCTTGTACACCACGCTTTCTCCCTGCCCGATGTGCTCTGGCGCCATCCTGTTGTATGGCATACGCAAGGTCGTGATCGCGGAAAACACGACGTTCCTGGGGGATGAGCAATTGCTGCGCGATCGGGGTGTGGCGCTCGAAATTCTCCAACATCGGGAGTGTATCGACATGATGGAAAAATTCATCGCCGACAAACCCACCTTGTGGAACGAGGACATTGGCAAGTAGTCCGATCTTCAATTGCATTGGAAGCAGAAAGTCCGCCCATGTTTATAAAACATATTGATGCCTTCCCCTTTCAAAAGGGCGGCATGAGCGAAAACGTCAGGAACTTCGACTGGAGCAAAACGCCATTAGGCCCCTTGCAGGGTTGGCCGACGTCGTTGCGCATACCGGTGGATACGCTGCTGGCATCCAAGTTTCCAGCTGCCCTGGTCTGGGGGCCGGATCTCACATTCATCTACAACGACGGTTACGAACCGCTGCTGGGCGCCAAACCGGAACCGCTGGGAAAGCGGCTCGATGTTATCTGGAGTGAAGTCTGGGAAGACATTGGCGCCTTTGTCTTTCGCGCCTACAGCGGTCAGGCGACCTTCATCGAAAATTTCCCGCTGCAGGTCAATCGCTATGGGGAGTTGGAGCAAGCCTACTTCACGTTCTGCTACAGCCCTGTGCGCAACGAAAGCGGCGCCGTGGCGGGCTTTCTGGTCACAGTGGTGGAAACCACCGATACGATCATAGCCCAGCAGGAACTGCGCGAGCAGGCGGCGAATTTCGAAAGGCTGGTAGTCGAACGCACCACCGACCGCAACCGGTTCTGGCAGTTATCGTCGGACATCATGCTGGTGACGCGCAAGGACCTGGTGGTGACCGCCGCCAACCCCGCCTGGACGCAAGTGCTGGGCTGGGAGATTGAGAAAATGGTTGGCGCACAAATTCTCGACTTCATTCATCCCGACGATCATGCCGGGGTGGGGGAGGCCATCGAAGCCATGGAGCGAGGCGAACGCGCCAATAATATCGATTCGCGCCTGGCTGATAAAAACGGCGACTATCACTGGATCAGTTGGTCGGCGGTGCCGGATGAAGCCTCCTACTTCGCGGTGGGTCGCGATGTCACCCTGGATCGGGAACGTGCCCTGGCCTTGCGTCAGGCCGAAGACTTATTGCGTCATAGCCAGAAGATGGACGCAGTGGGGCAACTGACCGGGGGCCTGGCCCACGATTTCAACAATTTGTTGGGCGGCATCGTCGGTAGCCTCGATATGCTCCGTCATCGGCTGGAGCAAGGCCGGATCGGCGAGCTCTCGCGCTATATCGACGCCGCTCAAAGTGCTGCGAGCCGTGCTTCAAACCTGACCCACCGGTTGTTGGCATTTTCCCGCAAGCAAACACTTGACCCCAGCACAACCGATGTCGATCAGTTGATCCATGGCATGGAAAGCCTGATACGCCAGACCTTGGGTCCGCATATCACCCTGGCCATCGACGTGGAGCCCGGGCTGTGGACCGCCCTGATCGATGCCAACCAGCTGGAAAGCACGTTGCTCAACCTGTGTATCAATGCCCGCGATGCTATGCCCGAGGGGGGGCAAGTGAGCGTGTGCGCACGCAATTACAACCATGTCCGGCAATCCTTCCATGAAGAAGAACTGCACCCGGGCAAGTACCTGTCGCTGAAGATCACGGATACCGGCTGCGGCATGCCGGCAGATGTGGTCGAGCGCGCCTTCGAGCCCTTTTTCACCACCAAGCCTCTCGGACAGGGCACCGGGCTTGGCCTGTCGATGGTGTACGGCTTCGCCCGGCAGTCCGGTGGCCGTGTTCATATCGAGTCCACGGTTGGACATGGGACTTCGGTGCAGTTGTACTTGCCCCGTCACCAGGTTGCACAGCCGGCGGTGGCCGACGAGCCGCCTGACACGGTCGAATCGCTGGTCGGCGCGGGCGATGGGATTTTGCTGATCGATGATGAGTCGACCCTGCGGATGCTGTTCAAGGAGATGTTGAGCGAGCAGGGCTTTCAGGTCATGGAGGTACCGGATGGACATGCCGGTCTCGCCGTGTTGCAGTCCGATGCACCGGTGGACCTGCTGATTACCGATATCGGCCTGCCGGGTGGCCTCAATGGCCGGCAAGTGGCCGACGCCGCCCGCGCCTTGCGGCCGGGCCTCAAGGTGTTGTTCATCACCGGATTTGCCGAGCAGTCGGTGACCGATCGCAAGGGCCTGGAGCCGGGGATGCAGGTTCTGACCAAGCCGTTCTCGCTGGAGGAATTGACCCGCTGCGTGCGTGCCATGCTCAACTAGGGGGGCTTGCGTTTCAACTAGACGGTCTCGCGTTCGGTGTTTTGCTCCGGCGTCGGATCCTTGCCGGCGTGGTGCTCCAGGACCAGGAAAACCACGCAGGCAACGGCCAGTGGCAGCAGGTAATACAGCGCTCGATAACCGATCAGCGCTGCCAGTATCGTGCCCTTGGAATACGCAGGGTAGAGCAGGGTGATGAACACCGCTTCGAGCACCCCGAGACCGGCCGGGATATGGGTGATCACACCGGCGACGCTGCTGATCACCAGAATCGAGAGAATGGTGGGGTAGTCGATTTTGGCGGGCAACAGCACATAGATCAGTAGCGCCATCGACATCCAGTTGCAGGCGCCCATCAGTGCCTGGGCTGCCGCCAGGCGCAAAGAAGGCAGGGTGACTTCGTGGCCGCGAAGGGTCCAGGTGCGACGTTTGCTGAAGCGACAGGCCAGCAGATAACCGCCCGCAACCAGCAAAAGCACTGCACCAGTCGCCAGCAGCCCCATGGCACCTATCGCGAACCCCTTCGGCAACGGCGGCAGGCCCATGATGAACACACTCCCGGCAATCAGCAGGTGACCGAGCCAGTTGGTGACCAGGCTCAGGCTGAGCACCCGGGTGATGGTCGGTACATCCAGGCCCATTTTCGAATACAAGCGGTAACGCAGCGCCACGCCGCCGACCCATGAACCCAGGTTGAGATTGAAGGCATAACAGACGAACGCCAGGGACAGGACCTGGCGCGCGGGCAGCGTGTGCCCGGTGTAATGACGCCCCAGCAGGTCGTAACTGCTGAACAGGGTATAGCTGCACAGCGTGATCGCGAACCCCAGCGCAAGCGTGCTCAGGCGGTAGGACTGCAAGGCCTGCTTGAGTTCCTGCCATTCCAGGTTGCGCACCAGCATGTACAACATCACTGGTACCAGGATGAAAAAGGCCAGGGTCAGACCGCGCTTGGCCCAGACCCATCTGCCGGCATGCCGTTCATCTGTATCGTGCTTCATGGGTGTTTGACCTGATCGAGGTCTGACGCTTGCACGGTTTCGGGCGCCGGCCCCAAGGGAATCAGTTTCGGAGCGTGGGCAGGCAACCAGCCGACGATGGCGGGAAAACGCCGGATGAAATGGAAGGTAAGAAAGATGAGCGGCGCTCGCCACCAGTAACCCCGCAATACCCGCTTCAGGGTGACGGGCTTGCAATGGGCCTGGGCCAGATCGAGCAGATGGTCGTGCAGGCGCTGATTGAGGCGACGGTCGCGGATGATCAGGTTGGCCTCCAGGTTCAACGCCAGGCTCAGCGGGTCGAGATTGCTCGAGCCAACGGTCGACCATTGGTCATCGACCAGCGCCACCTTGCCATGCAGCGGCCGCTCGCAATACTCACGGATGACCACGCCGTCACTGAGCAAGTAGTTGTAGAGCAGGCGCGAGCACAAGCGCACCAGAGGCAAGTCGGGCACGCCCTGCAGGATCAGGGTCACCTTGACGCCGCGGCGGGCGGCATTGCGAATTTCGCGCAGCAGGCGATAGCCGGGAAAGAAATAGGCGTTGGCAATCACCAGCCGCTCCCTGGCGGTGCGGATGGCGCGCCGGTATTGCTGTTCGATGTCGCGCCGGTGGTCGTGATTGTCCCGGGTGCTCAGCAACATGCTCGCCTGGGCGCTGTCGGCCTCGACAGGCGCCGAGCGACTCTGCCAGGCCGTGGCACGGCGCCGCACGCGGCTGGTTTCATCGAGCAACTTCAGGCTGGCCTTGTGCAGGTCGGCCACGATCGGCCCGCATACGCGCACGGCATAATCCTGTTTGGCCATGGGGCCGAAATCGGCCAGGTGATCGGCCGAATAGTTGATGCCACCGACGAAGGCCGTCTCGCCGTCGATCACCACAATCTTGCGGTGCATGCGTCGAAACAGATTGGTGCGCATGCCCAGCAGCTTGGGACTGGGGTCGAACGCCTGCAGGCGCACACCCGCCTCGATCATTGCCAGCAGGAAGTCGGAGCTCAAGTCGGCGGTGCCGTAGCCATCGACCAGCACCTCGACACGAACCCCGCGCCGGGCGGCGTCGATCAGGGTTTGCTGCAGCTGGTGGCCAACCTTGTCTTCGAAAATGATGAAGGTTTCGAGCAGCACTTCTTCCCGAGCCTCGTTGATGGCCTGAAAGACACTCGGGAAGTAGTCTTCACCATTGATCAGCAGCTGTACCTGATTGCCTTCGCGCCATGACTCGTTCATAGCCGCACCTCCACCGCCAGCGGCACATGGTCGGAAAGGTGCGACCAGGGTTTGCGCGACAACACTTGCGGCTGATGGGCCGTGGCGTTGCGCAGGTAAATGCGGTCCAGGCACAGCAAGGGCAAGCGCGCCGGAAAACTTCTGGCCGGAGCACCGAAGGCCTGGGTGAAGACTTCCTGCATGGCGCACTCGGCCAGTTGCGCATCGGCGCGCTTGCGCCAGTCATTGAAATCGCCGGCCAGGATCACCGGCGCATCGGCCGGCAAGCTGTCGAGCAGCTGGCACAGCAGCGTTAATTGTTGCTGGCGTTGGCGCTCGACAAGGCCCAGATGGACACAGAGGGTATGGACTTCCGGCTGTCCCGGCAGCGCCAGTACCGAGTGCAGCAAGCCGCGCTCTTCAGTACCTGTGATACTGACGTCCAGATTGGCATGGCGCACGATGGGGAATTTCGACAGCAACGCGTTGCCATGCTCGCCTTCGGGGTAGACCGCGTTGCGACCGTAGGCGAACACCGGCCACATGCTGTCGGCGAGAAACTCGTATTGGGGGATGTCGGACCAGTTGTCGTAACGCTGGCCGTGGCGTCGGTGCGTGCCGAGCACTTCCTGCAGAAACACCAGGTCAGCGGACAGGGTGCGCACTGCATCGCGCAGTTCGGGCAGCACGAAGCGCCGATTCAACGGGCTGAAACCCTTGTGGGTATTGACCGTCAGTATCTGCAGCGAATGTACCTGTGGCGCTTGCTCGTTGAACTGCTGTGGTTGCGGCCTGTTCATGCGCAAAGTCCCTGGCTGATCATCGAAATGACTGTTTCAGGCAGCCGAAATGCGCGGCTCAGTCTATTTTTCCGACTTTCGAGGGGCCAGGAAGTTTCAGGTAATGGACACCCGGTCAGGCGGCGGAGCTGATGCCAAAGGTCAGCAAGGTCCGCTCGACGGCGCCGATGATCAGGTTCTCCATCAGCGCCAAGCGCTGGGAGTCAGGTAGCTGGCAGTCTTCAAGCCAGCCCGGCAGGTTATTGATCAGGTTGGCGATGGCATGTCCGGCAGCTTCGAGTTCGGTGCCGACCAGGGCGGTATGCGGGGCAATCAGTTTCAACAGCTGACGTTCGTACTGCTGGCGCAGGTTGAGGATCTGTTGTTGCTGGGTGTCGCTCAGGCAGCACAGGTCGCGTTCGGCCAGGCGGAACTGCAAGGGACGCTCCCGGTGCAGGTTCCAATGGGCTCGAATCAACGCACACAATGGATTTTCGCTGCTGCGTGCCCGTTTCGAGGGCAGGGTCAGGGTTGCCAGCAGCTCCTCGTGGAGCTCTTCGATCAGATCGAACAGCAGGTGCTGCTTGCTGGGAAAGTGATGGTAGATCGAGCCGGCCGCAAGCCCCAGGTGGGCGGCCAGCTCGCGCATGCTGACCTGGCCGAAGCCCTTCAAGGCGAAGAGCTCCAGCGCCTTGTCACGACTTTCTTCATAACGCGAGCATTGAATAGTCATCGTGACGGTCCTGTTTCAGTAGCTGTAGAAACCGCGACCGCTCTTGCGGCCCAGGTAGCCGGCCGCAACCATCTCCTTGAGCAGTGGAGCAGGGCGGTATTTGCTGTCGTTGAAGCCGTCATGGAAGGCTTCGAGGATGGCCAGCAAGGTGTCCAGACCGATCAGGTCGGCCAACGCCAGCGGGCCGATCGGCTGGTTGCAGCCCAGGCGCATGCCGGTGTCGATGTCTTCGGCACTGGCCAGGCCTTCCTGAAACACCATGATCGCTTCGTTGATCATCGGCACCAGGATGCGGTTGACCACGAAGCCCGGGCGGTTGCCCGCGGTAATGGCGGTCTTGCCGACCCGCTCGGCCAGGGCCAGGGCCAGGGCATGGGTCGCATCGCTGGTCTGCAGGCCTCGAATCACTTCGATCAGGGTCATCACCGGCACGGGGTTGAAGAAGTGCAGGCCGATGAAGCGGTCCGGCTGGCTGACGCTGGCCGCCAGCTGGGTGACCGACAGCGACGAAGTGTTGGTGGCGATCACGCAGTCGGCTTTTACCTGGGCGCTGACCTGCTGCAGGATACGCAGCTTGAGTTCGAGGTTTTCGGTGGCAGCCTCGATCACCAGGTCGACGTTCTGCAGGCTTGCATAGTCGGTGCTGGTTTGAATCAGCTCGATCGCGCGATTGGCCTGCGCCGACGTCAGGACTTCCTTGCTGACCTGGCGCTCGAGATTCTTGCGCACCGTGCCCATGCCACGCTCAAGCGCAGCATCGGACACGTCGATCAGGGTCACCGAGAAACCGGCGACGGCACAGATCTGGGCAATGCCATTGCCCATGGTGCCGGCGCCGATGACGCCAATGTTTTGCAGATTCATTTCATTACTCCGCAATGATCAAGCGCGTTCGAACAGCAGGGCAATACCCTGGCCGCCGCCGATGCACATGGTCGCCAGGGCATAGCGACCCTGGACGCGCTGCAGCTCGTAGATGGCTTTGGTGGCGATGATCAGGCCGGTTGCACCGACCGGGTGACCCAGGGAAATGCCCGAACCGTTCGGGTTGACCTTGGCCGGGTCGAAGTCCAGTTCTTGCGCTACGGCGCAGGCCTGGGCAGCGAAGGCTTCGTTGGACTCGATCACATCCAGGTCAGCGACAGTCAGGCCGGCCTTCTGCAGGACCAGGCGAGTGGCCGGGATCGGGCCCAGGCCCATCAGCTCGGGTTCGACGCCGGCGTGGGCGTAGGCGACCAGGCGGGCGATCGGGCGCAGGCCTTGCTGACGCACGGTGTCGCCGGTTGCCAGCACCATGGCACCCGCGCCGTCATTGAGGCCCGAGGCGTTGCCGGCGGTCACTGTGCCGTCTTTCTTGAAGGCGGTACGCATGGCGGCCAGTTGCTCGGCGGTGACATCGCCACGCACGTGCTCGTCGATGGCGAACAGTGTCTTGCCTTTGCGGCTGGCCACTTCAATCGGCGCGATCTGGTCGACGAAACGACCTTCGGCGATGGCGCGGGCAGCGCGCTGCTGGCTGGCCAGGGCCAGGTCATCCTGCATCTGGCGGGTAATGCCGAATTTTGCCGCGACGTTTTCGGCGGTGATGCCCATGTGCATACCGGCAAAGGGGTCGTGCAGAACGCCGAGCATCAGGTCGATCGCCTGCATGTCACCCATGCGGGCACCCCAACGCGCTGCGGGCAGCAGGTAAGGGCCGCGGCTCATGGACTCGGCACCGGCGGCAATGACCGCGCCGGCATCGCCGAGCATCAGACTTTGCGCGGCCGAAACGATGGCTTGCAGGCCCGAGCCGCACAGGCGGTTGACGTTGAAGGCCGGCGTTTCCTTGGGAATGCCGGCATTCATGGCGGCGACGCGGGCCAGGTAGGCATCGCGAGGCTCGGTAGGGATGACGGTGCCCATGACCACATGGCCGATCTGCTCAGGCGCCAGGGTGGAGCGCTCCAGGGCGGCGCGAGTGATGTCGGAGGCCAGTTGCGACAGCGGCACATCCTTGAGCGAACCACCGAAGCTGCCGATTGCCGAACGGGCGGCGCTGACTACAAAAATTTCGTTGTTGCTCATGATGACTCCACTGATCGATAACGGGGGGCGTTGTGGCAAAGGCATTGGCAGTTGTCGGCCGACGTGCTATTGGTGCCGGTCGACTTTGTCATGCCCTTGAGCCCTGAAACGGCCACCCAGGGGGATGCATCGAGTCTAGGGGCGGCAATGGCCTTGGCCTATGCCGAAACTGTCCAGTGCAGTTGGCATTTTTTGCCACAGTGCACTGGCGTCATGCCGGAAGATCTCATGCGGGAAAACGATTCGGTCGCGGTCTACTTTGTCCATGCCATGGTTTATGGGCTGCGCGCTCAGCCAGAGCGCGTCGAGCGCTTGCTGGCGCAGGTGGGTATCGCGGCGCACACCTTCGAGGATATGGCCGCGCGCGTGCCGGCCTCGGCCTTCGCGCAGCTGTGGTTGCTGTTGATCCGCGAAATGGATGACGAGTTCTTCCATCTGGACTCCCACGGCATGCCGTTGGGCAGCTTCGCGCTGATCTGCCGGGGATTGATCCAGGAACCGAACCTGGAAAAAGCCCTGCGCCAGTGCCTGGCCTATTTTGCGCTGTTTTTGCGTGATATGCGCGGTACCCTCAGCTTGCGTGGCCAGCGAGCGGTGATCAGTCTGGAAACCCGCATTCAGGATCCGGTTGCGCGCAGCCTGGCCGAAGAAACCTTCCTGGTGCTGATCATCAGCCTGTTGTGCTGGCTGGGTGGGCGACGCATTCCCATCGACCGCACGGAACTGTGCGACCCGCGCCCGCCGCTGGACGACGATCCGCTGCTGTGGGGGCCGAACCTGACCCTGGGGGCGGGGCGCACCGAGATCGAATTCGCTGCCAGTTGGCTGCGCTTGCCGGTGATCCAGGATCTGGCGGCGCTCAAGACCTTCCTGCGCAGTGCACCGCAATGGCTGGTGATCCGCTTTCGCAATCAGCATGGCCTGGCCGCACAGGTGTTTCAACGACTGCGCGGCAGCCAGTACGGACAGTGGCCGACATTGCTGGCCATGGCCCAGGAGCAGGGCTTGAGCCCGACGACCTTTCGCCGGCAGCTGGAGCGAGAAGGTCGTTCGTTCCAGGAGATCAAGGACGAGGTGCGTCGGGCAATGGCGTTCGAGCGCTTGCGTGAAACCGGCCTGAGCATCGCCGAGATCGCCGAGCAGACCGGTTTCCAGGAGCCCAGCGCGTTTCACCGGGCGTTCAAGAAGTGGACGGGGGAAAGCCCCGGCAGCTATCGGCTGCGCACGCGGCGTGGGCGTGGCGCGCCGATCGCGGGTTGAGGCGGGTGGATCAGGCCGGGGTCATGGCGAAACCTACGCCAAAGCGGTTCCAGGCATTGATGGCGGCGATGGCCAGGGTCAAGTTGGCGATTTCCGACTCACTGAAGTGCTCCAGCAAGGCTTCGTACTGGTGCTGAGGGGCGTGGTGGATCGACAGTAGCGTGAGGCTTTCCACCCAGGCCAGCGCGGCGCGTTCGCGCGGGGTGAAGAAGGTGGTTTCCTCCCAGACGCTGAGGGTCTGCAGGCGTGCTTCGGTTTCACCGGCCTTGCGCGCGTCGTTGGCATGCATGTTGACGCAGTAGGCGCAGCCATTGATCTGCGAGGCGCGTAGGCGGACCAGCTCCAGCAATGAGTTTTCCAGGCCGGATTTGCCCAGTGCCATTTCCAGGCCGACCATGGCTTTGTAGGCTTCGGGGGATTGCTTGGCCCATTCGATACGCTTGTTCATGTTGATTCTCCGGTAGTGACCGCACTCGGCGGTGTTGGGAATACCTTAGCGGCTGATCTGGCAGGGACGAATAGCCAATTGGTTCGTTTGTCAGGGGGCCAATCCAGGGATATGTCGACTAACGAGAGATATGGAAATTGTGAATTCCCACAGGGCATGGCATTATATGCCATGCTCGATAATTCTACTGGAGCAGGCCATGCCTACCCGAAATGTGGTCCTCCCTGGCAACCTGTCACAGGACATCGATAACTTGATAGAAACAGGTCGTTATCAGAACTTCAGCGAAGTGATGCGCGCAGGCCTTCGCCTTCTGCTTCAGCAAGAAGCAGAGGAGTCGGCCAAGATCGAGGCGCTCAAACGGGCAACGTCACGCGGGATCATGCAACTGGAAAGCGGACAGTACGACGAGGTTAGCGGCGAGGAGTTGCAGCAGTACCTTGAGGAGCTCGGTCAGCAGGCGGGTGAGAAGCACTGAGGATGGGGAAGTATCGAATATCCCAGGATGCGCGCGCCGATATCATCGACATCCTTCAGTATTCTCAAGCCCAGTTCGGCCACGAAGCCAGGCGTCGTTACCAAGGCCCGATCCTGGCTGCATTGAATGACATTGCCTCAGAACCTGATCGGATTGGAAGCAGCCCACGTGACGAGATCGCTCCCGGACTCAGGAGTCTGCATCTTTTCCATTGTCGCTCTCGTTCTTCGGTGGACAAGGTTCAGCGGCCTCGGCATATCGTGTTTTACCGGTTATGCGATGGCGATGTGATTGAAGTGGTTCGCTTGTTGCACGATGCGATGGAAGTCCGATTGCACCTTCCTGTTGAATAATCAGCTACTCATCACGCAGCAAAACACTGACACTCCAGACTGCGCACCAACCGACAATCAAGCAGCCGGAACACCCCCTGAATCTCCGCCGATTCAAAGTGCGCCCGCATCGCCGAGTTCGAACTCCAGATCCCGCAGACAACCCACTCTCCAGGCTTCTCCAGACTGTCCACCGCCGAATACCCCAGACAGCCCTGCGCGGCACGCAGCGACGGCAGCAAGGCCTGCAGCCGCTCGCCCACCCGTGCGCTATCAACTTCAAGGGCACGTAACAAAACGATGTTGGTTGCAACCGTCGGTTCGCTCATGATGCCGATGCCTTCATGGAGGGCCGCCCGGGGCGGGCGGCGATGGCGTCATGGTAAGGACTGGGCGGCGAGCAAAAAATAGCCAATTGTTGGCTAAATGCCCTGGCCAATCTGCAGCAGGATGTCGCGCACCCGATCCAGCGCGGTATCGATGTCCAACGATTCGATGGCACCGAAGCCCAGCAGCAGGCCCGCTTTTGGCGAGGCCTGATAATAGAAGGGTGCCAGGTCATAAAGGCCGACTTCGACCTTGCGCGCCAGGGAGATCAGCAAGGGAACATCCACCGCCACCTTGCACATCACTGCCAGATGATAGCCGGCGGTGGAGGGCACCAGTTCGAACCAGGGCGCCAGGTCATCGTTGAAGCGTGCCTGGATACGCTCGCGCCGCGCCGCATACACCTCATGGCAACGGCGGATATGCTTGAGCAGGCAGCCCTCGCTGATGAATTTGGCCAATGCCCACTGGCTCAGGGTCGGGGTATGCCAGTCGGTCAGCTGCTTGGCAACACACACCGCGGCGTGGATGGCCGGGGGCAGGACCGCGTAGCCCAGTCGCAACTCGGGCAACAGGGTCTTGGAGAAGGTCCCGATGTATGCCACCAGGCCGTGGCTATCCATGCTCTGCAGCGAGTCGGCGGGTCGGCCCTCGTAGCGGAATTCGCTGTCGTAGTCGTCCTCGATAATGATTGCCCCCAACACCTGCGCCCTGGCCAGCAACGCCTCGCGTCGCGCCGGCGACATCGGCATGCCCAGGGGGAACTGGTGGGAGGGCGTGACATAGATCAGTCGCGTGCCTTCGGGGATCAGCTCCACGCGCATGCCTTCGGCATCCACCGGCACGCCAGTGACGTCGGCGCCCTGGGCCATGAACAACAAGCGTGCCGGCGGGTAACCGGGATCTTCCATGGCAACCTTGCAACCGGGTTCGATCAGCACCCGCGAGACCAGGTCCAGCGCCTGCTGGGCGCCATTGCTGACCAGCACGGTTTCGGCGCTGCAACGCACCCCCCGGGAAAACGAGACATGCCGGGCAATGGCCTCGCGCAGTTCCGGCAGGCCCTCGGCCAGGCTGTAGAAGCTTTGCGTACGGCTGCTCTGGCGCAACGCATGCAACGTGCAACGACGCCATTCGTCGAAGGGGAAGTGGCTCTTGATCGAGGCCCCGCCGATGAAGTCATAGCGCAGCGTGCCCGCCATGGCGGCGGGGCGCAGGGGCAGTTGCATTTCCCGCCATAATTCGACCACGGCGGCACTGGCCAGGCTCGAGGGTTGGGCCTGGCGCGTCGGGTTGGTGCTGCGCGCATTGATGAAGGTACCGCTGCCAACCTTGCCGGTCAGCAGGTTGTCGTAGGTCAGGCGGGCATAGGTGTCGGCGACGGTCTTGCGCGATACGCCCAGTTGCTCGGCCAACAGCCGCGTGGGGGGCAGTTGCGTGCCGGCCGCCAGCCTGCCGCTTTCGATGCCCTCGCGCAGTTGCCGGTAGAGTTGTTCGGCCAGGTCCTTGCGGCCCTGAAGATTGATATGGAGTTCCATGAAGGGGCGGGATCTTCCTGTATCCGTGGGGATTTCGAGCAGAGTACGCCGGGGCCGTGGCGCTGAACAGTTGCCTCCCGTTTTTCCCGGAAATTGGCTATAGGTGCGCACCCGTCTGCGGCTTACAGTCACGCTTGCGACGATCAAACGGAGGGGGTACCCATGCCACCACGACTGGATTACTACAGCGCTTCACCCAAGGCCATGAAAGCCATGATCACGCTGGAGGCCCAGACCAGCCAATTGAGCATCGAAAGGCCCTTGCTCGACCTGATCAGGATGCGTGCCTCCCAGCTCAATGGCTGTGCGTTCTGCCTGGACATGCATGCACTTGACGCGCGTCAGCAGGGCGAGACCGAACGGCGCCTGTACGCCCTGGCGGTGTGGCGCGACAGCGACTTCTTCACCCCACGCGAACGGGCCGCGCTGGCCTGGACGGAGGCCGTGACCCTGGTGGCCGACAGTCATGTCCCCGATGAGGTGTATGCCCAGGTCAAGGCCCAGTTCAACGAAGGCGAACAGGTGGACCTGACGATGGCCATCGCCACCATCAATTGCTGGAATCGTCTGGCGGTGAGTTTTCGGCAGGCGCCGGCGGTGTGAATTACCGTTGATCCCCAAGGCCGACGCAATGGCAAAAGGCCCTCCACACTTTAGGGGTAACGGTGGGCTCCCGAGCCGCTCGGGCGTCCGAACCCGTTAGCCCAAGTTCGGAGAACTGTCATGAATATGCGTTTGTGGCTAGGCACCAGCATGATGGCTGTCGCCTTCATCAGTTGCGGGGTGGGGGCGCAGACCGCGCCCGTGGAATATGAGTACGGCATGAAGCTGGACGTCGCCAAGGTCATCTCGCTGACTGAGCCCGACCAACAGGTCTGTCAGGTCGTGAAAGCGCAAATGACCTACCTCGATTCGTCGGGCCAGCAGCACGAGCTCATCTACCGCAAGCTCGCGAACGTGTGCAGCTACTACGACTGAGGGCGGCTTCAATCCCAGGCAGGCGCGATGCCTTCAGGGTCGACCAGCCGTTCGCCACGCTCCAGCGCTGCAATTTGAGCCATGTCTTCGGCGCTCAAGTGCAATGCAGTGGCCTTGAGGTTGCCTGCAAGGTTTTCGCGTCGGGTCGATGACGGAATCACCGCGTAACCCAGTTGCATGGCCCAGGCCAGTGCGACCTGGGCCGGTGTGGCCTGGTGGCGACTGGCGATCTGCTGGATTACCGGGTCCTGCAGGGTCTTGCCATAACCCAGGGTCATGTACGAAGTGATGTGGATACCCTTGCTGCGAGCGAACGCCACCAGCGTACGGTTCTGCAGGTAGGGGTGCAGTTCGATCTGGTTGGTGGCGATGGCGTCGGCGCCGACCACGGCTATGGCTTGTTCAAGCAGGGCGACCGTGAAGTTCGAAACCCCGATCTGCCTGGTCAGGCCTTGGGCCCTGGCTTCGGCCAGGGCGGTCATGAATTCTGCGACAGGCACCGCGCCCTTGGGCGACGGCCAATGAATCAGGGTCAGGTCGACATGGTCGGTGCGCAGCTTGCTCAAACTTTCCTTGAGGCTTGGGATCAACGTGTCGGCCGAGAGGTTTTCGGTCCAGATCTTGGTGGTGATGAACAGGTCCTTGCGCGGCACGCCGCTTTCGGCAATGGCCTGGCCGATCTCGGCTTCGTTGCCGTAGATCTGCGCGGTATCGATGGCCCGGTAACCGAGTTCAAGGGCAGTGCGGACCGAATCGATCACAACCTGGCCCTTGAGGCGAAAAGTACCGAGGCCCAGTGGGGGAATACTCATGTGCGGGTTCCTTCTTTGCGGGTAAGAGGTATGCAGTCAAGTATCCAGGGTAAAGCCGTGGTGAAAAACACGGGACCTGGAACAAGATATTTGAGTTTTTGGAATGAATGCTCTATCCCTTGGATACCTTAGTCGTATCGGGAAGGGGCGATGGCCAACCACAAGATCGAAATTCGTCGGCGCAACGTCGAAAAAATCCTGCTGGCGGCTGAAAAGGTCTTTGCCGAAAAGGGCTACCGTGGCACGTCCATGGGCGACATTGCGGCAGAAACCGACCTGCCGCGCACCAACCTGCATTACTACTTCAGCACCAAGAGTGCGTTGTATCAGGCCGTACTTCTCGGCTTGCTGGAAGTGTGGAAGGAGGATGCCTCGTGCTTCGAAATGTACGATGACCCGCGCGTGGTCCTGAGCAGCTACATCCGCGCCAAGATGAACCACTCGAGGACTCGGCCCCACGGTTCGAAAGTCTGGGCCAACGAAATCATCCAGGGCGCGCCGGGCCTCGGCCTGAGGCTGGATGAGAGCCTGTACGACTGGGCGAAAATGAAGGAAGCGAAAATCCGCCAGTGGGTCGAGGACAAGCGCATCCTCGCGGTGGAGCCTTCGAGCCTGCTGTACATGATCTGGGCTTCGACCCAGCACTACGCCGACTTCAGCCATCAGGTGACATTGCTCAATGAGCATCGGCCGTTGTCGCACATGCAGTTCGAGCGGGCGGTGCAGACGGTGACCAGTGTGATTTTGCGGGGGATTGGGTTGGAGCCTTGATTCTGTGTCGATTGTCAGGGCCCTATCGCTGGCAAGCCAGCTCCCACAGGGGGGACCGACGCAGTCCCTGTGGGAGATTCTATGGTTG
>NZ_VXCP01000038.1 GCF_011355085.1 Pseudomonas akapageensis | reverse complement strand
GCGCGGCTATGACGTGGTCTCTGGCGGCACCGACAACCACCTGTTCCTGGTCAGCCTGATTCGCCAGGGCATCACTGGCAAGGACGCGGATGCAGCCCTCGGGCGTGCCCATATCACCGTGAACAAGAACGCCGTGCCCAACGACCCGCAATCGCCATTCGTGACTTCAGGCCTGCGCATCGGTACCCCGGCGGTGACCACCCGTGGCTTCCAGGTGCCGGAATGCCGCGCCCTGGCGACCTGGATCTGCGACATCCTCGACCACCTCGGCGATGCCGATGTCGAGGCCCAGGTGGCCAAACAGGTGGCGGAGCTCTGCGCACTGTTCCCGGTTTACCCGGCCTGAACCCAGGGTTCGATTTGCGGAGGCGTGTATGTCGCTAAGTGTTTTTGATCTGTTCAAGGTGGGCATCGGCCCGTCCAGTTCCCACACCGTCGGGCCGATGCGCGCGGCCGTGCGCTTCGTGGAGGGCCTCAAGGCGCAAGGGCTGCTGACCCAGGTGGCGAGCCTGCGCGCCGAGCTGTATGGCTCGCTCGGCGCCACCGGCAAGGGCCACGGCAGCGACAAGGCCGTGTTGCTGGGGCTGGAGGGCGAGTACCCGGACACCGTGGATACTTCCACGGTCGAAGCGCGGCTGGCGACGATCCGGGGTTCCGGGACATTGTCGCTGCTGGGTGAGAAGACCATCCGCTTCGTCGAGAAAGAACACTTGGCGATGATCCGCAAACCCTTGCCTTACCACCCTAACGGCATGATCTTGCGCGCCTTCGATGCAGCAGGCTTGCAGCTGTGCAGCCGCGAGTATTACTCGGTGGGTGGCGGTTTCGTCGTGGACGAGGAGGCCGTCGGCGTCAACCGCATTGTGGAAGACCGCACCCCGTTGCGTTTTCCCTTCCTGAGCGGGCGCGAGCTGCTGGCGCAATGCACTCAGCATGGCCTTTCGGTCAGCCAGTTGATGGCCGAGAACGAAAAGGCCTGGCGCAGCCCGGAGCAGACGCGCCAGGGCTTGCTGCACATCTGGCAGGTGATGCAGGACTGCGTCCAGGCGGGCTGTCGCAACGAAGGGATCATGCCCGGCGGGCTCAAGGTCAAGCGTCGCGCGGCGGCCTTGCACCGTCAGCTCAACGCAAGTCCTGAAGCGAACCTGCGGGACAGCCTTTCGGTGCTCGACTGGGTCAACCTCTACGCCCTGGCGGTAAACGAAGAAAACGCCAGCGGCGGGCGCGTGGTCACGGCACCCACCAACGGCGCGGCCGGCATCATCCCGGCGGTGCTGCATTACTACACGCGTTTCGTGCCGGGGGCGAACGAGGACGGGGTGGTGCGCTTTCTGCTGACCGCCGCCGCGATCGGCATTCTCTACAAGGAAAATGCCTCGATTTCGGGGGCTGAAGTCGGCTGTCAGGGGGAAGTGGGCGTGGCCTGTTCGATGGCTGCCGGTGCCTTGTGTGAGGTGCTTGGCGGCACGGTGCAGCAAGTCGAAAACGCCGCCGAGATCGGCATGGAACACAACCTGGGGCTGACTTGCGACCCGATTGGCGGGCTTGTACAGGTGCCCTGCATCGAGCGCAACGCCATGGGCTCGGTCAAGGCCATCAACGCGGCGCGCATGGCTTTGCGCGGGGATGGGCAGCACTTCGTTTCCCTCGACAAGGTGATTCGCACCATGCGCCAGACCGGCGCCGACATGAAAAGCAAATACAAAGAGACCGCCCGCGGCGGGCTGGCCGTCAATATCATCGAATGCTAGGAGTCACCCATGTCCACCGAACAACTACAAAAAACCCCACTGCACACCCTGCACCTGGAACTGGGCGCACGCATGGTACCTTTCGCCGGCTATGACATGCCGGTCCAGTACCCCTTGGGCGTGATGAAAGAACACCTGCACACCCGTGAACAGGCCGGCCTGTTCGACGTCTCGCACATGGGCCAGATCCGTCTGCACGGCGCGGGCGCCGCCAAGGCTCTGGAGACCCTGGTACCGGTCGATATCATCGATCTGCCGGTGGGCATGCAGCGCTACGCGCTGTTCACCAATGACGACGGTGGCATCCTCGACGACCTGATGGTCGCCAACGCCGGTGATTACCTGTTCCTGGTGGTCAACGCCGCCTGCAAGGAGCAGGACCTGGCTCACCTCAAGCAGCACCTGGAAGGGCAGTGCGAAGTCGAGTCGCTGTTCGACAGCCGGGCCTTGCTCGCCCTGCAAGGCCCGACGGCGGCCACGGTGCTCAGCCGCCTGGCGCCTGAGGTGAAGGCCATGACCTTCATGCAATTCGCCAGCGTGAAGTTGCTCGGCGTCGACTGCTACGTCAGCCGCTCGGGTTATACCGGCGAAGATGGCTACGAGATCTCCGTGCCGGTGGCGGACGCACAAATGCTTGCCCGTTCCTTGTTGGCCGAGCCGGAGGTCAAGGCCATCGGCCTGGGCGCCCGCGACTCGCTGCGCCTGGAAGCCGGCCTGTGCCTGTATGGCCACGACATGGAACAACGCACCACGCCGATCGAGGCCAGCCTGGCCTGGGCCATCTCCAAGGCGCGGCGTGCCGAGGGGGTGCGCGCCGGTGGCTTCCCCGGTGCCGAGCGTATCCTCGCCCAGCAGCGCGAAGGGGTGGTCAGCAAGCGTGTCGGGCTGTTGCCCACGGAGCGGGTGCCGGTGCGTGAAGGGGCGTTGATCGTCAACGCCCAGGAGCAGGTGATCGGCCGCGTCACCAGCGGCGGGTTCGGCCCGAGCCTGGGCGGGCCTCTGGCGATGGGTTATGTGGAGAGCGCCTTTGCGTCGCTGGAGACCGAAGTCTTCGCCCAGGTGCGCGGCAAGCTGGTGTCGATGCACGTGGTCCGCACGCCGTTCGTGGCGCAACGTTATTACCGGGGCTGAAGGCCCGATTGCTGGAGCATGATCATGAACGAAACCCTGTCTGTTGCCACTCGCCCGCAACCCTTGCAGGCCGGGGTGAAACTGCGCGGTGCCGAAAAGGTGGCGCGCATCCCGGTGAAAATCCTGCCCACCGAAGAGGTGCCGCGCAAGCCCGACTGGATCCGCGTGGAAATTCCCACGTCACCTGAGGTGGCGCGGGTCAAGGCGTTGCTGCGCAAGCACAAGCTGCATAGCGTCTGCGAGGAGGCGTCCTGCCCGAACCTGGGCGAATGTTTCTCCGGCGGCACGGCGACCTTCATGATCATGGGCGACATCTGCACCCGGCGTTGTCCTTTCTGCGATGTCGGTCACGGCCGGCCCAAGCCGCTGGACGTCGACGAGCCGAAGAACCTGGCGATCGCCATCGCCGATCTGCGCCTGAAGTACGTGGTCATCACCTCGGTGGACCGGGACGACCTGCGCGATGGTGGCGCCCAGCACTTCGTCGATTGCTTGCGCGAGATCCGCAAGCTGTCGCCAGGCATCCAGCTGGAAACCCTGGTGCCCGATTATCGGGGGCGCATGGACGTGGCCCTGGCCATCACCGAACAGGAGTCGCCGGACGTGTTCAACCACAACCTGGAAACCGTGCCACGCCTGTACAAGGCCGCGCGGCCCGGTTCGGATTTCGAGTGGTCGTTGGACTTGCTGGAGAACTTCAAAAAGCGCGTACCGGGCGTGCCGACCAAGTCCGGGCTGATGCTTGGGCTAGGCGAGACCGATGAAGAAGTGATCGAAGTGATGCAGCGCATGCGCGAGCATCAGGTCGACATGCTGACCCTGGGGCAATACCTGCAACCCTCGCGCAGCCACCTGCCGGTGCAGCGCTTCGTGCACCCGGACACCTTTGCCTGGTTTGCCGAACAGGGGTTGCAGATGGGGTTCAGGAATGTGGCTTCGGGGCCGTTGGTGCGGTCGTCGTACCATGCCGATCAGCAGGTGCATGGAGCAAAGTAGCCACCGCTCGATAATAAAAACCAACACAGCCGGTTTAGAAGGGATCCTATGAAAATTTCCGTGAAAGCGACTCCGGCTCAGCCGGATACAGAGCGCCTCAAGGCCAGCAAGGACTACCTGCTGATTGTGGTCAGCGTGGTTTCGATTTTCCTCACCGTATACGCCCTGGCGGCCTTCCCGGTGCGCTCGGAACAGGTGGCCCATGAGTTGTTCCTGTCCGCCACCAGCCTGCTCTCGGCGCCGGTGCTGGTCATCTTCCTGGCCTTCGTGGTGGGTTCGCTGTTCATCATTTTCAGCAAGTACGGCAATATCCGTCTGGGTTCGGGCCAGCCCGAATTCAAGACCATTCCCTGGATCTTCATGTTCATCTGCGCAGGCCTCAGTTCGGCCACGCTCTATTGGGGCCTGGTGGAATGGGCCTATTACTACAACACACCGGGCCTGAACATCGCAGCCAAGTCGACCCAGGCGCTGGACATGAGCATCGCCTATGCCTTCTTCCACTGGGGTTTCGGCACCTGGGCCTGTTACGCAGTCGGCGGCATGGCGATGGCGTACTACTACCACGTGCGCAAGCACAACAAGCTCAGTCTGGCTGGCATCATTGAAGCGGTCACCGGCTTCAAGGCAGACGGCCCGGTTGGGCGGCTGGTCGACATCCTCTTCCTGATCGGCACCTTTGGCGGGCTCACCGTGACCATGGTGGTCACGACGCTGACCTTTTCCAACGGCCTGTCCAACCTGACGGGGCTGGAAAACAACTTCGTCATGCAAGCGGGCATCGTACTGCTGATCGCAAGCATCTTCTCGCTCAGCTCTTACATCGGCCTGGAAGGCGGCATGCAGCGTCTGGCGAGCATGGTCTGCTGGGGTGCGCTGTTTTGTGCCCTGGCTGTGCTGGTGGTGGGGCCGACCGGCTTCATCGTCAACAACACGGTCAATGGCGTGGGGTTGATGTTTTCCAACTTCCTGCACATGAGTCTGTTCACCGACCCTTCGGGCAGTGGCGAATTCACCCGCGACTGGACGGTGTTCTACTGGTTCTGGGCCATCTCCTATACGCCAGCGGTATCCATCTTCGTCGCCCGCGTCTCCCGTGGCCGTACCCTGAAAGAAGTCTCGGCGGCGTTGTTGCTCGGTGGCAGCGTGAGTTGCTGGGTGATCTTCGGCAGCCTCAGCGGCTATGGTATCGATCAGTTGATCCAGGGGCATCTTGACGTACCGGCCATCGTTGCCAGCCAGGGCGGGGAGGTGGCCATCACCCACTTGCTCGATGGTTTCCCCATGTCGACCCTGGCGACCGCGTTTTACCTATTCGTGATGGTGATCTTCCTGGCCTCGCACATTGACGCTTCGGCCTACACCGTAGCCGCCGCGACCACCCGCAACCTGCCCGAAGGCCGCGACCCTTCGCCCTTCCTGCGTCTGTTCTGGTGCGTGATGCTGGCGTTGGTACCGTTGACCATGATTGCCAACCAGATCTCCCTGAAAACCGTGAAGACCTCGGTCATTCTGACTTCGATTCCGTTCCTGTTCCTGTTGGTGGCCATGGCTTATGGGCTGGTCAAGTGGCTCCATGCCGACTATCGCCATCGCAGTGCCGAAGATATTGAGGCTGAGTCGCGGCGTTTGGGGGAAGAGGGGCACGAAGCAGGGCGGCAGGGCACGCTTGCGCCTTTGGCTGCTGATGCATCGGCCATTGTCGAGCCGATATAACCGCGGCGCCCTTATCGCGGGCAAGTCGAGTCGTCGCACCGCCGCTCCCACAGAGTACAGGGCACATGTAATTCCTGTGGGAGCTGGCTTGCCAGCGATAAGGCCCGAAGGGCCTTCCGGTTTCACCGCGCAATCGTCTTGATCGACACCCCTGGCACAGTCCGCCCGTAAATATCCTCGAGCCGCTCAATATCATCCTCACCCAGGTAGCTCCCTGACTGCACCTCGATGATCTCCAGCGGGATCTTGCCCGGGTTGCGCAGGCGGTGCACCGAGGCGATCGGGATGTAGGTCGACTGGTTCTCGGTCAGCAGGAACACGTTCTCGTCACAGGTGACTTCAGCGGTGCCCGAGACGACGATCCAGTGTTCAGCGCGGTGGTGGTGCATCTGCAGGGACAGGCAGGCACCCGGTTTGACCGAGATGTGCTTGACCTGGAAACGTCCGCCCATGTCCACCGAATCGTAGGAGCCCCATGGACGATAGACTTCGCAGTGGTTCTGGGTTTCGCTGCGGCCTTGCTCGTTCAGGGTGTTGACCAGCTGCTTGACGCCCTGAACCTTGTCCTTGTGGGCAATCATCATGGCGTCCTTGGTTTCGACCACTACTATGTTGTCCAGGCCGATCACCGACACCAGCTTGCCGCTGCTGTGGATCATGCAGTTGCGGCTGTCCTGGACCACCACGTCGCCCTTGGCCACGTTGCCGTGGTGATCCTTTTCGTGGACGTCCCACAGTGACGACCAGCAACCGACATCGCTCCAGCCGGCGCTCAGTGGCACCACGCAGGCGGCCTGGGTCTTTTCCATCACCGCGTAGTCGATGGAGGTGTCCGGGCAGCAGGCGAAGGTGGCTTCGTCGATCTCGATGTTGTCACCGTCGTGCTTGCTGCCTTCCAGGGTCAGCAGGCAGGTGTCGTAGATGTCGGGATCGTGCTTTTTCAGCTCTTCGAGGAAGCGGCTGGCGCGGAACAGGAACATGCCGCTGTTCCAGAAATAGCCGCCGGCCTGGACGAACTCGTTCGCGCGTTTCTCATTCGGTTTCTCGACGAACTTGGCCACCCGGCTAATGCCTTCGGGCAGCAGGGCATCGTTGCTCGACTTGATGTAGCCGTAACCGGTCTCCGGTTTGGTCGCCGGCACGCCGAACAGCACCATCTCGCCGCGCTCGGCCGCCACGGTGGCCAGGGCCAGGGCTCGTTGCAGTGCGTTCTGGTCATCGATCACATGGTCGGCCGGCAATACCAGCATCAACTCGTCACGTCCTTCGTTGAGCAGCTTCATCGCGGTGAGGGCCACGGCCGGCGCAGTATTGCGGCCGAAGGGCTCCAACAGGATCGCCTGGGTTTTCAGTTTGAGGTTGGCCAGTTGTTCGTTGACGATGAAACGGTGGTCCTTGTTGCAGACCACGATGGGGTGCTCCACGCCTTCGAGCACCAGGCGCGCGAGGGTCTGCTGGAACAGGGTGTGCTCGCCGGTCAGGGCCAGGAACTGTTTGGGGAATTGCTTGCGCGACAGGGGCCAGAGGCGGGAACCGCTACCACCGGACAGAATGACTGGGATCATGGGGTTTCTCCTGAAAAATTAGAATAGGGTGAGTTAGCGGGTGGACACTGGGCGCTTGACCCAGACCGGGGACAGGCTGCTGCCGGTGCCGGTGACATACAGCACCGCCGCCTCGCCGCGCTCCAGGGCCACCGGCTTGAGGTCGCTGACTTTGGTGTCGCCGGCATACAGCGCCAGGCTGACTTTCACCGGGTTGATTTCACGCTCGCCACGGCCCTTGGCAGCCACGTCCTTGACCACGTCGGTCTTGCCGTCGGCGGTCTTGAGCGTCAGCGCCTTGTCGCTGAGGTTCTGCACGCGCACCAGGGATTTCTGCCTGTTCTTGAACGGCGGTTCATCGACCAGTTGCAGTGGGCCACCGACGTTGTAGACCAGGGTGTAGTAGTGGTCGGAAGCGAGCTTCACCGGCAAAGTCTGGCTGCCGACCTTGGCGCTGTAGTCGCCCTGGGGCATATAGCTGAAGTCGCTGCTGGCCTGGGGTTTGACTTCGTTGAGGTTGGTCGTGCCGACGCTGGCGCTCACGTCTTGATTGCCGGCGTTGTAGATGCGCACGAAGGTTGAACCCTTGGGTGCGGTCGGGCCGTACAACGCGGCATCGCCACCGGCGAAAGCCTGAATCGATATCACGCTGAGGCCAGCGACCAGAGCGAAACGTTTGGCAAGACGAGGAGTGGGAGTGAACGTCATGGAGTGCCTCTCTTTCAGTTTTGCGCCCGGTCGGGCATTTCGGATTCAGTGTTGACTGTCACGTTCTGTTGGCGCACGCCGGCTTGTTTGAGCGCTGCGACCCACTGCGGATCGGCGTCGCCGATTTCGTTGTTAACAGGCAGATAGCGTTCAGGGAACTCCCAGATCAGCACCTGTGGCGGACTGTTCTTGAAGTCATCGCTCTTCAGGTAGCCGAGCATCGGCTGAATCGGGCCGTGGCCCTGTTCGGCGTAATTGATCACGTCGCTGTGCAGCGCTTGTTTGAGCGCACCGACGAAGTTCCAGTCGGGGTTGGCGCTGTAGCTGGTGCCGATCAGGGCCACCGGCACTTCGTTGTTGGTGAACAGCGCGTCGTCACCGGCAGTTTGCTCGGCGGCCACGGTGTTGCGCTTTTGTAGCGGCTCATGGGGCGGCATCAGATTTGCGAACAGCGGATCGAGCGGCAGGAACAAAAGCAGGTCGCCCTTGTGCGTGACTTTTTCCGCTGGGGTGGTGACGAAGCGCTGCGGTTCGCCGCGAAGCACGAACTTGTCGATGATCGCCCTGGCCAGGGTGTTGGCGACGATCTCGGCGCCTTCCGGGGTCCAATGGGTGTCGGTGCGCAGGAACACTTGCTGACCGTTTTGCTTGGCCTGTTGCAGAGGGCCGAGCAGGTTGGGGGCGAGGATCTTGTCCGCCGCGACCCGGGCGTGAAAGTCCTGGTAGAGGTAGGCGTGGATGCTTGCGGGTTTGGCTTCACCCAGGTGTTCCGGATACAGGCGAACCTTGCTCGGCACGATCGCCAACACCAGTTCCACGCCTTGCTCTTTCAGGGTCTGGCGCACGCCTTCGATCAGCGCGTAGTTGCCTTGCAGGTTCAGTTCTTCGTTGACGACCGGTTTGATTTCCTCGTCGCTGAACAGCCACTGGTCGCGACCGAGCACCACGCCCGGACGACCTTCGTTGAACAGTTTGAAATCCAGCGCGGCCCAGAGGTTGGTGCCCAGGCGCTTGATCGGGAATTCGTCGTCGTAGTGGGTCTCGACGGCCTTGGCCCAGCGGCCGTTGAGCAGCGTGGCGTCGCTGTTGGTGGTGAAGCCCATGAAGCTGCGCAGGGACCAGGCCCCCAGGCACAGCAGCATGGCCAGGAACAGCGCGATATAGAGGATGCGTAATGAGCGGGTCATGGTCGGCGCCCTCAGAACTGGAAGTAAAGGAACGGCGAGAAGCTCTGCGCCGAAAGTTTGAGAATCGAGGCCACGAACAGCAGCAGTACCAGCGCACGGCTGGCATACAGCGACCAGTCGATGGCGATGGCGTTGCCCTGCTGTACGTCGACAGCAACGGCGACCGGTTGTGGTTGCTGATTGCGGTAGAAATCACGCAGGCCGAAGAACGCCAGGGTGGCGTAGGCCACAACCAGGGTGGCGACTTGCAGGCCGGTCAGGCTGGCGCGGTTGAGTTCGGACAATTGCCAGTCGCTGAAACTGAACATGGCACCGTACATACGCCCGGCCACGTGCAGGTTCTCGGCACGGAAGATCACCCAGCCCATCACCACCAGCAGGAAGGTCAGCGCCCAACGCACGAGATTGAAACGGCGCGGCGTGGTGTTGATGCCCAAGGCTTTCTCGATGGCCAGCCACGTGCCATGCCAGGCGCCCCAGACGATGTAGGTGATGTTCGCGCCATGCCACAGCCCGCCCAGCAACATGGTCAGGAACAGGTTGCGATAAGTGATCAGGGTGCCTTTGCGGTTACCGCCCAAGGTGATGTACAGGTAGTCGCGCAACCAGGTGGACAGGCTGATGTGCCAGCGCCGCCAGAACTCGGTGATCGACTGGCTGATGTACGGCTGCTTGAAGTTTTCCATGAAGCGGAAACCCATCATCAGGCCCAGGCCGATGGCCATGTCGCTGTAGCCGGAGAAGTCGAAATACAGCTGCGCGGTGTAGGCCAGGGCGCCGAGCCAGGCGTCACCGGTAGTCGGGTTCTGCAGGGCGAAGCAATGGTCGGCGACCACCGCCAGGGTGTCGGCGATGAACACCTTCTTGATGAAACCCTGCATGAAGCGCGTGGCCCCTTCACTGAACTTGTCCAGGGTATGGGTGCGGTTGTTGAACTGGTCGGCCAGGTCGCGAAAGCGCAACACGGGGCCGGCGATCAGGTGCGGGAAGATCGCGACGAAGGCGGCAAAGTCGATCAGGTTGCGCGTGGCCGGGGTATCGCCGCGGTACACGTCGATGATGTAGCTGATCGACTCGAAGATGTAGAACGAGATCCCGATCGGCAGCAGGACGTGGGTCAGGATGAACGGCTCCAGGCCGAACGAGGTCATGATCGCGTTGAGGCTGTCGACGCCGAAGTTGGCGTACTTGAAATAGCCGAGGATGCACAGGTCCACGGCCACGCCCAGCAGCAGCCAGCGCTGGGCGGGTTTGGTCCGCACACCCGCCGCGCCTACCCGCAGGCCGATCCAGTAGTTCCACAGGGTGACGGCGGCGAACAGCGCGAGGAAGTCCACCCGCCACCAGGCGTAGAACACGTAGCTGGCAACCAGCAACAGCAGATTGCGATAGCGTTGCCCGCTCAGGTAGTACAAGCCGAGAAAGACCGGCAAGAACAGGAACAGGAACACGTTGGATGAAAACACCATCCCGATCTCTCCTTGTTATTCAACAGTCGAGGGCAAAGCCCCCCCAAACCCCCCATGAAAATCGGGGGTATTCACCTCGTTCCCACGCTCTGCGTGGGAATGCCTCGCCTGACGCTCTGCGTCTCGACGCTGAGCGTCGGCCACTGCGTTCCCACGCGGAGCGTGGGAACGAGGAGGTCAGGAACCGTGTGTTTCGTGTGTCGGGTCATAGACCCTGGTCAGGTCACCGCCGAGGCGAAAGCTCTTGAACGGCTGCATTCCCCGCTTGCGCTTGATCACCTCCGGGCTGCAGGCATAAAGGCTGCACCATGGCTCAAGCCAGGCGTACTTGCTGTCGATCTTCAGGTCAGTCATGTCCTGCTTCTCGCCGTTCCTGCGCTTGAACGCACTCGGGTCCCTGGTTCCCGCCAGCACCCGGTCACCCAGCCGCTTCAGCGCACCGTTGTTCTCCGGGCGCAGGTCAACCCCATTGGCCTGGGCGAAGCTGGCGATCATCGCCAGCGGCGGCAGGGCATAGTTGTGGTAGGCCAGGGCACGCTGCTTGCGCTTGAGTTCGTTGGGCAGGAAGCCCTGATCGTCGACCTGGTGGGCACCAATTCGGTATTCCCTCACGGCCCAGTCGAACAAGTCCTGGCGATCGGTCACCACGGCCGTGGACATCACCGACCAGGCCGCCCAGTACGAGTGGTTGTTGACCTGGTCCAGCGGCAGGAAGCTCCAGTCGCTGACCACCTGATCACCCAGCTTGCCGAACCAGTTCTCGATCAATTCGGCTTCCTGCTGATGCGCGGCCAGCGGGTGCGAGCTGGAGAACTTCAGGTGCAACCAGGCCGACGACAGGCTGCCCAGTGCCCATTTGCGCATGGATTTGCCGGTGTGGTTGAAGTCCGTGGAGGTCAATGCATCGGCGCGGGCCCAACTGCTCAGCCAGTCCAGCGTGCAGTCCAGTTGCTCGGGCCGGCCGTCACGCATGTACTGCATGACCTGCTTGCTCACCCCGCGCTCAAGGGTGGTGATGCTGGCGGTCGATTCACGGAAGGCTTTCTCAGCCTTGGCGTTCAGGGTCGCCCGCGCCTTGTCGGAGCCTTCGTACTTGCTGCGAAACACCAGCTTGCCGGTGTAGGGCGTGGGCACGGCATCGCACGTGAAGCCGCTTTTGCCGGTCTTCAGTTTTTCGATGCCGGCGTAGTAACCCTGCGGTGGCACCAGTGTCGCGGCCTGTACGAATGGGCCCAACAGGGCCAGGCTGAACGGCAGCTTTCCAGCGGTGCTTTTCAACGTCTGCATGAGAGTCTCACAACCCGGCTTGCGCGTTGTGGCGCGCGAGGCCAGGGAATACGTTGCGTTTGCACACTTTCGCCGTGACTTGCTGCGGCGCGCTCCCGGCCTCGGGGCCCTGGACTTCCACGGCCAGCAGGTTCTGCTCGGCCCAATCCCCATCGTTGCGCAGTTCAAAGGCGAAGCGCCCGTCGGTTTCGGCTGTTTTCGGCTTTTCGATCTTCACGCTTTCGTGACGGCCGTTCATGTACCAGAGGGTTGCCTGCAGGTTTTTCACCGATGTGTCTTCGAACTGAATGTCGATCTGGTGACTGCCGTTGTCGAGGTGCTTGATGTCGCCAACCTTGCCATTGACCATCACCTCATTGCGTCCGGGTTTCAGTGTCGTTTTGGCGCTGAGCTGCGCCGGCTTGCCTTCGCAGCCGTTGTCGAGCAGGGCCATCAGCTGCCGGTAGATGGTTTCCTGGTCCAGGCGATACAGCGGCGAGAACTCCCAGATCAGGATCTTCGGTGGCTTTTTCTGGAAGTCTTCGCTGCCCAGGTACTGCAGCATCGAGCCTTCCAGGCCGCCGCCGGGGAAGGCGACGTTGAGCACGTCGGCGCCGATGTATTGCTCCAGGAAGCCGGCAAAGTTGTAGTTCTTGCCGCTATGGCTGGTGCCGACCAGGGTGATCTGCGGGTTGCCGGCATCGCCGAACAGATCGTCGCCACCACTTTCGCCCTTGGGTTCGGTGACGAACTGATCCATGTACTGGAACGCATAACTGGTGCCGCACAATTGCCCGGCAACGTTGTGCAGGGTTCCGGTCTTGCCCATGCGTCCGGACTTGTGGGTCTCGAATTCGCGCTTGGGGATCTGGGCGAAGCCAGGGATCTGTTTGACCTTCTCGGCCACGATCTTCGCCGCGCGCTCGGCGCCGTAAGGGGTCCAGTGCTGGTCGCCACGAAAATAAAAATCGTGGCCTTGCTCGGCTAGCGGCAGTTGCTCGTCGGTCAGCGGCGAAAAGTCCGGTACCCAAAAGCCCATCATGCTGAAACGGGCGAGCATGGCCTGGTAGTTCTTCAGCGCCTTGTCGTAGTCGAAGGTGGCCTTGTCGGCGGGCAGCAGCTTGTTGCGATTGACCAGGCCGCGGGTCGGTTGATAGACCACCACCAGCTCCACGCCCCTGGCCTTGAAGGCATCATGCAGTTGCTGCAGGCGCCGGTAGCCTTCGGGTGTGGTGTCGAATTCCGTGCGCAGGTCTTCGCGGGTACGGAACAGCCAGTCGCCTTCAGCCTGCACCAGGGTGGTGAAGTTCTGCTGATAGCGCGTGGTGTAGCGGCTGGCGTCGTGAGCCTCGGGGCAGAGGTTGCAGCACGGCTCGGCACTGAACGCGGGCGCTTGCACGTCATCGGCACGGGCGATGCCGCTGGCAGCCAGCATGGCGGCGACCAGGCCCGAGAGGCTAAGCAGTTTGACAAGATGTGGGTGCATAAAAATACCTTTCTCAGTCGCGCATTCAGGGCTGGCGTTCGTCGGGGTTGATCAGCACGGCTTTGCGCTGGCGCACCATCAGGTCGAGGATTTCGTCCTCATGCTCCCCCAGTACACCGGAGAAGCTGATGCCATTGGGGTTGCTCGGCGCATGCATGGAGACCCGATACAGCGCCACGCTCAGCGGCGAGTCGATCGACAGCGGGCCGCGGCCGTTGGCGGCCAGCTCACCGCCGACCAGTGTCAGCGATACCTTGGTGTCGAAGGGGTCCAGGGCGATGTCGCGGTCGGTGTCGGTGAGGTCCTTGATGTGCCCGTAGACACCCATCAGCCCGTTGGCCATGGCAATGTTTTCGTACAGGCGGATGTTCACGCTGTTGCGCACGCGGATGCCGTGGCGACGGTTGTTGATCACCCGGTTGTCCCAGATCAGGTTGTCGCCACTCTCGTAGAGGGTGATGCCGTCGGTGTGGTTTCGATAGATCTCGTTGTAGGCGATCAGGTTATTGACGCTGTTACGGTCGATCACCACGCCCGAGAGCTTGTTGTCATAGATGCGGTTGTTGATGATCCAGCTGTCGTTGACCTCGCGGGAAATGATGATGCCGTGCTTCTTTTTGGTTCCGTGGACGGTGTTCTCGGCAATGATCAGGCGGTGCGAACGGTCGTGCGGATCGATGCCGTAGATGATGTTGTCGCGGTAGGTGTTGCCCTTGAGCACGAAGTCCCGGGTCTCGAAGCAATAGAAGCCGTACCACATGTCCGAGAACTCGGAACCGATGATCCAGCCGGTCGGTTCGCTGCGGTTCATGGTCTTGGCCATGTCCGGGGTGTACTGGGAAATGCTGACGCCGTAGGACTTGCTCTTGGCGTAGCCGAAGCTGGCCATCCTGCTGTTGACCACATAGGTCTCGGTGCCGCCCCAGGACAGCAGGAACGGGCGGAATTCCTTGGGCGAGCGGAAGGTGGCCGGGCCGTTGTCCTTCTCGCGCCAGGCGGTGACCCTGGTGTCGGTGACGAACAGCTTGCCGTCGTTGACCAGGAACGAACCACCCTCCTGGGACAGGCGCAGTTCGCGGGTCTGCTTGTCGATCTCGAGGATGCCCTTGCGTCCGACCACGATCGGCAGGCGAGCGAGGAACACACCCGGTTCGGTTTCGCGGAAGTATTGTTTGGGCAGGGACCTGCTCAGGTCCTTGAGATTGACATGGCCGTCTTCGATAAAGATCGCCTGCGGAATGTCATGTTGGTGCGCCACCCATTCGGCCATCTTGTTGTCGCCACCGATGAACTCCTTCAGGGTGTCTTCCTGCAGCATGCGCCGCACCTGGACCTTGCCCGCCTGGCGACGATCGATCCTGGCCTGCACGGCTTCGGCGGTGTAACCGGTGAGATCCGGCAACACCGGCTTGTCCAGGTGCAGCGGTTCGATCGGCGCACTGGTAACGGTGTAGGTCTTGGCCAGCTGCAAAGCCTTGGCATTCGAAGCGGGTGCCGCGGCATTGGCCAGCACGATACTGCTGGCCAGCAAGGTCGCGGCCAGCAGGCCCCGGCTGCCATGGTGTCGAATATTCATCTCATCGCTCCCTTGGTGGCTTGCATCAGAATTGCCAGATCACGTCGACGAAGGCGCGGTGCATGTACGAATCCACTTCCTTGCCGTAGGCGTCGCCGGGCTTGAATACACCCCCGCGCAGGCGCACCAGCGCCGACGGTTCGTCGATCGACTGGCTCAGGGCCGCGGACAGCAGGCCTTGCTTGAAGTACTTGGTGACCACCAGATCCATTTCCTGGCCCAGGTCGTTCTCGCCCTGGATCAGCTGACGGTTGATGCCGTTATCGTCGACCACGGCATTGATGCTGCTGCCTTCAATGTTCTGGTCGCCATCGACGCGCCAGAACTTGTGGTAGATCAGGCTGGCGTCGTAGTCGCCGCGCAGTTGCCAGGAGGTGAACAGTGTCGCGGCCTGCAGGTTGCCCAGTTCGCCACGGAAGGCCTCACCGAAACGGCGGACGAACGAGCGAGTGCCGGTGAAGCGGGAACGGTTGCTTTGAAGGCCGGTCTGCTCGTAGTTGTCCGAACCACGGGCGTAGGCGGCGCCGACTTGCCAGTTCGGGTCCAGGCGCAGGCGGATGCCCAAATCCGTGGCCCAGGCGTTGACGTCGCCACTCTGCTTGCCGGTGGCGATCTGTTCGCCATTGACCGTGGTGGTGTCGAGGGCGTCACGATCACCGGTCAGCCAGGTCACGCTGGCCCAGTAGTTGAGGGTGTTCTGGTTGCGGAAGTCGTAGGCATCGCTGTCGGCTTCCAGCCCCAGCCAGGTGAGGTCGCCGGTTTGCGTCTTGTCCTGGTCGTCGACCACTTCGCCGGGGTTGGCCAGGTGGCCGCTGTCATGGCTGTGGTGGGCGCGCAGGCCGGCCCAGTGGCCCGGTTGCCATTGGGTCGCGACATCGCCGTAGAGATGCACACGATCCTTGTCATCGGGGGCCAGTTCGGTCAGGTCGGTGCGGTATTCGCTGAAGCGCTCGGCCACGCCCAGGTTGGCGCGCAGCAGGGTGGTGTCGAAGGTCCAGTTGAGGGCTTCGATGTTGGTGTCGCGCCACATGCCGTCATTGTTGTGCAGGCGCTGGCGGCCGAACTTCAATTGCTCGCCAGGGTAGGGGGTCAGGCCGCTGTAGCCGATCCAGAACTCGCGCATGGCCAGGTAGCTCTTGTCCGGCTCACGGCCGTCGATGCTGCTGGTTTGCGTTTGACCTTGATCGGATGACTGGTTCAGGGGGTCGGTCTCGATGATGTCGGTGGCAGCGACCGCCTGGCCCATGGCGTAGGCGCTCCAGTTGCCGCGCTCGCCGTAGACCCAGGGGCGCAGGTCCAGACCGACGCCGCTGACGTCGCCGCCGGAGCGAGTGCCCAGGTCACGGTCGGCTTCGGACTCGCCGGTGATTTTCACGTCCAGGCCGAAGTTCTTCTCGGCGGTCCTTGCTGCCAGGGTCGGGCATGACCAGATCAGGGCGAAGCCCAGGCCAATGCCGGCCTTCATCCAGGGATTGAGTTTCATAGGGAATCCTCACCGTCTGCTTGCAGCGCGCGCATTCGCCGTTCCTGTTGCAACAGGCGCTGGGCCTGGGCACGTTGTGCCGGCGGCAGTTGTTCATTGAGTTGCTGGGCAAGCTCGGTGGCTTGCGGTGTGTTTTGCGCCAGCGCCAGTTGGCTGAAGACATAAGCGTTGACCGGGTCGGGCCTGGTCCCGTGCCCTTGGGAGAACAACCGCGCCAGCGCATAGTCGGCGTTGCTCTGACCGCCACGGGCGGCAGTCAGCAGGTGGTCGAGGGCTTTCTGCGGCTCGACCTGGCCCAGGTAGCCGCGACCGTACAGCAGGCCCAGGTAGTAGTGAGCATTGTTCTCGGTGGCGGCGGCGTTTTGCAGATGGCTTTCGGCTTGTTTGGCGTCGGCCGGGACCATCTTGCCGTCGTAGTAGAGCCTGCCCAGCAGCAGCTCGGCACGGGGCTGATCGGCTGCACGGCCTTTGTCGATGTAAGCCATCAGCTTGTCGACGTCGCCCAGTTCCGGGAAGTCGTAGAGCAATTGCGCCAGGCTGACCCAGGAGGCTGGATTGGCTGCAGCGACTTGTTCAAGCAGGGTCTGCGCGGTTTTTTCGTCGGTCTTGCCCAGCTTGGCATCGGCGAGCACGCGGGCGACACTGTCGACCCGCGTGGCCGGGACTGCGCCGCGTTGGTAAGCGTCTTGCAGTTGCTTGACCATCTCGGCCTGCCGGTCGGCCTGGCCGCGCTTCTGGTAGACGGTCGCCAGCTCCACGTAGCAGATGTCTGTGGTGCTCAGCGCCGCCTTGCAGATGCGCTCGACTTCATCCAGATGCTGGTCGAAGGTACCCTGGGTGCGGTACAGCAACATCTGAGCGAGATCAGCTTCGGGGTAACCGGCAGCGCGCCACTGATCGATCCTCTGCTGCGCGTTGACCCCGGGGAAGCTGTGCGGGTATTGCAGGTAGAGCATCGCCAGCGGGACCAAGGTATTGCTCTCGCCATTGGCAAAGGCCTTGCTCAGCAAGGTTTCGGCTTCAATGTGCTCGGCTTCGCTGGCACCGGGCGTGGCTACCAGCAAGCGGCCCAGACGCGCCTGGGCATCGCTGTAGCCCAGATCCGCCAGCTGGCGGTAATTGCGTTCAGCCAATGCCGTGTCACCGCGCTTGAGCGCTTCATTGGCCAGGCGTTGGTCGGGTAGGCCGGCACAGCCACCGAGGCCGATAGCAATCGCCAATGTGGTGATTTTAAGAGCATCGCTGGCAAGCCAGCTCCCACAGGGTTTTGTGTTGAGTGGACTAACTCTGTGGGAGCGGGCTTGCCCGCGATCGAGTGCGCAGCACTCGCCAGCGTCGCGTAGTTTCACCGGCATGCCTCCTTCAGAGTCCACGAGCCGCAGCTTTACCGAACAACCAGCCCAGCCAGGAACCCCGATCACTGATCACTTCCACCGGGCGCCCCTCCAATGCGCTGTCCAGCGGTTCATCAGGCTTGATCGTCACCCGAATATCCGAAGACAAATCCTCTCTGCTCAGGTGTTGGCTGCTGACAATCGAACTGTCGACAATCTCCCCCAGACGAACATCGTTTTCGCCGGCGACCTGGAAGGTGACCTCGGTGCCTGGCTGGACGGCGTCGAAATGGCGATGGTTGAAGCGTGCGTCCACAGTGGCCTGGCTGTTGCGCGGCAGCAGCTGGAAGATCACCGCGCCCTTGCTGGCTGGCTGGCCGTCAGCGACCAGTTGCTGCGAGACGATGCAATCGCAGGGGCTGGTCAGGGTGCCGCTCAATTGCTTGCCGAACAGTTCCTCGATCTTGGCCGATTCCAGCTGCTTCTCGTCCAGATGGTCCTTGAACACATCGAGCATGCTGGTGCTGAATGAAGCCAACGGTGCACCTTTGGCGACTTCGCCGTGTACCTGCACCAGGCTCTGCACGGTGCCGTCGCGCGGTATGGTGACGTTCACGCTCGGCATGCTGACCACACCCGCTTCGGCATGGCTGACGAAGTACATGCCGTACAAGGATTTGGCGATGAAGCCGAAGGCCGCGAGGCCGACCAGAAAGATCCCCAGGCTGAAGATCACGGCGCGCAGGCGACCGAAGGTACTCATGCCGCTGCCGCCATCCTTTTGCTTGCGCGGCTTGGTGAAGTTGTCGCGCTGCAGGGCGTTCAGCACACCGTTCACGGTCACCCATTCACCGGCCAGGTGCGAGGTGATCAGGTAACGCAGGAAGCTGATGTCGTTTTTCTCCAGGTTCTGGAACTGGCAGCCCGTACGGCCGTTGCTCGGGTCGTATGAACGGATCTGGAACTCCACGTCCATGGCTATGATCAGGTTTTCGATCAGAAACTGCAGGCGACCATGAAGCACATCGCCCACGCGCCGGGGCTGTTTGGCGAGGACGCAGAAGCCGCCAGCCGAGAGGTCCTCGATCGTGTCGATTTCAGTGTCGGCGCCTTTGTAGCTCAGCTTGGCCGCAATCCGCACCCGGGCGTGTTGGCGTTGGGTTTGGGCTTCATGCACGACATTACCGTTCACTGCTTCATTCATGGGGGTACTCCTTGTTAAATCCATTTGGAGGCCGGCTCACATGGCCATCAGCACAGCTACGAAAATGCTGACCGCCGAGAAGGTCATGGTCCGGGAAGACCAGGTGTTGAACCATTGTTGAAAGCTCGCCAGATCACGCTTGAGGACAGTGGGCTGGCGCGTCCAGGCCTGTCGGTCGAGGCGGAAGAAGACGTAGATCTTCATGATCGCGCCGGCGATCTGGTTGTAATAAAGGATCAGCGGGTAGGCCGGGCCGATGGGGTGGCCGGTACACAGCAGCAGGAACGTCAGGATCAGTCGGGTGATGCCGATCCATAGCAGGTAAACCAGGAAGTAGACCGGGCTGAACTTGATGCTGGCGATGATGGCGAGCGTCAGGCCCAGCAGGCAGGCCCACATCGAAATGCGCTGATCGAACAGCACCATGCTGGTGAACAGGCCCAGGCGGCGGACACCCAGGCCCAGCGCTCGCGAGTTCTGCCGCAGGTTGTTGCCGTACCAGCGGAACATCAATTTACGGCTGGCCTTGATGAAGCTCTTTTCCGGTGGGTGCTCGACCGTTGTGATCGCTGCATCCGGCACGTAGAAGGTGTCGTAGCCCAGGCGCATCAGGCTGAACCAGCTGGACTTATCGTCGCCGGTGAGGAACTTGAAGTGACCCAGACGCCAGTGCTGCAGCGAGTCGCTTTCGACGTCGGCGATGAATTCGGGGTTGGTCACCACCGAGGCACGGAACATCGACATGCGTCCGGTCATGGTCAGCACGCGCTTGGACAGGGCCATCGAGCACATGTTGAGATGACGCTGGGCGAAGCGCAGCTTGTGCCATTGGCTCATGATGTAACCGCCGCGCACTTCGCAGAATTCGTTGGTGGTCAAGCCGCCGACATTGTCGAAATACTTGAACCAGGGCACGGTCTTGCGCACCAGGCCCTCTTCGAGCACGGTGTCGCCGTCGATGACCGCGACCACCGCGTTATCGTCCGGCAGTTGGCGGGAAATCGCGCGGAAGCCGTGGGCCAGGCCATCGCGCTTGCCGGTCCCGGCGATACGCACGAAGTCCAGTTTGACCCGCTCTGGCGGGTTGAACCTGTCCCAGAGGCTTTTCACCAGCAGCTCGTCGGACATCTCCACCAGCGAACAGACCACGGTGGTCGGGAAGCCGCAGGCGATCGCCTCGCGAATCACCGAGCTGTAGACCTGGGCGGTGGTCAGCGCGTCGATGCGAAAGCTGGTGACCATCAGAAAGACGTGGGACGGGTCAGCCGCCGCACCGAGCTTGCGCACCTTGCGCCGCAGATACGGGTAGACCACGTAGAGAAACAGCATGCCGCGCAGGAAATGCGTGGCACCCACGGAATAACGCCAGATACCGACGACGCCTATCAGGAGGATGAAGTACTTCGACTCAGGGTCGAAAATGGTTTTGGGCAGCATCAGGGCGATCGCCATGAGCAGGCTCAAATAGAACAGCCAACCGGCGGCCAGGAGGAGGTTGTGTTTTAGCCTGTGCATCATCTGCATCCGTCTTGTTATCGGGCCTGTTTAAACGGGTCACAGGGCCCGAATTTGGTTAAGGCAGGCATAGGGTGTTGCGCAGGGCCCGAAGGCCCGCAGCGATTACCAGCAGATGCCTTCGGTACGGTGGGCCGCAGAAGTGGTCCTGGCCATGAAACCGACCAGGTCGATGACCTGTTTGCCCTCGGGTACGTTCTGGGCGATGGCGCGGAACTTCTCGTCGCGGTTGCCGAGGATGATCACGTCGGCGTTGTTGATGACCTGATCGAAGTCCGAGTTGAGCAGGGACGAGACGTGGGGGATCTTCGACTCGATGTAGTCCTTGTTCGCCCCATGGATGCGCGCGTATTCGACGTTGCTGTCATAGATGCTCAGGTTGTAGCCCTTGCCGATCAGCATTTCCGCCAGTTCCACCAATGGGCTTTCGCGCAGGTCATCAGTGCCGGCCTTGAAGCTCAGGCCGAGCAGGGCGACCTTGCGTTTGTCGTGACTGGAAATGATGTCGAAGGCGTTCTGGACCTGGGACTCGTTGCTGCGCATCAGCGAGTTGAGCAACGGTGCTTCCACGTCCAGCGCGCCTGCACGGTAGGTCAGGGCGCGCACGTCCTTGGGCAGGCAGGAGCCGCCGAAGGCGAAGCCCGGGCGCATGTAGTACTGCGACAGGTTCAGGGCCTTGTCCTGGCAGACCACATCCATCACGACACGACCATCGACGCCGACAGCCTTGGCGATGTTGCCGATCTCGTTGGCGAAGGTGACCTTGGTCGCATGCCAGACGTTGCAGGTGTACTTGATCATCTCGGCCACTTCGACGTCCTTGCGGATGATCGGAGCGTCGAGTGCTTCGTACAGCGATTGCAGAACATCGCCGCTGGCCTTGTCGAATTCGCCAATGACGGTCATCGGTGGGAAGTCGTAGTCCTTGATCGCGGTGCTTTCGCGCAGGAATTCCGGGTTGACCTCGACGCCGAAGTCGACGCCGGCTTTCTTGCCCGAGTAATCTTCGAGGACCGGGATGACCACGTTCTTCACGGTGCCCGGCAGCACGGTGCTACGTACGACGACGGTGTGGCGGGTGTTTTTCTCGCGCAGGGCCAGACCGATCTCGCGGCACACCGATTCGATGAAGTTCGTTTCCAGGTCACCGTTCTTCTTGCTTGGCGTAGCGACGCAAATCATCGACAAGTCGGTGTCGCGAATGGCTTCGGAAAAGCTGGTCGTGCCGCGCAGGCGACCGCTCTTGATGCCCTGCTGAAGAAGTTCTTCCAGGCCGGGTTCAACGATGGGCGATTTACCCTTGTTGATCAGGTCGATCTTGGTGTCGGAAATATCAACGCCAACGACCTCATGACCCCGTGCAGACAAGCAACCGGCGCAGACTGCACCGACATAACCCAAACCAAAGATGCTGATACGCATCGCACTCACCTCATGTGTTTATCACGCCGGTTCAAACAATAAGAACCAGACTGGATTGAATAATCAGCAGTGCTCGGGCACGCGAAAGTGTGACGGCTTAATGTCAAAGTTCCGGGTGCAGGCAGAATAAGTTTCGAGTGCCCAGGAATGTGCACTCAAGTTTTACGCAACTTCCTTGTTGTAGTGGTATGTCTTGGGATAGAGCCGGTTTTGATGGTCGAACGCTTCACTGTTCCCCAAATCGAAAATGCACTTCGGTAATACGTCGTTACACTAACCTCGGGTTGCTTGCGCAACAACCTAGCAAAACTGATAGGTTTTTTGATCAAACAATAAGTGCTAGGCGATATTAAATATCTAGTAGGGCCAGGCGGGTTTGCCGCTATAAGTAAATGAGCAAGTCGGGAGTAGTATTATTGTGCCAGTATCGAAAAAGTTATCGATGTATCCGCTACCCTGTAGGAGCTGGCTTGCCAGCGATGAGGCCCGAACAGGCAACACAGTTTTATTTCACCAGCTGAAACAGTGGATTGCCAAAACTGGTGATTCTGTTGATAGAGGTACAGAGGCAAGCTTCAACGCAACCAACCTCGATCAGGAAACCGAGATGACAATCAAACTCTACCGCCATCCACTGTCCGGCCATGCGCACCGCGTCGAACTGATGTTGTCCCTGCTGGGCCTGAGAGCCGAACTGATCAACGTCGACCTGGCCAACGGCGCCCACAAGCAGCCTGGCTTCCTCGCCATGAACGGTTTTGGCCAGGTTCCGGTCATCGACGACAACGGCATCGTGCTGGCCGACTCGTCGGCGATTCTGGTGTACCTGGCCAGGGCCTACGACAAGACCGGTACCTGGTTGCCGGACGATGCGGTCGGTGCGGCCAACGTGCAGCGCTGGCTGGCAGTCGCTGCCGGGCAGATTGCCTCGGGGCCGGCCAGGGCCCGCTTGATCACGGTATTCGGTGCGCCCTTTGACGCGGCCGACACCATCAAGCGCTCCCATGATCTGCTCCAGGTCATGGACAAGGAGTTGGCCACCCGCGACTCCCTCGCCGGCAACCACGCCACCATCGCCGATATCGCCGGGTATGCCTACATCGCCCATGCGCCGGAAGGCAATGTGTCCCTCGAGGCGTACGCGAACGTGCGCGCCTGGTTGGCGCGTATTGAAGCGCTCAAAGGCTTCGTTCCAATGCAACGCACGGCGATCGGCCTGCAAGCGGCCTGATCCGCAAAGCCACTGGCCAACCAGGTGGGAGTCAAAGCGATGAGCGATTCAAGCGATCAAGTTGTCTCTCCCTGGCATGCCGGCGAGAAACAGTTGCAGGAACGGGTTGGCGTGTCTGAACGAATGGAAGAGATCGGGCGCAAAGTCTTGCGTGACTACATGCCCGATCAGCACCGGGAGTTTTACCGGCAGCTCCCCTTTATTGTGGTCGGTGCGGTCGACAACGATGGCTTGCCCTGGGCAAGCCTGCTCGACGGCCAGCCCGGATTCATTCACTCCCCCGATCCGCAGTTGCTGGATATCGAACGCCTTGTGGACGCGACCGATCCGCTTGGCCTCGTGTTTGAGCCAGGCACTGCCGTCGGATTGCTGGGCATCGACTTGCATACACGCCGACGCAACCGTATGAACGGTCGCATCAAAGCCCTGTCGGACCATGGCTTTCGGGTCGAGGTCGAACAGTCCTTCGGCAATTGCCCGCAGTACATTCAACAGCGTGAGTTGGTGCCGGTGATCCCGCGCGCATCGACGCCACAGGTGGAGCGCATGGGTGAACTGGACGCTGCGGCGCAAGCCATGATTCGTGGTGCCGACACTTTTTTCGTTGCAAGTTTCGTGGACCTGGGCAACGACCCGCGGCAGCGTTCGGTGGACGTCTCGCACCGTGGCGGCCAGACAGGTTTTGTCCGGGTGGACGGCAACCTGCTGACCATTCCCGATTTCTCCGGCAATCTGCATTTCAATACGCTGGGAAATCTGCTGCTCAATCCAAAGGCCGGTTTGTTGTTCGTCGATTTCACCTCGGGTGACATGCTGCACATCAGCGGCCGCGCAGAAGTCCTGCTTGACGGGCCGTCGCCCGACACCTTTCAAGGTGCCGAGCGGTTCTGGCAGGTACGGGTCGAGCATGTTGTGCGCCGGCCCGCAGCCTTGGGCTTGCGCTGGAGGTTCGAGGGCTTTTCACCCAGGAGCCTGCTCACCGGAAGCTGGTCAGATGGACTCGGCGTTTGACTGCCAGTCATAAGCGTCCTCGAAGGCTTCGGCAAATGACGCCAGGTCGCAGGCTGGGAGGTGGTTGATGCCCGCTGCCCGCGCACGACCGCCGCCCGTGGCGAAACGCCGGCAGAAGGCATCCGCCGCCAACGGATGCTGCGCCGAGGTGCGCACGCTGACGGTGAAACCGCCGCTGCTGTTGCTGCTGAGCAAGGCCAGCGCCTGGTCCGGGTGGCGGTTTCTCAATTGGTTGGCCAGCACGCCCATGACCCGCCGCGCCCAGGGAGCATCGGGCAGGCGGTATAACGCCGCGCCTGGCACCTCGCGCCAGGCGCCGAGGCGCGCTGCCTTGGCCATGTCCGCCTGATAACCGCGCTGCAGCGTGGCAAAGGCCGGGCTGCCAGCGATGAAGTCCAGCGGGTCGGCGAAGGGCCGCATCGCCTCGGCGAGCACCGCCGGGTCGAAGTGCAGGTCACCGAGGGTCTCGCCATAGGCGTTGTAATTGAGGTAGAGGCCCAGTTGTTCGAGCGGCTCGATCTGTTCGGGCGCCAGGCCGTATTGTTCGGACAGCGCTTGCCCGAGCTCCGCCAGGCCATCACCGAAGGCGGCGACTATCGCCCAGCGGTGATGAAGCCCGTCGAGGTAGTCGTTGACCAGCGAGCTGGTGCAGACATTCGCGGCGGTGTCGATGTACGACTCGAAGCTGCCATGGCTGGGTAGATCCCCGGCGAAATGATGATCGAAGTAGCGCAGGGTCGCGCCGCCTTGCAGCAGGCGCGCGACGTCCTCGCGGTTCTGGTCGTGGGCGATGTCCAGCACGGTGACGCGGTCGCCACGGCCGGCCTGGACCCGGCGCAACAGGCTGATATCGCGCTTTACACCGGTCACCAGTTGGCCCTGGGATCCCTGTGCCAGGCGCAGCTGTTGCAAGGCGCACAAACCATCGGCATCGCCATTGAAGGCAAAGTATTCAGTCATGTCAGATCCGGGTTTGAGCATTGATGTGGCGGGCCCGGTAGGCCGCATAGTCCTGTTCCAGCTGAGGTTCGCTGAGGCCGAACTGTTCCAGGCTGTAGGCGTGTGCGGCACGTTTGTCCCGGCCGTTCTGTGCAAGCCAGTCGCTCATGGCGGTGCGTACCTCATCGCCCAGCGGCAGATTGGCGAAGCGGTAGATGCCTTCGATCACGCCAAGCGGGTCGGACAGGGTGTTCTCGAACTGCACGTCCAGGAAGCGTTCGGCCGGTTGATCCGCACGCACTGCCATGCTGTGACGGATGGCACGCGCCATGCGCGCGTTCCACTGAGCCCCGACCTGACGCGCATCGGGGTTCTCGCTGTACATCTGCCAGAGGGTGTGGACGAAGCTGGCAATCGACGGGATGGTCTTGCCCGGCTCGCGGTGGGTGAGGATGACCTGCGCGCGCGGGAAGGTCTTGAACAGCAACTCCAGGGTATGCAGGTGCTGTGGGCTCTTGAGCAGCCAGCGGCGGCCGGTCGACAGCCCGCGCCGCTGTTGCTGCCACTGGAGGAACTGGAGCATTTTTTTCAGGTAGGCGTACACCTCGCTCTGGTCCTGGCGATCCAGCCAGGCGGTGTAGGAGGGCACATTGGCGTAGGAGTCCATGGCGCAGAGGAAGGAGTGCTCCATGAGCATGAACTCTTCATCGGCCTGCATCGCGTCGAGCGGGTGGATGGACAGGATCTGCGGCATGTACTCGAGCATCGCTGCAACTTCAGCGCAGGCACGTTCCGTGCGCAGGCGGGGCTGCTCGACGGTTTCGCTCGGCAACGGCGCCGGATAGCGGGTTTCCCACCAGCTTGCCGAGTGGAACTGCGGGTCCACTGCGAGGGCGCGTTGCAGCAGGGTGGTGCCGGTGCGTGGCAAACCGACGATGACCAGTGGGTTGTCGAGGACCTGCTGCTCGATTTCCGGATAGCGCCGACAGTAGTCTTCGATCACCAGGCGATTGACCAGTTGGCCGAGCAGTTTTTCGTGCATCAATGCCAGGCCCTGTTCGGACAGGTCGGCTTCGGCATGCAGCGAGTCGATCAATACCTGCAACGCCTCGCGGTAGTTGCCGGGGCCGAAATCGCTCAGGCCCTGGGCGCGGGCGCTGGCTTCGGCCAGCAGGTTGTCGAGGTTCAGTGGCGAGGCGGTCATAGGGAGTCCTTGAGGCTATCAAGTTTGACGATGCGCGTGGTGGGGTGAACGGGTTCGCTGGCGCCGACCCAGCGCAGGCAGAGGGTGCCCTGCTGGTGGCCCGCGGTTTCCAGCCAGTTGGGCAGGCCGGGGTCACGCGCACTGAGGATCAGGGTGACGCCGCCCTGGTCGTTGTAGCGGGCCGAGTGCTTGTTCAGGCAAATCCGGTGGTAGCGGTAGTCCAGGGACTCCATCCAGTAGTTGTTGATCTGCAGGTTCCAGAAGTCGCAGTCCGGCACCGATTCGACTTCGATCAGCAGCGCTTCGTCGTCGGCCAGGGCCCAGTGCGAGTGGTAATAGAAAATATTCGGGTCGCCACCCACGGCCTGGCACAGGGCCTGGTTGGCCGGTGGCAGCTGGTTGCTGTGGCCTTGATAGCCCTGGGCCCAGTCGGCGAACAGGCGGGCAGTGTTTTCCACGAAACTGGCGGCGCGTTGCAGGCCTTGATGCAGGCGGTGCGGGTCGAGCGGGGCGGGCTTGTCGCCGCTGCCGATGCGTTCGATGCGCAATTGCGCGGGCTTCTCGGTTTTACGGTCGAGGAAGGTCTGGCGCACGATCAGCGCATTGCTCTCGGGCTCCAGGCGCACCCAGTTGGCGCCCTCGGGTTGCTGGCTGAGGATGATCTCGAAGCTGCCGTCGGGATTCAGTTCCAGATGCTCGGCATCGATGGCACCGGTGGGGGTCATGGTGCCGTCGGTTTCGTAGCCGCCTTTCTGGGTGCCGAAGCTCAGGTAGGCGACGCTGCCGCGCTGGCCGCTGATGCGGTATTGGTTGTTACCGTTCAGGCGAGCGTACTGGTAGAGATTGTCGGGGTTGTCGGCGCCGATCTTGCCGGTTTCGTGGGAAGGCGAGAAGAACCCGGGGAAGTCCGGGTCGGCGAATTCCACGTGCATTTCCAGGGCGATGCGGATCAGCCGGCTCAGGTAACGGAAGCCTTCTGCGCGGGTGTGCGCGTCGGCAGGGGCCTCGGCGCGCAAGATCTGGTCGCCGCTGCGCTTGAGTACATCGCAGAAGGCGTGCCAGGTCTGGCCACTGTGCAATTGCTCGTCGATCGTGTCTGTCGTCATGTTGAATCTCCTGTCACCCAGGTGGTGCCGGTGCACAACCCTCTGGGACCTACCCTATAAATGCGAGTGACCGGGATTCTTCGTCTGACTGGACTAGGGCGAGACTTAGTCCGGGTAGACGAGGAGCCGGATAGCAGGCACTGGGCAAGATGGGGAGCGGGCTGCACCGGCCCGCCTTGTCATTTCGGCGTGGTGGCGACACTGCGCACAGGAGCTCCAATGGCCCAGAACACACTCGTGACTTCAGTAATCGTGGATATCGCCGCACCGGCAGAACTGGTATGGGAGGTGCTGGTCGACCTCGAACGCTATCCGCAGTGGAACCCCTTTACGGTCAAGGTCGAGTCGTCCTTGCACATGGGGGAGGTGGTCAACTTGTTCCTGCCGGACCCGACGCGCCCGGGTGAGTTGGTGCATGTGGTCGAGTACCTGGCTGCGTTCGACCGGCCGAAACAGCTGTCCTGGGAGATGTACGCCACGGCCGACAAACCGGATGCGGCACGTCGCGACCAATACATCGAAGCGACCGGCGAGGCGAGCTGTCGCTATCACACCACCGACCTGTTCCTGGGCCCGACCGCGCAGACGGTGATGGAAAATCACGGTCCGTGGGTCAAGCAGGGCTTCGATGCGATCGCCCATAGCCTCAAGGCACGAGCAGAACAGCTATACCGCGAAGGCAGGTAAACCGCCCTGGAAAATTCTTAGTCTGGTTAGACGAAGAGCCGCGATCCTCGCTTTCAATACTGTGATCTCCAGCAGGGCCCGACCACTCCGGACGGGCCCGGCAACCTTGAGGAGATCAGAGATGTTGACTCATTTGCAATGGCTGGAGGCGCAGAGCATCCACATCATGCGCGAGGTGGTGGCCGAGTGTGAAAACCCGGTGATGCTCTATTCGGTGGGCAAGGACAGCGCCGTCATGCTGCACCTGGCGATGAAGGCGTTCTACCCGGCCAAGCCACCTTTTTCCCTGCTGCACGTGGATACCACCTGGAAGTTTCGCGAGATGATCAGCTTCCGCGATCAGACCGTCGAACGCCTGGGCCTGGATCTGAAAGTGCACATCAACCCCGAAGGGCTGGAGCGAAATATCAACCCCTTCACCCACGGTTCGGCGGTGCACACCGATATCTGGAAAACCCAGGGTCTCAAGCAGGCGCTGGACCTGTACGGCTTCGATGCGGCCTTTGGTGGCGCACGGCGCGACGAGGAGAAATCCCGGGCCAAGGAGCGGATCTTTTCCATTCGCTCCGAACAGCATCGCTGGGATCCGAAGATGCAGCGCCCTGAGTTGTGGCGCCTGTACAACACCCGCAAGCGCAAGGGCGAAAGCCTGCGGGTGTTCCCTATCTCGAACTGGACCGAACTGGACATCTGGGAATACATCCACCTGAACAATATCCCCATCGTGCCTTTGTACTTTGCCAAGGAGCGCCCGGTGGTCGAGCGCGACGGCACCCTGATCATGGTCGACGACGACCGCATGCAACTGCGACCCGGCGAGGTGCCGCAAATGCGCCAGGTGCGTTTCCGCACGCTCGGCTGCTACCCGCTCACCGGCGCCATCGAAAGCTCGGCCCGGAACCTCCCGCAGATCATCGACGAAATGCTGCTGAGCAAGACCTCGGAACGGCAGGGGCGGCTGATCGACAGCGATTCGGCCGGCTCCATGGAAAAGAAAAAACAAGAGGGGTACTTCTGATGAACCAGGTTACTGACCCGATCGCCGAGGACGTCCAGCATTATCTGCAATCGCAACAGTCCAAGGGGCTGCTGCGCTTCATCACCTGCGGCAGTGTCGACGATGGCAAGAGCACGCTGATCGGCCGGCTGTTGTATGAATCGAAAATGCTCTTCGAGGATCAACTCGGCCAGCTCGAAATCGACTCGAAAAAGATGGGCACCCAGGGCGGCGAGCTCGACTTCGCCTTGCTCGTCGATGGCCTGGCCGCCGAGCGCGAGCAGGGTATTACCATTGACGTGGCGTACCGCTTCTTTGCCACCGAAAAACGCAAGTTCATCGTCGCCGACACCCCGGGGCACGAGCAGTACACCCGCAACATGGTCACAGGGGCGTCAACCGCCGATGTGGCGGTGCTGTTGATCGATGCCCGCAAGGGCTTGCTGACCCAGACCCGTCGGCACAGCTACCTGGTGTCGCTGATCGGAATTCGCCAGGTTGTGGTGGCGGTGAACAAGCTGGACATGGTCGGCTATTCCCGCGAAGTGTTCGAGCAGATCGAGCGCGATTACCGTGCCTTCGCCGCGCAGCTCGGCCTGCAGAACATCGTCTGCATCCCCATGTCGGCGCTGGCGGGCGACAATGTCATCGAGCCCAGTGCCAACACGCCCTGGTACCAGGGCCCGACACTCATGCAGTATCTGGAGAGCGTCGAAGTGGAAGGCGAAGCCCTGGCTCAAGCGCCATTTCGCATGCCCGTGCAATGGGTCAACCGGCCCAACCTGCACTTCCGTGGCTACGCCGGCAGCGTGGTCGCCGGCTCCATTCGTTGCGGCGAGCGCATTCGCGTGCTGCCGTCGGGCAAGGAAAGTCGCATTGCCAGCATCATCACGCCGGCTGGCGAACAGGATCAGGCAATCTGTGGCCAGGCGATTACCCTGACCCTGGAAGATGAAATCGACATCAGCCGTGGCGACATCATTGCCCCGGTCGCGGCGCCCCTCGCGGTCGCCGATCAGTTCGAGGCGACCCTGGTGTGGATGGGCGAGGAGCCGATGTTGCCGGGGCGGCCTTACCTGTTGAAAATTGGCAGCCGCACCCTGGGCATGACCTGTGCGACGCTCAAGTACAAGGTCAACGTCAACACCCTCGAACAACTGGCGGCCAGGACGCTGGAACTGAACGAGATCGGCGTCGGCAATCTGAGCCTGGACGCGGCCATCCCCTTCGATGCCTACGGCGACAATCGCGATACCGGCGGCTTTATCGTGATCGATCGGCTGAGCAACAACACCGTCGGCGCCGGCATGCTGCATTTTGCCTTGCGCCGGTCGCAGAACGTGCACTGGCAGGCCATCGACGTCAACCGTCAGGCCCATGCGCTGCTCAAGGGCCAGACCCCTTGCATTCTCTGGTTCACCGGTTTGTCCGGGGCGGGCAAGTCGACCATCGCCAACCTGGTCGAGCGCAAGCTGCATGCACTGGGACGGCACACCTACCTGCTCGATGGCGACAATGTGCGTCACGGGTTGAACAAGGACCTGGGCTTCTCCGAGGCCGACCGGGTCGAGAATATTCGCCGGGTCGCAGAGGTGGCGCGACTGATGCTCGATGCGGGGCTGATCACCCTGGTTTCGTTTATCTCGCCGTTCCGCTCCGAGCGGGAGATGGCGCGCAAGCTGGCCAGTGACGGGGTGTTCATCGAGATCTACATCGATACCTCGATCGAAGTCGCCGAACAGCGCGATCCCAAGGGTTTGTACAAAAAGGCCAGGCTTGGTGAGCTGAAAAACTTCACCGGCATCGATTCGCCGTATGAACCGCCGGTGAGCCCGGATATCCGCATCGATACCTGCACGGACAGTGCCGAGGTGGCGGCGGAGCGTATTGTCGAGCATGTGTTGGCGGCCTTGCAGAGGGGCTGAATGCAGGCACCGCGGTCTGCCTGAATTACCGCGGTGTTCCGATCGCTGGCAAGCCAGCTCCCACAGAAATCAGTGTTGAATGATCATCCACGATCCCCTGTGGGAGCTGGCTTGCCAGCGATGCAGACGCCGCGGTCTGTCAGGCAATCCGCATAGGCCAAACGGACGATTCGCCCTCAGCGGTACTGTTCAACAATCGCGCAAGGCTCGATCAACCCATTGCGAATCCGTCAAAGCATGATCAGCGAAACGCTCTACCAAACCGCAGCACTCGACTCAGTCGGCCTGAGCGACTTTCTCGGTCGTATCTATCAGGGGCCAAAGGAATCCATCCCCTGGGCGGGTTTCCTGGAAGCGGCCCGTCAAAGGCTCGATGCCACCTTCGTCACCCTGGTGCTGCGAAATCCCGCAAGTGAACGACCAGGGTTGATCGTCAACGCGTCGCAGTTCGGTGCCCTGCTGCCGGGGGAGCCTTCCTACAGCGAACATTACTATGCGATCTGCCCCTTCATCGACTGGCCGGTAGACCGGGTCGCGACTGCCGACGAGGTATTCGGCCAGGCGAGCTGGTGCGAACATGACTTCTACCTCCAGTACCTGGCACCGTTGGACCTGCGCTACATCCTGGTCGCTAATATTCGCACGGAGGCCGGCGTGGACTGCGCCTTCTTCGTCTGTCGCAACCACCAGGGCCGTGACTTCGAAGACGCCGAGAAAGCCCTGGTGTCCGTACTGCTGCCGCATCTGAAAACGGCCGTCGACATGCACTCGACGCTCGACGAATTGAACTCCGAACGCCTGCTTTACGCCGCTACCATCGACCGCATGCTGGTGGGCACGGCGATCCTCGATGAACGCGGCAGGGTGATGAAGACCAACGAGGCCGCGAGTCGCCTGTTTGCCGCCAAAGACGGACTCTTCAGCCGGCAGGACAAACTCTGCGCCTGGTCGCCGACCGAAAATCGCACATTGCAGGAGGTGATTGGGCAAGCGCTGCAGCAACATCAGTGCGGCGATACCGAGTGCTTCGAAGTGATCGCCTTGTCCAGGCCCACCGGGGAGATGCCGTTGACCCTGCTGCTGCGGCCGATTGCACTCAACTATCAGGCCAACGACAGCAGCCGACGCCCCGCGGTCGCGGTGTTCATCCGCGACCCTGCCGATTCGCCCCAGGCTTCGCGGCAGCTGTTGCGCAAACTGTTCCAGCTCACCGCGACCGAAACCGAGGTGGCCTTGTCGATGATGGACGGGCTGACCCTCGACGAAACCGCCGATAAACTCGGCATCATGAAAAACACCGTGCGCGCCCACCTGCGCGGCGTGTTCGCCAAGACCGGCGCCACGCGCCAGGCGCTGTTGGTGAAAACACTGCTGAACAGCGTGGTGTCGCTGGCCTGATCCAGTTTGGGCGTTGTGACTGGGCGTTTGACGTCGGCGGCTATGCTTATCTCCTGATCACCGATGACCGGCAGGACGGTGGTCGACAACGCCCACCCCTGGAACAGGAGACAATTGCGATGGACTACCAACTCAACGATAAACTGGCCCTGGTATCGGGTTCGACCAAGGGCATCGGCTTTGCCATTGCGACGGGCCTTGCCCGTGAAGGTGCTCGCGTGATCCTCAACGGACGCACCGAGGCTTCGGTCGAACCCGCGCTGGCAAAATTGCGCGGTCAGGTACCCGGGGCCAAAGTCGAAGGCTTTGCCGGCGACCTGGCGGACCCCAGGCAGATTCAGGCGCTGGTCGCGAAATACCCGTCGGTCGATGTGCTGGTCAACAACCTGGGCATTTTCGATCCCAAACCCTTCGCCGAGATTCCCGATGAAGACTGGCAGCGCTTCTTTGACATCAATGTGATGTCGGGCGTGCGCCTGTCACGCGCCTACTTGCCGAAAATGAAGGAAAGGAACTGGGGCAGGGTGGTGTTCATCAGCAGTGAAAGCGGGATCCAGATTCCGGTCGAAATGATTCACTACGGCCTGACCAAAACCGCGCAACTGGCCTTGTCTCGCGGCCTGGCCGAGGATTGCGCGGGCACCGGCGTCACCGTCAATGCCGTGCTGCCTGGGCCGACCAGCTCCGAAGGCGTCAATGAATTCGTCGGCAAGTTGTCGGGTGGCAAGTCGTTTGCCGAGTTCGAAAAAGAGTTCTTCGAAAGTGCACGGCCGAGTTCGCTTCTCAAGCGCTTTACCACGCCGCAGGAGGTGGCGAACATGGTGGTGTATATCTGTTCGCCGGCGTCGTCGGCGACCAATGGTGCGGCGTTGCGGGTGGATGGCGGGGTGGTCAGGTCGGCATTTTAAGCGGGTTTTTCTCGTTTCCTCGTTCCCACGCTCCGCGTGGGAATGCCGTGCCAGACGCTCCGCGTCGACATGGCACGACGCGGAGCGTCTACGGATGCATTCCCACGCAGAGCGTGGGAACGAGAGTCGCTCAGGGTTGCTTCTTCAGCCGATACGCCAACGCCGGCCGCGTCATGCCAAGCAACCGCGCGGCCTCGGAAACGTTCTGTCGGGAGCGTTTGAGCGCCGCCTGCATCATTGCGTCCTCAACCGCATCCAGGCCGATACCCAGATCGATCAACTGGTCCACCCAGTCAGCGGCCGGGTCCGACGGCTGATCGACCCGTTGGTAGACCTGAAGGTCGAGGTCAACGGCCAGTCGCAAAGCAAGCAGGGGCTGGGCGACATCATTTTCGGGCCGGCATTGGGCTTTCATCACAGCGAAAAGCTGCACAGCATCCTGGCCCTGGACCTGATTGCCCCGACGGGTCGATACGATCGCGGCGACCTGGCCAATATCGGCCGCAACTACTGGGACATCGAACCGGTGCTGGCGATTTCGTACATTGATCCGGCGGGCCTGAATATCGACGTCAAGACCATGTACGATTTCAACCTGGAAAACCCCGCAACCGATTATCGCTCCGGCCAGGAGCTGCATATGGACTATGCCATCGGCTGGGGGCTGGGCAATGGCTGGGTGGTTGGCGTTGGCGGTTATGCCTATCGCCAGATCACCGATGACCGGCAGGACGGCGAGACCATCGAAGACAACAAGGGGCGAGCCTTTGCCATCGGCCCCTCGGTGAAATACACCAGCAAGGACGGCTGGTTCCTGACGGCCAAATGGGAACAGGAAACCCAGGTACGCAATCGTGCCGAAGGTGATGCCTACTGGTTGAAGCTGACCGTGCCGTTCTGAGCTGCAGGAATAACCATCGCTCGTCGCGCAATGGTCGTAATAACTCGCAACATAGTGGGCGACCCTGCCGTCGCCCAGTAAACCCATGATGGTCATAACCATTGCGTGGCATGATAAGGTGGCTGCCGGCTGGAGTATCGGCGGGCAATTGCATGATTGTCATGTTCATGGCGGATCCTGCCTCCTGTCTGTCGTAGTGGCACGGGCCACGGCGTCAAACAAGTTGGAACACCTGTTATGCCAGTTGCAAAAAGCTTTATAGAACAGATGCTTGGCAGCATCTGTGGAACTTAAGTTTGGCTCAAAGGATCGAACGGCCCAACTTCATGTGATGAAATGATCAACAGGGCGATTTCTGTGAACTCGAATAAAAACCATACCCGCCACAGTCGGCCTACATTCTCGCGTGCGATTTCACGCTCAAAACTCTGTGCAGCACTGTTGCTGGCAGTGCTGGTACCGGCATGGTTGCTGGCCGAATCATTCGGCACACCCATGGCAGCGGACCTCAATCGCAGCAGCCCGGCGCAAGTGAGCGCACTGGTATCCGATTGGCATCGCGGCAACGTCATCGTCCTGGTGCGCCACCTCGAGCGCTGCAGCCGGGTCGATGCGCCGTGTCTGGATGGGCGTGCAGGCATCACTGCCCGCTCCACGGCGATAGGCGAATACATGGGCAAGGAGTTTCGCCAACTCGGCCTGAGCAATTCCGATATCTACAACAGCCCGCTCAAGCGCACGGCCCAGACCGCACAGGTCATGTTCAACCAGACCACGGCCAAGCAGGATTGGCTGTACCAGTGCAACGGCACCTTCATGGGTGAAGCCTTGCAACGCAAGGTTCCTGGAAGAAACCTGATTCTGGTCACCCACAGCAGCTGCATCGATGAGTTCGAGGCGTCGCTGGGGCTTTCGGAGTCCGATCCCGACTACGGTGGCGCGCTGTTCATTTCCACCAGTGACGACAAGACGCAGAACAAGGTCCTCGGTTTCATTGATGCCGACGATTGGGACGATGTGTTTGGCGCCTGAATGGCGCAACCTTTTGCAGCCGACTCGACAGGAGGCGGTAATCAGGTGGTGTGGTTCCTTGCGTTGTCTGCCATGATCGGCTGACAACAACCTGGAAAAAGGACGTCGCTATGAGCAGCAGCCAATTGAATGTAGCGCGGGAAGATCTTGGCGAGGAGACAATTGCCGAGAACTTGGGGCTTAGTCCTGAAGAGGTTGCTAAATGGATGGTCCGTCAGGAGCTTGATCAAAGCGAAGAGGGCGTGCTTTTCGGTCACAGGATCGTGTTCGCCGATGATACGCCCAAGTCGATACTCGAAAAGGCCGGGGCGGAAGAAGGCGAGCTCTACGTCATCATCAGCAGCGGTCTGTACGCATAGGCCCACTTTTCGTTCCTGCACAGAGCGTCACTGTTACGCTCTGCGTGGGAATGCCTCCCGCGACACACAGCCTCATCCCCCTCGTTGTGACGTTTTGCAATACAGATTCGCTCAAAAAAGCCAGATTTCTGAATCGCACCGCTGACGTGGATCCATTCTGCAACTACGCTTGCGATTGTCTGCCTTGGTGCGATGACTCTTTACCCGTGCATGGAATGCCGAGGTCATTGCACTGGGCGGACATTTCCCTAGCTCTTGCGTTTCTCGTTCCCACGCTCTGCGTGGGAATGCATCCTGCGACGCTCCGCGTCACGTCCGGAAGTGTCGACGCGGAGCGTCTGGCACGGCATTCCCACGCAGAGCGTGGGAACGAGGAAGCCAGCTCCCACAGGGTTAGCTGTGCTCACGCCTCCGGCAAATTATTGAAAATCTTCTCCAGCGTCCCATTGAGCTTGTTGATCTGCGCCTCGGTCAGGCCCGTGAAGCTCTCGTTGAAGATATCGCTGGTGGCTTCCTGAACCTTGGTCACCATCTCGCGACCCGCATCGGTCAGTGACACCTGAGTCACCCGGCCATCGTTGCTGCAAGGCTGCGTATCGACCAAACCATCGCCTTTCATGCGGTAGACGATCTTGGTGATGGTCGACAGCTTGGCGATGGCGTGCTCCGAAATTTCCGAAATGCTCGACATGCCGTTGTCCACCAGGATGAACAGGATCCGATAGCGCGGGATGTCCATATCGATCTTTTTCAGGGCCTTTTCCATGGCCATGGCGTACCGCCCATTCACGCGTGCGAGCCAGTAAAAAGGAAATTCCTCTTTCTTGAAGTGCTCGCTGGCTGGGTTGTAACGGCTAAGGCGTTTTTTCGGGGTGGTCATGCGGTGGGTTCTGGGGCTGCCGGACAAGGGGGGATTTATAGGGGATTGCGTCGGTGCTGTCGACTGCTTGTCCCTCATGCAATCGATTCCCGTGGTTTGCCTGACTGGCACCTTTCGCGAGGCTGCGCTGCTTTTTGCTTCGTTTTCCTCTGCTAGTCATGATGAATTTCAAAAAAAATAATTGAAAATTCACGCTTTATTTTTGAGCGATTTTGGCCTTGTGACCCAGTAAATAGGCGCTAAAGGCAGGTTTTGCGAAAAAATATACGTGAATAATCGACAAAAAAAATAATTGACAATTCACGTAAAAATTACGATTTTAGATCCAAGCGTTCGACGGCCCCGACTCGTCGAGCAGACCAATAACAGGCGTGAAAAGCGCTGACGTACACATCAGGTGATGGCATGACGATCGTCGTCGAAGATTTGCAACTGGGGGGCACCGGGTTGACGGTGATGGTCAAAGACACCATCGACATCGCCGGTTACCCGACCCGCGCGTCCAGTGAGGCGTTGTCCGAAGCACCGAATGCCACCACGCACGCAGCCGTCGTGCAGTCGCTGCTCGATGCCGGTTGCCGTATTACCGGCAAGACCAGCCTGCATGAACTCGCCTTCGGCACCACAGGCCTGAACAACTGGGTGGGCACGGCCAACAATCCGCTGTACCCGGGTCGTATCCCCGGCGGTTCGTCCAGTGGTTCTGCGGCGGCCGTGGCCGCCGGCCTTGCCGATTTTGCCCTGGGCACCGACACCGGCGGCTCGGTACGCATTCCGGCAGCATGCTGCGGGGTGCTGGGGTTGAAGCCGACGTTCGGCCGGGTCAGCCGCGACGGCGTCATGCCGACTCACAGCAGCCTGGATTGCGTCGGCCCCTTCGCTGCTGACATAGCGCGCCTGATCGCCGCGATGCAGGCGATCGATCCAACCTTCAAGTCCTTGCCTGCGACCGTCAACGTTCAGATTGGCGTGGTGTCGGTGCAGGCCCATCCGGAAATTCTCGCGGCCGTCGATTCGGCGCTGATGGCCGGCGGCTTCCCGCTACAGGGCGTGCAACTGCCGGGTATGGCAGCGGCCTACGACGCCGGCCTTGTGGTCATCAATCGCGAAACCTGGAATGCCTGCGGGCATCTGCTCGAGACCGGCCGGGTAGGGGCGGATGTCGCCGCGCGCCTGCGTGCTGCCAGTGAGACCAGCGATGCCGCCCTGGCCGAAGCCGAGCAGGTGCGCCAAGCCTTCACCGCTGAAGTCGACGCCTTGCTGTCCCGGTACCCGATCCTGGCCCTGCCGACCATGCCCGACTACCCGCTGCTGGTCAGCGAAGCCGCCGATACCCGCGCCGCCATCGGCATGACCGCCCTGGTACGCGCCTTCAATCTTTCCGGTCATCCCGCATTGAGCATCCCCCTGGTAGGGCGCTCCGGGTTGCCGGTGGGTCTGCAACTGATCGCCGCCAAGGGCGCGGACGAACTGCTCTGTGCAGTCGCCCGCGATCTGCTGGGCAGCCTTGAACACAACCTGATTCGGAGAAACCCATGACAGTACTCAGCGCGTTGAATCCTCAAGCATCGGAGCCCATCACCGCGAGTGACGCATTCCAGCAGCTGTTGGGCGAGATTCGCCAGCGCGCCAGGACCGGCGAGTTCGACGATCAAAAGTTCATCAGCGCGGACATCATCGAGCGCTTCCGCGAGTTGGGTGTGTACCGCGCCCTGGTGCCCAAGCGCTTCGGCGGTGACGAGCGTTCGCCTGCCGAGTTCTGCCGGATGGTTGAAGACATTTCCCATGCCGACGGTTCGGCCGGTTGGGTCGCAAGCTTCGGCATGAGCCCGGTGTATCTGGCTTCCCTGCCGCTGGCCACGATCGAGAAGGTCTACGCCAACGGCCCGGACGTGGTCTTCGCCGGCGGCATTTTCCCGCCGCAACCGGCTTCGTTCGTTGAGGGTGGCCTTGAGGTTAACGGTCGCTGGAAGTTCTCCAGTGGCTGCATGGGCGCCTCGCTGATCGGTGTCGGCATTGCCCCGAAAAAGGAAGGCGACATGCTCGGCCTGCCGCGCCTGGCCGTGATGCCGGCGAGCAAGGTGCGCATCGAGCAGACCTGGGATGTGGTCGGCCTGATCGGCACCGGTAGCCACGACGTGGTGGTCGAAGGCGTGGTGGTGCCGGAGGAGTGGACCTTCGTGCGCGGCGGCCCGGCGAATCTGGACGAACCCTTCTTCCGTTACCCGTCGCTGTCGTTCGCCACCCAAGTGTTGTCGGTGGTCGGCCTGGGTGTGGCCCGTGCCGCCCTGGACGAATTGTGCGGGATGGCCAGCGGGCGCATTTCGGTGACCGGCGCGCCTTCGCTGTCCGACCGGCCGTTGGCGCAAGTGGAAATGGCCAAGGCCGAAGCCGAGCTGCGCGCCGCCCGTGCCTGGTTCTACCAGTCCATCGACGAAGCCTGGGCCAGCGTCCTGGCCGGGGAGCCGGTGTCGGTGGAGCAGACCAATATGCTGCGCCTGTCCTCGACTCACGCCACCCGCGTGGCCGCCGACGTCGCGCGCACCGCGCAGATGCTCTCGGGCATGACCGGTGTGTACCGCACCAGCCCGCTGTCGCGCTTCGTCAACGATGCGCAGGTGATTACCCAGCACGCCTTCATGGGCGACATGACTTACCAGAATGCCGGGGCGATTTTCTTCGGCAACAAGCCACTGCCTGGCTACCTCTGAATTTTTTCCACTTTGACGTAAAGGTGTACCGAGATGAGCGATAAAAAACCACTGCGCGTGTTGTTCTGCATGGGCATCAACCAGAACTTCTTCGACGCCCCGCGTGACGAGCAGCTGCAAGTCTGGGCGGCCTTCAGCGAAATGTGGAACGGCATCCACGACCTGCCAGGCGTGAAGGTATTCGGCAACATGGACGACGACCAGAGCATGGTCGGCCCATCCACCGGCTACCCGTGGACCACCTACCTGCTGGCCGACGTCCCGGACATCGAGACCGTGCACGCCGCCTGCAACCTGTTCCGTACCACCGCTGTTGGCGACGGCCCGTACAAATTGTGGAAGTACGCCAAGGTCGAGGCCCGTACCGGCCGCGAACTGATTATCCAGCGCTGAGCACAGGTGCCCCGATGACCGAACGACTGCAAGCCCTCGAACAACGCCTGGCGCTGCTGGAAAGCGAGAACGCCGTGCGCGCCTGCATGAACCGCTACATGGTGCTGTGCGATGACCTGGGCGTGGACTCGCCGCTGGACGAACTGGCCGGGTTGTTCACCGAGGACGCAGTCTGGGAAGGCAAGGGCGCCAAGTACCAGAACGCTTTCGGTGGCTACCGTGGTCGCGCGGCGATCAAGGCGATGTTCGCCACTTACATGGTCGAGCCTGCGCATTTCGCCCTCAACGTGCACTTCCTGACCTCGGAGTTGATTCAGGTGCGTGGTGAGGAAGCGTCGGCCAGTTGGGTGATGTTGCAGACCTCGACCTTCGCCAGCGGCGCTTCGCATCTCAACAGTGCGCGCCTGACGGTGCGGTTTCGCGAAGAGGAGGGGGTTTGGCGCATGGCGCACTTCCAGACCGAGAACCTCTTCAGCCGGCCGGTGAGTGGCTGGAACAGCAGTGCTGAATTACCGGTACCCCCGAAAGCTGAATAAAGAATTGCGTTTTTCCAAGAGTTGGCACCCGATGCCGACGAGGAGTGATCGTGACAAACCTGATTGAAACCGTACTGCTCGACACCTGCCCATCCGACCTGGTGCAGGCCGACCGCGTCCACACTTCGCTGTACACCGACGCGAAGCTCTTCGACGAAGAACTGGACAAGATTTTCTACAAGACCTGGATCTGGGTCGCCCACGCCAGCGAGATTCCGGACAACGGCAGCTACAAGAGCACCTACATCGGCAAGCAGCCCGTGATCGTCGTGCGCGACCGCAAGAAGGACGTGCATGTACTGCTCAACCGCTGCCGTCACCGTGGCGCCACCGTCTGCGAGCACAAGAAAGGCAAGACCAACAGCTTCGTCTGCCCCTACCACGGCTGGAGCTACGCCCTGGACGGCAGCTTGCGCGGCGTGCCGCACCCGGAAAGCTACGCCGATTGCCTGGACAAGGGCGATCTGCCGCTGGTGAGCCTGCGTGTCGAGCAGTACAACGGCATGATCTTCGCCACCTTCAATGACCAGATCGAACCGCTGGTGGACTTCCTCGGCCCAGCCAGGAAGTGGATCGACCTGTTCATGAAGCAAGGCGCTGGCTACCCGGTGAAAGTGTCCGGCGAACACCGTTTCCGCTTCCCCGGCAACTGGAAGATCCAGCTGGAAAACACCACCGACGCCTACCACTTCCCGCTGGTACACAAGTCGTTCTTGTCCTCGGTGGACGAGCAGACCCTGGAGCTGTTCGATTTCGTCCAGGGTCCGGGCTACGTCGAAGACCTGGGCAACGGTCACAGCGTGATGGTGATGATCCCCGACCTGGTCGACCTGGAAGCCAACCTCGACCTGCCGATCCCCGAGCGATTCGAAGCCCTGGCCCAGGAGCTGCGCAACGAAGGTCACGAGGAGCTGGAAGTACGCCGCATCGTCCGCGCCGTCGGTGGTTCGGGCTTCAACCTCAACCTGTTCCCCAACGTCGCCTGCTCCATGGCGTTCTTCCGGGTGCTGCAACCGATCGCTGTGGATGAGACCGAAATCCACCACGCGGTGATCACCATGGACGGCGGCCCGGCCGTGGCCAACCGCTACCGCCTGCGTCTGCACGAGCATTTCCAGGGCCCGATGGGCTTCGGCACCCCGGACGACTCCGAGGCCTGGGAACGGGTACAGAAGGGCGCCAACGCGGGTAAAGACCTGTGGATCATGCTCAACCGTGGCCTGGCCGGCGAGAAGCCGAGCGATGACGGGTTGATCAGCGACGTGAGTGCCGAAACCGGCATGCGTGCGGGTTACCAGCAGTGGAAAAAAATGATGGCCGTGCCAGCGGCGAAACAGGGGGAATAATCATGCTCAATCTGCAATTGCTCAACCAGGTCAGCGCCTTCATCTGGCAGGAAGCGGACATGCTCGACCACAGCGAATTCAACGAATGGCTTGAGCTGTGGACGTCGACCGCGACCTACATCATCCCGATCGATCCGCTGGAAACCGATTTCGAGAACACCCTGAACTACGCCTATGACGACCATCACATGCGTCAGTTGCGGGTCAAGCGCCTGACCAGCGGCGAGTCGATCTCCACCGCGCCACGGGCTCGCACCGTGCGTTCCCTGTCGCGCTTCCGGGTGCTCAAGGACGAAGGTGACGTGGTGACTGTGCGCTGCGCGCAGAACCTGCGCGAGTTCCGCAAGGACGTGCTCAAGCACTACACCGCCGACATCACCTTCGACCTGGTGCGCAGCGGCGACAGCTTCAAGATCCAGCGCAAGCTGATCCAGCTGATCAACTCCACCGACACCCTGGCCGGTATCGGCTACATCCTCTGAGGACAACGTCATGACGCATATCGCATTGGTGACCGGCGCAGGCCAGGGCCTGGGTTTGTGCATCGCCGGCCAGTTGTTCAAGGCCGGCTACAACGTGGTGCTCAGCGACCTGTCGCTGGACGCCGCTCAAACGGCAGCCGCCCAGCTCGATCCCAGCGGCGAGCGGGTGCTGGCGCTCAAGCTCGACGTGGCCAGCAAGGCCGATTTCGAAGCAGCCCTGGCCGCCGTGCTGGCCCGTTTCAAGGCCCTGCACGTGGTGGTCAACAATGCGGCCATGACCATGACTACGCCGGTGATGCAGATCAGTCCGGAGGAGTTCGACCGGGTAATGAGCGTCAATACCCGTAGCACCTTTGTCGGTTGTCAGGTGTTCGGTACCTATCTGGCCGAGCAGGGCTACGGGCGAATCATCAACATGGCATCCCTGGCCGGGCAGAACGGCGGCACCGCCACGGGCGCGCATTACGCCGCGTCCAAAGGCGCCATCGTCACCCTGACCAAGATCTTCGCCAAGGAACTGGCTTCCCGGGGTGTGACGGTCAACGCCATCGCCCCGGGTCCGATCGAGTCGCCGGCGGTGCGTGCCGCCGTGCCGGCCGAGCGCCTGGAGGGTCTGATCCAGAACATTCCGGTCAAGCGCCTGGGTGATGCCGATTTCCTCGGCAAGCTGGTGGTGCAACTGGCCGGCGAAGACGCCTACTTCACCACCGGGGCGACCTGGGACGTGAATGGCGGCCTGTTCATGCGCTGAGGCGCGCTCGATAAAAAACAACATAAAGCATTCATTGAAGTGCGGGATAACCCGATATGAGCGATCAAATTTTGAAAGTCGTGGTGCGCAAGCGCCAGGAGCAAGGCGAAGACGTGGTGGTCCTCGACCTGAGCGATCCCGCAGGCAAGCCGCTGCCAGCCTTCGAGGCCGGCGCCCACGTGGACATTCACCTTGCACCTGGGCTGGTGCGCCAGTACTCGCTGTGCGGTGACCCGGCGCAGAACGAAGTCTATCGCCTGGGCGTGCTGAAGGACCCAGCCTCTCGCGGCGGTTCGATCGCCGTGCACGAGCAACTGCTCGAAGGCCAGGAAGTCGAGATCAGCGTGCCGCGCAATCTGTTTCCCCTGGCCAGCGACGCGCGCCGTTCGATCCTGATCGGCGGCGGCATCGGCATCACGCCGATGGTGGCCATGGCCTATGCACTGCAGGCCCGCGACAGCCAGTTCGAACTGCATTACTGCGGCCGTTCGCGCAGCCGCAGCGCGTTCCTCGAAGAACTGCAGAACGCAGCGTTCGCACCGTGCGTATCGACCCACTTCGACGACGAGGCAGACGAGCAGAAACTGAACCTGCCAGCGGTGCTGGGCAAGCCGGGCGAGGGCGTACACGTCTATGTCTGCGGCCCGTCGGGCTTCATGGACTGGGTGATCAGCGAAGCGGTCAAGGCCGGCTACGCCGACGACCACATCCACCGCGAATACTTCCAGGTCGAAGTCGACAACAGCGGCGCCGGCTTTGAAGTGGTCGCTGCACGCAGCGGCAAGAGCGTGCAGGTTGCCGAAGGGCAGACCATTCTCGAGGCCCTGGCCGGGGTCGGCATCAAGATCGACATTTCGTGCGAACAGGGCGTTTGCGGCACCTGCCTGTGCGATGTGCTCGAAGGCGAGCCGGACCACCGCGACGTCTACCTCACCGACGACGAGAAAGCGGCCAACGACCAGATTCTGGTGTGTTGCTCGCGAGCCAAGTCGAACAAGCTGGTCCTGGATATCTGAACCACCGGAGAGCAATAAAAATGGTCGATACGACTGGATTTCGCAATGCAATGGCGCTGCTGGGCGGCGCCGTTTCGGTCATCACCACCGACGGTGCGGCAGGACGCTTCGGCTTTACCGCTTCGGCGGTCTGCAGCGTGACCGACCAGCCGCCGACGCTGCTGGTGTGCATGAACCGTTCTTCCCATTCCAACGTGCACTTCAAGAGCAACGGGGTGCTCAGCGTCAACGTGTTGACTGCCGGGCACCAGGAGATCTCAGGGGTATTCGCCAACCGCGAACTGACCATGGAGCAGCGTTTCGCCAGCGCCCATTGGCACACCCTGGAAAGCGGCGCGCCGTTGCTCGATGAGGCGCTGGTCAGCTTCGACTGTCGCATCGCCCAGGCCCATGAAGTGGGTTCGCACACGATTTTCTACTGCGAAATCCTCGACCTGAAAATAGGCGCCTCGCAAGAAGGCCTGGTGTATTTCAATCGTGCCTACCATCGATTGAGCAACGCCTCCTGATATAACCGCTGCAACTTTTACCCCAGTAACCTGTTTGTTCGACGCGCTCGGTCACAAGGGCGCGCGGTGTTCGGCTGCGCCCTTTTCACTGTCAGAGAGTTGCCATGAGACTGTATGAACTGATTACCTTCACTGTGCGCGTGCGCACGCCGGCCCAGGCGATGCAACGGCTACAGGAAACCCTGGCGCTGCCCGAAGTGGGCGGTACCCTGATTGGCTGCTGGGCTTCGGAAATCGGTCCGCTCAACGAGATCGCCGTGCTGCGCGGCTTTACCGACGAGAACGCACGACTGGCCGAGCGTGATCGCTATTTGCTGGGAAGTGATGTTTTCGGCATCGAGGAGTTCATGCTGGACATGAAGGTCGAGAACTACACCCTGTTCCCGTTCCTCGAAGCCCCCAAGCCCGGCGCCCATGGCCCGTTCTACGAGTTGCGGGTGTACAACCTGATCCCTTCAGGCCTGATGCCGACGCTCGAAGGCTGGAAAAACGCCATCGGCCCGCGTACAGCCGAGGGATACTCGGATGTCGCTGCAGCCTTCTATGCCACCGACGGCCGCACACCACGCTACCTGCACATCTGGCCCTACGCGAGCCTGGAACAACGCCTGGACGTGCGCACCCGTGCCGTGGCGGATGGCGTCTGGCCGCCGCTGAACTCCGGTCCGCAACTGCGCGAAATGCATTCCACGGTGTACTTGCCGGCGAGTTTTTCGCCGATGCAGTGAGGCGCGACCGCCCGGTCGTCTGATTCTGGATCCAGCTTCCAGTTGTCTGCTTGCTCTCTTGAGCGGAGAAATGCATCATTTTGCCATTAATTTCAAAGTGCTATTGGTTTGGGTCAATGGGATGCAGATGAGGCAAGGGATCATGCGCGATGGGTCGTTCAACCGCGAGGTCGTTCAGACGTTGCGGCCACGCACCAAGTGGGTCTGGCGGCTGTTGTTCATCAAGGTTTGGCTCAGTGCGTTTTTGCTGATCGCGGCAATGCTGGGCGCGGGGGCGCTCATGCTGGTGGCGGCCTTCGAAGATGAAGTGCCCTGGGATGAGCGCCTGCTGACCTTTGCCGGCGGGGTGTTGGTGCTGTTCGTGTGCCTGGGGGTTATCCGGATGGCGTTGCCGGAGCAGTGGCAGGGGGTAGCGCGCAAAAACGGCAGCCGCCACTAGCTTCCTTCCTCGTTCCCACGCCCCGCGTGGGAACGAGATGGGTTTCAATTCAAGGCTTGGCTGCCGGCCTTCGCAACCTGCGCATCCTGTTCAGCCTTGACGCCCGATACCCCGACCGCACCGACCACCTGACCATCGACGATGATCGGCACGCCGCCTTCAAGAGACGTCAGCAAGGGCGCCGAGAGGAAGGCACTGCGGCCACCGTTGACCATGTCTTCATAGCCTTTGGACTCGCGTCGGCCCAGCGCCGAGGTGCGGGCTTTTTCCGTGGCGATGTAGGCGCTGATCGGGGCGCAGCCATCCAGGCGCTCCAGGGCCAGCGGGTGACCGCCGTCGTCGACCACGGCAATGCTGACGTTCCACTGGTTACGCTGAGCTTCGCTACGGGCGGCAGCAAGGATCAGGCTGACTTCTTTCTGGCTCAGTACGGCTTTGCTGTTCATGGGCTTTCCTGTGGGTTCATTGATTCTTCGACCAGTTCGATCCAGTGCCGTACCGGGGTACGGCCGGCGCTGTCGAGGTGGGTCTGGCAACCGATATTGGCGGTCGCGATCACTTGTGGCTGACCGCTTTCCAGGGCGTTCATCCTGTTGTCGCGCAACTGCTGCGACAGTGCAGGCTGGGTAATCGAGTAGGTGCCTGCCGACCCGCAGCACAGATGGCTGTCGGGCACGGCCGTGAGGTGAAAGCCCAGGCGTGACAGCACGCTCTCGACCGCACCGCCAAGCTTCAAGGCATGCTGCAGGGTGCAAGGGCAATGGAAGGCCAGGCGCAGGTCGCTGTGGGCGCCGAGCTTTTCCAGTGGTTCGGCCAGCAGTATCTCCACCAAGTCCTTGCTCAAGGCGCTGACTCGCGCGGCCTTGGTAGCATAGGCCGCGTCGTCCTTGAGCAGGTGCCCGTAATCCTTGACGAAGGCGCCGCAGCCACTGGCGGTTTGCACGATCGCCTCGGCACCGCTTTCGATCGCCGGCCACCAGGCGTCGATATTGCGCCGGGCCCGTTCCAGGCCCGTCTGCTGAGCGTCCAGGTGGTAGTCGACGGCGCCGCAGCAACCGGCCTGGCTGATCGGGGTGATGCTGATGCCGAGCCGGTCCAGCACCCTTGCGGTGGCGGCATTGGTATTGGGCGACAGGGACGGTTGCACGCAGCCTTCAAGCATCAGCACGCGGCGGGCATGCTGGCGAGTCGGTCGGGGCTTGGCTGGAGTGATCCTGCGCGGCAGTTTCAGCTGCACGCTTTGCGGCAGCATGGGGCGCAGGCTTTCGCCGATCCTGAACAACGGCTTGAACACCACCGGATTCGGCACCAGTGCCCGCAAACCCTGGCGCAAAAGGCGCTGGCCGGCGCTGCGCGGCACGGCCTCGTCCACCACGGCGCGGCCGATGTCCAGCAGGTTGTGATAGTCGACCCCGGACGGGCAGGTGGTTTCGCAGTTGCGGCATGACAGGCAGCGGTCCAGGTGCTGCTGGGTCTTGGCAGTCACCTCATTGCCTTCCAGCACCTGTTTGATCAGGTAGATGCGTCCGCGCGGTCCGTCCAATTCGTCGCCCAGCAGTTGATAGGTCGGGCAGGTGGCATTGCAGAAACCGCAGTGCACGCAGGTGCGCAGGATGCTTTCGGCTTCCTCGGCGCGCGGCAGGCGTTTGGCGTTTTCGCTCAAGGTGGTTTGCATGATCAGAGCTCCGCGTACATCCGGCCCGGGTTGAAAATCCCTTGCGGGTCGAGTTGCGTCTTGAGCTGACGGTGGTAGCGCAACAGCGGCGCCGGCAACGGCTGGAAGGGACTGTCGCAGTTACCGTAGCAGGTGGCATGCCCGCCGGCCTGGGCGGCGATGGCACGAATGGCGTCTGCCTCGGCGCTGGACTTCAACCAGCGCTGGGCGCCGGCCCAATCGATCAGTTGCGCGCCGGGCAGGGCAAGCACGCCGGTGTTGTTGGGCAGCGACAGGCGCCACAGCGGGCGCTCGTCCTGGAAAAACGCCAGGCGCTGGGCATTCAGATCGTTCCAGTAACAGGAATCGAACCGTTCGCCACCCAGGCGGTCATGGGCCGCACACACTGAGCCTTCACCGCCTTCCAGGCGCAGGTGCAAGTGTTGCCCGTCGTGGCTGGCGGCGCTGATGGGGATGGGTTGCTGGCCCCATTCGGCCAATTTGCGCAGGGCCTGCTCGGCATTCATTTCCAGGGTGATGCTCAGGCAATGGCGCGGCTTGGGCAGGACCTTGAGCGACACTTCGGTCAGCAGTCCCAGGCAGCCGAAACTGCCGGTCAGCAAGCGCGACAGGTCGTAGCCGGCGACGTTCTTCATCACTTCACCGCCAAAGCGCAGGTGTTTGCCGTGGCCGGTAATGACCCGGGTGCCGAGGACGTAATCGCGCACCGAGCCGGCCCAGGGCCGGCGTGGCCCGGACAACCCGGCGGCGACCATGCCGCCCAGGGTGGCGCCGTCTTCGCCATGGGGCGGTTCGCACGGCAGCATCTGCCCGGCCGCCTCCAGTGCCGCGTTGATTTCGGCCAATGGCGTGCCGGCACGGGCGGTCAACACCAGTTCGGTCGGGTCATAGCTGACAATGCCGCGATGGGCGCGGGTGTCGAGCAGTTGACCTTGCACGGGGCGACCGAGATGGGCCTTGCTGTTGCCACCCTGAATGCGCAGCGCGGCTTTGTCGTGCAGGGCCTGTTCGACCTGCGCCAGCAGCTCGGTGCTGGCGTCGGTGGATTGTTCGCCATGCATCAGAAACGCTCCAGTTCAGGGAAGGGCAGCTTGCCCATGTGCACGTGCATGGCGCCGAATTCGGCGCAGCGATGCAGGGTCGGGATGTTCTTGCCGGGGTTGAGCAGGCCGCTGGGGTCGAAGGCGGCCTTGACCGCATGGAACAGGGTCAGCTCGTCACTGTTGAACTGGGCACACATCTGGTTGATCTTCTCGCGGCCCACGCCGTGTTCGCCGGTGATGCTGCCACCGACCTCCACGCACAGTTCGAGGATCTTGCCACCCAATGCCTCGGCACGGTCCAGCTCGCCGGGCTGGTTGGCATCGAACAGAATCAGCGGGTGCATGTTGCCGTCGCCGGCGTGGAACACGTTGGCCACCCGCAGGCCGAATTCGGCGGACAGCGCGCTGATGGCCTTGAGCACGCCCGGCAACTCGCGCCGGGGGATGGTGCCGTCCATGCAGTAATAGTCCGGCGACAGGCGCCCGACCGCCGGGAAGGCGTTCTTGCGTCCGGCCCAGAATTTCACCCGTTCGGCCTCGTCGCGAGCCTGGCGCACTTCGGTGGCGCCGGCCTTGACCAGCACCTCGCGCACCCGCTCACAATCGTCGTGCACATCGGCTTCGACGCCGTCGAGTTCGCACAGCAGGATGGCTTCGGCATCGACCGGGTAGCCGGCGTGAATAAAGTCTTCGGCGGCGCGGATGGCCAGGTTGTCCATCATTTCCAGGCCGCCGGGGATGATCCCGGCGGCGATGATATCGCCCACGGCGCGGCCGGCTTTCTCAACCGAGTCGAAGGCGGCCAGCAACACCTTGGCCATCTGCGGCTTGGGCAGCAGCTTGACCGTGACTTCGGTGATGACCCCGAGCATGCCTTCGGAGCCGGTGAACAGCGCCAGCAGGTCGAAGCCGGGCGAGTCCAGGGCGTCGCTGCCCAGGGTCAGGTGCTCGCCATCGACCGTGAGCATGTCCACCTTGAGCAGGTTGTGCACGGTCAGGCCGTACTTCAGGCAATGCACGCCGCCCGCGTTTTCGGCCACATTGCCGCCGATGGAGCAGGCGATTTGCGAGGAGGGGTCCGGGGCGTAGTACAAGCCGTAGGGCGCCGCCGCCTGGGAAATGGCCAGGTTGCGCACACCCGGCTGCACCCGGGCGAAGCGTCCGGCGGGATCGATTTCAAGGATCTGGTTGAAGCGTGCCATGACCAGCAGCACGCCTTTTTCCAATGGCAGGGCGCCGCCGGACAGACCCGTGCCGGCACCCCGCGCGACCACCGGGACGCGGCGCTGATGACACAGCTTGAGCAGCATCTGGACCTGTTCGAGCGTACGCGGCAAAACCACCAGCATGGGGGTGGTGCGGTAGGCCGAGAGGCCATCGCATTCATAGGGCCTGAGTTCTTCGGCGCGATCGAGGATCTCCAGGTCCGGCAGTTGCTCGCGCAGCGCCTTGAGTAGCGCGGCCTTGTCGGTGTCGGGCAGGGCGCCGTCGACGCGTTCGTCGTAGAGGATATTCATGGCGGGTGGACAACCCTTGTCTATTGGGCACGGCTTACTTGCATCATTGGCCCAAGGGGCAATGTTGTCCAATATAAAGCGAGCAACAGTGTTTAAGGTCTGCGCCGACCTTTGTGGGAGCTGGCTTGCCAGCGATACAGGCGACGCGGTTTGTCTGAAACACCGCGTTGACGCGATCGCTGCGGTCCGGCACGCCTGCTCCCACAATGGCTATCGCCTCAGGCATCGTTGGGCAGTTCAAGCTCGATCCAGGTCGGCGCATGGTCGCTGGCATGGGGCTCGTTGCGGACCCAGGCATCGACACCGGCGTTTTTCAGGTGCTGGGCCAGGGGCGGGTTGAGCAACAGGTGATCGATGCGCAGCCCTGAGTTTTTCTGCCAGTGCTGGCGGAAGTAATCCCAGAAGGTGTAGATACGCTCTGTGGGGTAGATGGCGCGCAGGGCGTCGGTCCAGCCCTGGGCCAGCAGGCGCTGGTAGCACTCGCGGCTTTCGGGCTGCAGCAGGGCGTCCTTGAGCCAGGACCGCGTGTTGTAGATGTCCTCGTCTGTGGGCACGACGTTGTAGTCGCCGGCCAGCACCACCGGATGTTCGCTGGCGTACAGACCCTGGGCGTGGCTGATGAGGCGTTCGAACCAGGCCAGCTTGTAATCGAACTTCGGACCCGGCTGCGGGTTGCCGTTGGGCAGGTACAGGCAACCGACCACCACGCCATGCACGGCAGCCTCCAGGTAGCGGCTGTGGCTGTCGTCCGGATCGCCGGGCAGGCCACGGCGGATTTCCAGAGGATGAGTGTCTCTCCCCAGGATCGCGACGCCATTCCAGGACGCCTGGCCGTGCCAGATTGCGCCATAACCGGCTGCTTCGATCTCGCCTACCGGGAAGGCCTTGTCCAGGGCCTTCAGTTCCTGCAGGCAGACGATGTCGGGGGGCTCGCGCGCAAGCCACGCCAGCAGATTGGGCAGGTGGGCGCGGATGCCGTTGACGTTGAAGGTCGCAATGCGTAGCGGGTGCATGGGTGATGCTCGCAGGGGCTTTCAGTATCTGACCGGGTATTGGCGGAAAAATCACCCGGTCGTTGCAGGTGATTGGGGCTGGTTTGCAGCCCATCGCCGGCAAGCCGGCTCCCACAGAGGTCGGCGTTGTACCAGATATCTGTGGGTTCCTGTGATCCCCCTGTGGGAGCTGGCTTGCCAACGATGCAGACGACGCAGTTTTCCGCCGAAATGTATCCGCAGGTTAAATCTCTTTCGCTCGTTCCCACGCGGAGCGTGGGAACGAGATCACACGGACCAACAGCCTCACTCCGCCTCCCGCTCCAACAACCGCCGCTTGCGCTCCACTCCCCAACGATACCCCGACAAATCCCCATCACTGCGCACCACCCGATGGCAGGGAATGGCCACTGCAATGCTGTTGGCCCCGCACGCCTGGGCGACCGCGCGAAACGATTTCGGCGCGCCGATCATGCGGGCAATCTCGGCGTAGCTCGCGGTCGTGCCCACCGGGATCGTGCTCAAGGCCTGCCACACCCGTTCCTGAAACGCTGTGCCACGCACATCCAGTGGCAGGTCCAGGCCAATGGCCGGTGCTTCGATGAACCCGACCACCTTGGCAATCAACTGCTCGAAGTCCTGGTCGCCGCCGATAAAGTTGGCCCGCGGGAATTTGTCCTGCAGGTCGTGCACCAGCGCATCGGGATCCTCACCCAACAGGATGGCGCAAATCCCGCGATCACTCTGGGCAACCAGAATCGCCCCCAGCGAACATTCCCCGACAGCGAAACGAATGTCGTTGTTGGCGCCGCCGGCACGGTAGTCGCCCGGCTTCATGCCCAACACGCCGGCGCTGGTTTCATAGAAGCGGCTGTTGGAATTGAAGCCTGCTTCGTACAGGGCATCGGTAACCGAGCTGGCACGGGCCAGTTGATCTCGCATCCGTCGGGCCCGGTGTGACGATGCGTAGGCCTTGGGGGTCAATCCGGTGGTGGCCTTGAACACCCGGTGGAAATGATAGGGGCTCATGCCGACCTGTTCGGCGAGGCTGTTCAGATTGGGCGATTCGTCGGCGTGCTCGATGATTTCACAGGCCCGCGTTACCAGCGCGGCATGCTGCCCGGCGACACTGGTCTGGTCGGCGGCGGCACGCTTGCTCGGCCGGTAGCCGGCGGCTTCGGCCTGTGCGGCGGTCTCGAAGAATTCGACGTTTTCGCGCTTGGGCAGGCGCGACGGGCTGCTGGCCCGGCAATACACGCCGGTGGTCTTGACCCCGTAGACGAAGGCAGCATCGGCCGCTGGGTCACGGGCGAGCACGGCTTGCCAACGTGGATCTGACTCACTGACGGTGTGTTTGCTCGTAGCAGGTGCTGGGGCTTTCATGGCGTTCTACCCTGTGGCGCGATCAGTTGGGCCCAGCTTAGGCCGACCTCTGGCCGAGAAAACTCCGGGTCTTGCGGTCAAATTCGATCATGCGCCGGCGCCCGCCACAAGTACCAGGCTGCCACCGTCCGCCAGGGACTCCAGGCCCGCGCCGTCTCGATCATCTGCTTGCGTGTCAATTGCGCCTCAAGCCCCTTGAAGCGCCGATAGCCTTCGCGCACGCCAAAGTCGTCGGCGGGGAAGATGTCCATGCGCTCGAGGGTGTAGATCAGGAACATTTCCACGGTCCAGCGGCCGACCCCGCGCAAGGTGATCAGGCGTTCGATCAAGGCCTCGTCGTCCATCTGGCTGGCCTGGGCATAGTCCGGGACCAACCCCGACATCGCGGCCTGGGCGATGCCTTGAATGGTCGCCAGTTTGGTCGCCGAGAAGCCGCAGGCGCGCAGGGCTTCGGGCTGGGTCACGACGATCTGTTCGGCGCTGGGAAAGCGCACGCCGGGGTAGAGCGCCAGCATCCGCCCAAGAATGGCATCGCCGGCACGGGCGTGCAGCTGCTGGTAGGCGATGGCGCGGATCAATGCTTCATAGGGTTCGCGCGCTGGTTTGGGTTCATGGGTGCAGGGTCCGACCTGTTCGACCAGTCGCGCCCAGTGTTCATCGAGAGAGGCCAGAAACTCGCTGGCGGCAGTGAAGGTTGCGGTCATTTCAGCCGGCCTTGCGCAGGGTGAAGTTGATGCGCTGGGCGCCCAGCAGCGGGTGCTCCGCGGGTTTGAGTGGCAGCACGCCGTGATAGCGCAGGCGGTCTTCGCCGCCCCAGACCACGATGTCGCCATGCATCAGGCCGATGCGCCGGGCCTTGTCGCCTCGAACATGACCACCGAACAGGAAGACCGCCGGGATGCCCAGCGATACTGAAACGATCGGGTGCTCATAGCTGCGTTCGTCCTTGTCCTGATGCAGGGACAGGCGTGCGCCCGGCACATAGCGGTTGATCAGGCAGGCATCCGGGACAAAGCCGGCAAAGCCTGCGGCGGCAGCGGCGGCGTCGGCCAGTTCCAGAAAGACTTTTGGCATCGCCGGCCAGGGTTGGCCGTTATCGGGGTCGAGGGGAGCATAGCGATACCCGCGACGGTCAGTGGTCCAGCCCAGGGCGCCGCAGTTGGTCAGGCCAACCGACATGGTGAAGCCGCCCGGCGTGATCATCTGCCGGAACGGCGCTTGCGCCTCGATGCTGGCCAGTGCCTGCAGCAAACGATCGACGTAGGGCAGGGCGAAGCCCTCGAGCACCCAGGCGTGGGTGCCGATCTGTACCGCCCGAGGGGGCTCGGGGGGGAGGGAGGCGAACAGATCGAGGGTGGTTTGCATGGTTTGGCTGTTACGTGACTGGTCCTTGCACAGCGTATCCGATTTTTCCTGGCCTTGGTGTGCTCTGCACGAGGCGCTTGGCTGATTTGCAATGGCTCTTGAACAATTAGTCGTAGGTTGTTTCTGAAGTTTTATCGGAACTTTCCTAAGTTCACATTGGGGGGTGGAATAACTGCTAGAAGCAATTCAGTATCGATAAAATCAGAAGATTTGCGTATCTCTTGTAAGTTAATTGTTCGTTTGTACCGAAATTAATTTTGTGCTGTGTCGGGCATGTTTGTACTGGTTTTTTTGTCGGCGTGAACGCTCAGATTTTTTGATTTCGTGAGCGTTGTTCTGAAGAAGTCGGCGGGTTATTGGCCCTGCGCAATCTGCTGCCGCAAATAATAACTATTGGATAACTCGACCTCGCACATCCCGTGGCCACGGAGGCCTGACCATGTTCGTCAAGGCAACGCTCGACGTCGTGGCGTCGAGGGCAAGGAACGCTTGAGTCAGCCGTTCAAATACAGCGTCGAATTCACCAGCACCGTATAGGACCTCGCGACACCCTTGAATGCGCATGACACCGAAACCCGGGGGCGTATGCAGATCTCTGGCTAATCCCTTTGCAAGGAGCAAATCCCATGGCTAGCTTAATTAGATGGCTGTTTGGCATGCCCAAGCACGAACGCGACGCTCGCTTCGACGTGCGCCATCCCCCGATCCTGCCAACGCCGGACACCGGTCCCGTTCGCTCATCCTCGCCGACTGAGGTCAACTCCAATTCACTGCCACCGGTCCAGAACTGGAGCCACCCGTTCAAGGACACCCGTGACCCGCTGCGTCAGCTGACCCATTTAGCCGACGCAAAAGCGGGCTTCTACCCCCTGGGGGTCAATGGCCTCTGGCACGGTGGCGTGCATTTCGACGAAGGCACCGCCAGCACCCTGGATCAATCCAGTGTTCACTGCCTGGCCGACGGTGAAGTGGTTGCCTACCGCATCGATCAGCGCTCGCCGACCACGACCTACATCGTCAACCAGCTACCGACACTGCGATCCTTCTCGCGCAACTTCGTGCTGGTACGCCACCGCCTGCAGGCCCCGAAAATCGAGGGCAGCGCGGACACGCCGCCCAGCCTGACGTTCTTCAGCCTGTACCTGCACCTGCAGGACTTGAAGGTCTATCAGATTGACGCGACCCTGGCCCGTCCGGACTTCTGGCCCGAGGGCGTGACGCGTCGGGTCAAGGAGACGGTCAACGATTTCCACCCGGGCTATCCCAATCAACCCGGTCTGAACGTGCGCAACAAGGCCTGGCAGGGCCAGGTCCTCGACCTCCTGCCCCGGGGCGCGCAGGTGACCGTCAGCGGCGAAGGTGACTATTGCAAGCTGGAGAATAGCCTCGGCCCGGCCAACCTGATCAGCGCTGAAGGTGCGTTGCGAGGCTACGTTGCCTTCAGCCTGCTGGAACACATTGACGCAGATCAGTATCGCGTCGCCACCAAGGAGGGCGGACTCAACGTACGCACCGAAGCGAAGCGTGATAGCGATAAGATTGGGGAACTGCCGAAAGGCACGGAGGTGACGATCAGCGGTGACGGCGAGTTCCGCAAGCTGGAGCGGGTCAACCAGTACGTGCACTACAAGTCGCTGCAAGGCGGGTTGGAACCCCTGGCCCATGATCGCGTGGTCGTGCTCGACCAGCCCGTTGCGATCAAGGCTGGCGACCTGATCGGCCACATCGGCCTGTACCAAGACAGTCACGCGGCCCCGGAAAAGAAACTGCACCTGGAGGTGTTCACCGAGGATGAGGTGGACCTGTTCATCGAAGCCAGTCGCGCCTGGGCACAACGCTTGCCAGCCAGCAGCAAGACTTGGCTGAAACTAGCCAAAGGCACGGTGGTGGCAACGCATCAGGACCACTTCAGCGCCAAGCGGCCACCTAATTTTTACGGGAATAACACCTCCAGCGACGCGGACCTGCTGGTCCCCAAGAGTCTGCTCGATGGTCTGTCTGCCGACAGCAAAATCACGGAGCCCGCCACGAGTGGTCGCAAGACCTATAACTGGTACCGCCTCGACGGATTGCTGCATGACGCCGACCATAAGCTGATCGATGGCTGGGTACGTGAAGAAGTGGGCGTTACCCCTTGGGTCAGTCCCTGGTCGTGGGAAGGCTATGAGCTCATCTACAACTACGACTATCCGCGAAAAATGCTGGCTTCCTTCCTGCGTGCTGTTGATCGCTTTAATGAACAACAGCTCGAACGCTTCGGCTCCATCGCCGACGTCGGAGACAAAGGGCCGATCAAGCAGCGCCTGTTCGACATCATCGACCGTGACCGCAATGGCAGGATAACGGCCGAGGAGCTGAAGGTTGCTCTCAAGCGGCCAGCCCATGCCCAGGCGATCGCTCGGTTGATCTTCGACAACCATAGCGAGTGGTGCTACAGGCCACAGCAATGGGACGCGCTGGATGAACTGCTCGGTCATAGTGGTTCGACGCCAAACTTGAACTGGTTGGCGGAGAAAAATCGGCTCAAGCAACTGAGCTGGTGGGATGAGGTGATGGTGAAAGTTGGGCTGTCAGGATACGGGAAGGTGGCTCACTTTCATCCTGTGGGGTTGGTGGGGCATTTCGATTTCGGAAGTGATGACAACGACCTGAAGTGGCTGAAAGTCCCTTACGGTCAACTGACCTTCGATGTGGAAGGTAACGATATAGAAGATGAGTCGCATCCGCTATACCGCTACTTCAGTCGGGTTGTGCACTGGCCGGGCGGTGCGTCGGGCATCACTATTGGTCGGGGTTACGACCTCGGTCAACGACCGGATCCGGGAAGTGATTTGCGTGCGGCCGGTGTAGAACAACCGTTATTGGCCTGGCTGATTGGGGCTAAAGGACTTCAGGGCGATAGCGCGAAGAACTATCTTGCCCAGGCTCCAGATGTGATTCGAAAGCACAAAATTACTAGAAAGCAGCAATATGATTTGTTCTTGCCTGTGTACGAATATATGAAAAAATCAGTTATTCGCATATCGGATGATCAGCTCAATGTTAGGAAGTATGGCGCGCTCAACTGGGGGGCAGTGGACAGCAAAATTCAGGATATTTTAATTGATCTGATCTATCGGGGTGATTACGGTCCACGCACGAGAATCTTCCTTCAAAAACCCTTTGTGGAAAATGACCTTGGAAAAATAAGAGAAATCATCTCCCGCAGGGATTATTGGATCGCTGTTCCGGAAGATAGGTTTCAAAGGCGAGCGAGGTATTTAAAAGTATGAGAATAACTATTTTTTTTTGCTTTGGCGCTTTGTACTGCCGGCTTGCTTGAGGCAAAGGAGTTTGATTACAAAAAAGTGCTAATGGCCGGGACAGGCCACGCAGGAGATTTGTTTATTCGATATCTATATCCGTCAGAGGAAGGTTGTATTGTTGTTCAGAACTTGGTGCCTGGAGGGGACGGCAAGGTGTCAGCCGAGAAAGAAATTTGCTCCTTGGGCGGGAAAAATTTTGATAATTATACACATGTAGGCCTGAAGAGTGGGGTATTTAACAATGGCAAACTTGTCTTCGAAGTTGAAGTTATTCCTTTACAGCCAGTAATTGACAAGCTGATGACTTGCGAGGTGGTGTTTCATAGTGGTTTAGCAGATCACCTCTCCTGCGAAGAAAAACTCATGAGGGGGAAGTGCACATGTGACTCCTAAGGGTCGCCAGTCACGCATTCGGATGATTTCAATTACAAGGATGTGTTTGGGGTAAATTCGCACCGGATAGGAAATGCCATAGTTCGACATATTAAATTACTCTCAGAGCCCTGTTTGACTATTCAGGCGCTAAGTCAAAAACCTGAATGGCAAGTGACCTCGTCCAAAAATATTTGCTCATTTGAAGGGCGGTCGTTTAAGGATGAGGTTGCGGATGCCCAATTTGAGGATATTTATTTTTCCGCAGATGGCGTTCATTTTACTTTGAGTATTACACCATTGCGCTTGGCTGCTGAGCAGCGAAGGGCGTGCATTGTTCCCGTTGAGAAGGGAGTTGTTGGAGAGCTTTTGTGCGCAGGTCCGACCTAACCCCGGAATCCTTCATTCACAATCAATTGCAGGAAAATATGATTTGCGAGGTCATATTTGAAAACGGTGTGGCAGATCACCTCTCTTGCAAAGAAAAAAAACTAACGAGAATTGCAACTAACCATGCCAGTCAGATTGGATCAAGTCCCTGCGCAGGCACCGCGACCTGCACCACCTCGTGCCTGGCTTTGGCTAGGCCTGCTTTTGCTTTTTCTGCTGCTGGGTGTGGGGTTGACATTGTTGTTCGACGACGAAGCGTTGAATCAGCAGCCCGTTGACTTCTGGGTTTCGGCGCTGGGCGTACCGTTGCTGGGTTGGTGCGCGCTGAGTTTCGGGCGCGCATTGCTGTACATCGGCCAACAGGGCGCAGCCGACGGTTGGGATAAGGCGCGCGAGGAGGATTTGATTTGCAGAATGCGTCGGGGGCGGCGTTCCCAGCAAGTGTTGGGTGCAAGCTTGTATACCGCTCTGCGTAAGCCCGGGGCACAGCCGGCAGCCCAACTGGGTGCCTTGCTCAACGGTGTCGAGGCGCTTGTGGCTCAGTCATCCAGGTCGAGTGGTGCCACATCGCGTCACAGCCGCTTACCCGGCGATATGGAGGACGATCCAGAGCTCATATTGCTGGGAGTCTTGAAGCAAGTGCTTGCTGATCTGGCACCACCCTTGGTGCATCTGCCTGAGAGTACGCCTTTGGCCTTATTGCTGGAGGTCGACAGCAGCTTGCCAGAGCACCGGTTGCGCCGGGTATGGCAACAGGCGTGGAGCAGCTCCGGGATCCGTCAGTCGACCGCACCGGTCGAAGGGAATGGCCTGGCCGCACTTGACCAGTGGCTCGACCAGCGCATCGACGATCAGGCGCTTTTGCTGGTGGTGGCGGTGCAGTTCGCTCCAGAGCAGCCCGAAGGCACAGCCGAGGCAGCGGTGGGGCTGCTGTTCGGTAACCGCCTGACCCAAACCATCTTGCCGGCGATTGCCTATCTCCACCGCCCGGAGCAAGTCAGGGTACCGACCACCGAGGCGACGCTTTATGCAGCGCGCCAAGCCCTGGACTGGGTGTCGTGGGACACGCCAGTCATCGAGCATGTCTGGCGAGCGGGGGTTGCTGCGCAACATGATGTGGCGATGAACACCGTACTGGCCGAACTGTTGCTGCCGACAAGGTCCCAGCAGGGCTTTTGCAACCTGGACGCATCGCTGGGTCATCCGGGCCAAGCCTCGCCGTGGCTGGCCATTGCCGCCGCGACCCAGACCATTGCGTCGGGTAATGGGCCGCAATTCATTTTCAGTGGGGGCAGCGCCGTCGAGAAGGGCCTCTGGAGCACTGTGATGACGCCGGTGCCATCGATTTCGAATTAGGAATCTCGCATGCAGTTCGGCGCTCGGTAGGCTACGGCGAGCAACCGGGCAACAGTCTGATCTGGAACCAGTGTGCGCACAGGCACGCGCCTGCTCGGCGACTACCAGGGCACCTAGGGCCTGATCCGCCTGCTGGAGCAAGCCCAGGTCACGTCCTTGGACGATGCCGACAGCTGCTACCGTCTGGTCCTCATACCCCGCATGGTCTGGGCATGACCTGGCATATCCGCACCGAACTGGGCGCGGGTCCACTGGCCCAGCTCAAGCTACGCGACTTCAAGCTGCCGTCGCAGATGTTCTCGCCAAGGGCAAGTAGAAAGCTCCTCACGCCATCGGCGGCAATCGCCGTTTCACCGAAGTCTTCTTGACGATCGCAGTATTGGTTTCAGCATGACTATTGAGCTTGTCCAGCAACGTATCCAGCTGCTCCATGGAACGGACATGGAGGCGGGCGATGAAACAGTCATCACCCGTCACCTTGTCACACTCGGTGAACTCCGGGATGGCCACGATCTGCCGCTCCACCTCGTGCAACTGGCCGGGCAGGGGGCGGATACGCACGATAGCCTGGAGCTGGTAGCCGAAGCTTTTCGCATCCACGTCCACGGTGTAGCCCTTGAGCACCCCGCGTTCCTCGAGCTTGCGCAGGCGTTCGGCGACGCTGGGCGCCGACAGGCCACTGATCTGCGCCAGTGCCTTGAGCGAGCGCCGGGAGTCTTCCATCAATGCGCTGATCAATAGCTGGTCTATTTCGTCAGTCATGTTGGCCTCGATAGGTGATTTGCCGGATTTACCTTGATCATAAAGGTAAGTTGGCTTTTTCGCCTTTTTCTCTGACTGGCGGAAACTACTTCGCGATTGCCATAATTTGTTCCTCAAAAGGAGGAACAGATCATGAACAACTCCCTTCGCCGCGGTTCGCTGGAAATGATTGCTGCCATGCTGATCTCCGGCACCATCGGCTGGTTCGTGCTGGTGTCCGGTCAGCCGGTGCTGGATGTGGTGTTCTGGCGCTGCCTGTTCGGTGCGGTGACTTTGCTGGTGATCTGTGCGGTGATGGGTTTCCTGCGTCCCGGTATCCTGACCCGTGCCACTTTTGGCCTGGCGGTGCTCAGCGGAGTGGCCATCGTCGGCAACTGGCTGCTGTTGTTCGCCTCGTATTCGCGAGCCTCGATCGCTATCGGCACGGCGGTCTACAACGTCCAGCCGTTCATGCTGGTGGTGCTGGCGGCGCTGTTTCTCGGCGAGAAGATTACCGTGCAGAAGCTGTTCTGGCTGGCCGTGGCCTTCGCCGGCATGCTGGCCATCGTCAGCGCCCATGGCGGGCAGAGTGAAAGCGGTGGCCAGTACCTGTTGGGTATCGCGTTGGCGGCCGGGGCTGCGTTGCTCTACGCCTTTGCCGCACTGATCATCAAACGCCTGACCGGCACACCGCCGCATCTGATCGCGTTGATCCAGGTATGGACCGGGGTATTGCTGCTGGCTCCCTTTGCCAATTTTTCCGCCTTGCCCGCGCAATCCGGCCCCTGGGCGTCCCTGCTGACCCTGGGCATCGTGCATACCGGCGTGATGTATGTGCTGCTGTACGGCGCGATCCAGAAGCTGCCGACGGCCATGACCGGCGCGTTGTCATTCATCTACCCGATTGCTGCGATCTTCGTGGACTGGTTCGCCTTCGGCCATCGCCTGGACATGGTGCAATGGCTGGGCGTGATCGCGATTCTGCTGGCGGCGGCGGGGATGCAGCAGGGCTGGTGGCTGCGCCCGCGGCGTGCCGCCGCGCCCACCGAGGTACACCGCTGACGCTGCGGTGCTCACTTGGCCGTCAAATATAATCAACCTGCAACCAACAGCTTTGTCGCTTTAGCCCTGATAAATCAGCCTGTTACTGCTGAAGCTGTACATTCCGTCATTTTTTTTACTTTTTTTGGCTGTAATCGTTTGACATATTTTACAAGCTTGGCAGACTGCCCGCCGTCGTTGTAAGTGGTGATGCTTCCTGCGTACTGGCCACAGCACGCTGACCGGACCCGCTTGCGACACGCAAAAAAAATAACATAGTCAGTCGCGATGCTGCGGTACGAGCCACGCTTGCCAGCCCTGTATCGGACGAGCCAACGGATAGTGCAAATGCTGATTTGGTTTGTAGCGTTTTACCTGCTGGTCACGGTAGGCGTCGGTTTCTACGCGTCCTCTCGCGTGAAAAACTCCAAGGACTTCGCATCCGGAGGCCGGAGCATGTCGTTCCCGCTGGTCGTGGCGATGGTCTTTTCCACCTGGTTCGGTTCCGAAGCCGTGTTGGGCATTCCTGCGACCTTCATCCAGGAAGGCTTCGCCGGCATCATCGAGGACCCGTTCGGCTCCTTCGGCTGCCTGATGCTGGTCGGCCTGGTCATTGCCCGCCCGCTGTACCGCATGAACCTGCTCACCATCGGTGACTTCTTCCGCAAGCGCTTCGGCCCGAAGGTGGAAATGATCACCAGTATCGTGATCATTGCGTCTTATCTGGGCTGGATCGCTGCCCAGTTCACGGCCCTTGGCGTTGTGTTCAACGTGCTGTCCGACGGCGCCGTCACCACCACCCAGGGCATGATGATCGGTGCCGTGATCGTGCTGCTGCACACCCTGTTCGGCGGTATGTGGTCGGTGGCAATGACCGACTCGCTGCAGATGACCATCATCGTGGCGGGCCTGTTCTACCTGACCTGGCTGATCGGCGACATGGCCGGCGGTCCCACCGCTGTCATCGACCACGCCGCCAGCTCAGGCAAGTTCGCTTTCATGCACGGCCATTCGCCCAAGGACGTCGTGACCTTCATCGGCGCTGCCGTGACCATGATGTTCGGCTCGATCCCGCAGCAGGACGTTTATGCCCGGGTAATGTCGGCCAAGACCGAGAAAATCGCCTCTCGCGCATCGATGGCCGGTGGTGCTCTTTACCTGACGTTCTGCATGCTGCCAATCTTCCTGACCTACGCAGCCTCCATGATCGATCCGCAGATGGTTCAGCGCTTCCTGGATACCGATGCGCAGATGATCCTGCCGACCCTGATTCTGGAACGTACGCCGCTGTTCGCCCAGATCTTGTTCTTCGGCGCGCTGTTGTCGGCGGTCATGTCCACCGCCTCCGGCACCCTGCTGGCGCCGTCGGTGACCTTCACCGAGAACGTGCTCAAGCGCTTCCTGCCGGACATGAACGACAAGCAGTTTCTGTTCGCCATGCGTGTGACGATTCTGGTTTACGCCATTGCCACCTGCGTGTTTGCGCTGTACTCCGACGCCAGCATCTATGAGATGGTGGGCAATGCCTACAAGGTGACCCTGGTCGCCGCTGCCGTGCCGCTGTTCGCCGGTCTGTTCTGGAAGCGCGCAACCACCCAGGGCGCCCTGGCCGCCATCGTGCTGGGCATGGGTTCGTGGCTGTGGCTGGAGTACACCCACACCGAGGCTGACTTCTGGCCACCGCAGTTGGCTGGCCTTCTGTTCAGCGTATTGGGCATGGTAGTCGGTTCGCTGCTGCCGCAGGTGATGACTTCCCACGGCCAAAGCCGTGACAAGCTGACCGCCGAAGCGGCCAGCATGGTTGCCACCGCGTAAGCACATCGAAAAAAACAGCCCCGCTAATGCGGGGCTTTTTTTGCGCGTAGTTCAGCAAGCAGGCAGGTAGTGCGTGATATGCCGCAACCCGCGCGCTACGTACTCTTCTTTCTCTCCCACCGGCGCGACGTAGTGCAGCGCACTTTCCGCCGCTTCGACACCCTCCAGACGGGCAATGACCCAGGCCGCAAGATAGTGAGAGGCAAGGCAGCCGCCGGCAGTGGCAACATTGCCCTTGGCAAAGAATGCCTGGTTGAGCACATCCACACCCGCTTCCTGCACCCAGGGCTTGGTCGTCAAGTCGGTACAGGCCGGTACGCCATCGAGCAGGCCCAGCTTTGCCAGGACCAGCGTCCCGGAACACTGTGCGCCCAACAGTTGCCTGGCGGGATCAAGCTGCAATTGTTCCATCAGTGCGGCGTCGGCCACCACATCACGTGTCAGCCTGCCGCTGCCGATGATGACGGCATCGGCTTCACTGGCTTCTTGCAGCGACGCCTGGGATTCGATGACGACTCCATTCATGGAACGAACACGGGCAGTGGGGCTGGCAATCGACACGCGCCAGCCGGGTTTCTGGACGCGATTGAGAACGCCCAACGCAATGAGGGAGTCGAGTTCGTTGAAGCCTTCGAAGGTCAAGATAGCGATGTGCATGTTCCCACCTGCCTGTGCATGTCTGATGAGCCATAAGTGCTCGTTGCGCAAGTCGATGCTAGGACCGACAATCATGACAATCAAATAATTGTAATGGATACATTGTCCATGGCTCGCTCACGCTACAAAGTGGTGGTCGATGCATTGGCTGCCGATATCCAGGCCGGGCGTCTGCAGCCCGGCACCCGGCTGCCGACGCACCGTGAACTCGCGGCAAGGGAGGGGCTGGCCCTGGTGACGGCTACGCGCGTTTACGCGGAACTCGAGGCCATGGGGCTGGTGAGCGGGGAGGTCGGGCGCGGTACTTTCGTGCGGGAAACGTCGTTGCCGCCAGGGCAGGGCATTGACCAGTATGCGTTTGCTGCAGGCGTGGTCGATCTCAACTTCAACTACCCCGCTGTGCCTGGCCAGGTCGAGCTGCTGCGAGGAGCATTGCGCCAACTGGCGATTTCCGGCGACATGGAGTCCATGCTGCGCTATCAGCCTCATGCAGGGCGCACCCATGAGCGGGCCATGGTGGCGCGTCATCTGCAATGTCGCGGCCTGGCCGTGGGCGAGGATCAGGTGTTGATCGTCAGTGGCGCCCAGCATGGGCTGGCTGCCACTGTCATGGCGCTGCTCAACCCCGGTGACGTGGTTGCGATCGATGCCTTGACCTACCCGGGATTCAAAGTGCTCTCCCAGGCGCACCGCCTCGAACTGGCGCCCATTCCTGCGGCAGGCCAGGAGCCCGACCTGAACGCGCTGGAGTCGCTGTGCGAGCGTCGGCGCGTACGCGCGGTGTACTCGATGCCAACGTTGCACAATCCGCTGGGCTGGGTTACAGGCTTGCAGTGGCGTCAGCGGCTGGTCGCCATCGCCCGCCAATACGGTCTGCTGATTATCGAAGATGCGGCCTATGCCTTTTTGGCAGAGGATCCACCGCCGCCATTGGCGGCACTTGCACCCGAAACGACTGTGTATGTTTCGGGCTTTTCCAAAAGCATTGCCACCGGGATTCGCGTTGGCTTCGTTGCAGCGCCCACGCAATGGGTGGGCGCGATAGAACGAATAATCAGGGCCACCACCTGGAACACCCCCGGCGTGATGACGGCCATCGCCTGTGGCTGGCTTGACGATGGCACGGTCACACGACTTGAAGAAGAGAAGCGTCGCGATGCCCGAACTCGTCAATCAATCGCCCATGAGGCGCTCTCGGGGCTGCCGTACATCAGCCATCCCGGCTCCTATTTTGTCTGGCTGCCGCTGGGCGAAGAGGTTCGAGCTGATCATGTCGCGGCGGCGCTGATGCGGGAAAACATCGCGGTATCGACGGCCGAACCCTTTGCGACGACAACCCATGTGCCCCATGCGATCCGCCTGGCGTTGGGCTCGGTATCGCTGGCTGCGCTCGGGGAAGCGCTCAAAAAGGTGAAGCAGGTTGTTGAGGCCTGCACCTATTAGCGAGTGCGTCAGCGCGATCGCGCCGTCGCAATGACCGCGCCGGCGATGATCAGCAAGGCCGGAACGATCAGCATCGGGCTCGCATGGCTTCTGCCGACGGCGATCAGCAACAGCGTGGAGATCAACGGCGCCAGGTACGACAAGGCGCCCAGCGTCGGCAGGCTGCCATGCTTGGTGGCATGGTCCCAGGCAAAGAACGCAAGGCCGACGGGCCCCAGGCCCAGGCCGACAATCGCAGCCCACTGGCTGAAATCCGGCCGTACCGTGGTTTCGAAGGCCAGATGGCACACCAGCCCGGCCAGGGCCACCAGGCCGCAAATGGCGCCGATGATGCTGCTGGGCACTTCACTGAAACGGCGATTGACGACCGAATAGCTTGACCAGACCAGCGCGCATCCCAGGGCGGCCAGGTAACCCGCCACCGGCATCGCCGCGACTGCATTGTGTTCCCGCTGCAGGAGAATGAATGCCGTGCCGGCCAGCCCCAGCAGCGCGCCCAGGACTTGCCGCCAGCGCAACCTGTTGCCGGCCAGCAGCGCCGCCAGCAGCACGATCAGCAACGGCCACAAATAGGCGATCAGGCTGGCTTCAGCCGCCGGGGCAGCCTTGAGGGCGAAGAAGTACAGGGCGTGATAGGCGAAAATGCCGACAAAGCCCACGATCCACACCGGCAACGGCTGGCGCCACGACGTGAACCCCGCCGTGCCCTGGCGTCCAAGCACCAGCAAGCTGGCGAGGAAGGCCACGCCGAAACTGAGAGCGAGCAGCTCGAAGGGGGGAATGCCATCGGTGAGCGTGGTCAGCAATGCCAGGCAGGACCAGAGCACGACGGCGATGACGCCGATGGCGGTGGCCGAAGCGGTGGTTCTGGTCGGGTAAAAAGCCTTGCTGGTCGGGGTCATCTCTGTCATTTGCACGGTGCCTGATCGAAGGTTTCTGTCAGGCAATGATAGGAAGGCTGACGCCGCCGGTATTGATGAACCCTGCCGGATATTTGTTCATTCCTGCGCGAGTGCTGCCTTGCGCAAGGACGCCGGTGTCACATTTCGGGATTTCTTCAGGGCGTGGGTGAGGGCGCTTTGATCGGCGTAGCCAACACATTGCGCGATATCGGCGATCGAACGGGTGGTGCCACGCAACAGGTCGACGGCTCGGTTCAGCCGTTGTTCGGTGATATAGGCGAAGGGCGAGCGCTGCAATTGCTGTTCGAACAACTGGTAAAGACGCCGTTCGCTGGTCGCACAGGTGCGCGCGATATCAGCCACGGTCATGGGCGCGTGCAGGTTCTGCTCGATGTATGCCAGAGCCCGGGCCAGGATCACTTGATGACGGCTTTCGCTCGGCTTCGTCGGGGGGGCGAAGCTGGAAAACAGCAGCGTGCTCCAGGAGTCGGCGAGTGCCGGGGTGTTCATCAAGGCGTGTGCGTTATGGGAGGCATAGTCGAGCAGATGCCGGATCGGCGGCGTGATGGCGAAGTAGGGTTTGTCACCCAGGGCCTGTGCCGCGTGAGGCGCGATATCGAGCACGATGAAGCTGTTGGCGGTGGGCGTCGAGAAGGTGTGACGCGCCCCGGAGGCAATGACTACGCCCTGGCTCCAGTCGACCCGGCCACCGCGACCCTCCACTTCGATCTCCATGACGCCGCTCTGCGGCAGCACGATTTGCTGGAAGTCATGATCATGCGGGGCGCATTCGCCGGCGTAGGACCGCAACGACAGTGATATCGGCGATAGTGGGTGAGCGCTCATCATGCTGTTCCTTTAATGCTGTCCCATTAAAAAGCATCGAGGCGATGCAAGCCCGGATAACGCTTCACTAATCGGACACCACCTCAGGTTTGCGAGGGTCGCGGATCACGGTATCGGTGTAAACCCCAAGCTCCGGGTTGTAAGTTCGAATCAATACCTGAGGCTTCACGTCACCGACTGAAGGCAGCCGGGAGTCGTAGAAGTTGTGTTGACCGGAAACGACGACAAAGGCTTGTGGCGAAGTCGATACATAGGCCCGTGGTGGCGGTGAGCTGTACGACATTGACTCGCCGATGTAGGCAGGATTTTTCTCGTAATAGTCCTGGCCAATGACGTTGATCATCGATTGCGCGCCCACCATGCCTGACAGGCCGCAGGTAATACCCAACACCATCCAATTGAGGCGCCCCATGGCGATACCTCCGACGTGACCCCCCGGATTGCCCCAAGCGATTAACTATAGCATTAGCGCGAAGCCCTGAGTGCGCTGGCGACCTGCGCCTGGATCGCGTAGGCAGGCGTTTCGACCTCATTGTAATTGCGGGTATAGCGAGCCGCGAACTCGTTGACACCCCATTCCTGGTACTGCTGCACATGCTTGAGTTCATGGGCCCAGAGCGCGACATTGTTCTCGGCATCGTCGGCGTCCTTGAACACGATGATGTCGATCAGCGTCACTGCAACGGTATCCTCGTTTTGCAACATGGCCCCGCCTGCGCTCATTTCCGCGTCATCGCCCACCTTGTACAGCGCTGCATCCAGAACCCGATCATCATAATAGGGCTGCAACTGCACCTTGATGTTCAGCGGAATGGGCTGGGCGCCGGGTTCGGCGGTTTTGCGCGACTGCACCAGCCATTGCGCGAGGGCCGGGGCGGCGATATCGGTGATTTGCTTGGTGATCGCTTGCGGGTCGGGTACGCAGAGGCAACCCGCCAGGCAGATCTCGATCTCGCCTTGCGGGCAGGAGGCAGCGTTGGCGTGGGACCAGGTGCCGAGCGCCAGAAGCAGTGCGGCAAATCGCAAGGGCGCAGGCAGCGAAACTGACAGCATTGAATACTCTCGGTAAAGGAAGGGGGCGGGGCACTACTGTGACAGCCAAACCGGCAAGTAGTTTGGTCTACGCAATTGCTTGTATTTGTATGGGCAGGCTCTGTGGGCTCTGTGGGCTCTGTGGGGGGGCTCTGTGGGAGCTGGCTTGCCAGCGATGGCTTCAACGCGGTGTCCTAGAAAAACCGCGGCGCCTGAATCGCGGGCAAGTCGAGTCGTCGCACCGCCGCTCCCACAGGGGGCCAATACAGGTCATTGATTGTTGGCAGCTGCAAAGGATCAGGCATAGTGTTGCCAAGGCCTGCGGGCACCATTGTTGGGGAACTCCTGTAATTGAATTCATTGACCTTCCGTGCCCTGTCGATCGGCGTAATGCTGGTGTTGGCCGGTTGCGGTACGCAACGCACGCAGGAAGTGCCGCCCAGTCCGGCGCAGATCCGGGCGAAGATCGTTCGGCTGATGCCGGCCAAAGCCACCGACCGTGAGGGCTGGGCAACCGATATCTACGCCGCGTTCGCCGCCCAGGATATTCCAGCGTTCAATGAGAATATCTGCTCGGTGCTGGCGGTTGCCGAGCAGGAGTCAACCTATCAGGTCGACCCGCCGGTGCCCGGGCTGGCCAGGATCGCGCGCGAAGAGATCGACCGGCGAGCGGCCAAAATGCACATTCCGCAGGTGCTGGTAAACGCCGCGCTGCAACTGCATTCGCCCACTGGCAAGACCTACGCCCAGCGCCTGGCTTCAGCGCGCACCGAGAAGGAACTCAGCGCCATCTTCGATGACTTCATCGGCATGGCCCCGCTGGGCAAGAGCCTGTTCGGCCAGCTCAACCCGGTGAAGACCGGTGGGCCGATGCAAGTCAGCATCGCCTTCGCCGAAAGCCACGCCAAGGGTTATCCGTATCCGGTCCCGAGCTCCATCCGCCGTGAAGTGTTCACCCGTCGTGGCGGCCTGTATTTCGGTATTGCCCATTTGCTGGGCTATCCCACCCATTACGACAAGTCGTTGTACCGCTTCGCCGATTTCAACGCGGGTTGGTATGCCAGTCGCAATGCCGCCTTCCAGAACGCGGTCAGCCTGGCCACCGGCATTACCCTGGCTCGCGATGGCGACCTGATCGACCCTGCCAGCTTCAGCGCCGGAGCCACCGAGCTGGCGGTGCGCACCCTGGGCAAAAAGATCGACATGAGCAACTCGGCGATCAGGCGCCAGCTGGAGCAAGGTGATCGCCTCGAGTTCGAAGACAGCGACCTGTATCACCGCGTGTTCGCCCTGGCCGAAAAGCTCGAGCGCAAGCCGCTGCCACGCGCCGTGTTGCCGGGCATCACCCTGGAAAGCCCGAAGATAACCCGTACGCTCACCACCGCCTGGTTTGCCCAGCGGGTCGACGAGCGACGCCAGCGCTGCATGGTCCGGGCGCAGAAGTAGGCCGGCGGCAGGAAGCTTCAAGCCCCTTGCAAACGGCTGTCGGGCACGATATTGCGACTGCTGAAGTAGTACTCCAGGGCCTCGGGCATGGCGGAGGGATCCGCCAGCGCCACATAGGTGTCGGGGCGCAGCAGGTAGCTGGCATCGTGTGCCAGCCCGGCCGCCTCATGGGCCGGTGTCCATTCGAACACGTGCAATGGCACGCCGTGTTCGCTGCACCACTGCACCAGCGAGACGCTTGGCGTGCCATACACATGGACCTGCCAGGTCATGGCTGACAGGCTCTTGAAATTGTCGATGTCGCCACTGGGTACCCAGGGCAAGCGGTCGCCGCCGTAGACATGCCCGGCACTGCCGCTATTGAGGCTTGTCCCGCGATAATTCAGGGTGATTTGCGAGACCGTGCGAAACATGAATTCGCGAACCCGTTCCACGGACGTGAGCTTGGGCAGCAGCAGGGGCGCGATGCGCGTGCGCACCAGGTTGGCAATTGGCCCGTCGGCGGTGACGAAGCTGAATACCCGGTCGGTGGTCGCCACCAGCCTGCGGGCAAAGCCGATGCGTTCGGGTTCATAGGTATCGAGCAGGCTGCCCTGGGCTGTGCCCTTGACCACGGCGGCCAGTTTCCAGGCCAGGTTGATCGCATCGCCAATGCCGGTATTCATGCCCTGGCCGCCCGCCGGGCTGTGGATGTGCGCGGCGTCGCCGAGCAAGAAGGCGCGACCGTTGCGAAAGGTCTCCGCGACTCGGTGATGCACGCGATAGCTGGAAAACCAGTTGACCTTGCGCACCTGGACCTTGAGGTGTTCGATCGCCCGGCGGCTGACATCTTCGAAGGTGAGGGATTCGGCCTGTTCGGCGCGCTCATCGCGCACCGTGCCGATCAGTCGGGCCCGGCCGGTGCCAGCAAGGGGGAAGACGGCCAGGAAATCGGCCTCGTCGAGATCCACGTGCAATTCCCCGTTGAAGGCCGCGCCTTCGGCGTCGACGTCGGCGACGTAGAACACCTGTTGATAGGTGCCACCAGGGAATTCGATACCGAGGGTCTTGCGCACCGTCGATCGGGCGCCGTCGCAGCCCGCGATGTACAGGGCTTCGCAGGTTTCCTGATGCCCGGCCGCGCTGAGCAGGCGTGCCGTGATGTGTTCGCCGTCATCGAGAAAGCCCAGCAACTCCGTGTCCCGTTCCACCGTGACATTGAACTGCGCCAGGCGCTCGATCAGTAGCTGCTCATGCTCGTCCTGCGGGAAAATCTCAAGGAATGGGTAGGGGGTCAGCCCTTTGCCGATGGCATCGAGCGAGAGGCGTGCGGTCTGTTCACCCTTGACCCAGAAGTTGGCCGCCGGCACCAGGTGGCCTTTTTCGACGATGGCATCGGTCAGGTCGAGCTGGCGGTACAGCTCAAGGGTACGTGCCTGAACGGCCAGGGCCCGCGAGGTCGTGCCCGGTTCGGTCGTCTTGTCGATGATTCGTACGTCGATCCTGAGCTTGCTCAGCCAGAGTGCCAGCACCAGCCCGGTCGGGCCGGCGCCTATGATCAGAACGTCGCAACGCTTCATGACGTGGTCTCCTCTGCTTAAATTAGCTCCAGCAACCAGCCGACCGATTGGAGAGGCGTGCAAATGACTAGTTTAGCTGATGGCATTGTGACTCTATTGGTGAGGCACCGGATCAGGCAGGGCAAGGAGCAGCAGTACGAGGAGTGGTTGCGGCGCACCATCGCCACGGCCAAGCAGTATCCGGGGCACCTGGGAATAGATGTGGTGCGCGGTGAAGACGCGGGCCTGGCACTCTTTACCTGCGTGTTGCGCTTTGCCTCGACCGAGCAGTTGCAACATTGGCTGGATTCCGACGAGCGCAAGGCGCTGGTGGGCGAAGTGCATCCGTGCCTGGCCGATGGCGATCAGATCGAGGTCAATACGGACCGGGAGTTCTGGTTTACGCCCTTGGGCGCCGATTCACCGGCGCAGCCCCCACGCTGGAAACAGGCTTGCGTGACCTTTCTGGTGATTCTGCCGTTGAGCTTTCTGGTGCCGATGCTCTGGCAACCGTTGTTCGGTCTATTGCCGTGGCTGGGAGGGTATGTGGCGGCCAATGTGCTGATTACCCTGAGCATCGTGTTGTTGGTGGTGTACATCTTCATGCCGAGGGTGACGCGGTTGTTCAGCAAGTGGTTGCAGCCTGCGGTTGACTAGTTTTACTCGCTTCGGGCAGGAGATGTTGTATTGCCTGCCAAGGCCCTATCGCTGGCAAGCCAGCTCCCACAGGGGATCAGATTCAGACCACAATTCTGTGGATGACAGCTATCTCTGTGGGAGCTGGCTTGCCAGCGATGCAGGCGACGCGGTTATTTTCAACTGCGCCGGGCAAGCATCGACGCCGCACCAGTCAACAACACCGCACAACCACGATTGAACAGGCGCTGCCCGCGAGGTTCCGAGAACCAGCGGCGCATGTGCACGCCCATGCCGGCGTAGGCGCAGATGGCGATCATTTCCAGGCCCAGGAACAGGGCTCCGAGCAGCAGGAATTGCCCGGCAATGGGCCGAGTCACGTCAACGAACTGCGGCAGGAAGGCGCTGAATATCAAGATTGCTTTGGGATTGCTCGCCGCAACAAGAAACTCCTGCCGCGCCAGGCACAGCATGCTGACCTCTTCGACACGGGCCTGCGTCCCGGCTTCAGGCTTGGCTCGCCAGAGTTGAATGGCCAGATAGATCAGGTAAGCGGCGCCAATGATCTTCAAGCCCTGAAACAGCATCGCCGACGTTTGCAGCACCGCGGCCAGGCCCGCCGAGGCCATGGCAATCATGATCGCGAAGGCCAGCAGGCGCCCCGTTCCGGCCAGGCTCGAGCGCTTGAAGCCATAACGCGTGGCATTGCTGACAGACAGCAGGTTGTTGGGGCCTGGCGCCATATTCAGGGCGAAGCAGGCGGGGATGAATAGCAGCAGTACGGAGAGTTCCATGTTCGATTACCTGGCGGGTTGGAGCTGGCGGCCAGTATTTTTTAGCATGGCGATCGGGGAAAAGGACCGTACAGTTGCGGTCTATTTTGACGTTACGGGGGAGGGAGCAGCGAGTCCGGGCGCCCCTGGCAGGTCCAGGGGCGTCCGTGATGCGGGATCAGCAATACCGGTCGACGACGCAGACGTCAGTCTGGTTCTGCAGCTGGTTCCATTGCTGGGTCAAGGTCTGCAGGACGCGCCCGATGAAGTCCTTGTCGGCGGCGGCTTTCTTGCCGACGTAGCCCTGGCCCCGGCGGTACATCTTGAAGCGTGCGAGCATGCTCGGGTGGCTTTGCTCGAATTCGTTTTCCGCCGAGTGGGGCGAGAGGCAATCGATACGGACTTCACCCGACTTGCAGACCCACAGTACGTGGCTGTCGTGGGTGTCCTTGTGTGCCGCGAACAATCGAGCCAATTTGTCGATGCAAGGTTGATCGTTCAGATTCATTTTCAAGCTCCTTAACCACTCGTTGATCTAGTTGTTTCGCCGAAATATGGCGCCAGTCAGGCAAACGTTGCCCGTCGAGTACCGGGAGAAAGTCCCGAACCCTGTTTATGTAGCGTTGACAGGTAGCTGCTACACAGTAGCGTCACAACGAGGAGAGGCAGCGAACGCCAGGATACGAACTGCCAACCGAAACCAGGTCAGCCACAAGCATCATGAGGACGTTTGGCCAGCGCTTCTCGCCCATCCGGGACGACAATGCGGGTCAGCTTCATCAATCTGCCTTGTGGGCAGTACACATCCGAAAAACAACTCGACGGCTTGTCGAGACTGCTTGAATCACTCTAATCAGCGCTCCCGATCGGGGAGACGTCTGCATCATGCAAGGGCGCGAAGAGGTCGTCAACAGTTTTGTAGTGGAATATATAATTCACTACATATTGACTCGATTGGGTTTTCTCGTTCCCACGCTCTGCGTGGGAATGCAGTGTCAGACGCTCCAGCGTCGATGCGACGCAGAGCGTCGCTGGATGCATTCCCACGCAGAGCGTGGGAACGAGAAGGAGGAGGCAGGAGGGATTTACTTACCCAGCTTCACCCGAGTCCAGTCGCGGGTCATGACCCGTGCGAAGCTGATTGGCTGGTCCGGAATGGCATAGAGCGTTGCCAGCACGGGCTCCGGCGGGTAGGAGCCCGGATCGTTGCGAATCGCTTCGTCAACCAATGGCGTGGCAGCAGCGTTGGCGTTGCTGTAGCCGACGTTGTTGGTGATCTCGGCCATGATGTCCGGGCGCAGCAGGAAGTTGATGAACTGGTGCGCGGCTTCGACGTGCTCGGCATCGTGGGGGATGGCGACCATGTCATAGAAACTGCCGGCGCCTTCCTTGGGAATGCTGTATTCGACCTTGACCATGCCACCGGCTTCCTCGGCACGGGCTTTTGCTTGCACCACGTCGCCGGAGTAACCCACGGCCACGCAAAGGTTGCCGTTGGCCAGGTCCGAGATGTACTTGGACGAATGGAAGTACGCCACCGAAGGGCGGATCTTCATGAACAGTTCTTGCGCCTTGGCCAGGTGCTGCGGGTCCTGGGAGTTGACCGGGTAGCCCAGGTAATGCAGCGCCAGTGGCAGCATCTCGGTGGCCGAATCCAGGAAGCTGATACCGCAGGATTTGAGCTTGGCCGCATTTTCCGGCTTGAACAGCAGGTCCCACGAGTTCACCGGGGCATCGGCCCCCAGTGCTTGCCTGACCTTGTCCGGGTTGAAGCCTATGCCGATCGAGCCCCACATGTAGGGCACGGCATGGGCGTTGCCAGGGTCGCTGGCCGCTACGTTGTTGAGCAGGGTGGTGTTGAGGTTTTTCCAGTTGGGCAGTTTGGATTTGTCCAGTGGCTGGTAGACCCCGGCCTTGATCTGCTTGGCCAGGAAACTGTTGGAAGGGACAACGATGTCATAGCCTGACTTGCCGGCAAGCAAGCGGGCTTCGAGGGTTTCATTGCTGTCGAACACGTCGTAGACGACGCTGATGCCGGTTTCGTCTTCGAATTTCCTGACCGTATCCGGAGCGATGTAGTCGGACCAGTTGTAGACACGCAGCACCTTGTCATTGGCCTGGGCGATTGTTCCAAACACGCCCAAAAAGGACACGGCAAGGAGGGTCCTGCCAAACGATTTCATTAAGTACAACTCCAGATTTACGAAAAATAGCGGACTGCAGACAGCAAAGCGGCTGCCGAAGCAGCCGCATTGTTTTGTTGCGAAGGGAGGCTGATCAGGCAGCCGCACCTGCCATTTGCGGAACAGGTTGCTTCCAGGATTCGGCAGCCGTTTGCTCCATGGCTTCCTGAATCGCACGCTTGCGGCTGGCTTCGGCGCGACGACCGACATACCAGACCAGGAAAGTGACGCACGAAACGGCAAGCAGGATCAGACTGGCAATCGCGTTGATTTCCGGCTTCACGCCCAGACGCACGGCAGAGAAGACTTCCATCGGCAGCGTGGTGGAGCCTGGGCCGGACACGAAGCTGGCCAGTACCAGGTCGTCCAGCGACAGGGCGAAGGACATCATGCCGCCCGCTGCCAGCGAAGGCGCGATCATCGGGATGGTGATCAGGAAGAACACCTTCCAGGGACGCGCCCCCAGGTCCATGGCCGCTTCTTCGATCGACAGGTCCAGCTCACGCAGACGCGCCGACACCACGACCGCCACATAGGCTGCGCAGAAGGTGGTGTGGGCGATCCAGATGGTCACGATGCCACGCTCTTGCGGCCAGCCCAGCAGCTGAGCCATGGCGATGAACAGCAACAGCAGGGACAGACCCGTGATCACCTCGGGCATCACCAGCGGCGCGGTCACCAGGCCACCGAACAGCGTGCGGCCCTTGAAGCGGGTGACCCGCGTCAGGACGAACGCTGCCAGGGTGCCCAGGGCCACGGCGGCAATGGCCGTGTAGCAGGCGATTTCCAGGGAGCGTACCACCGAGCCCATCAATTGCTTGTTGTCGAGCAGGCCGGTGTACCACTTGATCGACCAGCCACCCCAGACCGTTACCAGCTTGGAGGCGTTGAACGAGTAGATGACCAGAATCACCATCGGCAAGTAGATGAACACAAGGCCGAGGATCAGCATCAGTCGCGAAAAGCCGAAACGTTTCATGCCCGTCCCTCCATCTCTTTGGCTTGGCTGCGGTTGAAGAACAGGATTGGCACGATCAGGATCAGCAGCATCACCACCGCCAGCGCCGAAGCCACAGGCCAGTCGCGGTTGTTGAAGAACTCCTGCCACAACACACGGCCGATCATCAGGGTTTCCGGACCGCCCAGCAGTTCAGGAATGACGAACTCGCCCACCACCGGAATGAACACCAGCATGCAGCCGGCGATGATGCCGTTCCTGGCCAGTGGCACGGTGATTTTCCAGAAGCTGTTGAACTTGCTCGAACCCAGGTCCGATGCCGCTTCCAGCAGGCTTTCGTCATGCTTGACCAGGTTGGCGTACAGCGGCATCACCATGAATGGCAGGTACGCATAGACCACGCCGATATAGACAGCGACGTTGGTGTTGAGGATTTCCAGTGGCTGCGAAATCACACCGGTCCACATCAGGAAGCCGTTGAGCAGGCCGTTGTTGCTGAGGATGCCCATCCAGGCATAAACCCGGATCAGGATGGCCGTCCAGGTCGGCATCATGATCAGCAGCATCAGGACGTTCTGGGATTCCTTGTTCGCCTTGGAAATGGCGTAGGCCATGGGGAAGCCGACCAGCAGGCACGCCAGGGTGCTGAAGAAGGCGACCTTCAGGGAGCCCAGGTAGGCGGAGATGTAGAGTTCGTCGTCGCCCAGAATCGCGTAGTTGCTCAGGTTCAGCAGCAGCTGGAATTTCTGTTCGGCGTAGGTGTAGATCTCCGAATACGGCGGAATCGCCAGCGCCGCTTCCGTGAAGCTGATCTTCGTGACAATGAAGAACGGCAACAGGAAGAACAGGCACAGCCAGATGAAGGGAACACCGATGACCAATTGCCGACCGCTGGGGATCAGGCTCTGTAAGGTTCTATTGAGCTTTTTCATGCGCGCAGTACCACGCCGCTGTCATCCTCCCACCATACGTAGACGCTGTCGTCCCAGGTTGGGCGCGCGCCACGGCGTTCGGCGTTGGCCATGAACGATTGAACGATCTTGCCGCTCGGCAGTTGCACGTAGAACACCGAATGACCGCCCAGGTAGGCGATGTCGTGAACCTTGCCCTTGGACCAGTTGTAGCGGGTGTCCGGCTGTTCGGTGGCGACCAGCATTTTTTCCGGGCGAATGGCGTAGGTGACGGACTTGTCTTCGACCGAGGTGCTGACACCGTGGCCGACGTAAATGCGCTGGTCCAGGTCGTCGCAGTGAATGACCGCGTAGCCTTCCTGGTCTTCGGTGACCACGCCTTCGAAGGCGTTCACGTTGCCGATGAATTCGCAGACCATGCGGCTGGTCGGTGCTTCATAGATGTCGACCGGGCTGCCGGTCTGGGCGATCCAGCCCAGGTGCATGATGGCGATGCGCTGGGCCATGGTCATGGCCTCTTCCTGGTCGTGGGTCACCATGACGCAGGTCACGCCGACGCGCTCGATGATTTCCACCAGCTCGAGCTGCATCTGCGAACGCAGTTTCTTGTCCAGTGCACCCATGGGCTCGTCGAGCAGCAGCAGCTTCGGACGCTTGGCCAGGGAGCGGGCCAGGGCCACGCGCTGACGCTGGCCGCCGGACAACTGGTGCGGCTTGCGCTTGGCGTACTGGGTCATGTGCACCAGCTTGAGCATTTCCTCGACGCGGGCGTCGATTTCGCTGGCAGGCAAACGGTCCTGCTTGAGGCCGAAGGCGATGTTCTGAGCCACGGTCATATGCGGGAACAGGGCATAGGACTGGAACATCATATTGATCGGGCGCTCGTAGGGAGGCATGTCGGTGATGTCGACACCATCGAGCAGGATGCGGCCTTCGGTCGGGCGCTCGAAGCCTGCCAGCATGCGCAGCAGGGTGGACTTGCCGGAACCGGAACCACCGAGCAGGGCGAAAATCTCACCCTGATGGATTTCCAGGGACACATCGTCCACTGCAACGGTTTCATCAAACTTCTTGGTGACGCGATCGACCTTGACCAGAACCTTCTTCGGTTGCTGGTTGCCTTCAAGAGCCTTCCTGTAAGTGCTGGAGGCGTTTGCCATGTGAAACTCCCAACAGGTGTTAGCAGTCGGGCCAATACGGCCCGGACTAATAGATTATTTGCAAGTCGGCCTGGGCCTGACTCATTCAGCGCAGCTGTCCTTGCCGCCAAATGCTGCTTCTTGTTTTCTTCAATACCTATTTGCCGCTGTGCAGAGCGCGCACTGAGGCGCGGCCACGTCCAGGTGGCTGTGGAATCACTGGGTGTTGCCTTGACTATTGAGGGGGAGACAGGATTTCGTTGGCCGATTCAGGATCGGACAACCGGGGAAGAAGGGAGCGATCGCACAGGGAGGCGTGCGCATTGCCGGCGTGATTCGCCAGCGCTTGATAATGGAAGAACGCTACGTCGTTGACGCACGCCGACACACTGATCAATGGCTTGGTTGCCATTTTTATTCACCTCGAAAAGCACATCTTGAGCGAGTTTTTCCAGAGCTTAGCCTCGTTGATTTTAATTAACAACCGTCCTGTCAAAAATTCTACACGGAAGCAGTGCCACATTCGGCGTCTACAGGGTTTTTGGAGACCTTTCCGTTAAAAAAGAATGCTCAATTCGGACGAAAAATGCCGGTGAAGGGCGGTTTTGCCGCTCTTGACTTCCTTCAGGCTTTCGGATTGACTGAGCTCGTGAAAGCCCGTGCATATTATATTTAACAATAGGTGCTCAATCATGTCGGTACCCTTGCGTGCGGTTCAGCTTAACGAAGCGAACGCATTCCTTAAGAAACACCCCGAGGTTTTGTACGTCGACCTTCTGATTGCGGATATGAATGGTGTGGTGCGTGGCAAGCGCATCGAGCGCACCAGTCTGCACAAGGTCTACGAAAACGGAATCAACCTGCCAGCGTCGCTGTTTGCCCTGGACATCAACGGCTCCACCGTGGAAAGCACCGGCCTTGGCCTGGACATCGGCGACAGCGACCGCATCTGCTATCCGATCCCCGGCACGCTCAGCGTCGAACCCTGGCAAAAGCGCCCGACCGCGCAATTGCTGATGACCATGCACGAACTTGAAGGCGAGCCGTTCTTCGCCGATCCGCGGGAAGTGCTGCGTCAGGTGGTGAGCAAGTTCGACGATCTGGGCCTGACCATCTGTGCCGCGTTCGAGCTGGAGTTCTACCTGATCGACCAGGACAACGTGAACGGTCGGCCACAGTCGCCACGCTCGCCGATTTCCGGCAAACGTCCGCAATCGACCCAGGTCTACCTGATCGACGACCTGGACGAATACGTCGACTGCCTGCAGGACATCCTCGAAGGTGCGAAAGAGCAGGGAATCCCGGCCGACGCCATCGTCAAGGAAAGCGCCCCGGCGCAGTTCGAAGTGAACCTGCACCACGTTGCCGATCCGCTCAAGGCCTGCGATTACGCCGTGCTGCTCAAGCGCCTGATCAAGAACATCGCCTACGACCATGAGATGGACACCACCTTCATGGCCAAGCCTTACCCGGGCCAGGCGGGCAACGGTCTGCACGTGCACATTTCGATTCTCGACAAGCAAGGCAACAACATCTTCGCCAGCGAGGATCCCGAGCAGAACGCCGCACTGCGTCACGCGATCGGCGGTGTGCTCGAGACCCTGCCTGCGCAAATGGCTTTCCTGTGCCCGAACGTCAACTCGTACCGCCGCTTCGGCGTCCAGTTCTACGTGCCGAACTCGCCGAGCTGGGGCATCGACAACCGCACCGTGGCGGTCCGTGTGCCGACAGGTTCGGCCGATTCGGTGCGCATCGAACACCGCGTCGCCGGCGCCGATGCCAACCCGTATCTGCTGCTGGCTTCGGTGCTGGCGGGCGTGCACCACGGCCTGACCAACAAGGTCGAGCCAGGTGCGCCGGTCGAAGGCAACAGCTACGAGCAAAACGAGCAGAGCCTGCCGAACAACCTGCGCGATGCCCTGCGCGAGTTGGACGACAACGAAATCATGGCTCGCTACATCAGCCCCGAATACATCGATGTGTTCGTGGCGTGCAAGGAAAGTGAGCTCGCCGAGTTCGAAAACTCCATTTCGGACCTCGAGTACAACTGGTACCTGCACACGGTCTGAGGACCGACCCCTTTACCTGTGTTGAGTTTATTTAATGGCTAAAAATCGCAACGACTGGGAACAGTCTTTCCAGTCCCTCCAAATCGAAGGTCGGGCATTCATCGACGGTCAATACTGCGCGGCAGCCGACGGCGCCACCTTTGACTGCACCAGTCCGGTCGATGGTCGCTTCCTGGCCAAGGTCGCCAGCACCGATGCCGCCGACGCCGAACTGGCCGTCCAGGTCGCTCGCCGCACCTTTGAATCCGGTGTCTGGTCGGGTCTCGCTCCGGCCGAGCGCAAGCGCATCCTGATTGCCTTTGCCGACCTGATCCTGGTCCACAAGGAAGAGCTTGCACTGCTCGAAACCCTGGACATGGGCAAGCCGATCAGCGATTCGCTGTCCATCGACGTGCCGGCCACCGCCAATGCCATCCGCTGGACCGCCGAGGCGATCGACAAGGTCTACGACGAAGTCGCGGCTACCCCCCAGGATCAACTGGGCCTGGTGACCCGTGAAGCGGTGGGCGTGGTTGCGGCCATCGTGCCGTGGAACTTCCCAATGATCATGGCCAGCTGGAAATTCGCACCGGCGCTGGCAGTCGGTAACTCGTTCATTCTCAAGCCTTCGGAAAAATCGCCGCTGACGGCGATCCGCATGGCCCAGTTGGCACTGGAAGCCGGTATTCCGAAGGGCGTGTTCAACGTTCTGCCTGGCTACGGTCACACCGTCGGCAAGGCGCTGGCGCTGCACGCTGATGTGGATGTGCTGGCCTTCACCGGTTCCACCGCGATTGCCAAGCAGCTGATGGTCTATGCCGGCCAGAGCAACATGAAACGCGTGTGGGCCGAGGCGGGCGGCAAGAGCGCCAACGTCGTGTTCGCCGACGCGCCGGATCTGAAGGCTGCTGCCGAGGCGGCGGCCGGTGCCATCGCCTTCAACCAGGGTGAAGTCTGCACCGCAGGTTCGCGCCTGCTGATCGAGCGTTCGGTCAAGGATCAATTCATGCCGATGCTGGTCGAGGCGCTGAAGGCCTGGAAGCCAGGTCACGCGCTGGATCCTGCGACCACCGTGGGGGCCGTCGTCGACGCTCGCCAGCTCGAGAACGTGCTGCGTTACGTGCAGATCGGCCAGGACCAGGGCGCTGCCCTGATCGCCGGCGGCAGCCGCACCCTCGAAGAAACGGGTGGCCTGTACATCGAGCCAGCCATTTTCGACGGCGTGAACAATGCCATGACCATCGCCCAGGAAGAAATTTTCGGCCCGGTGCTGTCGGTCATCACCTTCGACACCGCTGAAGAGGCACTGAAAATTGCCAACGACAGCATCTTCGGCCTTGCCGCCGGCGTCTGGACCCGCGACCTGAGCAAGGCTCACACCTTTGCCCGTGGCCTGCGCGCCGGTAGCGTCTGGGTCAACCAGTACGATGGTGGCGACATGACCGCACCGTTCGGCGGCTTCAAGCAGTCGGGCAACGGTCGCGACAAGTCACTGCATGCGTTCGACAAATACACCGAGCTCAAGGCGACCTGGATCAAGCTTTAAATCGTTTCGTTTACTCACTTCTGCGCTTGAGCGGCCGTCGGCCTTGTACCGGCCGCCGCTCTTTTTTTGCAATTGGCGCAGCAGTGGAGGCAAACGTGATTTAATACTTGACGCCCACGCCACTGGGTCGGGGAAAATGGGGGCAATGACGTCATTGTCTGCGAACCACTCCCAATTCCTTCAAGTATCTTGCACATAAGGCTGCCATGGACACGGGGACTCGTCTCAAACTCGTACGCGAAAACTACAAGATGTCCCAGCGGGAGCTGGCCAGGCGTAGCGGTGTTACGAATGCCACTATCTCTTTGATAGAACAGAATCGCGTCAGCCCTTCAGTCAGTTCGCTGAAGAAGCTTCTCGAAGGCTTTCCGATGTCATTGTCGGATTTTTTCACCTTCGATGAACCGCCTCGGGAAGAACGCTACGTTTTCCGCGCCAATGAACAGCCCGACCTGGGTCGTCATGGCCTGCGCCTGTTGCTCGTGGGTGCACCCATACCGGGCCGGCAGATGCGCTTTTTGCGCGAGCAGTACGCCCCGGGCGCAAGCTCCGGTGAAGAACCGATCGTACACGCCGAAGGCGAGGAGTGCGGGTTGGTCACGCGCGGCACCATCGAAATGACGGTCGACGGCGAAGTGAGCATCCTCAGCGCCGGTGACGGTTACTACTTCCCGACCACCTTGCCCCATCGCTTCCGCAATATCGGCCAGGACGAGGCCGAGATCATCAGCGCCAACACCCCCGCGAACTTCTGATTCCTTCTCGTTCCCACGCTCCGCGTGGGAATGCATCCCTGGACGCTCTGCGTCACCCCTGAGTACACCGACGCTGGAGCGTCTGGACCTGCATTCCTTTGCTCCGCGTGGGAACGAGGGGGTGCTTTTGCACGTCCGTGAATGACACAAAAAATATCACAATGTTGCAAAGTGAAATAAAACGTGTCATTTATGGTCGCAACAAATCCAACAACACCCCGCCAGAGCGGAATCGAAGGAGTCCATAAAATGAACAAGATCGCACTTCTAGGGGCGCTCACCCTGAGCGTTTGCAGCTTTCTGGCCCACGCCGACGAAGACACCCTGCGCATCGGTATCGAGTCGGCCTACCCGCCGTTTTCCTTCAAGACGCCGGAAGGCAACCTCAGCGGCTTTGACTACGACATCGGCAACGCCCTGTGCGAAGAGATGAAGATCAAGTGCCAGTGGGTAGTCCAGGAATTCGACGGCATGATCCCGTCGCTCAAGGTGCGCAAGATCGATGCGGTGCTGTCGTCGATGTCGATCACCGATGATCGTCTGAAGTCCGTCGACTTCAGCAAGAAGTACTACCACACCCCCGGCAAGTTCGCGATGAAGGCGGGCAACGTCATCAACGACCCGGCGATTGACCTCAAGGGCAAGAAGCTCGGCGTGCAACGCTCTTCGACCTATGACCGCTATGCCTCCGAGAAGCTGGAAGCGCAGGGGGTCATCGTGGTGCGTTACGGCAGCCAGAACGAAGCCTTCCTCGACCTTGCCGCCGGCCGCCTGGATGCCACGCTGGCAGACATTATCAACACCGATGAAAGCTTTATCAAAACCCCGGCGGGCCAGGGGTTCGCCCTGACCGGACCGGACATCAACGACCCCCATTACTTCGGCCGCGGCGCCGGAATCGCCTTGCGCAAGGGTGACACTGCCAATGCCGAGCGCCTGAATGCCGCCATCGATGCCATCCGCGCCAACGGCAAGTACCAGCAGGTGCAGGCCAAGTACTTCAGCTTCGATATCTACGGCGAGTAAGCCTGCCTGTCACCCCGCGCCGCCTGGCTGGCGGCGCATCGCCTGAGGAATTCCATCATGTTGTACGGCTACGGACCGAGCATTCTCGAGGGTGCCTGGCTCACCATCAGCCTGGCCCTGACCGCCATGGCGCTGGCCATCGGGCTCGGCCTTCTGGGCGCAGCCTTTCGCCTGTCGCCGGTGAAGTGGCTGGCGCTACTGGGCGAAGGCTACACCACCCTGATCCGGGGCATCCCGGACCTGGTGCTGATCCTGCTGATCTTCTACGGCGGCCAGGATCTGGTGAACCGCATCGCCCAGTTGCTTGGCTACACCCACTACATCGACATCAACCCCTTTATCGCCGGCGTGTGCACCATGGGCTTCATCTTTGGTGCCTACCTCTCGGAAACCTTTCGCGGGGCCTTCATGGCCGTACCCAAGGGGCAGGGCGAAGCCGGGGTGGCCTATGGTTTGAGCGGTGCGCAGGTGTTCTGGCGGATCCTGGTGCCACAGATGATTCGCCTGGCCATCCCCGGGTTCACCAACAACTGGCTGGTGCTGACCAAGTCCACGGCGCTGATTTCGGTGATCGGCTTGCAGGACATGATGTTCAAGGCCAAGAACGCGGCCGACGCGACCCATCAGCCGTTTACCTTTTTCCTCGCGGTCGGGGCGCTCTACCTGGTGTTGACCAGTGTGTCGCTGCTGGCGCTGCGTTTCCTGGAAAAACACTACTCGGTCGGCATCAAAGCCGCCGTCCTGTGAGTGGGAGTGACCTCATGCTGCTCGACTATCACCTGATCTGGGAAAACCTGCCGCTGTACTTCAATGGCGCTCTGTTGACCCTGAAACTCCTGTTGTTGTCCCTGGCATTCGGCCTGGTCCTGGCGGTTCCCCTGGCATTGCTGCGGGTGTCCCGCTCGCCACTGCTCAATTTTCCGGCCTGGCTGTACACCTATGTGATTCGCGGCACGCCGATGCTGGTGCAGTTGTTCCTGATCTACTACGGCCTGGCACAGTTCGAAGCGGTGCGCCAAAGCGCATTCTGGCCTTACCTGTCCAGCGCGACGTTCTGCGCTTGCCTGGCCTTTGCCATCAATACCAGTGCCTACAGTGCCGAGCTCCTGGCCGGCAGCCTCAAGGCCACCAGCAACGGCGAGATCGAAGCAGGCCGGGCCATGGGCATGTCGCGCTTTACCCTGTACCGACGGATTCTCCTGCCGTCGGCCCTGCGCCGCGTGTTGCCGCAGTACAGCAACGAAGTCTTGATGATGCTGCAAACCACCAGCCTGGCGTCGATCGTCACTCTGGTCGACATCACCGGCGCCGCGCGTACGGTCAGCTCGCGCTTTTACATGCCGTTCGAAGCCTTCATCACCGCAGGCCTCATCTACCTGGTCCTGACCTTCATTCTGGTTCGTCTGTTCAAGCTGGCCGAGCGCCACTGGCTGGCGTACCTGGCACCGCGCAAGCATTAAGGAAATCGCCATGAAGCACATTCAACACCTGCTGCCCTGGAGCGCGATGGGTACCGAGCGACACCTGTCGGTATTTCGTTTCGGCAGCGGACCGCGCAAAGCCTATATCCAGGCATCGTTGCATGCCGACGAGCTGCCGGGCATGCGCGTCGCCGTCGAACTCAAGCGCCGCCTGCGCGAGCTGGAAGCGCAGGGGCGTCTCAAGGGTGTCATCGAACTGGTGCCGGTGGCCAACCCCATCGGGCTGGGGCAAATGTTCCAGGCGACCCATCAGGGGCGTTTCGAGTTCTCTAGCGGCAAGAACTTCAACCGGGACTTTCCGGTGCTTGCCGATGCCGTTGCGCCTCATCTGGAAGGTCGCCTGGGCGAGGATGCCGAGGCCAATGTCGCGCTCATCCGCAGCGCGATGGTCCATGTCCTCGAAGGCATGCCTGCCGCCGAATCGGAGCTCGACGAACTTCGCCGCCGGCTCATGCGGCACGCTTGCGATGCCGATGTCGTGCTGGACCTGCATTGCGACTTCGAGTCGATCATGCTGCTCTACGCCTTCCCGCAGAACTGGCCACGCTTGCGCTCGCTGGCCGCGCGCCTGGGGGCCGGTGCGGCGCTGCTGGCCGAGGATGCCGGTGGCAACGCTTTCGACGAAGCCTGCGCGATGCCCTGGTTGCAGCTGGCCGAGCGTTTTCCCGAGGCCAATATTCCGCTGGCCTGCGTGGCGACCACCATTGAGTTGCGCGGCATGGCCGACACTGACCGCGAACCGTGCGTGGCCAGTGCCGAGCAGATTCTCGGCTTTCTGGCCGAGCAGGGGCTGATCGGCGGCGATTGGCCCGAGGCACCCACAACCTGCTGCGAGGCCACGCCCTTCGCCGGTGCGCAGTACGCCTGCGCACCGCACCCAGGGGTGGTGAGCTTTCTGCAGCCGGTGGGCGCCCAGGTCAAGGTCGGTGATCCGTTGTTCGAGGTGATCGACCCGCTGACCGACCGTTACAGCGTGGTCCATGCCACCACCGACGGCATTGTCTATGCCCGCGAACGCCTGCGCTTTGCCCAGCCAGGACTGTGGCTGGCCAAGGTGGCAGGTGCCACCCCCATTCGCCAGGGTCGCTTGCTCAGCGACTGATTCACCGGAGTGCACGACATGACCAAACTCGAAGTTCGCGATCTACACAAGTGCTACGGCCGCCACGAAGTGCTCAAGGGTGTATCCCTCGAGGCGAAAGCCGGTGATGTGATCAGCATCATCGGTTCCAGTGGCTCGGGCAAAAGTACATTCTTGCGTTGCATCAATTTGCTGGAGCAACCCAACCAGGGGCAGATTCTGCTCAACGGCGAAGCGCTGAAGCTTGCGGCCAACAAGCTCGGTGGACTCAAGGCGCAGGACCCCAAACAGTTGCAGCGCATGCGTTCGCGCCTGGCAATGGTGTTCCAGCACTTCAACCTGTGGGCGCACATGAGTGCCATTGAAAACGTCATGGAAGCGCCGGTGCATGTGCTGGGTTTGAGCAAGCAGGAGGCGAGGGAAAAGGCCGAACATTATCTGAACCAGGTCGGCGTCGCGCACCGCAAGGGGGCCTACCCGGCCCATATGTCCGGTGGCGAGCAGCAGCGGGTGGCGATCGCCCGTGCCCTGGCCATGGAGCCGGAAGTGATGTTGTTCGACGAGCCGACCTCGGCACTCGACCCTGAACTGGTCGGTGAAGTGCTCAAGGTCATGCAGGACCTGGCCCGGGAAGGCCGCACCATGGTGGTGGTGACCCACGAAATGGGCTTTGCCCGTGAGGTCTCCAACCAGCTTGTGTTTTTGCACCAGGGCCGGGTCGAGGAGCGAGGCAACCCTCGTGAAGTGCTGAACAACCCGCAGTCCGAGCGCCTGCAGCAGTTCCTTGCCGGCAGCTTGAAATAGCCCCCGCATGTGGCCGTCGGTGATGCACGCCGACGGTCGGCTTCGGATACACTTGCGCCCACCTTATGCCAGTACCTGATGAGCCGGATATGCCTACCACTTCGAACAACGCGACTGTCTATGCGGCACCGGTGATGCGCAAACTGGCGCAAATTGTCGGTGACCTGCAGCCGTCGCTGCGCAAGGTCGCGGACTTCATCCTGCGCCATCCGCTCAAGGCCGCGACCTTGACCATCGAGGAACTGGCCAGGGAGACCGCCACGTCGCCCGCAGCTGTCAACCGCCTGGCCAAGGTCATGGACCTGGGCGGGTTCAGCGGCATGAAGGCCGAGCTCGTGGCCACCTTGCAGCAAATGGTGTCCCCGGTCGACAAGCTGCGCAATGAACTGGCACAACGCCCCGACGGTGCATTCGGCTTGCATGAGCAACTGCAGAGTGCTTCCGGCAACCTGGTCACGGCCGGCACCAACAACCATGCCGAGAATTTCGAAGCCTTTGTCAATTGCCTGACCCGTGCCCGCAAGATCTACGTCCTGGGCTTCGGCATCAGCGCCTACCTCGCAGGCCTTGCGGCCTCGACGCTGATGCCGTTCTGTGCCGACGCCACGGCGATCAGCATGGAAGGCGGCAACGAGAACGCGGCCTATCGCCTGGCAGCGATCACCGATCAGGATGTGCTGCTGGCCATCGCCTTGCCCCGCTATTCACTGGACACCACGCAACTGGCACGTTTCGCCAGCGAGCGCGGCGCCACCGTGCTGGCGATCACCGATTCCCCCGCGTCGCCCCTGACGCCCATCGCCCGGCATGTGTTGTTCGCACCGGCCGATCACCCGGTCCTGACCAGCTCCAACATCGCCGTGCTGGCGCTGATCGAAGGCCTGGTGGCCGGGGTGATGACGCGTAATAAAGAGGCGGTGAAACTGGCGACCGAGCTGACCGAAAGCGTGATGAGTTACCTGCACATGCCGGACAGTCACAAGCCTGCCAGAAAGTGATCAGATCACAGATCCTCGTTCCCATCTCCTCGTTCCCACGCTCTGCGTGGGAATGCCTCCGCAGACGCTCAGCGTCGTGACGCTGGAGCGTCAGGTCACTGCATTCCGTTGCTGCGCGTCGGAACGAGGGAACTCAGGGAATCCTTTCCCAGACTTCCGTATCGGCCAGGTCCTTGTCGGTAGCGCGTTTAGCCTTGCCGTGCACAGGGCTCAGCTCATAGGTGTCGACCGCTTCATAAGCTGCCAGATAGCGCACGCCGCTCAGCTTGTGGAGGTAGCGCAGCAGTGGACGGAACGGTGCATCGATGGATATCTCCACGATTGAATCGGTCAATGTGTTCATAACCCCTCCGGCTGCAGCGATTGCTGCATGGTCCTCACTTCCATTCTGTTCTTGATAAGGGTAGCGGCATGTAGGCCATTGCACCGGCCGATCACCCGCAATAAAGAGGCGGTGAGGCTATCGGCGAAATTCGATGGAACGACGCTGTACGTGCAACGTCGAACCACATAAGAGGTCGTGAACAAACACGCGACCCGAGCCTTCGCCAGGGACCCGGGCAATGACTGGAGATAACCCATGAAAACCATGCAGAAGTTCACGCTTGGCGCAGCTGTACTAGGCTTGCTTATTAGCCTCAGTGGCTGCCCCACCATGTCGACGCAGGGCAGAAATACAGCCATTGGTGCCGGTGTCGGTGCCGTCGGCGGCGCCGCTCTCACCCATGGCAGTGCCTTGGGAACCGTTGGCGGGGCGGCTGTTGGCGGCGTTGTTGGCCATGAACTCAAGAAGTAATCGGCACGCGATGTTTGCGACTGACCAGATCGAGTGTCGCGGCTCTTGGGCCGCGCACTCATTTGTTACCGTCTGAACCGGAGCACAACAATGAAAAGCTCACTGCGGTATTTTCTCACGATAGTCTTTGCAATCGTTTCACTGGCATCGCTGGGGTTGCTCAACAGCGCCTCTGCGGCAACGGCTGCGGACCTGGACAAAGACGCCAAGCAAGCCTTGCAGTTGCTCTACAAAACCCACCCGACGGCCGAAACCATGGGGCGCAATGCCAAAGCGATCCTCGTGTTTCCCAACGTTGTCAAAGCCGGGCTGGTGTTTGGCGGCAGTTATGGTGAGGGTGAATTGCTGGTAGGCAATAAAGTGGAAAGTTACTACAACACGGTGAGCGGTTCCTGGGGGCTGCAGGCAGGTGCCCAGTCCTACAGTTATGTCGTGTTCCTGATGAATGACAAGGCCTTGAAATATCTGCGCGAGTCGAGGGGTTGGGAGGTCGGTGTAGGGCCAACCATCGTCCTGGTTGACGAAGGCGCCGCGAAGAATCTATCGAGCACGACGATGAAGGATGATGCCTACGCGTTTGTCTTCGGCCAGCAAGGGTTGATGGCGGGCGTAAGCCTCGAAGGCACCAAGATCTCGCCCATCAAACGCTGAAGGCTCAGTCATTCGACACTTCTCGTTCCCACGCTCTGCGTGGGAACGCAGTGTCCGACGCTCCAGCGTCACGTCGCGGATCATATGCGCAGGCATTCCCACGCGGAGCGTGGGAACGAGAATTATCATTGGGCATCGGTATTGATGGCGCTATAGCATTCGCATGAGGCCGCTTCCAGGCCCTTGCGGTCAAGAATGGTGATTTCACCGCGCGTGTAACGTATCAACCTGCGCTGCTGCAGCGCACCGGCTGCCAGGGTCACGCCACTGCGCCGGACCCCGAGCATATTGGCCAGGAACGCGTGAGTGAGATGAAAGTGATTGGCGTGCGCCCGATCATGGGTCATCAATAACCAGCGCGCCAGGCGCGGCTCGATCTCGTGGAAATGAGTACAGGCCGCGGTTTGAGCAAGCTGCATCAGCAGCACGAAAAGGTATTGATTGAGTCTGCACAGCAACATGGGGTTATCGCGCAGCGCGATCCGCAATTGCGTGCAATTCATCCGCAGACTGGAGCCAGCCCCTTGCACCACTGCGCGCATTGGCGCGGTATTGATGCCCAGGGCCAGGGTCGCACCGAGCATCCCTTCGTTACCGATCAGCCCCATCTCGAGGGGAGGGTGACCGTACAACGTCGTCACCAGCGAGATGCAGGCCGTTCGCGGGAAATACACATGCAGAATGGGATGGCCTGGCTCGCACAGCACGGTGCCAAAAGCCAGTTCGACAGTATCGCACTGCTCCACGAGCCGAATGCGTTCCGTTATCGGCAGGTCCTGGAGCAGTCGGTTTTCTACCCAAAGCCGGGTTGTGGCTGGCACTGGAGTGTCCCGCAGCACAGTGACGGAGGCGGCCACGAGAAAGGTGCTGGGCCGTCCCGTTGTTGGAGTGTGGGCGACACTGGCATGAGGGTCTGTTCGCTACAGCACACAAGCGCTGGCTGGCGTTGATCACAGGTTCGGCCGCGACGGAAGGTAGGGCAACAAGCGCTCGGTTTCCTTTCTGACCACGGCGTAGCATTCGCAGCTCAGCTGTTCGAGCTTCGTCCTGTCCAGCACCTTGATGTGGCCGCGCGTGTATTCGATGACACCCAGGCGCTGCAGCTTGCCGGCGGCATCGGTCACGCCCTCGCGGCGTACACCCAGCATGTTGGCGATCAATTCCTGGGTCATCGTCAGCTGGTTGTCCTGCAGGCGATCAAGCGATAGCAGCAGCCAGCGGCACAGCTGCTGGTCGATGGAGTGGTGCCGATTGCACACCGCGGTCTGGGCCATTTGCGTAATCAGTGCCTGGGTGTAGCGCAGCATCAGCTGGAGCATTTCGCCATGGCGGTTGAACTCGTCCTTGAGCCGCTGGCCGGGCAGGCGCAAGGCATGCCCGGCACTTTGCACAATAGCCCGGCTCGGCGTGCTTTCGCCGCCCATGAACACCGCGATACCAATCAAGCCTTCATTGCCGACCACCGAGATCTCGGCCGAGGCGCCGTTTTCCATCACATACAGCAGGGACACGATGGAATTTGTGGGGAAGTAGACATGGTGCAGGGCGTCGCCCGACTCGTAGAGCACCTTGCCGAGCGGCAGGGTGATCGGTTCGAGGTGAGGCAGCAGGCGGTCCAGCGCTTGCGCCGGCAGGGCTGCAAGGAGGTGGTTCTGTTGTGGCTTGGGTACATCGAACATTGCAGCCACCTTTCAAGGGAGAATTCCCTGATGCCTACAGGTTACTCCAAAACGCACTAAGCGCGGCAACGCACCGAAGTGACGGCCGTAACCTGCGATGCTCAGGGGAACGAGGCTGCGCGTGCAGCTTCGAACGGTGGAGGGTGTCATGAACACACATACTGATCCTAACCTTCGTCAAGGGCCTGGCAAGCCAATGGCGAAACACTCACAGGCCATGCCGATGCCCAACAAGTCGTCGCGCAAGCCTGGGCAGGCTGCCAATGAGCATGCTCACACGAAGTTGAGTGAGGCCGTGCAGCCGAACCACCAGGGACCGAGTCCTTGATTGGAGGTAACCTATGAAAGCCATGCAGAGGTTCACGTTCACCGCCGCAGCGGTAACCCTGCTCATCAGTCTGAGTGGTTGTCCCACTATGTCGACTCAGGGTAGAAACACGGCTATTGGTGCCGGTGTCGGGGCCGTTGGTGGGGCCGCGCTTACCCATGGCAGTGCCTTGGGGACTGTTGGCGGGGCTGCTATAGGCGGTGTCGTTGGCCACGAACTGAAAAATTAACAGGCACCCCGATGATTGCGACTGACCAATCGAGTGTCGCGGTCTTGAGACCGCGCACTCATTCGGTTGCGTACCAATCAAGTGTCTTCCTTTTCATGTTCATTACAGCGAAATACACCGCTGTATGATTGCAGATCAGGTCAGTTGTCTCGACACCGAATCAGGACACTGAATAGACTTAATCCTTCAAGTCTTCTTTCAGATCGCCAAGGCCGGCTTGAACTTTTCCGATGGTTTTCTCAACTCTCCCTTTTTCCTCCAGACGTTCATTGCCAACGGCCTTGCCCGTGGCTTCCTTGATGTTGCCACCAATTTCTTTGACTCTGCCTTTGATTTGATCTTTGTTCATGGTGATCTCCAGTTATTGTATTGTTCACCGAACAGGATCCTCGCAACGCGAAACGGAGTCTGTACGGCAGCACACATAAGTGGGGTTGCGCGAAAAACTTGTCCAGCTCGACGTTGAAGAAGGATGCCTATGCGTTTGTCTTCGATCAGCAGGGCTTGATGGCGGGTGTCAGCATTGAAGGCACCAGGATTTCTCTTGTGAAACGATAAGGGGGACATCACTCATTAATGATTGGTTCAACGCTATATTACTCAGCATTATTCAGACTTGTAATCAGTTGTGTCCGCAAGCATGACACCTGTCGGAATAATGGGTTTGGTGATGGGCGGCAATATCCAGAGAATAAACCGCCAGGAGTCCTGAGTTTGAGCTGATTCAGGAAATTCTTGGCGGTGCTATATTCAGTGTGCAATAAAAACGACTCGGTAAGAATAACTTGATGGCAATCAGTCGGTTGTCGCTATGTAAGCCGTGTGTGTACTTTTTGAGACGATGTCGAGCTTAAGGCAAGCACCGTAGAATACGTGAGAAACACTGTACAATGGGCACTCCAAAACACCTGGAGTGATGTATGAGAAATCAAATCGATACAGACTTCAGTTTGGGACTGAATTTCGTGTATTTGCGACGAGGTTCACTTAATCCAATCGGAGAATTCGCTGATGGTAAGTATCGCTCTTATCTGCGAGGAGGGGATATTTACAGGCTGGATGGGGATGACATGTACGACCAGAATGACAACCTGCTCGGTACGATCGAGCGCTACCCCTACAGTTGCATGGTGATGAGCGGACCTTTTGGTACTGACTGTGGTTTGGTCTTGCGTCCTGAGTAACCGTCATTATCTTCTTGTGTGCACCGCCTTGCGCGGCCTGATCAGCCGCATACACCGACCCGCGTACAGACTCTATACTTGCTTCGACGATGTTCCAGTTGGGCAACGGATGCCCTTTCACCTCATCCGTGAAGCCTATGTCCGCAGACAACGAGTCGCTACCCAGCACCGACATCCTCTTCGATGACGCCGCCTGTGGTTTGTTACTTACCGATGAAACCGGGGTGATCAAACGGGTCAATCTCACGTTTTGTCGCTGGATCGGCTATAGCCGGGAAGAGCTGCTCGATCGTCAGATTCAAACGCTGATGAGTCCACAGGCGCGTACCTTTCATCAGACCCACTGGGCTCCGCTCATGCGGATTCAGGGGTCGATCGCCGATGTGAAATTCGACCTGGTTCACCGCGAAGGGCATAGCGTCTCGATGATGCTCAACGCGATCAGGTGTGAACATTCCAGCGGTATCTTTCACGAGTTGACGATGTTCAAGGCCCAGGATCGGCACCGCTACGAACGTGAGTTACTCAATGCCCGAATGCTTGCCGAGCAACACCTGGCTAAAATCCTCAAGGCCCAACATCTGCAGGATGAAGCCCAGGGCAAGCTGCAAATTACCTACGCCGCTGCGGAGGACAGGGCCCTGTTCGCCGAGCAGATGATTGGCATCGTCAGCCACGACCTGCGCAATCCGCTGGCAGCGATCAAAATGGCAGCAAATCTGCTGGGACGAAAGGAGCTCGATACCAAGTCGATTCAGACGCTTGGCCACATCACGCATTCGGTGGACCGGGCACAGCGGCTGGTGGCCGACCTGCTGGATTTCACCTTGATCCAGGTCGGGCGGGGCATTGCAGCGACGCTCAAGCCCGTTGATCTGCACGAACTGGTCGCCGGCTGCCTGGAAGAGCTGCGACTGGCATTCCCTGGGCACGAACTCATCCATGAGCGTTTCGGCCAAGGCGAGTTCAACGCGGACAGTGACCGCCTCTACCAACTTATCGGCAATCTGGTGGCCAACGCGATGGCCTATGGCGAGGCCGATGGCGGGGTGACCGTTACTTCGCGCTTCGAGGACCAGGCGATCATCATTACCGTACACAATTTCGGCACGCCGCTGCCGCCGGAGCTGCTGGCAAACCTGTTCGAACCGATGATTCGCGGCAGTCATGACAACGCAGGGCTACGCAGTATCGGGCTTGGCTTGTTCATCGTCCGCGAGATCGCCATAGCCCACAGCGGCAACGTGACGGTAACGTCCTCACGGGATGCGGGAACCACGTTCACTGTGACCTTTCCTCGTTTGAGGAGTACCGATCAAGGGGAGGGCCTGGAGCCCACCGAGCCTGCTCCATGACGCGTCTCGGTGATCAAGGGGTGATGGCCACTTTCAATACACCATCGCGTTGATTGGCAAAGAGGTCATAGGCCGATTCTATGTCATGGAGTTTGTAGCGATGGGTCACCAATGGCTTCAGATCGACACCACCATTGGCTATGACGCCCATCAAGCGACGCATGCGCTCTTTGCCGCCAGGACAGAGCGTGGACACAATGGTGTAGTCGCCCAGCCCAGCGGTGAAGGCATCGAGAGGTATACGCAAGTCCGATGAATAGACGCCCAGGCTGGACAAGGTGCCACCGGGGCGCAGCACACGCAGCGCTGATTCGAAGGTGGCCTGCGTCCCCAGCGCTTCAATTGATACATCGACACCACGCCCATCCGTGATCGCCATGATTTTCTCGACGACATTGCCGTCCTTGAAGTCAATGACATGCGTTGCCCCGAGCGTGTGGGCAACGGTCATCCGCGCGGCAACGGTGTCTACCCCGATGATGGTCGTAGCGCCTTTGAGGCGTGCGCCGGCCACTGCGCACAGGCCGATAGGGCCTAGCGCGAATACCGCGACGGTATCACCGATTTTGACATCGCCTCTTTCTGCGCCGCAAAAGCCGGTGGACATGATGTCCGGGCACATCAGCACCTGATCATCGCTGAGCTCGTCGGGTATTGGCGACAGGTTGGCCATCGCATCGGGTACCAACACAAACTCAGCTTGACAGCCATCGATGGTATTGCCGAACTTCCAGCCGGCGGCGGCCCGGAAGCCGTGCCGTGTACCGGGGCCGTCCTGGGACGAGCAACCGCACAGGCATGCATAACTGTGCCCACTGGGGGTGATGGCACCGGCAATGACACGCTGGCCTTCGGTAAAACCCTGCACCTGCGCGCCCAGCTTCTCGATGATGCCGACCGGCTCGTGACCGATGGTCAATCCCTTTGCCACCGGGTACTCGCCCCGCAGGATGTGTACGTCGGTACCGCAGATAGTGGTCATGGTGATACGAATCAATGCGTCCGAAGGCCCGACCTCAGGTATGGGCTTGTCATCGAGCACGATTCGGTTCTTTTCAACGAAGATGGCAGCTTTCATGGTCGGCATGGCACAGCCTCCTCACCACCGCCGGGAAATTTATCCTGTGCACTCACGCGAGCTACCAAACCCATCAGTAGCTCGATCTGCTTTTGTTGTTGAGCAACGATGTCCACGAGCTGCTCGGTGCGGATGGAATCGATCTTTTCGTGCAGCGCCATGATTTCCAGCTCTGCCTTGAGGTTGACCTCATAATCATGCGCGGCCATTTGCCGGTCCCGGGTGGAAACGCGATTCTGGCTCATCATGATGATGGGGGCCTGAATCGCTGCCAGCATCGAGAGGATCAGGTTCAGGAAGATATAGGGGTAGGGGTCGAATCCGGTGTTACCGAGAATTTCCGTGTTGAACACGACCCAGCCTGTGAGCACGCCGGCAAAAATCATGATGAAACGCCAGGAACCACCGAAAGCCGCCACGCTATCGGCCATTCGCTCGCCGAACGTGGTGTGCTCCTCGAGCATCTGAATGGGATCTCGGGCTATCGCTTCGCCCCGCATCAGATGCTCGAGTACCTTGCTCTCGGCCTGTGCCAGGTTATCGGCACTGCGCTTGAGCCATACGGCTGCGGACTTTCTGTAGTCGATCGAGGAGGAGGGCGTCATCGTCTTGTCTTCCTTTTTTGCTTGTGTATCTCAGCGCTCAAGATCGGTTTCGACGGTCAGACCGGGTGCTGCGCTCTGGTGGGTATTTGCCGTGCAGTGCGCCAGGACCCGGTGGTCGACGCCGTCATCGAGCAACTCCAGCGCATCCCCGTTCATCCACTTGCCATCGAGTGTGATGGATGGCCTGGCGTCAACGGCCGGAAGCACCTCGATAGTGTAGTGCGTCGCCCCATATCGATAGTGCAGGGTGTAACCCGGCCAGTGCGCCGGTAGCAGCGGTACAATCCGCAACCCTGTACCGATACGTTGCAGCCCCAGCAACGACTCGACGATCAGTCGGTACATCCAGCCGGCCGACCCCGTGTACCAGGTCCAGCCGCCACGGCCCGCATGGGGCGGGGTGCCGTAGACGTCGGCGGCCATGACATAGGGCTCGACCTTGTAGATTTCGGTCTGCGCGTCGGTGCCCTGTCCGGCAGGGTTGATCATATTGAGCAGGCTCCAGGCTCTGGTGCTGTCGCCAAGCCGCGCGAAGGCCATGCCGGCCCAGACGGCCGCATGGGTGTATTGGCCGCCGTTTTCGCGCACGCCGGGCACATAACCCTTGATGTAGCCTGGATCGAGCGAGCCTTTGTCGAAGGGTGGATCGAGCAGTAGAACCGCACCGATGCCGGGACGTACCAGGTGCTTCTCGACAGAAGCCATGGCAGTGCGACGCCGTGCTGGCGAGGCGGCGCCGGACAATACCGACCAGCTTTGCGAGATCGAATCGATGCGGCATTCATCATTGCTCGCAGAGCCCAGCAGCTGACCATCGTCGAACCAGGCGCGGCGGTACCATGAACCGTCCCAGGCATGCTCCTCCAGGCTGGCCTGGAGCCTGGCTGCCTCCTCGCTGCAACGCTTCGCGAAAGCGGCGTCCCCATGCACCTGGGCGGTAACGGCAAATTGTTGCAGCACATCAAAGCCGAAGAAGCCCAGCCATACGCTTTCGCCAAGGCCCAGGTGGCCGACCCGATTCATGCCGTCATTCCAGTCGCCACTGCCCATCAAGGGCAGGCCGTGGCTACCGCGCGCAAGGCTATGTTCGATAGCGCGCACGCAATGTTGGTAGAGGCTTTCTTCGAGGCTCGATTTACCGGGCAAGTCGTAATAGGACTCTTCACCGGCATTGAGGGCACGACCTTCAAGATAACCCACGGTTTCGACCAGCACGCTGAGGTCGGCGGTGACGCTGACATAGCGGCTGGTCGCCAGCGCCAGCCAGAGAAAATCATCCGAACAACCACTGCGCACGCCACGATCGAGCGGTGGGTGCCACCAATGTTGCACGTCGCCTTCGGGATATTGATGGGCCGCGCAGAGCAAAAGATGGCGGCGCACGGCGGCGGGGTCGGCATGGATCATCGCCATGCTGTCCTGCAGTTGATCGCGAAAGCCGAAGGCGCCGCCGGACTGATAATATCCACTGCGGGCCTGGAAGCGGCAGGCGATCACCTGGTACATCAACCAGCCGTTGACCATGACGTCGATGCTCGGATCGGGTGTTTCGACCTGAACCGCGCCCAGCACCGACCGCCAATGCTCGCGTACAGCCGCAAGCTCGCCGGCTGCCGCCCTTGGCCCCCGGTATTGTTGAACCAGGCGTAGAGCAGACGGGGTGTCCGCGGCGGCGCCCAGGCGGAAGACCACATCCTGGTCCTCACCGTTATCGAGGTCCAGGGCAACCTGTATCGCTGCGCAAGGATCGAAGCCGCCACCGGTGCGGCCCGATAGTCGCGCCTGCTTCATGCCGGCGGGCGCTTTCAGGCTGCCGCCGCGACCGATGAACTCGCACCGATCGCCGCTGATGCTGCGGCTGGTCGAATCGGTATCGAGGAACGCCACACGCTCGGAGAACTCGATCGAATAGGCATTGCGGGCAAACAATGCGCCACTGACCGCCTCGGCTTCAGTCACGACATGCATCGCCGATTTGCTGCGCAAGTCGCCCAGTACCCACTCGACATAACAGGTCACCGAGAGGCGCCGGGCGCGGCCCGAGCGGTTTCGAATCTGCACGTGGGAGAACTTGATCGGCGCATCCTGGGCCACATAAACCCACAATTGGCTCTGGATGCCGTCTTCATCGTGCTCGAAGACGCTGTAGCCGAAGCCGTGGCGGGTGCGGTACGTGCCGTTGCCGGGGCAAGGCTGTGGCGTCACCGACCAGAAATGCCCGGTTTCTTCATCGCGCACATAGATCGCTTCACCGCTGGCGTCGGTGACCGGGTCATTGTGCCAGGGGCTCAGGCGATATTCGTGAGCGTTTTCCATCCAGGTATAAGCGCCGCCACTCTCGGAAACCACCGTGCCGAAGTGCGGGTTGGCCAGGACATTGGCCCATGGCGCCGGCGTCGGCCGACCCGGTTTCAGGGTCATGACATACTCGCGGCCATCGGCGCTGAAGCCGCCGTAGGCGTTGCCCAGGATCAGCGCTTCGGACGCGGGTGCGACGGCTTCAATGACCCGTTGTGGCTGGCGCTTGAGCGTTGGTAGCAATGGCGGAAACACCGGGGTCGCATGCCGTCGATGAATCTGTTCGGCAAGGCTTCCGTTGCCTTCGCTGAGCACCAGGCGCGCCACCGACAGGATCAGTGTGCGGTCATCAAAGGACAGTTGTTGTGCCGGACGCATGAAGATGCCGCCGGGACGGTCGACCAGCGCGGCTTCGCTGCCGGAAGTCACCACCCCCATGATCAGGTCCTGCAATTGTTGGCGATAGCCCGCCTGGTCCTCGTTCCAGATGACGAGGTCGACGATCAGCCCCTTTTGCCGCCAGTAGGCATGGGCCTTGACCATCTGCTGCACGAGTTCGATGTTTTCCAGGGTCGATACCTGCAGCAATACGATGGGCAGGTCTCCCGAGATTGCCTGGCCCCAGAGGCTCGACTGATCGCGCCGATTGGCCATCAATACACTGTTTTCAGCACGTAGCGAGGCATTGGCATAGAGGATCGAGGAAGCCATCTGCTCGAACAGGCGGGCATCTTCGAGCGACGCATTGAGTTGACGCAGCAACACCTGGCCGTGGGTCCATGCCAGGTCGAAGACTCGATCGGCCAGGTGCCGGTCGCGGTATTTGTTGATCAGCTGCAAGCAGCCTTCACGGCTTTCGGCAACGCCAGTGACCAGGTCGATGGTCGCCGTTTGCCCGGGCTCCAGCGCGATACGGCAGCGGATCGCGACGATCGGGTCGAGCACCGGGCCTGCGGTGCCGGAAAGTTGTTGGACATCGCCATCCAGTGCGGCAGGTGCAGCAACGCTGCGACCCCGGCCGATGAAGCGCGCCCGGTCGGTCTCATAGGAAATGGCGTCTATGTCCACGCCATGTGCCGCGAGTTGATGGCACATCCAGGGCACGGCTTCGTCGCTTGCGCGAGGCCTGCGGGTGCAGATAATTGCCTGCAGCTGCGGCAACAGCTCGGTCTGCACGAACAGGTTGCTGAAGGCCGGGTGGATCGCGTCGCTGATCGCCGGGGCCAGCACCACTTCGGCGTAGGTGGTGATTTCGATGCTGCGACGTACGCGGCCGCGGTTGGTAATGTGCAGCCGGCGCAGCTCGATGTCGTCCTCGGGGGATACGACTATTTCCGTGTGGGTGTCGAAGTCGTGCTCGCGAACGCGGAACTCGGCCCGGGCATCACTGAAAATGGCTTCATGACTTTCCGGCTGGTGCAGGGTTGGCTGGTGCGCCGTGGACCAGAAAACACCGCTGGCAACATCGCGCAGGTAACAGAACATGCCCCAGTTATCGCAGGTAGCGTCCTCGTGCCAACGGGTCACGGCGATGTCGTTGCAGCGGCTGTAACCGCCGCCGGCACTGCTGACCATGACGTGGTAATGGCCATTGGAAAGCAGCTGGACCGCCGGGCGTTTGCTCCCGGGATCGGCGAACACCCGAAGCCTGGTTTCCTGCGCCTGTGTGGCCTCCTGGTCGGCAGGTGAATGGGCCGCGTGCAAGTAGGGAGCGGCTGTTTTCGGCACGCGTTCCTGCAGCAGCAGGGCGGTCGCCTGGAATGCCGGGATCGATTCGAAGCGACGCTGCATGGGCCGGTCCAGCAGCAGGCTGGTCAGGGCCAGCAGGCTCATGCCCTGATGATGCGCCATGAACGAGCGCACTACGGCGTAGCGTTGGCCGCGTGGCAAGCGTGCCTCGGTGTAGTCGACGGCTTCATACAGGCCAAAGCGGCCAGCCGAACCCTGGGCGGCGAGACGTTGCAGGTTGTGGCAGGCCGCTTCAGGCTCGACCATCAACGCCAGTGCGCTGGCGTAGGGCGCAACCACGGTATCCTCGCCCAAGCCGCGCTTGAGCCCCAGGCCGGGAACGCCGAAGGCCCGATACTGGTAATTGAAGTGGGCATCCAGGGTGTTGTAGCCCGACTCGGACACGCCCCAGGGAATGCCCAACCGGTGACCGTGCTCCCTCTGCAAGGCGACGGCAGCGCGGCACGTCTGGTCCAGCAGGGTGCCTTCGAAGCTGGGCATCACCAGCATCGGCATCAGGTACTCGAACATCGAGCCGGACCAGGACAGTAGTACCGGTACCTCCCGGTTGTTGCTGAGCAGGCGTCCCAGGGTAAACCAGGCCTGTTGCGGGAGCTGACCCTGAGCGATAACCACGAAATTGGTGAGCCGCACCTCCGAAGCCAGCAGGTCGTAGTAGCCGCTGTCCAGCCTGCGTTCGTCGGCGTTGTAGCCGATCGAGAAGAGGTCGCGTTGATGGTCGTAGAGGAAGGTGAAATCCATGCTGGCCAGCGATGCGGCCAATTCAGTCAGGTCGGCAAGGCTGGCGATCCGGTCGCAGGCCAGGCGCCGTACCGTTTTCACCCTGGCATGGTCAGCAGGTAGCCATAGCGAGCAGTCGAGTTGGCTCAGTTGGCGCAGGGTTTGTGCAGGCTGTCTGGCATTGTCCATTGCCGGAGGCAGTGTGTAGCGCTGTATGTCATCGCTCAGATCCGTGCATTGCGCCTGAAGGGCCTGCAGCCAATAGTTCGCTTCTGCATCAGGCGTGGCCTGCAAGTCGATGGCCAGTGCATTTGCTGCTTCAAGCAGTTGCAGGACGATGTCCGGGTTGTCCTGCAGCCCGACCATGGCCAACTGCACCCTGGCCCGTAGTTCAACGACGGCACGGTCATCGAGGTTGGCGTCTTGCAAGGCTTGCTGCAGCACATCCAGGGTATCGCCCAGGCCGCTGATGGCACGTTGGTCGAGCGGTGACACATCGGCCAATCCCAGCAGCCCCGGCCGCAGCGTGAGCAGCAGGCCTGCCAGGTTGCCGCTGTCCACGGTCGACACATACCGAGGCATCAATGGCTGGCGCGTCTGGGTGTCGTACCAGTTGTAGAAGTGCCCTTGATAGCGCTCAAGGCCTGCCATGCAGGCAAGGGTTCGAGTGATGCGTTCGAGCAGCCGCCCGCTGCTCAGGTAGCCGAAGTCATGGGCCGCCAGGTGAGAGAGCAAGGCCATGCCCATGTTGGTCGGCGATGTCCGGTGGGCAATGGTTTCCTGGGGTATTTCCTGGAAGTTGTCCGGCGGCAACCAGTTGTCCGCAGGGCCCACATAGCGGTCGAAGAATGCCCAGGTCTTGCGCGCGAGCATTCGCAGAAACCGCAGGTCTTGCTCCGTCGGGTTGAACCCGGCCGGTGTCGTGGGCAGGCTGATCCACCAGGCAATTGCAGGGCTTGCCAGCCATATCAGCAGCAACGGGGCGGCCAGTACGAGGACGAGCGGGGAGTGGAGCAGGGCCGCGAACACTACCAGCGCCAGCCCAGGGGCAATCCACATGTCTCGGTACATCCCTGGCAGGTCATTGCCACTGGACCGTTCCACCTCGCGCGAAGGCTGCCATTGCAGCATCAGGCGTTTACTGACCAGCATGCGCCACAGCGTGCGGCCTATGGCGTCAACACTCATCAATGCATCGGATGGCAACCAGACGATCGAGAGCAGTGCGCGCAGGAAATTCTGGCCTGAAGTCCGCAAGGCTGCGGCCAAATGTTGCCCCATGGGGATGTCGGCAGCCTTTTGTACCAGTGCCAGCACGGAGTGCAGAACCGGTTGGAGAAAGACCAGGATGATGACTGCCAGTGTCCAGGAAGCGGGTTCGGCGGTGCCCAGCCAACCCCATGCCAACATGACCAGGAACGCACAAGGCTCCAGGCTGCGGCGCAAATTGTCGAAGATTTTCCAGCGTGCCAGTGCGCTCAAGGGATTGCGCGCGAACCCACCACCGGGTTTTGGTGCCCAGGGCAAGGCCCAGTAAAGCACCTGCCAGTCGCCCCGAATCCAGCGGTGGCGGCGTTTGGCGTCGGCGCTGTAGCGAGCTGGATATTCTTCATAGAGTTGCACGTCGCTGAGCAGACCGGAGCGAGCGTAGCAGCCTTCGATCAGGTCATGACTGAGAATGCGGTTGTCGGGCAGGCAGCCCTCCAGTGCCTGTTCGAAGGCGTCCACCGCATAGATACCCTTGCCGATGAAGGAGCCGTTGTGGAACAGGTCCTGATAAACATCCGAGGCGGCACGGGTATAGGGGTCGACACCGGCATCGCTGCCGAACAGGCGGGCATAGGTCGAGCGTGCCGTGCTGGGCAGGCTGATCCCGACACGCGGCTGAAGGATTGCGTAGCCGCTGACGATCTGCCGGCTCTGTGCATCGAACACGGGGTGGTTCAGGGGGTGCATCATTGCACCGATGCATTGGCGCGCGACGTCCCGTGGCAGCAGGGTATCGGTGTCCAGCGTGATGACGAAGCGAACCGACGCCAGGGGTTCGATGTCGCCGACGATCAAGGCAAAGCGGTCCTGGCCTTTGCCCCGCAACAAGACATTGAGCTCTGCGAGTTTGCCGCGTTTGCGTTCGTGCCCCATCCACACCCGCTCTGTGGCGCTCCAGTGCCTGGGCCTGTGCAGCAGGAAGAACCGGTCGACCTGGCCATCGGCATATTTCTGGTTGAGGGCCTCGATCAGCTGGCGCGCCAGGGCAAGCAGTTCGGCATCGTCGGGCATCACCTCGGCGGGGGCATCCATGAAGTCACTGAGCAGCGCGAAGTGCAGGTTGTCATCGCGATTGGCCAGGAAGCGCACTTCCAGACTTTCCGCCAACGCCTCGATGTCGCCGGCATTGGCGAACATCGTGGGTATCGCTACCAGCGTACGCGCCTCGGGCGGTATGCCTTTGCTGAAGTCCAGGCGGGGAAGCATCGAGGGCGCCACCGTGAGGGTCACCAGCCAGTTGACCAACCCGATTGCCAGGCGGCTGGTCATCAACAGCGCGGGCACTGCGAGCAGGGCCAGAATCCAGGCGGGCGTGCCGTTTCGATAAGCGGTGTCGAGAAATGGCCAGGCCAACAGCAGTGTCAGGAGCAGTGCAGGGCACAGGTAAAACTTCAGCGGGGCGCTCTGCAGCAAGCGCTTCCAGCGCGCGGCCAGAGGCACGCGGGCGCGCAGCCGATGCTCCAGCCCGACGCGCCCGTCACCCACCAGGTAGTAACCCACATGCCCGGCCACGCTGCCCTCGTGCTGGGCGCCGCGAGCCAGTTCGATGGCAGCCTGTGCCACGCTCGTTTCAGGCTGCTCACAATGCCTGGCGAGGCGTTCGACGGCATGGCGGTAAAGATCGCGGGTGGCGAAATCCATGCGCCCATAGACGCTCGCAGGGTCGGTGCTCAATACCTGCTCGACATGGCTGAGCAGTTCGACGAACGCGCGCCAGTCGGTCGCGGCCAGCAGTCGCAGGCTGGCGATGCTGTTGCTGATGGACACCTGGTCGCCGGATTGCTGCTGGGCATCTATCTGCACCAGGCGTTCAACGGTAAGGCTCGATTCGCCGAGCGTTTGCTCGATCCACGCCATGGGCAATATCAACGCGGCGCTTTGCCCTTGCAGGCGCCGCGCCAGTTCGGCGACGAAGGAAGGTGTCATCGGCGGCGCCGATCGCGCCATGTCGGCAACGGTCAGCACCACATTCTTGGCGTCCCGCTCGGCGATTTCGATCAGGCGATCGGCCCAGTCATCGGCGAGGTTGCGGTCATCCCAATTGGCCATGACCCGTGATGCCACACGCCGCAGATTCTCGATCAGCGCCAGTCGCAGCATGATCGGGATGGCCCATAGCTCACCAAGGGCCAGGGGTGTGACGGTCTGGTAGGCGGCGACGAAACGATCAAGGCTTTGCGCATCGACCCGGCCATCGCCGTGAGCGATGGTTTCCAGGGCGATGTCGTAAACCCGCGGCAAGCCTGCCGAGGGACCATCGACCAGGCGTGGCAGCTTGCGGCTGTAGCCTCTGGGCAGGTGAGTCCTGGCGGTGCGGATGTTTTCTTCGATGAGGTAGTAATTGTCCAGCAGCCATTGCGCGGCCGGGGTCGCGCGTCGGCTGGACAGTTGTGCGGTCCTGAGCGCTGTACAGCTGCGATCGAGTAGCAACTGGTTGTCGGCCAGGCGGCCCAGCAGTGCGTCCTTTTTTGAAAGGCGCCCGAGCTGGTGCTGCCGCGCAAGTCCGATGCCGTGGTCGGCCATTTGCTGCGCATTGAACAGATCGGACCGCAGGATTGGCTCGTACTCGAACTTGTGCTGCGATGCGCTCCACCTGAGCCAGATGGCCGATGGGCACCGAAGGCTGGACAGTGTGCGAGTCAGGATATTTTGCATGTAATCCTTGGCAGGACTCGCGTAGCGCGGGTCGCGTGTGGAATGAAGGCAGGTCTATGCCAGGCGCAGCGAGTGGGGCTTTGCGCCGTACGGCGCAGCATTCCAGTGACGAGTGTGCATTACGCACGGGGACAGGGTCTGTTCGCTAGCGAACATAGCCGGCTGGGTGAGATCAATAGAGCCCGGGAATCAGCCGCCATGAGCGTGTGCAGTAGGCTTCGTACTCTGCACCGAACTGCTCGCGCAGCAGGGCTTCCTCGGAGCGGATGCGCGCGATCAGCGGTATCAGTGTCAGTGCCGTCAGCAATAGCCCGATACCCGAGCGGAACGCCAGTGCCCAGCCCAGCGAGTTGATCATCAACCCCAGATAGCTGGGGTTGCGCAGGCTACGGTAGATACCGGTGGTCACCAGTGTATGCCCGGGTTGGATCGCGACCAGGCCGCTGAAGCGGTTGCCGAGTACGAAGACCGGCCACATCCGTAGTGCGCCGCCGGCGATGAACAATGCGACACCCAGCCAGCGTGTGCCTTCACCACCGAAGGTCCAGATATCCAGGCGGTCTGTATAAGCCGGAAAAAAGGCCGCCAGCAGGCCGATCACGCCAAAGGCCCAGAGCACCCAGCGGTTGCCCTTGTCCTCGCGTTCTCCAGAACTCAGGTTGCCTTCGGTGAAAAGCGCCAGGACTGCCATCGCCAGCGTTGCGAGGACGATTACAACAAATGGGGGATGGGCGAAGAACGCGGCAAACCCGCCCCAGCCCAGAACGGCCAGGCCGAGATAGGCGAGGGTGGCTGCCAGGCTCAGCAATGTCAGTCTTGCGGTGATCTTCATGGCTTTTGCTCTGAAAGATCCAAGTCATAGTATGGATCACTGCACCCCTGTAGGAGCGGGCTTGCCCGCGATCGAGTGCGCTAGCGCTCGTAAAAATTGCGGCCGCTACGCGCCCGATCGCGGGCAAGCCCGCTCACAAGGTTTTTTGTCGCCTGAATACAAGCAGGTAGACGAGAATATTGATCAGCACCACCAGCCCGCCCAACCCGACCTGTATCCCCGGTGTCAGCCCGGCCGGATAAATGACCGGCCACAGATAGTGCTCGATGAACCCACCTTCATAGCCAGCCTGCCCAGCAGCCACGCGCAGTTGGTTCTCCCAGCCTGTCAGCGGGCAGGGCAAGTGGAAGATTTCCACCGCAATCCCCCACGCCACGGCAGGCAGGTGCCACCAGCACAGGTGTCGCCATCTGAGCACCAGCAGGCCACCGAACAGCACGAAGAGAATGAACAGCAGGTGGATCAGCAGCAGCCCGTCGGCCCCTATGCGATAGAACATGTCGCTCGGCCACTCCCGGTTCAGGGTGAAAAACCAACCATAGCACTCGGAAAAGCCCGAGGTTTTTTGTGCGTCACCCAAGCCAAGCCCGCCCGTTCAATGGCACTATATGCAGTTCTTGAGCAGTAGAACCAACGACTGTGCCGTCTAGATTCAGGAGCGCAACCCATTGAGTACGCAGAAAACCGTGACCGTCATTGCGCCGGACTTTGCCTTGCGCGGAAAGGTCACGCCACCGGGTTCCAAGTCCATCACCAACCGCGCCTTGTTGCTGGCGGCGCTGGCCACCGGCACCAGCCGCCTGACCGGTGCGCTGAAGAGCGATGACACCCGGCACATGTCCAATGCGCTGCGGCTGATGGGCGTGACGATCGACGAACCCGATGACACCACCTTTGTCGTTTCCGGCCAGGGCAAGCTGCAAGTGCCCGGCCAGGCGTTGTTCCTGGGTAATGCCGGGACGGCGATGCGCTTTCTGACGGCGGCCGTAGCGACGGTCGACGGCACCGTGGTCCTGGATGGCGACGACTATATGCGCAAGCGACCCATCGGGCCGTTGCTCGCCTCGTTGCGCCAGGGTGGCTTGAATGTCGGTAGCCCGACCGGTTGCCCGCCCGTCACCGTCGAGGGTGCTGGTCGTGTGGCGGCCAGGCGTTTCGAGATCGATGGTGGCTTGTCCAGCCAGTACGTTTCGGCACTGTTGATGCTGGCCGCTTGCGGTCAGGAACCCATCGAAGTGGCACTGACCGGCAAGGATATCGGTGCCCGTGGCTATGTCGACCTGACCCTGGCCTGCATGCGCGCCTTTGGTGCACAGGTGGAGGAAGTGGACGACAGCACCTGGCGCGTGGCCGCAACCGGTTACACCGCCAATGACTACCTGATCGAACCGGATGCCTCGGCGGCCACCTACCTCTGGGCAGCACAGGCCCTGACCGACGGCGCGATCGACCTGGGCGTTGCCGATGAAGATTTCACCCAGCCGGACGCGCGGGCCAATGACGTAATCGTGCAGTTCCCCAATATGCCGGCCGTGATCAACGGCTCGCAGATGCAGGACGCCATCCCGACCCTGGCGGTACTGGCTGCCTTCAACCGTACGCCGGTGCGCTTTACCGAGCTGGCCAACCTGCGGGTCAAGGAGTGTGACCGCGTCCAGGCCTTGTACGACGGCTTGAATGCCATTCGTCCGGGGTTGGCGACGGTAGAGGGTGACGACCTGCTGGTAGCAGCCGATCCGGCGCTGGCTGGTACCTCATGCGAGGCACTGATCGACACCCACGCCGATCATCGGATTGCCATGTGCTTTGCGCTGGCCGGGTTGAAGGTTGACGGTATTCGGATTCAGGATCCTGATTGCGTGGCCAAGACCTATCCGGGGTATTGGCAGGCCCTGGCGTCCCTTGGCGTGCACATGCGCTTCGAGAACGAGTAAACCTCTCTAGCGCTCCTCGTTCCTCGTTCCCGCGCTCTGCGTGGGAATGCCTCTGCAGACGCTCAGCGTCGTGACGCTGGAGCGTCAGTCACCGCATTCCCACGCGGAGCGTGGGAACGAGAAACGAGAACCTAGATTTTCCAGCGTCTGGCCGTCTTCGCCAGCAGTTGCTGCAAGCCATCGAGGTTTCTCAGCAGTTGCCGGGTCATCAATTGGTACCCCACCAGGTCGCTGGCAATGGCAACGTCGCCGGGCGACTCCAGTAGTGCCGGCGCGCAGCGGCGTTCCAGCCGGTCAGTCGCACCTTCCTGCAGCGCTCGGGCCATGCCGATCAGTTGCCGCGAAATGGCGCGGTGTTCGGCGCTGAGCAGCGCCTGCAGCTGGGGCATGGCGGCCTCGTCCGATCCCGAAGGGCGGATGTTGGCGAGGATTTCCAGCGTGCTCAGGCACATCCTGAAATGGCCCTGGATGGTTTCTAGCTCGGTAATGGAAATCTTCACTTCCTTGGACACCGACGGCATGAGCGAGCGCAGCTGCACCATGGTGGCGTTCAGTTTAGCCATCAGCGTGCGGTGCTCGTCGGTCTCCACCGGCTGACCACTGATGATGCGCCCGTATAGGGTTGCGCATTCACGCAGGCCGCGGGCCAGGTTGTAGCGCCAGGAGTAGACCGCATACAGCGGCAAGGCAAAGGAAAACGCCAGCGCCAGGACGATGCCGATCAGGATGTCCACGGTGCGCCACAGGCCATCGGTCATCGGGTTGTAGCCATGGCCGGCAACGATGAACAGGGTAATGGCCGAGAGCAGGGCGATATAGCCGCCCTTGCCAATGGCGTGATAGGCGAAGAAACCGCACGCCAGCGCCATGATGCTGTAGGTCAGCAGCGGTATGCCCAGATACGCCTGTTGGGCGACAGCCAGCAAACCCAGACCCGCGCCGATCAAGGTGCCATAGGCCCGTTCGACCGATTTCCTGCCGATGTTGCCGTGGTGCTGCAGGCCGCCGATCACGATCAGCATGGTCACCGAAGCCCATTCGCCGTGGGGCAGGTTCAGGCCGGTGGTCAGCAGCATCGACACCAGCAAGCCCACCATCACGCGGGCAGCGTGGATAAGGCGGGCATGACGGTAGCGTTGATAAGGATCCAGCAGGGGCCGCAGCAGCTTTTGTAACCACAGGGGCAGTGGTGAGGCGGGGGCGGTCTTCATCCGTTGAGTAACCCTCGAATTCGCACGGGATTGAACGCTCATCTAACGCTGAAACGAGCGCTTGGCCAAGGAGATTTTCGTTCATGCGAACCGCCACAAGGTATCTACAGCGCATCATGAAAGATCACCCCGAGCGTATGTCGCAGACCTGAGTGCACCTGGCTGACCCCATGGCGCATGTTGACCCGATAACAGCCCCGTGCGCCTTGCACTGGCCGTGTCGAGACCGCAAAGATCACGGCGTCGCCCTGATTGAGGGTGACCACCCGCGGGCGCGATTGCATGCGCGGCCGCTGTTCGGTCAGGACGAACTCGCCGCCAGTGAAATCCCGGCCGGGTTGCGACAGCAGGATGGCAACCTGCAGCGGGAATACATGTTCGCCGTACAGGTCCTGGTGCAGGCAGTTGTAGTCGCCGCTGGTGTATTGCAGAAGCAGGGGAGTCGGCCGCTGTTGACCAGCGTCATGGCAGCGCTGGATGAATTGCGAATGTTCCGGCGGGAAGCGCACGGGGATCTGCATCCGCTCGTTCCAGGCGTTGGCGATGGACACCAGGTGGGGATAGAGCGTGGTGCGAAGTTGTTCGATCAGCGGGGGCAAGGGGTAGCGGAAGTACTTGTACTCACCCTTGCCGAAACCGTGGCGGGCCATGACTACGCGCGAGCGGAAGGCCTGGTCCTGATCGTAGAGTGAGGCCAGGCTGGTGCAGGCTTGGGGGCTCAACAACCCCGGGACGATTGCGTAGCCGTCCTGATCGAGAGCGTGTGCGATGGTGGGCCAATCCAGGGGCATTGGGGTGTTCCGTTGACTGTTCATACACCACTTTAGGCCTGTGGCATTGAGTCGGCACTCGGGGACTTGCGGTCGAACTTTGGACCGGGTCGTCTGCATCGCTGGCTTGCCAGCGGTGACGGCAGCATGATCAACCCAGCACTAAGCATATGTATTTTTATTATTTCAACTTGAGCGCTTAGATCAACTATCGTTCACAGCATATCTTGTTATAACAAGTTGCCCGAGACGATAAGACATGCCACAACTGCTCCCCCTTTCCCCGGTCCCACTCTACAGCCAGCTCAAGGAGCTGCTGCGCTCGCGCATTCTCGAGGGTACCTACCCACCGTTGGCGCGCATGCCTTCGGAGAATGAGCTGGGCAAGGCGTTCGATGTCAGCCGCATCACCGTGCGCCAGGCGCTGGGTGATCTGCAGAAGGAAGGGCTGATCTTCAAGATCCACGGCAAGGGCACGTTCGTAGCCAAACCCAAGACGTTCCAGAACGTTTCCACCCTGCAGGGCCTGGCCGAGTCGGTGACACAGATGGGTTATGAAGTGCTCAACCGCCTGCGCAGTTTCAAGCATGTCCCGGCCTCGAAGGTTGTAGCCGAGCGCCTGCAACTCAAGGAAGGCGCCCTGGTGACCGAGATCAAGCGCGTGCGGTTGATCAACCGCGAGCCGGTATCGCTGGAAATCACCTACCTGCCACACAGTGTTGGCCTGAAGCTGGAAAAGGCCGACCTGGCCACCCGCGATATTTTCCTGATCCTGGAAAACGACTGTGGAATTGCCCTGGGGCATGCCGACCTTGCCGTGGATGCGGTGCTTGCCGACAGCGACCTGAGCCAGGCGCTGGAGATCGAGGAGGGCGGGCCGATCATGCGCATCGAACGCCTGACCCACGATGCTGCAGGCGCCCCGCTGGATTTCGAATACCTCTACTACCGCGGCGACGCGTTCCAGTATCGCCTGCGCATCGACCGCCACAAGGATCCGCGCCCATGAGCAGCCACAACACCCTGGAACAGGCCTACGACATCGTCATCATCGGCGGCGGCACCGCCGGCCCCATGGCGGCGATCACGGCCAAGGAAAAGAATCGCAACCTGCGCGTACTGTTGATCGACAAGGCCAACGTCAAACGCAGCGGCGCCATCAGCATGGGCATGGATGGCTTGAACAACGCCATCATTCCCGGTCATGCCACGCCCGAGCAGTACACCAAGGAAATCACCGTGGCCAACGATGGCGTGGTCAACCAGGCGGCGGTGCTGGCCTATGCCGAACGCAGCTTCGAGACCATCGAGCAACTGGATCGCTGGGGCGTGAAGTTCGAGAAGGACGAGACCGGCGATTATGCGGTGAAGAAGGTACACCACATGGGCGCCTACGTTCTGCCGATGCCTGAAGGACATGACATCAAGAAAGTCCTGTATCGCCAGCTCAAGCGCGCCCGGGTCGACATCACCAACCGGGTGATCGCCACGCGCCTGCTGACCGATGCCTCGGGCGCGGTCAACGGGGTGATGGGGTTCGACTGCCGCACCGCCGACTTCCATGTGATCAAGGCCAAGGCCGTGATTCTCTGCTGCGGCGCCGCGGGCCGGCTCGGCTTGCCGGCATCCGGTTACCTGATGGGCACCTACGAGAACCCCACCAATGCCGGCGACGGCTACGCCATGGCCTATCACGCCGGGGCGGAGCTGGCTAATCTGGAATGCTTCCAGATCAACCCGCTGATCAAGGACTACAACGGCCCGGCCTGCGCCTATGTCACCGGGCCCCTGGGCGGCTACACGGCCAACAACAAGGGCGAGCGTTTCATCGAGTGCGACTACTGGAGCGGCCAGATGATGTGGGAGTTCCATCAGGAGCTCGAAGGCGGCAACGGCCCGGTGTTCCTCAAGCTCGACCACCTGGCTGAAGAGACCATCCAGAACATCGAAGAGATCCTGCACAGCAACGAACGCCCCAGCCGGGGTCAGTTCCATGCCGGGCGTGGCACCGACTATCGCCAGCATATGGTCGAGATGCATATCTCCGAGATCGGCTTTTGCAGTGGGCACAGTGCGTCCGGGGTGTGGGTCAACGAGCGGGCCGAGACTTCGGTCAAGGGCCTCTACTCGGCCGGTGACATGGCCGCGGTGCCGCACAACTACATGCTCGGCGCCTTCACCTATGGCTGGTTCGCCGGCGTCAACGCCGCCGACTATGTTGCCGAGCGCGACCATAGCGAACTGGACGAGGCGCAGATCGCCGCCGAAAGAGCCCGTGTCTACGCGCCGCTGCAGCGTGAAAGCGGGCTGCCGCCGGCCCAGGTCGAGTACAAGCTGCGGCGCTTTGTCAATGATTACCTGCAACCACCGAAAGTCACCCGCAAGATGGAAATCGGCCTGCAGCGCTTTGCCGACATCGAGAACGATATCAACCAGATGAAGGCCAGCAATGCCCATGAACTGATGCGGGCGATGGAAGTTTCGGTTATCCGCGATTGCGCCGAAATGGCCGCACGCGCGTCGTTGTTTCGCAAGGAGAGTCGCTGGGGCCTGTACCACCACCGGGTCGACTATCCGCTGCGCAACGATGCCGAGTGGTTCTGCCATTGCCACCTGAAGAGGGATGAAAACGGCGTCATGACCAGCTTCAAGAAAGCCGTCGAGCCCTACCTGATCGCCCTGGACGACAACGAGCAGCAGGCCTACAACCGCCTGCGGGTCGGCGCGGCCTGACTTTTTACCTTCAAGACGAGAGGACCCGTGCCATGGCCTATCAGCCCCAGGACATCTTTTTTCGCAGCACCGCGCCGGTAACGGTCGATGAAGACAAATGCATCGCCCACAAGGGCTGCACCGTGTGCGTGGACGTCTGCCCCATGGACTTGCTGGCGATCAATCCGGCGACGCAGAAGGCTTATATGGCTTTTGACGAGTGCTGGTATTGCATGCCTTGTGAGAAGGACTGCCCGACGGGGGCGGTGAGGGTGGAGATTCCTTACCTGGTGCGTTAGTGCCCTGAAACTCCTCGTTCCCACGCAGAGCGTGGGAACGAGCAAACGAGCAAATGCGACCGCTTCGCGCTCGGTCGCGCAGCGACCGCCAATTTCCAATGAACGACCGGGACTTGCCAAATGAATACCGAAAACCCCGACATTCTCGAATTATTGCCACGCTTGACCGATGACGACGTCGGCGTGCGTCGCATTGCCCTGATCGAACTGGCCGACCTGGAAGACCCTGAAAGCCTGCCATGGCTCGTTCACGCCCTGGGCAGTGATCCTGCCGATGAAGTCCGTGCCGAAGCCGCACGATTGCTCGAAGCCTGGGAAGAACTGGAGGTGGTCGAGGGCTTGTGCGCCGCATTGGTCGATCCCGACCATAAAGTTCGGGTGGCGGCAGCGCAAAGCCTCAGCCAATTGAAAACGACCGAGGCCGGCCGGGTGATCCTGCCCTGGGCCGAGCACGCTGATGTGTTCGTGCGCAGCAGCGCCTTGCGCGCCTTGCGCGAGTTGCGCCTGGCTGAAAGCGCACCGATGGCCCTCAAGGCGCTGGCCGACGGGGAGGCCAGTGTGCGCCGCGAGGCGGTGGGCATTCTCGGCTGGCTCAAGCAAACGGCAGCCTTGCCTGAACTGGCGCGGCTGGTCAGCGCCGATCCGGATACAGAGGTACGGCGAGTGGCTACCGGTGCCCTGGGGTTTGCCAATGATCGGTCAGTGCTGCAGGCACTGGTGGCGGCACTGGGCGATGAGCAATGGCAGGTGCGCGAAGAGGCGGCTACCACCCTCGGCAAGTTGGGCCTGCAAGACGCTGGGCCGGCGTTGGTGACGGCCCTGAATGATGACTACTGGCAAGTGCGCCTGCGTGCCGCGCGCTCATTGGGCAAACTGGCTTATGCCGATGGCTTGTCTTCACTTGTCCAGGTGCTGGGCCACAGCATCAGTAATCTGCGCAAGGAAGCAGCTCTGGCCCTCGGCGAGCTACGCGACCCGGCAGCCATTGCGGCCCTGCAGGCAGCAGAACATGACGGCGACCCTGAGGTGCGCAAGGCCGTGCGCATTTCCTTGGCACAACTGCGCGGGGGCCAGGTGTGACCAGCCCGCGCGCCATCGGCAATGCGCGCAGCCGTGGCGAGTTGCGCCTGGAGTGGGCCGATGGCAGCGTGCAATTGCTCAGCCATGGACGTTTACGCAGCAGCTGTCCCTGTGCCCAATGCCGTGCGGCGCGGTTGTGTGGGCGAATCGATCTGGTCGATCAAGATGTGCGCCTGGTAGAGCTCAACCCACAAGGCTACGGGGTGCAATTGATCTTCGATGATGGTCATGATCAGGGGATCTATCCCTGGGCGTATCTGCGCACGTTGGCCGGTTGAAGCTTCCTATACTGAACGAAAGGCCATGGGAGAGCGGCGATGATTCGATGCAAACGCGCGTATGAGCCGGCAGCGGCCGACGACGGCCAGCGCATACTGGTGGATCGCCTCTGGCCGCGCAACTGTGCGAAAAATCAACTGTCCCTGGATGGCTGGAACCGCGACGTGGCGCCTTCAACAGATTTGCGCCATGCCTTCAAGCAGGGCGAGCTGGATTTCGACACGTTTCGCAGCCGCTACCGGCAGGAGCTGACGGGGCGGCCCGAACACTGGATGCCCTTGCTCGATGCTGCCCGCCAAGGCAACTTGACCCTGATCTACGCGGCCAGGGATGCCTTGCACAATAACGCGCAAGTGTTGGCCGAGTGGCTCGAAGATGAACTCGACCGGGAAGACGCTCCCAGTTCGCCAGTGTGTTATGCCAACGAGCCGCATCGAGATTGAGCAATCAGGTCATTTGCCTGGCTGCCGTGCCATGAACCCATGGATGTATCTGGCAATTTCTACGGGCTGTTCTTCCAGGGCAAAATGGCCAGCATCGATCAGGTGCAGTTCGGCGTTTGGCAGGTCATTGAGATAGGCTTCGGCACCGGGTGAAATGAACGCGGGATCATGTTTGCCCCATACGATCAGTGTTGGCGGTTGTTTCGAACGCAAGAATGCCTGCCATTCGGGGTACGCTTTTATATTGCTCCAGTAATCCTGAAACAGTTGCACCTGAATTTTCTGATCCTTGGCGCCCTGCAGGAATGCAAGGTCGTGAGTCCAGGTATCCGGGCTCATCTGGAATTCCTTTCCTTTTACATCTCGCAAATATTGCCCATTCATAACGTAGTCGCGACTTACGTAGGAATAGAGTTTTTCGACGTGTTCCGGTGAGCGGTCTTCATGCATATTGCGAAATGCCTCCAACCGCGCAGGTGTCAGTCCCGCCAGGTAGGCATTGGCATTTTGAACGATCAAACCCTGCAGGCGGTCAGGTTGGGCAAGCATCAATCGATAGCCTACCGGGGCGCCGAAATCCTGCATGTAAAGGGTATATCGATCGATCTTCAGCTTTTCGATCAGCCCGGCCACCTGCTTTGCCAGCAGATCGAAACTGTAGGTCAGTTGATCCGGGTCCGGGCGATCGCTATAGCCGGAGCCCAGGTAGTCCGGGGCAATGACATGAAAGCTGCCAGACAACAGAGGGATCAACGTACGGTAGGTATGGGAGGAAGAGGGAAAGCCATGCAAAAGTACAAGCGTCGGTTTTGAACGGTCCCCAGCTTCGCGATAGAACATCCGGTGCCCGTTTACATCCTGATAATGGTAAGTGGTCGGTGCTGGCCATTCGAGGTTGATGGCCAGGACGGATGGGGAAATCCAGCCAATCATGAGTGTCATGAACAACGTTGCAAATGTTCGTCTGAATGCGCTTTGAGTTCTTGTCACTGCTCATTTCCTTGAGCCGGGTTGTCGGGAGGTGAGCCGTTGAACGTAGCAACTGAATAGTCAGCGCAACAACGGAATCATTATTTCGACGCATTGCCTGCGTAGTGCCTTCTGTCGGAGCTGGTGGTCAAACTGACCTGTGACTACTTCAATCAGAAGCGTCAGGGCACACCGCATTCCCTTCAATCGCAGGACAGCTACCAGGGAGCTACGTATGGACGCCGTCACCGCCGATCTGATTCTGTACAACGGCCGTTTGCACACGGTCGATCGCGACAAGCCCCGGGTCAGCGCCGTGGCCATCAAGGACGGCCGCTTCGTGGTGGTGGGCAGCGATGCCCAGGCCATGGCCTTGCGCGGCGCTGCCACCCAGGCCATCGACCTCAAGGGCCGCACGGTCATCCCTGGTCTCAATGACTCGCACCTGCACCTGATTCGCGGAGGGCTCAATTACAACCTCGAGCTGCGCTGGGAAGGGGTGCCTTCGCTGGCCGATGCCCTGGGCATGCTCAAGGACCAGGCCGAGCGCACGCCGGCGCCACAATGGGTGCGTGTGGTGGGGGGCTGGAACGAGTTCCAGTTCGCCGAAAAGCGCATGCCGACGATCGATGAACTGAACAAGGCCGCCCCCGATACTCCGGTGTTCGTGCTGCACCTGTACGACCGTGCCTTGCTCAATCGTGCGGCGCTGCGGGTGGTCGGTTATGACCGCAATACACCCAACCCGCCGGGTGGCGAGATCGTCCGGGACGCCAATGGCGAGCCCAACGGCATGCTGGTGGCCAGGCCCAACGCGATGATTCTCTACTCCACCCTGGCCAAGGGACCGAAGCTGCCGCTGGAGTACCAGGTCAATTCGACCCGCCAGTTCATGCGTGAACTCAACCGCCTGGGCGTCACCAGTGCCATCGATGCCGGTGGCGGTTACCAGAATTACCCCGACGACTATCAAGTGATCGAGCAATTGGCCAGGGACCGGCAACTGACGGTGCGCATCGCCTACAACCTGTTCACGCAAAAGCCCAGGGAAGAACTGAGCGATTTCAAGAACTGGACCGGCAGCGTCAAGTACGGCCAGGGCGACGATTTCTTGCGGCACAACGGTGCAGGGGAGATGCTGGTGTTCTCCGCCGCCGATTTCGAGGATTTTCTCGAGCCGCGTCCGGAATTGCCGCAAACCATGGAAGAGGAACTGGAGCCGGTGGTGCGGCACCTGGTCGAGCAGCGCTGGCCGTTTCGTCTGCATGCGACCTACGACGAATCCATCTCGCGGATGCTCGACGTATTCGAGAAGGTCGACCGTGATATCCCCTTCAATGGCCTGCCGTGGTTCTTCGACCACGCCGAGACCATTACCCCGCAAAATATCGAACGGGTTCGCGCCTTGGGTGGTGGCATCGCGATTCAGGATCGCATGGCGTTCCAGGGTGAATACTTCGCCCATCGCTACGGAGCCAGGGCGGCCGAACACACCCCGCCGATCCAGCGCATGCTCGCCGAAGGCGTGCCGGTTGGGGCGGGTACTGACGCCACGCGGGTCTCGAGCTACAACCCCTGGACCTCCCTGTACTGGATGGTCAGCGGGCGCACGGTGGGTGGGCTCAAGCTCTACCCCCAAGGCCTGAGCCGCGACACTGCCCTGGAGTTGTATACCCATGGCAGCGCCTGGTTCTCATCGGAGCAGGGCAAGAAAGGCCAGATCAAGGTCGGTCAACTGGCGGATCTGGTGGCGTTGTCGGCGGATTACTTCAGCGTCGAGACCGATGCAATCAAATGGATCGAATCGGTACTGACGGTGGTCGATGGCAAGGTCGTGTACGCCAGTGCTGAATTCGACAAGTTGGGGCCGGCCAGGTTGCCGGTGATGCCGGACTGGTCACCGGTGGCCAGGGTACCTGGCCACTTCAGGCCCAATGCGCCGCTGCAATCCCGGGCGCATCAGTGCAGCGGGCCTTGTGCGGTGCATGCCCATGGGCATGAGCGGGCGCGCCTGTCGTCGGTGCCGGTCAGTGACTTTCAGGGATTCTGGGGGGCATTTGGCTGTTCGTGCTTTGCCTTCTGAGGTATAGCTGCAAGCGCAACCCGACGACTCAAGCCCGGTCGCCGGGTTGCCGATGCGCTAACCCTGTTTGAGCACGTCCACCATCAAAGGACCAATCTGCTCGTCGGTCATTGCCGGATAGACGTCCATGTCGAGCACGTCACTCCAGTTCAGGACCCATTTCTGCAGCAATGCCAGGTCATTGGTTTCAACTACACCGAACCCGGTTCGACGGCCGACGGCGTGCCAACGGCCAAGCATCTTCACGCCATCAGGGGCGGGAGCGCCGCCGGACTCGATAAATCGTTTCATTGCATGATTGCGACAATCGTGCCTGATCGTCCAGCTGAGGACAAATAACATGGGCCACCTCCGGATAAGGTCGGCACCCTTTGGCTGCGCGCATGGCTGGTGCCGTGACCATGGCGACCTCCAGGGATTTCGGCGTCCAATAGGTAGGAATAGCAGGTGGAGGGCCGTCCCGTACGACCACTGATCGTGGGCACCGGAAATCGCGTGAGGAACGCTGTCCCTGTAGCCGCTGCCGCAGGCTGCGCTCGCCTGCAACGCAGGCGCAATTGGAGGTCCTGCGGACCTCAGCGCAGCCTGCGGCAGCGGCTACAGGGGATCGGCGAACGAGGTTAGTACGCCGAGGCCACCGTCTCCGGCTGCCAACCCCCACCCAATGCCTTGTAGATCGAAACGATCCCCTGATACAACTCGACTTCCGCCTGCGCCTGCTCGTCTTCAGCGTTGAGGCGTTCGCGCTGGGCATCGAGCAGCACCAGGTAGTCGGAAGTGCCTTCGCGGTAGCGGACCTCGGCCAGGTCAGCGGCCTTGCGGCTGGACTCGCTCTGGCGGATCAGCGACAGCAAGCGTTGCTGGCGTTTGCCATAGTCGCTGAACGCATTTTCCGATTCTTCCAACGCCAACAGCACTTGCTGCTCATAGGTCGCCAGCGCGCCCTCGGCATCGGCGTCGGCGCGGCGGATTTCTGCGCGCACGCTGCCAAGGTCGAAGGCCGCCCAGCTGATGGTCGGGCCCAGGGTCCAGGCTTTGGCCGCTGAAGAACCGATCTGCGAACCACGCGCGGCAGTAAAGCCGAGGAAGCCGCTGAGGCTGACCCGTGGGAACAGGTCTGCCGTGGCGACGCCGATACTGGCTGTGGCGGCAGCCAGCTTGCGTTCGGCGCTCATCACATCGGGACGACGACGCAGCAGTTCACCAGGATCGCCGACCGGCAGGGCCTTGGCGATGGCCGGCAATTGCGCCGGGCTCAGGTCGACACTGAGCTGGTCGGGACGTTGCCCGAGCAGCGTTGCGATGCGATTGCGTGCTCGGACCTGCTCGGCCTGCAGCCGTGGCACAGTGGCTTCGACCGCCGCCAGGCGTGCATCGGCGCGAGTCACGTCCAGTTCGTTGCCGACCCCGGCTGCGCGCAGGTTCTCGGTAATGCCACGCGACTCCTCCTGATTCTTCAGGTTGGCCAGGGCGATTTTCTCGCGCAGTTGCGCACCGCGTAGTTGCCCATAGGCATCGACCAGTTCGGCAATCAGGGTCACTTGCAACTGGTTGAGATCGGCGGCAGCAACCTGTGTTTCGGCATCGCTGACTTCGATCTCGCGCTGAATGCGTCCGAACAGGTCGACCTCCCAGGCCATGTCCAGGCCCAGGTCATAGCGCTCGATGTTGACCCGGTGATCGGTCTGGCCGGGGATCTGGCTCTTGCCCAGGTCACTGCTGGCGCGGGCGGTCACCACGGGCAGATTGTCATTGCTGACATCATCGCGGATCGCCCGGGACGCTTTCAGGCGGGCGTAGGCCACGCGCAGTTCACGGTTGCCCTTGAGCGACTCACTGACCAGCTGGTTCAAGGTCGGGTCCTCGAACTGCCGCCACCAGATCGCGTCGAAATGACCGCGATCGAACTTGCCCTGAGCCTCTGTACCTTCGGCGGCACTGATGTGCGCCGGAGCGGTCTGCGGTGTCTTGTAGTCGGGCCCGACCGTGCACGCGGCCAGGGCCAGCACCAGCAGACTGGGCATAAACAGCTTGATACCTACACTCATGCCTGGCTCTCCAGTTTCAACAGTTTTGCAGTCTTGCGTGCTTCGCCGCGCTCCACATAACGGCGGATCAGAACAAAGAACACCGGTGTCAGCAGCAGGCCGAAGAAGGTCACCCCGAGCATCCCGGAGAACACCGCAACACCCATGGCATGACGCATCTCGGCACCGGCACCGGACGACAGCACCAGCGGTACCACACCCATGATGAAGGCAAACGAGGTCATCAGGATCGGCCGCAGACGCAGGCGGCAGGCTTCCAGTACCGCGCTGAGCGGGTCGAGGCCTTCTTCCTGCTTGTCCTTGGCGAACTCGACGATCAGGATCGCGTTCTTGCACGCCAGCCCCACCAGTACGATCAAGCCGATCTGGGTGAAGATGTTGTTATCGCCACCGGACAGGATCACCCCGGTGATGGCCGACAACAGCGTCATCGGTACGATCAGGATCACCGCCAGCGGCAGGCTCCAGCTTTCGTACTGGGCAGCCAGTACCAGGAAGGCCAGCAATACACAGAGCGGGAACACGAACAGCGCGGTGTTGCCGGCCAGGATCTGCTGGTAGGTCAACTCGGTCCACTCGTAGGTCATGCCGTTGGGCAACTCCTCCTTGAGCAGCTTCTCGATGGCTTTCTCGGCCTGGCCGGAGCTGTAGCCGGGGGCCGCTGCGCCATTGATTTCGGCGGTGACGAAACCGTTGTAGTGCATGACCCGATCCGGCCCCGCGGTGTCGCTGACCTTGATGAAGGTCGCGAGCGGAATCATCTCGCCGACATTGTTGCGCACCTTCAACTGACCGATCTGCTCGGCCTCCAGACGGAACTGCTGCTCGGCCTGGACGTTGACCTGATAGGTACGGCCAAAGCGGTTGAAGTCGTTGGCATACAGCGAGCCCAGGTAAATCTGCAGGGTGTCGAAGATGTCACTGATCGCCACGCCATGGGTCTTGGCCTTTTCCCGGTCGATGGCGGCATCGACCTGGGGCACGTTGACCTGGTAGCTGGTGAACAGGCCGGCCAGTTCCGGCACGCTGCGGCTCTTGGCGATGATGTTCTGGGTTTCCTTGTACAGCGCTTCGTAGCCCAGGCCGCCACGGTCTTCGATCTGCAGGCGGAAACCGCCGATGGTGCCCAGGCCCTGAACCGGCGGCGGTGGGAAGATCGCAATATAGGCATCCTGGATGTCGGCGAACTTGGCGTTCAGCGCGGCGGCGATGGCGGCGGCCGACTGGCTCGGGTCCTTGCGCTCATCAAACGGCTTGAGCGGGGTGAACACGATGCCGCTGTTCGGGCTGTTGGTGAAACCATTGATCGACAGCCCCGGGAACGCCACGGAGTTGGCCACGCCCGGTTGCTCCAGGGCGATTTCCGACATCTTCTTGATGACCGCTTCGGTGCGATCCAGGCTGGCGGCATCCGGCAACTGGGCGAAGGCCACCAGGTATTGCTTGTCCTGGGCGGGCACGAAGCCAGTCGGGGTGGTGGCAAAGCCCAGCCAGGTCAGGACCATGAAGCCTGCGTAGAGGACCAGGGCGATGCCGCTGCTGCGGATGACCCGCGTCACAGTGCCGACATAGCCATGGCTGGCACGGTCGAAGAAGCGGTTGAACGGGCGGAACAACCAGCCACCGAGCAGCCTGTCGAGGAACTTCGAGAAGCGATCCTTGGGCGCGCTGTGGTCCTTGAGCAATACGGCGGCCAGGGCCGGCGACAGGGTCAGCGAGTTGAAGGCCGAGATCACCGTGGAAATGGCGATGGTCAAGGCGAACTGCTTGTAGAACTGCCCGGTCAGGCCGGAGATGAACGCCGCCGGCACAAACACCGCACACAGCACCAACGCCGTGGCGATGATGGGGCCGGTCACTTCACGCATGGCCCGCTTGGTGGCTTCGACCGGCGTCAGCCCCAGGCCGATGTTACGTTCGACGTTCTCCACGACCACGATGGCGTCGTCCACCACGATACCGATGGCCAATACCAGCCCGAACAGCGACAGGGCGTTGAGCGAGAAGCCGAACAGGTGCATCACGGCAAAGGTACCGATCAGCGATACCGGCACGGCCACCAGGGGGATGATCGAGGCGCGCCAGGTCTGCAGGAACAGGATCACCACCAGCACGACCAGGATCAACGCTTCGAACAAGGTGTGCACCACCGCTTCGATGGAACCGCGGACGAAGATGGTCGGGTCATAGACGATGCTGTAGTCCATGCCTTCGGGGAAGGTTTGCTTCAGCTCGGCCATCTTGGCCCGGACTTCGTTGGAGATTTCGATGGCGTTGGAGCCGGGACGCTGGAAGATCGGGATCGCCACGGCCGGCTGGTTGTTGAGAAGCGAGCGCAGGGCGTATTGGCTGGAGCCCAGCTCGACCCGGGCAATATCCTTCAGGCGCGTGATTTCGCCGTTGGCCCCGGAGCGGATGATGATGTTCTCGAACTCTTCCTCGCTGACCAGACGGCCCTGGGTGTTGACCGAGAGCTGAAAGCTGGTGGCATCGGGGGCGGGCGGTGCGCCCAGTTGGCCGGCAGCGACCTGACGGTTCTGCTCGCGGATCGCACTGACCACGTCTGTGGCGGTCAGGTTGCGCGAGGCCACCTTGTTCGGGTCGAGCCAGATCCGCAGCGAGTAGTCGCCCATGCCGAACAGCTGCACATCACCGACACCGCCCAGGCGCGCCAGCTCGTCCTTGATGTTGAGGATGGCGTAGTTGGACAGGTAGAGCATGTCGTAGCGTTTGTCCGGCGAGGTCAGGTGCACGACCATGGTCAGGTCGGGCGAGGCCTTGTCGACCGTGATACCGATGCGCGTCACTTCCTCGGGCAGCTTGGGCTGGGTCCGGGTTACCCGGTTCTGAACCTGCACCTGGGCATTGTCCAGGTCGGTGCCCAGGGCGAAGGTGATGGTCAGGGTGATCTTGCCGTCAGCGGTCGATTGCGAGGACATGTACAACATGTTCTCGACCCCGGTGATGGCCTGCTCCAGCGGCGCGGCCACGGTTTCGCCGATGACCTTGGGGTTGGCGCCGGGGAAGTTGGCGCGCACGACCACGGTCGGCGGTACCACTTCCGGGTATTCGCTGATCGGCAACTGGAACAACGAGATGCCGCCGGCGATCAGGATCAGCAGCGACAGCACCGCGGCGAAGATCGGCCGGGAAATAAAGAACTGGGAGAAATTCATGGGCGTGATCTCTTAACCGCGTGGAGTCGCAACACTTGCCACCTTCTCGGTCGCAGCCGGGGTGACGCGTGGCGGGTTGCTGGCTTCAAGGGCCTGGCGTTGCTGGGCGAGGGCGGCAATGGTCGCGTCGCTGGCCATTGGCGTGTCCTGCGGCTGCACGGGGGAGCCCGGGCGGACGCGTTGCAGGCCTTTGACGACGATGCGGTCTTCCTTGCTCAGGCCGCTGCGCACGATGCGCAGGCCTTCGAGTTTCGGACCCAGTTCGACGGCGCGGTAGGTGGCCTTGTTGTCGGCATCCATGACCAGCACGAATTTCTTGCCAAGGTCTGTGCCGACCGCTTCATCGTTGATCAGTACGGCCGAGTACGTGGCGCTGCCGACCAGTTTCAGGCGGGCGTACAGACCGGGGGTGAAGCTGCCGTCGCTGTTGTCGAACACCGCACGACCGCGGATGGTGCCGGTCTTGGGGTTGACCTGGTTGTCGACGAAGTTCATCTGGCCCAGGTGCGGATTGCCGTCTTCGTTGGACAGCCCCAGGTAGACCGGGGTGGTCTGGCCGCGCTGGCCCTGGCGCGCCAGTTGGGTGTACTTGAGGTAGACGCGTTCGTCGGCATCGAAGTAGGCATAGACCTTGTCGGTTGAAACCACGCTGGTCAGCGGCGTGCTATCGGCGTTGACGATGTTGCCGGCGGTGATCAGGGCACGGCTGACCCGGCCGCCGATGGGCGCGGTGACCCGGGTGAAGCTCAAGTTCAGCCTGGCTACATCCAGCTGCGCCTGAATGGCGGCGACGCCGGCACGAGCTTCCTGGGCAGCGGTTGTGCGCGACTCGGCCAGCTCCGCGGAAATCGCATTGCTCTCGCGCAGGCGTTCGCCGCGCTGGGCTTCGTTGGCACTGCGCACGGCGGTGGAGCGGGCTTGTTGCACCTGGGCTTCGAGGCGGCGGACTTCGGCCTCGAAGGGGCGCGGGTCGATCTGGAACAGCAGGTCGCCTTTCTTGACCAGGGCACCTTCGGTGAAGGCGACCTGATCGATCTGCCCGGATACCCGTGGGCGAACCTCTACGGTCTCTGGCGCTTCCAGGCGCCCGGTGAATTCGTCCCATTCATTGATGGGTTGTTCCAGCACCTTGGCCACACTGACTTTGGGCGCGGCCGGAGCCTGGGTGGCCTCCGGGGCACGACCACACGCGCTCATCACCACAACTGCCAAGGCGGCAAGGGGATAGCGCAAATGTTTGAGTGACTGTTCCATGGGGAGTCCGCCAATTTATTAAGATTGGGCGGATGATGCGAGCTTGAGCCATCAACGACGAATCGAACGGGGCGAAGTTAATTATCAGCCGGAATGATATGAGGGGCTGGGGCGTAAGCGCTCCATAAACCCCACATCAAAGGCACCACCTGATCCCCGATGCTGTGCTCCCGATTCCTTTCCGAAGCCAGCACCTCAAGACGGCCGCAGCCCTGCAAGCGGCAAAAAAACGATGCGACCCCTGATGCCATTGCTCACTCAAGCCCCGGGTTTTCTTGCCCAAACAAAGACTGGGTGCTTAAGTTGATGAATAGGGGGGCTGCCGGGGGCAGGCTCCCTGCCGGTCTCTCGTTTCAAATGTCGCACTTTTTCTATAAATTCGGGGGCTGAACAGTATGTGGAAAAGAACATATTTATTAAACATAACGTTGCTTTTTGCCGTTTCTCTTTTTCTTGTGCCGAAGATTATTTTGATAGAGTTTTTTTCTTATAGGTGGATTGATACTGGGGCGCGCAGTGTTTTTTTGTTCTTGTTGCAGGACTTGATTCTTTCGGCAATTGTATATCTGGTGGCAATGGCTGCAATAAAAAAGAATAAGCTTTATTTTTATGTGCTGAGTATTTTCTCGGGTGTTTTATTGCTATGTCTGTTATTGGACATGAGGGTTAGAGAGCTATGGCTCAAACCGTTGGATTTGCCGCTTGTAAAATACAGTTTGCAAAATGCAAGTGATTTGGCTTCGGGGGTGGAAATATTTTTAAATCAATCTTCCGGGTTTGGATTTACTTTTAGATTCATTGTGTTTGTTCTCTTTCTTGCTTACCTGGCAACTTGGCTTCTGGTTGGATTGGCCGCCTATAAAATACATGGAAGCAAAAGTGCAGGAAAAGAGAGAAAAAGCAAATACGGAGCAATGTTTATATTGCTCTTGTCAGCCATGTTTTTGTGGTCGGCCTATACGGGAGACGCTCGCTACGACTTGAATAAGAATATTTTCATAAATCCTTTGGTTGCTACCGTCAGAAACACCATCTCTTTAGGTGCTGTTCAAGATGAAGCCCTGCTGGAATTTGAACAGCCAACGTATCCTTTGTCAGCAATCAATCATATTCAAAGGCTTGATCCTCAACCCACTCCAGAGTTCAAGAATCTAGTATATGTTGTCCTGGAGTCGGTGCGGTGGAACAGTATTTTTGGTGCGGGTGTAAAAACCGCTGAAAAATATCCAGTATTTGAAAAGCTTGCTCGGGAAGGAATGCTTTTTAAATCGTATGTGTCTGTCCCTCATTCATCTAAAGGCTATTACTCAATACTTACCGGGTTGCACGCGTACCCGGATATTGAAATTAAAGAGGCGATGCGCCTCTATCAGCCTAGTATCATTCATGAATTAAAAAAGAAAAAAAATATGGAGGCGGTTGCATTTAGTTCATTGTTTTTACAGTTTGAAAATATGGGTGGTTTTTTAAGGTCCATAGGCGTGTCGAACGCGTATGAAGCTTCTGATATGGCTCTGGGTAAAATTCAGCCACAAAACAATAGCAGCTTTGGCGAAAGTGATGAATATTTGTTCTCCGCAAGTGTTTCGCACCTGGAAGATATTGCTAAAGAGGGTAAAGGGTTCATTGCGCTGTATTTTCCAACCGCCGCACATTACCCGTATAACTGCACTAGCGATCCAGCTTCACAGGTAGCGATAAAAAAATACGAAGAATGCATAATGAAAATAGATGCCCTGATAGGTGGAATGTTGGATGCATTCGACAAGTCAGGCATTCTTGACTCAACATTGTTTGTGCTTGTTGGAGATCATGGCGAATCTTTTGGGGAGCATGGGACGTTTATTCACAACTCCTCCATGCACGAAGAGGAAGTTACGGTGCCTTTGATATTTTGGGCGAAGGGTAAGGTGTTGCCCAGGAATACATCAACAACAAGTCAGCAGATTGACATCGCACCAACAATTGCTGATTTTTTTGGAGTGACTGATTCTTCTCTCAATGTACAAGGCGTTAGTTTGTTGAGGGAGCAGGGGAGGCGAGTGTTTTTCATGTCTACTTTTTTTAATGAGCTGGCATCGGCATTAGTCGATCATCCCTATAAATACATATACGAATATGGTCCCGGCACTATTGCAAAATATAATATTGTAGACGACCCTCAAGAAAAATCGCCTCAACCCGTCCTTGGCAGCGAATTCAATGCCATTAAAAACAGATTGCTTTCTTATGATTTATACCAAAAAACTATTTTTGCAAAAAAACCTGAGCCGACTGAATGACTTCAATCATGGTTGTTTTGTCATTGTTCAGTAGCCTGGCAACCTGAACAGGTGTCCAGAATTACTTGACCCGTTCAAGCCAGCTCCCACAGGGGACACCAACACACCTGTGGCAGCTGGCGTGCAACTCCTCGGCCCGCTTACCGCCGGCGGCGCAGGCCAGACTAATCGTACTCCAGCAATGGCGTGGCGAAGGGCAACTGCATCAGGGTAAGCCCTTGTCCTGTGGAGACCTTCCTGACATGAACGCCGCACGGATTTGGTTTGTCCGTCAGACGGCGTGGCGACCGCCGGTCTCCTGAGCACTGATATCGTTTTGACATATTGATGGGCACATCTTTACTTACGCGAAACGCCCAGCGGGCGCTCTAGCGCGGTCGCTGGGCGTCTGGTGCTGACGATGCCAACGGCGAGTCGCTGTAGTGGGTATGGGCGTTCGTTCCCACTCATCTACAAGGATCGATGCCTATGCATGCCCCTCGCGTAAACATATATTCAATCTTCAGCGCACTATTGCTGGTGCTCTGTTCAATGCTGGCGCTGGCCGGAGCATTGGGCGTGCGCAGCGCGCTCAGTGCCGACGTTCTGTATATCGGCGATGCCGCTGACAAGACCGTCAAGCGTTTCGACGCCGTGTCGGGGGTTTTCCTCGATGGCGACCTCGATCCATCCAATAATCCGGACGCCTTCGTGCGCTCAAAAAGCGGCGGGCTGGATGGCCCCCGGGGCATGTTCGTGGATGGTGATCAATTAGCGGTCGCGAACGAGAATGTTGAAAGTAGAGAGGCTGGTGCGGTCCTGCGCTACAACCGCGACACTGGCGCCTTCCTGGGGGCATGGGTTCCTTCTACGGACAAGAATGCCCCGTTTGCACCGTTCGGCATCGTCCGTGAGGCCTTCCCGGAAAAGGTACTTTACGTCGCGAGCAGTGTGTCCAGCCACGGCAACTCACCGGGAAAGCTCTTGACCTACAACTCAAATGGCGCATTTCTAGCCAGCTTCAGGAGTGTGTCGTCGCACGGTGACTTCCATCCCCGGGGTATTGTGTTTGGCCCTGACGGACTGGTCTACGTTTCGGTGCAGAGCCTGAAGAAGGACGGCCTGGGCGGGGAAGTCATGCGTTTTGCCGCTGACGGCAAGTTCATCGGCACTTTCATCTCCGACAAGGGTGGGGTGGGCCAGCTCAATCGGCCGGAGGGCCTGGTCTTCGGCCCCGACGGTCGGCTGTATGTCACCAGCATCAGGGCCAATTCCAACGATACGGACTCGATCCGCATCTACGATCAGACCGGCAAATTCGTCGACAAGATCAATCTTTATGAGCCAGGCAAGGACCGCGTTTTCGCCCAGGCCCTGTTGTTTGGACCGGAAAGGAAACTGTTCGTGCCCATCACCAACACTGGAGAGGTTCGTCGCTACGACGTGGCGAGCAAGCAATACCTGTTGTTTGTCCCCCCGGCCAGGAGCGGTGGCCAGCTGCGCGAGCCCTGGTATTTGACCTTTGGCGCTACCGACGCGAAAACGTTGAATTACCAGGAGGTTGCTGCGGGCGGGCCTAACCTGCAGCGGTGCATCTGCCAGGATGGCACGACCCTTGATATTTGCGCACAGGTGGATTGCGATTCCGGTCCGGCACAAGATGCAATCTGTGCCCCGGCCTGCGAAGGTCGGGGCGGTGAAGCGGCGACGGGGTGCATCCCCGATGATCCCCAATGCGCGGCCCAACACCAGTCACCGGCGGGCGCCTTGGGCACTAGGCAGCCCGCTGGCCCGCTCGGGCGCTAAGTTGGCGGATGGTCGCAGAACCTGGCATCAGTCGCGCATCGAGCACAGTGGTTCACTGTTTGCGCGACTGACCTTCAACCTCCGGGGGCAAGGGATTTGTCCTGGAGTGTGGGGGTTGAAACTGGAAATCCGAGATCGTCGTGCATTCGCTGAGGGCATTCTCAATTTTCAGAAAAGATCTGTCGGCTGCTTGATTTCTTCGTCCAGCGCATGAGCCGCTTGAATCGGATCGAAGTACTCCCGGATAAACTTGAGCCTTCCGTTTTCGACTTCCTCAAACAAAACGTAGGCTTGTCTGTAGATTCGACCTGTCGTCTTGATCCTTCCTTCGGCCTTTACTTGCGCGACTGCTTTTGAATCATCAGCAAAGGCATTGATCTGAAGGTCGTAAAAGCGAAAGTCTTCCACCGCTCCGATGAACCAGCCGACGTGACCCAGCACTTCATCTCGCCCCGTCAATCGGCTCGGATGCCCGAGGCCCGCGGCGTAGGGGAGTTCCCAGACAATGTCGTCCGAGATAAGCGATTTCCATTTTTCAGGGTTGGCGACAAATGTGTCGAAGTGCGCCTGAAGCAGAGCTTGAGCCTGGTTCATCTTTCGCCTCCAAGGCTTTGATAGCCGGTTCGCAGCGATTGCTGCTCTTGGTCGAAAGAATGTCCCATGGATCTCGGTTCGGGAAAACCCGATTAATTTCGATGTGCAGGTTCTATAAAATCGACAAGTAGCACGCTCAAGTGGATGCCTCCTGCGCGGAGCCTTGTTGAACGAAGCGGTCAATCAACCACCTCGCGGCGGGGCCCGGTGGCAGATCCGTGCGATAGATGACGTCGAAGTAATATTTTCCGCTTTGGTATTCCGGTATGTTCAGCCGCACGAGTCGGCCGCTATCCAGATCTTCCTGGACCATCGGGGCTGGCATGTTCCCCCAACCAATGCCTTCACGCAGCAACATGTGCTTGGCTCCCAGGTCCGCCAGCCGCCAGGTACGGTTACTGAGAACGGCGAAATCCTTGTCCTTGGTCAGGAGCGAGCGATCGGACAGCACCAGTTGAGTGAACTCTCGCCCGGCGCCCGGAGCGTTCGAGTCGCTTGAAGCCAACGGATGATGCGGGGCTGCCACCGGAATCAATTCGACACTGCCGACGCCAATTCTTTCGATATCACTGATTCCTTCATTCATTGGCCCGCTCACGCCGACTATCGCGCCGCGGTTGAGCACCAGCTCAGTGACGGCGCCGAGCGCTTCCATGTGGAGGTGAAGGGCAACCGTGGGGAATTCCTCTCGAAAGGATTTGAGTGCGTCCACGACACGCTCGGCGGGAAGCATCACATCGAGCACGACGTGAACTTCAGCTTCGAGCCCCTGAAGCAGGCCTTTGACCTTGGCGCGTAATCCATGAATACCGTTGGCGATGGTTCTGGCTTCGGCCAGCACGGTGCGGCCGGCCTCGGTGAGCTGGGGCTTGCGTGTTGTCTGGCGGTCAAACAGCGACACGCCGAGCTGCATTTCCAGGTTGGCGATTGAATAGCTGATGACCGAGGTGGCTCGATGAAGTTTTCTGGCGGCCCCTGCAAAACTGCCGACTTCCACGACCGTCAGGAATACGCGCAGCTGGTCCAGCGTCGGTGTGCCAGGGTCAGAGATCATGCCTGTTTCCTCGAACGTATCGGTCAATATTAACCGGGTCTTACTAAAAGCCACATCAGTCCAGTTTGCTGAGCAAGGCCGATATGTATCTCGCGGAGCATCTGCCGACGATTGTTCAATGACTCGTCTGACGTTGGGCATGAGCAGATACAGTGGCGATGGATTTAATAGCTACAGTCAGGCGTGTGGAGGGCCGAACGATCCGGTCGACGCCCCTGAGCCTGGCCCAACGACCTTTTTTTTGCCGATGAACGACATGGCACACCGAACAAAATGTAGCCAGTATTTGCTACAAGCCAGCCGCACCGCGATAATGCCCGCCACTCGGCTTTAGCGCCATGTCGGGGCAGTCGTCGGTCAATGGACTCACCGCGTCAAGGAAGCCCGCAGGGGGGAGGGGATGAGTTTCAGTGATCACATTCAACATCGCCCAATGTCGCGCCTGAGCCCCTGGGCTCGAAAGCGTGGACGATTGGCAAGCCTGGAGCCGACAACCGGTCGTGCTCAAGAGCAGCGGTGCCGCCCCCGACGTGTCTTTTCTGCCCGCCATGCAGTGCCGCCCGCAGCCTATTGCGCCTGGATCGACGATGTGCCGTTCCCTTACGCGGTCGGTCTACTGATCACGCCCGGCAATCAGTGGCAGCTGTCCCTGAACAGCGCGTCGGATGCGTTGTCAAAGACACTTTGGCCCCACGCACTGAGCCTGTTGCGTGCGTTGCACGGCCAGCAGACCACCTGCCAACATGTCTGGAAAAATCGTGAATGGATCTGGCAACACAACCTGTGACCGATAAAAACCGCGACGCCTACTACTGGCGCCTGCTGGCCACCGCCGCAAGCTTCGCCCTGTTCGGGTGGAGCGGGCTGTGGCTGCGGCTGGTGGTTTTCCCGGTTCTCGGATGCCTGCCGGGCGATGCCCAAACCCATCGGCAACGGGCGCGGCAGACCGTCAGCCGCAAGTGCCGCTCTTTTTTCCGGTTCATGGCTCGCACAGGCGTGCTGACCTACGACATCCAGGGGGCGGAAAAACTCGGCCGCTCAGGGCAGATGATCATCGCCAATCATCCATCGTTGATCGATGTCGTGTTCCTGCTCGGTCTGGTGCCCCACGCCAACTGCGTGGTCAAGAAAAGTCTATGGGAAAATCCCTTCCTCCGTGGCCCGCTAAGCCGCACCGAGTACATCAGCAATGACGGCAGCATGGACATGCTCGATGCCGCTGCCGATGCACTGAAAAGCGACCAGACCCTGATCATCTTCCCCGAAGGCACCCGTACCCAACCCGGCCAACCGCCAGCCTTTCATCGGGGCGCGGCGGTAATTGCCCTGCGTGGTGCGAAAGTTGTCACCCCGGTGATCATCAAGGTCAACCCGACTACCCTGACCAAGGCCGAGCCTTGGTACCGGATTCCCAAACGCCGCGTGCACTTCAGTCTCTGCGTAGGGGCTGATATAGACCCACAAGCCTTCGCAGCGCTCGGCTCCCGACCTAATGCCTCGCGCAAACTCAATGATTATTTCCACCAATACTTTATTAGGGAACTCGCCGAAGATGAGCGATCTGAAGCGTGAGATAAAAATGCTGATCATCGACGTCCTGGGTCTCGAAGACATCAACGTGGACGACATCGGCGACGAACAGACGCTGTTCGGCGAAGGCTTGGGCCTGGACTCGGTCGATGCCCTGGAGCTCGGCCTGGCGATTCAGAAAAAGTACGGCATCAAGATCGACTCTGAAGCCAACGACACACGCGGTCACTTCTCCAGCGCGGCGAGCCTTGCGGCGTTCGTCACTGCAACACGGGCCTTGAGACCGGACTATGCAAACTCGTGACGACATCTTCAACACCCTGCGCGATGCCTTGGTCGAACACTTTGAGCTGGAACCCGAACGCGTGAACCTGGACTCCAACCTGTATCAGGACCTGGAAATCGACAGCATCGACGCGATCGATCTGATCAGTCACATCAAACGCCAGACCGGCAAGAAAATCGCCGCCGAAGAGTTCAAGTCGGTGCGTACCGTCAGCGACGTGGTCGAGGCGGTCTACCGTCTGGTTCAACCGGCCCCATGAGTCGACTGATTTGCCGGACAAGGCGATTGTTTATACCCGCCAGGTGACGATTGCCTGGAGTGTATTTTTCCTCTGTAACGGTTTGCTCGCCGGCGCCCTGACTCTCTGGGCGCCGTTGAGTTGGTGGATGATTTACACCGGCCTGATCTCCTACGGGTTGATGGGTTTGCTGTTTGCCATTGAATGGCTCATACGACAACGGGTACGAGGCCCCCCATGAATTGGATAAAACTTGAGCATCTGTTGCTCAAGGCTCAAGCGGAACGCGCCGTAACGGCGGCTCCGGCGCTCAGTTACACCGACCACCTGCTCCAATGGGCGGATTTTGCTGGAGACTGCGCATGCACAACCCCTGTGCCGTGATCCCGGTCTACAACCACGAAACCGCCGTCACGACCGTGGTCGATGCGCTGCTCGCAAGCGGCCTGCCGTGCATTCTGGTCGATGACGCCAGCAGCCCGGTCTGTGCGGCGGTGCTTGAGCGACTGGCCCAGCGCGACCAGGTCTTTCTGATCAAACTCGCCGTCAATCAGGGCAAGGGCGGTGCCGTCATGAGCGGGTTTCGCGAAGCCTCGCGCCTGGGCTTCAGCCACGCTGTGCAAGTGGACGCCGACGGCCAGCATGACCTCAATGACGTCGAGTCCTTTATCGAGCAGTCGCGCGCCCATCCTGACGCGCTGATCTGTGGCTACCCGCTGTATGACGCCAGCGTGCCGAAGGGCCGTTTGTACGCCCGCTACCTGACTCACGTCATGGTCTGGATCAACACCCTTTCGTTGCAGATTCGTGACTCCATGTGCGGTTTTCGCCTCTATCCGTTGCCACCGACCCTGGCGCTGATCGACTCGACGAAAATCGGCAAACGCATGGACTTCGACTCAGACATCATCGTGCGCCTGGCCTGGCGCAATCTGCCGATGCGCTGGCTGCAGACCCGGGTTCACTACCCCCTGGATGGTGTCTCGCACTTTCGCATGTTCCACGACAATGTACTGATTACGAGCATGCACACCCGCTTGTTCTTCGGCATGCTGCTACGGGCGCCGGCAATCCTCTGGCGACGGTGGCGGGCATGAGTATCAATGCAGACAAAGAGCACTGGGCCAATCACAAAGAACGCGGCAGCTTTTGGCTGATGAAATTCATTGCATTCTGCGCAAAAGTGCTGGGGCGTCGGCTGTTGAGCCCGCTGCTGTATGGCATTGTCTTGTATTTTTTCCTGTTCGGTCGCAGCGCCCGCCACAGCGCCTGGCGCTACCAGCAACGTCTCGCCGACTGGAGCGACCGCAACGAATTGCGCCCGACCCATTGGCGGGTGTTCGGTCAGTTCATGGCCTTCGCCGATTCCATGCTCGACAAGCTCGACGTGTGGAACGGCAAGCTGAGCATCGAGCAAATCGAAATCATCGACCCGGCGCTGTTGCGCAATCAGTTGCGCGGTGAACGCGGGCAGATGCTGGTGGGTGCGCACCTGGGCAATCTCGAAGTCTGCCGGGCCCTCGCCGAACTTGGCGAAAGGGTCACCATGAACGTGCTGGTGCACACCAAGCACGCCGAGCGTTTCAATCGTCTGCTGGGCGAAGCCGGGGCGACCAATTTGCGGCTGATCCAGGTCAGCGAACTGGACCCGGTGATCATGCTGCAACTGAGCCAGCGTCTGGAGCGTGGCGAGTGGCTGGCGATTGCCGGCGACCGCGTACCGCTGCACGGCGGGCGCAGCGTGACGGTTGACTTTCTCGGTCATCCGGCCGCGTTCCCCCAAGGCCCCTGGTTGCTGGCCGGTCTGTTGAAGTGCCCGGTCAATTTTCTGCTGTGCCTGAAGAAACCAACGGGCGACTATCGACTGTACATAGAGCCCTTCGCCGACGCGGTGGTGTGGAAGCGCAGCAACCGCGAGCAAGTGATTCACCAATGGGCCACGCGCTACGCCGAACGCCTCGGCCAGGGTTGCCTCGAAGCACCCCAACAATGGTTCAACTTTTACCCATTCTGGAAGACCGATGACGACGCATCTGCTTGAGCGGGTTACCTTCGGCGAACGCCCTTTGCGCATCGAAGAGGTGCTGGCCCTGGCCAATCGTCAGGTGCCTGTGCAATTGCAAAGTGACAGCGAATACCGCGAACGCATCGCCAAGGGCGCACGGTTCCTCGATTCGTTGCTGGACAAGGAAGGCGTGATCTACGGTGTGACCACTGGTTACGGCGATTCCTGCGTGGTCGCGGTGCCGCTGCAGCATGTCGAAGCGCTGCCGCGTCATCTGTACACCTTCCACGGCTGCGGCCTGGGCAAACTGCTGGATGCCCAAGCCACCCGCGCGGTGCTCGCGGCGCGCTTGCAGTCGCTGTGCCAAGGCGTTTCCGGGGTTCGCGTGGAACTGCTGGAGCGCCTGCACGCGTTCCTCGAACACGACATTTTGCCGTTGATCCCGGAAGAGGGATCGGTAGGCGCCAGCGGTGATCTGACGCCGCTGTCTTACGTGGCCGCTACCTTGTCTGGCGAGCGCGAAGTGCTGTTCAAGGGCGAACGTCGACAGGCCGTCGATGTACACCGCGAACTCGGCTGGGAGCCGCTGGTACTGCGGCCCAAGGAAGCCCTGGCGCTGATGAACGGCACGGCGGTGATGACCGGCCTCGCTTGCCTGGCTTTCGCCCGTGCCGACTACCTGCTGCAACTGGCCACGCGCATCACCGCGCTGAACTTGGTCGCTCTGCAAGGCAACCCGGAACACTTCGACGAGCGCCTGTTCGCCACCAAGCCGCATCCTGGGCAAATGCAGGTCGCCGCGTGGTTACGCAAGGATCTGGCGATCGACGCGCCGACCGCGCCGCTGCATCGCCTGCAAGACCGTTATTCGCTTCGCTGCGCACCGCATGTGCTCGGTGTGTTGGCCGACAGCCTGAACTGGCTGCGTTCGTTCATCGAGATCGAACTCAACAGCGCCAACGACAACCCGATCATCGACGCCATCGCGGAGCGCGTGCTGCACGGCGGGCATTTCTATGGCGGGCATATCGCCTTCGCCATGGACAGCCTGAAAAACCTCGTGGCCAACGTCGCTGACCTGCTTGACCGCCAACTCGCGCTGCTGGTGGACGAACGCTACAACCACGGTTTGCCGAGCAACCTGTCGGGCGCCAGCGCCGATCGGGCGATGCTCAACCACGGCTTCAAGGCGGTGCAGATCGGCACTAGCGCCTGGACCGCCGAAGCGCTGAAAAACACGATGCCGGCCAGCGTGTTCTCGCGCTCTACCGAATGCCACAACCAGGACAAAGTCAGCATGGGCACCATCGCCGCCCGCGATGCGATCCGCGTGCTGGAGCTAACCGAACAGGTCGCCGCCGCGACCCTGCTGGCGGCCAATCAAGGCGTCTGGCTGCGCAGCCAGGCGCAAGACGCTCGTGCATTGCCGCCTGCGTTGGCAGCCATGCACGAGGAACTGGCCAAGGACTTCGCGCCGGTCATCGAAGACCGCGCCCTGGAAGGTGAATTGCGTCTGTGCCTGCAACGTATTGGCGAACAACACTGGAGGCTGCATGCGTAGCAGGGGATTGATGCTGTTGCTGGTTTTCTCATCGCAGGCCTTCGCCTTTGACCTGCAACAGCTGAGCGATCAACTGGCCAAACCGAGCGTGATCCACGGCAGCTTCATTCAGGAAAAACACCTGCGTGCGCTGCCGCAGCCGCTGACCAGCAAGGGCACGTTTGTGCTGGCCAAGGATCACGGTTTGCTGTGGTTGCTCAAGATACCGCTGCAACAGGATTACCGGATCAACGCCAAAGGCATCGCGCGGCGTGATGGCAGCGGCTGGCAAATGCTGCCGGGCAAGAGCGCCGGCGCCGAGCAGAACCGTATATTCCTTGCCGTACTGCAAGGCGACAGCAGTGGGCTGCAACGGGATTTCGAGCTTTCGCTGAGCGGCGAAGCGCAGAACTGGAAGCTCACGCTGACCCCGCGTTCAATGCTGCTCAAGCAGGTGTTCAATCAGATCAACATCGACGGCGGCGAACTGGTGCAGCGCATCGAACTGTTGGAAACCCAGGGCGACAGCACCGTTTTGCGCATGCAGGACATTACCAGCGCCGCCCCGTTGAGCGACGCGGAGCAACATGACTTTGCCGAGTGAACGGATGCTCCCGCGGCTATTTCTGACCCTGCTGATGGCAGTGCTCGCGCTCGCCGGCTGGCAATGGCACGACGGCGCACCGCTGTCGGCCAACCTGATGGATCTGGTCCCGGGCACCGCACCGGATGCGCTGGAGCTCAAGGCCGAACAGCGCATTCAGGAACCGCTGAACCGCGAAATGCTGGTGCTGGTCGGCCACGCCAATCGCCAGCAAGCCATCGCCATGACGAAAAAACTCGGCGAACAGTGGCTGGCCAGCGGCGTGTTCGAAAAGGTCCAATGGAACCTGCAGGCCGATCTGCCCGCACTGCGCACGCAACTGTTGCAAGGTCGGTTGGCGATGCTCTCGGCGGCGGATCGGCAACAGTTGATCGAGCAACCGCAAGCCTTCATCCAGCAGCGTGTACAAGCGCTGTTCGACCCGTTCACCGGTTTCAGCCTGGTGCCGAGCCAGGATGACTGGTTCGGCCTGACCGGACGCATTCAGAACAGCCAGCCGCAGCACGGCTCCGTACAACTGGACATTGGCAGCGGTGCATTGGTCGCTGACGCCGACGGCAAAAGCTGGGTGCTGCTGCGAGCCCGCACCAGCGGCAACGCGTTCGACATGCAGCTGCCGCTGAAAGTCGCCGAGCAGCTCTTGCACAGCCGTGAAGAAGCAGCCCGGGCCGACGTACAGCTACTGGCCGCCAGTGGCCTGCTGTACGCCGCCCACGGTCAACAGCAAGCGACCCGCGAGATCACCTGGGTCGGCGGTGGTGCGACCCTCGGCATCCTGTTGCTGCTGCTGTTGGCGTTCCGCAGGCTTCGGGTGTTGCTAGCCTTCGTTCCCGTCCTGGTCGGCATGCTGTTTGGCTCGGTGGCCTGCGTCGCGCTGTTTGGCCATATGCACGTGATGACCCTGGTGCTGGGCTCGAGCCTGATCGGCGTCGCGGTCGATTACCCACTGCATTACCTGTCCAAGAGCTGGAGTCTGAAACCCTGGCACAGTTGGCCGGCGCTGCGGTTGACCTTGCCGGGGCTGACCCTGAGCCTGGCGACCAGTTGCATCGGTTATCTGGCGCTGGCCTGGACTCCGTTCCCGGCGCTGACCCAGATCGCCGTGTTCTCTGCTGGCGGTTTGCTCGGTGCTTACCTGTCGGCGGTTTGCCTGTTGCCAGCGCTGCTCAAGGGTACGGATCTACGACCCGCACAGTGGCCGCTGCGGGTTGCCGAGTTTCTGTTGAGTGTGCGCCAGGCGCTGCTCAAGCGCGTGCGCAGTTCGGTCCTGCTGGTGTTGGTCCTGGCCTTTTGTGCCGGTGGCCTGTGGCACCTGACAAGCAAAAATGACATTCGCCAGTGGGTCGGTGCACCACCGCAGTTGATGAGCGAAGCGCAGACCATTGCGCGTATCACCGGCTATCAACCCACCAGCCAGTTTTTCCTGGTGCGCGCGGCCAATCAGCAGCAACTGCTCGAGCGCCAGAAAGCCCTCGGCGAACGGCTGGATCTGTTGGTCAAGCAGGACAAGCTCAAAGGCTACCTGGCGTTGAATCAACTGGTCAGCATGCCATCCGAGCAGCAACAGGTTCGCGAGGCCCTGAACAAACTGCCGGCATTCTGGCAACCGCTGCTGGATCTCGGTATCCCGGTCACCGCACTGCAAGCGGAACTTGCGCAGTTGCAAGCGCTGCCGGTCGAAGACGTTGCCGCAGCGCTGGTCGGCCCCTTGGCCGAGCCGTGGCGCCCGCTTTGGCTGGGAGCCACGGATGATGGCGTGGCCGCGATGGTCAGCCTGCAAGGCTTGAATGATCCGGCGCTGCTGCGCGTGCAGGCACTGGACCTGCCAGGTGTGCAGTTGGTGGACCGCCTGGACGACTTGAACCACGTCTTCGCGGCCACCCAGATCAGCGCCGCTGAGCTGAAGCTGCTGTCGTGTGTATTGATCGTGCTGTTGTTGATTCTGCCCTTCGGCGTTGGTGGCGCTCTGCGGCTCGTCGCACTGCCGTTACTGGCGGCGCTGTGCAGCCTGGCCAGTCTCGGCTGGCTGGGGCAGCCGCTCACGCTGTTCAGCGTGTTCGGGCTGCTGCTGGTGACGGCGATCAGTGTCGATTACGCGATCCTCATGCGCGAGCAGATCGGCGGTGCTGCCGTGAGCCTGCTGGGCACGCTGCTGGCGGCAGCAACCACGTGGCTGTCCTTTGGCCTGCTGGCGATTTCCAGCACGCCAGCGGTGAGCAACTTCGGCCTTTCGGTGAGCCTTGGGCTGGCCTTCAGCTTCATCCTCGCGCCGTGGGCCAGACCTTCGGCGCACGCCGCGCCAGTTGCGGAGCCTGCAGCATGATGATCCTTCTGTTCTGGCTACTGGCCCTCGCGCTGTTCGCCGTGGCGACTCGCGTTGGGCGTCATTTCGGGTTGATCCCGATTGTCAGCCAGTTGCTGCTGGCGACGTTCGGCCTGCCGTTGTTGATGTATTTCTGGATTGAACCGAACTGGCAGTTGAGCGGCGCCGCGCTGGTCTCGCCAGACTGGCTGAAAAACCTCTACAGCCTGAGCTTCGCGCTGCTGCTGGGGCACATCCTCAGCGATGTGATTGACCTGAAGCTGGACCGCCAGAGCCTGAAAATCGCCCTGCCCAGTTTCAGTATTCCCTTCGTCTGTGGTCTGGCGACGGCCCTTTGGCTGCTACCGGCTCAGCCGTGGTTGAGCTCGCTGGCGGTGGGCCTGCTGTTCGCGATCACCGCGATTCCGGTGCTGTATCTGTACCTGCGACACATCAACTATCCAGAGCTTGCTACTCGCCGCCTGGTGCAAACCGCGATCCTCATCGACCTGACCTGCTGGTGCCTGTTCGCCTTCGCCCAAGGCAGCCTGCACCTGAGCAGCCTGTTGCTGCCGCTGGCCGGTGCCTGTCTGCCGTTGCTGCTGCGTCTGCTCGGGTTGCGCCAGCCGCTGTTGCACAGCCTGGGCTTCTTCGCGCTGCTGGTGGTAGCGGAACACTACAAGCTCAATGCGCTGATTTTCGGCATCGGTTATCTGCTGTGCATGGCCGCCCTCAAGCTGCCACTGGTACTGCCATTGAAGGCAGCCTGGATGAGCCGCTTGCAGAACGGCATCGCGATTCCGCTGATCCTGACCTTCGGCATCGTGCAGATCAACGTGCACAGTGCCTTGGACAGCCTCGGCTGGGCGCAACTGGGGGCGCTGCTGGTGTTTCCCATCGCCAGTAAACTGCTGGGTAACTGGCTGGGCCTCGGCTGGGCCGGTGCGTCCTTCGCCGGCGCCAGCCGCTGGCGCGAAAGCGTGCTGCTGAACATTCGCGGCTTGAGCGAGATCGTCTTTCTCAACCTGCTGCTGCAACAACAGCTGATCAGCCCGGCACTGTACTTCGCGCTGATGCTGATGGGTTTGATCGCAACGCTGCTGCCGGCACTCGCCGGTCTGCACCGAATTCCCTCACAGGTCGCCGCCCCGGCAAGGAGCTCCAGTGCCAACAGTTGATATGGAACGACGCCAGGTCATCGTTATCGGTGCCGGCCCATCGGGCGCCATCGCCGCCGCGCTGCTCAAGCGTAACGGCCATGACGTGCTGATCATTGAACGTCAGCACTTTCCACGGTTTTCAATCGGCGAAAGCCTGCTCTCGCACTGCCTGGATTTCGTCGAAGAAGCCGGCATGCTCGAAGCGGTACAGGCCGCCGGTTTTCAGCTGAAAAACGGCGCGGCGTTCGCCTGGGGCGAGCGCTACAGCACGTTCGATTTCGGCGACACTTTCAGCAACGGCAAGCCGACCACCTTTCAGGTCCAGCGCGCTGATTTCGACAAATTGCTGGCTGATCAGGCCGTGCTGCAAGGGGTGGAAATCCGCTACGGCGAGACGATCATCAGTGCCAACTTCGAGCTGGCGAACCCCCAGCTCAATGCTCGCCGTGAAGACGGCAGCGAATACCGTATCGAAGCCGACTTCGTGCTCGACGCCAGCGGCTACGGCCGCGTCTTGCCGCGCCTGCTCGACCTTGAAGCACCGTCGAATTTCCCAATGCGCCAGGCAGTGTTCACCCACGTCGAAGACCACATCGACAGCTCGCACTTCGACCGTGAAAAGATCCTCGTCAGCACGCACCCGAACCAGCGTGATATCTGGTTCTGGACCATCCCGTTCAGCAATGGTCGCTGCTCGGTGGGCGTGGTCGCCGCGGCCGAGCACTTCGAAGGCCGCGGCGACGATCTCGATGCGTGCCTGCGCGGTTTCGTTGGCGAAACCCCGAGCCTGGCCACGGTGCTGGAAAACGCCGTTTGGGACACGCCTGCGCGGACCATCGGCGGCTACTCGGCCAACGTCAAAACCTTGCACGGCCCGGGCTTCGCCTTGCTCGGCAATGCCGCAGAATTCCTCGATCCGGTGTTTTCCTCCGGTGTCACCATCGCCATGCGTTCGGCGAGCATGGCCGCCGGCGTTCTGCATCGCCAGCTGCAAGGCGAAAGTGTGGACTGGCAGCGCGAATTTGCCGAACCACTGAAGCGGGGTGTCGACACTTTCCGCTGCTACGTCGAAGGCTGGTATGCCGGGACCTTCCAGGATGTGATCCACCACCAGGGCAGCACACCGGAAATCCGTCGCATGATCAGCTCGATCCTCGCCGGTTACGCCTGGGACGAACGCAATCCGTTCGTCAGCGAGCCCAGGCGTCGGTTGCGCATGCTGTCAGAAATTTGCGCGAACGATGCGCCAATAACATGAAATTGATCGCCAATATTCTATTTGCCCTTGCCGCTACGGTCGCTCTCAGCGGCTGTATCGGCCCGCCGATCGAACTGACCCCGAAGACCGAGCAGATTCTGCGTTCGACTCCACCGATCCGTTTTCTGCTGACCTTCGACGACGGTCCAAGCGCGTCCGGTTTTTTCAATCCGACAAGTGCCATTCTCGACGTGCTGGCCAACAACCCGATCGAGCCGGGCATCAAGGCCGTGTTTTTCGTGCAGACAGAAGCACCCCGGGCCGGTGGCAGCGAACTGGGGCGCAAAATCATGCAGCGTGAAAATGCGGCGGGACACATCCTGGGCTTCCACACCGCGACACCGTGGCATACCAATCACCGCTCGCTCTCTGCGCAAGAACTCGAACAGGCGCTCACACTGGGCTCGGCGGACATTGCTGCCATCACTGGCAGCGCACCGGTGCTGTTGCGCCCGCCGTTCTGGAATTACGACAAACGCACCTTTGCCGCGTATCAACGACACAACTTGAAGGTGTTGCTGACCGACCTGAGCGCCAACGACGGTAAGATATGGGGCTTCAACGGCAGCCCACGCCGGCGTGCCAATCTCCTCAGGCAAATGTCCGAGGTGCGCGAACGGATTGCGGCCGGAGAACTGCCGACGGTTGATGGCGTCATTCCGGTGGTCGTGACGTTTCACGATCTCAATCGCTACACGTCCTGGCATATTGAGGAATATCTACAGATTCTGCTCGACAGCGCGCGCGAGACCGGTGTGACCACCGCCGCCAAACCTTTTTACGACGAACAGGCAGCCTTGCAACGTGCCGCCCTTGCCCGTACGGTTCGCGATGCCAACCAACCGGTCCATTTACCTGGCATATGGAGTTGGTTCTGGGACAGCAACTCCCATTGAGAATGGGGAATCTGTGAGACGTGAGATCGAAGATCACTCTTCGCCGCTCCCCACTTCACGTTCTTCGAATGCGGAGCGCACGGCTTCCACAATACGTTCCGCCCGGTGAGCGTCGTCCAGCTGCGGATAGACTTTCTTCAATTTGTCAGATACCTGCCACCCATTTTCCTTGAGAGAGCGAATGATGCGGCTCGCGTCCTGATCCGGCATTTCTACCACCTCTTTGAGCCGCTCCTGGGCGCGCTGGAAAATGACCAGCACACGGGCCTCATCGGCCATCTCGGTACGGACCGTATGCGCCACGACCTGTGCCGTGTACAGGACGTGTTCAGTCAGGTCGGGATAGCGCCATGCAAATTGCGCATCCTCGTAATCATCGAAGACCAGGTTGCTCGGGGTGCCATCCTCGTAGACGACGAGTTCGCCAAACCGATAGGACGCTGCGTAACGTTGCATGAATGGCCGCGAAAACACCTCCAGTGTACGATCGTAGCGCGCCCGAAAATCGATCGAGCTCGTGATGGTGGCCGACACCGGCAGGATCACGCCATCAGGCACCGCCTTGTCGCGGATGAGGGTGTCGTTGATCAGGAAGCGATGGATCCGTCCATTGCCGTCCCGCATGGGATGGATATATACAAAGGCGAAGGCGATGGCCGCAGCTCGAGCCAGCGGTTCGGCGCCTCGTGTTGCCAGCTCGAATGCTTTCAGGCCCTCAAGCAGTTGCGCCAGCACCTCAAATTGCGGCGCAATGTAGTGCACGATGTCCTCGCGCATAGTCGCCTGTCCTATGAAGACCGGCGAGTGCCGCAGGCCCAGTCCGAAGGACTCATGACCCAAAATACCGGCTTGCAACGTGTGTAGGCTATCGTTGCTCAACGGATCCTTGATATGGCCACAGTACTTGGCGATCACGTGAGCAAACCGCTGGATCCTGTCGGCTTGGTCTGCCTCTTTCTCAATCAGAAAGCTCGCACGCGACTCCTTGAACGTCAGCCAACTGGCCGTGCGCATCAGGATGTCGGCACCAAAGGTCTGGTTCAGCTCGCGCAGTGCCGCATCCAGGTCAAATTGCAGCGCTTGTTGCACGGTATCGGTACGGCGGACCAGGGGGCAGAACTCCGGCACGCCGGGCAGATTGTCGTTGATGCGCCAGCGCCGTATCCGCAGTGGCTTAACGCGGGTCAGGTACTGCTGCGACGAAACGGCATCGACATAGCCGCCATTGGTCACATCTGGCACATCCAGATGCTGTCCGGTTAACCACTCGTACAGGAATCCGGTGCGGCGGGCATATTGGCCAAAGGGCGCTTGCCGGCACCAGGCTTCGATGGGCTCTGGGCCAACAGCCGCAAACAGACGAGCGAAAAACTCGAGGTGAATTTCTTCGTACTTGAGCCCAAACTCGAAATGCCCCGCGAAATTGTCCACCGGCTGGTAGCTGGCGGGATACTTGTTCTCGACGTGTCCGTCACTCTCGCGACTCATCCGTGTCGTACCGATCACCGACTCGACACGTAGGGGTTGTGCAAGCGCGATAGCGTAGCGATCGGCGAGTGCTTTGAAGCCTACTTGCATTGTCGGATTCCCTAGCCAGAGCAAAAAAATGATAGCCAGAAGGGGATAGTACGCGAAAACGATAATTTGGTGGGTGCGAAAACGCTAACTTTCACTTGAATTTATTAACGAAAGAGCCTTTCTCGCCGAAAACGATAAAATACTGAGGCGCCCCCCGTTGGACACTTGCCCTTGAGTCAGCGTCAGGGGGCCACAACGCTTTGATGGGAGAAAGCGTATAGGGCTGTGCTTGCCTTGCCGCCCAACGATGTGGCAGTCAAAGACTATCCGGATCCCCAAAGAACATCTGAATCCGCGACCGCAACCACCGCTCCCCCGGATCATTGTCCTGCGACCCCCGCCAGGCCATGTGCAATTCGAAGGACTGCACCTCGATCGGCAATTCCTCGGCCCGCACACCGCCGGCGGCGGTCAGGGCATCGGCGGTGTAGTCGGGTACGGTGGCGACGATGTCGGTGCCCGACAGCAGGGTGCTGAGCCCGTTGAATTGGGGCACAGCCAGCACCACATGACGCTTGCGGCCGAGTTTATCCAGCGCTTCGTCGATGAAGCCGCTCAGGTCGCCGGCAAACGACACCAGTGCATGGGGCCTGGCGCAGAACTCGTCCAGGCTCAAGGCGCCAGGCATGGTATCGGCGCGCAGCAGTTTGGGTCTGCTGCGGCGCAGTACCTTGCGCTTGGCATTGGCCGGCAGGTCGGCGGTGTAACTCACGCCGATGGAGATTTCCCCGGAAGCCAGCAATGACGGCATCAATATATAGTTGACGCGCCGCACCACCAGGACGATGCCGGGTGCTTCGGCGCGCACCCGCTTGAGCAGCATCGGCAGCAGGGCAAACTCGGCGTCGTCGGACAGGCCGATGCGAAACACCGCGGTGCTGGTGGCCGGATCGAAGTCGGCAGCGCGGCTGACCGCGGTGGAGATGGAGTCCAGGGCGGGCGAGAGCAGGGCGAAGATTTCCACCGCCCGGGCCGAGGGCTCCATGCTGCGGCCGGTGCGCACGAACAAGGGATCGTCGAACAGGCTGCGCAAGCGAGACAATGCTGCACTGATCGCCGGTTGGCCAAGGAAGAGTTTTTCTGCCGCGCGCGTTACGCTGCGCTCGTGCATCAGGGTTTCGAACACGATCAGCAGGTTCAGATCGACGCGACGCAGGTCGTTACGGTTCATCTGGTTCGCTTCGCTGGAGTGTCAGGAATGGGGCTTGGCATGAATATTACGGGCAAAGGCTGTTACCCTGCACCGGAAAATTTGTGTTTTAGCCCAGTAAAATGGATTTGCAATCAATGACAGGCATGTCGACTATTAATAGCCACTGATGGTCTAACGGTAAAAGCCCGGATAGAGTTCAGGGTATTAGAGGTTCATTTGACGAGGTTTGTGATGTCGCGCACGATCCGTTTTCACAAGTTTGGCCCTGCCGATGTGCTCAAGTGCGAAGAGCAGGCACCTGCCCACCCCGCACCCGGCGAGGTGCAAGTGCGCGTCGAAGCGATCGGCATCAGTTGGTATGACGTACTCTGGCGTCAGAACCTGGCGCCGTCGCAAGCTCACCTGCCTGCGGGCCTGGGTCAGGAAATGGCGGGCATCGTGACCGCGGTGGGCGAGGGCGTGGACGACCTGGCCGTGGGCGACAAGGTGGCCAGCTTTCCGGCCGAGAGCCCGAACCGGTATCCGGTCTACGGTGAAGTGATCGTGCTGCCTCGTGCGTCCCTGACGCGCTACCCGGATATCCTTACCCCGCTCGAGGCCAGCGTGTATTACACACCGTTGCTGGTTGCCTATTTCGCTTACATGGACCTGGCGCGGGCCAAATCCGGTCAGTTCGCTCTGATCACCGATGCCAGTCATTGTGCCGGCCCTTCGTTCGTGCAGTTGGGCAAGGCGTTGGGCATCAAGGTCATCGCGGCGACCAAATCGGCTGATCAGCGCGAGGATCTGCTGTCGTTGGGCGCCGACAAGGTCATCGTCACCGAGGAACAGGATCTGCTCATGCAGATCAAGAAGTACACCGACGGGCGCGGGGTCGACATGGTCCTGGACGGCCTCGGCGGCCCGCAGATGTCGCTGCTCGGCGATGCCCTGGCACCGCGCGGCAGCCTGGTGCTTTACGGCCTGCAAGGCGGCAATCAGACGCCGTTCCCGGCCTGTGCGGCGTTCCAGAAGAACATCCAGTTCTACGTGCATTGCCTGGGTAATTTCACCGGCAAGCCGGAACTGGGCATTACCCAGGACAAGGCCGCCCTGGAGCGGGCGTTGCGCGAGATCAACCAGATGACAGTGGACAAGATCCTCGTGCCCCAGGCCACTCGGGTTTTCCCGTTCGAGCAGTTCGTCGAGGCGCATCGTTACATGGATAATTGCCCATGCGGTGCCCGTGTCGCATTGCAGGTTGCCCCGGCCTGAATGGCCATAGCCCCGACACAGGGCTCGCAACGCTGCTGTTTTGCAAAAACGCCAAGGTTGACTACCTTGGCGTTTTTTTATGTGCAGACTATTCCGCTTCTGTTTTCGGAAATTTCCTCTTGGTTATTCATGGCATATAAACCGGTTCCTCCGCTATTTTGCGTTCTATAAAACTTCACGTTCCTCTTTCATCCCAATGCCCTGATTTGAAGAATAACTGAACTGGTTTTTTACTGGATTCTGTATCTTTTAATCACTGCGCAAGTGCCGATAATGGCTCGTCCATCGTCATTTCCATGGAATGAGACATGATCGTACTACCAGTTCGCACATCGTGCTGCCAATGCCCGGATCTGCTTGGGTGTGGGACCGGCATACGCCAGAAATCAGGCCTGGAGCAGGTACCGATACTCCCGTTCTGGTGTTTGAGCGGCAGAAGATAGAACACTGAATAGTTGTAGGAAGTTGTTGGAAACTTCCTAGGAAGTCGCAATTAAAATCGACCATTTCTGTCAAGAGTGGTTTGTGCGGCGAGGTGTATTCAATACCTTGTTCGTTGCTCCCTGTGTGCTGGCAAAGGTTAATTTGCGTTGCACTACTGTACCGAGCGTAACCGTCATTGGATGTCAGGTAAAAGTTATGAGCGAGACTCACGATCAGGCCATGAAGAACGTCTATCACCAGGTATTGCAGCGATTGCTCGGCCATCTCTCCATTGCCCAGAAAACTGCACTGCACCAGCTGATACAGCGTCTGATCGTTGCCGCTGGCGGAGTGGAACGCATCGGTGGTTTACGCATCATGATGGCTTATGGGGGGGGCAAGGACAGTTCCCACGCACTGGCCTTCATGCGCGCAGCCCAATTGAGTATCGCCGCTCGTGCGCCGGATACTTTCGCACTGCGCGTGGCGACGTGTCGCCATGCCGGGATGACCTCGGCGGTGCTGGGCAACATCCAGCGTACCTATCACGCCTTGTTTGCCGATGACGACCCGAGGGTGGAAGTGCTGGTGGTCGACGACCACCAGGTTTTGGCCTTCGACGCCAAGGCGCGTCTTTCAATGGCGGCCTCGAACGCCAATCGCATGGATCTGCTGATGGCCGGGCACCTGACCACGGGCGACGCCCGGGCCATGTTCTGCAATAGCTGCTATTTGAACCTGGCGGACTTCTATCGGCGCATCATCGCCTGGGAGGGCGGCGTCGATCTGGTGATCTGTACCGATCCGCCGGCCGAGCAGGCCAGATACCTGGCCTGGGGTAGACGCGTCTTGCGCGATGTCGGGCTGTTGCAAGGCGGCGAAGCCTTGCGTGAAGGTGCCTTGCTGGAGCAGTTCGATTCCCTGGGGCATGCTTATTATCAGCAATTGCATGGCGACAATTACCAGGGGGCGGAGCCGTTGCCCAGCCAGGCAGCCGAGCCGCGTTTTTTGTCCATACATGATCTGGTGCACACACCTGAGCCGACCAAAAGCAGCTTGCTCACCGAGTTTCTGGGGTTTCGCTTTGCCGAACTGGCGTTCGCGTTCAGTGAGTCCGATTGTGCCAACCCCTTGTTGATGGCCCATATGCGCGGGCTGCGTGCGCAGTTCGTGCACAATCGCGATTACCGTGATGGTATCGACGAGTACCTGCAACTGGCCGAGGCCATGATGCAGCGCAAGGGGATGCCTGCCGGGCTGATCGAACAAGCCCTGGCAGCCTATGAGGACGAGGCTGGCTTGAAGCAACGGCGCCAGTTGGCCGACGATTTTTCGCAACAGGCCTATGGCTTGAGTGAGGCGCAGCTGGTTTGCCTGCTGTTTACACCATTCGTCAACCAGGGTCAGGACCTGGAGGCCTTCCTGCGGCGCTGTCATCCGGGCATGCTGGTTGCCTTGCCCTATCTGCACAAGGCACTGCGCGGGGAACCAGCGCCAGAGCCGGTGCTGCAATGGCTGACCGATATCAGTGGTTTGCCCTCGCAGGCTCTGCAGCGCCTGTACGGCATGCAGCGGGCGGACAGCCTTGACCGCAGCTCGCTGATCGTCAGCGTGCGCGCCAGTGATCCGGATACGTCACGCATCAGGTCCCGTGACCCTCGTACCGGAAAAATGACCTTCGAGCGTGTTTCCGGTCGCTGATGAACAAGCAACGGAAAAACGGTTTCGCCTATCAGGCGGTCTATCGCTACTTGTCCACCCTGGTCAATGAAGTGACGCCGGGAACGCGGAGAAAACTGCCGTCGTTGCGCGATTTGTCCCGGCGCTTGAAGGTGTCCATCTCAACCATTCAATACGCCTACTCCTTGCTGGAAAGCGAAGGGCGGATCTATTCGGTCGCCAAATCCGGGTACTTTGCCCAGATGCCTGGCAACAGGCGGGTCTGCCAGAGCGAAAAGGACCTGCTGCAGACCCTGCAATACCATGCCAATCGGCCGGATATGCTGGTGTTGAGTCATGTCGAACCATCGGCGCTGTTGACCCTGGACAACACCTTGCTGATGCTCGAGCGTGAATTGCTCAGGCAGAATCCGCGCTGGCAGGGCAACCTCCGGCAGCCCTGCGGCGAGCTTGAATTGCGAGCGGCACTGGCGGCGCGCTATACCCGTTCGGCGCAGTGCTATTGGTGCGCCGATGACGTCTACATCGGCGTCGATGTGCGGGCCGTGCTGGAAATCATGTTGTCTGCCCTGGAGCTGCGCGGCAGTACCGTGCTGGTGTCGTCGCCTTGCTCGTGGATGGTGTTGCGGGTCTTGCAGGCGGCGGGCCTGCGCATTATCGAGCTGCCGTTGTGTCAGGCCGGTCGCCTGGACCTGGAGCAATTCAAGCAGCTGTTGCGCAGTGAACCGGTGCGCCTGGTGTTGCTGTGCTCCGGCATCAATGCACCCCAGGGCAGCCTGATGCCCGAATCGGACAAGGAGGCCATTGCCGGGTTGCTGGAGTTTCATGGGGCATGGCTGCTGGAAAATGACCTGGATGGCGAGTTCTGTTTCGTCGACGAGCCGGGACAAAAGCTGCGTGATCTGGTCAACCCCGAACGCTTGCTGGTGTTTTCTTCCCTGGAGCGCATCATCGGCCCCGAAGCGCCCTATGGCTATCTGCTGTCCCGGCATTTCAGCGCAGAGCTGCAGCGGCACTTCCTGTTGCGTTCCTTCCGCATGCCGCCGATTCGCCAGAGGGCCATTGCACGCTTATATCGCAAGGGGCGGATCGACCTTCATCTGCAGCAGATGCGCCTGCACCTGCAGGAACGCTTGCATGGCCTGGCCGGGCAGTTGCAGGAACACCTGGGTGAACAGCTGAAACTGAATCTGCCAATGGGGGGGGCTGGGCTCTGGGCCCAGGCCCGGGAGCCGGTGGAACCCAGGCGGGTCTTCGAGCGTTTGCTGGAGCAGCGGATAGTGATCGCCCCTGGTGAGGTGTTCAGCCTGCAGGGGCTGCATCGCCAATGCTTTCGTCTGGGCTTCCCCCAGGACGGTCGTCAGGACCTGGACTGGGCGCTGCGGGTCTTCGGCGAGGTCTTGCGCCAGGAACGGCTGGGCTGAGCGCCGTTCCATATTTGAGACTCACCCGCTCAGATTCACGCCTACCGCAGCCCTGGCGCAGGGACTACCTTAGCGACCACTGGATGTCCGCAGTGAACCTGTGGCCGAAATTCAGGAGTGGGCTAAGGTCAATACCCAGGCTTTGCCTCTGTGCCGTCCCCGTTTCCTAAAGGAGTATGAAAATGTCCAACGCCTACAAACGTCTCGACAAGGATCAAGCGGCCGTATTGATGGTTGATCACCAGACAGGCCTGCTGTCTCTGGTGCGCGATATAGAACCGGACAAATTCAAGAACAATGTGTTGGCACTGGCCGATCTGGCCAAATACTTCAAGTTGCCGACCATCCTTACCACCAGCTTCGAGAACGGCCCGAACGGTCCTTTGGTGCCGGAGTTGAAGGCACAGTTCCCCGATGCGCCTTACATTGCACGACCCGGCCAGATCAATGCCTGGGACAACGAGGATTTCGTCAAGGCCGTCAAGGCAACCGGCAAGAAACAACTGATCATCGCCGGTGTTGTCACCGAGGTCTGCGTGGCGTTCCCGGCGCTCTCGGCCATCGAGGCCGGCTTCGATGTATTTGTGGTGACCGATGCGTCGGGCACCTTCAATGAAATTACCCGGCACTCGGCCTGGAACCGTATGTCCGAAGCCGGTGCACAGTTGATGACCTGGTTCGGGCTGGCCTGCGAGCTGCACCGCGACTGGCGTAACGATATCGAAGGGCTGGGTACCTTGTTCTCCAACCACATCCCGGACTACCGTAACCTCATCACCAGCTACTCCACACTGACCGCTGGCAAGTAATCGGCTCGCCGGAGGCTGGGCATTACCAGCCTCCAGCGGCACACAAAGGAGCGAGTTCATGAGCGAATCGGTTGTACGCGCCGTGCAGGATGGCATTCCCTATCAAGTAACGCTGAGCGACGGCGTGCATCAGTGGCTGGCGGACGAGAGCGCCCAGTTGGGCGGTCAGGATACCGGCCCCAATCCGCACCAGTTGCTGTTGTCGGCGCTCGGGGCCTGCACCGCCATCACCCTGGCCATGTATGCCCAGCGCAAGGAAATCCCGCTCAAGGGTATCGACGTCCGCTTGAATATCCTCAAAGAAGAAGGGCGCCCTGTCGTCCATACTGAAATAGCCCGCTCGATCACCTTGAACGGGAACCTCGATGAAGCGCAGCGTCAACGCCTGCTCGAGATCGCCAACGTCTGCCCGCTGCACAAGCTGCTCAGCGGCACGGTCCAGATCAACAGCCAACTGACCTGAAAGAACCACGACCATGAGCAACCAGGAAACCCATTGCCATCTCTCGACCTCTTCGGATTGCCCGGTAGAAGAGGGGCGTCGGGCAATACAGCGCATCGCCGCCCGCACCGCCGAAGTCGGTGGCGGTATCCCCGTCAGCCGCGCAATGCCCTCGCGGCAACGGCGCAAGATCGGCGCCTGGTGTTTCCTCGATCATGCCGGCCCCGCGGTATTCGAGAGCCAGGGCGGCCTGCGTGTGGGGCCGCATCCGCATATCGGCCTGCAGACCTTTACCTGGATGATCGAAGGCGAGGTGTTGCACCGCGACAGCCTGGGCAATGTCCAGGTGATCCGGCCGGGCCAGGTCAACCTCATGACCGCCGGACGAGGCATTACCCATACCGAAGAGTCGCTGCCGGAAGAACATCACCTGCACGCGGCACAGTTGTGGATCGCCTTACCCGAGTCAGACAAGCATTGCGATCCGGCCTTCGACCACTATCCCGACCTGCCGGTGTGGACCCAGGACGGGCTGCAGATCACCCTGCTGGCCGGCAGCTTTGCCGGAAGAACCGCACCGACCCGGCTCTATTCGCCGCTGGTGGGGGTGGACCTGGCCAACCCGGGCGCCATTGATACCGGCCTGATCCTCGATCCGGCATTCGAATACGGGGTGCTGGTGCTGGAAGGCGAGCTGGAAGTCAACGGGGAACGCTTCGCCAGCGACGAACTGGCTTACCTGGGGCGTGGCCTGAAGGATATACAGCTCAAGGCAGCCGGGCCCAGCCGGGCACTGTTGCTGGGTGGCGAACCCTTCGAGGAAGAAATCCTCATGTGGTGGAATTTCGTCGGCCACGACAAACAGGAAATCGCCCAGGCCATGGAGGACTGGAGCGGGCTGAACCTGGAGCGCTTTGGCGATGTGGCCGGGTACGACGGGCCACGGCTGGTGGCGCCGGCGCTGCCCTGGCGGCAGGTTGGCTAGCCGGCTACCTCGTTACCTCGTTCCCACGCTCCGCGTGGGAACGCATCCAGTGACGCTCCGCGTCGCACTCGCAGGCACGACGCAGAGCGTCAACCCCTGCATTCCCACGCAGAGCGTGGGAACGAGTAAGGGGCAGTTGAATGATGACTGTCATCCTGGTTTGTTATACATTTTCCGGCCCCTCCACTGTGCGTGAGCCCGGATCATGTCCCATCAGCTCGAACGTCTTGTCGCCGGCACCCAGATTCCTTTCGCCGGTAATCGTGTATCTGTCGTTTCCGAAGAACTGGCAGCGCGTTTTCGACCCGGGGATCATTTGTTGGTCGAACAGCGCAGTGGCGATTTACTGTTGATACCGGTTGCCGACCAGCAGGCGGCGGCCACGGCGATCGACCGGGCAGGTGCGGCGTTCACGGCCATGGCCGAGGTTTGCGACCAGGCCATCAGCCATTTTTTCGATCTGTTCGCCCAGCGTCTGGAAACCGACGCCTGCTGGTCCGGCATCGAGGCTGCCAATACCGCGGACCTGCAACGGGCCAAGTCCCGTGGTCGTTCCACCACTCGATTGCTTGCCGACCAGCGCATGCGCCGCGACATGATTGCCGGCCTGCGCGCCTGGCGCGACGCCCCAGCCTCCCGTGGCAGGGTGGTGGACTGCATCGAGCATGATGGCTGGAAGGTCGAGCAGGTGATTGCGCCGCTGGGCATCGTCGGCTTTGTCTTCGAAGGGCGCCCAAACGTGTTTGCCGATGCCGCCGGCGTGTTGCGTACCGGCAACACGGCGGTGCTGCGCATTGGCAGTGATGCGCTGGCCACCGCGCAGGCGATCGTGACCCATGCCCTGAACCCGGCGCTGGCTGAAGCCGGGCTGCCGGAAGGCGCCGTGGCGCTGGTCGAGAGCATCCATCACGCCGCAGGCTGGGCCATGTTTGCCGACCGCAGGCTGTCGCTGGCCGTTGCCCGTGGCTCGGGCCATGCGGTTACCCAACTGGGCAGTATTGCCCAGCAAGCCGGCACGGCCGTCAGCCTGCACGGCACCGGTGGTGCCTGGCTGGTTGCCGATGAGGGAGCCGATGCCGGCCGATTTGCGGCAGTGGTGCGCAACTCCCTCGATCGCAAGGTCTGCAATACCCTGAACGTCTGCCTGATCCACCGGGCCCGGGCCGCCGAGCTGGTGCCGCTGTTCCTCGACGCCCTGGCGCAAGCCGGCGCCGCGCAGGGGCAGGGTAGCAAACTACATATCGCCCAGGGCGACGAAAGCTGGCTGCCTGTGCAAGGCAGGACGGCCCGCGTGCAGGTTTACCGTGCCGATGGCTATCAGGACGAGGCATGGGCAGAGCCGTTGCCCGAGGATCAGCTCGGCCGCGAGTGGGAATGGGAAGAAACCCCGGAAGTCAGCCTGAAGATCGTCGACGACCTGGACAGCGCCATCGCCTTGTTCAATCGTTACAGCCCGCAGTTCACGGTGTCCTTGATCAGCGATGACGAGCAAGCCCAGGCGCATTTTTACAACGCCATCAACGCACCCTTTGTCGGTGACGGTATTACCCGCTGGGTCGACGGGCAGTACGCCCTGAACAAGCCTGAACTGGGGTTATCGAACTGGGAGAACGGTCGACTGTTCGCACGGGGGGCTATCCTCTCCGGCGACGGTGTGTTCACCGTGCGCAGCCGGATGACCCAGACGGATCTTGCGGTCAAACGCTGAGCGCTGCCGGCAATCATTGACCCAGTTTGTTCCAGGCGAGGCTGACCCATGGACAGGTTTCAGGAAATGCAGATATTTCTTGCGGTCGCCGAGGAGGAAGGCTTTGCAGCCGCGGCACGGCGCTTGAACATTTCGCCGCCCAGCGTGACCCGCGCGGTCGCAGCGCTGGAGGAGCGCATCGGTACGCGGCTGCTGTCGCGCACCACGCGCAGCGTGCACCTGAGCGAAGCGGGGCAACGCTACCTTGAGGACTGCCGGCGGATTCTGGCTGAACTCGACGAAGCCGAAGAGGCGGCGGCAGGCAGCTACACCATGCCGTGGGGGCAATTGACGGTGACGGCGCCGGTGTTGTTCGGCGAGTTGTTCGTAACGAAGGTGTTGGCCGGGTACCTGGACTTGTTTCCTGCGGTGCACCTGAATGCTTTGCTGGTCGATCGCGTAGTGAACATGGTCGAGGAAGGGGTCGATGTGGCGATACGCATCGGTAATCTTCAAGAGGCTGGCCAGCATGCCATCAAGGTCGGCGAGGTTCGCCAGGTGGTGTGCGCAGCGCCCGACTATTTCGCCAGGCATGGCAAGCCACTGCACCCCGAAGCATTGAGTACGGCCAACCTGGTCATGCCTTCGAGCAGCCAGTTGCTGAGCAATTGGCAGTTTGTAAATGCCGGCAAAGTGCTGAACTTCCGATTCGAACCACGGCTGGTGGTGACGGCCAACAAAGCCGCGATCAATGTCGCCTGCCTGGGCTGGGGCATCACCCGCGTGTTGTCCTATCAGGTGGCAAGCAAGGTGGAAAGCGGCGAACTGGAAATCGTCCTGGAGGATTTCGAACCGCCCGCACTGCCCATCCATGTTGTCTACCAGAAGGGCAACAGGGTGCCGGCGAAGATCAGGACTTTCGTTGATTTTTGCGTGCAGCAACTCAGTCAGGACGTGGCGCTCAACCCCTCGAAGAAAGTCCCACGCTGATGGATCGCTACCATGAAATGGTGGTGTTCCAGGCTATAGCGGCGCATTCGAGCCTTGCTTCCGCTGCCCGTTCCCTTGAGCTTTCAGGCCCCACGGTGGTCCGCGCCATCGCCTGTCTGGAAACGCGGTTGGGCGTTGAGCTGCTACAGCGCAGTACTCGAGGCGTGGTGCTGACCGAGGCCGGCAGCCGGTTCCTGGCCGATTGTTCGCGCATCCTCAAAGAGGTCGAAGAAGCCGAAGCCTATGCCAAGGGCTTGCACGTGCAGGCGCGGGGCAATCTGGCAGTGTTGATGCCCTTGCAGTTCAGCAGCCAGGGCATGGCGTCGATGCTGGTCGACTATCTGGACCTGTATCCAGAGGTCAGGCTGTACGCCGAGTACCATGATCGTTTTCCCAATATGCATGAGGAGGGCCTGGACGTTGCCGTGCTGGTTGGCAACCTGCCCAGCTCATCCTTGATTGCGCGCAAGGTCGGCTACGTTCGCCACGTCGTCTGCGCCAGCCCTGATTATCTCGAGGCGCACGGCGAGCCCCGGGTGCCCGCGGACGTCAAGCAACATCGCCTTATCGACACGGGCGCCAACCGCAGCTGGGCGCATTGGGATTTTCAAGAGCAGGGTGCATTGCACAGCATAAAAGCGCGTTCCGGACTCAGTTGCGCCACGGTTCAGTCGGCGATCGATGCAGCGGTGCATGGGGCAGGGCTGACGCGCTGCTTGAGTCATCAGCTTCATGAGTATCTGCAAAGCGGACGATTACGCCGCCTGCTGCAGCCCTATGAGCTGCCGGCGCTGCCGGTGCAGGTGGTTTATCGCGAAGGGCTCAAGGCTTCGATGCGTGTGCGCAGTTTTGTGGATTTTGCGGTTGGTTATCTGCGTCGGCAGCCGGCATTGAGCCTGGATTGAGCGGGTGATACCACTGGTATTGGCCCGCAGGGTGCGGGCCGGATCCATTACGTAATGGACGCTTCAAGCAACCGCTGCCACCTTGGCCGCCACAGCACAAGTCGTCGGATGCTCAGCCAGTGAAACAAAAGCCTGGCTTGCGCCATCCAGCGCCTCCACCGCCCCGGTCTCAATGTCGTACACCCACCCATGCAGGTTCAGTTGCCCTTTCTCCTGAGCCAGCCGCACGCTCGGATGGGTCTGGATGTTGGCGAGCTGGGCGATCACATTCTCCCGCACCATGGAGCTCAAGCGCGCGGCATCGGAAATGTGCTGGCGCGACTGGTTGATCACTTTCGCCGACTCGGCGTGCTGCAGCCAGCCGCTGACGGCGGGCAGGTGATCCATGCATTTGCAGCTGGCGATAGCGGTCATGGCGCCGCAGTCGGAGTGGCCGCAGATGACGATGTCGGTGACGCCCAGGACCGCCACGGCGTACTCGACCGTGGCCGATACACCTCCGGGTTGCGGGCCGTAGGAGGGCACGATGTTACCGGCGTTGCGGATCACGAACAGTTCGCCCGGTTCTTGCTGGGTGAGCAGTTCGGGCACCACGCGGCTGTCGGAGCAGGTGATGAACAGGGTGCCGGGGTGCTGCGTGGTGGCCAGGTGTTTGAACAGGTCGGAGCGTTTGGGGAAGGCTTCGCTCTGGAATTTGAGAATACCGTCAATCAGCGCTTTCATCGGATACATCCTCGCAGACAGATTCAGGGGAGGGCCCGCAACGGGTTGCGGGCCGGGGTGACTCAGAAAGGACGCAGCGGCAGGAACTTGCCGTCCAGGGTGATCACCGCGCGGGAGCCGCCTTCAGGGTCTTCGACTTTCTTGATGTCGAGCTTGAAGTTGATCGCGCTGATGATGCCGTCGCCGAACTGCTCGTGAACCAGGGCCTTGAGGGTGGTGCCGTAGATCTGGATCATTTCGTAGAAGCGATAGATCGTCGGATCCGTCGGGGTACCGCCCGGGATGCTGCCGCGCACCGGGATGATTTGCAGGCGAGCGACCTGTTCGGCATCCAGTTCGAGTTTTTCGCCAACGACGCGTGCAGCGCTTTCCGGCAGCGGGTGCTGGCCGAGCAGGGCGGCGGTCAGGTAGGCCAGGCTCAGGCCGGTGCCGTCGGTCAGGTCCTGCCAGGACAGGTTCTTGCGTGCCTTGGCATCCAGGATGGCGGTGGTCAGCGCCAGGGTCGGGTCTTGGTAAGCGTGGGACTGTTGCATGGTGTATCTCCTGTCAGGGCGGTTGCGTTTGGGTCTGGATGAATCTTGCGATCTTTAATCCATAGCGTCCAAGACCGATATACAATGCAAGCCATAAGTACTGCCTATGGGAAGGTGCCATGCTGCTCCGCCATCTCCGCTACTTGCTGGCCGTCGCCGACCACGGCGGCTTCACCCGTGCCGCCGATGCGCTGCATGTCTCCCAGCCCACGCTGTCCCAGCAGATCAGGCAGCTGGAGGATTCCCTCGGTGTCGAGTTGTTCGACCGTACGGCGCGCACGATCAAGCCCACGGATGCGGGAGCCGCCTATATCGAGTGCGCGCGCCGGGTGCTGGTCGAGCTGGAAGCGGGCAGGCGCGCGCTGCATGATGTGAAGGACTTGTCACGGGGCACCTTGCGCCTGGCCATGACACCGACTTTCATGGCTTACCTGGTGGGCCCGCTGGTGCGGGAATACACGGCGCGGTTTGCGAATATCCAGCTGCAGATTTTCGAACTGTCGATGGACGACATCGAGGCCGGGCTGGCCGATGATTCGCTCGATGTAGCGATTGCCTTCGACCAGGTCAGGAGCGCCGACATAGAATGCATTCCGGCGTTTGTCGAGACGCTGGGGGTGATGGTCGGGCCCGATCATCCGCTGTTCGAAAGTGAGCGACCTTTGCCTGCCGACGAGTTGGCGCAATTGTCATTTGCGCTGCTGACCCCGGGCTTCGTGACCCGCACCTGCATCGACGCGTTTTTCCAGGCTCAGGCAATCACCCCAAGGGTCACGATCGAGGTCAACTCGGTAAACACCTTGCTGGAAGTCATCCGTCACTCGCCGGTTGCGACCATGCTGCCGGAACCCATCGCCACGCAAAGCCGAGGGCTGCACAAGGTGCCATTGGCAGGGCAAGGACCGCAGCGTTCGGCCGCCTTGCTGCGCAGGAAGAACAATTACCACAGCGCGGCGTCTGTTGAGTTCGCCAAAATGGTGATGGGCTTGAGTTCTTTGGGGCCTGGCGGCCCAGCGCAGCCTGCGGCAGCGGCTACACCGACCGCGTGACGCCGAACCTTGTAGCCGCTGCCGCAGGCTGCGCTGAGACCCGAAGGGTCTCCCTGCGGTGTCAAATCGACAGCCAAAACTGCAGACGGTCGCCTGAGGTTGCCAGCAAGGTGTTTCTGTATGTATAACCAGTATCTACCAAACCCTGGCCTGCATTCGCTGTGACAATTCCACCGCTCGAAGATCCCTTCTACTACCTGCACAACTTCAACCGTGTCCTGGACTGGCTGGAGCCGCGCTATGCGGACCTGTTCAACGACGAAGAACGAAAGTTTCTCGCGGATTTCCGTGGTCTGGGGCAAAACAGCCAGGCCCTGCTGGTGCGCATGATCATGCGCAAGGGACCGTTGTATCGCGCCAGCAAGCTCAACTATGCCGAGATAGGTTCGACCCTTGCGGCGGCGGAGCCATTGCTGGCCTTGGGTTGGCTGGACGATCAGCAGCCCTTGAGCCTGGAGCAGCTGTTCGACGTGCTGCTCAAGCCCGAAATCGTCACCTGTTTCCGTCCCTTGCTGGAACAACCTCGCGCCAGCAAGCCCGAATTGCTGGCTGCCTTGTTGCCGCACTGCACCGAGGTCCAGCCGTGGCGGCAGTGGTGCCCGGCGATCGACGATCAGCTGTATGCACTGAAGGTTCGCGCCTTGTGCGACAGGTTGCGGCTGCTGTTTTTCGGCAATCTTTATCAGGACTGGACCGAGTTCGTCCTGGCCGACCTGGGGTTGCTGCGCTACGAAAGCGTGGAGTTCAGTAGCGAATCCCGGGCGTTGCGCAGCCGCGAGGACCTGGAGATCTACCTGGCGCTGCATGCCTGCGGTGAGCAGTTCGAGGCCGGCGTCGATGCCGATTCGATTCTCGATCAGGTGACTGCCGCCCACAGTGACAACCCCTGGCTGGAACGGCGCCGGGGCAGGTTGTTGTTTCAACTGGGGCAGCATTGCGAGCGCAGCGCCCGCTGGGAAACAGCGCTGGCGATCTATCAGGACTGCATGCACCCCGAAGCACGCCTGCGCACGGTTCGCGTGCTTGAACGCAGCGAGCAGTACGAGGCAGCCATGGCACTGGCCAGCGTCGTTGAGGCGGCGCCGCGTAATGCTGCCGAGTCTCAGCAACTGATGCGCATCCTGCCGCGCCTGCGCCGTAAACTGGGGTTGGCCGCCGAGGCAAAGTCTGACCCGGTGCCGATTTCCCGAATCGATCTGAGATTACCGCGCCCCCCGGAGGGCTGGAGCGTCGAGCAGGCCGTGCTGACGCACCTGAACGAAGCCCGGGGGCCGGTGCATTATGTCGAGAATACCTTGCTCAACTCCCTGTTCGGGCTGTTGTGCTGGCCGGCTATCTTTGCGCCGGTACCGGGGGCGTTCTTCCATCCATTCCAGAGTGGCCCGGCCGACCTGCACCACGGCGAATTTTACGAGCGCCGTGCCGAACTGTTCGCGGCCTGCCTGGCGCAGCTGGAAGATGGCACTTACAAGGCGACCATCCGTGAGCGTTACCAAGGCAAGTGGGGCCTGCAATCGCCCTTTGTGTTCTGGGACAACCTGAGCGAAGCACTGCTCGACGAGGCGCTGCTGTGCCTGCCGGCCGAACACCTGCGGCACTGCTTCGAGCGACTGTTGGGTGATATTCAGGCCAACCGTGCGGGCATGCCGGACCTGATCCAGTTCTGGCCTGAGCATAAAAGCTACCGGATGATCGAGGTCAAGGGCCCCGGTGATCGTCTGCAGGACAACCAACTGCGCTGGATCGAGTTCTGCAGCCGGCATGCCATGCCCGTCACGGTCTGCTATGTGCAATGGACAGAGCCGGGGCCGGACCCATGAGTTACCTGGTTGCCGTGCGGGCGTTGTGCGAGTTCACCGCCAAGGTCGGCGATCTGGACCTGCGCTTCACGCCATCGCCCACGGCCCAGGAGGGTATCGCCGGACACCGCCGGGTCACGGCGCGGCGTGGGCCGGGCTATCAGGCCGAGGTGGCGCTGGCTGGCGAGTACCGCCAGTTGCAGGTGCGCGGCCGGGCCGATGGCTACGACCCGGTGCTCAACCGCCTGGAAGAGATCAAGACCTACCGCGGCGATCTCGCCACCCAACCGGACAACCACCGCCAGCTTCACTGGGCCCAGGCCAAAGTGTACGGCGGGTTGCTCTGCCGTCAGCTGCAGCTGGAACAACTGAAGGTCGCCCTGGTTTACCTGGACGTCGACAGCGACCGGGAGACCTCGTTCGAGCTGCACTGCAGCGCCGCCGAACTGGAGGCTTTTTTCCAGCAGCAGTGCGAACGTTTCCTGCACTGGGCCGAGCAGGAACTGGCACGCAGCATTGAACGCGATGCCGGCCTCTTGGCCCTGGCCTTTCCCTTCGGGCAATTTCGCAGTGGCCAGCGCGACCTCGCCGAGACCGTGTACAAGGCCGTCAGCACGGGGCGATGCCTGATGGCTCAGGCCACCACGGGAATCGGCAAGACCCTGGGTACCTTGTTTCCGCTGCTTAAAGCCGTGGTGCCGCAAGGCCTGGACAAGATTCTGTTTCTCACGGCCAAGACCCCGGGGCGCGCGCTGGCCCTGGAGGCGCTCAGGCATGTCCATCAGGCCAGCCCCGGTCTTGCCTTGCGCAGCCTGGAACTGGTGGCGCGGGACAAGGCTTGCGAGCATCCGGACAAAGCCTGCCATGGCGAGTCCTGTCCTTTGGCCAAGGGCTTTTATGATCGCCTGCCGGCCGCTCGCCAGGCGGCCGTGCAGGTCCCGTTGCTCGACCAGGCCGCCTTGCGCGAGGTCGCCCTGGCCCACGAGGTCTGTCCCTACTACCTGAGCCAGGAGCTGGCGCGCTGGGTCGATGTGGTCGTCGGCGACTACAACTATTACTTTGACCTCAGCGCACTGCTGTATGGGCTGGCCCAGGCCAATCAGTGGCGCCTGGCGGTGCTGGTGGACGAGGCGCACAACCTGGTCGAGCGCGGTCGTCAGATGTACAGCGCAAGCCTTGATCAGCGCACCTTGCAGGCACTGCGGCGCGAGCCGATGGCCAGCCTCAAGAGCGCCTTGCAACGGCTCAACCGGGAGTGGAATGCCCTGCACAAGGACCAGCTCGCGCCTTACCAGGCCCATGACCGCGTGCCGGAGCGTTTTCTGCAGGCCGTGCAGCGCTGCATCGGCTTGATCGGTGACGAAATGAACCACCAGCCCGAGGGCATCGACAGCCAGTTGCTGGACTTCTACTTCCAGGCGCTGCAGTTCACGCGGGTGGCGGAATTGTTCGATGAGCATTTCCTGTTCGACGTGAGCAAGCGCGAAGGCACGGGCAAACGCAGCCTGTCGACCCTGTGCCTGCGCAATGTGGTGCCGGCGCCGCTGCTCGGCCCGCGCCTGGCGGCGGCCCGCAGCACGGTGCTGTTTTCCGCCACCCTGAGCCCGCGCCGCTTCTATGCCGATGTGCTCGGGCTACCGGCGCAAACGGCCTGGATCGACGTGCAATCGCCGTTTCACGCCGACCAGTTGCAGGTGCGCATTGCCAGCGAGATCTCGACCCGATTCAACCATCGCCAGGCCTCGCTGGCGCCGATCGTCGAACTGATCGCCGCGCAGTTCCAGGCACAGCCGGGCAACTACCTGGCGTTCTTCAGCAGCTTCGACTATCTGCAACAAGTGGCCGAGCTGCTCGCCGCGCGCCATCCGGGCATCGTGCAGTGGTCGCAGTCGCGCAACATGGACGAGGCACAACGCCGGGCGTTTCTCGAGAACTTCACCCCGGACGGTCGGGGTGTTGGCTTTGCCGTGCTCGGTGGCGCCTTCGGCGAAGGCATCGACCTGCCGGGCACGCGGCTGATCGGCGCCTTTATCGCGACCCTGGGGCTGGCGCAGTTCAACCCGGTCAACGAACAGCTCAAGCAACGCATGGGCGCGATTTTCGGCGATGGCTACGACTACACCTACCTGTACCCCGGTGTGCAAAAGGTGGTGCAGGCGGCGGGCAGGGTGATTCGCGGTCAGCAGGATCGCGGCGTGGTGGTGCTGATCGATGATCGTTTCGGCCAGGCAAAGGTGCAGCAGTTGTTCCCCGGGTGGTGGCGCTACACGTAAGTATTTTTTATCCGGGATCAGGGATAGAACGCTTCGCCTCAGGGTCAAAGTGCCAGTAAACTGCAACCCTATCAGTCTCGATCATCTTTTCAGAGGTTTTGCATGAATCTCAGTCCTTTGGCGGGTAAACCTGCTCCAGCTTCTGCGCTGGTCGATATCCCGCGACTGCTGACCGCCTATTATACCGGCCAGCCCGACGCCTCCATCGCCACCCAGCGCGTGGCTTTCGGTACGTCCGGGCACCGTGGCAGTGCGTTTGACCTGAGCTTCAACGAACATCACGTCCTGGCCATCAGCCAGGCGATCTGCCTGTACCGCCAGGCCAAGGGCATCGATGGTCCGCTGTTTGTCGGCGTGGACACCCATGCGCTTTCCACGCCGGCAGGTGCCAGTGCCTTGCAGGTGTTTGCCGCCAATGGCGTCGAAGTAATGATCGCCAAGGATGACGAATACACGCCGACCCCGGCCGTGTCCCATGCCATCCTCTGCTACAACCGTGGCCGCAGCAGCGGCCTGGCCGACGGTGTCGTGATCACGCCGTCGCACAACCCGCCACAAAGCGGTGGTTTCAAGTACAACCCGCCCAATGGCGGCCCGGCCGACTCCGATGTCACCAAGTGGATCGAAGCCAAGGCCAACGAGCTGCTTGCCGATGGCCTCAAGGGCGTCAAGCGCATGGATTACGAGCAGGCGCTGAACGCGCCGACGACCCATCGCCATGATTACCTGAACACCTACGTGGCTGACCTGGGCAATGTCATCGACATGGACGCCATCCGCGAAGCCAACCTGCGCCTGGGCGTGGACCCGCTGGGCGGCGCTGGCGTGCGCTATTGGTCAGCGATTGCCGAGCACTACAAGCTGAACCTGGAAGTGGTCAACCGCGAAGTCGACCCGACCTTCCGCTTCATGTGCGTGGACTGGGACGGCCAGATCCGCATGGACCCGTCCTCGAACTACGCCATGCAGGGGCTGATCGGCCTCAAGGACCGTTTCGACGTCGCCTTCGCCTGCGACCCCGATCACGACCGCCACGGCATCGTCACGCCGTCCGGTGGCCTGCTGCAGCCAAACAATTACCTGGCCGTGGCCATCGATTACCTGTTCAACAACCGTCCGCAATGGCGCAGCGATGCTGCCGTGGGGAAGACCGTGGTCAGCAGCGGCCTGATCGACCGGGTCACCGCGCGTCTGGGCCGTCGCCTGCATGAAGTGCCGGTAGGCTTCAAATTCTTCGCCGACGGCCTGTTCGATGGCTCGCTGGGCTTTGGCGGGGAGGAGAGTGCGGGTGCGTCGTTCCTGCGCCGCGACGGCAGCGTCTGGTGCACCGACAAGGACGGTCTGATCCCGGCCTTGCTGGCCGCGGAAATCACCGCCAGGACCAAACTGGACCCGAACCAGTACTACGAGAAGCTCGCCCAGGACCTGGGCCGGCCTTTCGCCACTCGCGTCGAGGCCAAGGCCAACCCGCAGCAGAAGGCGTTGTTGAGCAAGCTGTCACCGGAGCAGGTCAAGTCGACCGAACTGGCTGGCGAGCCTATCGAACAGATTCTCAGCCATGCACCGGGTAACAATCAGGCCATCGGCGGCTTGAAGGTCATGACCGCCAATGGCTGGTTCGCGGCACGGCCTTCGGGGACCGAGGACATCTACAAGATCTACGCCGAGAGCTTTATCGATGAGGCGCATTTGCAGCGTCTGGTGGCTGAGGCGCAGGTGTTGGTGGATGCGGCCATTGCTTAAGGTTTAGATTAGATTTGTTGTGTAAGTGTTTGATTTTGTGTTGATTGTTAGGGCCTCATCGCGGGCTTGCCAGCGATGAGGCCCGAACCGGCACTGAATAATTTCCCCGAAGTAAATAAAAAAAGGGCCTGAATTTCAGGCCCTTTTTTATTCTCAAGCTACATCAACAAGAACAATCTCGCTGTCTTCCACAGCCGTCACCCGCAGTACTCGCTCATCCTCGACAGCCACCCCATCCCGCGCTGCCGCCCGCACGCCATTGACCTCGATCAGCCCCTTGGCCGGCACCAGGTAAGCACGGCGTCCGCCATCCAGCACATATTCCGCCGTCTCCCCAGCCTTCAAATTGGCCGCCACCAACCGTGCATCGGCACGAATGCGCAGGCTTTGGTCGTCACCGGCCTTGCCGCTGGCCAGGGTGACGAAACCTTCGCCGCGCTCGCCTTTAGGGAAGGGTCGGGCACCCCAGGAAGGGGCTTCGCCGGTGCGATCGGGCATGATCCAGATCTGGAAGATGCGCGTTTGTATCGACTCCAGGTTGTACTCGCTGTGGGCGATCCCGGTCCCGGCGCTCATCACCTGCACGTCGCCTGCCTCGGTGCGGCCCTTGTTGCCCAGGTTGTCCTGGTGGGTAATCGCGCCTTCACGGACATAGGTAATGATCTCCATGTCCCGGTGCGGGTGCTGCGGGAAACCGGTGCCGGGGGCGATGACATCGTCATTCCACACCCGCAGGTTGCCCCAGTTCATGCGCTCAGGGTCGTAATACTCGGCGAACGAAAAATGGTGATGAGCATCGAGCCAGCCGTGGTTGGCGCCACCGAGGGACTTGAAGGGTCTTAGTTGCAGCATGAAGACATCTCCTGAGCAGTGAATCGTTGGAATGGACCTATCTTCTATCAACAAAATATCGAAAAAAAGCGGGAATTATCGCTAGTTATGATCGTATTGTTAGATCAATAAGTCGTCGCACAACTTATTGTCAATTGTGCGATTCATCGCCTAATCAGCTGATCTATAGGCAATTGACTGGCAGTCGCAGGCAAATGGAGCGAACATGGGCGTCTGTCATCGCCAACCCCTGGAGTCCGCGTGCCCGAGCTGCCTGCCGAACTGTCACCCCCCGCCCAATTGCCCCTGCTCAAGCGCCTGGCTGCGCGCTTTCTTGGTCGCGGCCTGAGCCGCCTGCGTGCCCAGCACCGGGATTCCTGGTTCCAGGGGCATGTGGTCGGGCAACGCACGGGGCATGCCGATGGCTTGCGCGAGGGCTATGACGAGGGCCGTATCGACGGCATCGAGGAAGGGCGCCAGGTATTGCTGATCCGCGATACGCGCCCGCAAGGTCACGCAGTACCCGGCGTGGACGACAACCTGTTCGATGACTGGCGGCTGCCCGTAACCGGCGAGTTGAAGAAACGCGTCAAGGCCGATGTCGCCCAGCGTCTGCCGAGCCATGCGCAGCCGAGCGCGGCGCAGTGGAAGATGATCTTCAGCGAAACCCCTTCGACTTATGTGATTGCCGGCGCCGGCGCGGGCAAATCGACTTCGCTGGTGTTGCGCATCCTGCTGTTGCACCACTATCTGGGCTTTGAACTCGGCGCCATGACGGTGGTGACCTTTACCCGCGAATCGCGCAAGGACTTCATCGCCAAACTGATCGAGGTATTCGCGCTATGGGGCCATGGGCTGAGCCAGGCCCAGGCGCATGAAGTGGTGCGCACCTTCCACTCACGGATACTGCCGCTGGTTCGCAGCCTGCCAGGCTTCGGCCAGTTGCGGGCCTTCGAGAACCTGAGCAATAACGCCCAGTTCGCCGGTGACGCGGGCGAGTCGAGCAACCCCTTCGATCTGCGCATCAACGATGCCCAGCGCCAACAACTCAATCTCTGCTACCGGGACCTGCATGCCGGCAACGAGCGTTTCCGCGAATTGATGGCCATGCTGCGTCGCCAGGCGCTGGAGCTCAAGGAGCTGGACCGCGATCACCCGGATGTGCAGAAGCGCGTGGCTGTGACGCAGTTGTCTGCCAGCCGCGATGAAGAACTGTGCGACACCATCGAAGACCTCTGGTTTCGCGCCGGCGCCTGGCCGATCAAGGGCATCGAGCCCAATCGCCAGACCGTGGAAATCAACGGCAGCGCCTTCCATTTCCATGGCTATATCGCGCAGATGGATGCCTGGGTCGTGCTGGGTTTCGACCCGGGAGAAAACCAGCAGTACAAGCGCCCCGGCGCCAAGCTGCCGGTCTGGGCCGAGTGGGTGATAAAGCGCACCCTGTTTCAAGCTTTCTGCGGTAAGCCTGTGATTTGGTTGGAAAATTACGCGGCGGCAAAGCGACTTGTGCAGTCACTTGCCGCCGATGCGGTAGCCGGCCCGGGCTTCGATTACAAGGTCAAGGGCGAGCTGGGTGCTGCGCCCTTGCTCGATTGTTTCGTGGCCGCCGCCAGTTTTATCGAGAACCTGGGGCTGGATGTTTCCGTGGCCGTGGGACAGATGAGTTTTGCCCGCGATGACAGCGATCGCTGGTTCTTCGAGGCGCTGAGTCTATTCTGGAAAGCCTTCGAGACCCATCTGCTCGCGCAATCGCCGCCGATCATGACCTACAACCGGATGTTCGCGCTGTTCGGTGAAAATACCCCGGAAAACCTCAGGCAAGTCAGTGACGAACTGTTGCGTCCACTTTCCCATTTGATGATCGATGAGTTCCAGGACGTTTCGCCGCAGATCGTTTCCTGGTTGCGCGCCAGCTTGCGGGAAATCCGCAGTCGTGGGCCGTCCATGCATGTCGGCAGGGCGGCGCAGCATTCATCCTTGTTGTGCGTGGGCGATGACTGGCAGTCGATCTATGGCTGGCGTGGCAGTTCGCCGAAATACTTCATGGAGTTCGCCAGGGAGTTCGTTTCACCCGCCACGACCAAAGTCATGCTCAGCGACAACTATCGCAGCCATCAGCACATCATCGATGCGGCCGAGCATATCGTTAAATCGGCCCCCTCGATTTCCGGCAAAAAGGCCAGGGCGTGCGGCCCGGCAGCCGAAGAGCCGGTGCCGGTCAGGGTGCTCGATCGAGACGATACAGGCTTGGCGCAATGCCTGCTGGAACACTACAAACGCGGCGATTCGATCTTGTTACTATTTCGAAAAAGTAGCGATAAGTTATTGATTTCAGAGCACTTGCAGGCGTTGATCAATCACGATTCCGGGTTGGCGCCCGAAGCGCGAAGGTTCAAGCAACTGACCTATCACAGCTCGAAGGGGTTGCAGGCCGATGCAGTATTCATGCTCGGGGATTGCCAGCATGTCACCCGTTCACCGTACAAGAACCAGGTGTACCGCATGGCCGGTCTTGGGCGCAGCGGCGATGCCGAGCCCTTCGACAACGCGCAAAAGGACGAAATCCTGCGCCTGGCTTATGTCGCCATTACGCGGGCAGTGAAGCATTGTTACTGGTATGTCGATGCGCCTGGTGGTGACACCGCGAACCTGCCGCGAGCATCCGTGCAGGTGAATGCCGACAAGCCGTTCTTCGATGATCGACGCGGACAAGAAAAGGCCCGCCAATAGCGGGCCCGAAAGGCATGCGCAGGATTCAGCCGGCAGCAGCGAAGGCATAAAGAGGGCTGGACGCCTCCAGCTCTGCCTCGACCGCTTCGATGATCCGCTCGACATCGGGCGCGTTCATCACCGTGGCACAAGGAATGCCGGTGACGGCAACCAGGGTTTCTCCGGTGGCGCGGTCGAACAGTCGCGCCACCATGCTGCCCGGCGCATCCATGCTGCCTTGGAATCCCAAGGGATGAAAATGCCAACGCATGACCTGACAGGCGTTGGGGAACGTCAGTTTATTCATGGGGCCCACCTTGTGATCTGACCGGCATGAGCGATCAGGCATGCGCCTGGTCTTGACAGACTTTAAAAATAGCACCGAGATTTGAATTGCATAGGTTTTTTTCAGCCCGTCGGTCTTGAAGTTCTGAAACTTTGAGCTTGATTACAAGCGCAAACGTTTTACCGGACTAAACTGAGTTATTTATCAATAATTCGTTATAAGTTTTTGATCGGTCGACATATTCTTCGCGTTATTCGTCTGTGCGCATGAACGACAAGGAGACTCGCATGCGTTTTTCCGCGCTGACCCGCCGCATCAGAGGAGCGGGTGCCGATGCATGGAACATTCACCACCGTGCCCTGGAGTTGATCGAACAAGGGCGCGACATCCTGTTGTTGTCCGTGGGCGATCCCGACTTCGATACACCGACGCCCGTCGTCCAGGCTGCTATCGACAGTCTGTTGGCCGGCGATACCCATTATTCGGATGTACGTGGCAGCCTCGCGCTGCGTGAAAGTATCGCCAGGCGGCAGATGCGCCTCAGTGGGCAACCGCTCGGCGCACAAGAGGTGATCATTACGCCGGGCGCCCAATGTGCTGTGTATTCGGTTGCCCAGTGCCTGCTCGACCCGGGCGATGAAGTCATCGTCGCCGAGCCCATGTATGTCACCTATGAGGCGGTGTTCGGCGCCTGTGGGGCGAAGGTGGTGCCGGTGCCGGTCAAGCCGCACAACGGTTTTCGCGTACAGGCCAGTGAAGTGGCCGCGCGGATTACGCCACGAACCCGCGCATTGCTGATCAATAGCCCCCATAACCCTTCGGGCGCCAGCCTGCCGCGCTCCACCTGGGAACAACTGGCACAGCTGTGCAGGGATCATGACCTGTGGCTGATTTCCGATGAGGTCTACAGCGATCTGCTCTATGACGGCGAGCATGTCAGTCCCGCCAGCCTGCCGGGCATGGCTGCACGCACGGCGACCATCAACAGCCTGTCCAAGTCCCATGCGATGTCCGGCTGGCGGATCGGCTGGGTGATCGGCCCACAAACGCTGACCGAACACCTGGCGCATCTGTCCTTGTGCATGGTGTATGGCTTGCCCGACTTCATCCAGAACGCCGCGCAAGTGGCAATCGAGGCCGATCTTCCAGCCGTCGAGCATATGCGCCAGGCCTATCGCCAGCGCCGCGACCGGGTGTGTGCGGTGCTCGAAGGGTGCCCGGGGATACGCGTACAAAAGCCTGATGGTGGCATGTTCGTGATGGTGGATATCCGTGAAACCGGAATAGGCGCCGAGGATTTTGCCCAGCGATTGCTGGAGAGGCATGGGGTGTCAGTACTGGCCGGCGAAGCGTTCGGCCCCAGCGCCGCCGGGCACTTGCGTCTGGGGTTGGTGCTCGACGTTGAACGGCTGGAAGAGGCGTGCCGGCGGATTGCCCGGTGTGCGGCGCAGGTGCTTGAAGAGATGCCGCAACGCACCGGGACCCTGTAACCGCTGCGATGTTTCTCGTTCCCACGCAGAGCGTGGGAACGAGGTGCGCCGGTGCCTGGCAAATCAGAAAATGTAATCGGTGGTCAAAAAGCTCGAATCGCGCCGCCGAATGATCTCGCTGATCAGCTCCTTGTTACTCTCCTGGAACCTGGTCGCCACCAGGGTACGGATCGAGAAGGTGCGTAATGCATCATGAACCGACAGCGTGCCTTCGGCCGAGTTCTTGCGTCCGTTGAAGGGGTAGGTGTCAGGCCCGCGCTGGCATTGGGCATTGATGTTGATACGGCCGACCTGGTTGGCAAAGCAGTCGACCAGCCGACCGACCTGCGCCGGGTCGGTGCCGAATATACTCAGTTGCTGACCGAAATCCGATTCCAGCACGTAGTCGATCACCGTCTCCAGATCGCGATAGGGCACCACAGGCACTACCGGCCCGAACTGTTCTTCGTGATACACCCGCATTGCCGGGCTGACCGGGTACAGCACGGCCGGGTAGAAGAACGACCCCCGGGTCTGGCCACCCCCCTGGTTGACGACGCGGGCGCCCTTGTCGATGGCGTCGGCGACCAGGCCGCCCAGGTAGTCGGTCTTGCCGGGTTCGGGTAGCGGCGTCAGGGCCACGCCAGGTTCCCACGGCATGCCAGGCTTGAGGCTGGCGAGCTTGCGGTTGAATTTTTCGATGAAGCTGTCGACCACCAGCTCGTGGACGAAGAGGATCTTCAGGGCCGTGCAGCGCTGGCCGTTGAACGACAGGGAGCCGGTGACGGCTTCGCTGACCGCGTTATCCAGATCGACCTCGGGCAGCACGATACCCGGATTCTTGGCATCCAGGCCCAGGGCCGCGCGCAGGCGGTGGGGGCGAGGATGCAGCTTTTTCAGGTCGCTGGCGGCCTTGTTGGTACCGATGAAGGCGAAGATGTCGATCTTGCCGCTGGCCATCAGGGCGCTCACGGTTTCCCGGCCACGCCCGTAGATCACGTTGATCACCCCGGCCGGGAAGCTGTCGCGGAACGCCTCCAGCAGCGGACGGATCAGCAATACGCCGAATTTTGCCGGCTTGAACACCACCGTATTGCCCATGATCAACGCCGGGATCAGGGTGGTGAAGGTTTCGTTCAAAGGGTAATTGTAGGGGCCCATGCACAGGGCAACGCCCAGCGGTACGCGGCGGATCTGGCCCAGGGTGTCCTGTTCGAGTTCGAAGCGGCTGGAGCGGCGATCGAGCTCCTTCAAGGCATTGATGGTGTCGACGATGTAATCGCAGGTGCGGTCGAACTCCTTTTCCGAGTCCTTGAGGTTTTTGCCGATTTCCCACATCAGCAACTTGACTACGGCTGCCCGCTGCTCGCGCATGCGTCCCAGAAACGCCTCGACGTGCTGGATGCGCTCGGCCACGCGCATGGTCGGCCACGCGCCCTGACCCTTGTCATAGGCTCGCACCGCGGCATCCAGGGCCGTCAGCGCAGTGTCGGCATCGAGCAAGGGCGTGCTGCCCAGAATCACTTGTTCGTCCCCGTTCTCGGTGTTCAGGTACACCGGGCTGCGCACCGGGGCCAGGGGCCCTTGCCAGCGCTGCAGGGTGCCGTCGACCAGATACTCGCGTTGCTCGATGGGCGCGCCAGGACGGTAGGCTTCAGGAATGTCCGCGGCAGCGGGGAACAACCGATCAAGAATATTTTCCACGGCGTTGCACCTCGTATTGTTTTAGGTGAATCGTTTCAGCCAGCATAACTCCATCTTCAAGGAAAACGCTACAGGCACTCAATTACGGCGACGATCTGCCGATAGCATGGAATGGTGATAGGCAAGGTTTACAAGGCGTACATGACAAAAAGAACTCAACGTCTGTGTTACCGAGTACAAGCGGCGGGCCGTTCGTTGGTCATTCGCTTGATGCCTTTTGGTTTTTTGCTGCTGGGCTCCACGCTTTCGGTGATCGTCGGTCAGCTCGACATCGAACGGCAGGAAAGCGAAATCAAGGCCAACGCCGGCGCGCAGCTCTCCGGTCTGCGGGCTGAACTTGAAGCGCAAATCCGCTCGGCCTTCAGCGAGACCGAAGGCATTGCCCAACTGTTGAGCGTAGACGAGGCCATTTCGCCCGAGCACTTTCGCGGCATCGCGCGCCAGGCCATTGGCTCGGTGCCTTATATCCACCATATCGCCATTGCCCCGAACGATGTGCTGCGCGACGTCTACCCGCTCAAGGGCAACGAACGAATCCTGGGTATCGACTATCGCCAGCTGCCGGATCAATACCCGCTGCTGCAGCGCGCCCGGGAAACCCGCAGCCCGATCCTCGCCGGCCCCGTCACGCTGTACCAGGGTGGGCGCGGGCTGATTTACCGGCGACCAGTGTTCGTTGGCGGGCAGGGAGAAAACAGGCGCTATTGGGGCAATGTCTCGATCGTCGCCGATGTCGATCGCCTGCTGCTGGCTGCAGGCCTGGGCAAGGACGCTCGTTTCGACCTGGCATTGCGCGGCCGCGACGGCAAGGGGTCCGAAGGTGAAATGATCTGGGGCGACCCGGAGCTGTTTGCACGCAAGGCGCTTGTCCTGAGTGTCGATGTGCCGGGCGGTCACTGGCAGTTGGCGGCAATTCCCCGCGGCGGCTGGCCGAAGCTGTCGCTGCTGTCCTCGGCGCTGTTTCTCTTTGCGTTGGTCAGCACCGTGCTGTCGAGCCTGTTCGTGGTGCAATTGAGCCACGGCAATCGCCTGATCAGGACCCGCAACACGGCACTGCAGAGCCAGAAGGCCCTGCTGCAGGGCATCGTCGACAACGCGCCCTCGTTGATCTACATGTTCGATGTCAAGGGTCAGTTGCGCTTGTGCAACCGGATTTTCGAACGTGCGATCGGGCTTACCAGCCAGCAGCTCCTTGGCTTGCGCAGGGATCAGTTCCTGCCATTGAACAGGGCGCTCGAGCTTCAGGCCGGCGATGATCAGGTTGTGGCCAGCGGGCAGGTGTTGCGTCTCGAAGACCGGCATCAGGGGGCCGACGGCGATCACATCTATCTCACCACCAAGTGTCCCTTGCATTCCCCCGACGGGGAACTGCTCGGCGTGCTGGGTATTTCCACCGATATCACCGAAATCCGCCAGACCAGCGAGAAACTGCGCCGGGCCGGGGTTGAGCTCGAGCGCCTGGCGCATTACGACGTGGTGACCGGTCTGCCCAATCGCGTCCTGTTCAACAACCGCCTGCAGCACGCCATCGAACAGGCCTGCGCCAATGGCAAGCAATTGGCGGTGCTGGTGCTGGACATCGACGGCTTCAAGATGGTCAACGACAGCCTGGGTCACCCCATGGGCGACCTGCTGCTGCAGCAGGCCACCGAGCGTTTCCTGCGCTGTGTGAAGGAGGGCGATACGGTCTGCCGGCTGGGCGGCGATGAATTCGCCTTCATCCTCAATGAGCTGGAGCAGGAGAAGGGCGCGACAGTCATCGTTCGGCAGCTGTTGCTGGCCTTGCAGAAACCGTTCGACCTCAAGGGAACGGCGGCCATGGTGACCGCCAGCATCGGCATCGCCCTGTGCCCCGAACATGGCGCCACCCCTGAACAGCTACTGCGTCACGCCGACACGGCCATGTACGGCGCCAAGGAGAGCGGTCGCAATGATTACCGCTATTACCGCAGCGAAATGACCGAGCGGGTGCACCAGCGCCTGGCCCAGGAACACGCGTTGCGCCTGGCGTTGGAGAACAATGAGTTCGAAGTCTGGTACCAGCCCAAGATCGACCTGTTCAGCGGCCGCCTGCAGGGTGCCGAAGCATTGCTGCGCTGGCGCGACCCCAGCCGCGGGTTGATCTCGCCGGCCGAATTCATACCCTTGGCCGAGCGTACCGGTTTGATCATTCCGCTCGGCGAACGGGTGCTGGAGCTGGTGTGCGCGCAGCTGCGTGCGTGGCGCGACAGGGAGTTGCTCGACGGACGCATCGCGATCAACGTCGCCGCCTTGCAGATCGAGCGCAGCGATTTCGTCGAATACCTGGGCGAGGTCCTGGCGCGTCATGAATTGTCGGCCAGTCTGCTGGAAGTCGAAGTCACCGAGAGCGTCATCATGGAAAGCCCCAAGCATGCCCGCTCGGTGCTCGGCGCCATTCAGCAGATGGGCGTGACCACCGCCATCGACGACTTCGGCACCGGGTATTCTTCGCTGGCCTATCTGAAAATGCTGCCGATCGATCACCTGAAGATCGACCGGGCGTTCATCAGAGATCTGCCGCACGATGACAACGATGTGGCCATTACCCGAGCGATCATCGACATGGGCCATGCCCTGGGATTCAAGATCACGGCAGAGGGTATCGAGACCCGGGAGCAATTCGAGTTTCTGCGCAACGCCGGCTGCGATCAGGGGCAGGGCTACCTGATCGGAAAACCGATGCCGGCTGCCGAGTTCGAAGCCTGGGTGGGGGATGAGGCGCGTACGCCGGCGGGACGGCGTATGCCTGTGGTGTGAGGGGCGGTTCGCCCCAATCCCTAAGCAGCTTTTCCCTTCCCAATCCCTCGTAAAAACCTCGTTTCGCCAACCCTCAGCCCGTGAACAGAATGGGCCCGTCTTCCATCGGCTGAGGGAACGTTCCATGTCCATATCCTTGCGTACCTGTGTACCTTTTTCCCTGGCATTGCTGTGCACCGGCGTATTCGCCGAGCCGCAAAGCCTGACCGTCATTTCATTCGGAGGCGCCACCAAAGCGGCCCAGGACAAGGCCTATTTCCAACCCTTCAATGCCAGCGGTGCCGGACGCATCGTGGCCGGCGAGTACAACGGCGAGCTGTCGAAAATCAAGGCCATGGTCGATGTCGGCGATGCCAGCTGGGACGTGGTCGAAGTCGAAAGCCCGGAGCTGTTGCGCGGTTGCGATGCCGGCCTGTTCGAGCGCCTGGATCCGGCCCTGTTCGGCGACAAGGCGCAGTTCGTGCCGGGTACCCTGACCGAGTGCGGTGTGGCGACGTATGTCTGGTCGATGGTCATGGCGTTCGATCGCGACAAGCTGGCCAAGGCTCCGACCTCCTGGGCGGATTTCTGGAACATCGCCGACTTTCCCGGCAAGCGCGGCTTGCGCAAGGGCGCCAAGTACACCCTGGAAATCGCCTTGCTTGCCGATGGGGTCAAACCCGATCAGGTCTACAAGGAGTTGAAGACGCCGCAAGGGGTGGCACGGGCGTTCGCCAAGCTGGACAAGATCAAGTCGAATATCCAGTGGTGGGAGGCAGGCGCGCAACCGGCGCAGTGGCTGGTGGCCGGCGACGTGGCCATGAGCGCGGCCTACAACGGCCGCATCGCCTCGGCGCAGAAGGAAGGCATGAACCTGAGCATCGTCTGGCCCGATAGCCTGTATGACCCCGAATACTGGGCTGTGGTCAAAGGCTCGCCGAACAAGGCCCTGGCCGAACGCTTCATCGCCTTTGCCAGCCAGCCGCAGACCCAGAAGGTGTTTTCGGAGACCATTCCTTATGGCCCGGTGCATCGCGAGGCGTTGTCACTGCTGCCGCTGCAGGTTCAGCAGCAACTGCCGACCGCCGACGCCAACCTGGCCAAGGCCCAGGCGGTGGATGCGGAGTTCTGGGTCGATCATGGGGAGGAGTTGGAGGAGCGTTTCAATGCGTGGGCTGCGCGTTGAGATTGTGATCGTCTGACAGGGCCTCATCGCTGGCAAGCCAGCTCCCACAGATAGAGCTGCCGTGCATGCCGAATCTGTGGGAGCTGGCTTGCCAGCGATAGGGGCAACTCGGTCTCAAGCCTTGAACTGCTCCTTGCAATACTCGATGAACATCTGCGCAGGCTTGGTCAGCTGCGACCGCTTCAGCCAGGCCGCCACCAGTGCCGAACCGGTAACCTCTTCGGCAATATCCACGCACACCACCTGCTTGCCGTCGTAGGTGCAGGTCGAGTGCGGCCGGGTCACCAGTACCGAGAAGCCGAACCCCTGGCCGACCATGCCCCGCACCATTTCGATCGAGGGCGAGCTGAAGACGATGTTCGGGGTCAGGCCCATTTCTTCGAAAATGCTCACGAAGTAGGTCCGGCTCGGTTGCACATCGAGCAGGATCATCGGCTCCAGAGCCAAGTCGCGCAGGGATACTTGTGGCTGGTCGGCAAAACGATGCCCCTCCGGCAGCAGCGCATAGGGTCGCTGTGGTGCCATCAGGGGCTCGGTCTCGATAGTGCCGTCCAGATCGTGCTCGTAGAAAATCGCCAGGTCGAAGCGCCCACCGGTCAGGCCTTGCACCAGTTCCTGTTGTTCGCCGTCCTGCAGACGGATCTCGACACCGGGATAGCGTTCGCGAAAACCGGCGATCAGGCGAGGCAGGTAGAGCGGGGCGACGGTCTCGAAGCAGCCGATGTCGATCTGCCCGCTGACCACGTCATTGTCGGCCAGGGCGTTCTGTTCGAACTCCTTGGACATGCGCAGCAGTTCCTGGGCCTTGCGATAAAACCGCGCGCCGCCCGGCGTCAGGGAAACTCCCTGGGCGTGGTGGCGGATAAACAATTGCACGCCAAAGCTCTCTTCCAGCCCTTTGATTGCGGTGGAAATCGATGGCTGGGCGATGTACAGCTTGCGCGACGCTTCGGCGACACTGCCGCACTCGACCGTGGTGACGAAGTACTTCAATTGGCGCAGGGTGTAGGAAGCCACGGCAAACCTCGAAGTTGGTCCATTCAAGCCGATACATTACCGCGTCGTCGACGCCTGTAGGGATGTGCCTGCTTCTGATTTTCCGTGGCAGTGAGCATATTCTTCATGGGCTCGCCAGTGAGTGCCGACCTGCGACCACGCGTTTTGACGAAATCGCACTAGACTTCTTGCTGGGCCTTAACCAGTGCATGGTCATGCAATCGGGGGAGTTGATTCTGTACGCAGTACCTAGGCTATCTACTCGGTGGTAATGCACCAAGGGTCATCGTTGGCGTGCGCTCATCACCTGAGTTGCGAACAACACGGATCGACACCTGAGGAAGGTACCCGGTATGAATAGGCAATCAGATCGCTTCAGACTTTCCATCGTGTTCATGGCATTGATGTCGTTAAACGGTCTCGCCCTCGCTGCACAGACGGACAAACCCAATATTCTGTTTATCGTCTCCGACGATACCGGCTATGGCGACCTGGGCCCCTATGGCGGGGGCGAAGGTCGCGGCATGCCGACGCCGAACATCGACAAGCTGGCAGAAGACGGCAAAACCTTTTTCTCGTTCTACGCCCAGCCAAGTTGCACGCCTGGCCGCGCCGCCATGCAGACCGGCCGCATCCCGAACCGCAGCGGCATGACCACCGTGGCCTTCCAGGGCCAGGGCGGCGGCTTGCCGGCAGCCGAATGGACCTTGGCCTCGGTGCTCAAGACCGGTGGTTACGAGACCTACTTCACCGGCAAGTGGCACCTGGGCGAAGCGGACTATGCACTGCCCAATGCCCAGGGCTACGACGTGATGAAATACGTCGGCCTGTACCACCTCAACGCCTACACCTACGCCGACCCTGAATGGTTCCCGGACATGGATCCGGAAACCCGCGCGATGTTTGCCAAGGTCACCAAGGGCGCGTTATCAGGCAAAGCGGGCGAAAAGCCGGTTGAAGAGTTCAAGATCAACGGTGAATACGTCGATACGCCGGTCGTTGATGGCAAGCCGGGCGTCGTCGGTATTCCCTACTTCGATGGCTATGTCGAAAAAGCCGCGCTGGAATTCCTCGACACGGCCGCCAAGTCGGACAAGCCCTTTTTTATCAACGTCAACTTCATGAAAGTGCACCAGCCCAACATGCCGGCGCCGGAGTTCGTGCACAAGTCGATGTCCAAATCCAAATATGCCGACTCGATCGTTGAACTCGATACCCGTATCGGCCGCATCATGGACAAGCTCAAGGCCTTGGGCCTGGACAAGAACACCCTGGTGTTCTACACCACCGACAACGGCGCCTGGCAGGATGTTTACCCGGACGCCGGTTATACCCCGTTCCGTGGCACCAAGGGCACCGTGCGCGAAGGCGGTAACCGGGTACCGGCGATTGCCATCTGGCCAGGCAAAATCAAGCCGAACTCCAGGAACCACGAGATCATCGGTGGCCTGGATCTGATGGCGACCTTTGCCGCCGTTGCCGGCGTGAAGCTGCCGGAAAAAGACCGCGAAGGCCAGCCGATCATCTTCGACAGTTACGACATGACCCCGGTACTGACGGGTAGTGGCCCGTCGCCGCGTAAAGAGTGGTTCTACTTCACCGAGAACGAGTTGTCCCCGGGCGCCGCCCGTGTCGGCAACTACAAGGCGGTGTTCAACCTGCGTGGCGATGATGGTGCCCAGACCGGTGGCCTGGCGGTAGACAGCAACCTGGGTTGGAAAGGTGCGTCGAAATACGTGGCGACCGTGCCGCAAATCTTCGACCTCTACCAGGACCCGCAAGAGCGCTATGACATTTTCATGAGTAACTTCACCGAGCGCACCTGGACGATGGTGCCCATCAGCCTGGCGATAACCAAACTGATGAAAACCTACATTGACTACCCTCCGCGCAAGCTGCAGAGCATGGGTTACGACGGCCCGATCGAGCTGTCCAAGTATCAGAAGTTCCAGTCGGTACGTGAGGATCTGCAGAAAGAGGGGATCAACCTGCAATTGCCTACAGGCAACTAGTGCTGTTGTGGCAGCCCCTTGCGGGGCTGCCACGTCTTCTGAAACGTCTCCTATACTGACTTCGCGCTGACCGGCTCAACGCAGATTCCGTGCGCCGTCGCAACGGCAACCGGCGTTCGGACCGTCTTCCTACCCATCCCTGCAAGGAGATCGAACATGGCAATCCGCATTGGCGACGAAGCACCGGATTTCACTGCCGACAGCACTGAAGGTCCAATCAGATTCCACGAGTGGATCGGCGACAAGTGGGCCATCCTGTTCTCGCATCCGAAAGACTTCACTCCTGTGTGCACCACTGAACTCGGATACATGGCCGGACTCAAGCCGGAGTTCGACAAACGCAACACCAGAATCGTCGGCCTCAGCATCGACCCGGTCAGCGACCACGTGAAATGGGTCGGTGACATCGCAGAGACCCAGGGCCATGCGATCAACTACCCCCTGATCGGTGACGAGAACCTGGTGGTGGCCAAGCTCTATGACATGATCCACCCCAATGCCAGTGGCGGCTCTCGTACCGCCGTGGACAACGCCACGGTCCGTTCGGTGTTCATGATCGGCCCGGACAAGAAGGTCAAGGCGATGCTGGTCTACCCCATGAGTGCCGGACGCAACTTCGATGAAGTGCTGCGCCTGCTCGATTCGCTGCAACTGAATGCCAAACACACTGTTGCCACCCCCGTGAACTGGCGTCCGGGTGAGGACGTGATCATTCCCACATCGGTCTCCGACGAGGACGCCAGGAAGAAGTATCCCGAGGGCTACAAGACCGTGAAACCCTATTTGCGCACCGTGGCGCAACCGAAGTAGCAACACCCGTTCAGTCACTTTTTCCGGAGGGCTGTACATGCGCAAGACGACGTTCATCCCAACCCTTGCCGCTGCCATGCTAGCGCTGACCTGCAGTTTCGCCAGCCACGCGGACTCCAAGGACATGACCTTCTTCGTCACCAGCAAAGGCATGGGCAAGGGGGCCGATCTGGGGGGCCTGGCCGGGGCCGACAAGCACTGTCAGGCGCTGGCCAGTGCCGTGGGGGCAGGCAAGCATACCTGGCGCGCCTACCTGAGCGCCGATGCCTCAGGTGGCCAGGCAGCAGTCAATGCCCGGGACCGTATCGGCAAAGGCCCCTGGCAGAACGCCAAGGGCGTCGTGATCGCTCAGGACCTCGCGCAATTGCATGGCGACAACAAGCTGAACAAGGAAACCGCCCTCGACGAACACGGGATGGTGGTCAAGGGGCGCGGCGATACGCCGAACACCCACGACATCCTCACCGGCTCCCAGACCGATGGAATGGCATTCGGTGCAAGTGATGACCACACCTGCAGCAACTGGACCAGCAGCGACAAGGGCATGGCCCAGGTCGGTCACCATGACCGGATCGGGCTGAACGACGACCCACCGGCGCATTCGTGGAACTCTTCGCACCCTTCGCGAGGCTGCAGTGACGAAACGCTGGCGGCCTCGGGTGGGGCGGGACGGTTGTATTGTTTTGCGGCGGATTGAGGGCCAATCGAGGTGCGTGGTGAGCGAAAGTGACAGCACTTTTCGGCCTGCTACTGGCAGATTGAGATGACAATGCTAATCTGGATCCACGCACCCTGAATTGCATCCATTTTGATTGTGAATAATCGGCGCTGAGTAATATCTGCATCGCACCTGCCCTTCGTGCCGACGAAGAACCGCTCCAGTAGTCTGTTTGGGTTCACTGACTCTGTGAGGAGGGATCGCGATGTCGCGTATATTTCTCAGCCACTCCAGTGTCGATGAGCTCGAAGCTGTTGCGCTGAAATATTGGCTCGCGCAAAACGGCTGGGATGATGTATTTCTCGACGTCGATCCACGACGTGGTCTTGTCGCTGGTGACCGCTGGCAGGATGCGCTCAAGCGCGCGTCGGATCGCTGCGAAGTGGTGGTGATCGTGGTATCACCTCAATGGGCGAAGTCGCAGTGGTGTCTGGCCGAATTTCTGATGGCCAGGAGTTACAACAAGCGCATCTTTTGTGCCCTGATCAAGGATGTTGCGCTTGGCCAGCTACCGAAGGAAATGACTGCCGAGTGGCAGCTCTGCCGTCTGAGTGGAGAAGGGGCGTCAGAGGTCATCACCTGCGATTATCATGAGCAATCGGTTGATGTCGCTTTCCTCAGGGATGGACTGCAGCGCCTGCACATGGGGCTGAACAACGCCGGCTTGCGCGCCAATTATTTCCCCTGGCCACCTGAGGGCGAATCGGGTCGCGCACCCTATCGAGGCCTTGAACCCCTCGACAAGGCAGATGCCGCTGTATTTTTCGGGCGTGACGTCGAGATCTTGCAGGGCCTGGACAAGCTGCGGGGTATGCGTTCGTCCGGTGCCGAGTCGCTGTTCGTCATCCTGGGTGCTTCAGGTGCCGGTAAATCGTCCTTTCTGCGCGCGGGCCTGCTGCCCCGTCTTGAGCGCGATGATCGGCATTTTTATCCGCTGCCGCCCATTCGTCCCGAACGCTGCCCGGTTTCGGGTGCTCGCGGACTCGCCCAGGCTATATACGACGCCAACCGTCATCTGAATCTGCGGCCTGCGGAACTGGGTGAGGTGAAAGCTGGACTCAGAGAAGGGCCCGAGCGATTCACTGAGCTATTGCGCAATATCCAGACTGCTTTACGTGATCGCCTTGACGATCAAGCTGACGACGTGCAGCCACCGACCCTGGTGTTGTCTGTCGACCAGGCCGAGGAGTTGTTCAACGTTGACAGCAGAATGAACCCGCAGGAAGCCGACGAGGCACACCTGTTCCTCGAATTGATTGGCACAGCACTCAGGGGCAGTCCGGTTGCAGCCCAGCCATCCCATATGCCACTGATCGTCGTCTTCACCATCCGCTCCGACCGTTATGAGCCGTTGCAAACTGCGCCCCAACTTGCCGGGTTGAAAAGTGTTGTGTTCGACGCGATCAAACCGATGCCCGTAAGCCAGTTCAAGGAAGTCATTACAGGCCCGGCAAAGCGTGCCACCGCAAATGGGCACAAGCTGGAGGTTGAGCCCGACCTGGTTAACCGCCTGCTCGCCGATTGTGGTCAGGGCGGTGATACCTTGCCACTGCTCAGTCTCACGCTGGCTCGTCTGTACTGCGATTATGGGGGCGACGGTGATCTCAGCCTCGAGGAATACAACCGCATGGGCGGCATGGTCGACGTCATCAAGAATGAGGCCGAATCGGTGCTGTCGTCGGACGTGGAAACGCGTCAGGACCAACTTGACCTGTTGCATGATGCCTTCATCCCCGCGCTCGTCACGATCAACCAGGAAAATGACTTGCCGATGCGCCGCGTGGCGGCATTCGCCGACCTGCCGGCCAACAGTTGGCCGCTGGTACAGGCGCTGATCGACAAGCACCTGCTGATAAGCGATCAGCGTACGGAAGGAAAGGTGGTCGAAGTGGCTCACGAGAGCCTGTTCCGTCAATGGGATGTCCTTGTTCGTTGGCTGAATGAGGAGCGTGAGGATCTCAAGGAAGTCGACCGGCTTGAGCAAGCCGTCACCGCGTGGCTCAACAACGACAAAAAGGCGGCGTGGCTCATTCAGGGGGAGCGCCTCGATATCGCCGAGTCGCTTGCTGCCAAACCGCGCTACAGCCGGCGACTGGAGGGGGCGCGGGAGTTTCTCCGGGTGTCGCGACTGCGAGAGACGCAATTGCGGGAAGAAGAGGTGCGGCTTCAGGAGGCAAAGGTCAATGCCGAGGCAGCGGCGCGTAAGGCAGCAGAAGAGAAGCAACAGGTGAGCGAGGCGGCCGCGGTTCGTCTCAAATGGCAAGCAAAAATACTGCTTGTGGTGGCCCTGGTTGCCGCAGGTGCATGCATCATTTCTGTGCATTACTACAATGATGCCGCTCGATCGCTCAAAAATGAGCAGGCGATGCGAATGATCAACGAGGGCTCTGGAATACTCACAGGCTGGCGACGTGGCAACGATGAGGGTGCGTTGCTACAACTGCTGGCGGCGAAAGCAGCCGCCCCTCATTCGGAGGTAGACAATGCCCTGTTGTTCGCGATGGTGACCACAGATAATACAAGCAAAGTGTGGGATACCAATCACCAGATCAACGCGCTGGCCCTGGATCCGGACGGCAATAACATTGTCACCGGGAATCTTGATGGGACACTGCAATTATGGGAGGTAAAAACCGGGAAAAAGATCTGGTCGGCGCCAAAGGAAAAGCAGCATAAAGAACGGGTAGTGAGTGTGGCTTTCAATCCAAAAAATGTCAGTCGTATTGTCTCCGGCAGTCGGGATAAGACGCTGCGGATGTGGGATACCCAAAACAGCGAAAACAGCGAATTGATGTGGACGAAAGAGAAGGTGTCGGTCACGACTCTGGCTTTCAACCAGGATGGCAGTCGTATCGTCTCTGGTAGCACCGACGGCACGCTACAGCAATGGGATGCAGAAACCGGGGAGCCGATTGGTGATCCGTTGAAGGGGCATAAAGGCATGGTCACCTCTGTGGCTTTCAGCAAGGACGGTCGTATCGTCTCCGGGGGTGCGGATTGGACTCTACTATTGTGGGATGCAAAAACCGGCAAGCCCGTTTTTGAGCCGTTGAAGGGGCATCAAGGAACAGTCGCGACTGTAGCTTTCAACAAGGATGGCAGTCGTATCGTCTCCGGCAGTAGGGATTGGACGATACGATTGTGGGATGCAACTACTGGGAAGCCTGTTGGTGAGCCCTTGAAGGGGCATGAGGGGCCGGTCACTAAAGTGGTCTTCAAGTCGGACGACATCCACATCGTCTCCGGCAGTCGTGATCAAACAGTGCGCGAATGGGATGTAAATACCGGGAATCCAATGGGCCCGCCAATACGTGGGCATAACAGTGAGTTCCTGGCCTTCAACCAGGAAGGCAATCGCATCGTCTCCGGCAGTCTGGACCAGTCACTGCAGGTGTGGTCTGCGCATACAGGGGCGTCGATTGGAGAAGTGATTATGCGGGATTATTCAGTGGTCTTGAGTGTGGCCTTTCGTCCTGACCGCATTCTTTCCCTCAGCACGGACTCAACATTGCGACAGTGGGCGGCCAAAAAAAACAAAGAGGAGATTTTATCGATATTGCAGGGGGATGACGGCGAGGTCTCAAGCGTGGCTTTCAGTGGCAATGGCAGCCTAATTGTATCTGGCAGCAAGGACGGGATGCTGCGGCTGTGGAGTGCAGAAACCGGGAAACCAATTACCCAGCAGTGGCGGGGGCATGACGGCGAGGTCACTAGCGTGGCCTTCAACCCCGATGGCAGCCGTATTGTCTCCGGTAGCACGGATTCGACGCTGCGGCTCTGGAATGCAGAAAACGGGAAATCAATACTTCCGCCGTTGCGGGGCCATAATGGCGAGGTCACTAGCGTGGCCTTCGATAACGATGGCAGTCGTATTGTCTCTGGCAGCAAGGACGGGATGCTGCGGCTGTGGAATGCAGAAACCGGGGAACCAATTCTCCAGCCGTTGCAGGGGCAGAGCGGCGAGGTCTCTAGCGTGGCCTTCAGTCGCGATGGTGCCCGTGTTGCCTCCGGCAGCAAGGACGGAATGCTAATGCTGTGGGATGCGAGCACCGGGCGCTCGATTAGGAAAGCTTTTAAAGGGCATGAGGACAGGATTAGTAGCCTGGACTTCAGCCAAGACCATAAATTCATTGTCTCCGGCAGCGCGGACCGGACGCTTCAGCTATGGGATGCAGAAAACGGGACTCCTATTGGCCGACCGCTCCAGGGACATGAGGGGCGGGTCAATAGCGTGGCTTTTAGCGAGGACAGCAATTATATTGCCTCCGGTAGCAGCGACGGGACCGTGCGACGATGGCCGACCCCCACTATATGGCCAGACTGGCTTTGCGCCAAACTTACCCGCAACTTGAGTCACAAGGAGTGGAACGATGGGGTACAGAAAGACATTCGCTACGAAACTCAGTGCAAAAAACTGCCCATCTCATCTCCTGGCAGGGATGAAGAAAAATGATTGGGTCGATTCCGGTTTTTTGCATCCGCTGGCAAATCAACCGGCGCTCGGCGTACAGGATACCCTGGCACGGCCACGATTTTTTTGACTACCCTGTGATCGAGTTCCCATCGGGGTTCTACGTCGGCGATGCGCTGGCTGTCGTAGTGCAGGCTGTCCAGCAACAGGTATTCGTTTTTCGACACGCGCGACATGGCTGTCATTGGAATTGCTCACGCGCATCCATCGTTGATCAAAGCTATATCCCGCAAGCGTTGCAGGAACAGCGCCTCGGCCTGGCTGAGGCGCTGTTCGGCGTTCCACAGGATATTGACGTCGAGCGAACACACCCCACCCTCGGGCGGCAGCCGCCAGAGACGGCCTGCTTCAAGTTCAGCCTCACAGAGCTGCACGGGCAGGCAGCCGATGCCGAAGCCGGCCAGGACCAGGCGCAATACTTCCTGGGTGTTGGCCGACGAGGCAACGATCTTTCCGGACAGCCGTTCCCGATCGCGGAACTCGGCAAGCGGTGACAGCGTTCCGCCAAGCGTGTCGCCGGTAAAGACGATCAAGGGTTGTGCCCTGAGGTCCTCGAGGGTCAAGTCGATGCGCCCGAACAGCGGATGCTGGTCACTGCAATAGAATTGGTAGCGTTCGCTGTACAGGCATTGCTGTTGCAGTCCCGGGTAGCTGCGGCGATTCACGGCCAGGCCGAAGGCGGCGGTTCTTTGCCCCAATGCACTGAGAATTTCGTCGCTCGACTGCACCACGATCTCCAGGCCGATACCCGGATAGTCGCGATGCAAGTCGGCCAGAAACCGGTCGTACGGCGCGTACTGAATGCCGCTGACCGACAGCAGGCGTATCTGGCCAACGACTTGCCCACGGGACTGCTCGATGGCGGCGTCCAGTTGGCCGAATTGCCCTTGAACATCGCCTGCTATTCGCAAGGTTTCCATACCGGCACGAGTCAGGACAAAGCGCGGTCCATGGCGCTCGATCAGTGGCACGCCCAGCTGTTCTTCCAGGCGTTTGAGGGCCTGGCTCACCGCAGGCTGGGACAAATGCAGGCGTACGGCCGCCCGGCTGATACTCAGCTCTTGAGCGATCACCTGAAAGGTTCGCAGCAGGTTCCAGTCCACCCGTTCACTCAAGGGCCGCTTTGATGCGTGGGAAACACCCGGACGGCCTGGGTCGTCGCTCATGAAAAGCCCTTTATTGGTCGGCAAAATAATCAGTATAAGGAATGGCGAATTGCCGCGATCCTGCCGGGTCTCTTAAAAAGACACACCAACACAAATCAACGCTTCAATCGAGTGGTGTGAAACCCATGCAAGACTTTCCTTCCGGCGTATCGGCAACAGAATGGGCAGCACGATGCGAACTGGCTGCACTTTACCGCCTTGTGGCGCATTTTCGTATGACCGACCTGATCGATACGCATATCTCAATGCGTCTTGATGATGACTCAGGGCATTTCCTGATCAACCGCTACGGGACGCTGTTCGAGCAGATGACCGCCAGTGACCTGGTCAAGATCGACAGTGACGGTCGCGTGGTGGATACGCTGTTCCCCAATCACCGCGTCAATCGAGCAGGGTTCGTCATCCATTCGGCCATTCATCAGGCGCGACCGGATCTGCATTGCGTCATTCACACCCACACCGCAGCCGGCATCGCGGTTTCCGCGCAAGCGGAGGGCTTGCTGCCCATCAGTCAGCATGCCCTGAAGTTTTACAACCGCCTGGGTTATCACGCTTACGAAGGGATTGCCCTCGACACCCAGGAGCGTGAGCGCCTGGTTCGCGACCTGGGCCCGCACAATGCAATGATCCTGCGCAATCACGGCTTGCTGGCCGCAGGCAGCAGCGCCGCCGAAGCCTTCCAGAATATCTACTTCCTTGAACGCGCCTGCCAGGCCCAGGTTCAGGCGTTGGCCGGCAACCGCGAGCTGCTTCAACCCGATCCACAGACTTGCGAGCACACGGCGCGGCAGTTCGAGGACGATGATGGCGAAGGCATCGTGCAACTGGCCTGGGAAGCCGCGCTCAAACTGATCGAGGATCAACGCGCACAATATTGTGCGTGAGGGTTGCAGCGCACTGCATGGGCTATACCCTATGAAGGGCAGGGCGCGCGCCTGTTGCTACCATGGAGTACAAATGTACTCCATGGGCGCCTGCACCGAGAGAAACAGTGCTGACACGTCAACGCACAGGAAGCCCAAGCCATGAACCACGCTCACGCCAAGCGCGTCCGTCGGGAGTTCTACAAAGCGGTGTGGTACTACCTCCAGATTGTTTGGCCGATCCTTTCCATCCTGCTGTTTTCGATCTTGCTGTTCGGTCTGATCATCAGCTATGTGGAATCATGGAAGCCACTGGAGGGGATTTATTTTGCTTTCGTCAGCGGTCTGACCATCGGTTATGGGGATTTGGTCCCAAAACAATCTGTCTCGCGTGTATTGGCAATACTGCTCGGTTTCAACGGCGTGCTGATGACGGCGATATTTGCTGCGGTCAGCGTCCGGGCTATCGAAGTGGCGGTGCAGGCGAACAAGTCAGACGAGTAGATACCCTGTGGGAGCGGCCCTGGCCGCGATTGTCAGAAGGCACGGGGCTTTACTGGATATACGAATTTCCATATATTCGAAAAAACATATATGGACCTGTTCGCCGGAAACACGAGATTCCCCATGGCTGACCCGCTGACGCCCACCGCCCTGTTCAAATGCCTGGCAGACGAAACCCGCATTCGCCTCATGTTGCTGATCACCCGCGAGGAAGAACTGTGCGTATGCGAGCTGACCTGTGCGCTCGATGAAAGCCAGCCAAAGATCTCCCGGCACCTGGCGCAATTGCGCAACAGCGGGTTGCTGGAAGATCGCCGGCAGGGCCAATGGGTGTATTACCGCCTGCATCCGAACCTGCCGGACTGGGTCAATGCCGTACTGAGAGGCACGCTGGACGCCAACCGGCGCTGGCTCGACCCCACTTCCTGCCGCCTCGATGCAATGGGCGAGCGCCCCCAGCGCCGCGCCGCTTGTTGTTGAATCATTCCCTGGCCGCAGCCAGCAGTCCCAAAGGATCCACTCGATGAGCATCAAAATAGGCATCAACGGTTTTGGCCGTATCGGACGTCTTGCCCTGCGCGCAGCCTGGGGCTGGCCAGCGTTCGAGTTCGTGCAGATCAATGATCCGGCAGGCGATGCGCAAACCCATGCGCACCTGCTCAACTTCGATTCCGTGCACGGTCGTTGGCACCACCAGGCCACTGCCGAAGGCGAGCAGGTGGTGATCGATGGCAAGCGCATCAAGGTCACCGGCAACAAGAGCATTGCCGACACGGATTGGTCGGGCTGCGATCTGGTGATCGAGGCCAGCGGCAGAATGAAGACAGTCGCCGTGCTTCAGGCGTATCTGGAGCAGGGGGTCAAGCGTGTAGTGGTCTGTGCGCCGGTCAAGGAGCAGGGCGCCTTGAATGTGGTCATGGGCGTGAACCAGCACCTGTTCGATCCGGCCCGGCACCGCATCGTGACGGCGGCCTCCTGCACCACCAACTGCCTGGCCCCGGTGGTCAAGGTGATCCACGAGCACCTGGGTATTCGCCATGGTTCGATCACCACCATCCACGATCTGACCAACACCCAAAGCATCCTCGACCAGCCGCACAAGGACTTGCGTCGCGCCCGCGCCTCGGGCATGAGCCTGATCCCGACCAGCACCGGTTCGGCTACCGCCATTGCGGAAATCTTCCCTGAACTGCGTGGCCGTCTCAATGGCCACGCCGTGCGTGTGCCTCTGGCCAATGCCTCGCTCACCGATTGCGTGTTCGAAGTGGAGCGAGCCACTACGGTGGAGGAGGTCAATGCCTTGCTCAAGGCGGCCGCCGAGGGTCCGTTGAACAACATCCTGGGCTATGAGGAGCGTCCGCTGGTATCGATCGACTACCGCACCGACCCACGCTCATCGATCATCGATGCGCCGTCGACCCTGGTGGTCAATGGTACCCAGGTGAAAATCTATGCCTGGTATGACAACGAATGGGGTTACGCCAACCGCGTCGTCGAACTGGCCAGGCTGGTCGGCCTGGCCGATTGACGGGGGGCGAGCATGAAAGCGTTGTCAGCCCTGTCCCCGTCGGTGCGCCAATACCTGCTGATCACGGGTAATTACTGGGCCTTCACCCTCACCGATGGCGCCCTGCGCATGCTGGTGGTGCTGCACTTTCACAGCCTGGGCTACACGCCGCTGCAAATTGCCGCACTGTTCCTGTTTTATGAAATTTTCGGGGTCATCACCAACCTGGTGGGCGGCTACCTCGGTGCTCGCCTGGGCCTCAACCGCACCATGAATATCGGTCTGGGCTTGCAGGTGGTGGCCTTGTCGATGCTGGCGGTACCCACTGCCTGGCTGACCATTCCCTGGGTAATGGGGGCCCAGGCACTGTCGGGCATTGCCAAGGACCTCAACAAGATGAGCGCCAAGAGCTCGATCAAACTGCTGGTCCCCGACAGCCAGCAAGGCACGCTCTACCAATGGGTGGCCAGGCTCACGGGTTCGAAAAACGCGCTCAAGGGCGTGGGTTTCTTTCTAGGCGGTGCGCTGCTGGCCATGCTGGGCTTCGCGACCGCGGTACTGGCGATGGCCGCGACGCTGGCGCTGATCTGGGTCGCCAGCCTGTGCTTGCTCAAGCAGGACCTGGGCAAGGCCAGGGCCAAGCCGAAGTTCCGCGACATCCTCTCCAAAAGCCGGGCGATCAATATCCTCTCGGCGGCGCGGATGTTCCTGTTCGGTGCTCGCGATCTGTGGTTCGTGGTGGCGTTGCCGGTTTACCTGAGCACGGTGCTGGGCTGGGGTTTCTGGTCGGTGGGCGGTTTCCTGGCGGCCTGGGTGATTGGCTACGGCATTGTCCAGTCGTTGGCGCCTAACATCACCGGCAAGAAGAGTGGGCATGTGCCGGATGGGCGAGCTGCCTTTGTTTGGGCAGCGCTGCTGGCGGGCTTGCCGGCGGCAATTGCCGTGGGCTTGTCGGCAGGGTGGTCGGCCGAGGTCGTGTTGCTGGGTGGGCTGATGGTGTTCGGCGCGCTGTTCGCGATCAACTCCTCGTTGCACAGCTATCTCATCGTCTCGTACGCCAAGGAAGACGGCGTGTCGCTGGACGTCGGCTTCTACTATATGTCCAACGCCCTTGGCCGGCTGCTCGGCACCCTGCTGTCGGGCTGGATTTATCAGCGCCATGGCCTTTCGACCTGCTTGTGGGTTTCCTCGGGCTTCATCGCCCTGGCCGCTTTCATCTCCCTTTGGTTGCCCAGGCATGATCGTTCTGCGAGCAAGGCGCACATGCCGATGTGAAAGGGGGTTTTTTACTGCAACACCGGATGACGCTCCTGCAACGCCAGCAGAAACGTCCAGGAAGCAAGACAGAAGGGAGCACTCAACACCAGCAATCCGGCAGGGCGCAACAGCGGGATCATTACCCCGGTCGCGATCGCCGCGACCGCCGCGCACAACAGCGCCGCAATCGGGGTTCGCCAGCCTGGCTTTGCACTGAGGGTCAATACGGCAAGGGCACTAAGTACGGAGTTGAAGCCGTACAAACCGTGAAAGATCGCCCAGTCCTGAGCACCGATGAGCAGCGCGACCAGGGTACCGGTCAATGCACCGGCTGCCGCGAGCGTGGCGGCCCGGGCCGAGCTCGCGAGCAGCCCGATCAGGAAGATGAGACCCACCAGCGGATCGTCCTGACAAAAGATCTGGCTGACGCCTCGCAGCGTTCCATTGAGGAGGACACTGGCGATCCCTTGCTCATTCGTCAACAGCTCCCACCATGGCCTGGCGGATGCTGCCAGCCAGCGCTGGGCCAGCCCGGGGAGAGGATCCGCGGCGTGAGCAAGGCCATCGAACTGGATGGCCAGGAGCAGGATCAGCCACATCACGCAGACGAAAGGAGCGCTGAGCACAGGGAGCTGCCAGCGGCCCAGGAGTCGCCGCAACGCAGTGGTCAGCACTGCCGCCAAGGCGCCACCAATGGCCACGACAAGCCAGAGCCCGGGGATGGGTTCGAGGAAGGACGCCACGGCCAGGCCCGAAAAGAAACCATTGAATCCGTAGACCCCGATCAGGACCAGACCACGCTCGGCGCCCATCGCCCACGCCAGCCCGGTACTGGTGAACAGCCCCAGCAGAGCGGCGAGGCCCGCCCTGGGTGAACTGAGAAACACCCCGCCAAGCAGAATGAGTCCGGTGTACCCATTCTGCTGAAACACGCTTTGGCTGATACCGAAAAAAAGCGCGCGCACGCCGCTTGTGGTGGGTCCGGTCAAGTACATATCCGGGTCCAGCTGCCGGGCGTCAGCTCGCGGTCGCCCCAGTGCAGGGTTTGCTGCGAATCGGGCTGAAACGGGCCCACTTTCACCTGGAGCACGGCACCGTACCCTTCGGTCTGCGTCGGACCTATCCACCAGCCGTTGGTGGCGTCCCAGATCTGTATCCGCGTCCCGTCGAGGCTTACGGCCACGGCCTCGTGATAGATCTTGTCTTCGGCCAACCAGTTGAAGTACCCGGGCCCGTCCCGCCAGATTTTGCGCAACTGACCAATCGCATGGCTGGAAAGCCGCTGGATGAGCTGCACGGGTGCGGCTTCGACGCCGCGCGCCAGGTAGACCTCGCGAGCGATGGCCGCCAACGCCCCGCAGTCGAGTTTCTTCATCCCGATGGCGTCGCACCAGTACAACGGCCAGGGCGAAGGCCCCCATTCATAGCGCTCAGGGATCCAGCGCGGCGCCGAGAGCAGCTGGCTGTCGATGCCGCCCACGGTGTCGAGGCTGTAGTCCTGGCTGATCAGCCAGTTCCTCGCGTTGTGGCAACAGGCTTGTCCATGATGGGAAAGGCAGGAGGCAGGATGGGTGTGCCAGGTATCGATCGTGATCTCGTCGGGAAGCGACGGACTAAAGTCCATGGGTATTACCTCGGCCAAAGGTGTAGGTCATGCTGCTGTCATAGCCACCGGCATCGCAGATCGCGAGGATCTTGCCTTCGGCGATGTCCTCGGGCAGTTGGACATTGGGCGCCAGGATGTCGTCCTCCATGCACAGCCTTCCCAGGATCCGCGCCTTGCCTCGGGCCATCGGTTGCCATTGGCCGGTCTTGTGGTCCTTTTGCAGGATGCGATGGGGGTACTGGGAGGCGTGCGGCAGCTCGGCGATCGACCCATCGACGACGATTTCTTCGGGTTGCCCCCGGTGCTTGCGCACCTCCAGTACGCGCACCGCGACGGCCATTGCGTGCTGCACCATGGCCTTGCCCGGCTCCAGGATGAATTGGCGCAGACCGGGAAGGGCCTCGCGCGCCTGTGCCACGGCATTGCCCAGTTTTGGCACAAGGTCGTTTTCGAAGTCGTCGGGGAACCAGCCGCCGCCAATGTCCACGCACGCCACCGTGCGGTTTGTGCAGGATTCGATGGCTTTGGCGCAGCGCAACGACGATTCATAGAGCCGCCACCATTGCTCGACCCCGAAAAAGCTGTTGGCGATGTGAAAATGGCAGCCAATCTCAACACTTTGCGGCAGTGCCCGCAGCAGTTTGATCATCTCGTTGAAGGCTTCATGGGACGACACCGGTATGCCGAAACGAGAGATCAACTGCGGGCCGTGCAGCCTGACGCCGATGATTTTCGCCACGTCCTCGCCATCGCTTGCGCGCTGCACCACCTGGCGCAACTCCTCGATCGAATCGCAGAAGATCGCGTGGATGGGATGCGCCAGGACCTGGCTCGGCCAACCCTTGGCCGGACCGTTGAGAATGACGTTCCCTGGTGCAAAGCCCATCTCGAGCGCCTTGGCCACTTCCCGTTCACTGATCGCCTCGGCCAGAAAGCCCGTGTCCCGGGCAAGCGCGACAAGGCGTTCATCCGGATTAGTCTTGATGCTATAGGCCGCTCGGACGTCGCATTGTGCCGACGAGGCGGCGAGCGTGGTCGTGGCAAGCTGGCTGAAACTGCGTAACGCCGTACGCGGTAGCAGGATGTGAAACGGCGTTTGCACGTGATCGAGATCGACGCCCAGAATGTCTTCGATGAAACTCGCAGGAATGCTGGCAGGCACCGGGGCGGGTTCCGCTGCGAGCACAGGGCGGGTGAGGCGTTGAAGCTGGTGCAGCCGGTGCGCCAGGTTGGGCATCCCTGACGGATATTTCGCACTGGGCTGTTGGCTGCCGTGCAGGGGTTCTTGCAGTGGAGGTACCGGATAGCCGGAGCGCACGGGCATTTCTAGCACGATGCGGGCGAACTCGTCTGATTGTCGCTGGGCCTGGCACATGGGGACGCCGCTCGCGGCTTCCACCAACTGGCCCACCAGATTGCGCCCGGCAAGGGTCGTTCCGTGAATCCAGGCGGGAAACCTCGGATTCATCTCCATCAACCAGAATTCCCCAGCCGGATCATGGATCATTTCCAGCTCCGCGCCCCCGGTCCAGTTCAGCGCGCTGACCATTTCCCTGAGGGGGGTGAGGAAGTCCGCTGTTGGCTCCAGGATCTGGCCGCCCCAGGTCTTGCCTTCAGGGGTGACGTCGCGTTTGACCATGTGTATGGCGTCCAGCAGGTGACCGCGATAGGCGCTGAAACTCACTGATTCCTCGAGCCCGCGCACGTGGGCCTGCAAAAAGAGCTTTTCGGTTTTCCAGGTGCTTTGCAGCGCCGCGCGCAAGGCCATGAACGCCGGCCACGAATTGACCCGGACCGCATCGTAGTACGGCCCTTTGAGCCAGACCCGCCAGCCGTGCCGGCGGCCGAAGGTATGCAGTGTCCAGTCGTCTTCGATGGTCGACATGAACGGCGGTATCTCGACCGGCAGCCCTCGGTGCGCCGGGACTGCGGGCTTGGCGATCTGATTCAGGGCTTCACGCGGCGGGATCAGCAGCCGTGGATACGAACCCAGGGCCTGGGCCATCCAGAGAATTTCCAGGTCCAGGCAGGAGATCCAGTACGCTGATTCCTCCTCGAGTCGATCGCGGACAGTGGCTGCGTAGGCATCCAGGTCGAGCTTGTTCCAGGGCTGTTGAATCCAGACATCGTCAAAATCGGGTGAGTGGATTCCGCTGCTGCGGTTGGAGTAGTCGACGCCGATCAGGGTGGCGTCGGGGTAGGCCAGGCGCAGGGATCGCGCCACACCGACGCCTGCCGAAGGGTTAGGGCCGCAGTACAGCCCACTGATATAAATTTTCAACGTTGGCTTCATCCTCAACTCCATAACAGGCGTGAAAATGCGCGCTTCAGTGAAAAGGTTTGAACTCCGGATTGAACGCCCGACTTGCTGTCGAGACATTTCTGATAGGTGGTAAGTGTTATTTTTTTACAATTTGTTTCTGAGAATTATTCACGGATGAAAGACTAGATCCGGGCCGACAGATGTCAATGAGCCGTCAATGAGGTGTGAAAAGGCTGTGAAGGGCGGCGGGCGTCGGGTGGTGGCAAACGGGGAGGTGCAACTTTGACGCAGATTAATGATATGTATTCCAAAGGGTTGGCGCGCATATCTGCGAAGGAATTTAAGTCTCTTCAAACTACTTATATATAATTCGAAGTTATTAGTAGGAAGGGAGAAGTGCGCAAAACATGAAAACGAGGGATTGATTGATTGCGCATAAATGATATTGCTAATTATTATAAATTTGGGCTGGCGTAGGAAGCCGCAGGCTCCCTACGCCATTTTCAGATCAACGACGATCCAGCCAGACCGTTTGCGCATTGCAGAATTCGCGCACGCCGAAGTGGGAAAGCTCGCGGCCAAAGCCACTCTTCTTCACGCCACCGAAGGTCACGCGTGGGTCCGACGCGCAATAGCCATTGATAAACACACCGCCTGTATCAAGCTCGGCGGCGAGCTGCTCGGCCAATTCGACGTTGCGGGTATAAATGGTCGAGGCGAGACCGAACTCGCTGTCGTTGGCCAATTCCAGCGCATGGCGGGCATCCCGGGCGGTGATGATCGACGCCACCGGGCCGAACAGTTCCTGTTTGAACGAGGTCATCTGATCGGTGACATCTGTCAATACGGTCGGCTCGTAGAAGTTGCCGGCGCCTGCCGCCTTCTGGCCACCGAGCAGCAGTGTCGCGCCTTCTGCCAGCGTGGCCTGGACCTGCTGGTCCAGTTCGTCACGCAGGTCGAAGCGGGCCATCGGGCCGATGTAGGTATCCGCTGCCAGTGGGTCGCCGACCACCAGGGCGCGGGTCGCCTCGACGAATTTGCGGGTGAATTCCTCCACCACGCCTTGCTCGACGATCAGGCGCTTGGCGGCCGCGCAGACCTGGCCAGTGTTTGCATAACGGCCAATGACGGCTGCCTTGACGGCCTCGTCCAGGTCCGCGTCGTTAAGCACGATGAAAGGGTCGGAGCCACCGAGTTCCAGTACGCATTTCTTCAGCGCTGCACCGGCTTGTGCGCCGATTGCGGTACCGGCACGCACACTGCCGGTCAGGCTCACGGCGGCGATGCGTGGGTCGGCGATGGCTTTGGAGACGCCATCCGGGGTCACGTTGATGACTTCGAATACACCTTCAGGGAAGCCGGCTTGCTTGATGGCATCCAGCAGCAGATAGGCGCTGCCCATGACATTCGGTGCATGCTTGAGGACATAGGTATTGCCCGCGATCAGTGCCGGAACAGCGCCACGCAGCACCTGCCAGATGGGGAAGTTCCAGGGCATGACGGCCAGGATCGGGCCCAGCGGACGGTACTCGATGCGCGCCTTGTTGTTCTCGACCAGGGTCGGCTCGGGGGCGAGCATGGCCGGGCCGTGGCTGGCGTACCAGTCGCACAGACCCGCGCACTTTTCGATTTCGCCACGTGCCTGAGTCACGGGCTTGCCCATTTCCAGGGTGATCATCCGTGCCATCGGCTCGATATTTTCGCGCAGTACCTTGGCCAGGGCGATCAGCAATTGGGCCCTTTGTTCTGCCGACTTGCGCCGCCAGATCGAGAAGCCAGCCGCGGCCCGGGACAGGGCGGCGTCCAGTGCCGAGTCGGATTCGAACGGGTAATGGCCGATCGCCTCGCCCGTGGTCGGGTTGATGGATACGGCATGGGTGTGGCTGGAAAAAATGGTCATGATGCCATCCGGAAAATGGTGGGGAACGAGGCCAGAGTAGCGCCGAGTTAAGCTTCCATAAACTGAATAATAATGACTGTATCGTTCACAATTGGAGAATGGCAAAAGTACTCGTTCCCACGCGCAGCAAAGGAATGCATCCAGAGACGCGCAGCAAAGCGCTCGCGTAGGTCGACGCGGAGCGTCTGGTACGGCATTCCCACGCAGAGCGTGGGAACGAGGTAACGAGGTAACGAGGTAACGAGGTATAAGCTTGCTTCAGGCTCCCATCGCCGGGTCACTGATTGAGCCCTGCCCGTTCTCCATGCGCCCGGCGAAGCGCCGCTCGAAGCCAGCCGCCTGCACGGTGAAGTCATACCAGTTGCCGCTCTGGTCAAGGCGCCAGGTGTTCGCCGCCTGACCACGGGGCGCAATGCTCAGGGTCCAGGGGCCATCGTCGCGGTAGGCGTTGGCTGTGATCGTGACGTTCACGGGCTCAGGGCTTGAGTTGCTCACCTGCAAACGAATGGCACCACCCGCCGTGTCGTACGCAAGTTTCAGCACCAACGCAGTGGCCACGCTGCCCTTGAAAGTGCGAACAAACCCATTGGTACTGAAGACGATCAGGTCATAGCTGCCGTCGGCGCTGGCCGCTTGCCAGGCACTGTCATCGAGGACCTTGCCCGCTTCCACGGTGTAACGCCGTGGAATACGCTCCAGATGCCGCATGTCGTAGACATGGAACACCGCGCCTTGGCGGCCGCTGTTGACGAACTGCAGCGTTACCTTGCCATCATTGGACGTGCTGGCATTGACCTCCAGTACATAGGGTGTCGCGCGTGACGGCCGCGTTCCGGGATCCTGGACGAAACTCGCCAGTGTGGCGGGGGCCGTGGCCGGCAGCAAGGTCAGCTGCTGTGCTTCTATCGAAGCGTATTGGCGGGTGTCGGGAAGGCCAGGCAAGGTCGGATCGTTCGGCGCGGCAAAGTCGAAAGCGTCGCTCAAGTCGCCGCTGACGGCCCGGTGCCAGGGCGAAATCGCCGGCACCAGCAGATCGAAACGTCGCTCGAGAAATTGCGCGACCGAGGTGTGATCGAAGACTTGCGAGCTGACCCAGCCGCCCTTGCTCCACGGCGACACCACATACATGGGCACTCGCGGCCCCATGCCGTAAGGCCGCAGCGTGCCGCTGGCGGTGTCGACAGGGTCGAGGTAGCGGTGGGTATCGGCTCCTGCATGGAAGTACATGCCTGTCAGGTCGAGGGTCGCGGCGCCGGCCAGTGAGTCATCGGGGTTCAAGGAGGGGACTGCGGGGGGCGGGACGTGATCGAAGAAGCCGTCGTTTTCGTCGTAGGTGATGAACAGCACGGTGCTGCTCCAGACCTGCGGATTGGCCACCAGGGCGGCGAGCACGCGATGAGTGAAATCGGCGCCGCTGACCGGGCTGGAACCGCTGGGGTGTTCGGACTGTTGCTGCGACGGCAGTATCCAGCAAACCTGCGGCAGTGTGTCGTTCTGCACATGGCTGGCGAGGTCGTCCATCGACCATTTGCTCATGCCATTCTCGTAGATGGCCGAACCGGGTTCGGCGTTGCGAAATGCGTTGAATGCCAGGCAGCCATTCATCGAGCCGTCCCAATTGTCGTTCGGGTCCTGATAGATGCGCCAGCTGACACCTGCCTTTTGCAGCACTTGGGGCACCGTTGGCCAATCGAAACCATTGCTCCTGTAGCGGTAACCCGGTGTAGGCCAGGTACCCGTAATCGTGCAGCGCAGGTTGTTCGGCTCCGAGGTTTCGGGGGTGGCGTTACGGCCCTTGCGCCGCTGCGCCGGGTCGAAGTTGGCGCCCGACCAGAAGACGATGCGGTTCGGCTCGGTACCCGACAGTACGGAACAGAAGTAGTTGTCACACAGGGTGAACGCCTCGGCCAGTGCGAACTGGAAGGGAATTTCCTCGCGCGTGTAATAGCCCATGTTATGACCGCTGATCTGGCCGGTATCTCCGTCGACCTTGAACTTCGGCCAGAAGCCGTAGCTGCCCTGGTTCCAGGCTGCCTGGGTATCGGCAAAGCTGTGGGCGGTGCTGTGGGCCTTCAGCGCGTTCATGTGCGCCATGTCCAGGCGAAACGGGGTGATTTCCCGTACGCCGTCGCTCTGATACCAGACCGGCTGGCCGCTGGCCAATGGAATCGGGAAGCGATCCCCGAAGCCGCGCACGCCCTTGAGCGTGCCGAAGTAGTGGTCGAACGAGCGATTCTCCAGCATCAGGATGACCACGTGCTGCACATCCTTGATAGTGCCGGTGACGCTGTTGGCCTCGATCGCCAGGGCCTGTCGGATCGTGGCGGGCAACCAGGACAGGGCAGCGCCGGTGGCGGCCGTGGCCACGGAGGCACGCAGGAAGCTGCGACGGGAATGAAGCCTTGGCATGAGCGACCTTCAGCGGGGTTGTGAGCCGTGTTCCTGCCCGAAGGGATAATCCATGAAACTACCCCTTCCGGGCAGGCTACGCTAGACAGGTGCGCTCCAGTGAAAGGTACTTGAGCATGTTCACCCGTCGCCACTTTCTCGCAACCACAGCCACGGCGGGCCTTGGTTTGCTGGTCGTTCCTGGGGCTGCCTTCGCCCAGGAGGCGGGGGCAGCGCCCCTGCAGACCCGCAAGATCCCCTCTACCGGTGAGTTGCTGCCGGTGATCGGTGCCGGCACCTCCGGCAGTTTCGAAGTCGAGGCTGGGTCGCAACAGTACCAGCAGCTCAAGCAAGTGCTGCAGGAGTTCTTCCAGCATGGCGCGCGGGTCATCGATACCTCGCCCAATTACGGCGGCGCCGACGCGATACTTGGCCAGTTGCTGGCCGAGGGTGGCTGGCGCCGGGAAACGTTCCTGGCCACCAAGATTGCCGCCGACAGCCCCGCCGATGCGCGGGCACAGTGGGCTGGCTCGTTGCAGAAGCTGCGCACTGACCAAGTCGATCTGCTGCAGATCCACAACATGCGCGACTGGCAGGAGCAATTGCCCTACGCCCATGAACTCAAGGCCCAGGGCAAGACCCGTTACGTCGGTATCACCCATTATGTCGACAGCGGCCTTGAGGAAATGGAGCGGCTGCTGCGCAAGGAAAAGCTCGACTTCATTCAGATCCACTATTCGGTCAACTCGCCCAATGCCGCCAGAACCGTGCTGCCGCTGGCCCGGGACAAAGGCGTGGCGGTGCTGATCAATCGGGCTTTCGACGATGGCCGGCTGTTTTCCAGGGTCAAGGACCAGGCGCTGCCCCCATGGGCGGCGGAGGTGGGTATCGGCAGCTGGGCCCAGCTGTTTCTCAAGTTCGCCATCAGCCATCCGGCGGTGACCGCGGTGATCCCCGCGACCAGCCGACCCGACCGCCAGCTCGACCAGCTCAAGGCCGGGACCGGTCCGTTACTCAGCGCCGAGCAGCAGCGAAGCCTGATCCAGCAATTCGCCTGAGGGCAGGGGCCACATGTCCGAGCCGGTACTGCGCAGTCGCCTCGGCGTCCTGCTGGGCAAGGGCTTGCATGTCCGCGAAGAAGAGGGCGCCGCCGTGGTCGGCGGCCTGGTTCTATTCTTCCTGCTGTTCGCCGGTTACTTCATGCTGCGCCCGGTGCGCGAGACCATGGGCGTGTCCGGTGGTGTAGACAATCTGCAGTGGTTGTTCACTGGCACCTTTGTCGTCACCCTGATGACGCTGCCGCTGTTCGGCTGGGTGGCTTCAAAGGTCGAGCGGCGGCGTATCCTGCCCTGGACCTACGGCTTTCTGGCGAGCAACCTGCTGCTGTTCGCGGCCATCTTCGCGGTGCAGCCGGATAACCTCTGGGCCGCCCGGGCGTTCTACATCTGGTTGTCGGTGTTCAACCTGCTGGTCATTTCCCTGGCCTGGAGTGTACTGGCCGACCTGTTCTCCAACGAGCAGGGCAAGCGCCTGTTCGGCTTGCTGGCCGGGGGCGCAAGCCTGGGCGGGCTGGTCGGGCCGATTCTGGGCACAACCCTGGTCGGGATCATCGGCCATTCGGGGCTGGTGCTGCTGTCGACGCTGTTTCTGCTCGGCAGCATCGGCGCGACGTTGTACCTGCAACACTGGCGCGATCGCCATCCTCTGCCCGCCGAGGTCGAACATCCGCGTTCCAGACCGTTGGGCGGCAACCCGTTCGCAGGCGCCACGGCGGTCCTGTATTCGCCTTATCTGCTGGGCATCTCGCTGTTCGTGGTGCTGCTGGCCAGTGTCAGTACCTTCCTGTACATCGAGCAGGCGCGGCTGGTGGCGCAGACGTTTGCCGATCGCACCCGCCAGACCCAGGTGTTCGGCCTGATCGATGCGGTGGTGCAGACCCTCGCTATCCTGACGCAAATCTTCTTCACCGGCCGCATCGCGCAGAAGTTGGGCGTGGGCGTCTTGCTGGTGGCTGTGCCCCTGGTCATGGTCGCCGGCTTCCTGTGGCTGGCGCTGGCACCGGGTTTTGCCGTGTTCGTGGTGGTGATGGTCGTCCGCCGGGCCGGAGAGTACGCGCTGGTTCGTCCTGGGCGAGAGATGCTCTACACGGTGCTGGCGCCCGAAGAGAAATACAAAGCCAAGAACTTCATCGATACCGTGGTGTACCGCGGTGGCGATGCGGTCAGCGGCTGGGTCAAGCGCGGGCTGGATGTGCTGGGCGAACATCCGCAACTGGCGATGTTCATCGGTGTGGCACTGGCCCTGATCTGGGCCGCCTCGGGTGGATGGCTAGGGCGCAGGCGGCGCAGGCTCGAAGACCTGTGAGGCGATTTGGCACTTCTGCCCTGTAAAATTTTGTAGTTTCAGCCGGGGCGGGCAAGCGCTTCATGCTAGCTTCCCAGTGGACCGGTTCATGCCACATTCGGGAGACAGCATGCAGGATTTCAACGAGACCACGGCGGTACTGGACGAGGCGACAGCCAGCACGCCGGCGAGCAAGCCGGTGCGGGTGCCGCTGGTCTATCCGTGCGGCGAGCCACCGGCCACGGGCACGGTAAAAGAGATCGCCGCGGGCGTGCTGTGGCTTCGCATGCCGCTGCCATTGTCGCTGTCGCATATCAATCTGTGGGCTGTCCGCGATGGGGACGGTTGGGCCATCTTCGATACCGGCATGCACACGGCAGAGACCGTGCAGGCCTGGGATGCCCTGATCGGCGAAGGTGCCCCCCTTGGCGAGCAGGGACTCAGCCGCGTGCTGGTCACTCACATGCATCCTGACCACGTCGGCATGGCCGGCTGGCTGACGCGCAGATACGCCTGTGAATTGTGGATGACTCGCGACGAGTATCTCAATTGTCGCGTGCTGGCTGCCGACACCGGTCGCGAGGCGCCCGTCGAGGGCGTCAATTTCTATCGCCGGGCAGGATGGGACGAGGCGGCGCTTGCCCACTACCAGGCCCGGTTCGGCAGTTTCGGTGAAATGATCTCGCCGCTCCCGCAAAGCTACCGGCGCCTGCGCGACGGCCAGACCCTGCGCATCGGCGAGCACGACTGGCACGTGGTGGTCGGCGCCGGGCATTCGCCCGAACATGCCTGTTTCTATTGCCCTGAACTGAAGCTGTTGATTTCCGGCGACCAGGTGCTGCCGCGCATCTCCTCCAATGTGTCGGTATTCCCGACCGAACCGCTGGCCGACCCCATGCATGACTGGCTGGAGTCGCTGGACAAACTCCGCCAGCAGATACCCGATGACGTCCTGGTGTTGCCGGCCCATGACGATCCATTCCATGGCCTGCATGCGCGGCTGAACCACCTCGAAGGCAGCCACCGCCGCGCCCTCGACCGGCTGCAGGAGCTGCTGGCCGAAGGCCCCAGGCGCGTCGTCGATGTATTTTCGGCGCTGTTCGCTCGCAAGATCGATGGCGGGCTGTTGTCGCTTGCCACGGGGGAGAGCCTGGCCAATTTGAATTATCTGGTGGCGCGGGGGAAGGTCGTGGTGACGGAGGATACCGAGGGTGTGGCGTGGTATAGCGGTGCGGAAGTCTGAAATATCGCGTTGATTCCTCGTTCCCACGCTCTGCGTGGGAATGCATCCGGCGACGCTCTGCGTCGCGTAGGCGGATCGACGCAGAGCGTCTGGCNNCTGCGCGTGGGAACGAGGAGGTATCTCAAGGCCCATAAAAAAGCCCCGTCAGAAGGCGGGGCTTTTTCAACGCTGTGTTTCGTTACGCTTGAACCACCGGAATATTGGCATTCGCCGCCGCTTCACGGAACTCGGCGATCTGGTCGAAGCTCAGGTACCGGTAAACATCCGCCGCCATGCTGTCGATCTTGCCAGCGTACTCCATGTACTCCTCGACGCTTGGCAGCTTGCCAAGGATGGACGCCACCGAAGCCAGTTCAGCAGAAGCCAGGTACACGTTGGCA
>NZ_VXCP01000037.1 GCF_011355085.1 Pseudomonas akapageensis | reverse complement strand
GCAAGCCAGCTCCCACAGTGGCCGATGTTGCACGTACCCTGTGGGAGCGGGCTTGCCCGCGATAGGCCGCAAAGCGGCCTCAATTATGGCAGCAACACCGTCGACCCCATGGTGCGACGCGCCGACAGTTCAGTCTGCGCCTTCGCCGCCTCACTCAACGGATACCGCTGGCTGATATCCACAGTGAGCTTGCCACTGGAAATCATCGAGAACAGCTCATCGGCCATGGCCTGAGTGTTCTCTGCGGTATTGGCATAGCCCCCCAGGGTTGGCCGCGTGACATACAAACAGCCCTTCTGCGCCAGAATACCGAGGTTGACCCCGGTCACCGCGCCCGAAGCATTGCCGAAGCTGACCAGCAACCCACGATGAGCCACGCAATCGAGCGAGGTCAGCCAGGTGTCCTGCCCTACGCCGTCGTAAACCACCGGGCATTTCTTGCCATCGGTCAATTCCAGAACGCGCCTGGCAACGTCTTCATGGCTGTAATCGATGGTTTCCCAAGCGCCCAGCGCCTTCGCATAGGCAGCCTTCTCGGGTGAGCTGACGGTACCGATCAGCTTTGCCCCAAGCGCCTTGGCCCATTGGCAGGCCAGTGCACCGACGCCGCCCGCTGCGGCATGAAACAGAATGGTATCCCCGGCCTTCACGTCATAGGTCTGGCGCAGCAGGTATTGCACGGTCATGCCCTTGAGCATTACGGCTGCCGCTTGTTCAAAGCTGATCGCCTCAGGCAGTTTGACCAGGTTGCTGGCCGGCAACACATGAACGTCGCTGTAGGCACCCAGTGGGCCGCTGCCATAGGCCACGCGATCACCAACCTTGAAACGCGTGACCTCGCTGCCCACGGCTTCGACCAGCCCGGCGCCTTCGGTCCCCAGGCCCGAAGGCAGCGAGGGCGCCGGATACAGCCCGGTGCGGAAATAGGTGTCGATGAAGTTCAGGCCAATTGCTTTATTACGCACGCGGACCTGCTGCGGGCCCGGCTCGGCGGGTTCGAAGTCGACATACTCGAGCACCTCCGGACCGCCATGGGTACTGAACTGGATACGCTTGGCCATCTGTTGTCTCCTGAGTTGATCCATCAAAGTTGTTATCGGACGCTTTTGCTTGACCGTCGTCAACAGCGGCAGTTCGTGTGCCGGTGGTATGCTACGCGCCGAATTTGCCGTTGGCCGCTGGTCTTTCCCCAATGCCGCCCGGCCTTTGCCCGTTTTTAAGGTGATGTCATGACTACTCGCACCGAGGCCGTGAAAGCCTACCTGCTTGACCTGCAAGACCGGATTTGCACGGCCCTGGAAAATGAAGACGGCAAAGCCCGGTTCGTCGAGGATGCCTGGACCCGTCCCGCTGGCGGCGGCGGTCGTACCCGGGTGATCGAGAATGGCCAGGTTATCGAGAAAGGCGGCGTGAACTTTTCCCATGTCTTCGGCACCGGCCTGCCCCCTTCGGCCAGCGCGCATCGGCCGGAACTGGCGGGGCGCGGGTTCGAAGCCCTCGGTGTGTCGCTGGTGATTCACCCGCATAATCCGCATGTACCGACGTCCCATGCCAATGTGCGTTTCTTCATTGCCGAAAAAGAAGGTGAAGAGCCGGTCTGGTGGTTCGGTGGCGGTTTCGACCTGACGCCGTATTACGCCACTGAAGAAGATTGCGTGCACTGGCACCGGGTTGCCGAGCAAGCCTGTGCGCCCTTCGGTGCCGACGTGTATTCGCGCTACAAGGCCTGGTGCGACCGTTACTTCCATATCAAGCATCGCAACGAACCGCGTGGCATCGGTGGCTTGTTCTTCGACGACCTCAACGAATGGGACTTCGACACCAGCTTCGCTTTCATGCGCGCCATTGGCGATGCCTACATCGAAGCTTACCTGCCGATCGTCCAGCGCCGCCGGGCAACGACTTATACCGAGCAGCAGCGTGAGTTCCAGGAATTTCGTCGTGGCCGCTACGTCGAGTTCAACCTGGTCTACGACCGTGGCACCCTGTTCGGCCTGCAGTCCGGGGGCCGCACCGAATCGATTCTGATGTCGTTGCCGCCGCAGGTGCGTTGGGCCTATGACTGGAAGGCCGTGCCCGGCAGTGAGGAGGCGAGGCTGACCGAGTACTTCCTGCAGGACCGTGACTGGCTCGGAGAGGCGGTTGCGCGCGCCTGACCCTCTTGAGCTGTGGATAACTTCCCTTAAGGAAACTGCTTGAATGGACCGTTACGTCGTTTTTGGTAACCCGATTGGCCACAGCAAGTCGCCATTGATCCACCGCCTGTTTGCCGAACAGACCGGCCAGCAACTGGATTACAGCGCCCTTCTCGCCCCCCTGGACGATTTCACTGCGTTTGCGAAGGCGTTCTTCGAGCAAGGTCGCGGCGCCAATGTCACGGTGCCGTTCAAGGAAGAGGCCTATCGACTGGCCGACAGCCTGACTGCGCGGGCCCAGCGTGCCGGCGCGGTGAACACCCTGAGCAAACTTGCCGACGGTAGCTTGCAGGGCGACAACACCGATGGCGCGGGCCTGGTGCGCGATTTGACGGTCAATGCCGGCGTAAGCCTGGCCGGCAAGCGGATTCTCCTGCTGGGTGCCGGTGGCGCCGTGCGCGGTGTGCTTGAGCCGATCCTGGCGCAGAAACCGGCATCGCTGGTGATCGCCAACCGTACTGTGGAAAAGGCCGAAGTGCTGGCCGAACTGTTCGATGACCTGGGCCCGGTTTCTGCCAGCGGTTTCGGCTGGCTCGCTGAACCCGTGGACCTGATCATCAACGCCACGTCGGCGAGCCTGGCCGGTGAGCTGCCACCGATTGCCGGCAGCCTGATCCAGCCGGGCCATACCGTTTGCTACGACATGATGTACGGCAAGGAACCAACACCTTTCTGCAACTGGGCTACCGAGCATGGTGCGGCGCAGGTGCGCGATGGCCTGGGCATGCTCGCCGAACAAGCCGCCGAGGCCTTCTTCATCTGGCGTGGCGTGCGGCCTGACACCGCCCCGGTATTGGCCGAACTGCGCCGGCAATTGGCCGCTGGCTAGTCTTCGAAGCGGATCGGGCAGCGTGCTGCTCCTTCCAGCTTGCACAATTCCTCGATCACCTGTGGCCGCGCCCGGCGCAAGGTCAGGCTGCGATCCTGGCGGCTCAGGCGGCGTGCCTCCTGGTGCAGCATCTCGACTCCGGAATAGTCGATGAAGTTGATATGCCGGGCGTCGATCACCACCCGCGGGCTCTGGCAGCGTTGCAGGCGAACCTGCAGATAATGGCTGGCCCCGAAGAATATCGAGCCACCGACGCGCAGCACTTCCTCATCGCCGTCGCTCCAGTGTTGCACCCGTGGCTGCGAGGTACGTTTGAGGTAGAAAAACAATGAAGCCAGCACCCCGGCATAGATTGCTGTCTGCAACTCCAGCAGCAAGGTGGCCACGCAGGTCAGCGCCATGACCACGAACTCGGAGCGGCTGACACGAAACAGTGCGCGGATCGCCCGATGATCAACCAACCCCCAGCAGATCAGCAGAATGCACCCCGCCATCGCCGGAATCGGGATGTGGGCGATCAAGGCGGCGCCGGCCACGGCGAACAGCGCCACCCACAATGCGGAAAATACCCCGGCCAGCGGTGAGCAGGCACCCGCTTCATAGCTCAAACCCGAACGGGTGAACGAGCCGGACGACAGATAGCCGGAAAACAGCGCCCCGACCATATTCGAGAGTCCCTGGGCACGTACTTCCTGGTTGGCATCGATCATTTGCTGGGAGCGGGTCGACAGCGAGCGAGCAATCGACAGGCTGGTTACCAGCCCAAGCATGCCCACCGCGACGGCACTGGGCAGCAAGCGGAGAATGGCCTCCAGATCCAGCGGCAAGGGACTCAAGGGCGGCAATCTGCCGGCGAAGGCACTGACCAACTGCACATGCCCGAAAACTGCAGGCCACAACCACACCACCAGGCTGCTGGCGGCCAGGGTGAGCAGCAAGGTTGGCCAACGTGGCACGACCAGCTTGAGCGCCAGTCCGCCGGCCAGCGTCGCCAGGCCGAGTATCAAGGAGGCGCGATCGGTTTCGCCGAAGTTCTCGATCAACGCCACCAGACTATTGAGCGCAGTTGTCTGGTTCGGCAGTTCAAGCCCCATCAGGTTGGGCAATTGCCCCAAGGCAATCACCACGGCGGCGCCGAGCGTGAAGCCGAGCACCACCGAGTGCGACACGAAGTTCACCAGTGCGCCGAAACGCAGCATCCCCAATAGCCACTGAAACGCGCCGGCGATGAACGTCAGCAACAGGATCAGCATGATGTAGTCGTCACTGCCCGGCACAGCCAAGGGGCTGACGCTGGTATAGAGCACGATGGAAATGGCAGCCGTCGGGCCACAGATCAGGTGCCACGACGAGCCCCACAGGCAGGCGATGACCACCGGAATGATGGCCGCATACAGGCCGTACTCGGGGGGCAGCCCTGCGATCAGGGCATAAGCAATGGACTGCGGCAGGGCCAGGATGGCCCCGCTCAGCCCAACCAGCAGGTCACGGCCGACGCTGGCGCGGGTTTGCCTGGGCAGCCAGTTCAGAAAGGGCAACAGTTTGCGGCGAGTGGGCCAACCCATGGATCTCTCGGTCATCAATGCGCAAAGGCCTTAGGGTGCGGTGTTGCCGCGACATGTGCAAGCAAAGGGCTGACACAGGCCAGACACAGACAAGACGAGCCAAATCTCGAGCGTTGTCAGACCAACAGCTCCGTGAGCAGCTAAAGTCCAACATCTGACCGCCGGTTAGGAATGCACCGGCTGGGAAAGTCCGAAAATACTTGGCATCTGAGCGGGGAGGCCAGGCTCGCCGCAGGTTGTTGACAAACCCGGCAAGCGCAATTACCGGCATCGGGGGGCCGACTCAGACTGGACAACCCGATAGTTGTTATCAACTTGGGGTGGTCGCCCCATAGGTTACGTTAGCTCCATCAGTACATACACAATCACAAGCCAAAGCCCAGCTCCGAGCGTCATCACCAAATAGATCATCAAAAGACGCTTGAGGTGAGGAGGGAAGTTATCGATGTCGACAGGGTCTATTTCGCCCTTGCGGATTCCCAGTCCAGGCCATACCACCCATCCAGCAATCATTGAGAGCAGCAGGGACCGCCCAACCCAACTTTGGTGCCTCAGGATGACGCCCCAAAAAACGATCTGGCGACTGTTTTTCAGGGCTTCCAGAATGGTATCCAAATGGTAGCGGCTCAGGTACAGACTGAATGTCATATTCACAATACCCAGCAGAATTGGTCCCCCGGCTACAAATAGTGCAATCCAGGGGGACCAAGAGTGAATCACGGTTGGATAACCTCATACACTTTTTCGCCTGTGAGCTCTCCTGCCATGCCGCCAACAGTCGTACCCGTCCATGCGCTGGTTCCTACCGCGAGTGCGATGCAAATGACTTTCCCGACTGGCGTGAACTGAATAGCCGCGCAAAATTGACCAGCAGTAACGGAGGCCACGTTACCACCGATAAAACCCAAAACGGTGGACCCAATTAATTTTCCTCCCTCGGTAAGTATGATCTTTTCGCAAGCTGCTTCAGTGCCGGTATTACAAACCTCCTGAATAGCCAACATCGAAGCAACGGCACCCATACCAATAGCGATGTATCCACCTGTCTTCATGTATTGGGTGGCACGGCTGATCGAATTCACATGCTTCGCATAACCCGGTATCTGCCCCGGCGCCCCCGCCTTATCCCAGTGGTGCACCAAGCTTTTGCTGGATAGGCCGAGGGCTGTTTTCAACTTGGGGTGGTCGCCAATGGTCGTGTGGCCGCGCAGGCGAGTGGAGTTCAGTAGATGGGCGTCCAGTTGGGAGAGCAGACGCCTGCGCTCGGCGAGAAACTGCGGGGACTTGAGATGGCCGTGCTGACGGTAGCTCTCCTGATGCAGGCGCTCCATGGCTTGAAGGGTGTCGCCAAGCCTGGCCAGATGCTTTTCCATCACCACTGCGCTGACCCCAAGCCAGGTCGAGGTCTGGCCGGTAAAGGCGGCGATTTCGGCACCGTGGCGGAACATGAATTCGGCTTCTTCTGGTGTCAGCGGATCGAGGGCCGCCTTGACCTCTTGTGCCGCTTGCATCAACAGCGCTTCCTGGTAAGTACAGGAGGTATTGTTCGGATCGCTCAGCACGATCATCGTGCCGGCTTTGATGTCGTTGAGATTGGGGTTGAGCAACTGAAATTTGTGCATCACAGCCGGGTCGCGCAGTGTGAACAGCGAGGCCTCAAGTTGTTCGCGTGTCATGCTCGTGGGCGCGATGTAGAAGCCAGGTCCCTGAGGTTCTGCGTTACCGAATACCGTTGGAGTTGGACGGCTGGTTGTCGGGGCGAAACTGGACTGCCGCGGCGCGGCCGGGCTGCTGGTTTCGGCTGGAGAAGCCGGTGGCGCGGCGGTTCGGCGGGCTGTCGGCGCTGCTTCATTGTCCGACTCATAATCGGCCGTGAAAAGCGAAGGAACCAGTTTGGCTTTACAGGGGCAACCGCTGAAACTATCCAGTTCGCCTGCCACCCGCCTGCCATTACTGGTGATGTATGAAACCCCGCCGATGATGGTGTATGTCTTGCCATCCTTGCCACAGGAAACCCGATCACCTTCACGAGCATGAGCGAAGCCGAACATCATGACGCCCTTATCCGCTTCCAAAACCTTGCCACCGCAACTGGTCTTGTCATCCAGGCGGATGAAATATCCCTTAGCCATTGAAATTCCCTCTCTATTGAGATGCGCCCAAATGAGGAGCGCACACTTCTGCTAACGATGAGTTGCTGCAACTCACGCGTGAGCGGGAATTGAGCAAATGTCGAGTCAGAGAATTAACGCAATGGCGTGGAGAGTAACTAGGACGCTTCCGAAAGATCGATCAGAAAGGTCTGATGATTCTGGGGGGTAGATTTTTCCGAACTAACTCGAAAGCGTCGAGATCGATCTTCAGCAAGCTCCATTCGTAGGCAATTGGTAAGGTCGGCGATGCGCTCAGACGACGAAGTTCACATGCTCGCCAATGTGCAGGTTCAGCATCAGCTCATCCGCCAACCCTGCCGCGACCCGCGAGAGCCTGTTCAGCGGTTCGGCCAGGCCCGGTTCCAGGCTGTGGTCGACCTGGCGGAAGTGTTCGATCGTCAGCCCAGCCACGCCTTTGGGTGCGTTGACCAGGGTCCACCGCAATTGACTGCGTTGCAGCAGGTCGACAATCTGTTCGGCGGCGCGAAGCTGTTCAGCCTGTTGATCGCTGGCCGAATCGAGCACGGCAAAATCGCCGATCAGCAGCAGCCGGCGTATATTCATGCGGTGCAGACCATCGATCAGCACCCGGGTCATGTCCAGTTGCACCTGGCTATCGTCGGGTGCCAGGGCATCGAGCAGACAGATCACGGCCGTGCACCCGGCGACACTTTGCTTCACCTGTTCGGCATCGTGCAGGCCGCCTGTCTTGGTGTGCAGGCCGGGACGTGAAGCCAGGGCATTGAGGTCGTCGAGGATGGCGATGACTTCATGCTGGCGCCTCAGCAGTTCGGCCATCAAGGCACTGCCCAGGCTGCTGGCGGCACCATAGAGCACCAGTTTCATGACCGGAGTTTCGGCATTTTTCATGGCGCGGCTCCTTTGCTTTCAACCAGGTGAGGGTAAGACCCGTCACTTGATAATAGGGTTCGATGGCGCGCTTCGGCGAGCAGGATTTTCAGGAGTGATTGTGCAAAGGATCAAGGGCTATCACGCGCATGTGTACTTCGATGAAAGTACTATCGAGCAGGCGCGTCAGTTATGCGAAGAAGCATCGAGGCTGTTCCCGGTGACCATGGGGCGGGTTCACCGGAAACCGGTCGGGCCGCACCCGGACTGGAGTTGCCAGCTGGCGTTCGGGCCGGAAGTGATAGGTGTGGTGTTACCGTGGCTGGCGTTGTACCGCAACGGCCTGGTGATTTTCCTGCACCCGCTGACGGGCGACGAGCTGGCCGATCATCGCGATCATGCCATTTGGATGGGGGCGGTGCGGCCGTTGGATCTGTCGATCTTCAAGTGATCGATGCGGCCGCTTCGCACCCGAGCGCAGCCTTCGGCAGCGGCTACATCGACAGTGTCATGCCAGACACTCGTAGCCGCTGCCGCCAGGCTGCGCTCGGCCGCACAGCGGTCGTAGAGACGAGGTATCAGTTCAAGCGCGCTTTGTGCACACCCTGGGCCAGGGCCGAGCACAATTCCAGCACGTCATCCACCGCCTGCTTATGAGTCTGTGCATGGGCGATCTTGTCGACCAGTGCCGAACCCACTACCACACCGTCTGCCAGTCGAGCGACGGCCGCAGCATGCTCCGGCGTACGGATACCGAAGCCAACGCTGATCGGCAGCTTGGTATGACGGCGCAAGCGCTCGATAGCTTCGCTGACGTGTTCATTGGTGGCCGAACCTGCGCCCGTCACACCGGCAACCGAAACGTAGTAGACGAAGCCGGAGCTGCGCTCCAGCACGCGAGGCAGGCGCGCGTCATCGGTGGTCGGGGTGGTCAGGCGAATGAAGTCGATGCCTGCGGCCTGGGCCGGGGTCGCCAGTTCAGCATCGTGCTCGGGCGGCAGGTCGACGATGATCAGGCCGTCGACGCCCGCTTCATGGGCCTGGGCAACGAACGCCTCGACGCCAAAGCGGTGAATCGGGTTGTAGTAACCCATCAGCACGATCGGCGTGGTGCTGTTGTCGACGCGGAATTCACGGACCATTTGCAGGGTTTTGGCCAGTGTCTGTCCGGCATCCAAGGCACGCAGGGTAGCCAACTGGATCGCAACGCCATCGGCCATGGGATCGGTGAAGGGCATGCCCAGTTCGATCACGTCGGCACCGGCAGCCGGCAGTCCCTTGAGGATGGCCAGGGAAGCGTCATAGCCTGGGTCGCCGGCGGTGACGAAGGTAACCAGGGCAGCGCGGCCCTCGGCTTTCAGGTCGGCGAAACGTTGTTCGAGACGGCTCATGCCAGCTTCTCCTGATGTTCAGCAGCGGCCATATGGCTCATTACGGTTTGCATGTCTTTGTCGCCACGGCCGGAAAGGCAGACCACCATCAGGTGATCTTTCGGCAGTGTAGGAGCGCGTTTGATCGCTTCAGCCAGGGCATGGGCGGTTTCCAGCGCAGGAATAATGCCTTCCAGGCGGCATGTTGTGTGGAACGCGGCCAGGGCTTCATCGTCGTTGATGCTGACGTATTTGACGCGTTTCACCTCATGCAACCAGGCGTGCTCCGGGCCGATGCCAGGGTAGTCCAGGCCGGCGGAAATCGAGTGGGCATCGGTGATCTGGCCGTCAGCGTCCTGCAGCAGGTAGGTGCGGTTACCGTGCAATACGCCCGGAATGCCGCCGGTCAGGCTCGCAGCATGCTTGTCGGTGTGAACGCCATGACCACCGGCTTCAACGCCGATGATGTCCACGCTCAGGTCATCGAGGAACGGGTGGAACAGGCCCATGGCATTGGAGCCACCGCCAACGCAGGCAACCAGGCTGTCGGGCAGGCGACCTTCCTTGGCTTGCAGTTGTTCTTTGGTTTCCTTGCCGATGATCGACTGGAAGTCGCGGACCATCGCCGGATAAGGGTGCGGGCCGGCCACGGTGCCGATCAGGTAGAAGGTGTCGTCGACGTTCGTCACCCAGTCGCGCAGCGCTTCGTTCATGGCGTCCTTCAGGGTGCCGGTACCGGCGGTCACCGGCACGATTTCGGCGCCCAGCAGTTTCATGCGAAAGACGTTGGCCTGCTGGCGCTCGATGTCGGTAGCGCCCATGTAGATCACGCAAGGCAGGCCGAAACGCGCTGCAACGGTGGCGGTGGCCACGCCGTGCATGCCCGCTCCGGTTTCAGCGATCAGGCGCTTTTTGCCCATGCGCTTGGCCAGCAGAACCTGGCCGATGCAGTTGTTCACCTTGTGCGCGCCGGTGTGGTTCAGCTCTTCGCGCTTGAAGTAGATTTTCGCCCCGCCGCAGTGTTCGGTCAGGCGTTCGGCGAAGTACAGCGGATTCGGGCGACCGATGTAGTCGCGCTGGAAATAGGCCAGTTGCTCGAGGAATTCGGGATCTGCCTTGGCGGCTTCGTATTCACGGGCCAGGTCGAGCACCAGCGGCATCAGGGTTTCAGCCACGTAGCGGCCGCCGAATGCGCCAAACAGGCCATTGGCATCGGGGCCGCTGCGGAAGTTGGTCTGGGTCATGGGACGCTCCAGGTGAATTGATTGGATCAGCAATGAACCTACTTTAACCACGACACCGCAGGATGAAAACCGATAAGATCGCCACAACCTGTCAGGAAAACTCACAAGTATCATGAGCCGGGATCTTCCACCACTCAATGCGTTGCGGGCCTTTGAAGCGACCGCTCGCCTGAACAGCGTCAGCCAGGCTGCCGAGCAGCTGCACGTGACCCATGGCGCGGTCAGTCGGCAGCTGAAGGCACTTGAAGAGCACTTGGGCGTGGCCTTGTTCGTCAAGGACGGGCGCGGCTTGAAACTCACAGATGCCGGCATCCGCCTGCGTGACGTCAGCAGTGAAGCCTTCGAGCGTCTGCGCAGCGTCTGCGGCGAATTGAGTCAGGGCAGTGTGGACGCGCCGTTTGTCCTCGGCTGTTCGGGGAGCCTGCTGGCCCGATGGTTCATTCCGCGCCTTGGACGCCTGAAGGCCGATTTGCCGGACTTGCGTCTGCACCTGTCCGCCGGCGAAGGCGACCTCGATCCTCGCCGTCCGGGCCTGGACGCCTTGCTGGTGTTTGCCGAACCGCCATGGCCAGTGGATATGCAAGTGCATGTGCTGGCCAGCGAAAGGATCGGCCCGGTGCTCAGCCCGCACTTTGCCCATTTTGCACAACTACAGCAGGCTCCTGCCCAGGCACTGCTCGGTGAAGCCCTGCTGCAGACCACGTCGCGGCCGCAAGCCTGGCCCAGTTGGGCGCGACAGAACGGTATCGCAGCGGAAGCGCTGACCTACGGTCAGGATTTCGAGCATTTGTATTACCTGCTGGAAGCAGCAGTAGCGGGCCTTGGAGTTGCCATCGCGCCGCAACCCCTGGTTGCCGATGACGTACGTGCCGGCCGCCTGGCAGCGCCGTGGGGGTTCTGCGAAACCCCTGCACAATTGGTGCTTTGGGTGCCCAAGCGCGCCGCCGACGGGCGCGCTGAGCAGTTGGCGCAATGGCTCAGGGCAGAGCTGATGCGCCAGGCAGATTAGTCGGTCCGTCGGCACAGCAGCCAGGCCGCCAGCAGCCCCAGCGCACCGACGGCAACACCCGCGGTGGTCCAGGGGTGCTCCTGTGCGTAATCGCGGGTGGCGACCCCGGTTTCGCGCGTCTTCACTTTGACTTCTTCATACGCATCGCTGAGCAGATGACGGGAATGCCGGAGGGCGTTTTCCGCATTGCTCTTGAGTGCCTTGAGTGTTCGGCGTGACTCCTCCGACGAGTCTTCCTTCAGGCTTTCCAATGATTTGAGCAGACTCTCGATCTCCGCTTCCATGCTCTGCAATGCGGCTTTACGTAGTGAAGTGTTGGCCATATTGACTCTCCTGCATTGGTGAGTGGGTGTGTAGGTTCCGACTGCGTGCCGAGGTGAAAGTGCGATGGGTATGGACTTTTCTGGCGAATCTACGCAGGCAGGTAAATGGCTGGATCGCTGCTAGGCTGAATTTCACACCCTCAGGAGGACCACCATGACTGACCATCACACCTACAAGAAAGTCGAACTTGTTGGTTCGTCACCCAATAGCATCGAAGAAGCAATCAACAATGCCCTGGCCGAGGCTGGCAAGAGCATCAAGCATCTTGAATGGTTCGAAGTCGTCGATACCCGCGGGCACATCAAGGACGGTAAAGCAGCGCATTTTCAGGTGACGCTGAAAGTCGGCTTCCGCATCGCCAATAGCTGACACGGGTATACGAATCAGCGTACTGGTCGTTTGCAAGGGATTGGGTTACACAATCGGGTGCGCTGACAAACAGGTCGGCGCCCTTTCTTTTCAACCAGACCAGGGAATGTGACCGATGAAGAAGTTTTTATTGGCAGTAGGTTTATTGAGCATCGCGGGAACGGCTCTGGCAGAGGGTAAATCTTGTGAAGAGCTGAAAAGCGAAATCGCTGCGAAGCTGGATGCCAAGGGCGTATCCGGCTATTCGCTGGAAATCGTCGATAAAGGCACTGCCGCTGGTGGGAAGGTGGTTGGCAAGTGTGAAAAAGGTTCCAAGGTAATCGTCTACAAGCGCGGTTGACCCGTCCTCTCGTTCCCACGCTCCGCGTGGGAATGCAGTGCCTGGCGCTCTGCGCCGCACTGTCAGTGGCTGACGCGGAGCGTCCCAATAGGCATTCCCACGCGGAGCGTGGGAACGAGATCATCAGATCAGCCCAGTACGGTCTGCGCCAGCAGCTCGTACGACCGCACTCGATCCGCATGTTCATACAGATCGCAGGTGAAGATCAGTTCATCGGCTTGGGTCTGTTCGATCAAAACCTCCAGCTTGGCGCGGATCTTTTCCGGGCTGCCAACTACAGCCAAACCCAGGAAATCGGCAACGGCCTCTTTCTCATGGGGCAGCCAGAGGCCGTCCATGGTTTGAACCGGAGGCCGTTGCATCAGGCTCTGCCCGCGCATCAGCGCCAGAATCCGTTGATAGACCGATGTCGCAAGGTAGTTGGCCTGTTCGTCGGTGTCCGCGGCCACCAGTGGGACGCCGAGCATGACGTACGGCTTTTCGAGTACGGCCGACGGCTGGAAATGGTTGCGGTAGACGCGAATCGCTTCATGCATGTAGCGCGGGGCAAAGTGCGAGGCGAAGGCGTAAGGCAAGCCACGCTGGCCTGCCAGTTGGGCGCTGAACAGGCTTGAGCCCAGCAACCAGACCGGCACCTCGGTGCCGAAGCCAGGTACTGCGATCACTTTTTGATCAGGTGTGCGTGGACCGAGGTAGCGCATCAGTTCGGCGACATCTTCCGGAAAATCGTCCGCACTGCCGGAGCGCTCGCGGCGTAGGGCGCGGGCGGTCATCTGGTCGGAACCGGGCGCCCGGCCAAGGCCAAGATCGATACGCCCAGGATAAAGGCTGGCCAGGGTGCCGAACTGTTCGGCGATTACCAGCGGCGCATGGTTGGGCAGCATCACGCCGCCGGAGCCGACCCGGATGGTCGAGGTGCCACCGGCCAGATAGCTCAACAAAACTGCCGTAGCGGAGCTGGCAATGCCATCCATGTTGTGATGCTCGGCAACCCAAAAGCGGTTGTAGCCGAATTTCTCTACATTGCGCGCCAGGTCCAGCGAGTTGCGCAGCGATTCTGCAGGGCCGCGATCCTGGCGTACAGGCACCAGGTCGAGGGTGGAAATCTTGATGTCCGCGAGTCGTTTCATAAGCCTTTTACATCTCCTGGGCAGTCTGTTGCGCAGGCTGGGTGTATGAAATCCACGCGTCACTCCCATCCCGCCCTTTACCTGTGAGTATGGGCAGATGTCGCAGATTCAATGGGCAGTCGGCAATCGGGGTGAACTTGCCCAGGCCTCCAGCCTCTGAACTTAAGGCAGGGTGTGAACCCTTCGCGCCCGGACCGAGGAGGCATCATGAAGAAGACAGCATCGGCCGTCTGGCAAGGCGGCTTGAAGGATGGCAAGGGTCAGCTATCCACGGAAAGCGGCGCCCTGAAGAACAATCCTTATGGCTTCAATACCCGCTTTGAAGGTCAGCCGGGGACCAACCCGGAAGAGCTCATCGGCGCTGCGCACGCGGGGTGTTTTTCCATGGCTTTGTCGATGATTCTTGGCGAGGCGGGGCTCACGGCCGAGCGCATCGATACCACTGCCGAAGTCACCCTGGACAAGCAGCCAGACGGCTTTGCCATCACTGCGGTGCACTTGATTCTCAAGGCCAGGGTGCCGGGCGCCAGTCCGCAGCAGTTCCGGGAATTGGCCAACAAGGCAAAGGTCGGTTGCCCGGTGTCCAAGGTACTCAATGCGAGCATCAGCCTGGATGCCACCTTGCTCGAGTAAGCGCAACTGGCCCGCGTGCCACGGGAGGCGGGCCAACACTGCATCGGGTCAGCACGTGAATCGATTTTTTGTGCTTGAATCATGGTCGGCAGGCAATGTGCCGTATCGAGGAAAGTCCATGATTCGTTTCACGATCGCTCTGTTGTGCGCTGTACTGTCGACCGCCGTACTGGCCAAGACCAAGGATTGCGAAGAACTCAAGAAAGAGATTGAAACCAAGATTCAGGCAAGCGGTGTTTCCAGCTACACGCTGGAAATCGTCTCCAAAAAAGAAGCCCGTCGTAATCCGAGCATGATCGTCGGTTCTTGCAAGGGCGGCACCAAAAAGATCATCTACCAGAAGAATGATCGCTAGGCCTGGCCCGGTTTCAGAGCAAGCAGTTCACTTCGCGATCTTCGGCCACGACCCTGCGTTCGGAATCGTACAGGTAGGCATTTGGCCGTAGCGTGTAAGCGCGAGCTTCCAGGCGATAGCGCTGGCCCGCCTGGAAATCGTCGTAGCGCACGGTCATGTAGCAGATTCTTTCCGTAGTACTGGAGTTCATGAACCCTCCCCCGCCGCCGACTTCGAAGTCGAAGCGCACGACCAGTTCGTGCTTGCCTGGAGGCACCTGGAAAAAGCGTCCATCGCTCAGGTGCTGGCCATCCAGTCGCTCGGCCATGACCATTTTGCCGCTATTGGTATACATATCGACCCATGCATGATGCGGGTCGGCCGGTGGTAAAGGGCTGGTGGTGCAGGCCCCAAGTGTACTCAGGGTCAGCATAAAGGCAGGCTGGCGCATGCTGTTCTCCACAACGACCTTCAGGCTTTAAGCATAGCGCCAATCCGTGGTTCAAGCGCGCTGGCAACCGGCTGGCCGGCCTTTGCTGACCACAAAACCTTGTGCGTCATAGAGTTTGGCCCAGGGCTGGAGACCGAGTGTTCCAGCTTCCAACTGATAGCGTTGGCCTGCAGCGAAATCCTTGTACTTCACATTCAGCTGGCAGTCGCGCCAGAGCGGCTCGGCTTGCGGGCCGATATTGGTCGGCTGGACCGCAAACTTGTAGCGAACGGTCAATTCATGGCTGCCGGGCTGGACCTGAAAATAGCGTTTATCTGCCCAGTCGCGGTCATCGACCTGAATGGCATGCAGTGAACTATCGTCTTCCGCGGTCAGATCGACCCAGGCTTGATTAGGGTCTGGCCGGGGCATAAAACCGGCAAAATCGGCAAGACTGGCAAGACTGGCACAACCGGACAAGGTCAACAGACCGCTCACAAGCAACATCGCACGCATGGCAATTCTCCGCGCTGGCAGGATAGTCTTGAGTCGGATGGACACTTGAGCGGGACAACTGACGCAATGACTGGATTCTTTCTTTTTATGTGCTCAAGCCATGGGGCACTCGACCGTCATATCTATCGCTTGGTTCCCCTGATTCTTATTTTACTGCTCAACGGTTGTTCCAGCGTCGGTTACTACAGCCAGTTGGCCAGCGGGCAACTACGGCTATTGCAGGCTCGGGAGCCGGTGAGCAAGGTCATTGCCGATCCGCACCAGGATCCGCAGCTGCGCGAACAGTTGAGCCATTCCCAGCAGGCCAGGGCCTTTGCCAGCGAGCACCTGAAACTGCCGGATAACCAGAGTTATCGCCTGTATGCGGACATTGGCCGTCCTTTCGTGGTGTGGAATGTCTTTGCCACGCCCGAGTTTTCGCTGGACCCGCAAACGCACTGTTTTCCGATTGCAGGTTGTGTGGCTTATCGCGGCTACTACAGCCAGAGTGGCGCGCGTGGCGCGGCGGCACTGGACAAGCAAAAAGGCATGGATGTCTACATTGGTGGCGTCGAGGCCTACTCGACCCTGGGCTGGTTCAATGATCCGATTCTGAGCTCGATGATCGGCTGGGGCGATGAACGCCTGGCGACGCTGATTTTCCACGAACTGGCCCACCAACGTTTCTATGTGAAGGACGACACCGAGTTCAACGAGTCCTTCGCCACCTTTGTCGAGCAGGAAGGTACCCGCCAATGGCGTGCTTCCCGGGGCTTGCCGCCTGCCGATGCCGACCTGACCCGCCAACGGGATCAGTTCACCCAATTGGTACTCGACACCCGCAGTCGTCTGAAAACGCTTTACGCAAGGCCCTTGGCGGCGGAAGCGATGCGAGCAGCCAAACGCGCTGAATTCGAACGCCTGCGCCGGGATTATCGTGCACTGCGTGATAACCAATGGGGCGGCGTGGGGCGTTTCGATGGGTGGATCAAAGGGCCGATGAACAACGCCAAACTGCTGCCCTTTGGGCTCTATGATCAGTGGGTGCCGGCTTTCGAGACCATTTTCAAAGAAACGGGCGGGGACTGGGTGGCGTTCTATCAAGCGGTGGAGCGGCTTGGCGAATTGCCTCAGCCAGAGCGCAAACAGGCTCTTGTAGCCGCTGCCGCCAGGCTGCGCTGAGGCTGAGATACTCGTTCCCACGTTCTGTGTGGGAATGCATCCTGCGACGCTCTGCGGTACGCTCGTGCAGGACGACGCGGAGCGTCTGGGACGGCATTCCCACGCGGAGCGTGGGAACGAGGAAAATTCACGTGCGCAAAAACGCTTCGTGCAACTGCGCCAGCGTATCGAAGTGGTAGGTTGGCGCTTCCGCCGCCAACTCGTCCCGGCTGCCGAAGCCATACCCCACGGCGACACAATCGAGCCCGTTGGTTCTGGCGCCGATCAGGTCATGCTTGCGATCGCCGATCATCAAGGTTTGTGCCGGGTCCAGGCCTTCTTCGGCCAACAAGTGCTTGATCAACTCGACCTTGTTGGTACGCGTACCGTCCAGTTCACTGCCATAGATCATCTTGAAGTGCCTGGCGAAGTTGAAGTGGCGGGCGATTTCGCGGGCGAACTCCCAGGGCTTGGAGGTTGCGATGTAGAGATGACGGCCCTGCCCTTCAAGGGTTTCCAGCAGCTCGATGACCCCTTCGAAGACCTCATTTTCGTATAGCCCGGTGACCTTGAAGCGCTCACGGTAGTGATTGACTGCTTCCCAGGCCCGGGCTTCGTCGAAGCCATAGAACTGCATGAAAGCCTGCAACAAGGGCGGGCCGATGAAGTGTTCGAGCTTGCTCAGGTCCGGCTCATCGATGCCGAGCTTGGCCAGGGCGTATTGAATCGAGCGGGTAATGCCCTCGCGTGGGTCGGTCAGGGTGCCGTCGAGGTCGAACAGAATGTTTTGATAATGCATGACGATTCCGGAAAAGGTCTGTGGATAACTCACTCGGCGCGATCGTAGCCTTCGGCAAGATGCTGGTCCTTGAGCTTCACATAGTTGGCAGCGCTGTAGGGGAAAAAGGCACGTTCCTTGTCGGTCAGCGCCCGCGCCTGCTTGACCGGGCTGCCCACATACAGAAATCCGCTCTCCAGGCGCTTGCCCGGTGGCACCAGGCTGCCGGCGCCAATGATCACTTCGTCTTCGACCACCGCGCCGTCCATGATCGTACTGCCCATGCCGATCAGGATCCGGTTGCCGACGGTGCAGCCATGCAGCATCACCTTGTGACCGATAGTCACGTCATCGCCGATCAGCAGCGGGAAGCCATCCGGGTTGAAAGGCCCGGCATGGGTGATGTGCAGCACGCTGCCATCCTGCACGCTGGTGCGCGCGCCGATACGGATACGGTGCATATCGCCGCGAATGACCGTCAGTGGCCATACCGAACTGTCGGCACCGATCTCGACGTCGCCGATTACCACTGCCGAACGGTCGACAAAGGCCCGTTCGCCCAAGGACGGCGTATGGTTCTGAAATGTGCGAATGGCCATGATTGATTCCTTCTCTAACACTTATAGGCGGGCCGATAGCTGCGGCCGGCGTCGATTGTAATTAAGATGTCCTGGTGTTTCTTCCTGCCAAGGTGTTTAACCGTGAGTGCGACCAACCCGCTACTGCAGTCTTACGATTTACCTCCGTTCTCGGCAATTCGTGCCGAGCACGTGCAGCCGGCGATTGATCAGATCCTGGCCGACAACCGTACCGCCATCGCGAAAATTCTCGAAACCCAGCACCAGCAACCCACCTGGGCCGGCCTGGTATTGGCCATGGACGAGCTCAATGATCGTCTGGGCGCTGCCTGGAGTCCGGTCAGCCACCTTAACGCAGTCTGCAACAGCCCTGAACTGCGCGAGGCCTATGAGGCCTGCCTGCCTGCGCTGAGTGCCTACGCCACGGAGCTTGGGCAAAACCGCGAGCTGTTCCAGGCTTTCGAAGCCCTGGCCAGCAGCCCCGAAGCCGCGGGCTTCGAGGTTGCGCAGAAAACCATCATCGAGCATTCGCTGCGCGACTTCCGTTTGTCGGGCATCGACCTGCCGGCCGACCAGCAAAAGCGTTATGCCGAAGTCCAGAGCAAGCTCTCGGAACTGGGTAGCAAATTTTCCAACCAGTTGCTCGACGCCACACAAGCCTGGACCAAGCACGTTACCGACGAAGCAGCCCTGGCTGGCCTGACCGATTCGGCCAAGGCGCAGATGGCTGCGGCGGCGCAGGCCAAGGAACTCGACGGCTGGCTGATCAACCTGGAGTTCCCCAGCTACTACGCCGTGATGACCTACGCCGAGGATCGCGCCCTGCGCGAAGAGGTGTACGCGGCTTATTGCACCCGTGCTTCCGATCAGGGCCCGCATGCCGGCCAGAACGACAACGGCCCGGTCATGCGCGAAATTCTCGACCTGCGCCAGGAACTGGCTGAGCTGCTGGGGTTTGCCAACTATGCCGAACTGAGCCTGGCGACCAAGATGGCAGAATCCAGCGACCAGGTGCTGAGCTTCCTGCGTGACCTGGCCAAGCGCAGCAAGCCATTCGCGGTCCGCGACCTTGAGCAGCTCAAGACCTATGCCGCCGAACAAGGCTGCCCGGACCTGCAAAGCTGGGACAGCGGTTTCTACGGCGAAAAGCTCCGCGAGCAACGCTACAGCGTGTCTCAGGAAACCTTGCGTGCCTACTTCCCGATCGACAAGGTGCTGGGCGGTCTGTTCGCCATCGTTCAACGCCTGTATGGCATCGAAATCGCCGAACTCAAAGGATTCGACACCTGGCACCCGGACGTTCGCCTGTTCGAAATCAAGGAAAATGGCCAGCATGTGGGCCGCTTCTTCTTCGATCTCTACGCCCGCGCCAACAAGCGCGGTGGCGCCTGGATGGACGGCGCGCGCGACCGTCGCCGCACCGCTGCAGGCGTATTGCAAAGCCCGGTAGCCAACCTGGTCTGCAACTTCACGCCAGCGGTAGCCGGCAAGCCAGCCTTGCTGACTCACGACGAAGTCACCACCCTGTTCCACGAATTCGGCCATGGCCTGCATCACCTGTTGACCCGCGTCGAATATTCCGGTGTTTCCGGCATCAATGGCGTTGCCTGGGATGCGGTCGAGCTGCCGAGCCAGTTCATGGAAAACTGGTGCTGGGAACCGGAAGGCCTGGCGCTGATCTCCGGCCACTACGAGACCGGCGAACCACTGCCGCAAGACCTGCTGGAAAAAATGCTGGCCGCGAAGAACTTCCAGTCCGGGCTGATGATGGTCCGCCAACTGGAGTTCTCCCTGTTCGACTTCGAGATGCATACGCACCACGGTGACGGCCGCAGCGCACTGGAAGTGCTCGAAAGCGTGCGCGACGAGGTCTCGGTCATGCGTCCTCCGGCGTACAACCGCTTCCCCAACAGCTTCGCGCACATCTTCGCCGGCGGTTACGCGGCCGGTTACTACAGCTACAAATGGGCCGAAGTGCTGTCTGCCGACGCGTTCTCGCGCTTCGAGGAAGAAGGTGTGCTCAATGCCGAGACCGGTCGGGCATTCCGTGAAGCCATCCTGGCCCGTGGCGGTTCCCAGGAGCCGATGGTGCTGTTCGTCGATTTCCGCGGACGCGAGCCGTCGATTGACGCACTCTTGCGTCACAGTGGTTTGAGTGAGGAAGTGGCAGCATGAGCGATGCGCCCGTGAGCAAAACGAAAAAACGCTTCATCGCCGGGGCTGTCTGCCCGGCATGCAGCGAACCGGACAAGCTGATGATGTGGAGCGAGAACGACGTCCCGCACCGTGAATGTGTGGCCTGTGGCTATGCCGACACCCTCAATGAGCAGGGTCTGTCGGTACCCAAGGAGTTGGGCACTCGGGTCAACGTGATAGCACCCAAAGTGGCCAACCCCAAGGTGCAGACGGTGCAGTTCTTCCCGAATCCGAAGCTGAAAAAGCCCGACGACCAGTAATACCGACCTGGCTTTCTGCCTAACGGCGCTGGTCAATCATGCGGCACCCGGATACTGTATATAAAACCAGTATCCGAGGTGCTCTCGTGATTATGCCCTTGCCTCCCCGCGGCCGTGGCACCGCGACCAATCCACATAACCGCTTCGCCCCGAGCCACTCAGTGGCCGAGGACGATGGCTGGTACCAGGAAGTGCCGCTGACCCAAGGCACCGAGATCCGGGTCGAGACGGCCAGGACCATCATCACCCGCAACAACTCGCCGGACCTGCCCTTCGATCGCTCGATCAATCCCTATCGAGGGTGTGAGCACGGCTGCATCTACTGCTATGCGCGGCCCAGTCATGCCTATTGGGACATGTCGCCCGGGCTCGACTTCGAGACGAAGCTGATCGCCAAGACCAACGCGGCAGCGGTGCTGGAACAGCAACTGTCCAGGCCCGGGTATGTTTGTGCACCCATCAATCTCGGCTCGAATACCGACCCCTATCAACCCATCGAGCGAGAGCAAAAGCTGACCCGGCGCCTGCTGGAAGTGCTGCTGCGCTACCGCCATCCTGTGACTATCGTGACCAAGGGCTCACTGATCCTGCGCGACCTCGACCTGCTCGCAGAGCTGGCGCAACAACGGCTGGTGGCGGTGATGATCAGCCTGACCACCCTCGATGACGAACTCAAGCGCATCATGGAACCGCGCGCCGCTGCACCCAAGGCCAGGCTGCGGGCGATCCGGGTCATGCGTGAGGCAGGCATCCCGGTCGGGGTGTTGTGTTCGCCCATGATTCCGATGATCAACGACAGCGAACTGGAAAACCTGCTCAGCGAAGCCAAGGCCGCCGGGGCGTTGAGCGCCGCCTACATGCTGCTTCGCTTGCCGCTGGAGGTCGCACCTCTTTTCGAGGAGTGGTTGCAGGCTCATTACCCGCAACGTGCCGCGCATGTGCTTAGCTTGGTCAGGCAAAGCCGGGGTGGCGAGTTGTATGACAGTCGTTTCGGTGCACGCATGCGCGGTGAAGGCGTATTCGCCGATCTGTTGGCTCAACGTTTTGCCGTGGCGATCAAGCGCCTGGGGATGAATCGGCGCGAGGGCTATCAACTGGATTGCAGTGCGTTTTGTCCGCCTGGGGGGCAGATGTCCTTGTTGTAATCTGGATGTCATCGCAATGACATGCGATACATGAACCATGAACCCGGTAAAATGGGAATATTCTTTAGAGCCGCAACGAGGATGAACCATGCCCGATAAGAAGCCCTCTGCGACAGAACCGGTGCCAGAAGCCGAAAGTGCTGAACAAGCGTTAAAAACCATTGTTGACGGCTTTTTGCATTTTCATCACGAAGTCTTCCCCCAGAAGGAAGAACTGTTCAAGAAGCTGGCGACGGCCCAGCGGCCCCGGGCGATGTTCATTACCTGCGCCGATTCGCGCATCGTGCCCGAATTGATTACCCATAGTTCCCCGGGCGATCTGTTCGTAACCCGTAACGTGGGCAACGTGGTGCCACCCTACGGGCAAATGAACGGTGGGGTTTCCACAGCCATCGAGTACGCGATCCTGGCCCTGGGCGTGCATCACATCATTGTCTGCGGGCATTCGGACTGCGGCGCCATGCGGGCGGTGCTGAACCCCGAGAGCCTGGAGAAGATGCCGACGGTAAAAGCCTGGCTGCGCCATGCCGAGGTGGCCAGGACCGTGGTGCAGGAAAACTGCCACTGTGCCAATGAGCACGAAAGCATGCAGGTGCTGACCGAGGAAAACGTGATCGCTCAGTTGCAACACTTGCGCACGCACCCTTCGGTGGCTTCGCGCATGGCCAGTGGGCAACTGTTCATTCATGGCTGGATCTACAGTATCGAGAGCAGTGAAATCAGGGCCTACGATGCCGAGCAGGATTGTTTTCTGCCGCTCGATGGCAGCCATCCAATCCCCTGCGCCACACCCAAGGGGCGCTTCTAGCATGCACACATCGGCCCGTTCGCGGGCCGAGTGCGTGAGAGTGAATTGGGTTACTTGAGCTCCAGCTCTACACCCAATTGGCGGGACAGGCAGGGCCAGCGCTTCCAGGCGGCGCCCGTGTCAGGACTGCTGAGTGTCTCACGGTAGGCTTCGACCGATTCCAGGGCAAAGCTCTCGTCATTGAGCATGTTGTCCACCGAGTGGTGCACCACTTCATCCAGTTGGTTGGCGAATTCTTCGCCGATCAGCTGGTGGGCGATGAGGTTGGCCACGGTGGTGTCCAGCGGGATCAGGGGTTGCTGGAAATGCTTGATGTAGAGGTCATTCACTTCTTCGACCAGTCGATGGGCCAGGTAGGCTTCATCGAGCAGGCAGTCCAGTCCGACATGTCCGTCCATGATCTTCGGTGGAGCGATGAAATACTCTTCGGCGATTTTCAGTACCGGTTTGATCTGCGATTCGATACCCGCCTCGCGCGCAACTTCATTGGCTGCGTCCAGAAGATCGGGTACCTGATCGATATAGGCAGCCACGAAACGCGTCAGCACACCCTGGGCGTCGCCTTCGGGTAGCTGGATGGCAGGGTGCAGGTGGGGCAATTGTTGCTCAAGCTGTTTTGTCAGTTGGCCGGTTTTGGCCTCATGTTGATGGGCTTGTTGGATCTGCTCGCGCAATGCGGCGGTGTTCATGAAGTCTCCAGAGGTAGGGCAATAACGAACGGAAGACATAAGGTAGCTTGCTTTGGAAGATTGCTAAGATTCTTTTGTCATAATTCGTTAATGGTTAGATGGACGGGTTATATCTAAATGCCATCATTGGCATCCAGCCCATGTGAACCGGGGGCTCAAGCGCGTGGCTTGAGCCTGGCCATTAGTTTTCCTGTGTCGCGTTGCGTGGTCCGAGTCGCTGTCTATACTCGGGTTGTTGAGAGCTAGCTGATGACGCCTGACTGCACCCGCAGCAGGGGCTCGGCAGTTGAAGTTTGCAGTCTTGACAGCCGCTCCCTTAGCCGCAGGTGAAAGCCGGCGGGATAAAAAGAACTATAAGGGGAACCCGCAATGATGCGACATCCACATGTCTGGATGGGCCTCCTGTTGTGGTCAATATTCGGTCAGGCGCAGGCCGCCTGGACCATGAATATGGCGCCAGGGGCGACTGAAGTCAGCAACGCGGTATTCGATCTGCACATGATCATTTTCGTGATCTGTGTGGTTATCGGTATCGTGGTCTTCGGTGCCATGTTCTGGTCAATGATTCTGCACCGCCGCTCCACTGGACAGGAGGCCGCCCGCTTTCACGAAAGCACCACGGTGGAGACGCTCTGGACCGTCGTGCCGTTACTGATCCTGATCGCGATGGCCATTCCGGCGACCAAAACGCTGATCAATATCTACGATGCCAGCGAGTCGGACCTGGACATCCAGGTCACCGGCTATCAATGGAAGTGGCATTACAAGTACCTGGGCCAGGACGTCGAGTTCTTCAGCAACCTGGCCACGCCCACCGAGCAAATCCACAACCAGGCCCCGAAAGGCGAGCATTACCTGCTCGAAGTGGACCAGCCACTGGTGTTGCCTGTGGGCGCCAAGGTTCGCTTCCTGGTGACGTCAGCCGACGTCATTCACTCCTGGTGGGTGCCGGCGTTCGCAGTCAAGCGTGACGCCATTCCGGGGTTCATCAACGAAGCCTGGACCCGCATCGAAAAACCCGGTCTCTACCGTGGCCAGTGCGCGGAGTTGTGCGGCAAGGACCACGGCTTCATGCCCATCGTGGCCGAGGTCAAGTCCAAGGCGGACTTCGAAACCTGGCTGGCCGAGCGCAAGGCCGAGAGCGCCAAGCTCAAGGAGTTGACCAGCAAGGAATGGACGCTCCAGGAACTGGTCGAGCGCGGTGACAAGGTCTATCACACCACCTGCGTAGCCTGTCACCAGGCTGAAGGCCAGGGCTTGCCGCCGATGTTCCCGGCCCTCAAGGGTTCGCCTATCGCAACGGGGCCCAAGGAGGATCACCTGCACCGCGTCTACTTCGGCAAGCCCGGAACCGCCATGGCAGCGTTCGGCAAGCAGCTTTCGGAAGTCGATATCGCGGCTGTCGTGACCTATGAACGCAACGCCTGGGGCAACAACAAGGGCGACATGGTCACGCCTAAAGACGTGCTGGCGCTGAAGCAGGGAGAAAGCAAATGAACCGGCCCATCACACCCTCTCACAATGAGCCCCCAAGCCCAGCGGTTGGCAGGAGTCAGTACATGAGTGCAGTCATCGATGACCATGCCGGCCACGAGCATGACCATGGCCCAGCCAAGGGCCTGATGCGTTGGGTGCTGACCACAAACCATAAAGACATCGGCACGATGTACCTGTGGTTCAGCTTCACGATGTTCCTGCTGGGCGGCTCGTTCGCCATGGTGATCCGCGCCGAGCTGTTCCAGCCCGGATTGCAGATCGTCGAGCCTGCGTTCTTCAACCAGATGACCACCATGCACGGCCTGATCATGGTGTTCGGTGCGGTCATGCCGGCATTCGTCGGCCTGGCCAACTGGATGATCCCGCTGATGATCGGCGCGCCGGACATGGCCCTGCCACGTTTGAACAACTTCAGTTTCTGGCTGTTGCCCGCGGCATTCGCGATGCTGGTATCGACCTTGTTCACCGCAGGCGGCGGGCCGAACTTCGGCTGGACCTTCTATGCGCCGCTATCGACCACCTATGCACCCGAGAGCGTGACCTTCTTCATCTTTGCCATCCACATGATGGGTATCAGTTCGATCATGGGCGCGATCAACGTGATCGCCACCATCCTCAACCTGCGTGCCCCTGGCATGACCCTGATGAAGATGCCGCTGTTCGTCTGGACCTGGCTGATCACCGCTTTCCTGCTGATCGCGGTGATGCCGGTGCTGGCCGGTTGCGTGACCATGATGCTGATGGACATCCACTTCGGCACCAGCTTCTTCAGTGCCGCCGGTGGCGGTGACCCGGTGTTGTTCCAGCATGTGTTCTGGTTCTTCGGGCACCCCGAGGTGTACATCATGATCCTGCCGGCGTTCGGCGCGGTCAGTTCGATTATCCCGGCGTTTTCGCGCAAGCCGCTGTTCGGCTATACCTCGATGGTCTACGCCACGGCCAGTATCGCCTTCCTCTCGTTCATCGTCTGGGCGCACCACATGTTTGTGGTCGGCATTCCAGTGGTTGGCGAGCTGTTTTTCATGTACGCGACCATGCTGATTGCAGTGCCCACCGGGGTGAAGGTGTTCAACTGGGTCAGCACCATGTGGGAAGGCTCGCTGACCTTCGAGACGCCCATGCTGTTTGCTGTGGCTTTCGTGATTCTGTTCACCATCGGCGGTTTTTCCGGGCTGATGCTGGCCATTGCACCGGCGGATTTCCAGTACCACGACACCTATTTCGTGGTGGCGCATTTCCACTATGTGCTGGTGCCGGGGGCGATTTTCGGGATCTTCGCCTCAGCCTATTACTGGCTGCCGAAATGGACCGGGCATATGTATGACGAAACCCTGGGCAAGCTGCACTTCTGGCTCTCGTTCATCGGCATGAACATGGCGTTTTTCCCGATGCACTTCGTCGGGCTGGCCGGGATGCCACGGCGGGTGCCGGACTACAACCTGCAATTCGCTGACTTCAACATGGTGTCGTCGATCGGCGCATTCATCTTCGGCGCAACGCAAATCTTCTTCCTGTTCATCGTCATCAAGTGCATCCGTGGTGGCGAGCCTGCCCCCGCCAAGCCCTGGGATGGCGCCGAAGGGCTGGAGTGGACCGTGCCCTCACCTGCGCCGTACCACACCTTCGTTACTCCGCCGGAGGTGAAATGAACCGCAGTGCGATGTTCGAGGGCTGAGCCGATGAGCGAAACCATTTCGATCAAACGTCTGGTCAAGCGCCTGCTGATGCTGGCAGTGGTCATGTTTGCCTTTGGTTTCGCCCTGGTGCCGCTTTATGACGTCATGTGCAAGGCCTTCGGTATCAATGGCAAGACCGGTGGCCAATATGAGGGCAGTCAGGTCACGGACCCGACCCGCAAGGTGCGCGTGCAGTTCCTGTCGACCAATAACATCGACATGGTCTGGGACTTCTATTCCAAGGCCGATGAGATTGACGTTCACCCGGGCGCCGTCAACGAGATGATCTTCGTGGCCCACAACCCGAGCGATCACCCGATGACGGCCCAGGCGATCCCGAGCATTTCGCCTGCCGAGGCGGCGGCGTATTTCCACAAGACCGAATGTTTTTGCTTCAGCCAGCAGGTGCTGCAGCCCGGCGAGCGGATCGAGATGCCGGTGCGTTTTATCGTCGATCGTGACCTGCCCGCGGATGTGAAGCACCTGACGCTTGCGTACACGCTGTTCGATATCACCGCTCGGCAACCGCCCGTGGCCTCGATCAATGGGCAAGTGCCAAAAGGAGAACAATAAATGGCAACTCACGAGCACTATTACGTACCGGCGCAAAGCAAGTGGCCGATCATTGGCACCTTCGCACTGCTGATCACGATGGTCGGCCTGGGCACCTGGTTCAATGATCTGAAGGCGGGTCGACCGGAGTCCCATGGCCCGCTGATTTTTTTCGTCGGCGGACTGTTGGTGGCCTACATGATGTTCGGCTGGTTCGGCGCAGTCATCAGGGAAAGTCGCGCGGGCCTTTATAGCCACCAACTGAACAAGTCCTTTCGTTGGGGTATGTCCTGGTTCATCTTTTCCGAAGTGATGTTCTTCATCGCCTTTTTCGGTGCCCTCTTCTACGTTCGCAACCTGTCCGGCCCATGGCTTTCCGGCGATGGGGCCAAAGGCGTGGCGCACATGCTCTGGCCGAACTTCGAGTTTGCCTGGCCATTGCTGAACACCCCGGACCCACAACTCTTTCCTCCGCCCAAGGAGGTGATCGACCCCTGGCACCTGCCGTTGATCAACACCATCTTGCTGGTCAGCTCCAGCGTCACGGTGACCATCGCCCACCATGCCTTGAGGAAAGGCCATCGGGGCGCGCTCAAGTTTTGGCTGGCCCTGACCATTGCACTGGGCATCGCGTTTCTGACGTTGCAGGCGCATGAGTATGTCGAGGCCTACACGGAGCTGGGGCTGACGATGGGTTCAGGCGTGTATGGCGCGACGTTCTTCATGCTCACCGGGTTTCACGGCGCCCACGTCACCATCGGTACCCTGATTCTGATTGTCATGCTGGCCCGGGTCTTCAGTGGGCACTTCGATAACGATGAGCACTTCGGCTTCGAGGCTGCCAGCTGGTATTGGCACTTCGTCGATGTGGTGTGGGTAGGGTTGTTTATTTTCGTCTACATACTTTGAGCGGGCTTACCACGGGGCATGGGAAACCAGTTGGCCGCTGTACAGGCCCCAGGTGACCAGCCCCAGGGTGATGGCGGCAAGGGTGACACGGACGGTGAGGGCATTGACCAGGCGGTTCGATTTACCTTCGTCCTTGACCAGAAAGAACAGCCCGCTGAACAGGCTGACAACAGTAGCCAGCAACATCAGGACGATTGCCGCTTTGAGCATGGTGAGACTCCGGGGGCATGCGATGACTTTCAGTATAGCGACTGACATTGCGGTGAAGCCATGAAGCCTTTCCGGCCGGGTATTGCACCCACGGTGATGGTGTTGCTGTTGCTGCCGATGCTGATTTCTCTCGGTACCTGGCAGTTGGGCCGGGCCGACCAGAAGCGTGAGCTGCTCACCAGCTACACGGAGCGCCGAGCCGCCGAGCCGATCAGCAGCACACAATTGCAGCAGTTCACCGACCTTGCCTTTCGCCGCGTGCATCTGTTCGGCAACTTCGATGCAGGGCACAGCGTGCTGCTGGATAACCGCACGCGCGACGGCCAGGTCGGCGTCGAGCTGCTCCAGCCATTTCATGATCAGTCCAGTGGGCTCTGGCTCTGGGTCAATCGCGGCTGGTTGCCCTGGCCGGATCGCCGTATGCCGCCGCAGTTCACCACGCCCATTCGCCCGCAAAGCCTGGAGGCCTGGGTCTACATTGCCCCTGGAGCGACCTTCCAATTGCATGCCGACCCGTCCGATACGCAATGGCCAAAGCTGTTGACGGTGATCGACGCTGGCGCGCTATGGGCACAGCTTGGGCGTGAAGGTTTCCCTCATGAACTGCGCATGGCAGCAGGGTCCGCAGCCTATCGGCTGGATTGGCCAGTGATTGCCATGGGACCGGAAAAACACATGGGCTATGCGGTGCAATGGTTTGCCCTGGCATTGGCCCTGTGTGGCCTCTACCTCTACTTCGGATGGAATAACAATAAGAAGGAGAAACACCATGGGAGCAGTCATGAATCCACCCAGCAGGTCTGAACCCGGGACCCCGCGCGGGCGGGCGCGGGGCCGTTTGCAGCTGATTCTGATCCTGCTGATGGTGATCGGCCCGATGATCCTGGCGACAGGGATGTACAAGCTGCAGTTCTGGGTACCGGACAGTCGCAGTTACCACGGTGAACTCATCGGTAACGGCCAGAGTCGTGCCGACCTGGGCGTGCAGGCCGATGAGCAGCGTTGGCAGTTGCTGGTCAGCGTACCGAAAGACTGTGCGGTCGACTGCCAGCAACTGGTGTACCTGGCCCGGCAGATCCAGATCGGCCTGGGCCGCGATGCATCCCGTGCCAGCCATGCCCTGGCAACCGCGCAGCCGCTGGACGCTGCTTACCAGACTAAGCTTGAACAGGAGTACCCACAATTGCAGCGCTATGCGCTCGACCTTTCCCGTTACGCGACGCTGAGCGAAGGCCGGAGCGAAGCTCAACTGTGGATCGTGGATCCCCACGGCAACCTGGTGCTGCGCTATGACGCCAGGGTCAAGGGCAAGGATCTGCTCAACGATCTCCGCCACCTGCTGAAGTTGTCTAACATTGGGTAGGACATCCTCATGGCCAGACCTGGATATCGCCTCGCTGTGTTTGCCACCTTGCTGGCGCTGGTGGTCGTGCTTCTGGGTGCCTACACCCGCCTGACCCACGCAGGGCTCGGCTGCCCTGACTGGCCGGGTTGCTACGGCTTCATCAGCCCGCCCAAGACCGATGCGCAACTGGCCCACGCTGTATTGCATTTTCCCGACGCACCGGTTGAAGCGCACAAGGGCTGGAACGAGATGCTCCACCGTTATTTCGCCGGGACCCTGGCCCTGGTGATTGCCATGCTGGCGGTGCAAGCACTGCGCAGGCACGGCCGGGATGGACAACCCTTCAAGCTGCCATTGGTGCTGTTGGGCGTGGTCTTCGCCCAGGCTGCGTTTGGCATGTGGACAGTGACCCTCAAACTCTGGCCGCAGGTAGTCACCGCACACCTGCTCGGCGGCTTCACCACCTTGAGTCTGTTGTTCCTGCTGAGCCTGCGTTTGTCCGGTGCCTTCGCCCCCTTGCCAAACCTGCAGCCGCGCGTGCGGCGCTGGGCTGCGCTGGGATTGGTGTTGGTCGTCGGGCAGATTGCCCTCGGCGGCTGGGTCAGCGCCAATTATGCGGCGGTGGCCTGTATCGACTTACCCACCTGTCACGGCCAATGGTGGCCTGCCGCCGACTTCGCCAATGGTTTTCACCTGACCCAGCACATTGGTCCGAACTACCTGGGTGGCCAGCTGGACAGTGATGCCCGTACCGCCATTCACATCACCCATCGCCTGGGTGCGCTGCTGGTGACGGGCACTTTGCTGATGCTGGCCTGGCAACTCAAGAGAGTGGGCCTGCCCCGCCTGGCGGCGTTGGTGCTGCTGGCACTGGCGGCCCAGATCAGCCTGGGTATCAGCAATGTGCTGCTGCACCTGCCTCTGACCGTGGCGGTTGCCCACAATGCCGGTGGTGCAGGCCTGCTGCTGACCCTGGTATTGGTCAATTATCGTACGAGAACCGTGGCACTACCCGTTGTGCGCAGGGAGCTTCGGCATTGGCGAACAACCTCGACCGCTGTCGGCTCGGGAAAATAACAATAAAGGAGAAACGCCATGGCTACCCTGATCGGTGAGCGCGGCAGTCAAGCCAGTTGGCGCGACTATCTGGAGCTGACCAAGCCCAAGGTGGTGGTATTGATGTTGATCACCTCGCTGGTCGGCATGTTCCTCGCCACCCGGGCCGGTGTGCCCTGGACAGTGCTGGTGTTCGGCAACCTCGGCATCGCCTGTTGCGCAGGCGCTGCGGCGGCGGTCAACCACGTGGTGGACCGCCGCATCGATGCGGTGATGGCGCGGACCCACAAGCGCCCCCTGGCCGAGGGCCGGGTATCGCCCACTGCAGCCCTGACGTTCGCCTTGCTGCTGGCACTGTCGGGCCAGGTGCTGCTGCTGGCATTTACCAATCCACTGACAGCCTGGCTGACGCTGGCTTCATTGCTGGGTTATGCCGTGATCTATACCGGCTTTCTGAAACGCGCTACGCCTCAGAACATTGTGATCGGCGGCTTTGCCGGCGCCGCGCCGCCATTGTTGGGCTGGGTCGCGGCAACCGGGCATGTCAGCGCCGAGCCGCTGCTGCTGGTGCTGATTATCTTTGCCTGGACCCCACCGCATTTCTGGGCCTTGGCTATCCACCGCAAGGAAGAATACGCCAAGGCCGATATCCCGATGCTGCCGGTGACCCACGGTGAGCACTACACCAAGGTTCACATATTGCTCTACACCTTCGCCTTGCTGGCGGTCAGCATGCTGCCTTTCGTGATCCACATGAGCGGCCTGCTCTATCTGGCCTGCGCATTGCTGCTGGGCCTGCGCTTCCTGCAGTGGGCCTGGGTGTTGTACCGTGGCACTCAGCCGCACGCGGCGATCAAGACCTTCAAGTACTCTATCTATTACTTGTTCCTGCTTTTCATCGCGTTGCTCGTCGATCATTACCTACTGTTGAACCTATGACCCGAACCCAGAAAACCGTCTTTATTCTCGTCGCCCTGGTCGCTGTGATAATGGGGCTTACCGTCAACAGGGTCCTCAATGACCGGCGCCAACCCAACTCGACCGAGTTGATCGATGCCGGCATCATCCTGCTGCCACAGAGTCGCACGGTGCCAAGCCTGGAAATGACCGATCAGACCGGCCAGCCAGTGGCCCTCGATCAATTGAAAGGCAAATGGAGTCTGCTGTTCTTTGGCTACACCTTTTGCCCGGACATTTGCCCGACCACCCTGGCGCAACTGCGTCAGGTCAAAAGTGAGTTGCCCAAGGAGACTGTCGACAAGCTGCAGGTGATCCTGGTCAGCGTTGACCCGAACCGGGACACGCCAGCCCAACTCAAGCAGTACCTGGGTTATTTCGATGCGGATTTCAGAGGGTTGACCGGCTCGGTTGAAACCCTGCAAAAATTGGCCAATGCGGTGAGCATTCCCTATATTCCGGCCGATACCAGCAAGCCGAACTACACGGTCGATCACAGCGGCAACCTGGCTCTGCTTGGGCCGGACGGGAAGCAGCGGGGCTTTATTCGGGCGCCGTTCAACAATCAGAAGTTGATTGCGCAGCTGCCGGGGTTGGTGAAGCAGGATTGAGATTGGCGGTGAAGCTATCGCTGGCAAGCCAGCTCCCACAGGGATATTTGGTGCAACACGAACCACTGTAAGGAGCGGGCTTGCCCGCGATGCAGACAACCCGATCTATCAGAACGCCGGAACCACAGCGCCCTTGTACTTCTCCAGAATGAACGCCTTTACTTCCGGCGTGTGCAAGGCAGCAACCAGCTTCTGCATGGCCGCCGAATCCTTGTTATCCGGGCGCGCAACCAGGATGTTCACGTAAGGCGAGTCGCTGCCTTCGATGATCAGCGCATCCTTGGCCGGGTCCAGCTTGGCTTCCAGCGCATAGTTGGTGTTGATCAGCGCCAGGTCGACCTGGGTCAGCACGCGTGGCAGGGTGGCGGCTTCCAGTTCGCGAATCTTCAGGCCTTTAGGGTTTTCGGCGATGTCCTTGGGCGTCGACAGGATGTTCTTGGCATCCTTGAGCTTGATCAGACCGGCTTTTTCCAGCAGCAGCAAGGCACGACCACCGTTGGTGGCATCGTTCGGGATCACCACGTTGGCGCCCTGTGGCAGATCATCAAGCTTCTTGAACTTGCTCGAGTACGCGCCCAGGGGCTCTAGGTGCACGCCGGCCACGCTGACCAGGTTGGTGCCCTTGCCCTTGTTGAACTCATCCAGGTACGGCTGGTGCTGGAAGAAGTTGGCGTCCAGGTGCTTCTCGGCAACCTGCACGTTCGGCTGGACGTAGTCGGTGAAGACCTTGACCTTGAGCTCGACGCCTTCCTTGGCCAGGCCAGGTTTGACGAACTCCAGGATCTCCGCGTGCGGCACAGCCGTGGCAGCGACGGTCAGGGTATCGGCCGCCTGGGCGGAGAAAGCCGCGACGGCGGCGAAAGCAGCAAGCAGTTTTTTCATCAATCACTCCTTGTCGGGACCCTTCCGGCCCCGGGGCGGACAAGCCTGCCCAAACGGTTACTTACGGGAAAAATGTACGACCAGCTTGTCGCCGACGCTTTGCAGCACTTGCACCAGCACCAGCAACAGGACCACGGTGACAATCATCACATCGGTCTGGAAGCGCTGATAGCCGAAGCGGATCGCCAGGTCACCCAGGCCGCCGGCACCGACCACACCGGCCATGGCGGTGTAGGACACCAGCGTGATGGCAGTGACGGTGATCGCCGCGAAGATACCCGGACGGGCCTCGGGCAATAGTGCATTGAGGATGATCTGACGCGTTGTGGCGCCCATCGCCTGGGTTGCCTCGATGATGCCGCGGTCCACTTCACGCAGGGCTGTTTCCACCAGCCGGGCGAAGAACGGCGTGGCGCCGACCACCAGAGGCGGAATGGCGCCGGCAACGCCCAGCGACGTGCCGGTGATCAGTACCGTGAAGGGGATCATGACGATCAACAGGATGATGAACGGCAGCGAGCGCAGGATGTTCACGATCAGCGACAACAGCGCATAGACTCGTTTTTCCTCGAACAGCTGGCGCGGGCCACAGAGAAACAAAAGCACGCCCAGCGGCAGGCCCAACAGGATGGTGAACAGCAGCGAACCGCCGAGCATCATCAGGGTATCGAGCGTAGCCAGCCAGATCTCGCTCCAGTCGACATTGGCAAAAAAACTCAGGGCTTCCATCAACGCAGCACCTCCATATGTACGTCAGCAGCCGTGAAACGCGCAAAGGCTGCATCCATGTCGCCGCCAGTGATGGCGAGGGTCAATTGCCCGTAGGGGGTGTCCTTGATGCGGTCGATACGACCGGCGAGGATGCTGTAGTCCACGCCGGTTTCGCGGGCGACGGTACCCAGCAGAGGCGCGTAGGTCGCGTCACCCTGGAATGTCAGGCGCACGATGCGGCCTGGCACATGGGCGAAGTCGTCGCGTTGTTCGTCTTCATCGATCTGCTCGTCTTCCTGCACGAAGCGCCGGGTCGTGGGGTGCTTGGGGTGCAGGAATACATCGGCCACGGGACCGTGTTCGACAATAACACCGGCGTCCATCACGGCCACCCGGTCACAGACTCGGCGGATCACGTCCATTTCATGGGTGATCAGCACGATGGTCAGCTTCAGTTCGCGATTGATTTCGGCCAGCAGTTGCAGGACCGACGCAGTGGTTTGCGGGTCAAGGGCGCTCGTGGCTTCGTCGCAGAGCAAGATCTTCGGCTTGGTCGCCAGGGCGCGGGCAATGCCGACACGCTGCTTCTGGCCACCGGAGAGCTGAGCCGGAAACTTTTTCGCGTGATCGGACAGGCCGACGCGGTCAAGCAGCTCGGCAACACGCCGATCAATTTCGCTGCGAGACAGTTCACCCGCCAGGGTCAAGGGCAGCGCGACGTTGTCGGCCACGGTCTTGGAGGCCAGCAGATTGAAGTGCTGGAAAATCATCCCGACCTGTTGGCGGAAGCGGCGCAGCTCGTCGGCGTTGAAGGCGGTAACGTCTTCGCCGTCGACAATGATCTTGCCGCCGCTGGGGGCTTCCAGGCGGTTGATCAGACGCAACAGGGTGCTCTTACCCGCGCCGGAATGGCCAATCAGACCGAATACCTGACCGTTTTCGACACTCAGGCTGGTCGAGTGCAACGCGGGGATATCTCTACCGGCTACGCGGTAGGTTTTATGGACATTTTGAAACTCGATCACGTAGCGAACCTTGTGGGGCGCATGAAAGGGGGGCAGCGGTTAGCCGACCGCGCATTTTAGCCTGTTCGCATAGAGGTTCTTAGCATTTATTTCACGAACATCCAGCCGATCGGTAATAACGCGATCAGTGGTCGATGCGATGGAACGGTGCCGCGGTGCACAAGTCACTACTTTAACCACCGTGACCTGAGATCCCCGGATCTGCGGGGCATGCCCTAGCGAGCGTGAGGAGATCCATTGATGCCCAGCAAAAAGAACTCCCCGAAAGAAAGCCAGTTGGCCGGTACCCAAACCCCGGATCGGGCCAATACCAACGCCAAACTGCAGAGCCTGGAAGTGTTTCGAAGTGATGCCACCGAGCAAGCACTTCGCACCAACCAGGGCGTCAAGGTCGCGGATAACCAGAACACGCTCAAGGCGGGGGCGCGCGGACCATCGTTGCTCGAAGACTTCATCATGCGCGAGAAAATCACGCATTTTGACCATGAGCGCATACCCGAACGCATTGTCCATGCCCGAGGCACGGGTGCCCATGGCTATTTTCAGACGTACCAGGCCCATTCCAGCCTGACCAAAGCCGGGTTCCTTCAGGATCCTGAGAAGATGACACCGGTCTTCGTGCGCTTTTCCACCGTTCAGGGGCCTCGCGGCTCTGGTGATACCGTGCGCGATGTTCGTGGTTTCGCCGTCAAGTTCTTCACTGATGAAGGCAATTTCGATCTGGTTGGCAACAACATGCCGGTATTCTTTATCCAGGATGCGATCAAGTTTCCGGACTTTGTCCATGCGGTGAAACCCGAGCCGCACAATGAAATCCCTACCGGTGGCTCGGCCCATGACACCTTCTGGGACTTTGTGTCGCTGGTACCCGAATCGGCGCACATGGTCATGTGGGCGATGTCTGACCGCGCTATCCCCAAGAGCCTGCGGACCATGCAAGGCTTTGGTGTGCATACCTTTCGCCTGATCAACGCCGAGGGCAAATCCACCTTCGTCAAATTCCATTGGAAGCCCAAGGCCGGAGTCTGTTCGCTGGTCTGGGATGAGGCGCAGAAGCTGGCGGGCAAGGACACCGACTATCACCGCCGGGATTTGTCCGAAGCCATCGAAATGGGTGATTACCCGGAGTGGGAGTTCGGTGTGCAGATCGTTCCCGAGGAGGACGAGCACAAATTCGATTTCGACCTGCTCGACCCGACCAAGCTCATTCCGGAAGAGCTGGTGCCGGTGACGCCCTTGGGCAAGATGGTGCTCAACCGGAACCCGGACAACTTCTTCGCCGAAACCGAACAGGTTGCCTTTTGCCCTGGGCATATCGTTCCGGGCATCGATTTTTCCAACGATCCACTGCTGCAGGGTCGTCTGTTTTCATACACCGATACCCAGATCAGTCGACTGGGCGGGCCGAACTTCCACGAGATCCCGATCAACCGCCCGCTGGCGCCCAACCACAACGGCCAACGCGACGCCCAGCACCGAACCACCCTCGACAAGGGGCGGGCCTCCTACGAGCCCAATTCGGTCGATGGTGGCTGGCCGAAAGAGACGCCGGCCGCGGCCAGCGATGGCGGCTTCGAGTCTTATCCAGAACGTATCGAGGCACACAAGATCCGTCAGCGCAGCGAGTCGTTCAGTGATCACTTCTCCCAGGCGCGGCTGTTCTTCAACAGCATGAGCAAGCCTGAGCAGGAGCACATCATCGCCGCCTACAGCTTCGAATTGGGCAAGGTCGAGCGCGAACACATTCGTACCCGGGAAGTGAATGAAGTGTTGGCCAATATCGATCTGGAACTGGCCAGGCGCGTCGCCCTCAACCTTGGCTTGCCAGCGCCCAAAGCCGGCACGGTCGAGGTGAAAAAGTCCTCGCTCAAGGCTTCTCCTGCGTTAAGCCAGATGAATCTGCTGGCCTCGGACATCAAGGGGCGCAAAGTGGCGATCCTGGTCGCCGATGGCGTCGACGGGGCAAGCGTCGATGGCATCGTAAAGGCGCTGGAAGCCGAAAGTGCCCATCCCAAGGTGCTGGGGCCGACCTCGGCACCGGTCAAGACGGCCGATGGCAAAAGCCTGGCGGTGGATGCTTCGATGGAGGGTTCGCCTTCGGTTACATTCGATGCGCTCTGGGTGCCGGGTGGCAAGGCGGCAATCAATGCGCTGAGCGCAGATGGCGTGGCGATGCACTTTCTGCTCGAGGCTTACAAGCATCTGAAGGCAATTGGGGTGCACGCCGACGTCAAGGCTCTGCTCGACACCTTGCACCTGAAAACCGATGCCGGTCTGATCGTGGGTGATGACGGCAAGGCGCATGCGGCCTTCATCACGGCCATCGCCAAGCATCGGGTCTGGGAACGCGAAGCAGCAGCGAAGGCCATACCTGCCTGAGGCTGATCTCAGGACTTGCGCGGGCTGAGCACGACCTGGGCGGGAAGCTGACGGTGGATTTCACGGTTCAGTTCCAGCTCGAAGTTCGGGTCGCGCTTGTTCACTCGTTTGGTAAGAAGTGTCGACAGCCAGGGATAATCATTGGTACGTGGCACTTGCAGGGTGACTACACAATCGTAGTTCACGACATCAGTGGCGATGTCATCGAGTTGGCGTCGAAGTTGTTCGACATTGTTGATCTTCAGCGCGACGACAGTACTTTCGGCGGTCGGGTCGATGACCTTTGCCTTGGGCTTGGCTTCCGCTTCCTTGAGCGCCGCTTCGGCCTTGTCCAGTTCGGCCTTGCGAGCCTGGGCGATACCGCCATCGACGCCGCCGGTCAATGCCGGCGCCTTGGGCATCAACACCCGGGCCCGGCTCAGGGCCGTGGCGGCAGCGTTCACGTCGCCCTTTTGCAGCACCACCTGGCTACGTTGCAGGTAGGCTTCGGCCAACTGCCGCTGGTACTGCTCCAGACGGGCGTCGTTGGGGGCTTGCGCCTGCAACGCGCTCAATTGGTCTTCGGCAGTGGCCAGTTCACCACTGGTAATGCTTTGTTCCAATTGTTGGTAGGCAACGGGCGTGGCAGGGGCGGTATCGACGGGCTTACTTTGGCAAGCAGCCAATAACAGGGTAAATGCGGCCAGGAGCAGATAACGGGAGGCGGACAGCTTCATTCCTGCGACTCTCTAGTTTGCGCAAAAAACGGGAAATTCTACACTCCCGTCACCTGACTCGAAAATAACTCATAACACCGCAATTGCAGATTTAATGTCGCAGGATGCAACCGCACTCCATCGCGGCCTGGTTCCATCCCGTTATCCGCGCCGTGGCAGAGCGAAGCTCAACAAGAATAGCACCGCGGCGGATACCACAATGGAAGGGCCTGCGGGAGTGTCCTTGAACCAGGACAGTGCCAGCCCGCTGCACACGGCGACAATGCCCAGAATACTGGCGCCCAGCGCCATTTGCTCGGGTGAGCGGGCATGGCGTTGGGCTGCGGCAGCCGGAATGATCAGCAGCGAAGTGATCAACAGTACGCCGACGATTTTCATCGCGACGGCGATTACTACGGCGATCAGCAGCATCAGGGTCATGCGCAATGCCGCCACTGGCAAACCTTCGACCATGGCGAGTTCTTCGTGCACGGTGATGGCCAGCAAAGGGCGCCAAAGCGCCACGAGCAGGAGCAATACCGCAGCGCTGCCGCACAGTATCCAGGTCAAGTCTTGCGGACTGATGGCGAGCAAGTCGCCGAACAGATAGCCCATCAGATCAATGCGCACGTCATGCATGAAGCTCAGCACGACCAGGCCAAGTGACAAGGTGCTCGGCGCCAGGATCCCCAGCAAGGTATCTGATGCCAGGGGCTGGCGTTGCTGCAGGGTCACCAGCAGGATGGCCAACAACAGGCAGCCGACGGTGACCGCCAGTGCGGGGCTCACGTCCAGCACAAATCCCAGGGCTACGCCGAGCAGCGCGGCGTGGGACAGGGTGTCACCGAAATAGGCCATGCGCCGCCAGACCACGAACGAGCCCAGTGGCCCGGCGACCACTGCGAGGGCCAGGCCTGCAAGCAGGGCGTAGAGCAGAAAATCAGCCATGCTTGCAGTTTTCCCCGTGCACATGTCCGTTCGAAGGTGGTTTGACCACCGAGCCATGCAGGTCGTGCGCATGGTCATGGTGGTGGTGATAGATGGCCAGGCTTGGCGCGTTCTTGCCGAACAGCTCAACGAAAGCCGGATCGCCGCTGACTTGCTCGGGATGACCCTCGCAGCAGACGTGGCGATTGAGGCAGACCACCTGGTCGGTGGTGCTCATGACCAGATGCAGGTCGTGGGAGACCATCAGTACGCCACAGCCGTGACGATCGCGCAGACGGGTGATCAGGCTATAGAGTTCGGCCTGGCCGGCCACATCGACACCTTGCACCGGCTCATCGAGAACCAGCAGCTCGGGTTCGCGCAACAGCGCCCGGGCCAGCAGGACGCGCTGCATTTCACCGCCGGAAATGCTCTGGATCGGGCTGTCGATGACCTGTTCGGCACCGACCTCCTTGAGTGCGGCCAGTGCCCCGGTACGATCGACACCCGGAACCAGGCGCAAAAAACGCAAGACCGAAAGCGGAAGGGTCGGGTCCACGTGCAGCTTTTGCGGCATGTAACCGATGCGCAGCTTCGGTTTGCGCCAGACCTTGCCGCTGTCGGGCTTGAGCAGGCCCAGCACGGCCCGCACCAGCGTGGTCTTGCCGGCTCCATTGGGCCCGATCAGCGTGACGATCTGGCGGGGTTCGACGCTCAGATGGATATTGTCCAGCACCGATTGCCCGGCGAAATTGACGGCAACCTTTTTCAGCTCGATCAATGCTGTGCTCATCAGGCCTCCCGACAGCTCGAGCAGAGACCCACGACTTCGACTGTTTGCCCCTCGACGGAGAAACCGACGTCCTGCGCGCTTTCGACAATGGCGTTGCTGATGGCTTTTTGTTCAAGCTCGATGGCCACATGGCATGTGCGGCAGATCAGAAACTGACCCTGATGCGCATGGCCGGGGTGGTTGCAGCCGATGAAGGCGTTGAGCGAGGCAATGCGATGGACCAATCCGTTTTCCAGCAGGAAATCCAATGCCCGGTATACGGTCGGTGGTGCTGCGCGGCGGCCATCCTGTTCGCTGAGTACGGCGAGAATGTCGTAGGCGCCCAGCGGCTTGTGGCTTTGCCAGACCAGTTCCAGCACTCGCCGTCGCAGCGCAGTCAGGCGCAGGCCCTTGTGCACGCACAAGGTGTCGGCCTCGGTCAGGGCGCTGTGCACGCAATGCGAGTGGTCGTGGGGACGATTGGCCAGCGGAGTTTTAGGCATGGGCAGCGACGGTTTTGGTGAGAGACGTTATTATATTACCTGTTCCTGCCTCCTTGAGTGCTCATCGTGTCCCGACTTTTTGCCCTTTTTGTCGCTTTTTTCTCCTGCCTTGTCGCGATGGGCCCTGCTCAAGCCGAGGTGCGCCTGTTGACCAGCATCAAGCCACTCCAATTGATCGCCGCGGCAGTGCAGGACGGTGTCGGCAATCCTGAAGTCCTGTTACCGCCCGGCGCCTCGCCACATCACTATGCCTTGCGTCCCTCGGATGTGCGGCGAGTCGGTGAGGTCGAGTTGCTCTACTGGATCGGGCCGGATATGGAAGGGTTCCTGCCGCGCGTGTTGCAGGGCCGCAGCAAGCCGACGGTGGCTGTTCAGGATCTGCCGGGGCTGCATTTACGCCACTTTGGCGAAGACAGTCAGTCCCATGATGAAGACGAGTCGGATCATGATCACGACCATCGCCCAGGCACCCTCGACGCGCACCTGTGGCTTGCACCGGTCAATGCCCGGGTTATCGCCGAGCGCATGGCCAGCGACCTGAGCGCCACCGACCCGGCCAATGCGGCGCGTTATCAGAGCAACCTGAAAGCCTTCGAATCGCGGCTCGATGCTGCGGATGCCCGCATCAAGACCCGTGTGGCCGGCATCGCAGGCAAGCCGTATTTCGTGTTTCACGAAGCGTTTGATTATTTCGAAGATGCTTATGGTTTGAAACACACCGGTGTATTCAGCGTGGCCGCTGAAGTTCAGCCCGGTGCGCAGCATGTGGCAGCCATGCGCGAGCGTCTCCAGCAGGTGGGAAAAACCTGTGTATTCAGCGAGCCACCGATGCGCCCGCGGCTGGCTGAGACCCTGACAGCGGGTTTGCCGGTTCGGTTGGCGGAGCTGGATGCCTTGGGTAGCAATGCACAGAGTTATGAGCAGTTGCTGGAGAATCTGGGGGAAGGTTTGGCGGGATGTCTGGAGAAGTTGTAGCGGACAATCCGGCCTCATCGCGGGCAAGCCCGCTCCCACAGGGAAGATGGTGCTCAATCCTGTGGGAGCTGGCTTGCCAGCGATTAGACCCTGTCAAACGACACAAGGCCTCAAGGGATTTTCAAAGCGCAAACGGCAACGCAATCTCCACCTTCTGCCGCACCGCCAACCGCACCTCGAACTCTTTCGGATCATGGATCAACACATCCATGCCCGCAAAAGACTCGGCGGCAATCAAGCGTGACAACCAGAACCGCACGCAAGCCACGCGCAGCATGATGGGCCACAACTCGGCTTCGCCGGCAGTGAACGGGCGCAGCGTGGAGTAGGCACCCAGTAGTGCTCGGGCGCGGGCACCATCGATGATCCCGGCCTCATCGCAACACCAGTCGTTAAGCGTGATTGCCAGATCGTAGAGCATCGGTCCCGAACAGGCGTTGTAGAAATCGATCAGGCCGGTCAGGTGTGTGCCTTCGAACAGCACGTTGTCGCGGAACAGGTCGGCATGCAGGTTGGCTCGCGGCAGCGCAAGAATGTGCGCGTGGTGTTTCGCGATCTCATCCAGGCTTTCTTGCAGCAGCTTGCCTTGGGTCGGTTCCAGGCGCGGCATCAGTCGCCGGCCCTCTTCGAGCATCCAGTCCAGCCCACGATCGGTCTTGCGCTCCAGCACATGTTCGCGGGTGGCCAGGTGCAAGTGGCCAAGCAACTCGCCTACCTGGGCACAGTGCTGGTTGTTGGGTTGCTTGATGTGTTTTCCCGGCAGGCGTGGCTGCAGCAGCGCCGGCTTGCCCGCCAGCTCGCGCAGGGCTACGCCATCGGTGGTACGCAAGGCATAGGGCACCGGCAGATCGGCGTCGTGCAGGACGTCCAGCAGCTCGATGAAAAACGGCAGGTCCTGGACCGGGCCACGCTCGACGAGCGTCAGGACATATTCGCCCTGCTCCAGGCTGATGAAAAAGTTGCTGTTCTCGGTGCCGGCAGCAATCCCCTGGAAGTCACGCAGGCGGCCGAGGCCGTAAGGGGCAAGAAAGGCTTCCAGTTCAGGGCGGGCCAGGGGGGTGAAGACTGACATGGTCAAATATTGCTCATACTGGCACGGCCCGAAGGAAGTGCCTGGTTAAAGTTAGGGTACGTTATTTCCACTCGAAGATTTTCCATGCGGGAATCAGCATGTCCGGCTGATCCGAACGAATGTAGTTTGCATCGGTGCCGTCCGCGCGTACCAGGAAATAAGGCTTGCCAACCTTGGGCGTAACCTTGATCGCATACAGGAAGCCATTCTGGCGGTATTCCTGGATGGTTTTGTCGCCTTCCTGGCGAATGGTGACTTCTGGTTCGGCTGATGGGGCGTCGTCCGCGGCCATTGCCACGAGCGGAGCGACTGACAACAGGCTGGCCAGCAACAGGCGATTTAGTGTGCGCATGATAACCTTGTCCCTTTGTCGTCAATGTTCCGGTCATTCTAGCGCCGGGCCCGTCGAAAAGGTTGATTCTGCTCATGAGCCAAGCTCCCCTCGTCCTGGTGGACGGTTCTTCCTACCTGTATCGCGCCTTTCACGCGTTGCCACCACTGACCACGTCCAAAGGGTTGCCGACCGGCGCCGTCAAGGGCGTGCTGAACATGCTCAAAAGCCTGCGCAAGCAGTATCCAGACAGCCTGTTCGCGGTAGTGTTCGACGCCAAGGGCGGCACATTCCGCGATGAGCTGTTCGCCGAATACAAGGCCAATCGCCCGAGTATGCCCGATGACCTGCGCGTGCAGATCGAGCCGTTGCACGCCAGTGTCCGCGCGCTGGGTTACCCGCTACTGTGCGTCGATGGCGTCGAGGCCGATGACGTGATCGGCACCCTGGCCCGCAGCAGCGCGGCGGCGGGACGTCCGGTCATCATCTCCACCGGCGACAAGGACATGGCGCAATTGGTCGATGGTCACATTACGCTGGTCAATACCATGACCGGAAGCGTGATGGATGTGGCTGGCGTGAAGGAGAAATTTGGCGTCGGTCCTGAGCACATCATCGATTTCCTCGCGCTGATGGGAGACAAGGTCGACAACATTCCGGGTGTCCCCGGTGTGGGCGAAAAGACAGCTGTTGGCCTGCTGGTGGGCGTCGAAGGCGGCCTGGACGTGCTCTACGCGAACCTCGACAAGGTCGCGGGCCTGCCGATTCGCGGGGCCAAGACCCTGGCGGCCAAGCTTGAAGAGCATCGTCAGGCGGCCTTCCTGTCTTATGAATTGGCAACCATCAAGATCGATGTGCCGCTGGATGTGGAAGTGGACGCGCTGGTCTGCGGCGAGCCGGATCGTGATGCGCTGATGGATCTGTACACCGAACTCGAATTCAAAAGCTGGATCGATGAATTGCAGCGCGAGGCCAAACGCGCCGGCCAGGAAGTCGTTCAGCAAGAGCCGGAGCCGGTCATCGAGGCCAGGTACGAAACCATCATCGACCAGGCCCGTTTCGACGTCTGGCTGGAAAAGCTGAACAAGGCTCCTTTGATTGCCTTCGATACCGAAACGACTGGCCTGGATGCCCAGCAGGCCCAACTTGTCGGGCTGTCCTTCGCGGTCGAACCATTCGAAGCGGCGTATGTACCGCTGACGCATTCCTACATGGGTGTGCCCGAGCAACTGGACCGCGACACCGTACTGCGTGCGCTCAAGCCATTGCTGGAGGACCCGGCCAAGCTGAAAGTCGGCCAACACGCCAAGTACGACATGAATATCCTGGCCAATTGCGCTATCGGCGGCGATCCGGTTAATGGCATACACGTTCGGGGCGTGGCCTTCGACACCATGCTCGAGTCCTATGTACTCGACTCCACGGCCACCCGTCACGATATGGATAGCCTGGCCCTCAAGTACCTGGGGCACACCACCATCGGTTTCCAGGACATCGCCGGCAAGGGCGCCAAGCAACTGACCTTCGATCAGATCGCGCTGGAACAGGCTGGCCCCTACGCGGCCGAAGATGCGGACGTGACCTTGCGCCTGCACCAGGTGCTGCAGGAAAAACTGGCGAAGACGCCGAGCCTGCAGACCGTCCTCGCTGAGATCGAGATGCCGCTGGTTCCCGTGCTGGCGCGAATCGAGCGCCAGGGCGCCCTGGTGGATGGCCGGTTGCTGGGTATCCAGAGCGTCGAACTGGGTGAAAAACTGGTTGCGCTCGAGCGTGAGGCGTACGAGATCGCAGGCGAAGAGTTCAACCTGGGTTCGCCCAAGCAATTGGGCGTGATTCTGTACGAAAAACTCGGCATGCCGATTCTCAACAAGACCGCCAAAGGCCAGGCGTCTACCGCAGAAGCGGTGCTGGCCGAACTGGCCGAGCAAGACTTCCCGTTGCCCAAGGTGCTGATGCAGTACCGCTCGTTGAGCAAACTCAAGAGCACCTACACAGACCGCCTGCCGGAACAGATCAACCCGCGCACCGGCCGTATCCACACGTCGTATCATCAGGCCGTGGCCGCCACGGGGCGCTTGTCGTCCAGTGACCCGAACCTGCAGAACATTCCGATCCGCACCGCTGAAGGCCGGCGTATTCGCCAGGCCTTCATCGCACCGCCAGGTTACAAATTGCTGGCAGCGGACTACTCGCAGATCGAGCTGCGGATCATGGCCCATCTGGCCAAGGATGAAGGGCTGCTGCACGCCTTCCGCAACAATCTGGACGTGCATAAGGCCACGGCAGCCGAAGTCTTTGGCGTCGACCTGGACGCCGTGGAAACCGACCAGCGGCGCAGTGCAAAAGCGATCAACTTCGGTCTGATCTATGGCATGAGCGCGTTTGGCCTGGCCAAGCAGATCGGCGTCGATCGCAAGCAGTCGCAGGCCTACATCGATCGTTACTTTGCACGCTACCCGGGTGTCCTGGATTACATGGAGCGTACTCGGGCCCAGGCGGCGGAACAGGGTTTTGTCGAGACCCTGTTCGGTCGACGTCTAAATTTGCCGGAAATCAATGCGAAGAACCCGGCCCTGCGCAAAGGCGCCGAGCGCACGGCCATCAACGCGCCGATGCAAGGTACGGCGGCCGATATCATCAAGCGCGCCATGGTAGCGGTGGATACCTGGCTGAGCGAATCGGGGCTCGACGCCCGGGTCATCCTCCAGGTACACGACGAATTGGTGCTGGAAGTGCGTGAGGACCTGGTCGATCAGGTTCGCGAGCAGATTCGCCCGCACATGAGCGGCGCCGCGCAACTGGACGTGCCGTTGCTGGTGGAAGTGGGTGTTGGTTCGAATTGGGACGAAGCGCACTAAATGCGGGGGCAGGCCGCGGCATAGTGTCGCGGCTTAGTGCTGTCGGTTTCGGTTTTTTTTGCGTTTATCGCAAATAGTTTTTGAATTGCCCGGAACTAATACCGTGAATTTCGACTCAGAGTTACTGAATGGGTGGTGAAGCCCTTCAATGCTCCTATGTTGTGTTAAGTGTTGGCAGATATCTGGACCCCGCCCTAGCGGTCCGGAACCTTAAACCCCGAACTTCCCCTCCCCATACGAAGTCCGGGGTTTTTTTTGCCTGCAATTTGGCGCAAGCCCTTATTCGGCGGGCTTGTCTGCCAGTTCCATCCAGCGTGCCAGTACTGCATAGGCGTCTTCCAGGCCCAGGCGCTTGGGGGCCGAAAACAGCTGAATGCTGACCGCATCACCCCAGCCCTTGCGAATTTCCGCCTGCACTTTGAGCAGGGTGTTCTTCGCGGCGCCATAGGTGAGCTTGTCGGCCTTGGTCAGCAAAATATGCATCGGCATCTTGCTGGCGACCGACCAATCGAGCATCAGCAGGTCGAAATCCGTCATCGGATGGCGGATGTCCATCATCAGGATCAGACCCTTGAGGCTTTCCCGGCTGCCCAGATAGGCTTCCAGGTGGCGCTGCCAGTGCTGTTTCAGCGGGATCGGCACCTTGGCGTAGCCGTAACCCGGCAAATCCACCAGGCGACGTTCTTCGTCCAGATTGAAGAAGTTCAGCAGTTGCGTGCGCCCCGGTGTTTTCGACGTGCGGGCGAGGCTCGCGTGGGTCAAGGTGTTCAGCGCACTCGACTTGCCGGCGTTGGAACGCCCGGCGAAGGCGACTTCATAGCCCTCGTCGTCGGGGCATTGGTCGACTTTGGCGGCGCTGAGCGAGAAGGTCGCCTGTTGACACAGGCCGAGGATGGGGTTTTTGACTTGCATGTGATTTCCGGTGTGGGCGGTGCCGGGCATTTGGCTCGGCAAGCGGTGTCGTTTCCGTTTCGGTAACGGGAGTATATAATGCCGCAGATTTTGTGTGCGCTTTGTCCCAGCGTAGGATGAAGTTCACGGGGGTGTCAGATTTAGATTGCGCATTAGAACGCAGAACACCCTCAACCCTGAAAAGGTCGTTTTATGACGAAATGGCTGCTAGCTGCTGGTGTCTTGATGCCGTTTTTCAGCGCTCAGGCTACACAGGATCCGGAAGCTGTGTACAACCGCACTTGTGGGGCTTGTCACGCCGGGCAATTGCCGATGGCGCCAAAAAAAGGCGACCAGGCCGCCTGGTCGCCTAGACTCGATCAAGGTATGGAGACACTGGTGCAACATGTAACCCAGGGTTTCAAGGCTATGCCACCGCGTGGATTGTGCATGGACTGCAGTGCCGAGGATTACCGTGCCATCATCCAGTGGATGAGCCGATAGTCCCGATACATAAACTTTCACCCTTAGCCGTAGTTGGATTAGCTGATGAACAAAATACTCGTGAGTCTGCTGTTGACCCTGGGCATTACAGGAATGGCCCACGCAGCAGGTGATGCTGCTGCCGGTCAGGCCAAAGCTGCAGTGTGTGGCGCTTGTCATGGTCCAGATGGCAATAGCGCGGCACCGAACTTTCCAAAACTCGCCGGGCAAGGCGAGCGCTATCTGACCAAGCAGTTGCACGACATCAAGGCAGGCAAGCGCACGGTATTGGAAATGACCGGCTTGCTGACCAACTTGAGCGATCAGGACCTGGCGGACATCGCGGCGTATTTCGCCAGCCAGAAAGGCAGCGTCGGCGCGGCTGATCCGAAGATCGTGGCCAGGGGTGAAGCATTGTTCCGTGGCGGCAAGCTCCCCGAGGGCATGCCAGCCTGTACCGGTTGCCACTCGCCCAATGGCGCGGGCAACGCCGCTGCCGGCTTCCCGCACCTGGGTGGTCAGCACGCCCAGTACGTGGCCAAGCAGTTGACCAACTTCCGTGAAGGCGAGCGCACCAACGATGGCGATACCATGGTCATGCGCAGCATCGCTGCCAAGCTGAGCAACAAGGACATCGAGGCGCTGGCCAGCTACGTTCAAGGCTTGCACTAAGAGCGGGTTCGATCGAAATCGCGTAATGCCAGCATCTTTGGCAACGTTAATGTTCGATTAATTCGTCGATAGCAATATAAAAAGGGTGGCTTGGGCCGCCCTTTTTTGTGGCCGCTGCCGTTACACTAAAGAACTCAAGCCCGCCTTGGCCTGTCTGACTGCAGGTCGCGCGAGGCGACCCTTTTCTGCACAGGAGTAAAGCATGCGTAATCTGATTCTCAGCGCCGCACTCGTTGCCGCCAGCGTGTTCGGTATGTCCGCCCAGGCCGCGGACGAACCGCTTGAGGCCGGCAAGCAATATGTCGAGCTGAGCAGTGCCGTACCGGTTGCAGTACCTGGCAAGATCGAAGTGGTGGAGCTGTTCTGGTACGGCTGCCCACACTGCTACGCCTTTGAGCCGACCATCAATCCCTGGGTCGAAAAACTGCCTGAGGACGTGAATTTCGTTCGTATCCCTGCCATGTTCGGCGGCATCTGGAACGTTCATGGCCAACTGTTCATCACCCTGGAAGCCATGGGTGTCGAGCACAAGGTGCACAAGGCGGTGTTCGAAGCCATCCATAATGGCAAGAAGCTGGCTACCCCTGAGGAAATGGCCGAGTTTCTGGCTGGCGAAGGTGTCGACAAGGACAAGTTCCTGAGCACCTACAATTCGTTCGCCGTCAAAGGCAAGGTCGAAGATGCCAAGAAAAAGGCTCAGGCCTATCAGATCAGCGGCGTCCCAACCATGGTCGTCAATGGCAAATATCGCTTCGACCTGGGTACTGCCGGTGGCCCCGAGGGCGTGCTGAGCGTTGCCGACCAACTGATCGCCAAGGAGCGCGCCGCGAAGTAAGCGGCGCCAGCCATCGTGCGGCCTTGGAGAACGGAGCGTGTCGCTGGCCTGTGTGATCCGCAGGTCAACGAACATCACATTCAGGCAAGCGGCCTACCGCAAGATGGCCGCCTGCGCTTACTCAGCTTCAATATTCAGGTCGGCATCAGCACCGAACGCTATCGCCATTACCTGACCCGCAGTTGGCAGCACCTTCTGCCGCATATCGGCCGTGCGGGTAATCTGCAGAAAATTGGTCGTTTACTGCACGATTTCGACCTGGTTGCCTTGCAGGAAGTCGATGGCGGAAGCCTGCGCTCGGGTTTCGTCAATCAGGTCGAGCATCTGGCACAGTTGGGGGCCTTCCCCTATTGGTATCAGCAGCTCAATCGCAATCTCGGCCGTGTGGCCCAGCACAGCAACGGCGTATTGAGCCGACTCAAGCCCACCGGGCTGGAAGATCATCCATTGCCGGGCCCGGCCGGGCGCGGTGCGATCCTGGTGCGTTTTGGCGAAGGTGATGATGCGCTGGTCGTGGTCATGATGCACCTGGCGCTCGGGGCACGAACTCGAACCCGGCAACTGGCGTACATTCGCGAGTTGATTGGTGGCTATCGCCATCAGGTGCTGATGGGCGACATGAACACCCATGCCACTGATCTGCTGCAGCATTCGCCCTTGCGTGACCTCGGTCTGCTCGCCCCGCAGATGGAAGCGACATTCCCGAGCTGGCGGCCCCAGCGTTGCCTTGATCATATTTTACTCAGTCCCAGCCTGACGCTCGAACGCGTCGAGGTTCTGGCCCAACCCATTTCCGATCATCTGCCGGTAGCGGTGGAGATCCGTTTGCCTGACTCCTTGGCGGTCGATACATATCCTGCCTTGAGCTCGCCCCCTCGCGGACCCCTGGCATGACCGAAGAAGCCGAACGCTGGAAAGAAAAGTACCTCAAGAGCCTTGAGCAGCAAGAAAAACTCGAACGCCGCTGGGAAGAGCGTCTCGATTTGCTGCGTCGAGGTCTTGTGCGCAGCACCCTGGCTGCCGAGGGCAGCGATCAGGCAGTCGACAAGTGCATGAAGGAAATGCGCGAAGTCATTCGTACTGACAATATGGATGCGGCCTTGTCCGCTTTGATTCCGCGTCTGGAACGAGCAGTGCTTGCGTCCGAGCAGCGTCGCGAAACCCGCATTGTTCAAACCAGTACGGCCTTGACCTCGTTGGTCACGCAACTGCAGGCGTTGCCGTTGCCTGCCGACGTCAGCAAGCCACTGAAGAAATTCGCCAAACAGCTGGAAACACGCGCCACTCAATCGCGCGAAGTGCCCTTGTTGTTGGGTGAGCTGAGCGGTTTGCAAGGACGAGCGCTCGCGTTTCTGGGAGATGACGAGGAGCCGACCCGGCCTGGCCTGTTGCAACGCTTGTTCGGGGTTCGTGAGGCTCAGGCCGATGTTGCCGTGCTCGAAGCAGCGGTCGATCCGGCGCCGGTGGCAATGCAGGCAATGCCCGACACGACCGTTGCAGTCGATATCGATGAGCTGATGGCGTTGCCTGAACCGCAGGCGCTATCGGTCGATGAGTCTGAGTTTCCCAGCGATGAACCTGCAATAGCGGACGATAAGCCAGAATTGGCCTTGCAGGCAGCAGACGAAGTACCGGCTGATTCCATACAGGATGCGCCGGATAACCCGTCGCTGTCGGCGGTAGAGGATGAATCCAGCGACCACGAGCCGCAGCCGTCCGCGGAACACATTCATTATGCCCTTCCCGATGGCATCGAGCCCTCCTACAGTTCGGTGGCCGCCCACATCGAAGCAACACTGTTGGGGTTGCTCAACGACCTGTCCTTGCCCGAGCGTTACCTGCCGCAGGCCCAATCCATGCGCGAACGCCTGGAGCACGGGCTCAACTGGTACGAGTTGCTACCGATCCTGGATGATCTGGCGGTATTGATGCTGGCCATCAACGATAGCGGCCAGCATGAATTCGAGGTGTACCTCAAGCAACTCAATGAGCGCCTGGAAACTTTCCAGAGCCATCTGCAGGATGCAAGCGAAGGGCACGCTGACAGCAGCTCGGCGGCCCGCGCCATGGACAATCAGTTGCGCGAGCAGGTCGATGGCCTGCAGAACAGCGTTCAGGATGCGGCAGATCTGGACAGCCTCAAGCACATTCTTGAAAGTCGCCTGGAAGGGCTGCTCGGTACGATGGACAAGCACCAGCAGCAACGCGACCAGCGAGAGCATGAGGTCGCTACCCGCTTGCAGAGCCTGGCCGAGCGTGTGGCCAGCATGGAACATGAAGCCCTGGGTTACCGCGAGCACCTTGAAGAGCAACGGCAGAAGGCGTTGATCGATCCGTTGACCGGCCTGCCGAACCGGGCGGCCTGGTCAGAGCGACTCGACAAGGAGCTGCTGGGCTGGCAGCAGGCCGGAGGCGATCTGTTGCTCGCCATGCTCGACCTCGACCACTTCAAGCGAATCAACGACAACTATGGGCATCTGGCCGGCGACAAGGTCTTGAAGATCGTTGCCCACGAATTTCGCAAGCGTCTGCGTTCGACGGACTTCATTGCCCGATTCGGTGGCGAAGAGTTCGTCTTGCTGGTTCCAGCCACGCCTCTGTGCACGGGATTGAAACTGGTCGAGACACTGCGAGCTGCCATCGAAGCCTGTCCGTTCCATTTCAAGAGCGAGCCGGTAACGGTCACGGTTTCCATTGGCATTACGGCTTTCAAACGGGGTGAACGTTGCGAGCAAGTGATCCAGAGGGCGGATCAGGCGCTTTACCGGGCAAAAAATGCCGGGCGCAATCGGATCGAGCCGGCCTGAGCTTTTGCTTAGAAGCTGAGGGGTGTTTTCAGAAATCTTTAGCTTCGGTTTAATCCAGCGTCGGTCCGGACTGTACGTTATGCTATTGCATTACAACCTACAGAGACGCGTTTTCTTTCCATGAGACTTTTCACCTGCGCCCTGCTGCTGCTGTTGGCAGGCTGCGCCAGCGGCCCGCGCATCGATCGGAGTCATGTCTCGGTCAATCAGGACAATCGCATTCAATTTGTCGTTCTTCATTACACCAATGCCTCACAGGAACGTTCGCTGGAGCTGCTCACCCATGGTGAAGTCAGCAGCCATTACCTGATTGGCGATAATCCGCCGACCATCTACCAGTTGGTCGATGAGAGCCGCCGTGCCTGGCATGCGGGTGAAAGTGAATGGCAGGGGCGTACCTGGCTCAACTCCAGCTCCATCGGTATCGAGATCGTCAACCCGGGTTATCAACAGACCCCCAATGGCCGTATCTGGTATCCGTACTCCGAGGAGCAGATCAAGGCGCTGGTGGTGCTGCTCAAGGATATCGTCAAGCGCAACAACATCGAACCACGCAACATCATTGGTCATAGCGATATCGCGCCATCGCGCAAGCTTGATCCGGGGCCGTTGTTCCCCTGGAAGCGCCTGGCCGATGAAGGCCTGGGTATATGGCCCAATGCCAATTCAGTCGCCCGGCAGCAAGCGCGCTTTGAGGTCAACCCACCCAGTGCTGCCTGGTACCAGCAACAATTGTCACGCCTGGGCTACACAATCCCCCAGACCGGTGAGTTCGATGTGACGACCCGACATGTGCTCGCCGCGTTCCAGATGCACTTCCGGCCAGAGCGTTTCGACGGCCAACCGGACGCCCAGAGTGCGGCCATCCTGCAGGTGCTCAATACAACTAAATGATTAGTCCCGCCCAACGGGGAGGCTGAAACTCCCGCCAGTTGCTATACCTCATGAGGTTCAACTGGATAATATTTAATGTCAACTACCCTCTCTTTGCTGCGTAGCGTCCTGTATCGTCCCTGGTTATTGGCGACGCTTGCTGCTGCGGCGAGCGCCACCTTGCTGTTGCTGGCGAGCCTGGGCGTTGCCATGCATCAGTTGCAGCAAGGCGAGATAGAGCAGATGAACGCCAGGGGCGAACGTTTTCTCGAGCGCCTGGAGCAGATTTTCGGGCAGCTGCGCGAAGGGGTCGACGCACTTCAGGCGCAACCGTTGCGTGGTTGTGATCCGCGCATGGTCGCAACCCTGCAGCAAATCGGCTTCGACTACCGGTTTGTCTATGAAGCAGCCTATATCGATGGTAGCCAGTCGTGCTCCAGCCGGTTCGGCGAGCAGGCACTCGACCCGGTGCGCCCACCGGATATCCAGGGGCCGACCTACAGCTACTGGCTGAACACCACCACACAACCCAATGACAACCTCGCTGCGTTGATGCTCGGACGCGGCAACTTTCGTGTTTCGACTTCCCGCGGGCATTTGACCGATGTGGTCGACCTGCCGGCCAATGGCAGCCTGTTGGTGATCCTGGACAAGGGCACCCGTGCCGTACCGGTTCTGGGATCACCGCAGCCCTGGCCTCCGGCTGGTGACTGGCCACCAGCAACTTCCGACGCATTGCTGGCGACGCCAAGCCAACTGATATACCGGATGCCGACCCTTTCACCGGACTATCAATTGGTCCTGATCACCCCCAGAACCGAATCTCAGCTCAAGACCAACATGGTCCTCTGGCTGTTATTTCCGGGAAGTCTGTTGTTGGCCTGGTGTATCGGCTGGCTGGTGCTGCAGCTGGTACGCCAGCGACGATCACTGAGTGCCGAGTTGCAGGGAGCGTTGCGCCGGGGCGAATTGCAAGTTCTCTACCAACCCATTTTCGAGCTGACCAGCCGACGATGTGTTGGCGCCGAAGCCCTGGTGCGTTGGCGCCGACCAGATGGCACGTTGACCAGCCCGGACTTGTTTATTCCATTGGCTGAGAACACTGGGCAGATTCGTCAGATCACTGACTTCGTCTTGCAGCAATTGCTGGAGCAACTCGGCCAGATGTTGAGGGCCAATCCACACCTGTATATTTCCGTGAACCTTGCTGCGTGCGACGTCATGGTGCCACGCATCGGTCGGGTTGCGGCACGGTTGCTGGCGTTGCACCGTGTTTCCGCCAGTCAAATCGCCTTCGAAGTCACCGAACGGGGGCTCATAGACGTCGTTGTCGCGCGGGACAACCTGCAGGCACTGCGCGATGTCGGGCACCAGGTGCTGATTGATGACTTTGGCACGGGGTACTGCAGCCTGGCTTATCTGCAGACCTTGCCTGTGGACTGCCTGAAAATCGACAAGGCTTTCATTGACGCCCTCGGGCATGACGCCGCGAGCAGCGGCGTGGCGCCGCATATCATCCGTATGGCGCATGCCCTGCAGTTGCGGGTCATTGCCGAAGGCATCGAATATGAAGCCCAGGCGCTGTTGCTCAACAGCGAAGGGGTGAACTATGGACAGGGGTGGTTGTTCGCGCATCCGCTCAATGCCCGGCAGTTTACCGAACTGGTCACTCGGGGCCGGCGCATGGCCGGCCGGCGCATCGACGATGAAGCATGATGTCCGTGAGTCAGATCGGCAGCGCGAAATAGAACCGGGTACTTTGCCCCGGTCTTGAATACACGCCCATTCGCCCGCCGTGCAGCTGCACGATTTCCTTGCACAGTGCCAGTCCCAGACCTGCCCCGCCTTTTTTATTGCCCACTTGAACGAAGGGCTCGAATATTCGCCCTTGCTGTCCGTAGGGGATGCCCTCACCGTTGTCTTCGACGCTGATAATCACCCGATCGGTATGCCGTCTGGCATGCAGTCGAATGCGTCCGGATTCAGGGGTATGGCGAACGGCGTTATCCAGCAGGTTATCCATGACTCGATCAAGTTGTGCCAGGTCGGCCTGGATATGTGGCAGTGGCTCTTCGAGTTCGAGCAACAGTTCGATGTGCTTGTCGTCAATGGCCGCATAAAGGCGTTGCTCTGCCCGCGTGAGCAAGTCCTTGATGCCGCAGGGCGCCAGGGTGAGTTTTTGCAGGCCGCTCTGGTAGCGAGAAAAATTCAACAGGTCGTCGATCAGCTGCATCAGCCGTTGCATTTCTTCATCGACGGTATCGATCAGGCTGGCCTCGCGAGACTCCGCAGGAAACTTCAAGCGCTCGCGTAACAGGCCGAAGGCCATGTGCATGCCGGTCACGGGGGTTCGCAGCTCATGGGAGGCGCGCAGAACGAACTCGCTGCGAACCCGCTCGAAGGCGCGTTGCTCAGTGACATCGTGCAATACCATCACTGCCCCCAGAATGTCGCCTTGTGCCTGGCTGACAGGAGTAAGGCTGTAAGCCAGCAAGCGAAGCTCGGCATCAATAGTGAAGCTCAAGTCTTCCGGCGCCCGCTCCAGCATGCCGCCTTGTAGAATCAGACGAACCTGGTCGTTGAGTTCGGGATGCTGCAGGGCTTCGCCCAAACCCATGCCCAGATGCTCGTCCTCCCAGCCGAGCTGGCGCTGGGCAACCGGGTTCAAGTGCTCGAGCCGACCCTGACGGTCGATCAGCAGCAGGCCATCATCAATGCTGTCCAGTACGGCTTGCAGGCGCTGTTGGCCAGCAAGCAACTCACTGACGTTGGTCGCCTGATGCTCTCGCAAGGCCTGGGCCATACTGCCGAAGCGTTGCGTCAACTGGTTCATTTCCACCGACGACGATACCGGCAAGGTAACGTCGAAATTGCCTTGACCGATGTTGTCCGCCGCTTCGGCCAAGGCTTCGATGGGCTGGCCGAAGCGCCGGGCAATGCCATGGGCGGTGACAAAACCGATGACCAGGATCGCCAGCCCGACCAGGCTCAGCAACCCGCAAATCAGTAGCGTGCGTTCACGGGTGTGGTTTTGCATTTCATCGATGCTGGCCAGCGCTGACTTCTGGGCAGTGATCAGCCCGGTGCGCAACGAGTTGAAGGCTTCGTGCAACTGAAGGTTTTCGCTCAGACTGCGGTCGGAACCCTGAGCATTCTCATAAGTCTGGAGAAAGAGCTGGTAGTTGGCATTGGTTTGGGTGTAACCCTCGTCAAGACCCATGTTCAGGTCATAGGCAATGCTTTCCGCAAGCAACTGCTGAAAGACCACCTGAGTAGCTTTCAGGGCCGCCTGGTCCGAGGTGGAATTGAGCATCATCATCAACTGGTCGCCCAGGTTCTGACGCAGCTTCAAGCCAAGATCAAGAATGATGAAGTTATTGTGTATCAACCTTTCCTGAGTGCCGGCCATTTCCACGATGCTGACCAGGCCTAGAACCAATCCCAGCAACGCAACGGTGATCAGCGCCGAAATGCTCAGAAAGAGCCGTGTACGCAGTTTTGTCGTCCATCTCATAGATTGTACTGTTTGCGTTTGCGATACAGCGTCGAGGCATCGATGCCCAGAGTCTTGGCTGCCTGGTCAAGCGTCTCGCTGGTAGCCAGGACGGCGCCGATATGGGCTTTTTCCAATTCATCCAGGCTGAAGGGCGCGCCAATGCGCGGCGTGTTGGAGGCCGGTTGTTCGGCCATGCCAAGATGGCTGACCTCTACGCGCTCCTGGGTGCAGATGATGCTGGCGCGCTCTATCACGTTGCGCAGTTCTCGAATGTTGCCCGGCCAGTGGTAGTTGAGCAGCGCGGCCCGCGACTCGTCACTGAAGACCCGTGCCGGTCTTGCGTACTCCTTGACGAAACGGGCGAGGAAGCGATCGGCCAGGGTCAGAATGTCCTCGCTGCGCTCTCTCAGGGGCGGCAGGTGCAAGGTAATCACATTCAGCCGGTAGAGCAGATCTTCACGGAATCGCCCGTCACGCGCCATGTCCTCCAGGTTCAAATTGGTCGCGGCCAGAATCCTTACATCGGCCCGGCGGCTCACAGGGTCACCGACGCGCTCGTACTCCTTGTCCTGAATGAAGCGCAGCAGCTTCGGTTGCAATGGCAACGGAAAATCACCAATTTCGTCGAGAAACAGAGTGCCGCCGTCAGCCTGGTTGACCCGGCCCAGGGTGCTCTCGCTGGCACCGGTAAAAGCACCGCGGCTATGGCCGAACAACTCACTCTCCATCAATTCGGTGGTCAGTGAAGGGCAGTTGATCGTGACACAGGGTTTTTTCGCACGTTTGCTCCAGCCATGGATGGCGCGTGCAAGTTCGCCCTTGCCGGTGCCCGACTCGCCGAGGATGAGAATGTTGGCATCGGTACTGGCAACTTGCCGGGCGGTTTCCAGGACCACCATCATGGCCGGGCTGTGGGAATCCAGGCCGTCCCTGGGTTTGCGTATTTCACCTTCGAGCGCTTCCAGGCGCGCGGAAAGTTGACGGACCTCCAGCTGCTTGGCCGTTGCCAGGCGCAACTGGTCCGGGCTGCAGGGCTTGACCAGATAGTCAGCAGCCCCGGCCTGGATCGCATCCACCGCCGTATCGACCGCTGAATGTGCGGTGACGATGACAATGCGCATCCAGGGCGCCTGGATGCGCATCTGCGCCAGTACATCCAGACCGTTATCGCTGCCCAGGCGCAAGTCGAGGAAGCAGACATCGAAGACCTGCCGTTGCAGCAGTGCATCAGCCTGGGCCGCGCTGTTGGCAGTAGCGACGCTGTAGCCCTCGTCTTCGAGGCAATAGCGAAAAGTGCGCAGAATGGCCGTTTCATCATCTACCAGCAGGATGCGGCCTTGATGCTCTACGGCTGATTCCATTTCCTGCGCTCCTTTGAGAGTTGTCTCTTTTAGTCACGGAAAAGTTGGGCAAGTTGCATGGAAGATTTGATGCGCTGGTGCCGGGCGGGGCTGCTTACGTCACTAGAGCGTAAACCTATTTGTAGCTGATACGAGACTAATCGTGCAAAACGCACGGGGATATGCAGTCGATCGTGCAGGATGCGTCCCCCTGTAGGTCAATCATTTAGCTAACAAATTGATTTACAAGGTAATTTATTCGGATGGGAAGCTGGCATACGGGCTGCACTGTTCACAGTGAGAGGATTTGAAAGGCAGTCAGCAGCACTCATATCAAGAATAGGAAGGAGAATCATCATGTTGAGTTGGGCTATCACATTCCTGATCATCGCCATCGTCGCTGCAGTACTGGGCTTCGGGGGTATCGCCGGCACCGCTACGGGTATCGCGAAGATTCTCTTCATCATCTTCCTGATCCTGTTCGTGGTTTCCTTCTTCTTCGGCCGTCGTCGAGGTTGAACATGCTAAAAAACGATTTTCGAATATAGAAGCTGAACCTTTCGCCTGGATCAGCTTCTATTTGATGCGCCCGCCCGAGGAAGGTGGGCGCATGATCACGGGGCCGGGACGTTCTGACTGTTTCAGGGTCGGCGTGTCCTACGGGTACAAGGAGTGCCTGCGATGAGGGCCGGATCAGGCAAGAGCTCGACGGAAGTTCGTGGGCCACACATCGATGGTTATGCCATGGATTGCAGAGGCCCGACTTCCGGCGAGCTTTTTTGTAGGACAAAAGTTTCGCCGGTGGTCGAACGGCGAAACGTACTACTCAAAGAGCTATACATCCCTCCTTCGTCGTGACCATACATCGATAAATTTTCTTCCCCCTCGCCTACACGTCTGCCCCCTATAGATGCGTTCGGATTGTCGAATGTCGACATTTTGCATTCGCCTGAATGTGTGCAAATCGGCCGAAAGTTGGCGCCTTGGTCATCGTCGGAATTCCGAACGCCTCTATTTCGGCCCTCTGGAACACCCGTTTCAACTGCAAAACATCATGCCGATTCGGCATAAGGTAGTCGTTTACGGCATTAGACGGGGCTTGGCCGCATCGGAATAGTTGCGCCTTTTTTCGCTGACCGAAGCGCTCAGTCGCTCGCTCGCGGTGACCTTCTACGGCGCCATTTTCGGAACGCTCGTCGAGACATCAATAAGCTGGAAACAGCTCTGTCTCGCACGTCTCGGCATGCACCGTGTCCACTTCGAATAAAAGGGTAATGACATGAAGAAGGCAAAACTCAGCCTCGCCTGGCAGATCCTCATAGGTCTGGTTCTAGGCATTGCGATCGGTGCTCTGCTCAACCACTTCAGTGCCGAAAAGGCATGGTGGATCAGCAACGTTCTGCAACCGGCTGGTGACATTTTCATCCGTCTGATCAAGATGATCGTCATCCCCATCGTGATCTCCTCGCTGATCGTCGGCATCGCCGGTGTCGGTGACGCGAAGAAGCTGGGCAGCATCGGTCTGAAAACCATTCTCTACTTCGAGGTGGTCACCACCATCGCGATCGTGGTCGGCCTGGTGTTGGCGAACGTATTCCATCCGGGTGCGGGCATCGACATGAGCACCCTGGGCACTGTGGATATCTCCAAGTACCAGCAGACTGCCAATGAGGTGCAGCATGAACATGCGTTCATCGAGACCATCCTCAACCTGATTCCATCGAACATTTTCGCCGCCGTTGCCCGGGGCGAGATGCTGCCGATCATTTTCTTCTCGGTGTTGTTCGGTCTGGGCCTTTCCAGTCTGAAGCCCGACCTGCGCGAGCCGCTGGTGAACATGTTCCAGGGCGTGTCCGAGGCCATGTTCAAGGTCACTCACATGATCATGGGCTACGCTCCGATCGGTGTTTTTGCCCTGATTGCAGTGACCGTGGCCAACTTCGGCTTCGCCTCCCTGCTGCCATTGGCCAAGCTGGTCGTGCTGGTGTACGTGGCCATTGCCTTCTTCGCCCTGGTGGTGCTGGGCCTGATCGCTCGCCTGTTCGGTTTCTCGGTGATCAAGCTGATCCGCATCTTCAAGGATGAGCTGGTACTGGCGTATTCGACGGCCAGCTCCGAAACCGTACTGCCACGCGTGATCGAAAAGATGGAAGCCTACGGTGCGCCGAAGGCCATCTGCAGCTTTGTGGTCCCGACCGGCTACTCCTTCAACCTCGATGGTTCGACCCTGTACCAGAGTATCGCGGCGATATTTATTGCCCAGCTGTACGGCATTGACCTGTCGATCAGCCAGCAAGTAATGCTGGTGCTGACCCTGATGGTTACCTCCAAAGGCATTGCCGGTGTTCCGGGCGTATCCTTCGTGGTGCTGTTGGCGACCCTGGGCAGCGTGGGCATTCCGCTGGAAGGCCTGGCCTTCATCGCTGGCGTCGACCGGGTCATGGACATGGCGCGTACCGCCTTGAACGTTATCGGCAACGCCCTCGCCGTACTGGTCATCGCGCGATGGGAAGGCATGTACGACGATGCCAAGGGCCAGCGTTACTGGAACTCGCTGCCGCACTGGCGCACCAAGTCAGAAATCGCCGCGGGCAAGCCCGTCGCTGAGTAATCTGACCAGCCTTACAACAAACCCCGACTCGTCGGGGTTTGTTGTTTCTGGCGCCGGGCCGTTCTCCCCCGCTATCATTCGCTGCATCTTGAGGGGGAACGACTGATGCTCAACGGCCTTTGGCTCGGCTTTTTCGTAGTGGCGGCGGTATCGGCGCTGATGCAATGGCTGGTGGGTGGCAACGCGGGGATCTTTGCCGCCATGGTCGAGAGTATCTTCGCCATGGCCAAGCTGTCGGTCGAGGTAATGGTGCTGTTATTCGGTACCCTCACCCTCTGGCTCGGTTTTCTGCGCATTGCCGAAAAGGCCGGAGTCGTCGAATGGCTGGCCAAGGTGCTGGGCCCGCTGTTCAAGCACCTGATGCCAGAGGTACCGCCCGGCCACCCTGCCCTGGGTCTGATTACCCTCAACTTCGCTGCAAACGGTCTGGGCCTGGACAACGCGGCCACGCCCATTGGCCTGAAGGCCATGCGCGCGCTGCAGGACCTCAACCCCAGCGCGACCACGGCCAGCAATGCGCAGATCCTGTTCCTGGTACTCAACGCTTCATCGCTGACGCTATTGCCGGTGACCATCTTCATGTACCGCGCCCAACAAGGTGCGGTGGACCCGACGATGGTTTTTCTACCCATCCTGCTGGCCACCAGTGCCTCGACCCTTGTGGGGTTGCTGTCGGTTGCCGTCATGCAGCGCCTTCGCCTTTGGCATCCGGTGGTCCTCGCCTACCTGGTTCCCGGTGCGTTGCTGCTGGGTGGCTTCATGGCTTTCCTGGGCACGCTTTCGGCCACTGCCTTATCGACCCTGTCTTCTATCCTGGGCAACCTGACCCTGTTCGGGTTGATCATGCTGTTCCTGCTGATCGGCGCGCTGAAGAAGGTCAAGGTCTATGAAACCTTCGTCGAGGGGGCCAAAGAGGGATTCGACGTTGCCAAGAACCTGTTGCCGTATCTGGTCGCGATGCTCTGTGCTGTGGGCGTGCTGCGCGCTTCTGGCGCGCTGGAGTTCGGCCTGGACGGCATCCGCCATGTGGTGCAATGGCTGGGGCTGGATGCCCGGTTTGTCGATGCGTTGCCCACGGCACTGGTCAAACCCTTCTCGGGCAGCGCCGCACGGGCGATGCTGATCGAAACTATGCAGACCCATGGCGTGGACAGCTTCCCGGCGCTGGCCGCGGCGACGATTCAAGGCAGCACCGAGACCACCTTCTATGTGCTGGCCGTGTATTTCGGCGCCGTTGGCATCCAGCGGGTACGGCATGCCGTGGGCTGCGCCCTGCTCGCCGAATTTGCAGGCGTCGTTGCCGCCATCTTCGTGTGCTACTGGTTCTTCGGCTGAGCCTGTAGCTGACCCTGGGCCAGCGTCCACTCCAGCACCTGGGCCAGCAGCTTATCGCTGGCCTGGCCAAAGCCGGCGACGACACTCGGCACCTGCGTGTCCGTCACCGGCTGGCGGATTTCAAAGCGGCGGCTGGCGAGGATTCGCTGGGTAGTGTCGCGGACCAGCCGTGCATCCAGGCGAATCACCACTTGTACGCCCTGAGCGGTGTATTCGCTCTGGAACGCCTGCAACTCGCCGCCCAACTCGTAATCGGCCTGGAGGTTGCTGTCGTCGGTACTGAGCAACTGAACCCGACCATCGCGCTGGAAGGCATCGAGCATGCGGTTGCGTAGCAGCACTGGTGCCGGGTCGCTCCAGCGTGCGCCTTTGTAGCTGCTGATCAGGTCGCCCTGGGGGACCACGGCGATTTTCGGGCTGTCGAGCACTTCGCTGGCCTTGGGTTTGTTCAACCTTAACGACCAGGGCATTGAGGCATTGTGTGGTGCCGGTGCCATATTGTTCGCCGAAGGCAGGCGGTAGACGTCCGCAGGCTCGGCCTGCGGCAGGATCGAGCAGGCGCTGCTCAGGCTTGTCACTGCAGCGAAGGTGAAGGCGCGAAAAACCTGCCTCATGGCTCGAACTCCTTATTCTTGTCACGGCCGAGCAAGTAACCGCCGGGGTTCGCTTCAAGACGGCGGGTGATGGTGCGCAGCGAAGCCAGGGTATCGCGCAGCTCGCGAATGGCCGGACCAAGCTCGCTCAGACCCTGGGCGCCTTCATTTATGGCTTCGTGATTGTTCTGCAGAACCTTGTTGATGGTGGCGGTACTTTGCGCCAGTGATTGCATGGCCTGTTCGGCATTGCCAAACGCTTGTTTGCCCTGGCTGTTGAGCAGGCCATTGGCGTTGCGCATCAATTGGCTGGTCTGCTCCAGGGTCGCGCTGGCCTGTTTGCCGAACTGACCCAGGTCTTGCAAGGCCTGGCGAATATCATCGCGCTGTTCTGCGATCACACCGGTGGTTTGCTCCAGATGCGCCAGGGTCGCGCTCAAGTGATCGATGTTTTCCGGCGAGAACAGGCGATTGGCATTTTCCAGCAGCATATTGATGCTGGTCATCAGGTCGTTGCTGCCCGTAAGCAGCTTGGAGATGGGGGATGGCAAGGCAATGATCTCCGGCAGCTTGCCGCCTTTGCCCTTGAGCTCCGGGCTTTCCGGCGTACCACCGCTGAGCTGGATGATCGAAGTACCGGTGATGCCGTTCAACGCCAGCTTGGCCTGGGTATCTTCCTTGATCGGGGTTTCGCCGCTGACACGGATGCGCGCCAGTACCCGGCGCGGGTCCTTGGGGTCCAGGCGCAAGAGAATCACATCGCCGACCTTGATCCCGCTGTACTGGACGGAGCTCCCCCGGGACAAGCCGGACACGGCTTCATTGAAGACGACCTCATAGTCCTTGAATGCCGTGTCGACACTGGATTTGGCCAGCCAAAGCCCGAACAGCATCGCCCCGACTACCACGATGACAGTGAACAGGCCGATCATTACATGGTGGGCACGGGTTTCCATGTCAGACCTCCTTGGGTGGTGTAGCGGCCTGCAACGCCGCGCGGCCACGTGGGCCATGAAAATATTCGTGAATCCAGGCATCGTCGGTTTCGGCCACCACATCGATGTGGTCGGCCACCAGTACCTTCTTCTGCGACAGTACCGCGACCCGGTCGGTAATGGTGTAGAGGGTGTCGAGATCGTGGGTAATCAAGAGCACGCTCAACCCCAGGGCATCGCGCAGGGTCAGGATCAGTTGATCGAAGGCCGCCGCGCCGATCGGGTCGAGCCCGGCGGTGGGTTCGTCGAGAAACAGGATGTCCGGGTCCAGCGCCAGCGCACGGGCCAGGGCAGCCCGCTTGATCATGCCGCCGGACAGGGACGCTGGGTATTTTTCCGCCGCCGAGATCGGCAGGCCGGCGAGGGCCAGTTTCACCGCAGCCAAGTGCTCAGCCTCGTCACGGCTCAAGCCTGCGTATTCGATCAAGGGCAGCGCGACGTTTTCGGTGACCGTCAGAGAGGAGAATAATGCGCCTCTCTGGAACAGCACGCCAAAGCGTCGCTCGACTTTCGAGCGCTCCTCTTCCGAAAGGTCCTGCAGCGACTGCCCGAACACGCGCACTTCGCCTTCATTGGGCCTGCGCAGGCCGATAATGCTGCGCAGCAGCACCGACTTGCCGCTGCCCGAACCGCCAACCACGGCCAGGATCTCCCCGCGGTGCAGATCCAGGTCGAGGTTCTCGTGCACGCTTTGCGTGCCGAAGCGGTTGCACAGACCGCGCACTTCGATCACGTTTTCGCCGGATTCCACCTGCACGCCGCTCACCAGCCCATCTCCATGAAAAACAGGGCCGCTGCGGCATCGAGCACAATCACCACGAAGATCGACTGCACCACGCTTGAAGTGGTATGGGCACCGACCGACTCCGCGCTGCCACTGACCTTGAAGCCTTCAAGGCAACCGATGGCTGCAATCAGAAACGCAAAAAACGGCGCCTTTACCAGTCCGACCAGGAAGTGTTGAACGCCGATATCGCTTTGCAGCAGCGAAATGAACATGGCCGGGGAGATATCCAGGGACACGGCGCAGACCACGCCGCCACCGACTATCCCGCAAAGCATGGCCAGAAATGTCAGCAACGGGAGCGCGATCAGCAAGGCCAGGACCCGTGGCAGCACCAGCATCTCCACGGGGTCCAGGCCAAGGGTTCGAATGGCGTCGATTTCTTCATTGGCCTTCATCGAACCGATCTGGGCTGTAAATGCACTGGCGGTACGACCGGCCATGAGAATCGCGGTCAACAGGACAGCGAATTCACGCAGGAAGGAAAACGCCACCAGATCCACGGTGAAGATCGTTGCACCAAAGCTGGCCAGTACCGTGGCGCCGAGAAAGGCCACCACCGCTCCGACCAGGAACGTCAGCAGCCCGACGATGGGCGCGGCATTGAGTCCGGTCTGTTCGATATGAGCGACCACTGAGGTCATGCGCCAGCGTTTGGGATGCAGCAGTACCCGCACCAGCGTTTCAAGGATCAGGCCAATGAAGCCCAGCAGCGCCTTGGTATCTTGCCAGAGTGTGTCCACCGCACTACCGATCCGGGCCAGGACCTGGACGCCGGTGGATTGCTCGGGTTGTTTTTCCGGGACGCAGAAATCCTGCAGGGAACAGTACACCGTCTGCAGCAGAGCACGACTGGCGGCCGGCAGATGAGTTGCGGTTTCGGCTAGCTGGCCCAGCCGCTGGGCGCCCAGCAACTCCACCAGCAACGAGGCGCCGGCAGTATCCAGCGCGCCCAGCTGGCTGAGGTCGACCGAGGTGTTGCCGTCATAGTGGCCGACCAACGCTTCTGTCTGCGCCTTCAGTGCCTTATAGTTGGCCAGCGTCCAGTCACCCGCGATTCGCAGGTTTGTAGGCTGGCTCGAGGTATCGAGCAATGCGCTGGCAGCATCGTTTTGGGTGGTCATAAGCTCCAAGCTTAGTGTTTACGCATCAATGCGAAATGAAACCACGATCATAGTGCTAGTTTGTCCGTGCCGCCTGCCTGGTTTCTTGACCGGTATCAGTCACTTCAAAACGCAGCACGCCGATGACCTGGCCGTCCTCGGTCAGCACCCGGACCTGCCACTTTCCAACCGGATCGCCAGGCAGGTTCTGCTTGTGGGTCCAGGCACGATAGCCCTCTTTGCGGCCACCATGGATATCCAGCGCGATACGATCGACCTCTTTGCCGTTGAACTGCCAGACGTGGTAAATCCGCTCATCCAGGCCGCGCGGGGCGTTGATTGCGGTATAGGCATACAGGCCCGTGCTGCGTACCTGGCTGGCGCTGATTTCCTTGAGGCGCTTGCCAGGGGTGCGATTGGCGTTGTCCATTTCGGTACTCACTGCCACTTCGGTCAGCCACAGTGTGGCCGGTGGCACCCAGGAACGCAGCAGCCAGCCACCGGCACCCACGGCCAGGGTCATGACCACCAGCATCACACCCCGGCGCCAGTGGGCGATGGGAAAACTGCTGGCAAGGCTCGGGAAAGACAGCAGCATGGCGGTGATCAGCGCCAGCTTGAAACTTTGCGAGGTGGTCAGGTGGAGGATGATCGGCAATGCCGTGAGCATGGCGGCGAACAAAGTCAGGGTATGCAGTGCCAGAAACAGCCAGCGCCGCGGTGCCAGCCACTTGTAGTAGAGCGGGTCGATGATCGAGATCAGCCCGGCTACCGTCAGCAGGCCGGTGAACACAAGCTGGCCGCTGTTCCAGGTGGTCGTGATGTAAAAGAACGGCAGGACGAAAAACAGGCTTTCCTGATGGATCATCTGCGTGGCGTAACGTAACAGCGGCTCGGGAATGTCGCGTTTGAAAACGCGGCTGAACAGCTTGGTAAAGCTGTTTTCCAGCATCAGCCAGACCCAGCTCACCAGCATCAGCACGGCGATCCAGCTGGCGAGCTTTTCCTGCCGGTCCACCAGAATGAAACTGCCAATACCGGAAATGAAACCGAATAGGGCAATAACCCCCGGGTAGCGCTTGATCAGTTCGATTATGCGCTGGACGTAAATAGGCATTTGGCAGGTTCACAAGGCTGTAGGAAAAACCCGCACAGAATACGCCCTTGGCAGGCACATTGCCTCTACCGCTTGTTCTCCCTGCGATGACTGCGCCAGGCGTACCAGCCCGCAGCGGACACCAGGACCAGCCCAATGACCAGAGCGGTCAGAAGGTACAACTGGTCGTAGCTGAGCAGCGGCTTTTCAATACGTACATAGCCGGGCTGGGCGAACAGTTTGCGCATCGCCTGGTTGGCGTCCTTGAGGCTGACTGCTTGTAACAGCCGCGATGTATTAGTGAAATGGCCGTCGGAATAGTCGTTCAAGGCACCCCAGTAGTAGTCCGCCAGGGCACTGTTACCCTGAGCCGACCAGGCCTGGCGGGCGATCGCGGCCCTTTTCACGCGGTCAAAGGCCTGGGGGTCGAGCCCGTCCTTCTGCAACCGCTGGATCAGATCCTTGAGGATCTGCTCGGCATCATCGAGCGAATCGCGGTCCAGGTCGGCGTTCAGGCTCAGCATGCCGCTGTCGCCAAACGTCTCGCGCTGGGCAGAAGGGCCGTAGGACAAGCTGTGCTTGAGGCGCAGCTCGGTGTACAGCGCCCAGTCCAGGTAGCTCTGCAGCAGGTCCCAGGTCTGGTCGTGCTCGTTGTCCAGGGTTGGCTCGATGAACAGCCAGTGCAACTTGGCGCCATTGCCCAGCCAGCCGTCGGTCAACTCGCGCCGGGCGTCAGCTACCTTGTGGATGGCATTGAGGGGGCGGTGGTCGATGGGGTCCAGTGGCTCCAGTTGACCATAGGTACGCTCCAGGTAGGCCGGTAGCAGTTTGTCCAGGCCACCCACCATGATCAGGCTCATGTTATTGGGGGCGTACCATTGCTTGCGCAGGGCTTGGACCTGCTCCAGGGTCATGTCGTGGATCGACGAGCGTTCGGCGCATTTGAGTCCCAGTTCCACGGCCAATTGGTCACTGGCGCCATGCCCAAGGTCCTGGCGGTCGAGCCAGCGCTGCAACGGGGAGTAGTGCCCGCCATCCTCGCGTTCGACGATTTGCCTGGAGAGATCCAGGGCTGCCTCATCGATCTGGGTCTGGGTGATGACCGCCAGCAACAGGTCCAGGACCTTGCGCTGGTTGCGGGCCGGAGCCTCGATGACAAAGGTAGTGTCGGCGCTGCTGGTATAGGCATTCCACTCGCCACCCAGGGCCTGCATACGCTCTTCCAGGCCGCCCTCGCCGCTCTTGTCGAGGCCACTGAACAGCGCATGTTCGAGCAGATGCGGCAGTTCCTGTTGGTTACAGGGGAAATCGTCGAAGCCGACGCCGACCACCAGGCGAATGGCGACATGATCACGCTCATAACCGGGCTTGAGTATCACCTGCATGCCGTTGGGCAGAAAGTAGCCCTCGACCCGGAAGCGATCGAGTGCAAAGCCTGGGGTGCAACCCAGCAGCAGGAAAATGAGCATCAGGCAACGCATAGCGGGCTTCCTTGCGGTAACCGGGAGAGCTTACCCAAAGTGAGCACGGCCTGAGAAATGGACTTTGCCCGATTGCAGGGGTTCAAGGTGAATGTGCATCGTCAGGCACCCCATCGACGACCAGTGCACCGGTGTCGCCGCTGCCCAGGACGACATAGGCGCTGGTGCAGAACAGGGAGTTCAGGCGTTTCATGTCGGCGATCAGTTCCAGATGCAACGAGCTGGTCTCGATACTTTGCACTACTTTTCGTTGCAAACGGCTGACATGGGCATGGGCCAGGCGCCGTTCCTGAGCGCGGAAACGACGTTTTTCCCGAAGCAGTTGGCGCGCACTTTCCGGGTCTGCGCTCAGGAAGACCGACAGGCCCAGGCGCAGGCTGGCCAGCAACTGGCTATGCAAGCCCGTCAATTCTTCCAGGCCGACGTCGGAGAACTCCCGGCGCTGGGAAGTTTTCTGTTGCTGGACCTTGCGCAACATGCGCTCGATGACATCGCTGGCCAGCTTGAGGTTGATCGCCAGTTCAATGATCTCCGCCCAACGCCGACTGTCCTGCTCACTGAGGTCTTCGCGGGGCATCTGCGCCAGATAGAGTTTGATGGCGTTGTACAGTGATTCGACATCATCGCTCAGGCTGCGCATTTCCTGGGTCATGGCCGTTTGTGTGCCGCGCAGCACATTGAGCATGGCCGACAACATGCTGTCTATCAGATCGCCCATGCGTAGGGTTTCGCGTACGGCATTGGCCAGTGCCAGGCTCGGCGTGGTCAGGGCCGTGGGGTCCAGGTGACGTGGTGTCGCCAGGCCATTGGCTTGCGGGCGCTCGGGCAGCAACCAGGCGCACAGGCGCGCCATTGCCGCGACCGTGGGCAACATCAGCAGACAGCGCAGGGTGTTGTAGAGCAGGTGAAAGCCGATCACCAGCCCTTGAGGGCTAAAAGCAAGGGTGTCCATCCACTGCACCAGTGGGTTCAGCACGGGAATGATCAACAACAGACCGATCATCTTGTACAGCAGGCTACCCAGCGCCACCTGACGGCCGGCGGCGTTCTGCATGCTGGTGCTGAGGAACGCCAGCAGCCCGCTGCCGATATTGGCGCCGATCACCAGGCCGATGGCCACCGGCAGGCTGATCAACTCCGCGCCGGCCAGGGTCGCCGTCAATAGCACGGCGGCAAGGCTCGAGTAGGAAATCAGGGCGAACAAGGCGCCGACCAGCGCGTCGAGCAGGATGTCGCCCGTCAGAGAAGCGAACAGGACCTTCACGCCCTGGGCATGGGTAATGGGTGCTGCGGCTTCGACAATCAGCTGCAAGGCCAGGATGATCAAACCCAGGCCAATACCGACGCGGCCCATCTGGCCAACCCGTGTCTGCTTGCGCGACAGGAAGAAGATCACCCCGAGAAAGATCAGCAAGGGCGAAAGCCAGGACAGGTCGAACGTCAGCACCCGCGCCATCAGGGCCGTACCCACATCGGCACCGAGCATGATTGCCAGCGCCGGGGTCAGAGCCATCAGCCTTTGCCCCACAAAGGAAGTCACCAGCATGGCCGTGGCATTGCTGCTCTGTACCAGCGCGGTCACCACAATGCCGGCGACGAATGCCAGGGGGCGCTTGGCCATGTTCTGGCTCAGCACGCGGCGAAGATTGGAGCCGTAGACCCGCAGGATACCGGTGCGAACGATGTGCGTGCCCCAGATCAGCAACGCAACGGCAGACAGTAGATTGAGCAGGGTCAGCATGAAAAAGGCCCCCCTGTTAAAAATGCCCCTAAGGGGCCAAGTCAAATGTGCAGCGAGCCTGATCTGAACTTTGATGAATTTATTAAAGGCTTACTTAAGCTTTAGTCGGCCAATGGCCTGATCGCCAGCATCGCACAGGCATGCGCGGCCATGGAACAAAAGCGTCATGAAAAAATGGTCATCAACACGAAAAAAAGGGGCAATGACTGCCCCTTTTTCGTTTGGCCGGGCTTATTGCCCTGGAACATCCTTGCGCAGTTTCACCGGCTCGCTCTGCTTTTTCTTCTTCGCAATGGCAGTACGCATGCGAATATTGATGGCTTCGACAGCCAGCGAGAACGCCATGGCGAAGTAGACGGCGCCTTTTGGTATATGGACGTCGAACGACTCGGCGATCAGCACGACACCGACGACGATCAGGAACGACAGCGCGAGCATCTTCAGCGACGGGTGTTTGTCGATGAAGTTGCTGATGACACCGGAGCACAACATCATCACCAGAACAGCCACGATGATGGCCGCGATCATGACCGGGACGTGGGCGACCATGCCTACGGCAGTGATGACCGAGTCCAGCGAGAAAACGATGTCGATGATCGCGATCTGGATAATGGTGTAGAGGAACTTGCCACCTTTGACGGAAGATTCGTCAGCGGTTTCATCCTCGCCTTCCAGGCCGTGGAAGATCTCCTGGGAGCTTTTCCAGAGCAGGAACAGGCCACCGAAGAACAGGATCAGGTCGCGACCGGAGACGCCGTGCTCGAAGACCACGAACAGATCGGCGGTCAGGCGCATGACCCAGGTGATCGACAGCAGCAACAGGATGCGCGTCACCATGGCCAGGGCCAGGCCGAAGATCCGGGTGCGCGGCTGCATAGGCTTGGGCATGCGGCTGACCAGGATCGAGATCATGATGATGTTGTCGATGCCGAGAACGATCTCAAGAGCCGTCAGTGTAAAAAAGGCAATCCAGATCTCCGGATTGGTCAGCCATTCCATGTGTATTCCTTCGAGCGTGTGTCGATATGTGCGTCAAGCCCGAACCTGGCATTGCAGGTCGGGCTGGCGGCGCACTATCTGTGAGTGATTCTTTTGCTTAGAGACTGCTGAACAGCGGAAAGATCCCCATCAGCAGTGCAGCCAACATTATGCACATGCAAACCAGCACTGCCCACTTCAGGGTGAAGCGCTGGTGGTCGCCGAACTCGATGCCGGCCAGTGCCACCAACAGGTAGGTCGAGGGGACCAGCGGGCTGAGCAGGTGCACCGGTTGACCGACGATCGATGCCCGGGCCATTTCCACCGGCGAGATGCCGTAATGGCTGGCCGCTTCGGCCAATACCGGCAGTACGCCATAGTAGAAGGCGTCGTTGGACATGAAGAAGGTGAACGGCATGCTGACCACGGCGGTGATCACGGCCAGGTACGGGCCCAGTGCGTCCGGAATGACGGCCAGCAGGCTCTTGGACATGGCTTCCACCATGCCGGTGCCCGACAGGATGCCGGTGAAAATGCCGGCAGCGAAGATCAGGCCAACCACCGCCAGAACGCTGCCGGCATGCGCCGCGATGCGGTCCTTCTGCTGTTGCAGGCAAGGGTAGTTGACCACCATGGCAACACTGAAGGCGATCATGAACAGCACGGGCAGCGGCAACAGGCCGGCAATCAGGGCTGCCATCAACGCCAGGGTCAAGGCACCGTTGAACCAGAGCAGTTTCGGACGGCGGGCATCCGGGAACTGGGAAACGCTGATCTCGCTGTGATCCATGTCCACGACATCACCCGGCAAATGCAGTTCGCCCAGGCGAGCACGCTCGCGTTTGCCGTACATGTAGGCGATGGCCAGGATGGCGAACACGCCGAACAGCATGGCCGGGATCATCGGCACGAAAATGTGCGACGGGTCCACGTGCAAGGCGCTGGCGGCGCGGGCAGTCGGGCCGCCCCAGGGCGTCATGTTCATCACGCCACCGGCCAGGATGATCAGGCCGGCCATGATCCGCGGGCTCATGCCCAGGCGGCTGTACAACGGCAGCATCGCCGCCACGCAGATCATGTAGGTGGTCGCACCGTCCCCGTCCAGGGACACCACCAGGGCCAGCACGGCCGTGCCGACCGAGACCTTCAGCGGGTCACCCTTGACCAGCTTGAGGATCTTGCGCACTGCCGGGTCGAACAGTCCGGAGTCGATCATCAGTGCGAAGTAGAGAATGGCGAACATCAACATGACCCCGGTCGGGGCGAGCTTGGTGATGCCTTCGAGCATCATTGGGCCGATCTTGCCGGAAAATCCGCCGAACAGGGCAAACAGAATAGGGACCAGGATCAGTGCGATAAGCGCGGACAGGCGCTTGGTCATGATCAGGTACATGAAAGTGATGACCATGGCAAAGCCGAGGAAGGTCAGCATAGGAATACTCCAGGCGTAGCGCGACGAGGGATAGACGAACCGGGCGGATCAGCGCGGGACGGGCGGCGCGTGGAATATGGGCGGGCGTGCAGCAGGAAGGCGGGGGCTGGAAAGCATCGTAATCACCATTGTTGTTGTTTACTGGGCCGGACGCGCATTGTTTGCGGATGTCCTGGCTGACCGGTCTTATGCCGGCGGTGAGGCGATGCTAATGGCCAAAGCTTTCAGCCAGCTTTCGCTGGCTGAAAGGCGACGAGAGGTATGGGAGGCGAAAGATTGGAGTTTTCGCATGAGCAACGGAAAAAACCCTCGGCAGAAATGAATATTGCCGAGGGTTGTCGCAACCTGTTCGTCATCCACCGAGCAAAAGGTGCGCTTTGCCAGAGGAGTACCGTGGGGCTGAATGTATTGGCTTCGATCAATCGTTGTCTACTATCAGAACTGATAGGTGTTTATTTAGCCAGTATTCCAGGAGGACTGGACATGGCCGAAACCCATGAGGGCGGTTGCCACTGCGGCACCGTCCGCTACCGATTTGCCGGGCCGCTGCGCGACATCGCCCACTGCCATTGTTCGATTTGCCGACGGGTCAGCGGCGGCACGGTGACGACCTGGATCACCCTCCCCTCAAGCGCCTTTCAATGGCTGGGCACACAGCCAGCTCAGTACCAGTCCTCGGCGAGCGGCATCCGCCACTTCTGTCCAAACTGCGGTGCCCAGTTGACGTTCAACTCACAATTGAGCCCGGAGACGATCGATGTGACCATCGCCACGCTCGATCACCCCGAACTGGCAGTACCGGAGCGGCATATCTGGACTGCCGATCGACTGCCCTGGCTGCACCTGGACGAGCAGTTGCCCGGTGAAGCGGGCGAGACCCTTTAAGGCAACTCCAGGCCGCCCGCGGCCTTGTGCAACTTGCGCACATGTTCGCCAAGCTGTTTGACGTTGGCTTCGCAGGCGGCAATTTCAGCGGCACGGCTGGGCTCGAGCAAGGCCCGGGCTTCCTTGTCCAGCTCGCCGGTCAGGCGTTGCAGCTGCTGCTGGCGTTCACTGCTCTGTTCTTCCAGGCGTTGCCACTCGCTGGCCTGTGGCAGGCCATAGCCGGAACTGCCAAGCAACTCGGCCGGGCGACTGAGGTAGCCGCTCTTGGCGAGAATCTCCTGTAGCACCTTGTTGGCCTTGTCCATGCTGCCGTTCTTCATGTCGCGGGCGCCCAGATAGCGCTGCTTGACTTCATCCTGGGCGATCAACAACTGGCGGCGGAAACTGGCTTGCTCAAGCAACAACAACGCGGCACTGGTGCGCAGGTCAGCCTGGCTGAACCACTTGCGGCGCTGCTCGGCCGAAAGCTCCATCCATTCTTCGACGGTGGTCTGGGAGACGGGCAGATGCTTCCTCAGCACGTCGAACATGGCCTGGTAGCGATCCCGGTAGGAATCGAAGCGGTAGCCCAGCCGCAACGCTTCGCGCGGATCGTTGAGGACGCTGACGTCGGCCAGCCCCCTGCCCTTGAGCACTTCCAGCAAACCGTTGGGCATGATGTTGTCCACGGCGGTCAACTGGCTGTTGTTGGTACCGCTGCGCATTAACTTGAGGGTTTCCACGGCGCAGTTGTTCGAGAGGAACCAGTAATTTCCGTCATAGCTCCAGTGCATCTCGGCAGCCTGGCGCACCAGGTCTTCGATTTCGCTGCGGCTGAGTTTCAGGGGCACTGATGCCAGGCTGCGCAGCTCGGTCTTGGTGTATTCGTCTATGACCTGGGACAACGGCAGCACGAACAGGCGCGAAGGATAAGCTCCGGTCAGACCGCCCCAACTGGAAAGCTGAACGTCATTGACGAAGGCGCGGTAGGACAGCACCAGATGGCGGTCCAGGTCGAGGCGGCAATCCGGCCCTCGTGGCCGCCCAGGGGCGCAGATTACCAGGCGCAGCATGCTGTGGCCCCAGCGGCTGACCAGGTTCTGGTTGGCTTCGGCCAGCAGGTAATCGACTTCATACACGCGCTCCGGGTCAATCTTGCCCAGGGGCTGTTTGGCAAAGTCGTTGCCAGCATTGAGGAACGGGAATGCTTGCGGACATTTCTCGCTGGCAGCAGGTGCCCAGCCAAAGTGTTCCTTGTAATAGGCAAACAAGGCCGGGCGCCGGCAGCCATAGCTGGGGTCCAGCAGGAAGTACTCCATGTTGACCGCCACAAACTCCTTGGGGCTGCTCAACTCATAGCTGTCAGGGCTGCGGACGATCTGCCGGTTGTGTTGTTCGCGCTCGCCACGGCGGCCGACGTACTGCGGCCAGCCGGCAAGGTCGAGAAACCGCGGGTCGTCGCTCAGGGTGAAGCGGCGCTCGGCCTGGCCGCGGCAGCGATCCGGCAGCCCGACCTTGCCCATGCTCGAGTTCTGCCGGTTGCACTGCAGGATCAGCGTGCGTTCAGGCGCTGGCCAGAGCCGGGCGCGGTCGTAGATGTGGGTCAGTTCATGGAGGACAGTGGCAAGCAGCTCCTGGCGCACGGTGCCATGGGGGCGCTGGGTCTTGGTGGTGGCGGCACTGCCATCGGTCAGGCTGGGCAACAGCTTGCTGTTGAGATCAAGGCTCGATACCAGCGATGCCTGGCCGTAGGCGTTTGGCGGCATGTTCGCCGTCCAGCCGACGTCGATGCGTCGATCCAGGTGTTCGATGAAGCTGGGCGGCAATGCCTGCATGGCTTCATCGAGCAGTGCCTGGCTGGCCTGTTGTTGTGCGGGGCTGAGGCCGTCGGTTTTCAGGACCAATTGCAAACTGGCCGCTGCAGGGTTACCGACCAGCAACAGTGCGCAAGCCAGAAGACAGGCGCGCATGCGTCTCACAGGGCGAGAATGGCTTCGGCGAGTACCTGGTCACTGGCGTCGCGGGCCTCGGGAACACGCTGGCGCAGGGTGTCGAAGGCGGCTTCCAGTTGTGCGCCACGGATATCGCCGTTGCTTGCGACGTAGCTGGCGGCGTCATCCTTGGCCTGGGTGATGATCTTCGCGTCGCGAATGGACGTCGTGGTGTCGGAAGTAAAATCGAGCGTACGGTCCACGGCGCGAATGATCATCCAACTGGTGGCCTTGAGGGTTTCTGCCTGGCCTGTGCCGGCCAGCAGCATCATGCCCAGAGTAGCGGCGATCAGCGGAATACGCATGGAGAGTCTCCAGAAAACGGAATTGATTATTTGACGAGAATTGCCTGCGCCAGTTCAAGGTCGCTGATCCTGGTGGCATAGCCGCTGGCGACGAGGTTCTGGGTGGTCAGATCGAAGGCTTGGGCAGTGCCCGCCGAGAAGACGGCGAACAGTATTGGAAGCAGAAAACGCATGAGTCTCAATAGCTGTAAGTTCAAGCGGCAAGGCTAACGCAATGCGCTGACCAGAGCCAGCGCAGGTGGACGGGTACAGGGCTGTACCCGCCTATGTCCTATGCTCAGATCGCCAGGATTGCCTGGGCGAGCTGCGCGTCGGTTGCCTTGAGTTCAGGCGCTTGTTGGCGAATATGATCGAACGCGCTTTCGAGTTTCACTCCGCGAATATCACCCTGAGTGGCGACGAAGCTGGCGGCGTCGTCACGGGCTTCACGCACGATCTTGTCGTCGCGAAAGGACGATGTCACGTCAGAGGTTGCATCGCTGGATGCCTTGATGCCGCGAACGATCGAATCGGTAGTTACAACAAAGCTGGAGGCGTTGGCAGTCGAAGCCAGGGCAAGCATCAATGCGGCGCCGAGCAAGCGTGGACGGAACATGGTCAATCTCCTTTGCAGACGTAGAGTCATAGTGTTTACGAATATCAGACGCACGCCCTGCCGTCCTAGTTCCTTAGCCTACCCCGCTTACTAGTGGCATTCCATGGCGGCTTAGCGCCAGAACGGCCTGTCCAGTTCGGCAACACGGTCACTGCGGCTGATTCCGATGTCAGCCAGTTGTTGATCGCTGAGTTCAGCCAGCTGTTGCCGGGTGCGTGCGCGCTCAAACATCAGGGCGATACGCGTGGACAGTGCCTGCAGCAAGCCTTTCAGAAAAAATGCTTGAGGTTTGCTGCTTTCGATAGCGGGTGCGAGGCGATCCATGGTGCTCTTCCTTTCGGCAGCGGGCCGAATCACGGAACTGGGAGAACATCATCTCGCCCGCAGCTGTTGCGTTACAGATACAGGGCAGTGCAATTGTACTGGTTCAGATAATGTATTTTATCAACTGTACCTATGCTTTGTAAGCACCTCTGTTGCGCTCGAAAAGCTGGTCCCTGAAACGACAAAACCCGTCAGCAGTCACCTGCGACGGGTTTTGAGGAATTAGATCGCTGGTGCCGGACTTAAGGTCCGTAGGCCAGCTAGTCCGGCATTAACGCCAGAACGGCTTGCTCAGCTCTTCGAAGCGTTGTGCTTCGCTGATACCGGCGTCAGCCAGCAGACGCTGATCCAGGCGAGCCAATTGGTGGCGGCTGGAGATACGGCGCTGCCACAGCATCAGGTTGGCGAGCAGGCGCAGAGGCAGAGCAGTGCGCGAAGTTTCAGAGCTGTCTTGAAAAAGCAGGTCGGAACTGAGTGTACGTTCCATGGTGTTTATCCTTCCGCTTGTGGCGGGATTAGGGAGTGATTTAACTGGTGCCCATGATCCTCTTCCGCAGCCAATCTCTGTAGATACAGTTCACCTGTATTGTGATGCTCCAGTTAACTGTTTATGGGTACTGTTGCGCTCGCTTTTGAGGCAACTGTACTGGTAAGCACCAATATGGTGCTTTTTTTGAGTGGGGTGGGTGTCGGAGGGTGAAAAACCCCGCAAAAAGACCAGTACAGCAGTACAGTTTTTGCGAGGTTTCAGCGGTGGGTGGGAAAGCTGATGCCGGAGGGTTTGCATCAGCGACCAACTGTGTGGATCAGACAGGGAGCATGCGCCCGGTTTCTTCCAGATTCATGTGCCAGGACAGCGCCTCGCGCAGGATGTGCGGGGTATGACCGCCGCGGGCACAGGCAGCACTGAAGTACTCGTTGAGCGCCTCGCGGTAATCCGGGTGCACACAGTTATCAATGATCACCCGGGCACGTTCGCGTGGCGCCAGGCCGCGCAGGTCGGCGAGGCCCTGCTCGGTCACGAGGATGTCCACGTCATGCTCGGTGTGATCCACGTGGCTGACCATGGGCACAACGCTCGAAATCGCACCGCCCTTGGCAATGGACTTGGTGACGAAGATCGCCAGGTGGGCATTGCGGGCAAAGTCTCCGGAACCGCCGATGCCGTTCATCATCCGTGTGCCGCACACGTGGGTAGAGTTGACGTTGCCGTAAATGTCGAACTCCAGTGCGGTGTTGATGCCGATGATACCCAGGCGCCGAACCACTTCAGGGTGGTTGGAGATTTCTTGTGGGCGCAGAACCAGTTTGTCCTTGTAGCGCTCCAGGTTGCCGAACACGTCGGCGTTACGGCGGGTCGACAAGGTGATCGAGCTGCCTGAGGCAAAGCTCAACTTCCCTGCATCGATCAGGTCGAACGTCGAATCCTGCAGTACCTCGGAGTACATGGTCAGGCCTTCGAAAGGCGAATCGATCAAGCCGCACATAACCGCGTTGGCAATGCTGCCGATCCCGGCTTGCAGCGGGCCGAGATTATTGGTCATGCGCCCGGCGTCGACTTCCTTCTTCAGGAAGTCGATCAGGTGATTGGCGATCCCCTGGGTTTCGTCGTCGGGCGGCAAGACCGTAGAGGGCGAATCGGGCTTATCGGTGATAACGACCGCGACGATCTTGGCCGGATCGATCGGAATCGCGGTGCTGCCGATGCGATCATCGACCTTCACCAGCGGGATCGGCGTGCGAGTCGGCCGGTAGGTCGGGATATAGATGTCGTGCAGCCCTTCCAGGTTGGGGTTGTGCGCCAGGTTGATCTCGACGATCACCTGCTTGGCAAAAATGGCGAAGCTGGCCGAGTTGCCCACCGAGGTGGTTGGCACGATATGGCCTTGTTCGGTGATGGCGACGGCTTCGATGACGGCGATGTCCGGCAGCTTGAGCTGCTGGTTGCGCAACTGCTCTACCGTCTCGGACAGGTGCTGGTCGATGAACATCACCGTACCGTCGTTGATCGCCTTGCGCAGCGTGCTGTCGACCTGGAACGGCATGCGACGGGCCAGCACACCGGCTTCGGTGAGCTGCTTGTCGAGGTCGTTGCCCAGGCTGGCACCGGTCATCAGGCTGATTTTCAGGGGCGTCTGTTTGGCGCGCTCAGCCAGGGCGTGGGGCACGGCCTTGGCTTCACCGGCGCGGGTGAAGCCGCTCATGCCGACGGTCATGCCATCCTGAATCAGGGCTGCGGCATCAGCCGCGCTCATCACCTTGCTTTGCAGAGAGGGTAAGCGAATACGATCACGGTACATGGGTTGTCATCTCAGGCAGCGGTAGCTAGATGCTCAGTCTAGAGATTTCGAAAATTTTCGTCCCGCGACCATGGTCGTATGCGAGACCACGATTTAGAGCCTTCTGTCGGGTAAGCAGGCAATAAAAAACCCCAGCCGGTAGCGCGCTGGGGTTTTTTTGACAGCCTTTTTAAAGACTTAGTCGACAGCTTTGACCATGTCTTCGATGACCTTCTTGGCATCACCGAAGACCATCATGGTCTTGTCCAGGTAGAACAGTTCGTTGTCCAGGCCGGCATAGCCGCTGGCCATCGAGCGCTTGTTGACGATGATGGTCTTGGCCTTGAAGGCTTCCAGGATCGGCATGCCGGCGATCGGCGACTTCGGATCGTTCTTGGCGGCCGGGTTGACCACGTCGTTGGCGCCGAGCACCAGCACCACGTCGGCCTGGCCGAACTCGGAGTTGATGTCTTCCATCTCGAACACCTGGTCGTACGGCACTTCGGCTTCGGCCAGCAGTACGTTCATGTGGCCAGGCATGCGCCCGGCAACCGGGTGGATCGCGTACTTCACGGTCACGCCGCGATGAGTCAGCTTCTCGGTCAGCTCTTTCAGGGCGTGCTGTGCGCGAGCAACGGCCAGGCCGTAGCCCGGAACGATGATCACGGTGTCGGCGTTGGTCAGCAGGAAGGTCGCATCGTCGGCCGAACCGGATTTCACCGGACGCGCCTCTTTGGAACCCGCCGGGCCAGCCGCATCGGTAGCACCGCCGAAACCGCCCAACAGTACGTTGAAGAACGAACGGTTCATCGCCTTGCACATGATGTACGAGAGGATGGCACCGGACGAACCGACCAGGGAACCGGCGATGATCAGCATCGAGTTGTTCAGCGAGAAGCCGATACCGGCCGCGGCCCAGCCCGAGTAGCTGTTGAGCATCGACACGACGACCGGCATGTCGGCGCCGCCAATCGGGATGATGATCAGCACGCCCAGCACGAAGGCCAGGGCCAGCATCACGCCGAAGGCGGTGTAGTCGCCGGTGAGCATGAAGGTCACGCCCAGGCCCAGGGTGGCCAGGCCGATCACCAGGTTCAGCTTGTGCTGGCCTGCGAACTGTACCGGTGCGCCCTGAAACAGGCGAAACTTGTACTTGCCAGCCAGTTTGCCGAACGCGATAACGGAACCGGAGAACGTGATCGCACCAATGGCAGCACCCAGGAACAGCTCCAGGCGGTTACCGGCCGGGATGGCATCGCCGAGGTTCTGCACGATACCCAGCGACTGCGGCTCGACCACGGCGGCAACGGCGATGAACACCGCGGCCAGACCGATCATGCTGTGCATGAAGGCGACCAGCTCGGGCATCTTGGTCATTTCAACGCGCTTGGCCATGATCGAACCGGCGGTGCCGCCGATCAGCAGGCCGATGATCACGTAGACGATGCCGTCGTGAGCGAGCTCGGCCCCGAGCTTGTAGATCAGGCCGACCGTGGTCAGGATCGCCAGGCCCATGCCGAGCATGCCGAACAGGTTGCCGCGACGCGACGTGGTCGGGTGCGAGAGACCCTTGAGCGCCTGGATGAAGCAGACCGAGGCGATCAAATACAGGGAAGTAACCAGGTTCATGCTCATGCTTTCTGCACCTCAGCCTTGATTGCAGGGGCCTTGGCTGCCGGGGCTTTTGCAGGCGCCGCTTTCTTCTTGAACATTTCCAGCATGCGCCGGGTGACCAGGAAACCACCGAACACGTTCACCGCGGCCAGGGCCACGGCCATGGTGCCCATGATCTTGCCCAGCGGGGTCACGGTCAGGGCGGCGGCCAGCATGGCACCGACGATGACGATGGCCGAGATGGCGTTGGTGACGGCCATCAGCGGGGTGTGCAGTGCGGGTGTCACGTTCCAGACCACGTGGTAACCGACATAAATAGCCAGCACGAAGATGATCAGGTTGTAGATGCCGTGGGAAATCAGCATGTCTTCCATTGTTTTTATCCTCAGCCGTTCTTGCGCACGATCTGGCCGTCGCGGCACATCAGGCACGCGGCGACGATGTCGTCTTCGAGGTTGATCTGCAGCTGCCCTTCTTTATCGAACAGCAGCTTCATGAAGTCCAGCAGGTTGCGGGCATAGAGTGCCGAGGCATCGGCGGCGACCGCGGCGGCCAGGTTGGTCGGGCCGACGATGGTCACGCCGTGCTTGATCACCACCTGGTCAGCCTCGGTCAGCGGGCAGTTGCCGCCTTGGGCTGCGGCCAGGTCGATCACCACCGAACCCGGTTTCATCTGGGCGACGGTTTCAGCGCTGAGCAGTACCGGCGCCTTGCGGCCCGGGATGAGTGCCGTGGTGATGACGATGTCGGCCTGCTTGGCGCGCTCGTGCACGGCCACGGCCTGACGCTGCATCCAGCTGGCCGGCATGGGGCGTGCGTAACCGCCGACGCCTTCTGCGCATTCGCGTTCTTCATCGGTCTCGTAAGGCACGTCGACAAACTTGGCGCCCAGGGATTCGATCTGTTCCTTCACCGCAGGACGCACGTCCGAGGCTTCGATCACCGCACCCAGGCGCTTGGCCGTGGCAATGGCCTGCAAGCCGGCGACACCGGCACCGAGGATCAGCACGCGAGCGGCTTTCACGGTACCGGCAGCCGTCATCAGCATCGGCATGAAGCGTGGATAGTGATGCGCGGCCAGCAGTACGGCCTTGTAGCCGGCGATGTTGGCCTGCGAGGACAGCACGTCCAGGCTTTGTGCGCGGGAAGTACGAGGCGCGGCTTCCAGGGCGAAGGCGGTAATCCCGCACTCGGCCATTTTGGCGATGGTCTCGTTATTGAAAGGATTGAGCATGCCCACCAGAACGGTACCGTTCTTGATCTGGGCCAGTTCGCTGTCGCTGGGCGCCACAACCTTGAGAATCAGTTGCGCGCCGAAAGCTTCGGCAGCGCTTCCAATAGTGGCGCCGGCTGCTTCATAAGCACTGTCGGTGACGCTGGCGTTGATGCCGGCACCGCTCTGTACAGTGACTTTATGACCCTGGCCAACCAATTTCTTGATGGTTTCCGGGGTGGCTGCAACCCTTGTCTCGCCCGTCTGCGTTTCGAGAGGAACACCAATGTGCACGTCAAATCTCCTGCGTGATCTTTTTAGATAAACCAGCGCACTACGGATGGCGCGTCTGGGGCGGCCGATCAGCACGATCCCGCCGAAAAACAGGCGGGGCGCCGCATTTTGCAGGCGTTGCGGCAAGGCTTCAACAGGTTATGTAAGGTGACGGGGAAGAAACTACAAGTCACCCCGTGACCGTATGACGCGGGTATCTGGCTACAGCCCGCGTATTCCGCGGCGTGCAGCGCAATTAGACCTTCGTGTAAGTTTTTGTCAATGCGTTGCCTGAATGGGGGGCCATAGCAGCGTATTTTGGCGTGCAGGCCCCGTCGCCAGCCGCTTTAAAGCCATTTTTATCGTGTGGATAACAGTCTGTCTAAATGCGTCATTTATTTATATCTGTAGGGCAAATTTATACCTGACTACGGGGTCAAGTAATCTGCTCACTCATGCTCGAGGGTGTAGCGCGCGGCCTCATTGACCAGCCAGTCACGGAATGCATGCAGTGAAGCCGACTCCACCTTGCGCTCTGGAATCATCAAGTAATAAGCCTTGATACTCGCCAGCGCATGAGGGTTGGCAATGACCAGCCGGCCTTCTGCGAGCTCGCGCTGGATCAGGAACGGCGGGATCAGGGCGATCCCCATGTCATGCATGGCTGCCTGGGCCAGCATCGAGAATAGCTCGTAGCGCGGGCCTGTCATGTCGCGATGAATGTTCAGGTTCTGGGCATTGAACCATTGACGCCAGGCATAGGGCCGGGTGGATTGCTGCAGCAAAGGCAGTTTTGCGATGTCTTCGGCGCTCAAGCTGGTGTTCGATCCCAGCAGTGAGGGGCTGCAGACCGGGACTGGGTTCTCTCCCATCAACCGATGCGCGTGGGTGCCCGACCAGTCAGCGTCACCGAAGTAGATCGCTGCATCGAAATTGGTATCGGCAAACAGGAAGGGACGGGTACGGTTGGTCAGGTTGACCGTGACGTCCGGATGACGCTCCTGGAAATCCTTGAGGCGCGGCAGCAGCCATCGCGTGCCAAAGGTCGGTACCACCGCCAACTCGATCACATTGGCGCCCTGCTGGCCCATGACCGACAAGGTGTCACGCTCGACGGCATCCAGTTGGGTTGCCACTCGCCTGCTGTAGGACAGTCCGGCCTCTGTGAGCTTCACCCCGCGCCGGGAGCGGCGGAACAATTCGACATTGAGGAACTCCTCCAGACTGGCGACTTGGCGACAGACGGCACTCTGGGTCAGTGACAGCTCCTGGGCTGCCTTGGTGAAACTCTCGTGGCGGGCGGCGGCTTCGAAGCACACCAGGGCCGCTGTACTGGGGATTTTTCGGCTCATATACGACAACCTCACTAATCGGCCAGTAAATGTGACGTTATGGCGATCTCGGAGTGAGAAATTAGCACAACAGCATGCGAAATCCTCGTTTGTCGTATTGCTCGTACAGGCCTAGGATCAATACACGACAAAATTACACCTTCGCGAGGGTTCGCTCATGGCCGGTAAAGCAAGCTTCAACTGGATCGATCCGCTGTTGCTGGATCAACAGCTCACTGCAGAAGAGCGCATGGTGCGCGACAGCGCCGAGCAGTTTGCCCAGGACAAGCTGGCGCCACGTGTGCTGGAAGCCTTCCGTCACGAACACACTGACCCTGCGATTTTCCGCGAGATGGGTGAAGTGGGTCTGCTCGGTGCCACCATTCCTGAGCAGTACGGCGGCAGCGGCCTCAACTATGTCTGCTACGGTCTGATCGCTCGCGAGGTCGAGCGTGTCGACTCCGGCTACCGCTCCATGATGAGCGTGCAGTCGTCGCTGGTGATGGTGCCAATCAACGAATTCGGCTCTGAAGCCACCAAGCAGAAATATCTGCCAAAACTGGCCAGTGGCGAATGGATCGGCTGCTTTGGCCTGACCGAGCCTAACCACGGCTCTGATCCGGGTTCGATGATTACCCGGGCGAAGAAGGTTGACGGTGGCTACCACCTGAGTGGCAGCAAGATGTGGATCACCAACAGCCCGATCGCCGATGTGTTTGTGGTGTGGGCCAAGGATGATGCCGGCGATATTCGTGGCTTCGTTCTGGAAAAGGGCTGGAAAGGCCTGAGCGCTCCAGCCATCCATGGCAAGGTCGGCCTGCGTGCGTCGATTACCGGCGAAATCGTGATGGACAACGTCTTTGTGCCCGAAGAGAACATGTTCCCGGAAGTGCGCGGCCTGAAAGGTCCGTTCACTTGCCTCAACTCTGCCCGTTACGGCATTGCCTGGGGCGCCTTGGGTGCGGCCGAGTTCTGCTGGCACACCGCGCGTCAGTACACCCTGGATCGTCAGCAGTTCGGCCGGCCATTGGCTGCCAATCAGTTGATCCAGAAAAAGCTTGCCGACATGCAGACCGAAATCACCCTTGCCCTGCAAGGCTGCCTGCGCCTGGGTCGGATGAAGGACGAAGGCACCGCTGCCGTCGAGATTACTTCGATCATGAAGCGCAACTCCTGCGGCAAGTCGCTGGATATCGCCCGCATGGCCCGGGACATGCTGGGCGGCAACGGTATCTCCGATGAGTTTGGCGTGGCGCGGCATCTGGTCAACCTCGAAGTGGTCAACACCTACGAAGGTACCCATGACGTCCATGCGCTGATCCTGGGCCGCGCCCAGACTGGCATCCAGGCGTTCTACTAACAGGGAGTCAAGCCAATGGGCGCGCTATCTCATCTGCGGGTGCTGGACTTGTCGCGGGTATTGGCCGGGCCGTGGTCCGGACAGATACTGGCGGATCTCGGGGCCGAGGTGATCAAGGTGGAGCGCCCGGGCAGCGGGGACGATACGCGTGCCTGGGGGCCGCCCTTCCTCAAGGACGCCGCCGGGGAGAACACCAGCGAGGCCGCCTATTATCTGTCGGCCAACCGCAACAAGCATTCGGTGACCATCGACTTCACCCAGCCCGAAGGCCAGCGTCTGGTGCGCGAGCTGGCGGCGAAGTCCGATATTCTCATCGAGAACTTCAAGGTGGGCGGGCTGGCCGCCTATGGGCTCGATTATGCGAGCCTGAAGGCGATCAATCCGAAGCTCATCTATTGCTCGATTACCGGCTTCGGTCAGACGGGGCCCTATGCCAAGCGCGCCGGCTACGATTTCATGATCCAGGGGTTGGGTGGCTTGATGAGCATCACCGGGCGCCCGGAGGGTGAAGAAGGTGCCGGCCCGGTAAAAGTTGGCGTGGCCTTGACCGACATCCTGACGGGGCTCTACTCGACAGTGGCTATCCTCGCCGCCCTCGCCCATCGGGATCAGGGCGGTGGCGGCCAGCACATCGACATGGCCTTGTTGGATGTTCAGGTGGCCTGTCTGGCCAACCAGGCGATGAACTACCTGACTACCGGGGTGGCACCTCGCCGCCTGGGCAATGCACATCCCAATATCGTGCCTTACCAGGACTTCCCGACTGCCGATGGTGATTTCATCCTCACCGTGGGCAACGACAAGCAGTTTCGCAAGTTCGCCGAGGTTGCTGGCCAGCCGCAATGGGCGGATGACCCGCGCTTTGCCACCAATAATTTGCGGGTTACCAATCGCGCGCAACTGATTCCGTTGATTCGTCAGGCGACGGTATTCAAGACCACTGCTCAGTGGGTCGAGCAATTGGAGCAGGCAGGCGTGCCTTGTGGGCCGGTCAACGACCTGTCCCAGGTGTTCCAGGATCCGCAGGTGAAGCACCGTGGTCTGGCCGTCGAGATTCCGCATGTGCTGGGTGGAGTGGTGCCGCAGGTGGCCAGCCCTATTCGATTGTCTGAAACGCCAGTGCAGTATCGCAACGCCCCGCCTCTGCTGGGTGAGCATACTGATGTGATCCTGGGTGCAGTCCTGGGGCTTGGCGAGGCGGATATTGCACGGCTGCGGGAAGCTGGCGTGTTGTGATCCCTGCCCTTCTATATAGAAGCGTTCTTTATATAGAGGGGCAAGGCTCTGATTTTGAGCTTTAAGGGTTGATTTCAGGAACCTGCAAATTAACCCTTGACGCCCCTGCGGATCTCTCTATAATTCGCCCCACTTCCGGCGCAGACGAAACGGAAAACTCCTTGAAAATCAAAGAGTTAACCGAAGTAAGCAGCGAGGGAGCAGCTTCGATCTGCTGATCGAAAGCGGTGAAAAAGGTGGTTGACAGCGGTTCCACAGGATGCAGACGTCGCCGTCGGGGG
>NZ_VXCP01000036.1 GCF_011355085.1 Pseudomonas akapageensis | reverse complement strand
ACTTGACCAGTTCAGCTTGCCAGCGATGAGGCCCGAAAGGCAAAACGACTGGGGTCAGTCGTCCTTGCCCTTGCTGCGCACCGCACGCTGCAACTCGCGATCGGAATCGCGCTCGCGTTCGGTGTGGCGCTTGTCGTACTCCTTCTTGCCCTTGCCCAGAGCGATTTCGCACTTGATCAAGTGCTTGCTCCAGTACAGTGACAAGGCGACGCAGGCGTAGCCTTTTTGCTGAACCGAGGCGAACAGCTTTTCCAGCTCGCGGCGGTTGAGCAGCAGTTTGCGGGTGCGTGTCGGGTCGGCGATGACGTGGGTGCTGGCGGTGGTCAGCGGGGTGATATGGCTACCCATCAGCCAGGCCTCGCCGTCCTTGAGCAGCACGTAGCTGTCGACCAATTGTGCCTTGCCGGCACGCAGACTTTTTACTTCCCAGCCGGCCAGGACCAGACCAGCCTCGAACTTGTGTTCGACGAAGTAATCGTGTCGCGCCTTCTTGTTCTGCGCGATGGTCCCTGTTGGATGTTTCTTTTGTTTAGCCATAGGGGGCGCATTATATGCAGTCGTCGCGTTGTCGGCTACGGGCACGCAGCATGCTTGAGCCGCTTGAATGAATCCCGGACAATGCAATCCGATTTTCTTGATGCGCTTATGTGGCGCCCATCGGCAATCTTGTAGTGTTTGCCGCTCAGTTTTGGAAGTGACGCCTGCATGACAACGCATATTCAACGTTCGGCTTTGCTGCCTTACCCTGCCCAGGCACTGTATGACCTGGTCAATGACGTCGCTCGTTATCCGGAATTCCTGCCGTGGTGTTCATCTTCCAAGGTGCTGGAGGCCAGTGACGAGCATATGCGTGCCAGCCTGGCGGTTGCCAAGGGTGGGCTCAGCCAGCATTTCGTAACACGTAATACCCTGGTGCCCGGGAATTCCATCGAAATGAACCTGGAGGAGGGGCCGTTCAATCAGCTTCACGGTCTCTGGATCTTCAAGCCGTTGGGTGAGAAGGCCTGCAAGATCAGCCTGGATCTTTCGTTCGACTATGCGGGGCCTTTGGTTCGGGCGACTCTGGGGCCCTTGTTCAATCAGGCGGCCAATACCCTGGTCGATGCATTCTGCCAGCGAGCCAAGCAACTTCATGGCTGAGCCCCTGATCGAGGTCGAAGTGGTCTTTGCGGCAGTGGACCGGCAACTGTTGCTGAAGGTTTCTGTGCCGACTGGGACCACGTTGCGCGAGGCTGTCAGGTTGTCGGGCATGCTTGAGCAGTTCCCCGACTACAAGCTGGAAGAATACCCGTTGGGAATATTTGGTCGGGTGGTTGCGCAGCCGCAAACCAGGCCCGTTCAGGCGGGTGAGCGAATCGAGCTGTATCGACCGTTGCTTGCCGACCCCAAGGAAGTGCGCAAAATGCGTGCAGCCAAAGCGGCGAAGGCGAAGGCAGAAAAGCTTTAAGCCAGATGACAAAAAGCCCGGCATGCCGGGCTTTTTTGTTTTCGCCTTGTTACTCGGGCGTGATGGGGCGCGGGGTCGGCACGGGTACCACTTCAACCTTGTCCACGTCTTTCTGGAGCTGATCGAGGGTCGAGCCAGGCTTGGGCGGCGTTTCAGGTTTGGCTTCGGGTTTGACTTCGACAGGCTGTGCTGGCGTAGCCTCTGCCGGGGTAACCGTAGTACTGCTTTCGCGACCGAGAATCGCCTCGTCGCGGCTCACACCTGGCCGGAAATCGCCCGACAGACCTGACAATTGATCGCTAGAATTAAAGAATACACTGATGCGTTCCTGTTGCCGCTCGCCGCCACCAGGCTGCAGGCTGTACAGGTAATCCCAACGATTGGTATGGAATGTGTCGGTGATCAGAGGGTTGCCCATGATAAACCGTACTTGCTTGCGGGTCATTCCCGGGCGTAATTGGTCTATCATGTCTTGCGTGACGACATTGCCCTGCTGGATGTCGATTTTGTAAACCCCGGGGAAGGAACAACCGGCGAGTGCGAGCAGACCCACGAGCGTGAGGCTGGTTAGCAAGTGCTTGGTGTTTTGCATCGGTGGGCGACTTCCACTATCTTGGCTGGACAACGTAAACCCCGATCATACCCGTATTAAGAGAAGCTGCGAAGCAGCATCGGCGAGAAAGCTGACCATGGTTGAAAATAGCGAACTACGAAAAGTCGGCCTCAAGGTGACACTGCCTCGAGTCAAAATTCTACAGATGCTCGACTCGACCGAGCAGCGTCACATGAGTGCAGAAGATGTCTACAAGGCACTGATGGAAGCAGGTGAGGACGTAGGTCTGGCCACGGTTTATCGTGTTCTGACCCAGTTCGAAGCTGCAGGACTGGTTGTGCGCCACAACTTCGATGGCGGCCATGCGGTCTTCGAATTGGCTGACGGCGGCCACCACGACCATATGGTCAACGTAGAGTCCGGTGAAGTCATCGAGTTCTTCGACACTGAAATTGAAAAGCGTCAGAAAGAGATCGTGGCCGAGCACGGTTTTGAGCTGGTTGATCACAACCTGGTGCTGTACGTTCGCAAGAAGAAGTAAGCGTTACTACTGCAATCGTGCAGTCTGCGAAGGCGACCTCAGGGTCGCCTTCGTGCGTTTTGCCTCAATTGATCTTTGCCGTGACGACCATTTTTTTGGCATGCGCCAGGGATTCCTTGGTCAGGTCGATGCCGCCCAACATGCGCGCCACTTCTTCGACGCGTTCGCTCTTGCCCAGGCTTGAGACGGCAGTGCGGGTGGCATCGCTGCCGCGCACCTTGTGCACGAACAGGTGGTGATGGCCTTGGGCTGCCACCTGGGGCAAGTGGGTGACCGTCAGTACCTGTCCGCGCTCGCCGAGCCGGCGCAGCAACTGGCCGACGATTTCCGCGGTCGGCCCACCGATGCCCACGTCCACTTCGTCGAACACCAGGGTGGGTACGCGAGAAGTTTGCGCGGTGATGACCTGGATCGCCAGGCTGATGCGCGACAACTCGCCGCCGGATGCCACCTTGGCCAGGGCCTTGAGCGGTTGCCCGGGGTTGGCGCTGACCAGGAGCTCCACCTGTTCCAGGCCGTGGGGCAGCAGTTCGTCGCCGCCATTGGGGTGCAGTTCGATGCTGAAGCGCCCGCCCGGCATGCCCAGTCGCTGAATTTCCGACTCCACCGCTGCGGCAAGCCGGGTTGCTGCCTGCTGGCGCAGTCCGCTCAGTTCGCGGGCTTTTTCCTGATAGTGGCGGGCGTAGGCCGCAAGCTCTTCGGCCAGGCGCTCGATGGATTCATCATTGGCATTCAGGGTTTCGATTTCATCCAGCAGTTTCTGCTGCAGGCCGGCAACTTCGGTTGGATGGATGCGGTGTTTGCGCGCCAGGGTGTAAATGGTGTCCAGTCGCTCTTCGAGTTGCTGAAGTCGCGCCGGGTCTGCATCGAAATGATCGAGGAACCGGTTCAGTTCGCCGACGGCCTCTTCGACCTGGATTTGCGCGCTCGCGATCAGATTGGCCGCCTCGCCCAAGGCACCGGGTGCATTATGTACGGCGGTCAGGCGGTTGAGGCTGACGGTCAGAGCGCTCAGCACGTTGCCTGAGTCGTTCTCGCTGCAATGGTCGATGACTTGCCGGCAAATGCCGAACAGGGCTTCGGCATTGGTCAGGTTTTTGTGTTCCTGTTCGAGCTGTACCAGTTCGTTCTCGCCGAGCCCGAGGTTTTCCAGCTCTTCGAGCTGATAGCTGAGCAATTGGTGGCGGGCGCGTTGTTCGTCGCCGGAATTGGACAGGCGGTCGAGCTCCAGGCGTGTCTGGCGCCAGCGTTGTGCAGCCAGTTGCACCTGGCGGGCAAGGTCGGTTGCCCCGGTATATTCATCGAGCAGGCGACGATGGGTGTCGGTCTTGAGCAGGGATTGGTGTTCATGCTGGCTGTGGATGTCGATCAGCAGCTCGCCGAGCGCCTTCAGGTCACCCAGCGGGCAAGGCGAGCCGTTGATATAGCCGCGCGAGCGCCCTTCGGCGGTGATGACCCGGCGCAGTATGCACGGGCCGTCGTTGTCCAGGTCGCGCTCGGCCAGCCAGGCTTGGGCCTCGGGGATGTCGCCCAGATCGAAGGTGGCGAGGATATCGGCCTTGTCGGCGCCCGGGCGCACCACGCCGCTGTCGGCGCGATCGCCGAGGGTCAGGCCGAGGGCGTCGAGCATGATCGATTTGCCGGCGCCGGTTTCACCGGTGATGACGCTCATTCCGCGGGCAAGTTCGAGGTCGAGGTGTTCGACGATGGCGTAGTTGTGTACGGAAAGGTGCACCAGCATCGGGCGGCTCCCAGGCGTTAGGTCTGGTTATTTATACAGTGTTTTATTTGCGGCTGACAATGCCTCGGGTTAGCTCGATTTGGTTATGAGTGTGTTCTTTTAATCGCTTGCAGGCATGAGGCGAAATGGTCAGCTCGTCACAAAGACCCTTGAACCTTGAATTTACGACCCCATATAGCGGGCAGAAGTGCGAGTCGAGCTCGCTGACGTAATTGAAAGGAGAGATCTAATGGCTGACGAACAGACTCTGGATACACAGAATCCGGATGCTAATCAGGCCGCCGAGGCAGCTGGCGGTGACGACCTGGCAACGCGTGTTCAGGTGCTCGAAGAGCAGTTGGCGGCCGCAAAGGACCAGTCCCTGCGCGTTGCGGCCGACTTGCAGAACGTCCGCCGCCGTGCCGAACAGGACGTCGAGAAGGCGCACAAGTTCGCGCTGGAAAAATTCGCGGGCGACCTGCTGCCGGTGATCGACAGCCTCGAGCGCGGCCTGGAGCTGTCCAATCCGGATGACGAGAACATCCGCCCGATGCGCGAAGGCATCGAGCTGACCCTGAAAATGTTCCAGGACACCCTCAAGCGCTACAACCTCGAAGCGCTGGATCCGCACGGCGAGCCGTTCAACGCCGAACACCACCAGGCCATGGCCATGCAGGAAAGTGCCGAGGTCGAGCCCAACAGCGTGCTCAAGGTTTTCCAGAAGGGCTATCAGCTCAATGGTCGCTTGCTGCGTCCGGCCATGGTCGTGGTCAGCAAGGCGCCGGCACCGGTTTCGCCTTCGATTGACGAGAAGGCTTGAAATCGGTCGAACGGCCCCCATTTAGGTGTCAAGCGTTTAAGTGCTACCGCAGTTAGCCACCACTGCTGCGGCAACCAAATTCAAGTTTCGGGAGAGTGAACATGGGCAAAATCATCGGTATCGACCTGGGGACTACCAACTCCTGCGTCTCCATTCTGGAAAACGGCAACGTCAAGGTTATCGAGAACGCTGAAGGCGCTCGTACCACGCCGTCGATCATCGCTTACGCCAACGATGGCGAGATCCTGGTCGGCCAGTCCGCCAAGCGTCAGGCTGTAACCAACCCGCACAACACCCTGTATGCGGTGAAGCGTCTGATCGGCCGTCGTTTCGACGAAGAAGTCGTACAGAAAGACATCCAGATGGTCCCTTACAAGATCGTCAAGGCTGACAACAACGACGCCTGGGTAGAAGTGAACGGCCAGAAAATGGCACCGCCACAAATCTCGGCTGAAATCCTGAAAAAGATGAAGAAGACCGCCGAAGACTACCTCGGCGAAGCAGTGACTGAAGCGGTCATCACCGTACCTGCGTATTTCAACGACAGCCAGCGTCAGGCCACTAAAGATGCTGGTCGTATTGCCGGTCTGGACGTCAAGCGCATCATCAATGAACCGACCGCTGCTGCTCTGGCATATGGCATGGACAAGGCCAAGGGCGATCACACCGTGATCGTTTACGACCTGGGTGGCGGTACCTTCGACGTGTCGGTGATCGAGATCGCTGAAGTCGACGGTGAGCACCAGTTCGAAGTACTGGCAACCAACGGTGACACTTTCCTCGGTGGTGAAGACTTCGACATCCGTCTGATCGACTACCTCGTGGACGAGTTCAAGAAAGAAAGCGGCATGAACCTCAAGGGTGACCCGCTGGCCATGCAGCGCCTGAAAGAAGCCGCTGAAAAAGCCAAGATCGAGCTGTCTTCCAGCCAGCAGACCGACGTCAACCTGCCGTACATCACCGCAGACGCAACCGGTCCGAAGCACCTGAACGTCAAGATCTCCCGCGCCAAGCTGGAATCGCTGGTCGAAGACCTGGTTCAGCGCACCATCGAGCCTTGCCGCATCGCCATGAAAGATGCCGGTATCGACGTCAGCAAGATCAACGATGTGATCCTGGTCGGCGGTCAGACCCGTATGCCGCTGGTACAGAAGCTGGTTACCGATTTCTTCGGCAAAGAAGCCCGCAAGGACGTCAACCCGGACGAAGCCGTTGCCATGGGTGCTGCCATCCAGGGCGCCGTATTGGCTGGTGACGTGAAGGACGTTCTGCTGCTCGACGTCAGCCCGCTGACCCTGGGTATCGAAACCATGGGTGGCGTGATGACCGCGCTGATCGAGAAGAACACCACCATCCCGACCAAGAAGTCGCAGGTGTTCTCCACTGCCGATGACAACCAGAGCGCCGTGACCATTCACGTGCTGCAAGGCGAGCGCAAGCAAGCGGCCCAGAACAAGTCCCTGGGCAAGTTCGACCTGGCCGAGATTCCACCGGCTCCACGTGGTGTGCCGCAAATCGAAGTGACCTTCGACATCGACGCCAACGGCATCCTGCACGTAGGTGCCAAGGACAAGGCCACTGGCAAGCAGCAGTCGATCGTTATCAAGGCCAACTCCGGCCTGTCCGAGGAAGAAATTCAGCAGATGGTTCGCGACGCTGAAGTCAACGCCGAGGAAGACCGCAAGTTCGAAGAGCTGGCCACTGCCCGTAACCAGGGTGACGCGCTGGTTCATTCGACTCGCAAGATGGTCGCCGATGCCGGTGACAAGGTGACCGCGGAAGAGAAAACTGCGATCGAAGCTGCTGTTGTTGCCCTGGAAGCCGCTGTGAAAGGCGACGACAAGGCAGCAATCGAAGCCAAGGTCGAAGAGCTGTCCAAGGTTTCCGCTCCTGTGGCGCAGAAGATGTATGCCGAGCAGGCGGAAAAGCCGGAAGCGGCTGCTCAGCCTGCTGAAGAAGCTGGCAAGCATGACGACGTCGTCGACGCTGAGTTCGAAGAAGTCAAAGACCACAAGTAATTATCGCTTGTTGTCGGCCAGTTCAGCGCATTCTCGCGGTGGCTGGTAGGATGTCGCCGCGCGGGGGCTTGCTCCCGCGTTGGCGTGTCTGGAATACACGAATTTTTACAGCATTTGACCAGGGTTGAATGCTGGCGGCACCGCGCGGAACGAACGCGCAGAGGTTTGCCGAACGTCCACAAGAGTGCAAAGACTTATGGCAAAGCGTGACTATTACGAGGTTCTGGGTGTCGAGCGCGGCTCGTCCGAGGCCGACCTGAAAAAGGCCTACCGTCGCCTCGCGATGAAGCATCACCCTGACCGTAACCCTGACGACAAGGCATCGGAAGAGAAATTCAAGGAGGCCAACGAGGCCTATGAAGTTCTATCCGATGCGAGCAAGCGCGCAGCGTACGACCAGTATGGTCATGCCGGCGTCGATCCGAGCATGGGTGGCGGCGGTGCCGGTTTCGGCGGCGCCAACTTCTCTGACATCTTTGGCGATGTTTTCAGTGATTTCTTCGGCGGTGGCCGTGGCGGCTCCCGTGGTGGCGCCCAGCGTGGCAGCGACCTGCGCTACACCCTGGAGCTGAACCTGGAAGAAGCCGTGCGCGGCACCACGGTGAATATCCGTGTGCCAACGCTGGTCAACTGCAAGCCGTGCGATGGTTCGGGTGCCAAGAAGGGCTCGGCGCCTGTCACCTGCTCCACCTGTGGTGGTATCGGCCAGGTTCGCATGCAGCAAGGCTTTTTCTCGGTGCAGCAGACCTGCCCACGCTGTCATGGCCAGGGCAAGGTCATTTCCGACCCTTGCGATTCGTGCCATGGCGAAGGGCGTGTCGAAGAGTACAAGACCCTGTCGGTCAAGGTGCCGGCCGGTGTCGATACCGGTGATCGCATTCGCCTGTCTGGCGAGGGCGAGGCGGGCACCCAGGGTGGTCCGACTGGTGATCTGTATGTGGTGATCAACGTGCGCGAGCACGCGATTTTCCAGCGCGATGGCAAGCACCTGTACTGCGAAGTGCCCATCAGTTTCACCGACGCGGCATTGGGCGGCGAGCTGGAAGTGCCGACCCTCGATGGTCGGGTCAAGCTGAAGATTCCGGAAGGTACCCAGACCGGCAAGCAATTCCGCTTGCGTGGCAAGGGTGTGGCGCCAGTGCGCGGTGGCGGAGCGGGCGACCTGATGTGTCGTGTGGCGGTCGAAACGCCGGTCAACCTCAATCGTCGTCAGCGTGAACTGCTTGAAGAGTTCCGCGCATCGCTGGAAGGCGACAGCTCGCATTCGCCCAAGGCCAGTGGCTGGTTCGAAGGTGTAAAGCGCTTCTTCGGCGATTTGTAAAAGGGAGTAGGGCATGCGACGTATAGCTGTGATGGGCGCTGCAGGGCGCATGGGCAAGACCCTGATCGAAGCTGTTCAGCAAACGCCGGGCGCAGGTCTGACGGCTGCAATCGATCGTCCCGACAGCACGCTGGTCGGCGCCGATGCCGGTGAACTGGCTGCACTGGGGCGCATTGGTGTGCCGCTGTCGGGCGACCTCGATCGGGTGGTTGAAGAGTTCGACGTGTTGATCGATTTCACCCACCCGTCGGTCACCTTGAAGAACCTGGCGTTCTGCCGCAAGGCGGGCAAGGCCATGATCATCGGTACCACCGGTTTCACGGTCGAGGAGAAGCAGCTCCTGGCCGAGGCTGGCAAGGATATCCCGATCGTGTTCGCCGCGAACTTCAGCGTGGGCGTCAACCTGTGCCTGAAGTTGCTCGACACCGCTGCGCGGGTGCTCGGCGATGAGGTCGATATCGAAATCATCGAGGCGCACCACCGTCACAAGGTCGATGCGCCTTCGGGTACAGCCTTGCGCATGGGCGAGGTAGTCGCTCAGGCGTTGGGGCGTAACCTCCAGGAAGTGGCGGTCTATGGTCGTGAAGGTCAGACCGGTGCCCGTGATCGGCAGACCATCGGCTTCGCCACGGTGCGTGCCGGTGACGTGGTTGGCGATCACACCGTGCTGTTCGCTGCTGACGGTGAGCGCGTCGAAATTACCCACAAGGCTTCGAGCCGCATGACCTTCGCCAAGGGGGCCGTACGTGCGGCGCTTTGGCTGGACGGTCGCGCACCGGGTCTGTACGACATGCAAGACGTGCTCGAGCTGCGCTGAGAGCTGTTACAATGACGGGGCTCGGCTGCCATATGCGCAGTCGGGCCCTTGTTTTATCCCGCTTGGCGACAGTCTGTCGCATTCTCATGCCTTTCAGGCTCAATAGCGGTGGACCCAAAAAGCATTTTTCTGTAAGCTACAGCTTTAGTGTGTCCACTAAAAGCGCGCAGAGAATTCGACTAAGAAGCGGGGTGACGTGTCTATACGTCATTCCGCTTTTTTGCAACCTGCGATCGCCCTTTCAGGCTCTATTTACGGGAGGTCTTCTTGACTAAGCCAGCCATACTCGCCCTTGCTGATGGCAGCATTTTTCGCGGCGAAGCCATTGGAGCCGACGGTCAGACCGTTGGTGAGGTGGTGTTCAACACCGCAATGACCGGCTATCAGGAAATTCTTACCGATCCTTCCTACGCCCAGCAGATCGTTACCCTGACCTATCCGCACATCGGCAACACTGGCACCACGCCAGAAGACGCCGAGTCCGATCGCGTCTGGTCGGCGGGTCTGGTGATTCGCGACCTGCCACTGGTTGCGAGCAACTGGCGTAACACAATGTCCCTGTCCGATTACCTGAAAGCCAACAATGTAGTGGCAATCGCGGGTATCGACACCCGTCGCCTGACTCGCATCCTGCGCGAAAAAGGCGCCCAGAACGGTTGCATCCTGGCTGGCGACAACATCTCCGAAGAAGCGGCGATCGAAGCGGCGCGTGGCTTCCCTGGCCTTAAGGGCATGGACCTGGCCAAGGTCGTCAGTACCGAGAAGAGCTATGAGTGGCGCTCCAGTGTCTGGAACCTGAAAACCGACAGCCACCCGACCATCGAAGCGTCCGAGTTGCCGTACCACGTGGTTGCCTACGACTACGGCGTCAAGGTCAACATCCTGCGCATGCTGGTCGAGCGCGGTTGCCGCCTGACCGTGGTGCCGGCGCAAACGCCTGCCAGTGAAGTGCTCGCCCTCAATCCTGACGGCGTGTTCCTGTCCAACGGCCCTGGCGACCCCGAGCCGTGCGACTACGCCATCCAGGCGATCAAGGACATCCTTGAAACCGAGATCCCGGTATTCGGGATCTGCCTGGGTCACCAGCTGCTGGCCCTGGCCTCCGGCGCCAAGACCGTGAAAATGGGTCATGGCCACCACGGTGCCAACCACCCGGTGCAGGATCTGGATACCGGTGTCGTGATGATCACCAGTCAGAACCACGGTTTTGCGGTCGACGAAGCGACCCTGCCGAGCAATGTCCGGGCAATCCACAAGTCGCTGTTCGACGGCACCCTGCAAGGTATCGAACTGACCGACAAGAGCGCCTTCAGCTTCCAGGGTCACCCTGAAGCCAGCCCGGGCCCGAACGATGTGGCGCCGCTGTTCGACCGCTTCATCGACGCCATGGCCAAGCGCCGCTAACGGCACGCCTTGGAAATGTAGCGCGAAGGCATCGAGGGTGGCCCCGGAAAACCCGGTGGTCCCCTCGGCTGCCTCACAGATTGATCAAGACGGCTTGCCGACTGACCTGCGGATTTGAGTGACAACCCATGCCAAAACGTACAGACATTAAAAGCATCCTGATTCTTGGCGCTGGCCCGATCGTAATCGGCCAGGCCTGCGAATTCGACTACTCCGGCGCCCAGGCCTGCAAGGCCCTGCGCGAAGAGGGTTACCGCGTCATCCTGGTGAACTCCAACCCGGCGACCATCATGACCGACCCGGCAATGGCGGATGCGACCTACATCGAACCGATCAAATGGCAGACCGTTGCCAAGATCATCGAGAAAGAGCGCCCAGACGCACTGCTGCCGACCATGGGTGGCCAGACTGCCCTGAACTGCGCCCTGGACCTGGAGCGCGAAGGCGTTCTGGAGAAGTTCGGCGTGGAAATGATCGGTGCCAACGCCGACACCATCGACAAGGCCGAAGACCGTTCGCGTTTCGACCAGGCCATGAAGTCCATCGGCCTGGCGTGCCCGCGCTCCGGTATCGCCCACAGCATGGAAGAGGCCAACGCGGTTCTCGAGAAGCTGGGCTTCCCGTGCATCATCCGTCCGTCCTTCACCATGGGCGGCACCGGTGGCGGTATTGCCTACAACCGTGAAGAGTTCGAAGAAATCTGTGCCCGTGGCCTGGACCTGTCGCCGACCAAGGAACTGCTGATCGATGAATCGCTGATCGGCTGGAAAGAGTACGAGATGGAGGTGGTCCGCGATAAGAAGGACAACTGCATCATCGTCTGCTCGATCGAAAACTTCGACCCGATGGGCGTGCACACCGGCGACTCGATTACCGTCGCTCCAGCCCAGACCCTGACCGACAAGGAATACCAGATCCTGCGCAACGCCTCGCTGGCGGTACTGCGCGAGATCGGCGTTGAAACCGGCGGTTCCAACGTACAGTTCGGTATCTGCCCGAACACTGGCCGTATGGTTGTGATCGAGATGAACCCGCGTGTATCGCGCTCCTCGGCACTGGCTTCCAAGGCCACCGGCTTCCCGATCGCCAAGATCGCCGCCAAGCTGGCCGTGGGTTACACCCTCGACGAACTGCAGAACGACATTACCGGCGGTCGCACTCCGGCGTCCTTCGAGCCGTCCATCGACTACGTCGTGACCAAGTTGCCGCGCTTCGCCTTCGAGAAGTTCCCGAAAGCCGACGCCCGCCTGACCACTCAGATGAAGTCGGTAGGTGAAGTCATGGCCATTGGCCGGACCTTCCAGGAATCCCTGCAGAAAGCTCTGCGTGGCCTGGAAGTGGGTGTCTGCGGCCTGGATCCGAAAGTCGACCTGGCCAGCCCCGAAGCTGCGAGCATCCTCAAGCGCGAACTGACCGTGCCGGGCGCCGAGCGTATCTGGTACGTGGCCGACGCAATGCGTTCGGGCATGAGCGTGGACGATATCTTCGCCCTGACCATGATCGACCGCTGGTTCCTGGTGCAGATGGAAGACCTGATCAAGGAAGAGGAGAAGGTCAAGACCCTTGCCCTGTCCGCGATCGACAAAAACCTGATGCTGCGCCTCAAGCGCAAGGGTTTCTCCGACCAGCGGCTGGCCAAACTGTTGGGCATCACCGACAAGAACCTGCGCCGTCATCGCCACAAGCTGGAAGTCTTCCCGGTCTACAAGCGCGTTGACACCTGCGCGGCCGAATTTGCTACCGACACCGCTTACCTGTACTCGACCTATGAGGAAGAGTGCGAGGCCAACCCGTCGACTCGCGACAAGATCATGATCCTGGGCGGCGGTCCGAACCGTATCGGCCAGGGTATCGAGTTCGACTACTGCTGCGTGCACGCTGCACTGGCGCTGCGCGACGACGGTTACGAGACCATCATGGTCAACTGCAACCCGGAAACCGTCTCCACCGACTACGACACCTCCGACCGCCTGTACTTCGAGCCGTTGACCCTTGAAGACGTGCTGGAAGTGGTTCGCGTCGAGAAGCCCAAAGGCGTGATCGTCCAGTACGGCGGCCAGACCCCGCTGAAACTGGCTCGTGCCCTGGAAGAGGCCGGTGTGCCGATCATCGGTACCAGCCCTGACGCCATCGACCGCGCCGAAGACCGTGAGCGCTTCCAGCAGATGGTTCAGCGCCTGAACCTGCTGCAGCCGCCAAACGCCACCGTGCGCAGCGAAGATGAAGCCATTCGCGCTGCCGGCGTCATCGGTTACCCGCTGGTGGTGCGCCCGTCCTACGTACTGGGCGGCCGCGCCATGGAGATCGTCTACGAACTGGACGAGCTCAAGCGCTACCTGCGCGAAGCGGTCCAGGTGTCCAACGACAGCCCGGTACTGCTCGACCACTTCCTCAACTGCGCCATCGAGATGGACGTGGATGCGGTCTGCGACGGCACCGACGTGGTGATCGGCGCGATCATGCAGCACATCGAACAGGCTGGCGTTCACTCCGGTGACTCCGCGTGCTCGCTGCCGCCGTACTCGCTGCCTGCCCATGTCCAGGACGAAGTTCGTGACCAGGTCAAGAAAATGGCCCTGGAGCTGGGCGTTGTCGGCCTGATGAACGTACAGTTGGCCCTGCAGGGCGACAAGATCTACGTGATCGAAGTCAACCCGCGTGCTTCCCGTACCGTACCGTTCGTGTCCAAGTGCATCGGTACCTCTCTGGCGATGATTGCCGCCCGCGTCATGGCTGGCAAAACCCTGAAAGAACTGGGCTTCACCAAGGAAATCATTCCGAACTTCTACAGCGTGAAGGAAGCGGTGTTCCCGTTCGCCAAGTTCCCTGGCGTTGACCCGATCCTCGGCCCAGAGATGAAGTCCACCGGTGAAGTCATGGGTGTCGGCGACAGCTTCGGCGAAGCCTTTGCCAAGGCCCAGATGGGTGCCAGCGAAGTACTGCCGACTGGCGGCACTGCGTTCATCAGCGTGCGTGACGACGACAAGCCACAAGTGGCTGGCGTTGCCCGCGACCTGATCGCCCTGGGCTTCGAAGTGGTCGCTACCGCCGGTACAGCCAAGATTATCGAAGCGGCTGGCCTGAAGGTGCGTCGTGTGAACAAGGTGACCGAAGGTCGTCCGCACGTGGTCGACATGATCAAGAATGACGAAGTGTCGCTGATCATCAACACTACAGAAGGTCGTCAGTCGATCGCCGATTCTTACTCGATTCGTCGTAACGCCCTGCAGCACAAAATCTACTGCACCACTACTATTGCTGCCGGTGAAGCCATCTGCGAAGCGCTCAAGTTCGGTCCTGAAAAGACCGTGCGTCGCTTGCAGGATCTCCATGCAGGACTCAAGGCATGAGCATAACCAAGTACCCAATGACTGTTCAGGGCGCGCGCGCCCTGGAGGAAGAACACGCTCACCTGACCAAGGTCGTCCGTCCGAAGCTCAGCCAGGACATCGGTACGGCCCGCGAGTTGGGTGATCTGAAGGAAAACGCCGAATACCATGCTGCTCGCGAGCAGCAGGGTATGGTCGAGGCGCGGATTCGTGACATCGAGGGTCGCATGCAGAATGCCGTGATCATCGATGTAACGACCATCCCTCATACGGGCAAGGTGATTTTCGGTACCACCGTCGAAATCGCCAACGTCGAGACCGATGAAAGCGTCACTTACCAGATCGTGGGTGAGGACGAGGCAGACATCAAGGTCGGCAAGATCTCGGTCGGCTCGCCGATCGCTCGTGCCCTGATCGCCAAGGAAGAGGGTGATGTCGTGGCGGTGAAGACCCCGAGCGGTATGATCGAGTACGAGATTGTCGAAGTCCGCCACGTTTAACAAGCGTCGCCCGCTGCTGCGGTCGGGCGCAATTGTCTGGCAGCTGGCCCAGGTACTCTGGGTCGGCGGCCTGTGGATCCTGCACTTCTGTCTGTTACCCGCCTTGGCACAAATCGGTCTCGCACCCTTGCTGGTGGAGGATGTCGGTCAACTGGTCGGCACATTGCTGGTGGGTTTTGCTGCATTTTGCAGTGGTCTGCAGGCGGTGGTGCTGATTCAGGCCGAAGGGTTGGTCAGTTTGTGGCGGGATTTGCGCGGGCAGCTGTTGTTGCTGGCAATCGTTGCCAGTGGCGTCTATTTCGCGCTGAACGCTGGCGTGCCGCAAGCATTGCGCTGGCAGCTGTTCTGTTATCTGATCATGGGATTGACGGGGCTGTTGCTGGTACTGCAGCCGATTCCGGGCAGGGCGCGCCTGGCGCGCCACTGAACGGAGCCAGCATCACTTGTAGCGATGGATATTCGACAGCTGTTTGTTAGGCTGTGGGTTGCGGCGATAGATCAGCGCCTTTTTACCAATGGTCTGCACCAGTTCGGCGCGACCGGCCTTGCACAGCGCGGCGATTGCGGCGGCACGTTCTTCGCGATCTTCCGAGCGAATCTCGACCTTGATCAGTTCGTGATCGGCCAAGGCGCGTTCGAGTTCGGCGATAACGCCCTCAGTCAGCCCATTGCCTGCCACGATCAGAACCGGTTTCAGGTCGTGGCCAATGGATTTGTACTGTTTCTTCTGCTCGTTAGTGAGCGGCATAATCTGACCCTTTGTCTAGATTCTGTAAAAATGGCGGCCATTTTACCCGAGGGCCCGTGGATCCGCCCAGTTAATCACGACCCTTATCATCGAGGTGCCCAGTGGCGCGTTCCAAGACAAGCCTTGGCTGGCTGAAAGAACATTTCAACGACCCTTACGTCAAAAAGGCGCAAAAGGACGGCTATCGCTCGCGTGCGAGCTACAAATTGCTGGAGATCCAGGAAAAGTACCGCTTGATCCGCCCCGGAATGAGCGTTATCGACCTGGGCGCAGCGCCGGGTGGCTGGTCGCAGGTGACCAGCCGTCTGATCGGCGGTCAGGGCCGCCTGATTGCTTCCGATATCCTGGAGATGGACAGCATTCCGGACGTCAATTTCATCCAGGGCGATTTCACCCAGGATGAAGTGCTGGCGCAGATCCTGGAGGCGGTAGGTAATTCACACGTAGACCTTGTGATTTCCGATATGGCCCCCAATATGAGTGGTACGCCTGCCGTGGATATGCCAAAGGCCATGTTCTTGTGTGAACTGGCCCTTGATCTGGCGACTCGGGTACTCAAGCCCGGTGGTGATTTCCTGATCAAGATTTTCCAGGGTGAAGGGTTTGACGTTTATCTGAAGGACGCTCGTCAGAAATTCGACAAGGTCCAGATGCTCAAACCTGACTCTTCACGGGATCGCTCCCGCGAACAGTACTTGCTGGCAAGGGGTTATCGCGGCGAGTAAGGCGTCAGGCCGGCGGCTTCCGGGGTATCCGATAGTTTTTTCCAATCGGATGTCCTGCCTGATGTGGATGAACATCGTGTAGTCTAGGTTCACAAAGGGTTACAGACGGCGCCTGCAGGTGTGTAGGTTATGTAGTAAGTTAAGCCGGTGAATATCATGCGAAGCACGCTGCACGGGTAGCTTGTTTCAGAGGGTAGCGAATTGAACGATATGGCAAAGAACCTGATCCTGTGGCTGATCATTGCGGCGGTCCTGGTGACGGTGATGAACAACTTCTCCAGCCCAAATGAACCGCAGACCCTCAACTATTCCGACTTCATTCAGCAGGTCAAGGATGGCAAGGTCGAGCGCGTGGCTGTCGATGGCTATGTCATCACCGGCAAGCGCACGGATGGCGACAACTTCAAGACCATTCGTCCTGCGATCCAGGATAACGGCCTGATCGGCGACCTGGTCGACAACCATGTCGTGGTCGAAGGCAAGCAGCCTGAGCAACAGAGCATCTGGACCCAGCTGCTGGTCGCGAGCTTCCCGATCCTCGTGATCATTGCCGTGTTCATGTTCTTCATGCGGCAGATGCAGGGCGGTGCCGGCGGCAAGGGCGGGCCAATGAGCTTCGGCAAGAGCAAGGCGCGCCTGCTGTCCGAAGATCAGGTCAAGACCACGCTGGCCGATGTGGCCGGTTGTGACGAAGCCAAGGAAGAAGTGGGCGAGCTGGTCGAGTTCCTGCGCGATCCAGGCAAGTTCCAGCGCCTGGGCGGTCGTATTCCGCGCGGCGTGCTGATGGTCGGCCCTCCTGGTACCGGTAAGACCCTGTTGGCCAAGGCCATCGCTGGCGAAGCCAAAGTACCGTTCTTCACCATTTCCGGTTCCGATTTCGTCGAAATGTTCGTCGGTGTCGGTGCCAGCCGTGTTCGTGACATGTTCGAACAGGCCAAGAAACATGCGCCATGCATCATCTTCATCGATGAAATCGACGCCGTCGGTCGCCATCGTGGTGCCGGCATGGGCGGTGGTCATGATGAGCGCGAGCAGACCCTCAACCAGTTGCTGGTAGAGATGGACGGTTTTGAAATGAATGACGGCATCATCGTCATTGCCGCAACCAACCGTCCTGACGTACTCGACCCTGCGCTGCTGCGTCCGGGCCGCTTCGACCGTCAGGTTGTGGTCGGCCTGCCAGACATCCGCGGTCGTGAACAGATTCTCAAGGTGCACATGCGCAAAGTGCCGGTGGGTGACGACGTTGCTCCTGCGGTTATCGCGCGCGGTACCCCAGGCTTCTCCGGTGCAGACCTTGCCAACCTGGTCAACGAAGCGTCGCTGTTCGCTGCCCGTGGTGGCAAGCGCGTCGTGGAAATGAAAGAGTTCGAGCTGGCCAAAGACAAGATCATGATGGGCGCCGAGCGCAAAACCATGGTCATGTCCGAAAAAGAGAAGCAGAACACGGCTTATCACGAAGCTGGCCATGCCATTGTCGGTCGTGTCGTGCCTGAGCATGATCCGGTGTACAAGGTATCGATCATTCCGCGCGGCCGGGCCCTGGGTGTAACCATGTTCCTGCCCGAGGAAGATCGCTACAGCCTGTCCAAGCGTGCGCTGATCAGCCAGATCTGTTCGCTGTACGGTGGCCGTATCGCTGAAGAAATGACCCTGGGCTTCGACGGTGTGACCACCGGCGCTTCCAACGACATCATGCGTGCCAGCCAGATTGCTCGCAACATGGTCACCAAGTGGGGCTTGTCCGAAAAACTCGGTCCGCTGATGTATGCCGAAGAGGAAGGCGAAGTGTTCCTGGGTCGCAGTGCCGGTGCCCAACACGCCAGCCTGTCCGCAGAAACCGCCAAGCTGATCGACTCGGAAGTGCGCAGTATTATTGACCAGTGCTATGGCACGGCCAAGCAGATCCTGACCGACAATCGCGACAAGCTCGATGCAATGGCCGATGCGTTGATGAAGTACGAAACCATCGACGCCGAACAGATCGACGACATCATGGCTGGTCGCACTCCACGCGAACCACGTGATTGGGAAGGTGGTTCGGGTACGACCGGTACCCCCGTTGCACAGGGCGATCGTCCGGAAACCCCGATCGGCGGTCCAGCTGCCCAACTCTAAGGTTAGTCATGACATCTGAGCAGTACCCAACCCGGTTGCCTTGCGGCAACCGGGTTCTTGATTTGGCCCATACCCATGTTATGGGCATCCTCAATGCCACACCTGATTCCTTTTCCGATGGTGGTCGCTTCAATCAGCTGGATGCCGCCTTGCGTCATGCCGAGGCCATGGTCGCAGCCGGTGCCACCCTGATCGATGTAGGTGGCGAGTCGACCCGTCCCGGCGCGCGAGTGGTCACCCCGCTCGAAGAGCTGGAGCGTGTCGCTCCGGTGGTCGAGGCTATTCATCGTGAACTTGATGTCATTATTTCGGTCGATACCTCCACGCCTGCGGTCATGCGCGAGACGGCACGGCTGGGTGCCGGCCTGATCAACGACGTCCGTTCGCTGCGGCGTGATGGTGCGCTGGATGCAGCGGCTGCGACCGGCCTGCCAGTGTGCTTGATGCATATGCTTGGCGAGCCCGGTGACATGCAGGACAATCCCCAATACGACAACGTGACGGCAGAGGTCGCAGCCTTTCTGCGCGAGCGTATGGATGCTTGCGCCAGTGCGGGCATCGAGGCGGGCAAGATCATCCTCGATCCGGGTTTCGGTTTCGCCAAGACGCTGGCGCATAACCTGAGCTTGTTCCGGCATATGGAGTCGCTGCATGCCCTGGGGCGTCCGCTGCTGGTGGGCGTTTCGCGCAAAAGCATGATCGGGATGGCCCTGGGGCGCCCGGTGGGCGAGCGCTTGTATGGCGGTTTGGCGCTGGCAGCCCTGGCCATGACCAAGGGCGCGAAGATTCTTCGCGTTCATGATGTTGCTGAAACAGTCGATGTAGTACGGATGATCGCCGCAGTTGAATCGTCCGAATAAGAATGATGGAGCATTTATGAGCAGAAAATATTTTGGTACTGACGGTATTCGCGGTCGTGTTGGCCAATACCCTATTACTCCTGATTTCATGCTCAAGCTGGGTTGGGCGGCAGGCATGGCCTTTCGCCGTCTGGGCGCCTGCAAGGTGCTGGTGGGCAAGGACACGCGGATCTCGGGCTATATGTTCGAATCAGCCCTGGAGGCCGGGCTTTCAGCCGCAGGCGCCGATGTCATGCTGCTGGGGCCCATGCCGACGCCGGCCATCGCCTATCTGACCCGGACCTTTCATGCCGAGGCGGGTATTGTCATCAGTGCCTCGCACAACCCTCATGACGACAACGGCATCAAGTTCTTTTCCGGGCAGGGCACCAAGCTTCCGGACGAAGTCGAGCTGATGATCGAAGAGTTGCTGGACACGCCCATGACCGTGGTCGAGTCGAGCAAGCTCGGCAAGGTCTCGCGCATCAACGATGCGGCGGGACGCTATATCGAATTCTGCAAGAGCAGTGTGCCGACCAGTACCGATTTCGCCGGGCTGAAGCTGGTTGTCGACTGCGCTCATGGTGCGACCTACAAGGTTGCGCCAAGTGTGTTTCGCGAGCTCGGTGCCGAGGTGACCGTGCTTTCGGCGCAACCCGATGGCCTGAACATCAACGAAAAATGCGGCTCGACGCATATCGAAGCGCTGCAGGCTGCCGTACTGGTCGGGCATGCCGACCTCGGGATCGCCTTTGATGGCGACGGCGACCGTGTGCTCATGGTCGATCACACCGGTGCCATCGTCGATGGTGACGACCTGTTGTTCATCATTGCCCGCGACCTGCACATGCGTGGCAAGTTGCAAGGCGGCGTGGTCGGTACGCTGATGAGCAACCTGGGCCTGGAGTTGGCGTTTCAGGAATTATCGATTCCCTTCGTCCGTGCCAAGGTTGGCGACCGCTACGTGACGGCCGAGCTGCTCGAGCGCGATTGGCAGGTCGGCGGTGAGAACTCGGGGCATATTCTGTGCCTGCAGAACACCACCACCGGTGATGCGATCATCGCGGCGCTGCAAGTCCTGCTGGCGATCAAGCGTCGCGGCGAGACATTGGCCCAGGCTCGTCATGCCTTGCGCAAGTGTCCGCAGGTGCTGATCAACGTTCGCTTCGGCGGCGGGGTCGATCCGGTTGAGCATCCGGCAGTCAAGGAAGCGTGCGAGCGCGTTACCGAGGCGATGGCGGGGCGTGGCCGAGTACTGCTGCGCAAGTCCGGAACAGAGCCATTGGTGCGTGTCATGGTCGAAGGTGATGATGAAAGTGTGGTCCGTGGCCATGCTGAAGCACTGGCAAAACTGGTAAGTGAAGTTTGCGCCTGATTTTGGCTTGCCAGCGGTGATTTGGTTGGGTAACATCTGCGCCCACTTTGACCGACGAGGTACAGCATGCGTCGCCCTTTGGTAGCTGGTAACTGGAAAATGCACGGTACCCGCGCCAGCGTCGCTGAGCTGATCGAGGGCCTACGTAATCTGGCCCTTCCTGGCGGTGTTGATGTTGCGGTATTTCCGCCTTGTCTGTTTATCAATCAAGTGATTGAAGGCTTGCAAGGCAAGGCGATTACCGTCGGAGCCCAGAACTCCGCGGTTGAGCCGATGCAAGGCGCGCTGACAGGCGAGATTGCGCCAAGTCAGTTGGTCGATGCAGGTTGTGGATTGGTTTTGGTCGGGCATTCCGAGCGGCGTCAGTTGATTGGCGAGCGTGACGAGGTGCTTAACCGCAAGTTTGCAGCAGCCCAGGCTTGTGGCTTGAAGCCGGTGTTGTGCATAGGGGAGACCCTGGAGCAACGCGAGGCAGGCAAGACTCTTGAGGTTGTCGGGCGTCAGCTTGGCAGTATCATTGAGGAGCTGGGTGCAGGTGCGTTCGTCAATGCGGTGATTGCCTACGAGCCAGTATGGGCCATCGGCACCGGACTGACGGCCACGCCACAGCAAGCTCAGGATGTGCACGCAGCCATTCGTGCGCAGCTGGCAGCAGAAAACGCAGAAGTCGCCAGAAATGTGCGGCTTCTATACGGCGGCAGCGTGAAGGCGGCCAATGCGGCTGAGCTGTTCGGCATGCCGGATATCGATGGGGGGCTCATTGGTGGAGCTTCCCTGAATGCAGATGAATTCGGTGCGATCTGTCGCGCCGCGGGAAACTGAAAAAATGCTGGAAACAGTCGTAGTCGTTTTTCATCTGCTGGGTGCGCTGGGCGTAGTAGCTCTGGTTTTGCTGCAGCAGGGTAAGGGTGCGGACGCTGGCGCATCTTTCGGAGCAGGTGCATCAAATACTGTGTTCGGAAGCCAAGGTTCCTCTACCTTTCTTAGTAAGTTTACTGCTATACTTGCCGCCAGTTTCTTCATGACCAGCTTAGGGTTAGGTTACTTTGCTAAAGAGAAGGCTCATGAGCTGACTCAGGTAGGATTGCCAAGCCCGGCAGTGTTGGAAGTACCGAAGCAAAAACCGGCAGCAGACGATGTGCCGGTGCTCGAAGGGCAAAAGACTGAAGTGAATACCACTGACGTCCCAGGGGCCCAAGAGCAAAAGTGATCCTCTGAGGAGGGCCACTGTTTCAACTGTAGTATTGCCGAGGTGGTGGAATTGGTAGACACGCAACCTTGAGGTGGTTGTGCCCATAGGGTGTAGGGGTTCGAGTCCCCTTCTCGGTACCAATTAACAAGATAGCCCGCTGTTGCGGGCTTTCTTGTCGGTGGAGGTTAGATTGACCCTGCAAGGGATCGGTCGTATACTTCCGCCCCAGCTTTGTCGCGGGGTGGAGCAGTCTGGTAGCTCGTCGGGCTCATAACCCGAAGGTCGTCGGTTCAAATCCGGCCCCCGCAACCAGTTTTAGCGGAGCCCCTTCTCAGGGGCTTTTTGTTAGCTGGACACTTTACACGCCGCTTTCGACGGCGTTTCAGGGATGGGCGCTTCGCCCATTTTTTTTTATTTATACAGCATGCACAAACATGCACGAGGGGGTTCAGGTGTCGAGCAAGCTAGAACAGTTGCAGGCCTTGTTGGCCCCGGTGGTCGTGGCCCTGGGCTATGAATGCTGGGGAATTGAGTTTTCCGCTCAAGGTCGCCATTCACTGTTGCGTATTTATATCGATAAAGAAGGCGGTGTGCTGGTGGATGACTGTGCCATCGTCAGCCGTCAGATCAGCGGTGTGCTGGATGTTGAAGATCCGATCTCCGTTGAATACACCCTTGAAGTTTCCTCTCCTGGCATGGAACGCCCACTGTTCACGCTTGAACAGTTTGCCAAGTATGCCGGCGAACAAGTGAAAATAAAGCTGCGCTCGCCTTTTGAAGGACGACGTAACTTTCAGGGCCTTCTCCGCGGGGTGGAGGAACAGGATGTCGTGGTGCAGGTTGAGGACCACGAGTTTCTGTTGCCGATCGATATGATCGACAAGGCCAATATTATTCCCAGTTTTGACTGAGACGTGCCAGATACTGCGGATCCCGCGGATCCAATGGCTTGCGAAGGGCGAGGCGTACGATGAGCAAAGAAGTACTGCTGGTTGTTGAGTCGGTATCCAATGAAAAGGGTGTACCGGCTGGCGTTATTTTTGAGGCGCTGGAAGTGGCACTGGCCACCGCGACCAAAAAGCGTTTTGAAGATGAAGTCGACCTGCGTGTGGAAATCAACCGTCACACCGGTAATTACGAGACGTTCCGTCGCTGGACGGTCGTAGAAGAAGCGGATCTTGATGATCCGGCAATCGAAACCTGGCCGAGCAAGATTCAGGTAACCCATCCTGAAGCCAAAGTCGGCGATGTTATCGAAGAAAAAATCGAATCCATCGAGTTCGGCCGCATCGCTGCACAGACCGCCAAGCAGGTCATCGTGCAGAAGGTTCGCGAAGCCGAGCGTGCTCAAGTCGTTGACGCCTATCGCGAGCGACTGGGCGAAATCATTTCCGGCACGGTAAAGAAGGTCACGCGTGACAATGTCATCGTCGACCTGGGCAACAATGCCGAAGCCCTGCTGGCGCGTGAAGATATCATTTCTCGCGAAACATTCCGTGTTGGCGTACGTGTTCGTGCGCTGCTGAAGGAAATCCGCACCGAGAACCGCGGACCTCAGCTGATTCTGTCGCGTACCGCGCCGGAAATGCTGATCGAACTGTTCCGTATCGAAGTGCCGGAAATTGCTGAAGGTCTGATCGAAGTGATGGCAGCGTCCCGTGACCCGGGTTCGCGCGCCAAGATCGCTGTTCGCTCCAAGGACAAGCGCATCGACCCACAGGGTGCCTGCATCGGTATGCGCGGTTCGCGTGTCCAGGCGGTGTCCGGTGAGTTGGGTGGCGAGCGTGTGGATATCGTCCTGTGGGATGACAACCCTGCGCAATTCGTGATCAACGCCATGTCTCCAGCCGAAGTGGCAGCAATCATCGTTGATGAAGATGCCCATGCCATGGACATCGCCGTCGGCGCGGACAATCTGGCCCAGGCTATTGGTCGCGGTGGTCAGAACGTACGTCTGGCCAGCCAGTTGACCGGCTGGACCCTGAACGTGATGACCGAATCGGACATCCAGGCCAAACAGCAAGCTGAAACCGGCGACATCCTGCGCAACTTCATCGACGAGCTGGAAGTCGACGAAGAGCTGGCACAGGTGTTGGTCGACGAAGGCTTCACCAGCCTGGAAGAGATTGCCTACGTACCGTTGGAAGAAATGCTCAACATCGACGGCTTTGACGAAGACATCGTCAACGAGCTTCGCGCTCGGGCCAAGGATCGCTTGTTGACTAAAGCCATCGCTACTGAGGAAAAGCTGGCAGACGCCCATCCAGCCGAAGACCTGCTCTCGCTTGAGGGTATGGACAAGGATTTGGCGATGGAACTGGCGGTGCGCGGCGTAATTACCCGCGAAGACCTGGCCGAGCAGTCTATTGACGATCTGCTCGACATCGACGGCATTGACGATGATCGTGCCGGCAAGTTGATCATGGCCGCCCGAGCCCACTGGTTCGAGTAAGTAGGCGCGGCCTGAGGAGAGAAGTGCATGACGCAAGTCACGGTGAAAGAATTGGCCAAAGAGGTCGCCGCACCGGTAGAGCGCCTGTTGCAGCAGATGCGTGAGGCAGGTTTGCCGCACACCGACGCCGGACAAGTTGTGACCGACAATGAGAAGCAGGCTCTGCTGGCTCATTTGAAAAGTAGCCACAAGGCTAAAGTGGAAGAACCGCGCAAGATTACCTTGCAGCGCAAGACCACAAGCACCCTGCGTGTTGCTGGCAGCAAAAGCATCAGCGTAGAAGTGCGCAAGAAGAAAGTATTCGTTCAGCGCAGCCCGGAAGAGATCCAGGCTGAGCAGAAGCGCGAGCTCGAAGAGCGTCGTGCAGCAGAGAATGCAGCCCGTCAAAAGGCCGAAGAAGAAGCCCGCGTGCGTGCCGAAGAAGACGCACGTCGTCAGCCATCGGCGCCTGCTCAGGCGCCGGTCGCCGCCGAGCCGGCTGTTCAGGCTCCGGTCGTTGCCGCGCCTGTGGTCGATATCGCGCCTGCTCCGGTTGTCGAGCGCAAGAAAGACGAGCCACGTCGCCCGGACAAACCGCGCAACGAAGACGCTCGTCGTGGTGATGGCGAACGCAAGAACGCCCCGCACCGCGCCTCGGTCAAGGAAAAAGAGAAGGTTCCGGCCCCTCGTTCGGCTCCGCGTACCACCGACGAAGAAAGCGATGGCTTCCGTCGCGGCGGTCGTGGCAAGAGCAAGCTGAAAAAACGCAACGCCCACGGTTTCCAGAGCCCAACCGGCCCGGTTGTCCGTGACGTGCAGATCGGCGAGACCATCACTGTCGGCGATCTGGCCGCGCAGATGTCGGTCAAGGCTGCCGAAGTCATCAAGTTCATGTTCAAGCTGGGTACGCCGGCCACCATCAACCAGGTACTGGATCAGGAAACTGCCCAGCTGGTTGCCGAGGAGCTGGGCCACAAGGTGACCCTGGTCAGCGATACGGCCCTGGAAGATTCCCTGGCCGAGTCCCTGAAGTTCGAAGGCGAAGCTGTTGCTCGTGCGCCGGTCGTGACCGTAATGGGCCACGTTGACCACGGTAAGACCTCGCTGCTCGACTACATCCGTCGTGCCAAGGTAGCGGCTGGCGAAGCCGGCGGCATCACCCAGCACATCGGTGCGTACCACGTTGAAACCGAGCGTGGCATGGTGACTTTCCTCGACACCCCGGGCCACGCCGCGTTTACCGCGATGCGTGCCCGTGGTGCCAAGGCCACCGACATCGTGATCCTGGTGGTTGCGGCGGACGACGGCGTGATGCCGCAGACCGTCGAAGCCGTTCAGCACGCCCAGGCCGCCGGTGTTCCGCTGGTCGTGGCAGTGAACAAGATCGACAAGCCGGGCGCCGATCTCGATCGCATCCGCAGCGAACTGTCGGTTCACGGCGTGACTTCCGAAGACTGGGGTGGCGACACTCCATTCGTACCGGTCTCGGCGAAGATGGGTACCGGTGTCGACGAGCTGCTCGAAGCCGTACTGCTGCAGGCTGAAGTACTCGAATTGACCGCTACCCCGTCGGCTCCTGGCCGTGGTGTAGTGGTCGAATCGCGCCTGGACAAGGGCCGTGGCCCGGTTGCCACCGTGCTGGTTCAAGACGGTACCCTGCGCCAGGGTGACATGGTCCTGGTCGGCTCGAACTATGGCCGCGTTCGCGCCATGCTCGACGAAAACGGCAAGTCCATCAAGGAAGCAGGTCCGGCCATTCCGGTCGAGATCCTCGGCCTGGACGGCACGCCGGACGCTGGCGACGAGATGAGCGTGGTTGCCGACGAGAAGAAAGCCCGTGAAGTGGCTCTGTTCCGTCAAGGCAAGTTCCGTGAAGTCAAGCTGGCCCGTGCTCACGCCGGCAAGCTGGAAAACATCTTCGAGACCATGGGGCAGGAAGAGAAGAAGACGCTCAACATCGTCCTCAAATCCGACGTCCGTGGCTCGCTGGAAGCTCTGCAAGGCGCTCTGAATGGCCTGGGCAACGACGAAGTGCAAGTACGCGTGGTCGGCGGCGGTGTCGGTGGTATCACCGAGTCCGACGCCAACCTGGCACTGGCCTCCAATGCAGTACTGTTCGGCTTCAACGTGCGTGCCGATGCCGGCGCGCGCAAGATCGTCGAGCAGGAAGGTCTGGATATGCGTTACTACAACGTGATCTACGACATCATTGAAGACGTCAAGAAGGCCCTGACCGGTATGCTCGGCAGCGATGTTCGCGAGAACATCCTGGGCATCGCCGAAGTGCGTGATGTGTTCCGCTCGCCGAAGTTCGGCGCGATTGCCGGTTGTATGGTTGTCGAAGGTGTCGTGCACCGTAACCGTCCAATTCGCGTACTGCGCGAAGACATCGTTATCTTCGAAGGTGAGCTGGAATCCCTGCGCCGCTTCAAGGATGACGCTTCCGAAGTGCGTGCCGGCATGGAATGCGGTATCGGCGTGAAGAGCTACAACGACGTCAAGGTCGGCGACAAGATCGAAGTCTTCGAGAAAGTCCAAGTGGCTCGTACGCTCTAATCCGCGAGCTCGAGGAACCTGGTGGAATGCATGTTCGCACTCCATTGCGGTTCTAAACGCAACGCCCGGTCCGGCTTTCAGCCTGGCCGGGCGTTTGCCGCTTCTAGTTACAGGTAATAAACATGGCAAAAGAATATAGCCGTACCCAGCGCATCGGCGACCAGATGCAACGCGAACTGGCGCAACTGATCCGTCGTGAAGTGAAGGATCCGCGCGTCGGCCTGGTCACCATCACCGCGGTCGATGTCAGCCGTGACGTCGGTCATGCCAAGGTGTTCATCACCGTCATGGGCCAGGAAACGGCCGAAGACATCAAGCAGAGCATCAAGGTGCTCAACTCGGCGGCAGGCTTCCTGCGCATGCAGTTGGGCAAGGAAATGAAGCTGCGCAGTGTTCCCCAGCTGCACTTCCATTACGATGAAAGCGTGACGCGCGGTGCCCATTTGTCGGCACTGATCGAGCGCGCGGTGGCTGAAGACAGCCAGCATCAGGACGCTGATTCAAAACCAGACGCCGAGGTGTAAGCGGTGGCTCAGGTCAAACGTATTCGCCGTAACGTCAGTGGCATCATCCTGCTCGACAAGCCGTTGGGGTTCACCTCCAATGCCGCGTTGCAGAAGGTTCGCTGGCTGCTCAATGCCGAGAAGGCCGGCCACACTGGCAGCCTCGATCCCTTGGCCACTGGCGTGTTGCCGCTGTGCTTCGGTGAGGCGACCAAGTTCTCCCAGTACCTGCTCGATTCCGACAAGGGCTATGAGACTGTCATGCAGATGGGCATGACCACCACCACGGCCGATGCCGAAGGTGAGGTTTTGCTCGAGCGCCCTGTGACCGTTGGTCGCGCGGACATCGAAGCCGTTTTGCCACAATTTCGTGGTGAAATCAGTCAGATACCGCCGATGTACTCGGCGCTCAAGCGTGACGGGCAGCCGCTCTACAAGCTGGCGCGTGCAGGTGAAGTAGTGGAGCGCGAAGCGCGTTCTGTTACTATTGACCGCTTGGAATTGCTCGAGTGCGAGGAAACTCGTGCACGGCTGTCGGTAGGTTGCTCAAAAGGTACCTACATTCGTACGCTGGTCGAAGATATCGGCGAGCAATTGGGCTGTGGTGCTTACGTTGCGCAGTTGCGCCGTACCCACGCAGGCCCTTTCACCTTGGCCCAGACCGTCACGCTCGAAGAGCTTGAACGCGTCCATGCCGAAGGCGGCAATGAGGCGGTCGATCAGTTTTTGATGCCGTCCGACAGCGGTCTGCAGGATTGGCCACTGTTGCAGTTCTCCGAGCACAGTGCGTTCTACTGGCTGCACGGGCAACCGGTAAGAGCACCCGACGCGCCGAAGTTCGGCATGGTGCGGGTACAGGATCACAACGGTCGCTTCATCGGTATCGGTGAAGTGAGCGAAGACGGGCGCATCGCGCCACGTCGCTTGATTCGGTCGGAATGACCGAACCCTGCGGTTTCATCACCACAGGGAAAGAGGATGGCTGTTAATAGGCACGGTCACTCCTCACTTTTAAATACAGGGAATTATCCCTGGCCTATTGGAAACCGTTCATTCGGTTCCCTTGATTGGAGAAGCCCACATGGCACTCAGCGTTGAAGAAAAAGCTCAGATCGTTACCGACTACCAGCAAGCCGTTGGTGACACTGGTTCGCCAGAAGTGCAAGTTGCACTGCTGACCGCCAACATCAACAAGCTGCAAGGTCACTTCAAGGCCAACGGTAAAGATCACCACTCCCGTCGTGGTCTGATCCGCATGGTAAACCAGCGTCGCAAGCTGCTGGACTACCTGAAAGGTAAGGACACCACTCGTTACAGCGCCCTGATCGGTCGTCTGGGTCTGCGTCGCTAATAGCGCCCTGGCCAGTGGTGTGCGCGGCGTGCTGCATTCGTCGATCCTGGCGCCTGGCGCCAGGCTTGATGAGCATCCCGCGCGTATCTATGAGGTTGGTTGTCTGTCTGGCTTGAGCGTTTTTGCGCTTGAACCGGGCAGGCTTCCAGCCTCAAGTTTTATCTGGACGGTCAAAGGGGCCGAATCCCCTGTCTGCCCAAGAATTTCGCAAGAAACCAGTTCCCCCAGAGCAACTAAAGAAGGTAGGAAACCGTGAACCCGGTAATCAAGAAATTCCAGTTCGGTCAATCGACCGTCACCCTCGAGACGGGCCGTATTGCTCGTCAAGCCTCCGGCGCCGTATTGGTCACCGTCGACAACGACGTCACCGTGCTGGTGACTGTGGTCGGCGCCAAGCAGGCTGATCCAGGCAAGGGCTTCTTCCCTCTGTCTGTGCACTACCAGGAAAAAACCTACGCTGCCGGCAAGATCCCTGGCGGTTTCTTCAAGCGTGAAGGCCGTCCTTCCGAGAAAGAAACCCTGACCTCGCGTCTGATCGACCGTCCGATCCGCCCGCTGTTCCCTGAAGGCTTCATGAACGAAGTGCAGGTTGTCTGCACCGTCGTTTCCACCAGCAAGAAAACCGATCCGGACATCGCTGCGATGATCGGTACCTCGGCTGCCCTGGCGATCTCCGGCATTCCTTTCGACGGCCCGATCGGCGCTGCGCGCGTTGCTTTCCATGAAAGCACCGGCTACCTGCTGAACCCGACCTACGAGCAATTGGCCGCATCGAGCCTGGACATGGTCGTTGCCGGTACCGAAGAAGCCGTTCTGATGGTTGAATCGGAAGCCAAAGAGCTGACCGAAGACCAGATGCTGGGCGCCGTGCTGTTCGCCCACGACGAATTCCAGGCCGTTATCCAGGCTGTTAAAGAGCTGGCTGCCGAAGCTGCCAAGCCAACATGGGACTGGGCTCCGGCTCCAGAAGCCACCGACCTGCTGGGCGCAATCCGCTCCGAGTTCGGCGAGGCGATCTCCCAGGCCTACACCATCACCGTCAAGGCCGACCGTTATGCGCGTCTGGGCGAGCTGCGTGACCAGGTTGTTGCCAAGCTGTCGGGTGAAGAAGGCCAGCCGTCTTCCAGCGACGTCAAAGCTGCATTCGGCGAAATCGAATACCGCACCGTTCGCGAAAACATCGTCAACGGCAAGCCGCGTATCGATGGTCGTGACACCCGCACCGTACGTCCGCTGAACATCGAAGTCGGTGTTCTGCCGAAGACTCACGGTTCGGCCCTGTTCACCCGTGGCGAAACCCAGGCACTGGTCGTAGCGACTCTGGGTACTGCCCGTGACGCACAGCTGCTGGACACCCTGGAAGGCGAGAAAAAAGACCCCTTCATGCTGCACTACAACTTCCCTCCGTTCTCGGTGGGCGAGTGTGGCCGCATGGGCGGTGCAGGTCGTCGCGAAATCGGTCACGGCCGTCTGGCCCGTCGTTCGGTTCAGGCCATGCTGCCTGCCGCTGACGTGTTCCCGTACACCATCCGCGTGGTATCGGAAATCACCGAGTCCAACGGTTCGAGCTCCATGGCTTCGGTCTGCGGCGCTTCCCTGGCTCTGATGGACGCTGGTGTGCCGATGAAGGCACCGGTTGCCGGTATCGCCATGGGCCTGGTTAAAGAAGGCGAGAAGTTCGCCGTCCTGACCGACATCCTGGGCGACGAAGACCACCTGGGCGACATGGACTTCAAGGTAGCCGGTACCGCCAAAGGCGTCACCGCGCTGCAGATGGACATCAAGATTAAGGGCATCACCGAAGAAATCATGGAAATCGCTCTGGGCCAAGCCCTGGAAGCGCGCCTGAACATCCTCGGTCAGATGAACCAGATCATCGGTCAGTCCCGTAGCGAACTGTCGGAAAACGCTCCGACCATGATCGCGATGAAGATCGACACCGACAAGATCCGTGACGTTATCGGTAAAGGCGGCGCCACCATTCGCGCAATCTGCGAAGAGACCAAGGCTTCGATCGATATCGAAGACGACGGCTCGATCAAGATTTTCGGCGAAACCAAGGAAGCTGCTGAAGCGGCACGTCAGCGCGTACTGGGTATCACCGCTGAAGCCGAGATCGGCAAGATCTACGTCGGTAAGGTTGAGCGCATCGTCGACTTCGGCGCATTCGTCAACATCCTGCCAGGCAAGGACGGTCTGGTTCACATCTCCATGCTGAGCGATGCTCGCGTCGAGAAAGTGACCGATATCCTGAAAGAAGGCCAGGAAGTGGAAGTGCTGGTACTGGACGTGGACAACCGCGGCCGTATCAAGCTGTCCATCAAGGACGTGGCAGCAGCCAAGGCTTCGGGCGTTTAATCACCGAGCCTTGCTGAAAAGAAAAAGGACCCTTCGGGGTCCTTTTTTATGCCTGCTGCATGGCAGCCAAAGCCGATAGGCAGACATGCATCTTGCACGCGACATTGTCGATGACCATGCAATATGCATGACGGGCAGAATTATCCTGTTTTTTAAGTTATTGAATTTGAAGATATTTTTGTCTTCGGATGGGTTGGCACAGGCCCTGCACTAGTTCATGTAACCCTGCCGCCAGGAACTGAGGCGCAGACCTTTCGAAAAACAGGAGTAACTCGTATGAAGAAGTTCGCTATTGCTGCCGCTACAGCCACCGCCCTGACCTTGACCCTGGCCAATGCGGCATTCGCCCAACAGACAGCACAGCCTTCTCAATCCCCCATGGTTATCGCCGCGGGTGAAGTTACCGAAATGAAGCAAGACACCTCCGATACCTGGATCACCACCAAAGTGAAGGCCGATCTGATGACCGAGAAGGGTGTCCCTGGTAGTGACATCAAGGTCGAGACCAACAAGGGTGTTGTTTCCCTCTCCTCGAAAACCGAGCTGACCGATACCCAGAAAGACATGGCAATCAAAATTGCCAAGAACATCAAAGGGGTCAAAGCGGTTTCTGCTGATGGCCTGATGGCTAACTAAGGCAAGTTTCTCGCAACTCGCCGGTAACGATTGTTACCACGCAGAGGTTCATGCGAAGGCCATAAGGACATGGTCACTCAAAGCCCCGGCACCTGGTGTCGGGGCTTTTTTGTGTCGTTCTCGTTCCCACGCTCCGCGTGGGAACGTCGTGCCAGACGCTCCAGCGTCGATCTTGCGGCCCATGCGCGACGCGAAGCGTCGCAGTATGCATTCCCACGCGGAGCGTGGGAACGAGTAGCTAATAAGCATCATTCCGCATCCAGATGCATCGGCGTCACCACCCGCCCATCGCTTTCAGCTTCGCCCAGCGACGCATCGATGAAAAAAATGCGCTCGTCGGCCAGCTTGCCTTTGTCCACCAGATAGTCCTTGATGCTGCTGGCCCGCGCCTGACCCAGCTGGCGCAGGAGCAAGTCGCTTGTGGCCCAGGACTTGAGCACCCCTTCACGCAGCTTGGCGGTACGTTCGTTGCGGTCCAGTTGTTCCCATTCAGCCGGGGGCTGTTGTTTCAAACGCGTGCGGTAAATCCCTTCGAGCATGGGCGTTTTCTCGCCATCAGGGACCTTGAGCTGGGCAGCCTGGGCCGGGACCTTTTCGCCCCGCCGCTGCAGGATCTTGTAGTAGGTGCTCTGGTATTCACGTTCCAGCCGTTGCTCGGCAATCAAGGGGCCGTCGCTGCTCTGGGCGCTGGTGCCTACGATTTCCAGGCGCAGGGCAGGGCGGGATTTGAGTGCGTCTGCCAGCTTGTTGAGCACGCCTTGCGCATCGCCACTGAGTTCGCTGGAGCCCGGGGCGAAAGCCACACTGCCCAGGTCTTCTGCGCCACCCCCGCTGACCAGGCCGCCGATGAACTTGAACGGTGCCTGGACCGCGCGCAGCACCAGGTTGCGCAGGGTTTGCCAGACGATCGGCATGACGCTGAACTGTGGGTCATTGAGGTTGCCGGAGACCGGCAGCTCGATTGAGATATTGCCCTCAGTGTCCTTGAGCAAGGCCACGGCCAGGCGGATGGGCAGGTCCACGGCATCCGGACTGTCGACTTTTTCGCCCAATTGCAGCTGCTGGACCAGCACTTTGTTTTCCGCTTTCAACTGGCCCTTGGTAATCACGTAATGCAGATCGAGATTGAGCCGGCCCTTGCGGATGCGAAAGCCGGCGAACTTGCCTGAATACGGGGTCAGGTTGGTCAGTTCTACGCGCTTGAAACTGGTGGCGATGTCCAGGCTGGCGATGGGGTCGAAGGGGTTGACGGCGCCCTTGATGGTGACCGGCGCATAGCGGTCGACCTTGCCCTTGATATCGACCTTGGCCGGTTTCTGCTGGCGGCTGTCGATGGTGCCTATCTGTCCGTTGAGCTGTTGGATGGCAGTGGCGAAATCGGGTGTCAGGCTCAGGTCGGCAAAGTTGGCCGAGCCGTCGTTGATGTCGATCTGACCGATATGGATACCCAGCGGTTTATCACTTCCGGCGGCGGGTTTGCCCGGTGCCTTGGCTGTAGTGCTCGGCGCCGCTTGCGGGATCAGCAGGTCATTGATATTGGTGGTGCGGTCTTCATTGATGATGAAGCGCGCGTAAGGTTGTAGAAGGCTGACCTTGGCAATCGACAGGGCGTCACCATGACGATATTCGAGCCCATCCAGATCAAGCTGCTGCCATTTGACGAAATCGCGACTCTTGAGGGTGTCGAGGGTGTGCAACTGATTGACCCTGGCTTTACCGGTCACGCTGAAGGCGAGCGGCTCGGTGCTCTTGAGGTCGACATTCAGATCGCTGGCAAGCATGCCGCTGCGCAGCTCAAGGCGAATGAAGGGGTTTATATAGGCTTGTGCCACCCGCAGATCGATGTCCTGGGTGATCACTTTCAATCTGGCACTGACCGGTGCCAGGTTCAGCTCTCCGGATGCCGTGATCTTGCCTTGTTTGCCCAGGCCGGTATCGACCTTGAGGGTGAACGGCGACTTGTTGAGGCTGTCGAAGTTCTGCATGTCGACATTCAGCGGGCCGAGCTCCAGGGCAACCGCTTCCTTGGGCACCCGATCGGCCAGATGAACCTGGTAGTCGCGCAGTTGCACATCGCGCAGTAGCACTTGCCAGGGTTTGCTTTGCACCGCTTGTTCCGAGGCTTTTGGCTCTGCCGAAGCGGGCGCCGCTGTCTCCTTGGGGGAAGGCTTGGCTGGTTGGCTGGCAAACAGCTTTTGCCAGTCGAGTTGGCCATCGGCCTCCCGGGCAGCCCAGGTCTCGAGTTTTTGGCTGCGGACTTTACCCACTGTTACCAGTTGCTTGGCCAGATCAATCGATGTTTCGCTGATGTCCAACCGCTCCATGCGCACCAGTGGGCGCCCATCCGGAGCCTTGATTGCGAAAGGGGCAACGCTGACCGATGTGTTTTCCAGCAACAGTTCGGTTTCTTTACTCAGGTTGAGTTTGTAATCGGTACTGAGGCTCATGACACCCTCTTCAAGCACCAGTGGCACGGCATCGCGCACGTAGGGCCAGAAGGCTTTCATCTTGCCGTCGGTGATCTTCAATGTGCCTTCGGAGGTGATCGGCACCAGGCTGACCCGGCCGCTCCAGTCAATCTGGCCGCCGTGGGGACCGATGGCGACCAGGGTCATGTCGGCGTTATCGTCGGGCAGGGTACTGAGGTTCTTCAGCTCCAGATTCAGCGAGTCGTAGAGAAACTCGATGGGTTCGCTGGGGCGCATATCCTTGAAATGCAGGTAGCCATCGCTCAGCTTGATGCTGTCCAGGCGTACGGGGAATGGCTTGCTTTCAGGCGTCTCGGGCTGCGGCTTGCTGGCCGGCAGCTTGAACAGCTGCGCGAGGTTGAGGCTACCGTCTTTGTCGAACAACAATTCGGTGCGTGGCTTGTCCAGTTCCACCCGGGCCAGATGCAGGGCACGAGTCCGCAGACTGTCGATTTGCAGGTTTGCGTACAAACGCTCGAAAGCGACCTGCTCCTGGCCGGTCTCGCCGATGCGCAAGCCCCATAGAGTCAGTTCAAGACTGAACGGGTTGAGCTCCAGACGCTCCAGATGTGCAGGAACGGTGGAGTAGTTCGCCAACTGCTGATTGGCGATGCGCAAGGCAACCCCGGGCAGTATCAGAAAGCCAATCAGGCTATAGAGGGCGAAGACGGTCAGCAAGGCGCCGATGGCGCGTTTCAATCCTTTGGGCATGTGATGCGTCATCTATCTCGAACAGAGGTCGTTGGAGTATGGCACGCGAATCCAGTTCCGAAGAAAACACCTCTGTAGTCGAAATAAAACGCCGATTCTTGCGTAGGATTTATAGCTGCAAGATCAGTGTCTTCAAGGGTGGCTGTTGATCGCGGGAGGGGAAGTCGCTCGCCGGTGTCAGCACCTGCCACTCACGAACGGGCCGCCCGGCCTTTTCTGCACAGCGCAACACCTGTTCGCGCCAATCGTCGATGCTGACCTTTGCCAGGTTGTTGCAGCAGATCAGTACGCCATTATCCGCGGTGCTGAGCAGGGCCGGCTTGAGCAGGCTCTGATAGTCACGCAACAGGTCGACCGTGCCAAAAGCGCTTTTGGCCCAGGCCGGTGGGTCGAGAAACACAAGGTCGTATTGACGTTGTTGCAGGCGCGGGTAGCTTGGCAGCTTCTGTCCGCGACGCTGGCTGATCGGCAGGCCGGCCAATTGCCGGATCGCCGGGAAATAGTCGGACTGGACAAACTGCATTGCCGGCAACTGCGGGTTGAGTGCCCCGTTATCGCGGCCAACGGCCAGGTTGCCTTCGGCAAAGTCCAGATTGCAGACTTCTCGCGCACCACCGGCAGCTGCACTCAGGCCAACGCCGCAGGTATAGGCGAACAGGTTCAGCACGCTTTTGCCGGCGCTGTGCTCCTTGACCCAACCGCGGGCGTTGCGCAGGTCGAGAAACAGCAAGGGGTCCTGGCCGGCGTGGCGTGCGCGCACCCGGTAGTTGAGGCCCCATTCCTGTGCCGTGAGGTCGGCCAGGGCGGCTTCTTCGGCGCGATAGACAGGGTCATGGCGATCGATACGTGAATTGCCCTGGGAGCGGTCGTTGTAGACCAGCAGCGTTTCGAAGCCCAACTCGTGATCAACGGTGTCTTTCACGGCCAGCAATGCATCGAGCTCCAGCGTCTGGTGAAAACTCTGGACCAGCAACTGAGGGCCATAGCGGTCTACCGTCAGGCCGCCGGCGCCTTCCTGGCTGCCGTGGAACAGGCGGTAACAGTTGGTGCCCTGCTGGTGCAGTTCGGCGAGGAGGTCTTTGCGGGCATCGAGGGAGGCGCGCAGCGCCTGATTCAAGAGGGACATGCACGTGGCCTTGACTAGGGACGTGCAGTTTAACAAGAAGGGGCTCTGTGGAGCCCCGACTTTTGCACAGGTTAGCGTTCGATCGCCAGTGCCACGCCTTGGCCGCCACCGATGCACAGGGTTGCCAGGCCCTTTTTCGCATCGCGCTTGATCATCTCGTGCAGCAGGGTCACCAGCACACGGCAGCCCGATGCTCCGATCGGATGGCCGATGGCGATGGCGCCACCGTTGACGTTGACTTTGCTGGCATCCCAACCCAGCTCCTTGCCGACCGACAGGGCCTGGGCGGCGAAGGCTTCGTTGGCTTCGATAAGATCCAGTTGGTCCAGGGTCCAGCCGGCTTTGTCCAGGCAGCGACGAGTGGCGCTGACCGGGCCGATGCCCATGATGGCCGGATCGACTCCGGCGTTGGCGTAGGCCTTGATGCGCGCGAGGACCGGCAGGCCGAGTTGCTCGGCCTTGGCGGCACTCATCAGCAACACGGCAGCCGCGCCATCGTTGAGGGTAGAGGCATTGCCCGCGGTCACGGTACCGTCTTTCTTGAAGGCCGCCTTGAGTTTGCTCAGGGATTCGGCGGTGGTGCCGGCGCGTGGTTGCTCATCGGTGGCGAAGGCCACCGGGTCGCCCTTGCGCTGAGGAATCAGGATCGGGGTGATTTCGTCGACGAAGCGCCCGGACTCGATGGCGGCGGCAGCCTTTTGTTGCGAGGCGGCGGCAAACGCATCCTGGTCTTCACGGCTGATGCCGTATTTTTCCACCAGGTTTTCGGCCGTGATGCCCATGTGGTAGTCGTTGAAGGCATCCCACAAGCCATCGCTGATCATGGTATCGACGACTTTGCCGTGGCCCATGCGCAAGCCGGTACGTGCGCCGGGCATGACATAGTTGGCCAGGCTCATATTCTCCTGACCACCGGCGATGATGATATCGGCATCACCGCAACGAATGGCCTGGGCGCCCAGATGCAAGGCTTTCAGGCCCGAGCCGCAGACTTTGTTCAGGGTCAGGGCGGGGACCGCGTGGGGCAGGCCAGCCTTGATCGTAGCCTGGCGTGCTGGGTTCTGGCCCGCGCCTGCAGTCAGGACCTGGCCGAGGATGACTTCGTCGACTTGCGCGCCGTCCAGGCCGGTCTGGGACAGGAGTTGGCGAATGACCGCCGCACCCAGGTCAACCGCGGGGATGGTTGCCAACGAACCCTGGAAACTGCCGACGGCAGTACGGGTGGCGGCAACGATAACGACATCTTGCATGGCACGGGTCCTCACGCTTATTGGATAGTGTCCGGGGAGCGCGAGGCACTCGCGCCCGACAGGCAGCGGCGCATGTTGGCATAGCTGCGGGTGAAATTGCCATTATATGACCGATCAGTCATCTTGTATGGCCGAAGCATCAGGTAATACCCATGCGCCGACGTGCACGATGTACCGAGCCGTCGCGCACCGCCCAGCGCAGCACCGGGGCGGTGTTGGCGACACCCAGGCGTACCAGGCGGCGATGCAGCGGATGTTGCGTGAGTTCAAGCTGGGCGCTGGCCCAGTTGGGCAGCAGGTCGATGCCAGCTTGCATCATCAAGGCGCCAAAGGGTTTGGTCAGCCGGCTGGGTGCTGGAGCGTCGAGCAGAACCTGAACGACCTCATGGCTGCGATGATCGCAGACCAGCTGCGGCCGCATCTGCTCCAGGTAATCGGCGATGGCCTGGCGCGAACGAGGTACATCGCGTGCGCCCAGGCGTTCGGCAACCAGCGCGATTTCGGCGTAATAGGTGTCCTGCTCGGCGAGCGACAGGTGCGGGTTGCGATAACGCAGGTGAGCGGCAAGAAAGCTGCTGACCTCGGCGACATGCACCCAGGTCAACAGGTCGGGATCGCTGGCGGCATAGGGTCGGCCGTCTTCGGCCTTGCCGACGACCTGCAGGTGGATGGTTCGGACCTTTTCGATCAGCCAGTTGGCATCCTGGGTCGAGCCAAAGGTGGTGCCGGAGATGAATTGCCCGGTCCTGCGCAGGCGACCGAGCATGTCCTGGCGAAAGTTCGAGTGATCCCAGACCCCTGCCAGCGCCAGCGGGTGCATGACTTGCAGCAGCAAGGCACTGATGCCGCCGATGAGCATGCTGGTGAAGTCGGCATGTACCCGCCAGCAGACCGTATCCGGCCCGAACAGGCCGGGATCGCCCTTGGGATTTTCCAGATCGAGCTGGCCCAGCGACAGGCCGGTCAGGCTCAATACCTGTTTTTCGATGCGACGACGAATACGTTCCATAGGTGCTTGTGCAGGGGCAGGGCGCCGCATTACGGCGTCTCGCGGATCAATGGTTCAGGCGCTTGTCGATCAGGCCCTGGACCACGCTCGGGTCGGCCAGGGTCGAGGTGTCACCCAGGCTGTCCAGTTCATTGCAGGCAATCTTGCGCAGAATGCGTCGCATGATTTTCCCTGAGCGGGTCTTGGGCAAGGCAGGCGCCCACTGTATGAGTTCCGGTTTGGCGAAACTGCCGATTTCCTTGCTGACCAGCGCCAGCAGTTCCTTTTGCAGCGTTTCATCGGGCGTCACGCCGTTCATGGGCGTGACAAAGGCATAAATGCCCTGGCCCTTGAGGTCGTGAGGGTAACCGACCACGGCGGCTTCGGCGATGCTGTCGTGCAGGACCAGCGCGCTTTCCACTTCGGCGGTACCGATCCGGTGTCCGGAAACGTTGATGACGTCATCGATGCGGCCGGTGATCCAGATGTCGCCATCCTCGTCGCGGCGGGCACCATCGCCAGTGAAGTAATACCCGGGAAAGGGTTTGAAGTAGGTATCGATCATTCGTTGATGATCGCCATAGACGCTGCGGATCTGTCCCGGCCAGCTTGCCTTGATTGCCAGGATGCCGCTGCCGGCGCCTTCGATCAGATGGCCTTTCTCGTCGAGCAATACCGGTTGAACGCCGAACATGGGCCGGGTGGCGCAACCAGGCTTGAGCCGCCGCGTTCCGGCCAGCGGAGTGATCATGATGCCGCCGGTTTCGGTCTGCCACCAGGTGTCGACGATGGGGCAGCGCTGCTTGCCGACCTCATTGAAGTACCATTCCCAGGCTTCCGGGTTGATCGGCTCGCCGACGCTGCCGAGCAGGCGCAGGCTGGCACGGGAACTCTTTGCCAGTGGCCCGGGACCTTCGCGCATCAAGGCACGCAAGGCTGTGGGGGCGGTATAGAAGATATTGACCTTGTGCTTGTCGATGACTTGCCAGAAGCGCGACGTGTCAGGGTAGTTCGGTACGCCTTCGAAGATCAGGCTGGTGGCGCCATTGGCCAATGGCCCGTAAACGATGTAGCTGTGGCCGGTGACCCAGCCGACGTCAGCGGTGCACCAGAAGATCTCGCCATCACGGTAATCGAAGACATATTTGAAGGTCAGTGCGGCCTGCAACAGATAGCCGCCGGTGCTGTGTAGCACACCCTTGGGTTTGCCGGTGCTGCCGGAGGTGTAGAGGATGAACAGCGGGTCTTCGGCATCCATCGGTTCCGGCGGGCAATCGCCACTGGCCTGTGCCATGGCCTGGTGATACCAGAGGTCGCGGCCCTTGACCCATTGGACTGTGTTTTTGGTGCGCTCGACCACCACCACTGTGCTGACATCCGGGCAACTGAGCAGCGCTTTGTCGACGTTGCTCTTGAGCGGTATATATTTACCGCCGCGCACGCCCTCGTCTGCGGTAATGACCGTGCGGCAATCGGCATCGAGAATGCGATCGCGCAGCGCATCCGGGGAGAAGCCACCGAATACCACCGAATGAATCGCGCCGATACGGGTGCAGGCCAGCATCGCGTAGGCCGCTTCCGGGACCATTGGCATATAGATACAGACCCGGTCGCCTTTCTTCACCCCGCGACTTTTCAGCACGTTGGCCAGGCGGCAAACATTGCGGTGCAGGGTGTTGTAGGTAATTGCGCTGGAGTCGGCAGGGTCGTCGCCTTCCCACAGCAAGGCGACCTGATCGCCGCGCTTTTCCAGGTGGCGGTCGATGCAGTTTTGACTGACGTTGAGTTTGCCGCCCTTGAACCAGGCCGCCTGGCCCGTTCTCAAGTCGCACTGCTGGACACTGTCCCAGGGCTGGCTCCAGTCGAGCAGGGCCTTGGCCTGTTCGGCCCAGAATTGATCGGGTTGCGTTATCGATTGCTGGTAGAGCCGTTGATAATCATCCTGGCCGAGTTGCGCCGCTTTACTGACGGCATCGGCTTGTGGATAAGCACTGATATCGAACATGGCGGTTCCTTGGGCTTGTTTGCAACTAGCCTAAGGGTGCGCTCGGAGCTCGCACGGTTCAAGAGGGGAAAGCGAGTACGAAGGTCATACTCCTAGTTCCCACGCTCTGCGTGGGAATGCATCCTGCGACGCGCCGCAATGCGCTGGTGCAGGACGACGCGGAGCCTCTGGCACGGCATTCCCACGCAGAGCGTGGGAACGAGAAAGGTCCCCTCCAAGGGAAGGGACATATCAGGCGATCAACCGCGATGACGACCGCGGAAGTAATTGATCAGGCCCTGGGTCGAAGCATCTTCTGCAGGCTCTTCGATGCTACCGGTCAGGCGCTGGTAGACGCCCTTGCCCAGTTCCTTGCCGAGTTCCACGCCCCACTGGTCGAAGGCGTTGATGCCCCAGACCACGCTTTGTACGAAGACTTTGTGCTCGTACATCGCAACCAGCGCGCCCAGACGACGCGGGCTGATGCGCTCGACCACCAGGGTATTGCTCGGACGGTTGCCCGGAATCACCTTGTGCGGCGCCAGTTTCTGGATATCGGCTTCAGTCATGCCCTTGTCGCGCAGCTCACGCTCGGCTTCGTCACGGGTCTTGCCTAGCATCAGCGCCTGGCTCTGGGACAGGCAGTTGGCGTACAGCCATTGGTGATGGTCGGCAACCGGGTTGAAACTCACCACCGGGACGATGAAGTCCGCCGGGATCAACTGGGTGCCCTGGTGCAACAGCTGGTGATAGGCATGCTGGCCGTTGCAGCCGACGCCACCCCAGATGACCGGGCCGGTGTCGTGGTTAACCGGAGTGCCGTCCTGGCGCACGCTCTTGCCGTTGGATTCCATGTCCAGCTGCTGCAGGTGCTTGGTGATATTGCGCAGGTAGTGGTCATACGGAAGGATCGCGTGGCTTTGCGCGCCCCAGAAGTTGCCGTACCAGACGCCCAGCAAGGCCAGCAGCACCGGCATGTTCTGTTCGAAGGGTGCAGTCTGGAAGTGCTGGTCCATGGTGTAGGCACCGGACAGCAGCTCCTTGAAGTTGGCGATGCCGATGGACAGCGCGATTGGCAGGCCAATGGCCGACCACAACGAGTAGCGTCCACCGACCCAGTCCCACATCGGGAAAATGTTTTCCTCCCGGATACCGAAGGCAATCGCGGCGGCATTGTTGCTCGAAACCGCAATGAAATGACGATACAGCTCTGCTTCCGAACCGCCCTGGGCCAGGTACCAGGCGCGTGCGGCCTGGGCGTTCTTCAAGGTTTCCAGGGTGCTGAAGGATTTCGACGAAACAATGAACAGCGTGGTTTCGGCGCGCAGCTTGGCCGACAGCTCATGGAACTCGCTGCCGTCGATATTGGCCAGGTAATGGCAACGCACGCCTTTCTGGGCATAGGGCAGCAGCGCTTCGGAGACCAGTTCCGGCCCGAGGAATGAGCCACCGATGCCGATGTTGACCACGTCTGTGATCGGCTTTTCGCTGTAGCCACGCCACAGGCCGTCATGAATTCGGCCAACCAGCTCCGTGATCTGGTTCAGGACCTTGTGCACTTCCGGCATCACATTGACGCCGGCCACGTTCAGCTTGTCGCCTACCGGGCGGCGCAAGGCCGTGTGCAGCGCCGGGCGGCCTTCGGAGGCGTTGAGAATCTCGCCGGCGAACAGTGACTTGATCGCATCCTGCAATCCGACTTCACCTGCCAGTTTTACCAGCAGGTCACGGGTTTGGCTGGAGATCAGGTTTTTCGAATAGTCGAGAAACAGTCCGCAACTGCTCAGGGAGAAGTGGTTGAAGCGCTGCGGGTCGGCATTGAATGCATCGCGCATGCTGAAATCCTGCATGCTTTCGCGGTGTTGCTTCAGCGCCTGCCAGGCGGGCAGAGCGGTAACGTCGTGAGGAGTGCGGTAATACGCCATCGCTGCTGGTTTCCTTATTACTTGAACTGCCTTGGACATTAAAAAGCCCGGCCAGGTTGCGTCAAGCCGACGAGTTTCAGTCAAACGGCGCGGCTGACGCGTGAACAGGGCGGGCCTACCTACAGTAGACGTCCTTTGCTCACGTGTCTGCGCCACTTGCGCTATTGCTCGTTACTTTATCGCAAACCCTGGGCGGGCTTGTCCGGTTGTGAATCCGTTCGATCAGGCGACTTGCACCGGAATGGCATTGCTGGTGTGGCTCAATTCATTGCCAGGGGCCATGTACAGCATGCTCGGCTTGAAGTTGAGCAGCTCAGCTTCGCTGAAGTGCGCGTAGGCACAAATGATGACCCGGTCGCCGACCTTGGCTTTGTGGGCTGCTGCGCCGTTGACGGAGATCATGCGCGAGCCTTCTTCGCCACGAATGGCGTAGGTGGTGAAGCGTTCGCCGTTGTCGACGTTATAGATCTGGATTTGCTCGTACTCGCGAATGCCTGCCAGGTCCAGCCACGTCCCATCGATGGCGCAGGAGCCTTCGTAGTCGAGTACGGCGTGGGTGACTTCTGCGCGATGCAGCTTGGCCTTGAGCATGATGGCGTGCATGGGTGCTTCCTCTGACAGGTCTTCACTCAGGGGTTCGGAACGTTCCTGAACCCCGGGGGCGGCGGCAGTGTGCCCGAAGCTCGAAGCCCGGGCAATTAGGGTTTCAGGCGTGTTCGTCGAGATTCAGGTGCAGGTTGTCGATCAACCGGGTGGCGCCCAGATAGGCTGCCGCCAGAATCACCACGTCGCGGTCTTCGGCGGTTGCCGGGCGCAAGTTGAGGGCGTGGCGGATCTCCAGGTAGTCCGGGCGAAACCCGCCTGCGCTGATCTGTTCCAAGCCTGATTGCACGAGCTTGCCGAAGTCGCGCTCACCGGTGCGAATGGCGTTGGCCATCGAACTCAGGGTGCGATACAGGGCCGGTGCAATGGCGCGCTGCTCTTCGGTGAGATAACCGTTGCGCGAGGACAGTGCCAGGCCGTCTTCGGCACGCACGGTCGGCTCGCCGATGATCTGGATCGGCATGTTCAGGTCGCGAACCAGCGAGCGGATCACCGCCAGTTGCTGGAAGTCTTTCTGACCGAAGACGGCCAGGTCTGGCTGGACCATGTTGAACAGTTTGGCGACCACGGTCGCAACGCCTTCGAAGTGCCCGGGGCGACTCGCACCACAAAGGCCTTCGGAAAGCTGCGGCACGCTGACGCGGGTCTGTACGCCCATGCCGTCGGGATACATTTCCTCGACCGTTGGGGCGAACAACAAATGGCAACCGGCCTGCAGCAGTTTTTCCTGGTCGGCGGCGAGGGTGCGCGGGTATTTATCGAGGTCTTCGGAGGGGCCGAACTGCAGCGGGTTGACGAAAATGCTGGCCACCACGAAATCCACCCGCTGGGCTGCCTTGGCAACAAGGGCCGCATGGCCGCTGTGCAGATTGCCCATGGTCGGGACGAAACCAATGCGCTTGCCTTCGCTGCGGGCGCGGGCAACCGCTGCGCGCAGTTCACGGACGGTTTTGACGGTGTTCATGCGCTGAATCCATGTTCGATGCCGGGGAAGGTCACAGCCTTGACTTCATTCACATAGGCGCGGAGCGCACTCGGGATGTCGGCTTGACCAGCCATGAAGTTCTTCACGAACTTCGGTACGCGACCGCTCAGCGAAAGGCCGAGCATGTCGTGCAAAACCAATACCTGACCGTCCGCGGCGCTGCCGGCGCCAATGCCGATGACCGGAATCTTCACGGCCTGGGTGATTTCGGCGGCCAGTTCGCTCGGCACGCATTCGAGCAACAGCATTGCGGCGCCAGCCTGTTCCAGGGCGATGGCGTCGGCGCGCATTTGCCGGGCCTGGGCTTCCTGACGACCCTGGACCTTGTAGCCGCCGAGGATATTGACTGCCTGAGGGGTCAGCCCCATATGCGCGCAAACCGGGATGCCCCGTTCGGCGAGCAGACGAACGGTCTCGGCCAGCCAGGCGGCGCCTTCGATTTTGACCATGTGTGCGCCTGCCTGCATCAGCGTGGCACTGTTGACGAAGGCCTGGTCAGTGGTGGCGTAAGCCATGAACGGCAGGTCGGCGAGGATCAGTGCGCCCTCGTTGCCGCGTTTTACGCTGGCAACGTGGTAGGCCATCTCGGCCGTGGTCACCGGCAGCGTGCTGTCGTGCCCCTGCAGGACCATGCCCAGGGAGTCGCCCACGAGCAGGACTTCAACACCGGCCTGGCTGGCAGCTTGCGCGAAAGTCGCGTCATAGCAGGTCAGCATGGTTATTTTCTCACCCTTGAGCTTCAGGCTCTGCAGGGTGGTCAGGGTAATGTCTGGCATGAAAAGGTGTCCTCGGTCAGGCGCTGTGAAAACTACTGCGTTCAACGTGCGTGATTCAATGCTTGGAACAGAATTTCATCTGCCGTGCTGTTTTAAAAGCGACCTGTTCCAAAAGGGTTCGCGCCGTTTTGCGTCGGTTCAGAGCAACGGGACGCCTATAGTCGTGAGGAGGGGGCGTTAAGTCAATTGCCCGTGTTACTGCAATGTTACTGATGCAGTGTTACGGGCGTTACCGAGTGGACGGGGAAGGGCTACAGGCGTTCGAGCCCTTCGAAGGGGCAATCGGCCAGCAAGTCGCTGAACAGACGGCCGTCGGCCAGTTGCAGGCTGTGGTGTACCAGCTCGGCCAGGGGGTGCAGCACGAAGGGGCGCGCCTGCATATGATAATGTGGGACTTTGAGGCGCGGTTCGTCGATCAGGCGATCGCCGAACAGGAGGATATCCAGGTCCAACGTGCGCGGCCCCCAGCGCTCCTTGCGCTCGCGGCCCTGATCGGTCTCGATTGCCTGTAGCGCATCGAGCAGGTCCAACGGTGCCAGGGCTGTGTCCAGTGCCGCAACGGCATTGGTATAGCGTGGCTGGCCGGGCAGCAGGGAGTCGCTGGCATAAAACGAGGAAACGCGCACAAGCGTCGTATCGGGCAGCAGCCCGAGCGCCTGCACGGCATTGCGCAATTGTTCCTGTGGGTCAGCCAGGTTGCTGCCCAGTCCGATGTAAACGCGTTCCATGCTTACTCGCCTGCTGCGCTCGAGGCGTCGCGTTTGCGCTTGGTGCCACTGCGCCGGCGCTTGCGCGGAGCTGCCCCGCTCTCATCCCTGCCGCCGAGCTCGCGAATCATGTCGCGGCGTTCGCTTTCATTGCACTCCTGATAATCGGTCCACCACTCGCCCAGACCGTCGGTTTCTTCACCTGCGCTTTCGCGCAACAGCAGAAAATCGTACCCGGCGCGGAAGCGCGGGTTGTCGAGCAACTGGTCGGCACGCTTGCCGCTGCGGCGAGGCAGGCGCTCCTGCATGTCCCAGATCTCGCGGATAGGCATGGTGAAGCGCTTGGGAATCGCGATCCGTTGGCATTGTTCGCTGATCAGTTCGTGCGCGGCTTCCTGCATGGCTGGAATCGGCGGCATGCCACGGCTCTGCAGGCGCAGTACCCGAGCTGGCAGCGCCGGCCAGAGGAGGGCGGCGAACAGGAACGCTGGAGTCACGGGCTTGCCTTGCTTGATGCGCAAGTCAGTGTTGATCAGGGCTTCGCTGATCAAGGTATGGGTGTAGGTCGGATGTTCTTCAAGCGCTTCGTTACTTGCCGGGAACAGTGGCTCGAACAGCTCCAGGTCGACCAGCATCTCGAAGGTGTCGGCGGCGTGGCCCGAAAGGAACAGCTTCAATGTCTCTTCGAACAGTCGTGCCGAAGGGATCTCGCGCAGCAGTTGAGCCATTGGCTTGATCGGAAGGGCCGAATGCTTTTCGATGCCGAAATCGAGTTTGGCGGCAAAACGTACGGCACGCAGCATGCGCACCGGGTCTTCCTGGTAGCGTTGCTGAGGGTCGCCGATCAGGCGGATCAGGCGGTTGCGAATGTCGTGCACGCCATTGGCGTAATCGAGGATGCGCTCGCTGACCGGGTCGTAATACAGGGCGTTGATCGTGAAGTCGCGGCGTTGGGCGTCGTCTTCCAGAGTGCCGTAGACGTTGTCGCGCAGGATGCGTCCGCTTTCGTTGCGAGAGGACTGATTGCTGTTTTCCTCTTCGTCTTGCGGGTGATGGGCGCGAAAAGTAGCGACTTCGATGATTTCACGGCCGAAATGCACGTGAACCAGCTTGAACCGCCGACCGATTACCCGGGCATTGCGAAATTCGGCGCGCACTTGTTCGGGGGTGGCGCTGGTGGCGACGTCGAAATCCTTGGGCGTGATGCCAAGCAACATGTCGCGTACGCAACCACCGACCAGATAGGCTTGATAGCCGGCATTTTGCAGGCGTTCGACGATGCCCACTGCGTGGCGGCTGAATTGGCCGCGTTGTAGCGAGTGTTGACCGCTATTGAGTACTTCTGGCGTGGTGCGCTGGTGCTGCACACGACGCACGGGAGGACGTAAAGACTGGAACAGCTTCTTCAGCATGGGATGCACTGTTTGAAGGAATGTTCGGCCAAATCGAAGAATGACCGCATGATGGGCGGGGATTCTAGCATTTAGTCGGGGGATGGTGTAGGACGCAGCGGAGAGGGGCGTTGCAGAGGGCTTTTTTCAGAGGCTGTCTTTTTTTTCTGGAGCAGTTTCTGGCAGAAACTACAAGGGGAGCCGAAGCTCCCCCAGAAGTAGTTGCGTGCTCTATTTTTATTTTTCGTTGGGCTTTTTGTTTTTGTTTAGCGCCCTGTCACAAAGCTTTTCACTTGTGACGACCTCCCAATCGGGAGCCAAGAGCAAACGGATTGCTTTGATCGCTGACGTTGCAATGATCTCTCGATCCAACCAGTTCAGGCCCTGCTTTAGTGCAGTTTTTTGTTGTTCTCTGCCTGGTTGCGGGGCAAGCCCCAAGTACAACTCGTCGCCAAAAGAATCAGTTAGCTGCGCCTCCGCCGTGTTGTTTTTATTGTGCGTGAGTCGATTCGTCTTATTTTTATTGTCTTTTGCATTGCTTGTTATTGTTCTTGTACCAAACATATAGCAGAAGCCGTGCCAACTTTTTCTGGCCCTTTAAAAACAAGGGGTTGCAGGCATCAGGGCGAAAAAGCAGGCCAAAAAAAACCGGGGTTTCGTTACCGTAAACCCCGGCTTTTGTTACGCGATGTGGACTGGGTAACAGTTTGTGCTCAATCGGGCGCGTTACCCGCGCGCCCTTGTGTTAACCGTTGCCCAAACGCTTGAACGGCTCATCCTTCGCTGATGGCGCCGGTCTTGCGGCGTGGGATGCCCAGGCGTTGGCGGCGTTCCCACAAGCACTTGCGGCTGACGCCGAGCTTGCGTGCCAGCTCGGTCTCGGTCATGTGGTCCTGGTGCTCGAGAACGAAGTGCTGGAAGTAGTCTTCCAGTGACAGGTCTTCTGTCGGCTCATGGCTGGTATTGCTGGTGCCATTCTGTTGCGAAGGCAGGCTGGCAAAAGCGTCGTCGTCCTCCAGGTCTCCCAGCTCGATGTCGATACCCAGCAGTTCTGCAGAAATCTCCGGGCTCTCGCACAGGATGACTGCGCGTTCCACTGCGTTTTCCAGTTCGCGCACGTTACCCGGCCAGGAGTAGTGGCGGATGGCCTGTTCGGCATCGGCAGCAAATTTCAGGTCGTTTCTGCCGATGCGTGCGCTTTGCCTGGCGAGGAAGGCGTTGGCAATCTCGTTGACGTCGGCGCCACGCTCGCGCAGGGCAGGCAGTTTCAAGGCGATGACGTGGAGGCGGTAGTACAAGTCCTCACGGAACTGGCCGACCTTGGCCAGGCTCTTGAGGTCGCGGTGGGTGGCGGCGATCAGGCGGACATCGACCTTCTGCGACTGGACCGAGCCGACCCGACGGATTTCGCCTTCCTGCAGGACGCGCAACAAGCGCGCCTGGGCCTCAAGCGGCAATTCGCCGATCTCGTCGAGGAACAGGGTGCCACCGTCCGCGGCTTCTACCAATCCGGCACGACCGGCGCTGGCGCCGGTGAACGCCCCTTTTTCGTGGCCGAACAGTTCCGACTCGATCAGGGTTTCCGGAATGGCTGCGCAGTTCACCGAAATCATCGGGGCCTTGGCCCGCCTGGACAGATTGTGCAGGGCGCGCGCCACCAGTTCCTTGCCGGTGCCGGACTCGCCCTGGATCAGCACGTTGGAATCGGTGGGTGCGACCTTGCGAATCTTGCCATAGAGATCCTGCATGGGCGGGCAGCTGCCGATAATGCCGATCTCGCCGTTGGCGCTGTCGGCTGACTTTTCAGCCGCGCCGTTGCCTTTGCCGTTACCGCGTTCGGCGAGTGGTGCCGGCGTGGACTGGCGATCGCGCAGGATACGCGCCACAGCCTGGAGCATCTCGTCGTGATCGAAGGGCTTGGCGATGTAGTCCACCGCACCCATTTTCATCGAGTCGACCGCCGAGCGCAGGCTGGCATAACTGGTCATGATCAGGACGGGTGTGCCCTGGCCCAGTTTGATCAGTTCGGTGCCTGGAGCGCCGGGCAGGCGCAGGTCGCTGACGATCAGGTCGAACGTCGGAATACTGAAGCGTTCCTGGGCTTCCTGTACCGAGCCCGCTTCGCTGACCTGGTACTGGTTGCGTTCGAGCAGGCGACGCAGGGCTGAGCGAATAATGGTTTCGTCTTCGACGATCAGAATATGCGGCATTGATTCAATTCTCTCGACGGTCTCAGTTCACAGCGGACGTCGCTACGACATGGCGAGGTAAGGTGACCCTTATCCGGGTGCCGCGCTGGCTTTCGATATCGGCCGGGCTGTCGATGGTGATTTGTCCATAATGCTCTTCAACGATGGAATAGACCAGAGCGAGCCCCAGTCCAGTCCCTTCGCCCGGGTCCTTGGTCGTGAAGAATGGCTCGAATAGCCTGTCCATGATGTTCTTGGGAATCCCGCTGCCTTCGTCCTCGACGATCAGGTCGACGGTGTGCTCGCTTGCCTCGCTCTTGACCCGGACCTTGCTGCCGGCCGGCGACGCATCGCGGGCGTTGGACAGCAGGTTGATCAGCACCTGGGCCAGGCGTTGCGGGTCGCCCTCGACCCAGTGATTCGGGTCGCACAGGTTGAAGAACTGCACTTCGAAATTGCGCCGGTTCAGGGCTAGCAGGCCAATGGCATCCTGCGCGACTTCCGCCAGGCAAACCGGTTCGTCGGTCTGTTGATGGCTGCCGGCATGGGCAAAACTCATCAGCGACTGGACGATACGCGAAATACGTTTGGTCTGTTCAAGGATCTGGCTGCTGAGTTCCGTGATTTCGCCATCTTCTTCGCGTTCCTCTCGCAGGTTCTGCGCAAGGCAGGCGATCCCGGTGACCGGGTTGCCGATCTCGTGGGCAACCCCGGCGGCCAGGCGGCCGATACTGGCCAGGCGTTCGGAGTGAACCAGCTTGTCTTCCAGCATCTGGGTTTCGGTCAAGTCTTCGACCAGTACCACCAGGCCGCTGTTGCCCGGCGCCAGGGGCTCATCGATGGCCGCCTTGTGCAGGTTGAGCCAGCGGGTTTGCCCGTCGAGGCCAAGGCGTTGCTTGTGCAAATGCTCGTCCGGCACATTGATGAAGCCCAGCAGCAAGCTGCGCCAGGGTTCGCCAATGGACATCAGGCGCGAGCCGACGACGCGCTGCGCGGCAATCCCGGTCAACTCTTCCATGGCCTTGTTCCACATCAGGATCTCCTGATCCTTGGCCAGCGAGCAGACGCCCATCGGCAGCTCCTGCAGGGTCTGGCGGTGGTAGCGGCGCAAGGCGTCGAGCTCGGCGGCAAGGCCGGTCAGGCGCGAATGGTAGTCTTCAAGGCGGCTTTCAATGAAGTGGATGTCTTCAGTGACGTAATTCTCGCTGCCGGATTTGTAAGGCAGGAAGGTTTCGACCATGTCCTGGGCAACGCTTGGGCCCATCAAGCCGGACAGGTTTGCCTCGATCCGGTCACGCAGGCGCCGCAGGGCATAGGGGCGGCGCTCGTCGAAGGGCAGGTAGAGGTCACGCAGCGCTTGCTCCACTTCTTTTTGCGCGGCCTTGGCGCCGAGCGGCTTGGCCAGTTGCGTGGCGAACTCCTGGGGCGAGGCAGCATGCAGTTCGCGCCGCTGCGGCCTGCGCACGTTGTCGACGGCGCAGGCTTCGGCCGCGCTTTCTTCTTCAGCGCTGGCATTGGTGAACAGTGAGATCAGCGTGAACATCAGTACGTTGACGGCCAGCGAGGCGATCGCGGCCATGTGCCAGCTGGTGTCGTCGAGCACGTAGATCATGTTCAGCAATGGAATGTAGAAACCCTGCAGGTTGCCCACCAGTGGCAGCAGCATGGTCACCATCCAGACGATGATCCCCGCCAGCAGGCCGGCGATGAAGCCGCGGCGGTTGGCGGTCGGCCAATACAGTACCGACAGCACCCCGGGAAGAAATTGCAGGGTTGCGACAAAGGCGACGATACCCAGGTTGGCCAGATCCTGCTCGGCGCCGAGCATCAGGTAGAAACCGAAGCCGGCCATGATGATGGCGACGATCAGGGCGCGACGAGTCCACTTCAGCCAGCGGTAGATATTGCCTTCGGCCGGAGGCTGGTACAGCGGTAGCACCAGATGGTTGAGCGCCATGCCGGAAAGTGCCAGGGTGGTTACTATGATCAGCCCGCTGGAAGCGGAAAGGCCGCCGACATAGGCCAGCAATGCCAGTGATTTGCTGTTGGCGGCGATGCCTATCCCTAAGGTGAAGAACTCCGGGCTGGTGGTGGCGCCCAGCTTCAGGCCGGCCCAGAGAATCAGCGGGACGGCCAGGCTCATCAGCAGCAGGAACAACGGCAGCCCCCAGCTGGCGCTGACCAGCGAGCGCGGGTTGAGGTTCTCGGTAAAGGCCATGTGGTACATGTGCGGCATGACAATCGCCGAGGCGAAAAACACCAGCAGCAGGGTCCGCCAAGGGCCTTCCTGCAGGGGGGTATGCAAGGCCGCCAGCGCGGTCTGGTTCTGCAGCAGCCAGAGCTCCAGTTGGTGCGGGCCATCGAATACGCCATAGAGCGCATACAGTCCGATGCCGCCCAGGGCCACCAGCTTGATCACCGACTCGAAGGCGATGGCGAACACCAGCCCTTGGTGTTTCTCGCGGGTGGCGATATGGCGCGAGCCGAAGAAAATGGTGAACAGCGTGATCAGCGCGCAGAAACTCAGGGCCACACGTTGCTGCACCGGCTCCCGGGTGAGGATGCTGATCGAATCGGCGACTGCCTGAATTTGCAGCGCCAGCAATGGCAATACGCCAACCATCATGAAAATGGTCGTCAGCGCGCCGGCCCAGGTGCTGCGGAAGCGAAAGGCGAACAGATCGGCCAGTGACGACAGCTGATAGGTCCGAGTGATCTTGAGGATCGGATAAAGCAACACCGGCGCCAGCAGGAACGCGCCGGAAACCCCCAGGTAACAGGCCAGAAAGCCATAGCCGTACTGATAGGCCAGGCCTACCGTGCCGTAGAAGGCCCAGGCGCTGGCATACACCCCCAGCGACAGGGTATAGGTCAAGGGGTGGCGGATGATCGCGCGCGGGATCATGCCTCGTTCACTGATCCAGGCCACGCCGAACAGCACCAGCAGGTAGGCGGCGCTGATCAGGATCATCTGGGTCAGGCTAAAGCTCATCGGCATCACGTTGGCTCTGCAGGATAAAGGTCACGACGATCAAAATCAGCCAGAGCAGGTAAGGGCGATACCAGGCACCTGTAGGTTCGATCCACCAGTCCATGATGGCGGGGGAGAACAGGTATATCCCCACTACCAGGAGCAGGACCAATCGATAGATATACATGCTGGCCTCGTTGGTTAAACCGCTTTGTGCTTGAGCTTAATTATTGTGTGAACGGGCAAAAAAGGTGCGGCGATGGTAACGGATGGGGGGCAGGCTGCAAACGGGCTTCGCTGGTTTGCCTCAAAGAATTGAATCCATTGGTTTTTCCTGCACGACAATTCCCTTCTCAGTGTAGGTCCGCTTCGGCCAGTGTTGGCGTTCGTGGAATGGCTTTGGCATCCCAATGGGCGATTGCCCATGTCAGGACTTCCTGCGGGCTTGCGCCTGCAAGCGCGGGTTCGGGCTGCTGTCCCAGGGCTCTCAGCGCGCGCAGCAGCAAGGGCGTTGCCGCTTGGCCGTGCAGCGGTGGCGAGCGGTAGGATTTGCCTAGCTTATGCCCATCGGGCTGGATAATCAGCGGTACATGTAAGTAACGCGGTTGGGGCAGGCCCAGCAGCTCCTGCAGGTACAGCTGGCGCGGGGTGGAGTCGAGCAGGTCGGCACCGCGCACGATGTCGGTGACACCCTGCCAGGCATCGTCGAGGACAACGGCCAGTTGATAGGCATAGAGGCCGTCACGGCGACGAATCACGAAGTCGCCGACTTCGCGTCCAAGGTGTTGTTCGTAACGACCCTGGACCCGGTCGATGAAGTGATAGCTCAGTTCGGGTGCACGCAAACGGATGGCTGCATCCTTCTGTTCATGACCGGCATTGCGGCACAGCCCCGGGTAAATCCCCTGATAGGCTTCCAGTTGCTTGCGCGAGCAGGTACAGGCATAGGCGAGCCCGTGGTTGAACAGGCGCTGAATGACCTCGTCATAGGCCGCATGACGTTGGCTTTGGTAGACGACTTCGCCATCCCACTCGAAACCATAGTTTTCCAGCGTCTGCAGAATAGCGGTCTGCGCACCGGGGACTTCGCGCGGCGGATCGAGGTCTTCCATGCGCAGCAACCACTGACCACCTGCTGCGCGGGCGTCAAGGTACGAGGCAAGGGCGGCAACCAGTGAGCCGAAATGCAGATAGCCACTGGGGGTGGGCGCGAAGCGACCAATATAGGCGGGGGATTTCATCAACGGGAGGCTACAACAAAAATGCGCAGGGGGCATAAACACAAAGGGGCGTTGTTAACGCCCCGTTGCTGACAAGTCATTTGCCGACTTGCTTTTCCTTGATTTCCGCCAGGGTCTTGCAGTCGACGCACAGGTCGGCGGTAGGGCGGGCTTCGAGGCGGCGGATACCGATCTCGACACCGCAGGATTCGCACCAGCCGTACTCTTCGTCTTCGATCAGTTGCAGGGTCTTGTCGATCTTTTTGATCAGCTTGCGCTCGCGGTCACGGGCGCGCAGTTCGAGGCTGAATTCCTCTTCCTGGCTGGCACGGTCCGCTGGGTCGGGGAAGTTGGCTGCCTCGTCCTTCATGTGATCCACAGTCTTGTCGACGCCAACCATCAACTCCTGCTTCCAGTCCTGCAGGATCTTGGTGAAGTGGGCGCGCATGGGCTTGCCCATGTATTCCTCACCCTTGGTTTCGACGTAAGGTGTGAAGGATTTCAGTTTATCGTTTGCAGGCTTTGTGGCTGTATTGGTGGACATGAATTGACCGCCTCTCACTCAACTAATCCATTGCGCAGGATGCTCCATCTCCGACACCCGTCGGCCCTGCGACTGCGAGCCGCCGAACTTACCAGATCGAATCGGACCGCGCTACTCCCGCTTTTTTGCCCGTCGCAGACAGAATAGTGGTAATCCTTGAAGTATGTAGACCTATCGTTTAGCGACACGTTCGCGGCAGCTGTTCGGTAGAATGATTATTTTACACCCCAATTGAGAGAAGGCTAATGGCCCAGCCCTACAGTGCGCGCAGTCGCGCCATCGAACCCTTTCATGTCATGGCATTGCTGGCGCGCGCCAATGAGCTGCAGGCGGCCGGGCATGATGTGATTCACCTGGAGATTGGCGAGCCGGACTTCACTACGGCGCCCCCTATTATCGCGGCCGGCCAGGCAGCGCTGGCCAGCGGCCAGACGCGTTATACCGCGGCACGCGGTATCCCGGCGTTGCGAGAGGCCATCTCCGGCTTCTACGCCAAGCGCTACGGCGTGGATGTCGACCCCGAGCGCATCCTGATCACCCCCGGTGGTTCCGGTGCCTTGCTGCTGGCCAGCAGCCTGTTGGTCGACCCCGGCAAGCACTGGTTGCTCGCCGATCCTGGCTACCCTTGCAACCGCCATTTCCTGCGGCTGGTCGAAGGCGCGGCGCAACTGGTGCCGGTTGGCCCCGAGGTGCGTTATCAGCTGACTGAGGATCTGGTCCAGCGTTACTGGGACCAGGACACCGTCGGCGCCCTGGTGGCTTCGCCGGCCAACCCGACCGGCACGCTGCTGAGCCGCGATGAGCTGGCCGGATTGTCGAAAGCGACGCGGTCCCACAATGGGCACCTGGTCGTCGACGAGATCTATCACGGCCTGACCTACGGGCAGGATGCCGCCAGTGTGCTGGAAGTCGACGACGAGGCATTCGTCCTTAATAGTTTCTCCAAGTATTTCGGCATGACCGGGTGGCGCCTGGGGTGGCTGGTTGCACCGCCAGCGGCGGTGCCCGAGCTTGAGAAGCTTGCGCAAAACCTCTACATCAGCGCTCCGAGCATGGCCCAGCACGCCGCATTGGCCTGTTTCGAGCCTGAGACGCTGGTGATTCTGGAAGAGCGTCGCGCCGAGTTCGGGCGCCGCCGCGATTTCCTCCTGCCGGCCTTGCGCGAGCTGGGCTTCGGCATCGCGGTCGAGCCGGAAGGAGCGTTCTATCTGTATGCCGATATCAGTGCATTTGGCGGCGATGCCTTTGCCTTCTGCCGGCACTTCCTTGAAACCGAACACATCGCCTTTACCCCGGGCCTGGATTTCGGTCGGCATCTGGCTGGGCATCATGTGCGTTTCGCCTACACCCAAAGCCTGCCGCGCCTGCAGGAAGCAGTAGAGCGGATTGCCCGCGGTTTGCGGAGCTGGCAAGGCTGATGCAGTTTCCCTTACTCGAAGAAGGACGTTTGCTGCGCCGTTACAAGCGGTTTCTGGCCGATATCGAGCTCGCCAGTGGCGAGCAGATGACTATTCACTGCCCGAACACAGGCTCCATGCACAACTGCATGCTTGAGGGGGGCAAGGTCTGGTTCAGCCGCTCCAATGACCCCAAGCGCAAGCTTCCCGGCACCTGGGAAATCAGTGAAACCCCCCAGGGGCGCCTGGCGTGCGTAAACACCGGTCGCGCCAATGCACTGGTTGAGGAAGCCCTGCACGCCGGTTTGATCACGGAACTTGCAGGCTTTACAGGGCTCAAGCGGGAAGTGGTCTACGGGGAAGAGGGCAGCCGGGTGGACTTTCGCCTGGATTATCCCCAGGGGCCGGCGTTCGTCGAGGTCAAGAGCGTGACATTGGGGTTTGACGATACGGCCGTGGCGGCCTTTCCCGATGCGGTTACCCAGCGTGGTGCCAAGCACCTGCGCGAGTTGGGTTGCCTGGCGCGTCAGGGAGTTCGAGCGGTGCAGTTGTACTGCGTGAACCTCAGCGGTATCGAGGCTGTGCGCCCGGCTGCCGAAATCGATGTCGCGTATGCGCAGGCGTTGAAGGCGGCAGTGGCTGATGGGGTTGAAGTCCTGGCGTATGGCGTGCGGCTTGATGCGCAGCAGATTCGCATCGATCGTGCGCTGCAGGTGCTACTCGAAGGCTGACCCGTTCAGCCAGATCCCCTGGCTGTCTTCATGGCAATCAAGTGCGCAGAGCACATCGCCGGCACAAGGGCCGGCGATGCACTCGCCGGTCTCGATCAGAAACAGCGCGCCATGGGTGGCGCACTGGATGAGACTGGCACTGGCATCGAGAAACTGGTCGGGCTGCCACTCCAGGGCGACCCCGCGATGGGGGCAGCGATTGCGATAGACGAATACCTGCCCGCCACGGCGGGTTGCCAGGATTTTCAGACCATCGATATCGAAACCACGACTTTGCGCTTCGGCGAGCTCGGCGGAGCGACAGAGAAAATGCATTTTCGGTTACCGGGACAGACAGATCGCAAGCTTGACCGACGCGCGATGTCTTTTCCACAGGCAACTTTCAATAGGTAGCTTTCAAGCAGTAAAAAAAAGACCCGGCAAAACTGCCGGGTCAATAACCGTGATTAGCCTGATGAGGAGATAATCTGAATGTCCGACCTAAGGTCATTCAAAATATCGAACCAGTCTCGCGACCAGTTGTGATAATCATAACGATTCTCATTTGCTTGTCAACATTTCCTTCGCACTTTTTGCATATTCTTTCGGCGGATGGGTGGTTACATATTGTGGCGGGATGAAAACGCCTCCAATTGCTGCTTCAAGGCCTCCTTGCGCTCAACCGGTATGTCGTTCCAGTGCACATCGAGCAGGGCGCCTTCAATGGCATAGAGCAGGACTTTGGAGGCGCGAAAGCCCCGCGTCCTCACGGCGCGATAGGCATCGACCGCCCCCAGGCGCCGCAAGTCCGAAGCGCTGTGGATGCCGACCGCATGCAGCCACTGCGCGGAAGTCTTGCCAAGATTCTTCAGGTGCTGCAGTTCATCGTTCATCAAGCCTCCTTGCGACGGCTGAACGTGTCATGGTCTCGTTAGCAGGCGGTTCTCTGAGGAGTGTAGCGGCAGTTGGAAAATACGCGGCGTTTTGCCATCTGATTGTGCAGAGGCTTGAATTTCGGGTGATCAGTGCTGCAGCCGAAGTCGGTGCGGCTCTGTTGAAGCGAGGGAGGTGGGCTGCGCCAACGCAAACGGTTGCTCGGTGTTGATCGAAGCCAGTTCAAAGGCGTGAAGCGTCGGCGCTTCACGCCTTCGGCAGACATTACAGCCCTGGCAGGCGCTGGCGAATCTGCTCCACCAGTTTGTCGAGGCTGTCGCTCTGGTTGGTTTCCACGCGTTTGCTCTGCAGTAGCTCGTCCGCTGTCAGCGCTTCACGCCCGGCTTGCTGCGCCTCGATGACTTCCAGCGTTGCGTCGGACGGGTCGAGGTTGTCGGCCTGGCGTTGTTGCAGCCAGCTGGCGATGACAGCCTGTGGGGCATTGCAATCGAGGATCAGGAACGGCACGCCGGTGGTCTCGGCAATAGTGGCCGCTGCCTTGCGCTGATCGAGCTTGAGGTAGGTGGCATCGATCACCACCGGCAAACCTGCACGCAGGATCAGTTCGGCCAGTTCGTGCAGGCGCGCGTAGGTGGCGGCGCTGGCGTCTGCATTGTAGATGCCATGGTTCAGGCTGCTTTTCGCTTCGACCTGCTGTTCGCCGAACAGGCGCTTGCGCTCGACGTCCGAGCGCAGGCGCACGGCGCCCAGCGCCTCGACCAGACGCATGGCTACATGGCTTTTGCCAACGGCAGAGACGCCGTGGGTGATGGCCAGGAAGCGCGAAGGGATGGCGCTGTAGCTTTCCGCCAGGTTGGCGTAGTTGCGGTATTGGCGCAGGCTGGTGGCACGCTGAACACCGTCGGCATCGGCGGGCATGCTGAACAGTGCCACTTTGGCCCTGACCAGGGCGCGGTAGGCTTTATAGAAGTTGAGCAGTTCCAGACCTTGATAGTCGCCGGTCAGCTCCAGGTACTGGCTGATGAAGCGCCGAGCCAGGGATTTGAGCCCACGGTCTTCCAGGTCCATAGCCAGGAAGGCGGTGTCGGCATAGACGTCGGTGAAACGAAACGGTTCGTTGAACTCGATGCAGTCGAAGATCACCACGCTGCCATCGATGACTGTAGCGTTGCCCAGGTGGATATCACCGTGGCATTCACGGATGAAGCCCTTGGCCTTGCGCTCGCTCAGCAGCGGCTTGAGCCGCTCGAAGCTGGCCTGGGCCCAGGCTTGCAGGGCGTCGAGTTGGGTGAGATCGGCCTTGTCGCTGAGGAACGGACGGATTTGCTCGAAGTTCTGCTCGACCGGCGCCATGACGCTTTCTGGCGTGCCCTGGGCGTGTTCCTGCGGAACCTGGGGAGCGCTGAGGTGAAATTGCGCAATCTGGCGGGCCATTTCGTCGATGTGCTGGCTGTTGAGCTCGCCATTGGCTTGCAGTGTGCTGAGCAAACCGCTCTGGGAGAACTGGCGCATTTTCAGCACGTATTCGATAGCCGGTCCATCGCCGCCGATCTGCGGTGCCTCGGCGCTGCCGGTGATTGGCAGCACGTCCAGATAGAGGTCGTTGGTCAGGCGCTGGTTCAGGCGCAGCTCTTCGCCACAGAAGTGCTTGCGCGAAGGCAGCTCACTGAAGTCGAGGAAGCCGAAGTTGACCGGTTTCTTGATCTTGTACGCATAGGGGCCGGTGAGCAGCACCCAGGAGATATGCGTCTCAATGACCTGGAATCCGTCTACGGGATGGGGGTAGAGGGCCGGGTTTTGCAGGGCTGCAATCAGGGTTTGGCTCACGTGTGATCCTTCAGGGGTCAAGTGATACGAGGGCGCCATTATGGCTGCTTGACTCGTCGATGCAAACCGCCGGAGGGCGCCTGCCGCGCGACGAGAATGTGCGTATAATCCGCCGCCATGACTCGTACTCAATCCCCCCGCTCTCGTTCCAAACGCCCATCTGGCGGCTCGCGCACCTGGTTAGGCTGGGCTCTGAAGCTCGGTCTGGTCGGGCTTGTGGTGGTGGCCGGCTTTGCGGTTTACCTCGATGCCGTGGTCCAGGAAAAGTTTTCCGGCAAGCGCTGGACGATCCCGGCCAAGGTATATGCCCGGCCGCTCGAGCTGTTCGTCGGACAAAAGCTCAGCAAGGAGGATTTCCTCATTGAGCTCGATGCCCTTGGCTATCGTCGCGAAAGCGTCGCCAACGGCCCCGGTGCTGCAGCCGTCAGCGGCAATACTGTCGATCTGAACACCCGTGGTTTCCAGTTCTATGAAGGCCTGGAACCGGCACAGCCGGTGCGCGTGCGCTTCTCTGGCGATTACGTGTCGGAGTTGAGTGCGACAAACGGTTCGAAGCTGGCCGTCGTGCGCCTCGAGCCGCTGCTGATCGGCGGTATTTATCCGAAAAACCTCGAAGACCGGATCCTGATCAAGATCGACCAGGTGCCGCCGCATTTGCTTGAAACACTGGTAGCTGTCGAAGATCGGGATTTCTACCATCACCTGGGTGTTTCGCCCAAGTCGATTGCCCGCGCGTTCTGGGTGAACGCTTCCGCGGGCAGTATGCGCCAGGGTGGCAGTACCCTGACCCAGCAGTTGGTCAAGAACTTCTTCCTCACCAGCGAGCGCAGCCTGAGCCGCAAGCTCACCGAGGCCATGATGGCGGTGTTGCTCGAGCTGCACTACAACAAGCAGGAGATCCTCGAGGCCTACCTCAATGAAGTCTTCGTCGGTCAGGATGGTCAGCGTGCGGTGCATGGTTTTGGCCTGGCCAGTCAATTCTTTTTCAGCCAGCCATTGTCCGAGCTGAAGCTGCATCAGGTGGCGCTGCTGGTCGGGATGGTCAAGGGGCCGTCCTATTACAACCCGCGGCGTTACCCTGAGCGGGCGCTGGAGCGGCGCAACCTGGTTCTGGATCTGCTGGCGGAGCAAGGTGTCGCGACGCCGGAAGAAGTTGCGGCGGCCAAACAGAAGCCGCTGGGCGTAACCAAGCGCGGTAGCCTGGCCGACAGTTCGTTCCCGGGGTTCCTGGATCTGGTCAAGCGCCAGTTGCGCCAGGACTACCGCGATGAAGACTTGACCGAGGAAGGTCTGCGCATCTTCACCAGCTTCGACCCGATCCTGCAGATGAAGTCCGAGGCGGCGGTCAGCGAGACCTTCAAGCGTCTGGGTGGGCGCAAGGGGGCCGAAGATGTCGAAGCTGCCATGGTTGTGTCCAATCCGGAAACCGGTGAAGTCCAGGCACTCATCGGCAGCCGTCAGGCAGGCTTCGCCGGCTTCAACCGGGCGATCGACGCCGTACGGCCGATCGGTTCGCTGATCAAGCCGGCGGTCTACCTCACAGCCCTGGAAAAACCAAGCCAATACACTCTGACCAGCTGGGTGCAGGACGAACCGTTCTCGGTCAAGGGCGCCGATGGCCAGGTCTGGAAGCCCCAGAACTATGACCATCGTTCCCATGGCACCATTTTCCTGTACCAGGGCCTGGCCAACTCGTACAACTTGTCGACGGCCAAGCTCGGCCTGGAACTCGGCGTACCAAATGTTCTCAAAACACTAGGAAGACTGGGCGTTGATCGCGAGTGGCCGGCATTCCCTTCGATGTTGCTGGGGGCCGGTGGTTTGTCGCCGATGGAAGTTGCGACCATGTACCAGACCCTTGCCAATGGCGGCTTCAATACGCCCATGCGTGGTATTCGCAGCGTGTTGAACGCCGAAGGTGAGCCGCTCAAGCGTTATCCGTTCCAGATTCAGCAGCGTTTCGATCCAGGCTCCATTTACCTGGTGCAGAATGCGATGCAGCGAGTGATGCGTGAAGGCACTGGGCGTTCGGTGTACAACGTACTGCCGGGCAACTTGAACCTGGCGGGCAAGACCGGTACCAGTAACGATTCGCGGGACAGTTGGTTCGCCGGTTTCAGTCAGGATCTGCTGGCGGTGGTCTGGCTCGGTCGCGACGATAACGGCAAGACCCCCTTCACCGGTGCCACCGGTGCGTTGCAGGTGTGGACAAGCTTCATGCGCAAGGCCGACCCTCTGCCGCTGGATATGCCCATGCCAGATAACGTGGTTCAGGCCTGGGTCGATCCACATACCGGCCAGGGCTCGGATTCCAGCTGCCCGGGCGCCGTGCAGATGCCGTATATTCGTGGTAGTGAACCTGCTGCAGGCCCCGCCTGTGGTGGTAGCCAAGACCCTGCAGAGTCCGTGATGGATTGGGTCAGAGGCTGGATGAACTAAGCAAAGAGGTGTGATGTGAACAAGTGGTTGTTTCCTGCTTTGACTGCGCTGGCTTTGCTCACGGGTTGCGCCAGCGTGCAGCGTGGTTCGATTCCTGTAGTGGACTCCGGTACTACCGTCTCCAATAGCGAGCGCGTTCAGGCCGGTCGCAAGGTTGTCCGTCAAGCCAACACGGCGCAGCGGCCCCAGGCGATCCCTGAAGACTCCGGCGTAACCGTCATGGTGCCCAATGGTGCCGGTTCTGCGCCGATCCAGAGCTTCCCGGCGCCAACCAGCTCTGCGCCGATCAGCACTTCGCCGATCGATACAACGCCGATCAATTCGGCGCCGATCGATTCTGCTCCGATCAACACCAGCAGCTATTCGATGCCGGCGCCGGTGACTTCCGCACCCAGTGGCATTCCGCGCAGCAACACCAACAGCGGCGGTCTGTCTGCCGACGAGCAGCTCGATGGGCCGGTTCTGGCGCTGTTGACCACCGCCCAGCAGCAACAGGCCGGCGGCGACTTGAATGGCGCGGCATCGAGTCTGGAACGCGCCCAGCGCATCGCTCCACGTGAGCCGCAAGTGCTGTACCGTCTGGCCCAGGTACGCCTGGCGCAAGGGGATGCAGCCCAGGCCGAGCAGTTCGCCCGGCGTGCCCAGGGTTATGCGGCCGGCCGGCCAGATCTGCAGGCGAGCCTGTGGAATACCATCGCGCAAGCGCGCGAGAAACAGGGCGACTCGGCGGGTGCGGCCCTGGCCCGGCAGAAAGCCAAGGTCAGCTTGTAATGGATTCGCGCCTACCTGCCCTGGCCGAGCATCTGCTGCTGATCGAGCGTGAATTGCGCGTGCAGGGCTGGTGGCGTGAAGCGGCGCCCAGTGCCGAAGCGCTGGCCAGCGTCGAGCCGTTCTGTGTCGATACCCTGGATTTCGATCAGTGGCTGCAGTGGATTTTCCTGCCACGCATGAAAAGCATCCTCGAGCAGGACCTTCCCTTGCCCAATGCTTCCGGGATCCTGGCCATGGCCGAAATGGTCTACGCCGACCAACCTGCACAAAGCAGGAACCTCAAGTTATTGCTGGCGCAATTCGACGAATTGATCAGCCAGAGCCGCTGAGCCTTCCCTCGTGCCCCCTCGTTCCCACGCTCCGCGTGGGAATGCCTCCTCTGACGCTCCGCATCTCGACGCTAAGCGTCTGCCACTGCATTCCCACGCAGGGCGTGGGAACGAGGGGACGATCGCGATTGGCAAACGTTTTCCTTTCAGCCGCAGGGCTCTAGATGTGAAGAAAGCGCGAAGATGACTTGACTTGCGCTTGCCTAATCAGAACAATCCGAAGTCCGCTGTAGAGGGACTGCCAGAAGCAGACCCGCTTAGCAGATCATGAGGCGCACACCCGCGCCGACCTGTAACACCCGCAACGCGTTACCTCGCGCTGGGTGGGAAACCCCCGCAACACTTTGGGGCGCTCCCAATACTTGCTCAGTCAGTGCTGACGTAGTCGGCGATCACCGTCGCTCATGCTCTGCTAGGCAGTAAACCTATTAAGACCCGACCCCTTGTCAGTGGCCGGTATTCTGGCGTTTTAGAGGTGAACAACGTGGAGCTTTTATCTGGCGGTGAGATGCTCGTCCGCTTTTTGCGTGACGAAGGCGTCAAATATATTTACGGGTACCCTGGTGGTGCTCTCCTGCATGTTTACGACGCACTGTTCAAAGAACCGGAAGTGACTCATATCCTGGTTCGTCACGAGCAGGCGGCGACCCATATGGCTGACGGCTATGCCCGTGCCACCGGTAAAGCCGGCGTGGTACTGGTGACTTCCGGTCCAGGCGCCACAAACGCCATTACCGGTATCGCCACGGCCTATATGGACTCCATCCCGATGGTCATCATCTCCGGTCAGGTGCCCAGCACCATGGTCGGTACCGATGCCTTCCAGGAAACCGACATGATCGGTATTTCCCGTCCGATCGTTAAGCACAGCTTCATGATCAAGCACGCCTCGGAAATCCCGGAGGTCATGAAGAAAGCGTTCTACCTGGCACAATCCGGCCGTCCTGGTCCGGTCGTGGTCGATATCCCGAAAGATATGACCAACCCGGCTGAGAAGTTCGAATACGTCTACCCGAAAAAGGTCAAGCTGCGTTCCTACAGCCCGGCTGTTCGTGGCCACTCGGGGCAAATCCGCAAGGCAGCAGAAATGCTCCTGGCGGCCAAGCGTCCGATCGTTTACTCCGGTGGTGGCGTCATCCTCGGCGGCGGTTCGCAAGCGCTTACCGAAGTTGCGCAGATGCTCAACCTGCCGGTTACCAACACATTGATGGGCCTGGGTGGCTATCCGGGTACGGATCGCCAGTTCCTCGGTATGCTGGGCATGCACGGTAGCTACACCGCCAACCTGGCGATGCACCATGCCGATGTGATCCTCGCTGTTGGCGCTCGTTTCGACGATCGCGTGATCAACGGCGCCCCCAAGTTCTGCCCGAATGCCAAGATCATTCACATCGATATCGACCCGGCTTCGATCTCCAAGACCATCAAGGCTGACGTGCCTATCGTCGGCCCGGTCGAGAGCGTCCTGACCGAAATGGTCGCGACTCTCAAGGAAATCGGCGAGAAGCCAGATCAGGCGGCACTGGACGCCTGGTGGAAACAGATCGAAGAATGGCGCGGCGATCGCGGCACGTTCCCGTACGAAAAGGGCGATGGCAGCGTCATCAAGCCTCAGACGGTGATCGAGACCCTGTGCGAAGTCACCAACGGCGATGCCTTCGTTACTTCGGACGTTGGTCAGCATCAGATGTTCGCGGCGCAGTACTACCGCTTCAACAAGCCTAACCGCTGGATCAACTCCGGTGGCCTGGGCACCATGGGCTTCGGTTTCCCGGCGGCCATGGGCGTGAAGCTGAGCTTCCCGGATCAGGATGTCGCCTGCGTTACTGGCGAAGGCAGCATCCAGATGAACATCCAGGAGCTGTCGACCTGCCTGCAATACGATTTGCCGGTCAAGATCGTCAACCTGAACAATGGCGTGCTGGGAATGGTGCGTCAGTGGCAGGACATGAGCTACAACAGCCGTCACTCGCACTCTTACATGGAGTCGCTGCCTGACTTCGTCAAGCTGGCCGAGGCATATGGTCATGTGGGTATCCGCATCACCAGCCTGAAGGACCTGAAGCCCAAGCTTGAAGAGGCTTTCGCCATGAAGGATCGACTGGTGTTCATCGATATCCAGGTCGACAATAGCGAGCACGTCTACCCGATGCAGATCAAAGACGGCTCCATGCGCGATATGTGGCTGAGCAAGACGGAGCGGACCTAATCATGCGGCACATTATTTCCCTGCTGTTGGAAAACGAACCGGGAGCCTTGTCCCGCGTGGTCGGGCTGTTCTCGCAGCGTAACTACAACATCGAAAGCCTGACCGTGGCGCCGACCGAAGACCCGACCCTGTCGCGTCTGACGTTGACCACCGTAGGGCACGATGAAGTGATCGAACAGATCACCAAGAACTTGAACAAGCTGGTCGAAGTGGTCAAATTGGTCGACCTTTCGGAAAGCGCGCACATCGAACGTGAATTGATGCTGGTCAAGGTCAAGGCAACGGGCGCTCAACGTGCCGAGATCAAGCGCACCACCGATATCTATCGTGGACAGATTGTAGATGTCAGCAGCAGCGTATATACCGTTCAACTGACCGGTACGAGCGACAAGCTGGACAGCTTCATTCAGTCCATCGGCACCGCGGCCATCCTGGAAACCGTCCGCAGTGGCGTCACCGGCATTGCCCGTGGCGACAAAGTGCTGAGCATCTAACACAAAAATTAGCGAATGGCCTGTACGGCCAAGATAACAGGGGTATTTTTCATGAAAGTTTACTACGACAAAGACTGCGACCTTTCGATCATCCAGGGCAAGAAAGTTGCCATCATCGGTTACGGCTCCCAGGGTCACGCTCAGGCGTGCAACCTGAAAGACTCCGGTGTGGATGTCACTGTCGGTCTGCGTAAAGGTTCGGCTACCGTTGCCAAGGCAGAAGCCCACGGCCTGAAAGTCGCTGACGTGGCAACTGCCGTTGCCGGTGCCGACCTGGTCATGATCCTGACCCCGGACGAGTTCCAGTCCCAGCTGTACAAGAACGAAATCGAGCCGAACATCAAGAAGGGCGCAACCCTGGCGTTCTCCCACGGCTTCGCGATCCACTACAACCAGGTTGTTCCGCGTGCCGACCTCGACGTGATCATGATCGCGCCGAAGGCTCCAGGCCACACCGTGCGTTCCGAGTTCGTCAAGGGCGGCGGTATCCCTGACCTGATCGCTATCTACCAGGACGCTTCGGGCAACGCCAAGAACGTAGCCCTGTCGTACGCTTCGGGCGTGGGCGGCGGCCGTACCGGCATCATCGAAACCACCTTCAAGGACGAAACCGAAACCGACCTGTTCGGCGAGCAGGCTGTTCTGTGTGGTGGTACCGTCGAGCTGGTCAAGGCCGGTTTCGAAACTCTGGTCGAAGCTGGCTACGCGCCAGAAATGGCCTACTTCGAATGCCTGCACGAACTGAAGCTGATCGTTGACCTCATGTACGAAGGCGGTATCGCCAACATGAACTACTCGATCTCCAACAACGCCGAATACGGCGAGTACGTGACCGGTCCGGAAGTCATCAACGCCGAATCCCGTCAGGCCATGCGTAACGCTCTGAAGCGCATCCAGGACGGCGAATACGCCAAGATGTTCATCAGCGAAGGTGCCACCGGCTACCCATCGATGACCGCCAAGCGTCGCAACAACGCCGCTCACGGCATCGAAGTGATCGGCGAGCAACTGCGCTCGATGATGCCTTGGATCGCAGCGAACAAGATCGTCGACAAAGCCAAGAACTGATCTTGCTTTCGAAATGATGAAAACGCGGCTTCGGCCGCGTTTTTTCGTTAAGGTGGTCAGGTTCTGGTATAAGCTTCATCGTCTGGCTTCGAACCCTCGTTGCAGACGCTTGTCAAAACTTTCACACCGTTGCAAGGTAATGTCCATGAGCGAACGTCCCGAAGAGCCGAACAAGGTCTCTGACGCCGAAAGCCTGCTACCGATCGATGAACATGTCGAAGAAGGACATGACGCCGACGGCCGCAAAGTGCGGCACCGCGGCATTTATCTACTGCCCAACCTCTTCACCACCGCGAACCTGTTTGCCGGGTTCTACTCGATCATCAGCTCGATCAGCGCCCAGAGCGCCTTGAGTGCCGGTGATCCGCGCGAAGCGAGCAAGTATTTCGCCTTCGCCGCCATCGCAATTTTCGTGGCCATGGTGCTCGACAGCCTCGACGGCCGTGTGGCGCGCATGACCAACACCCAAAGCGCATTCGGCGCCGAGTACGACTCGCTGTCGGACATGGTTGCCTTCGGCGTTGCTCCGGCATTGCTGGCGTTCGGCTGGGCGCTGGGTGACATGGGCAAGGTGGGCTGGATGGTCGCCTTCATCTATGTTGCCGGTGCCGCGTTGCGTCTGGCGCGTTTCAATACGCAGGTCGGGACTGCCGACAAGCGTTTCTTCATCGGCCTGGCCAGTCCGGCGGCTGCCGGTGTGGTTGCCGGGACCGTCTGGGCATTCAGCGACTATGGCATCCAGGGCTCGAAGTTGTCCTTCCTGGTGGCTCTGTTGGTCGCAGCCGCGGGCATGTTGATGGTCAGCAACATCAAGTACAACAGTTTCAAGGAACTGGATCTCAAGGGGCGCGTGCCTTTTGTGGCGATCCTTGCGGTGGTGCTGGTGTTTGCCGTGGTCTTCAGCGATCCGCCGCGAATCCTGCTGTTGATCTTCCTTGTCTACGCAGCCTCCGGGCCAGTGCAGTACCTGTTGCGCCTGCGTCGTCACAAAAAAGCGGAATGATGTAATTTCTGCAGGACTCCGTAGTCTATTGGCGCATCAGTTCGCCAATACTACGGAGTCATCATGCTTATCCGGCTACCCGGAACCTCCGCCTGTAAAGAGTCGGAAGTCACTCCCGAAGCACTCTATCTCTCTCGCCGTACGCTGTTGGGCGGGTCCATGGCGGCCCTGGCTGTCGGCAGTCTGCCAACCTGGGCAGGCGCTGCCGAGGTGTCCCGCTACGCCGATGTCGAAGCGGGTGCCGCACCTTCCTGGTTGAGCGAAAAGCTCAAGGCTACCCAGTGGCAGGCAGTCACCGTGAAAGGGGAGGCGATCACCCCGTTCAAGGACGCGACCCACTACAACAACTTCTATGAGTTCGGCACCGGCAAGGGCGACCCGGCGCAAAATGCCGGTGCACTTAAAACCGAGCCCTGGACCGTAGTCGTCGATGGTGAGGTGGGTAAACCCGGTCGTTACGTGCTGGAAGATTTTGTGAAACCTTATCAGTTGGAGGAGCGTATCTATCGACTGCGTTGCGTGGAAGCCTGGTCGATGGTCATTCCCTGGATAGGCTTTCCGATCTCGGCCTTGCTCAAGCAAGTGGAGCCCACCTCCAAAGCCAGATACATCCGTTTCGAAACCCTGGAGGATTCCGCCAGCATGCCGGGGCAGCGCTCGGGTTTTTCGTTGATCGACTGGCCTTATATAGAAGGGCTGCGCCTGGACGAGGCAATGCACCCCTTGGCCATTCTTGCCGTAGGTATGTATGGCCGCGAACTCCCGAACCAGAATGGCGCTCCCTTGCGGTTGGTGGTGCCATGGAAGTATGGCTTCAAGAGCATAAAATCCATCGTGCGTATCAGTCTGGTCGAGGAGCAGCCTAAGACGACCTGGCAAAACATTGCGCCGGATGAGTACGGCTTCTACGCCAACGTCAACCCGACGGTGGATCATCCGCGCTGGACCCAGGCCCGTGAGCGGCGTTTACCCAGTGGGTTGTTCAGCCCCAATGTGCGTGATACGCAAATGTTCAATGGTTATGCAGACGAGGTTGCCTCCCTGTATGCCGGTCTCGACCTGCGGAAGAACTACTGATGCGTTATCCGTTCTGGCGTACGGGTGTCTTCCTCGCAGCATCCATTTGGCCATTGCTTTGGCTCTACCAGGCCTGGGCCTTTGCCCTGGGACCTGATCCGGGCAAGATCCTGGTGGATCGCCTGGGCCTGGGCGCGTTGATCCTGCTATTGATCACGTTGAGCATGACGCCGTTGCAGAAGCTGACCGGTTGGGCGGGCTGGATCGTTGTCAGGCGGCAATTGGGGTTGTGGTGCTTTGCATATGTCGTTCTGCATTTGATTGCCTACGCGATCTTCATTCTGGGGTTGGATTGGGGGCAACTGGGGGTAGAGCTGCGCAAGCGTCCCTATATCATTGTCGGTAGCCTTGCTTTTCTATGCCTGCTGGCATTGGCGATTACTTCCAATCGCTACAGTCAGCGACGCCTGGGTGCGGGCTGGAAGAAACTGCATCGTATGGTTTACCTGATATTGGGCTTGGGCCTGTTGCACTTTCTATGGGTAGTGCGGGCAGACCTTAAAGAGTGGTCTCTCTATGCGGGTATTGGCGCAGTGCTTCTAGTGCTACGTATACCGGCAATTGCGCGGCGGATTCCGCGGTTGAGGGCAAAAAAGCCATTGGTTGTAACAAAAGCTTAAAATAGGGGTTGACGCCCCTGAGGATCTCTCTATAATTCGCCCCA
>NZ_VXCP01000035.1 GCF_011355085.1 Pseudomonas akapageensis | reverse complement strand
GTTTTGCAGGGGCAAGTCCAGAGCGAATGGCAGCACGCTCAAGCTTGTGGATGTATCAGGTGCGCCCAATGAGGTAGCTGGCACACTGGCCGCCATGATTTGCAGGCTCTTATTTAGCTATAAGGTATGGCAGACAAAGGCTCAGCGTAACGTCGATCCGCTGCTGATTGTATGTGAAGAAGCCCACCGTTATGTTCCAGATAGGGGCGAAGCGCAATACAGAGAAGCACAGGATGCTGTACGTCGAATCGCCAAAGAAGGCCGCAAATATGGGCTCGGATTGATGCTGGTTTCGCAGCGTCCTTCTGACGTGGAGAGCACCGTGCTTTCTCAATGCAACTCATGGGTAGTGCTCCGTCTTACTAACGGTAGAGATCAAGAACATGTGTCTAAGTTTCTACCTGATTCGCTTGCAGGCATAACGAAGATCTTGTCGTCCCTGGCTAGACGTGAGGCCATATTTGTTGGTGAAGCAGCAGCGTTGCCGGCTCGAGTTAGAATCAGGGCGCTCGATCAAAACCAATTGCCAGATTCACATGACATCAGTTTTGCGGAAGGTTGGTCAAACGCACCTTTCGGAAACGAGGACGTTCATGACATAACCGCTAGATGGCTAGCACTCAATGAATAGCTCCCTATAAAAAGAGCTCGACGCGTAATAGAGCGGGGGAGCCACCCACCCGCTTCTAGCGCAACTGGTCAGAGTTGAGGCTCCTACACATCCCTAAACAGCCATCAGCCGTTTGTAACAACCTGCCCTAAAGCTTGAGCCAGGCTCGGGTGGTTTAGCCGCTAGGGTTGGCCATCCGCGGAGGTCGCTCCAGCGCACAGAGCAGATACCCGACAACGCTTTGATCAGCAATGGCAGCTCGCGCTCGTTCTATGACTGCTGGCAATCTGTGCAATCTGAAGTCGGACAGCTCTGCTCCGAAGGTTTTGATCAAGTACACCCTGATTACCCCTTCATAAGCGATCAGATTTCAATGGTGAAATCTGAAATGAAACCTGTGCCCTCCCCAGGGTATCCACGAGGATTAGAGATGAGCCGGCATCCGACTAGCTCGATATCTATGGCGTGATGCGTATGTCCGAAAATCCAAATGTCTGCTTTTTCCAGAAGCGCGTGCCACCTGTTGGAATATGCCGCGTTCAAATGGCCGTCATGCTTCTCGCCGGCTACTTCCGAGATTGGACAATGATGCGTAACAACGACGGTCTTGCCTTCAAACGGCTTAGCGAGCTCGTTAACCAGGAAGTCAAAAGCAATGCGGTTTCGCTCAATCACGTCTGCTGGGCGTAGCCGGCGAAAGCTCGCATCGGCTCTGATCACCCTGAAGTCATTCATCCACTGCCCGCAAGTCATGACCGCCGCCGTGACGTCTCCTGTCGAGGAAAAATCCGTCCACCCCGTTGTCACCAAAAAACGGGTTTGGTCATGTATCCAGACTTGGTTCTCAAGGACATTGACATGCGGTGCGGCAGCGAGGCGCATCTTGCGCAGAGTGTGATCGATGTGTCCTTTGTAATGCTCATGATTGCCACAGCAGTAGACGACAGGACAGTCGAAGGTAATGTTCGCCCATTTCACACCCCTCATCTGAACATCGATGTCGCCCGCCAAAACCACAATGTCAGCGTCGTTCGACGGCGGTTCGAACGGCGAGAATTCAAGATGCAGGTCAGAGTAAATCTGGATTTTCATGGCAGACAACCAGTTTCGATTTAGTTGTACATTGGATACCGCTGCGGCGGTTGGCCTCCGAGCACGCCTCGCCTTGCAAGGAGCGGCTGCGATTTACGACCTCGGATTAAAAAATCACTCGAAGCCCTTTGAGAGAGTGAGCCTCAATAAGACGGCCTGGGGCATCGGTATAAGCCTTTTCGTCGCCAATGTTGTGAAGGCAAACACGAGTGCCACTAGAGTCATATCCGACCAACAGCCCCGAAAGCTTTTCCATCTTCCACTTACCAGTTTTGTTCATCCAGCCGGGCGTGACGACCTGAATCTCCGTAACGAGAAACTCGCTGGTTTGTTGAGAAAGTATTTCTTCAAGCATATCGACGTCACTAATCATCATGGAGCGTGGCCATACCTTGCCATCCAAGCACTCTTCAAGGACGACGTGATACCAAGGATGAGCTAAGTGACGCTCAAACATCCGCCAGTTCGAGTATCCATCTCCGAATGCATTAGGAGTACCAAAAGCGACCGTTTCATGACTTCTAAACATTTCATATTCCAGTAGATCTACAGACTGACGTTGCAGCTGACATCATTGATAAAGAGACAGAATCGCGGCGAGACTGGCTGACCTTTCGTCGCCGTCCCCCATCAAAACGTACACAGTGTTTTTGGTTTCAAAGAGAAAGCCATCTTGAAACGAGATGGCCATGGTGCTGCGCACCCAATTTCCGTAATCGAAGCGCCCACGGCTATCCAGAATGACTTTCTCGGCGAACACAAAGAGCGGCAGGTGGCCATGGACGTGAATTTTGGTCAGATCCTCATCGCTTGCTACCCCGCGAACAATCGTCCACTGCTGGACGATGCAAAAGCCTTTGTTTGGGAAGCGGGTTTGCGCTAGGCGGATTAACGTTTCTTGGGTTTCTCCAGATCCAGGGCGTAGTTTGCCAGGGGTGGATAGGAGCTCACTGGCTGCTTGGATTTCTTCGAGTTCCATTCAAAAAGCCTCTGACAATACATGTGATATGTTCGGTGCTGAATCACACTGAAGCCTCCTGCGATCTGCCTGAAAAACTCTTGTGCTTATGACTACGTGCAATAGCTCAGAAGAGGTAGCACCCTGAAATTCCAATACTACCAGCTATTTGGGTTTATCGGAACGACGGCGTTATGGCTCTATCCTCGTTTTTAGGACAGATCATGTCGCTCAAGAAAGAGATTGCCGGGGCGATCAGAGCAATCCGGACTATTCGGGGCGTCGACTACGGGGACTTGGCAGATGTCATTGCAAAATCCAGTATCGGCAACCTTGAGCAAGGAAGGCACAGCATCACGCTTGAAAAGCTGATTGAGCTTTCAAATTCACTTCAGTTCGATCCTGTCGCCCTGTTGGCCCTCTGCGTAGCTATCCAGAATGGCGAACCTACTGAAGCCACCATAGAGCGAGCACGAGCTCAGTTAGCCTCGTTCAGAGCAGAGGGGGGGGAGGAGCTTTTCAGAAGCCAGTTTGTGGGCAAAGAACTGAAAAAACGGGCTCCGGGGAAACCAGGCAATGCTAAGAATGCCCAGGCCGTGAGAGAGCTTAAGGCTTCAGGATTGAGTCAGGCAGAGGTAGCACACAAGCTCGGATTGGCTAGATCAACTGTACATCGGTATTGGCAGTGAACCCCATACTGCTAAGTACACATAAGCGTATACAGTAAGACACCATCAACCTCCTGATAATAAAGGGGGGGTTATTTTCCGGTAATTAACATTTCGCCGAGCCCAACCTGCCGACCAAATGCCTTCGGCGGCAGCGCGACCGCCTGTTTCACTGCATCAATGTCCCCAACCAGAATCACCTGAACCTCTGCCCGTGAGGTGGCCGTGTAAATGAAGGTGCGATCCAGCACCCGCGATTTGCGTATCGGCACAATCACCCGCCTGAACTGACTACCCTGGCCTTTGTGAACGGTGATCGCATAAGCGTGCTGGATCACGTCCACGTCGCTGTCGAGGACGTAGTGCTCAACACCTTCGTAGATGGCTCGACCCAACGCTATTCGGATGTCAGGGCTTTCATCATCACCCAGGTTGATGTTTTGGGGCTTATCAAAGACCTCAATGAGCTTACCCAGCGAACCGTTCTGCAGGTTTCGCTGCCAGCTATTAGCGGTGTACAGCAGCAGATCGCCCTCGCAAAAGCCGGTCGCTTCGACATCGCCGGTTTCCGGGTTGATGGCCATCAAGTGTCGACCGTGGCCAGCGTAACGCACGTGACAGATCCGATTGATGGCTTCCACTCCGGCAAATGGGCAGGAGCGTGTGGCTGCAAGTATCTGTGTGCTGTCGCGATCCTGTTCGTAGAACTTGAGCACGGTCGGAATGATCTGTTCATCGGAACAAGGGATGATAACCACTTCCCCAGCTGCATCTGCTGAGAACGCCGGCCAACGGCCCTCCCGGATCGCCTTGGCTGCAGCGGGGATAGCAGACTCCTTGGCCTGGCGTTTGACCTCGGTGAGCTGGGTCATCGGTATGCCTGGCAGCTCACACAACACATGCAGGACGAGGCCCGCACCAATCGGCGGAAGTTGATACGGGTCTCCCACCAGGATCAAATGAGTGCCGGCTGGCAGCTTGCAGACAAGCCGGTGGAAGGACACAAGATCAAGCATTGAGGCTTCGTCGATGACGATAATCGGGGCAGGCCCCACATCTTCGTCACTGACGCGGCGTAGGAAACCGGCGATGGTAATGGCGTCCCTGTGAGTCGCCTCCGTCATGCGGGCCGTTGCGCGGCCCGACAGGGCCATTTGGAAGCATGGTCTACCAAGGGTGTCCAATACCCGGTAGAGCGCCTTCAGTACCGTGGTTTTACCGACACCGGCTCCGCCTGTGATGATGCTGAAGCGGTTTTCAAACGAAATCTTGATCGCTGCCTTCTGGGCGTCATTCAGTGCAAAGTCTGGAATGCCAAGGTGCATCCGCTCTTCGCGCTCGAAGTCACCAATCACGGCGTCAATGTCGGTCGGGAACAACTGCCGCTGAGTGTCAGGATTGCGGAACAACTCGTGGATGAACTCGGCGCACTGACGCTCCATGAGAAAGGCGCCGGGGGCGTGCAACAGCAGATCACCGTTGGCCGCTAGACGGGTGACGAATTGGCCTGCAGTCTTACCTTGAAGAAGCGCCTTGGACAAGGCCGTCTCATGGGCAGAATAGGGATTGACCAGCCGACTGACCGTACCTAGAAGATCTTTCAAGGTGGCACAGGTGTGTCCCTTGTCCGCCACCCGATACAGGGCCTCCTCCAGGGCGGCAGCCAACCTGCGCGAGTCGTCCAGGGCAACATCGAACTTAGCTCGGGCAATGCCGTCGACCCGTTTCCAGCTCCCTTCGAAGCTTAGAAGCCGATAGGGGTCGTCGATCAGTGCGGCGATGGTGTTCTTCTTGTGGAACTTGATGACCTTTCGTGCCAGATCCAGCGGTATATCGCGATCCTGGACGAAACGGAGAGTCTTGGAGTCGCCGTCTTCGGCCCATTTTTCGAACAGACCGGTACGCACGTGCTCAGACGGTAAGATGGACTGCACAGCGTCATGATCTCGACCATCCAGTACGTCATACAGCCACTCGCCATGGGCGTCCCAGAGCTTGGTGGCTTTGACTTCGCGGATGCCGGTCACATGATCAGCGATCCACTGGATCACCTGGCTTCCAGAAGGGCGAACCAGGTAAATGTCCTGAACCTCGATCTGCGTTTCCGTGACGGTGTGGGAGCCATGGGCATGTTGGATGCTCCGAGCCTCACCATAGACCTCGTAGATGCCCCCAACGGAGATGTTTCCCGGCTCAGTGATGGTGCTGGGAACGCTGATCACCAGCGCAGTGGCGCGGTCGTTGAGGCCAGTTGCGAGGTCAACACGGTGGCCGAAGGCGATACAGCCATGGCGGCTCTTCGACCGCATGCGAGTGATGCGAACCGTGGCATTGAGCAGTTTGGGGGACGGGGCATTCATCGTGGCAGCCGTCCGGTTTCTTCCAGAAAGGAAGACATCAGCTTGTAGCGCTCAAGCAGGGCTTTGGCTTGGGTTAACTCGGCACGCAGAGACGCGTTTTCGTATTCCAAGGAATTCAGTCGCTGGCCATCCTGATGGCGTTGCTTGGCTTCCCGATCACGCATTGGCGGCTCTTGGCTGGAAAGCGAATCCGCAGCATTTTGATCAGGCAGTACGCCAGTTTTCTTAAGCCGGGCCTCAAGCGCTTCCAGCGCGCTTTTGATAGCAGGATTCTGTATGAGTGCGCTTTTGCCGAAACCACATTCGGCGGCGACCTCAGAGCGATTGAGTTTGCCTCGATGGACATACTCACGAAAGTCATCGTCCGACTTCGATGTCGACCAAGCAATGAATGCCTTCAGATTCTGTTCGGCTACCTGTTGTCCGCTGGCCATGGTCAGACCTCCTTGAGAACCTTCTTGATGGCATTCACGTAGCCATGTTTGTAGATTTCTCGCTTGTTTTCGTCCTTGACTTGGCCGGCTGCACTGACAATCCATTCCCGGCGCTCGAAAAACTCATCCGAAATAGCCGCCTTCAGCGCTTCGACCTCCATGTCATTGAGATTCAGTGTATGCACGAGTTGAACGACACCGCTTTGAATTGGCGGCTCAACGTGCTGCACGGGGCGCCTATCGACAATCAGCTCGCTGTTAGCCTTAAGGGTGTTGAGCTCATTCCGGAAGCGGTTGCGCTCGGCAATGATCTGGCCAAAGATGGCTCGCATAGCGGGATCTGACAGGCGCTCAAGCAGCTCGTAATCCTTCGGAACCCGGTTGCCCTTGGCTTGCGGGTTGATTGGGGCCTTCATCGAAGCGCCGGCCTGAGCAGCCCATGCTTCGATGAGCTGCCGAAACACAAGCCCTGTTTTGTTGCGAATGGTCTGGGCGCTAGGGCCTCCCTTTTGAGCCGAAAGGCGCGCGATTTCTGCAATGGAGAAATTCCGTTCACCTGCTGCGTGCTGAACCTTCAGCACGTCATTGAGAGCGCTGAGTGACTTCGCCTGTCGGGTTGAGGCTTGCGATTTGAGGTCTTCAAAGATCGCCTGAGCATCGATCATGGCCTGACCTCCAAAGTGGCTTTCGATGAGGTGGCGATCAGTTCAGACAGCTTAGTCACTGAGCCCTGATAAACCTCTTCCAGGGCTGTGATGCCTTCCGGGAGCAATTTCATGAGCTGTCCAGCTTCCAGCACCCCAGAGATGTAGGTGAAGCCTTCCAATTGGTCATTTGGCGATGCCTTGCGGGCCATCGCTCGCATCATGGCGTTGCCGGCAATGAGTTGCATGCGCTCGTCCATCTGCATGAAAAGCGGTGTGTAGCCATTGCGCATCAGCATGTTGTTGAGCGCCCGTGAGCGTTTTTCGATAGCAGGCGTCTTGCGAACGTCATCGGCGAGGTCGGGATAGACTTCTGCGTCTTCGCAGATTTGGGCCAACTGCAGCAGCTCTGAACTGGTTTCGATGAGGCTGATGGGCTGATGAATGTCCTGCATGCTTCCGACAGCCACGAGTTTGGTGGCGTTGTCGCCTTCGGCACGCCCCTCTTCAATGGCAATCAAGCGAGCGATCAGTTGGAAGGTGGCGATCATGTCCTTGGCGTACTGATCGGCAAGGACAATTTGTTTTTCATAGCGCCGCTCGGCCTCCTGCAACTCATGCTGCTGCAGGAAAGGTCGCCCCTCTTCTGTTGCGCGGTATCGAGCGTCAAGTAAGATGTCTCGTACCTGCTCATGCTCAACCGCCAAGTTGGCAGCCATAGAAGCCTTGTAGCTCTGGTTATTGAACTGCGCTCGCAGCGCGTCCAGATACCGTGCGTCGGTTGCAAGCCAACGGCAACGAGTGCAATTTTCTGGGCCGTTGGGGACAGGGCCGTAAGAATCCAGACCTTTGCCCCTTGAATACATGAACTCACCCCCGTTCCAGCAACCGCCGACAGACCCGATTTCGTCCGACTTAGTAGTGTTGCCGCCGACTAGGCAAATGCCAACATGGCGATGTTCCCAGCCGATAGGATTTCGGTTTGCTAATGCAGCTTCCAAGGATGCCGCGTCACGGTAAGCAACTTTTCCCTTGATCTGGCGCATCTCTGCATCACGGAGGAATGTACGCAAGCTATCGTCTTGTGCGGCCTCAATTTTGAGACTGGCCGCGTCCAACGCTTTGGTCATCATCGCCGGAGTTGGTTTCGTGTAATAGAGCGTCATGATTAGTCGCGAGTGCCCTGCAAGGAGCTTGGACAGTGCGGGCATTGGCACCTTGCCCTCCATTGCAAAGCAGGTCAGCAGTGATACTCGCAGACTATGTAGCGGAAATTCGGTGGCTGTCTTTCTCCCTCCATATTTCTCCCCATAATCTTTCACAAAACGCAATCGAGTGCCGTCACTAAGGGTTTGTCCACGTGACGCGACCCGGTCTTCCAAAGTGCTAAGCAATCGATACCAAATCACTTCAAGATTATTTTTTCCTATGGGTTTGCAACGATCTAGGCCCTTGGCGCAAGCGTCGCGAAACAGGAACGAGATGGCCCCCATATCACGTTGTTGCTGTTCTGACGTGGCATAGCCGAAATGCTTACTTTCCAGCTCCGTGCATGGGGTTGGCTGAACAATTGGATTATACTTCTCTTGCCAGTTTCGCAGTTTTTCTAGCCAATGCAGCACTTCAGCATGCTGCCAAGGGATGGTATAGCCACGTTCGCGCTCGTCTTTATTCTGATCTGCGGTCTTGTTGGTACTTATGTACAGTCCGGTCATGACATCGCCAATGTCACGGTCAACAATGCGACGGAATATTCCTCGGTTCCAAGGATTTTTTTCGCTGCCATTTTTGAATGAGTGCCGTTTATTGATCACCCATTTGCCTTCTTCGTAGCGCCAAGTATCGGCCTCGCCCGAGTCGAGAAAGCGAACCTGAAAGGTGCGTAATGGAAGGTGAAGCTTGACCAAGATTGCCACTGCACGAATGGGCGACCAGATCTCGTGAGTTTGAACTGAAATCCTCTTTCCAGCATTGCGGCGACCTATGGTGCGCACTCGCCACACACAGTCAGGATCGTTAGTATCGATCAAGGAAGGATCGACCTCGAACCAGTCGCCGGTTAACGCTGCTGATCTACCATCGGAGCGCTCTTGGCCTGTTGCCTGTTGCGCCCAGACCCAGTCGCCGAAATCACCAAATGGTTGAGGGCATAAAATTTCACGCAATTCCTTGATGTATGCATACGGCAGCGGGTTATGCACCGATTCCGTGTAAGGCATGCCACTGGTGCTGGCCATTCCAAAGGGATTAGCCACCAACGGAATCATCCGACCCTCGTCGTTTGGTTCGGAAAATTGTTCAGCAATCACCCAATTGATCAAGTGAAAAATATGATTTTGTATGCGCGCAATTACGCTATTTCGACCTTCCGAAATCAAGCTTTCAAGATCTGGTAGTAAGCTTTTCCTGCTTGCTTGAAACAAGGAGGCAGGTTGATGCCCCATGGGTATCTTTTGCAAAAAATTCAATGCAAAAAAACTGATCGAGGTCAACTTTTGACTAAGAGCTTGGTGTTGCGTATTTATCCAGCCCGAAAAAAGCACTCGCCATTCTTCCCAATGCTCGCCATGATCTCGCGTTAACCAAGAAAAAGTTAGATCACTATTGCGGCCATTATACTTTTTTTCCTTTCCCTTTCCCTTTCCCATGTCAGACCTTCCTGAGTTTAGCGTTTGGCCCCGAGAGTAGGCCTATTGGATCGATGTCTTCGAACCCAGTATTTATGACCTCATCCCAGTTACTGAAGGTCTGAATGAGTCGGCTATCTGCAGGATGCTCATCTAAGCGTTTGCTCGCTTGATCCAGCGCTTGGCTCACATCAGCTATGCCGGGAGCCGTATAGACGACCTGCGACTCAAGCGATGAATGATGCAGCGCTTTCTTGCGTATCACCGGATCAACGCCTGCTCGGGTGAGCCGGCGACCGAAAGCATGACGGTGTCCATGGGGTGAGCGACCCTCGACCTTGGATGTGGATAGCCCAACCCTGGCCATCGCGGCTGCGTAGTTTTTGTTGAACGCATTCAGGGTGTAGGGCTGACCCAAAGAGTCCTGTTCATAGGAAACGAATGCGTAGGGATGGTGGCGGTCGATGCTCGCTAGGTAAAACAGGTGCTCTTTCCAAAGCTTCAGGAACAGTCGACCAAAGTCAGTTGGAAACCAGTGCAATTGGATGTAGAAGTCGCTGTGGTCGTGAGTCCGAACTTTCCAACCTACAGCTTTGGTGCCCCTGAGCTTGTTACGCGGAGCTAGGACGTGCTTTTCTCGCAGATAGGCCGAGCGGTTCGTCTTTCCTGTCCGACTCTTCCAGTCTTCGGGCGCCTTACCTTCTTCGGGATGGTAGACGCGGACGAGAGCTCTCTTGAGGTCATGCGGGTCGATCAGTACATCCTGAATCCAAAGATGCAAAGGCTCGCTTTCGCGCAAGCCAGCACCGTGCATCATCATGGTGATGAGCTGGTCGCGGACGGCGCAACGTCGATCATGTGCGCCGCCTACTCCCTCCAGATAAAAACGTTCGAATAACCGCTCAGGAAAGGCAACAGCATCATCGTCGGTGTTGCTCAGCTTACGTCTTCCCCTGACGTTGCGCGCTTTTTGGACGGTTTCGTTGACCGTCTTATCCTTGATGTGACCAAGAAAATCGTTCTGGTTGCGGCGATACCAAGCGGCATAGTTCAGGCGCTGGTCGTAGCTATTGGCGGTCACCAAGGGGTTCATGTGCTGAACGCCCTCATGATCAGCCAAGTAATCGGTCAACCCTTTGAGAGCATTGAGGTGCCGATTGGCCATGGCAGTACTGGCTGGTATCCAATACAAACCGGAGGGATCAAGGCCGTCATCGCCAATGGTGCCGGTATAGAGGCGAGTCGCGAATGACTGAAACAGGGTGGTAGGGTCTGAGAAATTGCCCTGATTGGCTTCCATGTACTCAAGCAGCAGCTTTGCCGCGATGACGACGTTGTGTTGCCAGGCATGGCTGCGCTCATTCGCTTTGTTTAGCAGATAGTCCAGAAGGGGTAGGACAACTCCTTCCTGGGTCAGAAGGACTGGGATTTCACTTCGAAATCCTGAGTTATCGACCACGACCTTTGCATATGCGTCCACTGCCGGCATCTAGCAACCCTCGCCAAATAGTCCATTTGGTATAGGTAGTAGATCTAGAGCTGTCAAATACAACAATTTTGTTGCATAAAATAGCCCTCTAAGCGAGGGCTATCGTTGGCTTTAGTACACATTACTGCGCTGCAAAGAACCGAGGGATCGCCTTTTTTCCTGGCGCATGAAAAGCGTCAGTCGATGTATTCGAACAGCTTGACGATTTTCTGTACGCCAGACACGCCCTGCACCAGGCTGGTCGCCTGGGCGGCTTCCTGCCTGGTGACCAGGCCCAGCATGTAGACGATGCCATTTTCGGTGATGATCTTGATCCGTGAGCCGGGGATGCTGTTGTCGGCGAGCATCTGGGTCTTGATCTTGGTGGTCAGCCAGGTGTCGTTATTGCGGGCCAGCAAGGAGGAGGGTGGCAGGATCTGCAGTTCGTTGTGGACCGTCTTGACGCGCTGTACGGAGCTGGCAACTTGTTCGGCCGTGGCCTTGAGGTCGGGGCGCGGAACCTGGCCGGCAAGCAGCACGACGCCGTTGAAACTGCTCACGACGATGTGCGAGTTCTTGTCCAGGTCGGGGTTGGCCTTGGCGATGTTGACGGCAACCTTGGTTTCGATCAGCGAGTCGTCGATCTTGCTGCCGAGGGTGCGGGTGCCGCGATCGTCTTCGATCGGGGCTTCGCGCGAGACGTTGACGATCGAGCTGCAGCCGCTGAGGCCGAGGCACAGGGTCAGGGCCATCAGGCCGATGCGATTAGGGGTCATTCTTCACTCCCGAACAATTGGCTGTCGATCAGATCGCAGAGGCAATGGATCGCCAGCAGGTGGACTTCCTGGATACGTGCGGTGACGTTGGCCGGAACGCGAATCTCGACATCTTCGGGCAGCAGCAAGGAGGCCATGCCGCCACCGTCGCGTCCGGTCATTGCTACGACAATCATTTCGCGATCATGTGCGGCCTGGATCGCTTGAATAATGTTCGCCGAGTTTCCGCTGGTGGAAATCGCCAGCAGCACATCGCCCGGTTGGCCCAGTGCACGGATCTGTTTGGAGAAGATTTCGTTGTAGCTGTAATCGTTGGCGATCGAGGTGATGGTCGAGCTGTCGGTCGTCAGGGCAATGGCCGGCAGGCTGGGGCGCTCGCGTTCGAAGCGGTTGAGCAGCTCTGAAGAGAAGTGCTGGGCGTCACCGGCCGAGCCGCCATTGCCGCAGGAAAGCATCTTGCCTTCGTTGAGCAGTGCATTGACCATGACCTGACTGGCTTGCTCGATGTGCGGTGCAAGGACTTCCATCGCCTGTTGCTTGGTGTTGATGCTGGCCTGAAATAGCTGGCGAATTCGGGATTGCATGTCCATCAATGTGACCTTAAGTAGGGCGGCTGGTCGGGCGCTGTCTGAGTCTTCTCAGAGGCTTCCCGGCACATGAATGTGCAGCCCGCAAAGCAAAGAGCAAAAAACGTTGATTTAGATAGGATGTAACGGCTGCCGAAAGTGCGGCATTAGCTATCGAAGGCATTTTTTAACCAGTTCAGCCTGGGGGCCTCACCCGGTGTGCCTTCGAGGGCGATCACGTCGAAGCGGCAGGGATGACTGGCCCAGCGCGATTCCTTCTGTAAAAAATACTGTGCGGCAATTACCAGCTTCTCGCGCTTGCGCGCGTCGATGCTACCGAGTGCGCCGCCCCATTGCGCGTGCAGCCGGTAGCGGACTTCGGCGAATACTACTGTATCGCCGTCAAGCATGACCAGATCTAGCTCACCGCGTTTGCATGACCAGTTCTGCGCCAGCAGGCGCAGACCTTGTTCCTTCAGAAAGTTCAGGGCCTGGGCCTCGGCTTCCTTGCCGGCGTGCAAGTGCGGCGCGGCTGGCATCAGCGCGGCGTATCCGGCAGGCGTTTGACCTGGCCGCCTTCGAATTCGGCCCAGGGCAGATGACGTTCGATTCGCTGGTTCGGGCTCATGCTGAGGCTGCCCGACATGCCCTCGATGCGGTTGTCCGGCAGGGCCTTGAGCTGGGTCAGGCGTGGCGCCAGGCTGTAGGCGTCGACGCCCATGGCATACAGGCGACCGAGGCTGCTGGCGGCTTGCGGCCACTGGCGCACCACTTGTTGGCGCAGGGCGTTGCCGGTATCGAGCAGCCATGGCGTTTCGCAGAAGCGGATGCCGTTCATGTCGTTGTACTGGGCCTGGTCGCCGCTGGCGCTGAACAGGTGCGAGGTGGCATAGACGGGAACGTCACCAGCGTACTGGAAGTTCAGGGTCGGCTTGATCTGCTGGGCCTGCTGCGGCGTGGCGGCGAGGAAGATGAAGTCGATGTCCTGGCGGCGCGATGGTTGCGCCGAGACGGCACCACCGACGGTGCTTTGCAGGCTCTTGGCGCGCCCTTCGCTCTGGCGCAGCTGGAACAGGTCGGCGATCTGCTGGGCCAGGGCCACTGGCTGGTCGACGTGTTCGGCGGCGATCAGGGTGCCACCATTGGCTTCCCAGTCTTCACGGAAGGCCTTGAGTACGCGGTCGCCCCATTCGCCTTTCGGTACCAGTGCCACGGCGCGATGCATGCCGTCTGCGCGGGCGCGGCGGGACACTTCGCGTGCTTCGTCTTCGGCGGCAAGGCCGAACTGGAACAGTTCGGGTGGGCTGGCCTGACCTGCATCGCTGTAGTTCAGTGCCAATGTGGTGATCGGCAGTGTCTGGCGGCTGCTCAGTTGCTTGACCAGGGGTTTTTCCAGTGGGCCGACGACCAGTTGCACGCCGGCAGCCTGGGCCTGGCGGTAGAAGTCATCCATGGAGGTCAGTCGCGAGCTGTCGAAGACTTCGACGACCGGCGGTTTCAGGCCGGCCTGTTCGGCCTGGAAGTGAGCGGCCATGAAGCCGTCGCGCAGGGCGCGGCCTACCGAGGCAAGCTGGCCTTCCTGGGGCAGCAGCAGGGCGATTTTGGTCAGTGGCTGGCTGGCCATCTCCTTGAGTTTGGTCAGCGACAGGGGCAATTCCCTGGCGGCGGGGTGATCGGGGTTCTGGGCTTTCCAGTTATCGATGGCGGCCTGTTGCTGTTCCAGACTGCCGGCGCTTTTCACGGCCAGGGCAAGGCTCATCCAGCCTGCCAGTTCGTCCTTGCCGGTGCTGTGCAGTTGCTCGGTTGGCAGTGAGGCGACCAGGGTCCAGATCGCGTCATTGTTCGCTGCCGCCTGTTTGCCTTTGAGCATCGGGCTGATGGCAATGCGTTCCCGGGCGGCAGCCAGGGTCTGACCGTCGGCTGCCAGTGCGGCGGCACGTACGCTATGAGTGCGGACCTGTTGCTCGGGCGGCAGCTCGTCCAGGCGCTCCATGCTCGGGTGGCTCAAGGCGCTGAGTGCGGCCTTGGGCTGGTTGCGAGTCATGGCCAGTTCGGCGGACAGGGTGCTGGCAAATATCTGTTGTGCTGGCTTGAGTTGATCCAGCGGCACTTGTTCGAGAATGCGCGCCGATTGTACGAAGTTCTTTTGCCGATAGGCCTGGTCGGCTGCACTGAGGCGCAGCAGGCTGGCTTCTTCCGGGTCTTTGCTGGAGGCTGCTCGCTCGAGCAGTTGCTCGATGCTGGCATCCGGGGTGCGCGGAAGTTCGCCAAGGCTCGACGAAGGCGAACTGGCGCAGGCTGCCAGCAAGGCAGCAAGGCAGAGGGCGGAGAGCAGCCGCAGGCAAGCAATCATGTAAGTGTCCCTGATACTCGATCAAATTAACGGGCAATTGTACCCAAGCACTGGCCGGGGCGCGATGTTACTGGTGTGAAACCATTCATATTGGTCGAGCAAATGTTACAGGGCAGGGTTTGTCGCAGGCTGTACAATGGCGGTTTGACCATTAAGACAGGTGTGTGTCGTGACTGTTCCAGGTATTTCGAATTCCACTGCTGGCACGCTTTATGTGGTCGCCACGCCCATTGGTAACCTGGATGACATGAGTGCCCGGGCCCTCAAGGTGCTGAGTGAGGTGGCGCTGATTGCCGCCGAAGACACCCGTCATTCGATCCGCTTGCTCCAGCACTTCGGCATCAATACGCCGTTGGCCGCCTGTCATGAGCACAACGAGCGCGACGAGGGCAGTCGATTTCTGACCCGCCTGCAGGCCGGTGACAATGTCGCCCTGATTTCCGATGCCGGCACGCCGCTGATTTCCGATCCTGGCTATCATCTGGTGCGTCAGGCGCGTGCAGCGGGGATTGCCGTGGTCCCGGTCCCGGGAGCCTGTGCCTTGATTGCAGCGTTGTCGGCGGCAGGGTTGCCTTCCGATCGCTTCATCTTCGAGGGGTTTCTGCCGGCCAAGACGGCTGGCCGCCGGGCGCGTCTGGAGTTGTTGAAGGAAGAGCCGCGCACGCTGATTTTCTACGAAGCGCCACATCGCATTCTGGAGTGCCTGCAGGACCTGGAGGCTATCTTTGGCGCAGAGCGTCCGGCATTGCTGGCGCGAGAATTGACCAAGACGTTCGAAACGCTGAAGGGTTTGCCGCTTGCGCAACTTCGCGAGTTCGTCGAAGCCGACAGCAATCAGCAGCGCGGCGAATGCGTGGTCCTGGTGGCAGGCTGGACCGCACCTGAAAGTGATGAGGCCGTCAGTGGCGAAGTCATGCGCATTCTGGATCTGCTGCTCGCTGAAATGCCCCTCAAGCGGGCGGCAGCGCTTGCCGCGGAAATTACCGGGGTGCGCAAGAACGTGCTATATCAGGTGGCACTGGAAAAACAGAAGGGCGAATAAATTTTCGTCAATTGATGGTGGGGCGATTTGACAGTGCAAAAGTTGTTGCTTTACTTCGCTTAGGTAGTAGCAATGAGTACTGGCACAAAGCCACCTGAAGGGATAAAGCTTGTTCTTCGCCGCGGCTCCCGTTAACCTTCGCGGCGGAGAGTCGATTGGACAGTCGCTGCCTTCTTTTGTTCCGCAAAAGAGGGGGGAGGAAAGTCCGGGCTCCATAGGGCGGAGTGCCAGGTAATGCCTGGGGGGCGTGAGCCTACGGAAAGTGCCACAGAAAATAACCGCCTAAGCACTTCGGTGCCGGTAAGGGTGAAAAGGTGCGGTAAGAGCGCACCGCACGACTGGTAACAGTTCGTGGCTAGGTAAACCCCACTCGGAGCAAGACCAAATAGGGTTCCATATGGCGCGGCCCGCGTTGGAACCGGGTAGGTTGCTAAAGGTGTCCAGTGATGGCCATCGTAGAGGAATGACTGTCCTCGACAGAACCCGGCTTACAGATCGACTCTCCACCTTTTCCCTTCCTGCTTGATTCAATAGCAGACGCGATTTGTAATACCAAAAAAATCTTACACTTAATAAATTACTTTAACTTCGCTCTCTATCTCCCTGAGTGAACTCGCTTTTGTTTGTCGAAATACCTGCAAAATCCCCCTCCTGACCCCCTTTTCACTCCTAAATCTCCGATCTGTAAGGGTTTTCCTTATGTGCGCGCCTTGACGGTGTGGTAGGCGCATTCCTATAGTGTGCGCAAGTGGCAGAAAGTGGCATGAAGTGGGTTTTTCAGGCACAAAAAGCTAAAATATAGGAAGCGCAGCCGTGTTTCGCGGAGCTAACGCCATCAGTCTCGACGCCAAGGGCCGTCTCGCTATGCCGAGCCGGTATCGCGACGAGCTGGATTCGCGTAGTTCCGGGCAGCTGATCGTGACCATTGATGCTGTCGACCCTTGCTTGTGTGTATATCCGCTCGACGAGTGGGAAGTTATTGAAACCAAATTGCGCGCCTTGCCTTCATTGCGTGAAGAGAACCGCCGCCTGCAGCGTTTGCTGATCGGCAACGCGGTTGATCTCGAGCTCGATGGCAGTGGCCGCTTTCTGGTTCCTCCGCGTTTGCGCGAGTACGCCAGGCTCGACAAGCGCGCGATGCTGGTTGGGCAGCTGAACAAGTTTCAATTGTGGGACGAGGACGCCTGGAACGCTGTCGCTGCAGCCGACCTGGTAGCCATTCAACAACCGGGCGCCATGCCTGATGAACTGCGTGAATTGATACTGTGACTATAGATAGCGGCTTTAACCACATCACCGTACTGCTTGACGAAGCCGTCGAGGCTCTCGCCGTACGCGCCGATGGCTGCTATCTGGATGGCACCTTCGGGCGCGGCGGTCACAGTCGCCTCATTCTCCAGCACCTGGGGCCCGAAGGCCGACTGCTGGGCTTCGACAAGGATCCACAAGCGATTGCCACCGGGCAAGCGCTGGCGGCCGAAGACGGCCGCTTTGTCATTGTGCAGCGCAGTTTTGCCGAGCTGGGTGCCGAAGTCGCCGCGCGCGGTCTGGCCGGCAAGGTCAACGGTGTATTGCTCGACCTGGGCGTCTCGTCGCCGCAGCTCGACGACCCTGAACGCGGTTTCAGCTTTCTCAATGATGGCCCTCTGGATATGCGCATGGACCCATCGCGCGGGATCAGTGCGGCCGACTTCATCGCTACCGCGCCTGAAGAAGAGATTGCCCGGGTATTCAAGGAATACGGCGAAGAGCGTTTTGCCAAGCGCATGGCCCGTGCCGTGGTATTGCGTCGCGAAACCCAGCGTTTCGAGCGCACCGCCGATCTTGCCGAAGTGCTCAAGGTTGCAAATCCGGCCTGGGAGAAAGGCAAGAACCCGGCGACCCGTGCATTTCAGGGGCTGCGAATTCACGTCAATAACGAGCTGGCTGACCTGGAGACAGGTCTTGAGGCCGCGCTGGAATCGCTGGAGATCGGCGGTCGCCTGGTGGTGATCAGCTTCCACTCGCTGGAAGACCGAATCGTCAAGCTGTTCATGCGCCGGCTCGCCAAGGGTGAAGCCGACAACCTGCCACGCAACCTGCCGGTACAGTTCAAGGCGTTCGATCCGAAGATCAAGATCCATGGCAAGGCGCAGTTCGCATCCGAAGCCGAGCTCAAGGCCAACCCACGCTCGCGCAGCGCCGTCATGCGTGTCGCGGAGAAGCTGCGGTGAGCAGGCTATTTGCCAAGCCCCTGCCAGGCGGAAGCTTCCTGATGCTTCTGCTGTTTGTTGGCGTGCTCGTTTCCGCAATCGCAGTGTCGTACAGCGCCCACTGGAATCGCCAGTTGCTCAATACCCTGTACGGGGAACTCAACGAACGTGACAAGGCCCAGGCCGAATGGGGGCGCTTGATCCTCGAGCAGAGTACCTGGACTGCGCACAGCCGCATCGAAACCCTGGCCAGCGATCAATTGAAAATGCGTATCCCCGGCGCCGCTGAAGTTCGCATGGTGGCGCCATGATGAAACTCGAAGGTGCACTTTACCCTTGGCGGTTTCGTGTGGTGCTCGGTCTGCTGGCAGTGATGGTGGCTGCCATCTCATGGCGTATCGTCGACCTGCAAGTGATCGACCATGACTTCCTCAAGGGGCAGGGCGACGCTCGCAGCCTGCGTCACATCCCGATTCCTGCGCACCGCGGCCTGATTACCGACCGTAATGGCGAGCCTCTGGCCGTCAGTACACCGGTCACGACCCTGTGGGCCAACCCCAAGGAAATGCAGCTGGCCAAGGACAAGTGGCCGGCATTGGCGGCTGCTCTGGGACAAGACCCCAAACAGCTGAGCGAGCGCCTGGAACAACAGGCCAGCAAGGAATTCATCTACCTGGTCCGAGGGCTGACGCCGGAACAGGGGCAGGTCGTGCTCGACCTCAAGGTACCCGGTGTCTACGGCATCGAGGAATTCAGGCGATTCTATCCAGCCGGTGATGTGGCGGCGCACATGGTCGGCTTCACCGACCTCGATGATCACGGTCGCGAAGGCGTCGAACTGGCCTATGAAGACTGGCTGGCCGGGGTTCCCGGCAAGCGACAGGTTATCAAGGACCGGCGAGGTCGGTTGATCAAGGATATTCAGGTCACCAAAAACGCCAAGGCCGGCAAAGCCTTGGCGTTGTCCATCGACCTGCGCCTGCAATATCTGGCCAGCCGTGAACTGCGCAACGCCATCGTCGAGAACGAGGCCAAGGCCGGCAGCCTGGTGATCATGGACGTGAAGACCGGTGAAGTGCTGGCCATGGCCAACCAGCCGACCTACAACCCGAACAACCGCCGCAGCATGTTCCCCGCAGCAATGCGTAACCGCGCCATCATCGATGTGTTCGAACCAGGTTCGACGGTAAAGCCGATTTCGATGACTGCAGCCCTGCAGACTGGCCGCTGGAAGCCGAGCGACAAGGTCGAAGTCTATCCGGGTACCCTGCAACTGGGCCGTTACACCATTCGCGACGTTACCAAGACCGAAGGGCCGATCCTGGATCTGACCGGCATTCTGATCAACTCCAGTAACGTGGGGATGAGCAAGGTGGCGTTCGATATCGGTGGCGAGTCCATCTATCGCATGATGTCGTCGCTGGGTCTGGGTCAGTACACCGGCCTGGGCTTCCCGGGCGAGCGTGTCGGCAACCTGCCGAATCATCGTGAATGGAAGAAGGCCGAAACGGCGACACTGTCTTACGGCTACGGCCTGTCGGTGACGGCGCTGCAGTTGGTGCATGCCTATGCGGCGCTGGCCAACGACGGTCGCATGGTGCCGTTGAGCATTCTCAAGGTCGACAAGGAACCAGAGTCCGCCCAGGTAATGCCGGTCGAAACCGCTAAAACCATCCAGGGCATGTTGCAGCAAGTGATTGAGGATTCACGAGGGGTGTTCCGCGCCAGAGTGCCGGCTTATCACGTGGGCGGCAAGTCGGGTACCGCGCGTAAGGCGACTGTCGGTTCCAAGGGTTACACCGAAAATGCCTACCGCTCGCTGTTCGCCGGTTTCGGACCGATGAGCAATCCTCGCTACGCCATCGTCGTCGTTATCGACGAGCCGGGCACTGGCGCCTATTTCGGTGGTCTGATTTCGGCACCTGTCTTCAGCAAGGTGATGTCCGGCACGTTGCGCTTGATGAACGTGCCGCCAGATAACCTGCCGACGGCAACTCCACAGCAGCAAGCCGATGCTGCGCCCGCCAAAGGAGGGCGCGGTTGATGACTATGCCTCTGAGCAAAATATTTCCACAGGTCGGCAACAATCGGTTGATCCGTGAGCTGACCCTCGACAGCCGTAATGTACGTGCTGGCGATCTGTTCCTGGCTGTGCCGGGAGGCAAATTCGATGGCCGTGCGCATATCGCCGATGCACTGCAGCGCGGTGCGACGGCGGTAGCTTATGAAGCCGAAGGCGCCACGGTGCTGCCGATAACCGACGTGCCGCTGATTCCGGTCAAGGGCCTGGCTGCCCAGCTCTCCGATATTGCCGGTCGATTCTATGGTGATGCCAGTCGTCAGTTGGTACTGGTCGGTGTTACCGGAACCAACGGCAAGACCAGCGTCACTCAACTGGTGGCGCAGGCGCTGGATCGCCTGGGCAAGCACTGCGGTCTGATCGGCACACTGGGGACCGGTTTCTACGGCAAACTGGTCAGCGGCCGCTTGACCACGCCGGACCCCATTGCGGTCCAGGCCACCTTGTACGACCTGAAAAAGGCCGGTGCGGGCGCCGTAGCTATGGAAGTGTCGTCACATGCCCTGGATCAAGGGCGGGTTGCTGCGCTGGCATTCGATATCGCGGTCATGACCAACCTGTCGCGTGATCATCTCGATTACCACGGCAGCATGGAGGCTTATGCCCAGGCCAAGGCGCGTCTGTTCGCCTGGCCGGACCTGCGTTGCCGAGTGGTGAACCTTGATGACGAGTTTGGTCGCGAGCTCGCGGGCCAGGCCCATGAATCGCGCCTGATCAGCTACAGCCTGAAAGATGCCGGCGCTTCGTTGTATTGCCGCCAGGCACACTTCGACGACAGCGGCGTACAGGCAACCCTGGTCACTGCCCAGGGCGAACACAGTCTGCGCAGTGCGCTGTTGGGACGCTTCAACCTGAGCAACGTCTTGGCTGCAGTCGGTACCTTGATGGGTATGGACTATCCATTGGACGAGATTCTCAAGGTCCTGCCGCTGCTGGAGGGCCCGGTCGGGCGCATGCAGCGCCTTGGTGGTGGTTCGCAGCCGCTGGTGGTGGTCGATTACGCCCATACCCCCGATGCCCTGGAAAAAGTTCTCGAAGCCTTGCGTCCGCACGCCAAGGGCAAGTTGCTGTGCCTGTTCGGCTGCGGCGGCGACCGCGATCGCGGCAAGCGCCCGTTGATGGCCGAAGTGGCCGAGCGTCTGGCCGACGGTGTGCTGGTTACCGATGACAACCCTCGCACTGAAGACCCCAACGCCATCTTCGACGATATTCGTCCCGGTTTTGCCGCGCCCGACAAGGTCCGTTTCGTAGCCGGTCGTGGCCAGGCTATCGAACAATTGATTGCTGGCGCATCGGTGGATGACGTTATCGTGCTTGCAGGCAAAGGGCATGAGGATTACCAGGAAATCAACGGCCAACGCCATGACTTTTCCGATCTGGTCGAGGCTGACAACGCTCTGAAAGCCTGGGAGGTGGCGCATGCTTAAGCCTCTTTCCCTGAGTGAACTGGTCGCGCCATTGCAGGCCCGCCTGGTCAACGCCGACAGCACCTTCAGCGGTGTCAGCATCGACAGTCGCGCAATTGCGGCCGGTCAATTGTTTGTCGCGCTGACCGGCCCGCGTTTTGATGGGCATGATTACCTGAACGACGTGGCCGCCAAAGGCGCCGTTGCCGCATTGGTCGAGCGCGAAGTCCCAGGCAGCACTTTGCCGCAGCTGGTCGTGGCCGACACACGTGTCGCATTGGGCCAGCTGGGTGCTATCAATCGCGCCGGCTTTACCAAACAAGTAGCGGCGATTACTGGCTCCAGTGGGAAAACCACCGTCAAGGAAATGCTCGCCAGCATCCTGCGCACCCGTGGTCCGGTATTGGCGACCCGCGGCAACCTGAACAACGACCTGGGTGCACCACTAACTCTGTTGGAAATCGCACCTGAGCACACGGCGGCGGTCATCGAACTGGGCGCCTCGCGTATTGGCGAGATTGCCTACACCGTTGGTCTGACTCGCCCCCAAGTGGTGGTGATCAACAACGCCGGCACCGCCCACGTCGGCGAATTCGGCGGTCCCGAGAAGATTGTCGAAGCCAAGGGCGAGATTCTCGAAGGCCTGGGTGAGGGCGGCATCGCCGTGCTCAACCTGGACGACAAGGCATTCGCCATCTGGAAGGCGCGCGCCGGCCAGCATGCCGTGCTGAGTTTTGCCCTCGATAACGCCGCGGCCGACTTCAATGCCAGCGGTCTGACCCGCGATGCACGGGGCTGCCCGGCGTTCGACCTGCATGGCCCGTCCGGTGTCGCGCACGTTCAGTTGAATCTGCTGGGAACGCACAACGTACAAAATGCGCTGGCGGCTGCGGCTGTCGCTCATGCCTTTGGTCTGACACTCGAGGGCATCGCCGAAGGGCTGAACAACGTGCAACCGGTCAAGGGCCGGACTGTCGCGCAAATGTCCAGCAAGGGTGTGCGGGTAATCGATGATTCCTACAACGCAAACCCCACCTCAATGTGCGCGGCCATTGATATACTCGCCGGCTTTTCCGGCCGCACCGTTCTGGTGCTCGGAGATATCGGCGAGTTGGGCCAATGGGCGCAGGAAGGTCATGAACAAGTAGGCGCCTATGCCAAAGGCAAGGTCTCGGCACTCTATGCCGTGGGCCCGTTGATGGCCTATGCAGTCGCGGCTTTCGGGGAAAATGCCCGCCATTTCGCTACTCAAGCTGACCTGATCGCGGCCGTTAGCGCCGAGCAGGACACTAATACCACTATTTTGATCAAGGGTTCGCGCAGCGCTGCGATGGAAAACGTCGTGGCAGCGTTGTGCGGTTCCAGCGGGGAGAAACATTAATGCTGCTGCTGCTGGCTGAGTATCTGCAACAGTTCTACAAAGGCTTCGCGGTCTTTCAGTACCTGACCCTGCGCGGGATTCTGGGTGTGCTGACCGCATTGACCCTGGCCCTTTGCCTGGGCCCATGGATGATCCGTACCCTGCAGATTCGCCAGATTGGCCAGGCTGTGCGTAACGATGGTCCGCAATCGCATTTGTCCAAGTCCGGCACGCCGACCATGGGTGGCGCGCTGATCCTTTCGGCCATCGCCATCAGCACCTTGCTCTGGGCTGACCTGAGCAACCGTTATGTCTGGGTGGTACTGATCGTTACCTTGCTGTTCGGCGCCATTGGCTGGGTCGATGACTACCGCAAGGTCATCGAAAAGAACTCGCGCGGCCTGCCAAGCCGCTGGAAATATTTCTGGCAGTCGGTGTTCGGCCTGGGCGCGGCGATCTTCCTGTACATGACGGCACCCAGCAACGTCGAAACCACCCTGATCCTGCCAATGCTCAAGGATGCCAGCATCCCGTTGGGCGCCGGTTTCATCGTGTTGACCTATTTCGTCATCGTTGGCTCCAGCAACGCGGTCAACCTGACCGACGGCCTCGATGGCCTGGCGATCATGCCGACCGTGATGGTGGGCGGCGCACTGGGCATCTTCTGCTACCTGTCGGGTAACGTTAAGTTCGCCGAATACCTGTTGATTCCTTATGTTCCGGGCGCCGGCGAGCTGATTGTTTTCTGTGGGGCGCTGATCGGCGCGGGCCTGGGCTTTCTCTGGTTCAACACCTATCCGGCACAGGTCTTCATGGGTGATGTCGGTGCGCTGGCCCTCGGTGCTGCCCTGGGCACCATCGCGGTGATCGTGCGCCAGGAAATCGTCTTGTTCATCATGGGCGGTGTGTTCGTGATGGAAACCCTTTCGGTCGTCATTCAGGTCGCTTCCTTCAAACTGACCGGTCGCCGTGTCTTTCGCATGGCGCCGATTCACCACCATTTTGAACTCAAGGGCTGGCCCGAGCCGCGTGTGATCGTCCGTTTCTGGATCATCACCGTGATTCTGGTGCTGATTGGTCTTGCCACCCTGAAACTGAGGTAGAACGAGTGTCTCTGATCGCTTCTGACCACTTCCGCATCGTTGTCGGCCTCGGCAAGAGCGGCATGTCCCTGGTGCGCTTCCTGGCGCAGCGGGGCGTGGCCTTTGCGGTGGCCGATACACGCGAGAACCCACCGGAGCTGGCGACGCTGCGGCGTGACTACCCTCAGGTGGAAGTGCGTTGTGGCGAGCTGGACGTGGAGTTCCTCTGCCGCGCCGATGAACTGTACGTGAGCCCAGGCCTTGCCTTGTCGACTCCGGCGTTGCAGCAGGCTGCCACTCGTGGTGTGAAACTGTCCGGCGACATCGAGCTGTTCGCGCGTAACGCGAAAGCGCCCATCGTGGCAATCACGGGTTCGAACGCAAAAAGTACGGTCACTACCCTGGTCGGCGAAATGGCCGCGGCTGCCGGTAAACGCGTTGCCGTGGGCGGCAACCTGGGCACGCCGGCCTTGGACCTGCTCGGCGATGACGTCGAGCTCTATGTACTGGAACTGTCCAGCTTCCAGCTGGAGACTACCGACCAGTTGAACGCCGAAGTCGCGACCGTGCTCAATGTCAGCGAAGACCACATGGACCGCTACAGCGGTCTGCCGGCGTATCACCTGGCCAAGCACCGGATTTTCCGGGGTGCCCGGCAGGTGGTGGTCAACCGCCAGGACGCCTTGTCCCGGCCGCTGATGAGTGAAGGTCTGCCGTGCTGGACGTTTGGCTTGAACAAGCCGGACTTCAAGGCTTTTGGCCTGCGTGAAGAGAATGGCGAGAAATACCTGGCATTTCAGTTTGAAAACCTGATGCCGGTGCGCGAATTGAAAATCCGCGGCGCCCACAACCAGTCCAATGCCCTCGCGGCGCTGGCGTTGGGGCACGCGGTCAGTCTGCCGTTCGACGCGATGCTGGCCAGCTTGCGTACTTTCGCTGGCCTGGCGCACCGTTGCCAATGGTTGCGTGAGCGCGACGGCGTGACCTGGTACGACGACTCCAAGGCGACCAACGTCGGTGCGGCCCTCGCCGCCATCGAAGGGCTGGGCGCCGACATCGCCGGCAAGCTGGTGCTGGTTGCCGGTGGCGACGGCAAGGGGGCCGATTTCAGCGCCTTGCGCGCACCGGTGGCGGCCCATTGCCGCGCCGTGGTGCTGCTGGGGCGCGATGCCGAGTTGCTGGCCGCGGCCCTGGGCGACGCCGTGCCATTGATCCGGGTCAAGACACTCGATGAAGCAGTACAGCAATGTGCCGGGCTTGCCCGCGATGGCGATGCGGTGCTGTTGTCTCCTGCGTGCGCGAGCCTGGACATGTTCAAGAACTTCGAAGAGCGCGGGCGTCTGTTTGCCCAAGCCGTGGAGGCCTTGTCATGATCCTTGGCATCATCAAGCCCTATCCATCGCCGCTGATCAGCGGTCGGGGCATCGACCTGGATTTCGCCATGCTGGCCGGTTGCCTGGGCCTGCTTGGCCTTGGCCTGGTGATGATCACTTCCGCATCCTCGGAAGTGGCTGCAGTGCAGTCGGGCAACCCGCTCTATCACATGATCCGTCACCTGGTTTACGTGGTGCTCGGTGTGGGCGCCTGCATTGCCACCATGATGGTGCCGATCTCGACCTGGCAGCGCATGGGCTGGCTGATGCTGGTGGGCGCCTTCGGTTTGCTGGTGCTGGTGCTGGTGCCGGGTATCGGCCGGGAAGTGAACGGTTCGATGCGCTGGATCGGCTTCAGCTTCTTCAACGTGCAACCGTCGGAAATTGCCAAGGTGTTCGTGGTGATTTACCTGGCGGGTTACCTGGTGCGCCGCCAGCAGGAAGTCCGCGAGAGCTGGATGGGCTTCTTCAAGCCCTTCATCGTGCTGTTGCCAATGGCCGGCCTGCTGCTGATGGAGCCCGACTTCGGTGCCACGGTAGTGATGATGGGCGCGGCAGCGGCAATGCTGTTTCTTGGTGGCGTCGGCCTGTTCCGCTTCACCCTCATGGTGGCACTGGCGGTCGTGGCGGTGGTGGGCCTGGTCCAGGCGCAACCCTACCGGATGGCGCGTCTGATCACCTTTACCGACCCCTGGTCCGATCAGTTCGGTTCCGGCTATCAATTGACCCAGGCACTGATTGCCTTTGGTCGCGGCGAATGGCTGGGTGTGGGCCTGGGCAACAGCGTGCAGAAGCAGTTCTACCTGCCTGAGGCGCACACCGACTTCGTATTCTCGGTATTGGCCGAAGAGCTGGGTGTGATCGGCTCCCTGGCCACCGTGGCACTGTTCGTGTTCGTCAGCGTGCGCGCCATGTATATCGGCTTGTGGGCAGAAAAGGCCAAGCAGTTCTTTGCTGCTTATATGGCCTACGGCCTGGCGTTTCTGTGGATTGGTCAATTCCTGATCAATATTGGCGTGAACGTCGGCCTCTTGCCGACCAAGGGCCTGACCTTGCCATTCCTGAGCTACGGCGGCAGTTCGCTGGTGATCTGCTGCGCCTGCGCGGGCTTGCTCCTGCGTATCGAGTGGGAGAGCCGCACGCACCTGGGCAGCGAAGAGACGGAGTTCAGTGAAAGCGACTTCGCCGAGGAGCCAAGCCATGGGCGCTAACGTGCTGATTATGGCCGGTGGCACCGGCGGACACGTGTTCCCGGCCCTGGCCTGCGCCCGTGAATTCCAGGCACGTGGTTACAGCGTGCACTGGCTGGGTACGCCGCGCGGCATCGAAAACGAACTGGTGCCACAAGCGGGCATACCCCTGCACTTGATCCAGGTAACCGGCCTGCGTGGCAAAGGGCGTTTGTCGCTGCTCAAGGCGCCTTTCACCCTGGTCAAGGCAGTGCTCCAGGCGCGCCGGGTCATGAAGGAATTGAAGCCGGTCTGTGTGATCGGCTTCGGCGGTTATGTGACCGGCCCTGGTGGCGTCGCTGCCAAGTTGTCCGGCGTGCCGGTGGTGATTCACGAACAGAACGCCAAGGCGGGTACCGCCAATCGGCTGCTGGTGCCGTTCGCCAGTCGAGTCTGCGAAGCTTTCCCGGAAACCTTCGGCGCCTCGGGCAAGCGCCGCACCACCGGTAATCCGGTGCGCGCCGAATTGTTTCTGGAAACATCGCGTCCGGCCCTGGTCGGGCGCAAGCCACGGCTATTGGTCCTGGGCGGCAGCCTGGGGGCCGAGCCATTGAACAAACTCTTGCCGCAAGCGCTGGCGAAAGTCCCTGAGGCCGCTCGCCCGGAAGTCTTTCACCAGGCGGGCAAGCAACACGATGAAGCGACCGCCAAACGCTACCGCGAGGCTGGCGTCGAGGCGCAAGTGGCACCGTTCATCAAAGACATGGCGCAGGCCTATGGCTGGGCAGACCTGGTGGTCTGCCGAGCGGGTGCGCTGACGGTCAGTGAACTGGCGGCCGCCGGCCTGCCTTCGATGCTGGTGCCCTTGCCCCATGCGATCGACGATCACCAGACCCACAACGCCAACTATCTGGCTCGCGAAGGCGCTGCCTTCCTGATGCCACAAGCGACAACTGGCGCAGCCGAACTGGCTGAACGCCTGAACGAGGTGCTGATGCAACCGGAAAAACTCAACACGATGGCCAGCACCGCACGGCGCCTGGCCAAACCTGATGCTACCCGCACCGTAGTCGATATCTGCCTGGAGGTGGCCCATGGTTGAAAACCAGAAAGCGATGCCACAACCGGAAATGCGCCGTATCCGTCGTATCCACTTCGTCGGTGTCGGCGGCGTGGGCATGTGCGGTATTGCCGAAGTACTGCTGAACCTGGGCTATCAAGTCTCGGGTTCCGACCTGAAAGCTTCGCCTGTGACCGAGCGGCTGAAAACCTTCGGTGCGGAGATTTTCATTGGTCACCGTGCCGAGAACGCGGCAGCTGCCGATGTGCTGGTGGTTTCGAGCGCGGTCAACACCTCCAACCCGGAAGTAGCCAATGCGCTGGAACGTCGCATTCCCGTGGTGCCGCGTGCCGAGATGCTCGCCGAGCTGATGCGCTACCGCCACGGCATCGCCGTTGCCGGTACCCACGGCAAGACCACCACCACCAGCTTGCTGGCTTCGGTATTTGCCGCCGGTGGCCTGGATCCGACCTTCGTCATCGGCGGCCGACTCAATGCGGCCGGGACCAATGCGCAGCTGGGCACTAGCCGCTACCTGATCGCCGAAGCCGACGAGAGCGATGCCAGCTTCCTGCACCTGCAGCCGTTGGTCGCCGTAGTGACCAACATCGACGCCGACCACATGGCGACCTACGAAGGTGACTTCAACAAACTGAAGAAAACCTTCGTCGAGTTCCTCCACAACCTGCCGTTCTATGGCCTGGCGGTGGTCTGCCTGGACGACCCGGTGGTGCGCGAGATTTTGCCGCAGGTCAAACGTCCGACCGTTACCTACGGTTTCAACGAAGACGCCGACGTGCGTGCGATCAATGTTCGTCAGGAAGGCATGCAGACCTACTTCACGGTGCTGCGCCGCGACCGTGAGCCGCTGGATGTGTCGGTGAACATGCCCGGCAACCACAACGTTCTCAATGCGCTGGCGACCATTGCCATTGCCACTGACGAAGACATCACCGACGAAGCCATCGTCAAGGGGCTGTCGGGCTTCCAGGGCGTCGGCCGACGCTTCCAGGTGTACGGCGAACTGCCGGTCGAAAATGGCAGCGTGATGCTGGTCGACGACTACGGTCACCACCCGACCGAAGTCGCCGCAGTCATCAAGGCTGTGCGCGGTGGCTGGCCGGATCGGCGCCTGGTGATGGTCTACCAGCCGCACCGCTACAGCCGTACCCGCGACCTGTACGACGATTTCGTGCAAGTGTTGGCCGACGCCAACGTACTGCTCCTGATGGAAGTCTACCCGGCCGGGGAAGAGCCGATTCCCGGCGCGGACAGCCGTCAGCTCTGCCACAGCATTCGTCAGCGTGGCCAGCTTGACCCGATCTATATCGAGCGTGGCGTCGAGCTGGCGCCGCTGGTCAAGCCGCTGCTGCGTGCCGGCGACATCCTGCTCTGCCAAGGGGCAGGGGATATCGGCGGGCTGGCGCCGCAATTACTGAAAAGCCCGCTGTTTGCGGGTGCTGTTGCCACTCAGGGGAAGGTGAAATGACCGTCAACACTTACGATCAGCTGTTTTCGACGATCGCACCGAAGGATTTCGGTCGCGTCGCCGTGCTGTTCGGCGGCAAGAGCGCCGAGCGTGAGGTTTCCCTGAAGTCGGGCAACGCTGTGCTCCAGGCACTGCAGAGCGCCGGTGTGGATGCGTTCGGCATCGATGTCGGCGACGATCTGTTGAGCCGCCTGATGAGCGAGAAAATCGATCGCGCCTTCATCATTCTGCACGGTCGTGGTGGCGAAGACGGCAGCATGCAGGGTCTGCTCGAATGCCTGAACATTCCCTACACCGGCAGCGGGATTCTGGCTTCGGCGCTGGCGATGGACAAGCTGCGCACCAAGCAGGTCTGGAAGAGCCTGGGCATTCCGACACCGCATCACGCGACACTGGCGAGCGAGGCGGATTGTATTTCGGCGGCGACGGAACTGGGCTTCCCTTTGATCGTCAAACCGGCCCATGAAGGTTCAAGTATCGGTATGGCCAAAGTGTCCAGCGTCGAAGAATTGATCGTCGCCTGGAAAGCAGCCAGCACCTACGACTCGCAAGTCCTGGTCGAGCAGTGGATCCAGGGTCCGGAATTCACCATCGCGACCCTGCGTGATCAGGTATTGCCGCCTATCGCCCTGGGTACCCCCCACACGTTCTACGACTACGACGCCAAATACGTGGCCAACGATACCCAGTATCGGATCCCGTGTGGCCTCGACGCAGCCAAGGAAGCCGAACTCATCGACCTGACCGCACGGGCCTGCGAGGCCGTCGGCATTTCCGGCTGGGGCCGGGTCGATGTGATGCAGGACGCCGAAGGACGATTCTGGTTACTGGAAGTCAACACAGCGCCAGGCATGACCGATCACAGCCTGGTCCCAATGGCAGCACGTGCTGCCGGCCTGGATTTCCAGCAATTGGTGCTGGCGATTCTGGCCGCCAGCGTAGAGGCGCGAGGTTAATCCCATGCAAGGCGCGATGTTACGTCATCAGCAACCCGCCACCGGCCGCAAGCCGGTGCCGCGTGGTGCCAGCCGGATGGTGGCCAAGGAGCCACTGTCGGCGCGCCTGCCCAAGGCCAACTTCAGTTTCTTCAAGCGCCTGATGTGGCCGGTTTTGCTGGTTGCATTGGGGTTCGGCACGTATGAGGGCGCGCAACGCCTGATGCCCTATGCCGATCGACCGATTACCAAGATCGCGGTGCAGGGTGATCTCAGCTACATCAGCCAACAGGCGGTGCAGCAGCGAATCGCGCCTTATGTCGCGGCGAGCTTTTTCACCATTGATCTGGCGAGCATGCGTGCCGAGCTCGAACAGATGCCATGGATTGCCCACGCCGAAGTCCGCCGGGTCTGGCCGGATCAGGTGGTGATTCGCCTGGAAGAGCAATTGCCGGTGGCGCGCTGGGGCGAAGAAGCCCTGCTGAACAATCAGGGCCAGGCGTTCGCGCCACGCGAGCTGGCCAACTACGAGCATCTGCCGCAGCTGTTTGGTCCGCAGCGGGCTCAGCAGCAAGTGATGCAGCAGTATCAGGTGTTGAGCCAGATGCTGCGGCCCTTGGGCTTTTCGATTGCGCGGCTGGAATTGCGCGAGCGTGGAAGCTGGTTCCTGACCACCGGTGCCGGCAGTGCCGGCCCGGGCATCGAGTTATTGCTGGGACGCGACCACCTGGTGGAAAAAATGCGCCGTTTCATTGCCATTTACGACAAGACGTTGAAAGAACAGATCACGAATATTGCGCGGATCGATCTGCGCTACGCCAACGGCCTGGCTGTCGGCTGGCGGGAACCGATTGCGCCGTCGACGGAACAACCCGCCGTCGCGAAGAATTAAGAGAGGCAGGACCATGGCAAATGTGCAAAGCGGCAAAATGATCGTTGGTTTGGATATCGGCACCTCCAAGGTAGTGGCACTGGTCGGTGAAGTCGCCGCCGATGGCACGCTGGAAATCGTCGGTATCGGTACCCATCCATCGCGCGGCCTGAAAAAGGGCGTGGTGGTGAATATCGAGTCGACCGTGCAATCGATCCAGCGCGCGGTCGAAGAGGCCCAACTGATGGCGGGCTGCCGTATCCACTCGGCGTTCGTGGGTGTGGCCGGCAATCATATTCGCAGTCTCAATTCCCACGGCATCGTGGCAATTCGCGACCGTGAAGTCAGCTCGGCAGACCTGGAGCGCGTGCTCGACGCCGCCCAGGCCGTCGCGATCCCGGCTGACCAGCGCGTGCTGCACACCTTGCCGCAGGACTACGTCATCGATAACCAGGAAGGCGTTCGCGAACCCCTGGGCATGTCCGGCGTTCGCCTGGAAGCCAAGGTGCATGTGGTGACCTGCGCGGTGAATGCGGCGCAGAACATCGAGAAGTGTGTACGCCGCTGCGGCCTGGAAATCGACGACATCATCCTCGAGCAACTGGCCTCGGCCTACTCGGTACTGACCGACGACGAGAAAGAGCTGGGCGTGTGCCTGGTGGACATCGGCGGCGGCACCACCGACATCGCCATCTTCACCGAAGGCGCGATCCGTCATACCGCGGTCATCCCGATTGCCGGCGACCAGGTCACCAATGACATCGCCATGGCCCTGCGTACGCCGACCCAGTACGCCGAAGAAATCAAGATTCGTTACGCCTGTGCCCTGGCCAAGCTGGCCGGCGCGGGTGAAACCATCAAGGTACCGAGCGTTGGCGATCGTCCGCCGCGCGAATTGTCCCGCCAGGCCTTGGCCGAGGTAGTGGAGCCACGTTACGACGAGCTCTTCACCCTGATCCAGGCCGAACTGCGTCGCAGTGGTTATGAGGACCTGATTCCGGCTGGCATCGTGCTGACCGGCGGTACGGCGAAGATGGAAGGCGCGGTCGAGTTGGCCGAAGAGATCTTCCACATGCCGGTTCGCCTTGGCATGCCACACACGGTCCATGGCTTGGCCGATGTCGTGCGCAACCCGATCTATTCCACTGGTGTGGGCCTGCTGATGTACGGATTGCAGAAGCAATCCGATGGTGTGTCCCTGTCCGGTATTAGCAGCAGCAACAGCTATGGCGACGAAGCTAAAGCACCTGTGCTTGAACGATTCAAGCGTTGGGTCCAGGGCAACTTTTAAGTTTTCAAAGCAGTAGTAGTAGGCGCAAAAAAACTAGAGAAATGAAAGGAGAGGGAAAATGTTCGAACTCGTAGACAACATCCCGCAAAGCCCGGTGATCAAGGTCATCGGTGTCGGTGGTGGCGGTGGCAATGCTGTTAATCACATGGTTAAGAGCAACATCGAAGGCGTGGAATTCATCTGCGCCAACACCGACGCACAAGCGCTGAAAAACATCGGTGCGCGCACCATCCTGCAATTGGGCACTGGCGTGACCAAGGGCCTGGGTGCCGGCGCCAATCCGGAAGTCGGTCGTCAGGCCGCTCTGGAAGACCGCGAGCGCATCGCCGAAGTACTGCAAGGCACCAACATGGTGTTCATCACCACCGGCATGGGCGGCGGTACCGGTACCGGTGCTGCGCCGATCATCGCCGAAGTGGCCAAGGAACTGGGTATCCTCACCGTTGCGGTGGTGACCCGTCCGTTCCCGTTCGAAGGCCGCAAGCGTATGCAGATTGCCGATGAAGGCATCCGCGCGCTGTCGGAAAGCGTCGACTCGCTGATCACCATTCCGAACGAAAAGCTGCTGACCATCCTGGGCAAGGATGCCAGCCTGCTGTCGGCGTTCGCCAAGGCTGACGATGTGCTGGCCGGTGCCGTTCGCGGTATCTCCGACATCATCAAGCGTCCGGGCATGATCAACGTCGACTTCGCCGACGTGCGTACCGTGATGAGCGAAATGGGCATGGCCATGATGGGTACCGGCTGCGCCAGTGGTCCTAACCGTGCGCGTGAAGCGACCGAGGCGGCCATTCGCAACCCGCTGCTCGAAGACGTCAACCTGCAGGGTGCCCGCGGTATCCTGGTCAACATCACCGCAGGTCCCGACCTGTCGCTGGGCGAGTACTCGGACGTGGGTAGCATCATCGAGGCCTTCGCTTCCGATCACGCCATGGTCAAGGTCGGTACCGTTATCGATCCGGACATGCGTGACGAGCTGCATGTGACTGTAGTAGCCACCGGTCTGGGCGCGAAAATCGAGAAGCCTGTCAAGGTCATCGACAACACGCTGCAAACCACGCAGCAAACCGTGTCCGCTCCAGCGCCAGCGCGCCAGGAACAGGCGTCGGTCAACTATCGCGATCTGGACCGTCCGACAGTTATGCGTAACCAGGCCCACGCCGGTGCAGCAGCCGCTGCTAAAATGAATCCGCAAGACGATCTGGATTACCTGGACATCCCGGCTTTCCTGCGTCGTCAGGCTGATTAATGAAATTTATCAGGGGTATTAGGGTGATTGGTGTTCAGCAAAGGCAGGGTCTGGTATTATCGCCAGCCTTTGTTGATACCAGTTCGCAATTTGCGCTGAAGCGGCCAATGCCATGATTAAACAACGCACCCTGAAGAATATTATCCGTGCCACAGGTGTCGGCCTGCACTCGGGGGAAAAGGTTTACCTGACCCTCAAGCCCGCGCCTGTGGATACCGGCATCGTGTTCTGTCGCGCCGACCTCGACCCCGTGGTGCAGATCCCTGCCCGTGCGGAAAACGTCGGTGAAACCACGATGTCGACCACTCTGGTCAACGGCGATACCAAGGTAGACACGGTAGAGCATCTGCTCTCGGCCATGGCCGGCCTGGGCATCGATAACGCCTACGTCGAACTCTCCGCGTCCGAAGTGCCAATCATGGATGGCAGCGCAGGGCCCTTTGTATTCCTGATTCAATCTGCCGGCCTGGAAGAACAGGACGCAGCCAAGAAGTTCATCCGTATCCTGCGGGAAGTGACCGTGGAAGATGGCGACAAGCGCGCCACCTTCGTGCCTTTCGAAGGGTTCAAGGTGAGTTTCGAGATCGATTTCGATCATCCGGTGTTCCAGAACCGCACCCAGAGTGCCAGCGTGGATTTTTCCAGCACTTCGTTCGTAAAAGAAGTCAGCCGCGCCCGTACCTTTGGTTTCATGAGTGATATCGAGTACCTGCGCAAGCACAACCTCGCACTCGGCGGTAGCGTGGAAAACGCCATCGTGGTCGATACGGACGGTGTGTTGAACGAAGACGGCCTGCGGTATGAGGACGAATTCGTCAAACACAAGATCCTCGACGCCATCGGCGACCTTTACCTGCTGGGCAATAGCCTGATTGGTGAGTTCCGCGGCTTCAAATCTGGTCATGCACTGAACAACCAGCTCCTGCGCAAGCTCATCGAGCAGAAGGATGCCTGGGAAGTGGTGACTTTCGAAGATGCCAGTACGGCACCGATCTCTTACATGCGTCCGGTTGCGGCAGTGTAAGTACAAACTCTCTCTTCTTTAGTTGTTTTTTAAAGGCTGCCTTCGGGTGGCCTTTTTTTATGCCTGCAGGGTCGATTTTTCTCGTTCCCACGCTCCGCGTGGGAATGCAGTGCCAGACGCTCCAGCGTCGACAGGCGCGACGCAGAGCGTCACCGGATGCATTCCCACGCGGAGCGTGGGAACGAGGAGCTCACATCATTCGCGGGCTTTGGCGTGGGCGGCCAGACGCTCAAGGGCTGCGCGCAGCTTGGGATCGCTGATGCCTTCGGCCGTTGCCTGGATGCTTTCCGCCGCCTGGCTGGAAAGGTCCATGGAATGCCCTGCCGCGCCGCTCTGCACCGTGGGCGGTTGGACCTTGAACAGGATACGGGTCAGGCTGGAAAATTCTTCGAGGGCCTGGAGTTGGCGTTGCAGGCGTTTCTGTTGATAGCGCAGGCGCGTGGCCCAGTGACCGTCGGTCACAATCAGCAGCAGGCTGCCTTCGCGCCATGAAGCGACATGGCAGTGTTCGCGGGCGGCGGGTTGCAGTTGGCTTTCGAGCAAGCGCTGTAGATGCGCCAGGCGTTGAGCCTGACTGAACAGCGCTTTGAGTGGCTTGGCTTCGCGCAATAAAACGGCGGGCGCCCGGGCCGGAAGAGGGCGAAATGCCATACAAGGAAACCTGAAGTTACAGAGCCTGCATGTTAACAGAATGCCTGCGCTGTGCCTGTTCTGCCGGATGCCTACGCTGCGGGCAAAGGTGCCAAAGCGTATTCTTGTGCGCTCGAAAGCTTGAAGTTGACGAAAAAGCCCTTATTTTAAAAAAGCCCCGTCACAACGCTGCGCCAGCATCGTGGAATAGCCACTTTCCTCTCCATCGTTTCCGGGTAGAATGCTCGTTCGCATGCGGCCATAAGGGCTGCACGGGCGACTCACGGGGCCGCCCTCCATCCCTACGTGTGGAAGATCCTGCCGATATGTTTGCGCCTTTGTTAAAGAAACTTTTTGGAAGCAAGAACGAGCGCGAAGTCAAACGCCTGCTCAAGACGGTACAGATCGTCAATGCCTTCGAAGAGCAGATGGTGGCGCTCTCGGACGAGCAGCTGCGCGCCAAGACCGCAGAGTTCAAGAGCCGCCTCGCAAAGGGCGAGACCCTCGACCAGCTTCTGCCTGAAGCCTTCGCGGTAGCCCGCGAAGCTGGCAAGCGTGTCATGGGTATGCGCCACTTCGATGTGCAACTGATCGGCGGCATGACCTTGCACGAAGGCATGATCGCAGAAATGCGCACCGGTGAAGGCAAGACCCTGGTGGCAACCCTGGCGGTATACCTCAATGCGTTGTCCGGCAACGGCGTTCACGTAGTGACGGTGAACGACTACCTGGCTCGCCGCGACGCCAACTGGATGCGCCCGCTGTACGAATTCCTTGGCTTGTCTGTCGGCGTCGTCACGCCGTTCCAGCCGCCTGAGGAAAAACGTGCCGCCTATGCTGCCGACATCACCTACGGCACCAACAACGAATTCGGTTTCGATTACCTGCGCGACAACATGGCGTTCAGCATGGAAGAGAAATTCCAGCGCGAGCTGAATTTCGCCGTGGTCGACGAAGTCGACTCCATCCTGATCGACGAAGCCCGTACGCCGCTGATCATCTCCGGCCAGGCCGAAGACAGCTCCAAGCTTTACACCGAAATCAACAAGCTGATTCCGCGCCTGGAGCTGCACATCGAGGAAGTGGAAGGCGAAGTCACCAAGGCCGGCCACTACACCGTCGATGAGAAGACCCGTCAGGTCGAGCTCAATGAAGCCGGTCACCAGTTCATCGAAGAGATGCTCACCCAGGTTGGCTTGCTGGCCGAAGGCGAGAGCCTCTACTCGGCGCACAACCTGGGCTTGCTGACCCACGTTTACTCGGGCCTGCGCGCGCACAAGCTATTCCATCGCAACGTCGAATACATCGTCCAGGATGGTCAGATCCTGCTGGTCGACGAACATACCGGCCGTACCATGCCGGGCCGTCGCCTCTCCGAAGGTCTGCACCAGGCGATCGAAGCGAAGGAAGGCCTGAACATCCAGGCCGAAAGCCAGACCCTGGCATCGACCACCTTCCAGAACTACTTCCGTCTGTACAACAAGCTGTCGGGCATGACCGGTACCGCCGATACCGAGGCGTTCGAATTTCAGCAGATCTACAACCTGCCGGTCATGGTCATCCCGCCGAACAAGCCTTTGGCGCGCAAGGACTTCAACGACCTGGTGTACCTCACCGCGGACGAGAAGTACGCCGCGATCATCGCCGACATCAAGGAAAGCATGGCCCAGGGCCGTCCTGTCCTGGTCGGTACGGCGACCATCGAAACTTCCGAGCACATGTCCAATCTGCTCAAGAAGGAAGGCATCGACCACAAGGTCCTCAACGCCAAGTACCACGAGAAAGAAGCGGAAATCATCGCCCAGGCCGGTCGTCCGGGCGCACTGACCATCGCCACCAACATGGCCGGTCGTGGTACCGACATCCTGTTGGGCGGCAACTGGGAAGTGGAAGTGGCTTCCATGGAAAGCCCGTCGCCTGAACAGATCGCCCAGATCAAGGCCGACTGGCAGAAGCGCCATCAGCAAGTGATCCAGTCCGGTGGCCTGCACGTGATCGCTTCCGAGCGTCATGAATCTCGCCGTATCGACAACCAGCTGCGTGGTCGTGCCGGTCGTCAGGGTGACACCGGTTCCAGCCGTTTCTACCTGTCGCTCGAAGACAGCCTGATGCGAATCTTCGCTTCCGACCGGGTGAAGAACTTCATGAAGGCGCTGGGCATGCAGTCCGGCGAAGCCATCGAACACCGCATGGTGACCAATGCCATCGAGAAGGCCCAGCGCAAGGTCGAAGGCCGCAACTTCGATATTCGCAAACAGCTTCTCGAGTTCGACGACGTCGCCAACGAACAGCGTAAAGTGATCTATCACATGCGCAACAGCCTGCTGGCGGCAGACAACATTGGTGACACCATCGCCGACTTCCGTCAGGAAGTGCTCGATGCCACTGTCAGCCAGCACATTCCTCCGCAGTCGCTGCCCGAGCAATGGGACGTGGCGGGACTGGAAGCTGCGTTGGCCAGCGACTTCGGCGTGAAACTGCCGATTCAGCAATGGCTCGACGAAGACGATCACCTGTACGAAGAAACCCTGCGCGAGAAGCTGATGGCCGAATTGCTGGCCGCTTACAACGAGAAGGAAGAGCAGGCCAGCGCCGAGGCCCTGCGTACCTTCGAGAAGCAGATCCTGCTGCGCGTTCTCGACGACCTGTGGAAAGACCACCTGTCGACCATGGATCACCTGCGTCATGGTATTCACCTGCGTGGTTATGCCCAGAAGAACCCGAAACAGGAATATAAGCGCGAGTCCTTCACCCTGTTCCAGGACCTGCTGGATTCGATCAAGCGCGACACCATTCGCGTTCTGTCCCACGTTCAGGTTCGCCGCGAAGACCCGATCGAAGAAGAAGCCCGTCTGCGTCGCGAGGCCGAAGAGCTGGCTCAGCGCATGCAGTTCCAGCATGCCGATGCGCCTGGTCTGGAGCACCAGGTGGAGTCCCAGGGTGAGGATGCCGATGTTGCCATTGCTGCCGTTCCGGTGCGCAACGAACTGAAGCTGGGCCGTAACGAGCCATGCTGGTGCGGTTCGGGCAAGAAGTTCAAGCATTGCCACGGTCAGATCGAATAAAGATCTGCTCAGGTTCTGATACTGCTTTATGAACACCTCGCCGCGACCGGCCCCGAGCCGTCGCGGCGTTTTTCCATCTCAAGCGCCGTATGGTTGAATACGGCGAAGATCCCTCTCTAGGAGCGCTTTCATGGCTGTTGGTCTTGGTCCTTTGCCAACGTTGCACCCGGTACCTGGTTTCGAACTCGGCATCGCTTCGGCGGGCATCAAGCGCCCGGGGCGCAAGGATGTGGTCGTCATGCGCTGCGCCGAGGGTTCCAGCGTGGCGGGCGTGTTCACCTTGAATGCCTTTTGCGCCGCCCCCGTGATCCTGTCCAAGCAGCGTGTGAAAGGCACCGTACGTTACCTGTTGACCAACACCGGCAATGCCAACGCCGGTACCGGCGAGCAGGGCCTGAAGGACGCCGCCCGCACCTGCGCCACCCTGGCGAAGCTGACCGGTGTCGATGAAAGCGCCGTGTTGCCGTACTCCACCGGTGTCATCGGTGAGCCACTGCCTGTGGAAAAAATCGAAGGCGCCCTGCAGGCCGCCCTCGACGACCTGTCTGTGGATAACTGGGCGGCAGCCGCCACCGGCATCATGACCACCGATACCCTGCCCAAGGGCGCCAGCCGTCAGTTCCAGCATGAAGGCGTGACCGTCACCGTCACTGGCATCAGCAAGGGCGCGGGCATGATTCGCCCGAACATGGCCACCATGCTCGGCTACATCGCCACCGACGCCAAGGTGGCACCGGCGATCCTGCAGAACCTGCTGTTCGATGGCGCGAACAAATCCTTCAACCGCATCACCATCGATGGCGATACGTCGACCAACGATTGCTGCATGCTGATTGCCACCGGCAAGGCCGCCGTGCCTGAAATCGCCGAGGCCAGCGGCCCGCTGTACGCAGCGCTGAAACAGGCAGTGTTCGAGGTCTGCATGGAAGTGGCCCAGGCCATCGTGCGTGACGGCGAAGGCGCAACCAAGTTCGTGACCGTTCAAGTCAACGGCGGCGGCAACCATCAGGAGTGCCTGGACGTCGGTTATGCCGTTGCCCACTCGCCACTGATCAAGACCGCGCTGTTCGCCTCCGACCCGAACTGGGGTCGCATCCTGGCGGCGGTTGGCTATGCTGGCGTGCCCAACCTGGACGTAAGCCTGATCGACGTCTTCCTGGGTGATGTCTGCATCGCCAGCCGCGGCGGTCGCAGCGCCAGCTATACCGAAGAGCAGGGCGCGGCAGTGATGGCCAAAGAGGAAATCACCATTCGCATCGAGCTGGGGCGTGGTGAGTGCAGCGAGACGATCTGGACCACCGATCTGTCGCATGAGTATGTGAAGATCAACGCTGAATACCGGTCCTGATATTTAGCGGCCGCTATGCGGCCGATCGCGGGCAAGCCCGCTCCCACAAGGTTTGGTGCACACCGCATAACCCCTGTGGGAGCTGGCTTGCCAGCGATAAGGTCCGAAGGACCTTCATTTCCTCTATCCCAAAGGAGCCGAACCATGAGCTTTCACCTGATCATCGGCGACAAGCTGTACTCTTCCTGGTCCCTGCGTGCCGTCCTGGCAGTGGAGCTGACCGGAGCCCCCTACACCGAACAAATCATCAAGCTCAACCAGCCCGACACCACTGCGCGGCTGCTCGAGCACGCACCTACCGGCAAAGTCCCGTTGCTCAAATGCGAGCACGGCACCATCGCTGATTCCCTGGCCATCGCCGAATACCTCAACGAGCGTTTTCCACAGGCGCAGCTGTGGCCGCAGGATATCGCTGCCCGAGCCCAGGCCCGTTCGGCTTGCGCGCAGATGCACAGCGGTTTCTTCGCCATGCGCAGCAACATGCCGTTCGACCTGAGCCGCGACCAGGCACTGACCCCGATGCCTGCCGATGTGCAGGCCGATATCGACCGCATGGTCGCACTGTGGGCCGAATGCCGTGCGGCAGCGAAGGAGAGCGGGCCTTACCTGTTCGGCAAGGTGAGCCTGGCCGATGCGTTCTTCGCGCCGATCGCCGTGCGTCTGAAGACTTACCGTGTGGTCTTGCCCGTCGAGGCCCAGGCCTACGTTGAAACCATCTATCAGTGGCCAGCCTTCCAGGCCTGGCAGCGGGAAGGTCTGAAGGAGCGTGCAGAGTGAAACGCGTGCATGTGGCTGCGGCGGTAATCCGTGGCCAGGACGGTAGAATTCTGATTGCCCGGCGTGCCGATACCCAGCACCAGGGCGGCTTGTGGGAGTTTCCCGGGGGCAAGGTCGAAGACGGCGAAGCGGTTGAGCTGGCCCTGGCGCGTGAGTTGAACGAGGAGCTGGGGATTGTCGTCACCAGCGCCCGACCCCTGATCAAGGTCAGGCATGACTACCCGGACAAACAGGTGCTGCTGGATGTCTGGGAGGTCTCGAGCTTCACTGGCGAGCCCCACGGGGCTGAAGGTCAGCCGCTGGCCTGGGTCACCGCCCGGGAATTGCCGAACTACGATTTTCCCGAAGCCAACAAGCCGATCGTTGCCGCCGCGAGTCTGCCGGGCGAATACCTGATTACGCCCGACGGTCTGGAAATCGGACCCTTGCTGCGTGGCATGCAGAAAGCCATTGCCGGCGGGATCAAACTGATTCAGCTGCGTGCACCGAACATGTACGACCCGCAGTACCGCGATCTGGCGGTCGATGCCGTGGGCTTGTGCGCCGGCAAGGCGCAATTGATGCTCAAGGGCCCTCTGGAGTGGCTGGGAGACTTCCCGGCGGCCGGTTGGCACCTGACGTCGACTCAGCTGCGCAAATACGCCAGCAGTGGGCGTCCGTTCCCTGAGGAGCGTTGGCTGGCTGCTTCCTGTCACAACGCTGAAGAACTGGCGCTGGCCGAGCAGATGGGCGTCGATTTCGTCACCCTGTCCCCGGTGCAGGAGACCCAGACCCATCCCGAGGCTCAGCCGTTGGGTTGGGAACAGGCCGGTCAGTTGGTGGACGGGTTCAATAAACCGGTGTTCCTGCTCGGTGGTGTCTCGGCCGAGGACCGCCAGCGGGCGTGGGGGATTGGTGCGCAGGGTGTGGCGGGGATTCGGGCTTTCTGGCCTGAGGTTTGATGTAACGGCGAGTGTTTCGCACTCGATCGCTGGCAAGCCAGCTCCCACAGGGTACAGCGGAGCACATTGCACCCTGTGGGAGCGGGCTTGCCCGCGATGAGGCCCTCAAGGTTTCACAGCAGCCTGCCAAAGTATCTCGGCAATCCCCTGACGTCGCGCAATTAGCCTGGCCGCCACAAACAACAAATCCGACAGCCGATTGATATAAGCCAACCCCACCCCCGCCAAAGGCTCTTCGGCATTCAGCTCCTGACAACGCCGCTCGGCACTGCGCGCCAGGCTGCGGCACACATGAGCCTGTGCAATCAGCGTCGAACCACCCGGCAGGATGAAGTTTTCCAGCGGCCCCAATTCCTCGTTCCAGCAGTCGATCGCCGTTTCCAGTCGCTGTACTTCGGCCTCGTTCAGTGCCTGATAAACCGGCATCGCCAACTCACCGCCAAGGTCGAACAAGCGATGCTGGCAGGGTGCCAACACTTCGATCAGCTCAGCCATGGCCGGGTGCTCGGTCAGCCCGGCCAACAAAAGCCCCAGCTGACTGTTGAGCGTGTCGACTTCGCCGATCGCTTCGATCCGCGGGTGATTCTTGGGTACCCGGCGACCGTCGCCCAGGCCGGTCTGACCCTTGTCGCCGGTGCGTGTGTAGATCTTCGACAGGCGAAAACCCATGCTCATGACTCCGCGTTGGTAGTGGGTTCAGGTGTTACCAGGGTGCTGGCCAGCGGCAGACGCAAGGTGAAGCAGGTGCCTTGCCCCGGCGTTGACTGCACTTCCATCTGACCCTTGTGGTTGTTGGTGATGATGAAATACGAAACGGACAGGCCCAGCCCGGTACCCTGGCCGATTTCCTTGGTGGTGAAAAACGGCTCGAAGATACGTTTGCGGACACTTTCCGACATGCCGATGCCGTTGTCCTCCACCTGGATCTCGGCCCATGGCGGGTTGAACCGGGTGCGCAGGGTGATGCGCCCCGGCTCCCTGTCGTCTTCACGCTGGTGGATGGCTTGCGCGGCATTTTTCAGCAGGTTGAGCAGCACCTGCTCGAGTTCGTTGGCGGTGCCCGGCACTGGCCCGAGGTCGGGATCGAATTGCCGGGTGATGGCCTGGCCCTTGAAATCGAAGCCAACGGTCAGGTCGAAGTCGTTGCCGGCGATCTCGACGGCCTGGTCGATCAGTGCCGGCAAATCGCAGGGCGCCATCTGGCGGTTGCTGCGGCGGCTGAAGCTGAGCATGTGGGTGACGATTTTCGCGGCGCGTGCCCCGGCTTGCTGGATGCCATCGAGCAACTGCGGGACCTCGCGGTTTTGCAGGTAGGCATTGACGGTCGGCAAGTCGATGCCGGCTTCGCTGGCCTGTTCGAGGTTTTTCGGCAGATCCGGCGATAGCCGACGGCGAATGTTCTGGACGTTATGCAAAATGGCGCCCAAGGGATTGTTGATCTCATGGGCCATGCCGGCGGCAAGGCCGCCAACCGAAAGCATTTTCTCCGACTGCACCATCATTTCCTCAAGCGACAGGCGCTGGGTGATGTCGTCGATCCGGATGACCACGCCCCGGCCTGCGCCGCCCATCAATGGGTAGAACGTCAGCGCGTAGTAGTGGGGGACATCGTCCTTGGTCCAGGTGACCCGCTCGATCTTCGCCACGCTGTGGCGTTCGACAGTGTTTTTCAGTTGCGGCAAGAAAGGTTTGAGCGGCTCGAAGGCAAGGTAGATCGGCTGATTGAGGGCATCGTCCAGCGCCGTGCCGGAAAGGGCGCTGGCCTCCTGGTTCCATTGGGTGACGTACAGCTGCTCGTCCAGCGCAATCAGGGCTGAAGGCATGGAGTCGATGATGCTGTTGAGGTAGTTCTGAAAGCCGGTGAGTTTCTTCTCGATCTTGCTGCGTACCTGTACTTCGAGTTCCAGCTTGCGGTTGGTATGCCGGGTTTCCTCGGCCAGGCCCTGGGCCTGGTCGAAGGCGGCCTGGGACTCGTCGCGTGCACGCTTGAGTTGCTGCTCGCGCGCTTCGATGCGCGAAAGCATGGTGTTGAATGCCTCGGCCAGGCTGCCGATTTCATCGTGGTTGCCGGGCAGGGCGCGCAGGGCATAGTTTTCTTCGCGGGTTACCTGGCGCGACAATTCTTCGAGCCGATGGATCGGTTGGGTAATCAGGCGCTTGATCTGTTGCGCAATGATCAACCACAGCAGCACGCTGAACACCAGGATCCCCAGGCTGGCTGTCAGGGTTCCGGTATAGAACGCCACCGGCAGCTCGCTGCTGGCGACCAGCAACAGATGCCCCGGAGCCTTGCCGGGGCGTTGCAGGGTAATCACCTGGGTGCTGCGAAATTCGGTGATCCGCCAGTTTTCGATATGCCGGAAGCGTTTGGGCAAGCTCAGTTTATCGCCGTGCTGCAGCTGCGCGAGCAGATTGCCCTGTTCGTCATAAAGGGCCGCTGCACGCAGCGGCGTGTAACTGTTGAGCTCGTTGAGCAATGCCTCGGCCGAGATCTCGGAGTCCAGCGCCTTCTCCGCCAGCCCCGGGTTGGACACCAGCCGACCAATGGTCTGCAAGGCCTGGGGGGCCATGCTTTCCTGCGAGATCCAGTAGGCGGCACTGATAAACGTCAAGTTGGCGACCAGCAGGATGGTGATCAGCAGTACGAGCAGGGCGGCCAGCAGTTTCTGGCCGACCGGCAGGTTTTCCAGGCGTTCGCGCAAGTGCATGGTCAGGCTCTGGTCTTGTGCTGTGAATGTAAGGGCAGGGTAACGCCGCCCTCAGTCGCTGGGCAATCCACGTGCGTTCAAGTGTTCGATCAGGCGTCGATGGAGCCGCTCCAGGTGTGGCAGCCGGCAACGATGGCGAGCGGCGACCCGGCAGGCGTACCCCAGCAGATAACTGATCTCGGTTCGGCGGCCCTGACTGACGTCCTGGTGCATGGACGAGTAGTTGGCGGCGGTCGCCAGGATTACCCGTTCGACTTCCTGCTGCAGCTCCAGTGCTGCTTGCGGTTGCCCGCACTGTTGCAGCAACTCGCTGAGCTCGGCGCACAGGGTGGCGACTTCGCAATGGTGCGCCTGCAGGCCACCGTTGCGGCAATCGTGCAGCACCGTCAGCGGATTGATTGCGCAGTTCAACGCCAGCTTGCGCCAGAGCCGGGTGAGGATATCCGGTGTCCATTGATGGGGGATGCCGCTGTCGTGCAGATCGCGCAACCAGTCGGGAGGGGCAGGGTTGCCCGGATCGCCGAGCCAGTTGAAACCGTGCCCGGCAAACACGACCTTCCAGTCGGCTTCGCGAAATGCACCCTCGGTGCTGGAGGCAACGATGCAGCGCGCCTTGGGCACCGCTGCCGCCACCGCTTCCTGGCTGCCCAGGCCGTTCTGCAGCAGGATCAGCTCGGCATCGCGGGCCAGGCGTGGTGCCAGGCGTGCAACCGCCTGTTCGGCGTCATAGGCTTTGCAGGCGACCAGCAGGCGATGAATCGGGGTGGTGGCGTCGGGTGTTTCGGCGGGGATCGCCAGGGTCTGGCTGCGGCCCTGTTCCACCAGGGTCAGGCCGCCTGCGGCCTGGTAGGCCTGGAGCCGTTGGGCATCGCGCAGAATCAAGTGCACCGGCAGGCCTCCCCGCGCGAGACGACAGGCCCAAAGGCTACCCAGGCTACCGGCACCGAGGATATGCCAGGTACGGCTCATCGAGCGTGTTTCGCAGTTGGCATGGCAGTCTCGCAATGTCGGGTGGAATAAAGCCCATCAAGGGCAATTCGCAATGCTGGCAGCCGTTATAATGGCTCTGCATTTTAACCGTCAAACCAGGCGTGCTCCATCTGTATGCTGAGCTGCGCCGTTTATTATGGAGAAATTACATGCCGTCGTTCGACGTGGTATCCGAACTGGACAAGCACGAAGTCACCAATGCTGTCGAGAACGCCGTCAAGGAACTGGATCGCCGCTATGACTTGAAGGGCAAGGGCAGCTTCGAGTTCAAGGAAAAGGAACTGACCGTGAACCTGACCGCCGAGGCCGACTTCCAGTTGGAGGCGATGATCGAGATCCTCAAGCTCGCGCTGGTCAAGCGCAAGATCGACGTTCAGTGCCTTGAAATCAAGGACGCTTACGCCTCGGGCAAGGTCGTGAAACAGGAAGCCGTGCTCAAGGAAGGTATCGATAAGGAACTCGCGAAGAAGATTGTCGCTCATATCAAGGACGCCAAGCTGAAGGTGCAGGCCGCGATCCAGGGTGAGCAGGTGCGTGTCACCGGCAAGAAGCGTGATGACCTGCAGGAAGCCATCGCCGCCTTGCGCGCCAAGGAATTCGGCATGCCGCTGCAGTTCAACAACTTCCGCGACTGATCGCCTGGCGCCGCCGCCAAAGGCCGCAGGATACGATCGAGTGGGGGACCCTCGATCGTATCGGCCAACTGATAATTGCCACCCGGCAACAGGAGAGAAACATGGATTTGAATGCTGAAGTGGATCACCTGGTCAAGACTTCGCAAACCTGGATCCCGATGATCATGGAGTATGGCAGTCGGGTGCTGTTGGCACTGGTGACCCTGGCCATTGGCTGGTGGCTGGTCAACAAGCTGAGCCAGAAGATCGGCAGGTTGCTGGCAATCAGAAGCACCGATCTGGCCCTGCAAGGCTTCATCAGCAGTCTGGCCAATGTCGTTTTGAAAGTGCTCCTGGTGGTCAGCGTCGCCTCGATGATCGGCATCGAGACCACCTCGTTCGTGGCTGCCATCGGTGCTGCCGGCCTGGCCATCGGCCTGGCCTTGCAAGGCAGCCTGGCGAACTTCGCCGGTGGGGTGCTGATTCTGCTGTTCCGTCCATTTCGCCTCGGTGACGTGATCGAAGCGCAAGGTGTGACCGGTACGGTCGATAGCATCCAGATCTTCCACACCGTGCTGCGCACCGGTGACAACAAGACCGTCATCGTGCCCAACGGCAATCTGTCCAACGGCATCATCACCAACCACAACCGTCAGCCGACCCGCAAAGTCGTGTTCGATGTCGGTGTCGATTACCAGGCCGATCTGCAGAAGGCACGTCAGGTCTTGCTGGATCTGGCCAGGGATCCACGGGTACTGGCCGATCCTGCGCCGCAGGCGGTCGTGTCGACCCTGGGCGACAGCTCGATCACCGTTTCCCTGCGGGCCTGGGTCAATACGGCGGATTATTGGGACGTGATGTTCATGCTCAATGAACACGCGCGCGATCATCTCAAAGCTGAAGGGGTCGATATTCCCTTCCCGCAACGGGTGGTTCGACTGGTCCAGGAAGGCGCCGAGCAATAACGCCACACCTGATGAAAAAAAGCCCCGGTTCAATGGATCGGGGCTTTTTTTTATCTGTCGGTTAGCGCCGAACCTGATGAAATGGTCACCCGCTCCCACAGAGTCCGGTTTGGTCAGGCAATTTCACGCTGATCTGCGATGATCCTTTTTTGCTCATTTATCAAGCATGAGGTATCCAGGCTTTGCCTGTAGTCTTACACGCCTCAGCGATACATCAGATGCTTCCCATAAACGAATCAGAACGAAATGATAGATAGCGCCTGATCTTGAGCTCTATGCTCTTCAAAAGCTGGAGCTCATATGAAAGCACTTACAGTGATAATTGTATTGATAACACTTTCTGGCTGTGCAAATGGCCGTTTCTTTCCTAAAGGATATGGCCCTGAGCTAACCTATAAATGCGATATCAATCCGTACAATCCTGATTGCTTGGATCCGCCTCCGGTCTTCAAAAGCTCTTAAGCCGGGACGTGATGTTCATGCTCAATGAACACGCGCGCGATCATCTCAAGGCCGAAGGGGTTGATATTCCCTTTCCGCAACGGGTGATTCGACTGGTCCAGGAAGGCGCCGAGCAATAACGCCACACCTGATGAAAAAAACGCCCCGGTTCGATGGACCGGGGCTTTTTTTGTTTCAACGTTGCTCGCCGACCGAGTTTTCGATGGCTGCTTCGCCATTGCGCCGGTTCTCCTGATGCCAGTGCAGGGCAATCAGAATCAGCGTTGGCACGCCCAGTAGTGCGGTGATCAGGAAGAACTCGTGATAGCCGTACTTCTCCACCATGACCCCGGAATAGCCGCCGATCAGGCGTGGCAGCAGCAACATGATCGAACTGAGCAGGGCGTATTGCGTGGCCGAGAATTTCAGGTTGGTCAGGCTCGACAGGTAGGCGACGAAGGCGGAAGTCGCCAGGCCCGAACTGAAGTTGTCCAGCGAGATGGTCACCACCAGCATTTGCAGGTTGGGGCCCATGTCGGCCAGCATCAGGAACAGGATATTGGTCGCGGCCGAGGCAGCGCCGCCGATGAACAGAATCGGCAGGATGCCGAAACGCACGATCAGCAGGCCGCCGAAACCCGCGCCGAGCAGGGTCATGATCAGGCCGAAGATCTTGCTGACGCTGGCGATCTGATCCTTGCTGAAGCCCTGGTCGATGTAGAAAACGTTGGCCATGACGCCCATTACCGTGTCGGACATCCGGTAGGTCGCGATCAGGCCGAGCAACAGCAGCGCCTGCCAGCGGTAACGCACGATGAAGTCGTTCACCGGGGTCAGTACCGGGGCCAGGCCGCGGCGGCCCATGGAGGACAGGCACAGGGACGTCAGGACGATGTAGAGGATTGCCCGCAGGAAGGCCCGGTCTTCGAGCAGCAGGTCGAGCAGGCTGACGCCTTCGAACAGTACGCTGGCGAAATCGGTGTAATACAGCTGGGTGAACATTGCCGGAACCGAGATCAGCAGGATAATCAGCACGAACACCGACACCAACTGATGGCTGAAGCCATACCGCGCCGCCGACAGCTGCGTGCGCAGCGGTACGGGTGGTTCACGCATGACCAGGCTGGTGATCAGCGCCGGCACCATCAGCACGCCGAACAGTACGTAGGTGCCGGTCCAGGCCTTGTGCAGGTAATTGAATCCAGTCGATCCGAAGCCCTCGGCGAAGAACAGCGCACCGGCCGTAGCCAGCAGGGCGGCGACTCGATAGCCGGCCATGTAACTGGCGGCCAGGGCGGCCTGGCGGTTGTCCTCGGCGATCTCCAGGCGATAGGCATCGACGGCGATGTCCTGGGTTGCCGAGGCGAAGGCGACGAGAACTGCCAGGGCAATGAGCCAGGACAGGTGTTTCTGCGGGTCGCAGAAGCCCATGCCGATCAGGCCCACGACCACCAGTGCCTGTGACAGCACCAGCCAGGAACGGCGTCGGCCGAGCTTACCCAGCACGGGCAGTCGCCATTGATCGAGCAGTGGCGACCAGACCCATTTAAAGGCGTACGCCAGCCCGATCAGGCTGGCATAACCAATGGTCTCTCGGGCAACGCCCGCTTCGCGGAGCCAGACGGACAGCGTCGAAAAAACCAGCATGTACGGCATGCCGGCAGCAAATCCGAGCAGCAGGAGCACGAGAGTCGACGGGCTGGCATATGCGGCGAGCGCGGCGCGCCAGGTTTTACGGGGCATGGGCTGGAGTCTGCCTCAGATTTTCGAAAACAAAGCGCGCACTCTAACCGCTGTGATCCATCGGGCGCCAGCCATGGCACTTCATATCCACACGATTATTAGAGATATTGACGCCTTCTGCACGCAAGCGGGCACGTTGTTCGTCGCCTGAAACCGTGCCCAGCTTAAGGCTGATGCGCCCGCCAGAGGCGACCACGCGATGCCAGGGCAGTCGGGTACCGTCGGGCAGTTGGCTGAGCGTACGCCCCACCCAACGAGCGGCTCGGCCCAGGCCCGCCAAGTCGGCCAGTTGGCCATAAGTCACCACCTTTCCCTCGGGTACCTGCCCAAGCGCCACATACAATGCCGTCCGTCGGGCCTGGCTGTCTTCGGGATCGATTGCCGGTTCGGTCATGCGCGGTTCCGTCGATGGATGCAAACACGTATTGAACTCAACACCATTTGGTCAGTCAGTCCTTGCTCAGGGGGGTGCTATCCGGATAATGCCCGATTTTTCTCGAAATCAGAGTCCAGTGTTTGCTTATGTTGTTCAGAGTTTTGTGTTGCGTCTTCATTTCCATCCTTTCCACCTGCGCCCTTGCCGATACTGTCTGGATGAAAAATGGCGACCGTCTGAGCGGCAAGATCGTCCTTTTCGACGGCGGCAAATTGCTGCTCCAGACCGAATACGGCGGCGCCATACCGATTGACTGGAAGCAGGTCAAAACCCTGGAAAGCGACCGGGAGTTGCTGGTCAAGCAAGATGAATATAGTGGCGAAAGAGCCAAGGCGCTGCACGCCGCAGAGCCCGGCAAAGTGACCCTGGCCAACGGCGATGCGCCCAGAACCGTGGAATTGGCAAGTATCCAGCAGATCCTCAAGCCCAAGCCCGTGGTCGAAGATCTGGTGATCAAGGGCAATGTGGACCTGGCGATGGATTACCAGCGCTCCGAATCCGACACCGATAATTACGATGTTGACTTCAAGACCACTGCCCGTCACGGCCGCTGGCGCCATCACGCTGAAGGCGAGTACAACCGCGAGAGCCAGGACGGTACGACCAACACCAACAACTGGAAGGCCGAATATGCCCTGGACCACTTCATCGACGACAAGTGGTTCTGGCAGGGGCGTCTGAAGTACCAGCGCGACCATATCGAAGACCTTGCGCGTCAGCGCACCATCGGTACCGGTCCGGGTTATCAGTTCTGGGACAATGAGCTGGGCGCTTTCTCTCTGGGCTCGCTGCTCAACCGTACCGACTTCGAATACGCGGACGGTAGCAAGGACAACTTCTATTCGGTGGCCATGAAGTGGGATTACAACCGCTATCTGGTGGGCAAGAAGGTAGAGTTCTTCACCAACGGCGAAGTCGGCAAGCCACTGGGCGACGTGGCCAATTATGCCCTCGATGCGGAAGCAGGTTTTCGCTACAAGGTGACCGACTGGGCGTCGCTCAATCTCAAGGCTGAGAGAGACATTATCAGTGGGACTGAGGAGCAGGATCTGGACAAGACGCGGTATACGGTTGGGTTTGGGGTGACCTGGTAAGGCTTGGGAGCGCGCTATCCTTGGGGCGGATGCGAACCCTGTAGCCGCTGCCGCAGGCTGCGCTCGCGCGCGTCAGCGGGCGCAAGGTCTCAAGACCGCCAGGGAGCCCCTGCGGGACTCCAGCGCAGCCTGGCGGCAGCGGCTACAGAGAATGTGCGGGCTTTTAAATGCGCAACCCGCCATCCAACTCCAGAATCCGCCCACTGAAGTAATCATTCTCAAAGATGTAAGCCGCCGAATGAGCGATTTCCTCAGGCTTGCCCATGCGCTTGAGCGGAATACCCGACGTCATTTTCTCCAGGGCGTCAGGCTTCATGCCGGCGGTCATCTCGGTCTCGATGAAGCCCGGTGCGATGCCCGCCACGCGGATGCCATAGCGCGCCAGTTCCTTGGCCCAGGTGACGGTCGCCGCCGCGACGCCGGCCTTGGCGGCCGTATAGTTGGTCTGGCCAACGTTGCCAGCCCGCGAGATCGAGGAAATATTGATGATCGCGCCCTGGTTCTTCAGCTCGACCATCTTCGCGGCCACTTCACGGGTGCAGAGGAACACGCCGGTCAGGTTCACGTCGATGACTGCCTGCCATTGGGCCAGGCTCATTTTGCTCATCTCGCCGTCCTTGACCTTGAGCAGCAAGCCATCGCGCAAGATACCGGCATTGTTGATCAGGCCATGGATGGCGCCGAAGTCATCGGCGACCTGGGCCACCATGTGAGTCACCTGTTCTTCGTCGGCGACGTTGCACAGATAAGCACGGGCTTCAACGCCATGCGCCTTGCAGGCAGCCACGGCTTGCTCAAGTTTCTCGGGGTTGAGGTCCACCAGCGCAAGCTTCGCGCCTTTGCTCGCGAGATACTCGGCCATCGAACGGCCCAAACCCTGGCAGCCGCCAGTGATAATGATTACCTTGTCGTTTAGTTGCATGTACGTTCCCCACAAGCAGGTCAGAGAGTGCTCCTCAGCGGGGCGCTTGGACGGTAAAGTCAGGGGCGTCCCCACATGACGCTGACAGAACTCAGTCTGTTGCGTCTGTCCGTTTTTGACGGATTCTAGTTAAGGAGTCATAAAGTGAGCGAAAAAGCGATTAAGCATGCACGAGAATTGCTGCTCAAGGAATACCGTGGGGTGCTCTCTACCCATTCCAAATCCATGCCCGGGTTCCCTTTCGGATCAGTGGTTCCTTATTGCCTGGATTCACAGGGCAACCCGTTGATCCTGATCAGCCGGATCGCGCAACACACTCATAACCTGCAGCGCGATCCCAAATGCTCGATGCTGGTGGGCGAACGCGACGCCGAAGACGTGCAAGCCGCCGGCCGCCTGACGGTACTGGCCGAGGCGCAGCAAATCATCGAGGCGGACCAGATCGAAGCGGCTGCCGAGCGTTACTACCGTTATTTCCCCGAGTCCAGCAACTATCACAAGGCTCACGACTTCGACTTCTGGGTACTCGTACCTGTGCGTCACCGCTACATTGGCGGCTTCGGCGCCATTCACTGGCTCCACGATGTGACCCTGGCCAACCCTTTTGCCGGCAAGGCCGAAGCGAGCATGGTCGAGCACATGAACAGCGATCACGCCAAGGCGATTGCGCATTACGTGGAGCTGAGCGGCCTGCCGCAGACGGCACCCGTGCAGTTGGCCGGCATCGACAGCGAAGGCATGCACCTGCGCATTGGCCAGGGGCTGTACTGGCTGCCGTTCGCCGAGCCTTGCAATACTCCGAAACAAGTGCGCGAAGCCCTGGTTTCACTGGCTCACGCTGACCGGTGGCCAACAAATCTGGCCGTCGAAGCTTGAAATCACGGATTGATGACGTCATCTAGGTTTTACTGGAAGGACATCTTCCGTCGAGGAAACCTTTGATGCGCGCTTTTCTGTTGTTGTTTCTCCTGTTCCCGGTGCTGGAGCTGTATGTATTTTTCAAGGTCAGCACGGCGATCGGGTTCTTTCCGGCGCTGCTGCTGATCATCGCCGGTTCCGCCCTGGGCGTGCTGGTGATGCGCGTGGCCGGGCTGGCCACGGCCCTGCGCGCACGTGAAAGCCTGCAACGCGGCGAGTTGCCGGCAGAGCAGATGTTCCAGGGCCTGATGCTGGCGATCGGTGGTGGCCTGCTGATCCTGCCGGGCTTCATCAGTGATGTGCTGGGCCTGGTCTGCCTGCTGCCGTTTACCCGTCGCCTGGCGAGCCGCAAGATGCGCGAGCGAGCAGAGGAGCAGGCCATGCGTCAGCGAGCCTTTGCCGATGAATTGCAGGCGCGGCGCCCGCAAGGCCCGGACGGCAGCCCACGGCAGCCGAACGTGATCGAAGGCGAATACGAGCACCGCGATTCCTGAGGCAGTCGCCCTCGGACAACACGGCCCCTTTTGGGGCCGTGTTGCTTCCTGGGGCGGTTTGTGCAAAAAAAATCACCCCCAAGACTTGTAATCGGTTTGCGCGACCCTATGTATGGGTCACCGCAAGGTTTCTGGTCCTGCACCAGACATGACTTCCGCGGCTCGCCTTGCGAGCTGCGACCGGCACCGCCGGATGTATCAACCTGCCGGTGCAGACACCGGCCGATGAAAACCACAATTAGGAGAGATCGACAATGAAGCTTCGTCCTCTGCATGACCGCGTCGTTATCCGTCGCAGCGAAGAAGAAAAGAAAACCGCTGGCGGTATCGTTCTGCCGGGTTCTGCTGCCGAAAAAGCCAACAGCGGTGAAATCCTCGCTGTAGGTGCCGGCCGTGTGCTGGACAACGGTGAAGTACGTGCACTGTCCGTAAAAGTGGGCGACAAGGTCGTGTTCGGCCCGTACTCCGGCAGCAACACTGTGAAAGTTGACGGCGAAGACCTGCTGGTGATGAGCGAGAACGAAATCCTCGCTGTCATCGAAGGCTGATAACCGCTGGTTTCCCGTTACTAAATAGTATTTAAGGAAAAACGATCATGGCTGCTAAAGAAGTTAAATTCGGCGATTCCGCCCGCAAGAAAATGCTGACCGGTGTCAACGTACTGGCTGACGCGGTAAAAGCGACCCTGGGCCCGAAAGGCCGTAACGTGATCATCGAGAAGAGCTTCGGCGCTCCGACCATCACCAAGGACGGCGTTTCCGTTGCCAAAGAAATCGAGCTGAAAGATCGCTTCGAAAACATGGGCGCGCAGCTGGTCAAAGACGTTGCCTCCCGTGCGAACGACGACGCCGGTGACGGTACCACCACCGCTACCGTTCTGGCTCAATCGATCGTCAACGAAGGCCTGAAAGCCGTCGCTGCCGGCATGAACCCGATGGACCTCAAGCGCGGTATCGACAAGGCGACCATCGCCATCGTCAAAGAGCTGAAGGCCCTGTCCAAGCCATGCGCCGACTCCAAGGCCATTGCCCAGGTAGGTACCATCTCCGCCAACTCTGACAACTCCATCGGCGACATCATTGCCGAAGCCATGGAAAAAGTCGGTAAAGAAGGCGTTATCACCGTTGAGGAAGGCTCGGGCCTGGAAAACGAACTGTCGGTCGTGGAAGGCATGCAGTTCGACCGCGGCTACCTGTCCCCGTACTTCGTCAACAAGCCAGACACCATGGTCGCCGAGCTCGACGGCCCGCTGATCCTGCTGGTCGACAAAAAGATCTCCAACATCCGCGAAATGCTGCCAGTGCTGGAAGCCGTTGCCAAAGCCGGCCGCCCACTGCTGATCGTGGCTGAAGACGTTGAAGGCGAAGCCCTGGCGACTCTGGTTGTGAACAACATGCGTGGCATCGTCAAGGTTGCAGCCGTCAAGGCTCCAGGCTTCGGCGACCGTCGCAAGGCCATGCTGCAGGACATCGCCGTTCTGACCGGCGGTACCGTTATCTCCGAAGAGATCGGCCTGAGCCTGGAAAGCACCACTCTGGAGCACCTGGGTAACGCCAAGCGCGTGATCCTGTCCAAAGAAAACACCACCATCATCGACGGTGCTGGCGTTGAAGCGGACATCCAGGCTCGTGTGACCCAGATCCGTCAGCAAGTAGCCGACACTTCGTCCGACTACGACCGTGAAAAACTGCAAGAGCGTCTGGCCAAGCTGTCCGGCGGCGTTGCAGTGATCAAGGTTGGCGCTGGTTCCGAAGTAGAAATGAAAGAGAAGAAAGCCCGCGTTGAAGACGCCCTGCACGCTACCCGTGCAGCCGTTGAAGAAGGCGTGGTACCTGGCGGTGGCGTGGCTTTGGTTCGCGCTCTGCAGGCCATCTCCGAACTGAAAGGCGACAACGCTGATCAGGACGTGGGTATCGCCCTGCTGCGTCGTGCCGTTGAAGGCCCTCTGCGTCAGATCGTTGCCAACTCCGGCGACGAGCCAAGCGTAGTGGTCGACAAGGTCAAGCAAGGTTCCGGTAACTACGGCTACAACGCTGCCACCGGCGAGTACGGCGACATGATCGAAATGGGTATCCTGGACCCAGCCAAAGTGACCCGTTCGGCACTGCAGGCTGCTTCCTCGATCGCCAGCCTGATGATCACCACCGAAGCCATGATCGCTGAGATCAAGGAAGACGCTCCTGCTGGCGGCGGCATGCCAGACATGGGCGGCATGGGTGGCATGGGCGGCATGATGTAAGCCAGCCTTACCCGCCGCATAAAAAACCCCGCCTCGTGCGGGGTTTTTTTATGCCTTGGTTATTTGTATCTTCTCGTTCCCACGCTCCGCGTGGGAATGCATTTGGCGACGCTCTGCGTCGCCCTTGCGGAGGTCGACGCGGAGCGTCTGGTGCTGCATTCCCACGCAGAGCGTGGGAACGAGGAGGGGACGTTACGAGCGCACTGGAACCGCAGCAGACTCGGTCGCTTCTTCCGCCACCTTGCTCCTGTACAAGACCGCATAATACGACCCCAGGCAGATCAACCAGCAAAAGATCGCCGTCCATACGTTGTGCGAAAAGAAGTGTGCACCTTGCAACATCCGCCCGATGGAAAATACCGAGCCTAATCCGAAGGCAAATACCAGCGCCGCGCGGGCCATGCGTGGGCGGCGATCGCGCAGCACGAAAAACAGCGCAAACAGGGTGAAGCCGGTCGCCGCATGGCCGCCTGGCCAGCAGCGTCCGGGCTTATCGGTGGCGGGTCTGGGGCTCAGCAGTTCGCTGTAGGTTTCCTTGCCACCGAACTCGCTCAGGCTCCAGGGGCACTGTACGGCAGTGGCGGCCTTGAGCGGCGTGACGAAGCCGGTGGAAAGCGCCAACGACAGCACCAGGCAGCCCAGTTCGCGACGAATGGGTTTGAGTTTCTCCAGCAGGAAGCTGCAAGCGAAGGCGACGATCGAGAGTACGCTGAACAGGATAACCACCTGTTTGGCGCGATCATGCAGGATGTCTTCGAGGAAATAACTGTGCTTGCCAATGAATTCTCCGGAAGCGGAATCGTAGGCCAGTCGGGCCAGATCCATGTCCAGGGAGGTCAGTTCCAGTAGTATTAAGGTAATGGCACCTAACAGGGGAATACCCAGGCAGAGCCACAGATTGAGCGGTTGAGAATAAGGTCGAGTAACAGTTGTCGGCATGAAAGGTCCACAATGGATGAAATTGTGCTGGCACAGAAGCGCGACATTGTGCCCAGTATGCTGGCGCTTGTCTGTTAATCGAGGGTGAAAAATACGTTATGCGACCAGATGCCCTGAACCTCCTGTACCTGTACCGAACTTCACCTTAAGCTCTGCGCCTGCCATGAGGGCTAATAGCTGCGGACGGAGAAAGTGCCCATGCGAATTCTACTGGTTGAAGACAATCGCGATATCCTGGCCAACCTGGCTGACTATCTGGGTCTCAAGGGCTACACCGTCGATTGTGCCCAGGATGGGCTGTCCGGGTTGCATCTGGCGGCCACCGAGCACTACGACCTGATCGTGCTGGACATCATGTTGCCCGGTATCGATGGCTACACGTTGTGCAAACGCCTGCGTGAAGATGCCCGGCGTGACACGCCGGTCATCATGCTCACGGCCCGCGATCAATTGGACGACCGGCTGCAGGGTTTTCGTTCCGGCGCCGATGACTATCTGCTCAAACCATTCGCCCTCTCCGAACTGGCTGCCCGTATCGAGGCTGTGCTGCGTCGTGCCCAGGGCGGTGGGCGACGCAGTTTGCAAGTCGCTGACCTGAACTACGACCTCGATACCCTGGAAGTGACCCGGGACGGGCGATTGCTCAAGCTCAACCCGGTCGGTCTGAAATTGCTTGCGGTACTGATGCAAAAAAGCCCGCACGTGTTGCGCCGCGAAGTGCTCGAAGAAGCCTTGTGGGGCGACGACTGTCCGGACAGCGACAGCTTGCGCAGCCATGTCCACCAATTGCGCCAGGTCATCGACAAGCCATTCGACAAGCCATTGCTGCATACCGTGCATGGCGTAGGCTATCGATTGGCCGAGGGCCGAGATGGAGTTTAAACAAAGCCTTGCCCAACGCATCATCATTGCCTTTGCATTGATGAGCGCGCTCGTCGCAGGTGCCTTTGCAATCGGGATTGTCGCCACCGTTCACCTGGTCGAGGAAAAGTTGATCTCCTCGGGGTTGGGCGGCGACCTGCAGGGCCTGTTGTTGATGGACAGCGTCAATGATTGGTCCCATCGCCCCAAGCCAGGACAGCTTTTCTACTTCAGCGGTGGCAAGGGCAATTTCGGCCTGCCCAAGGATTTGCGGCACCTCGACCCCGGCTTCCATGAAGTGTTTCGCGGCCAGCTTTCGTATCACGCGATGGTCGAAATAATCGATGGCCGCCGTTACGTGCTGTTGCAGGACCAGAGTGATTTCGAAGAGCGCGAGCGAGTCTTGTTTGCTGTTGTCGCCGTAGGTTTTGTCCTCAGCCTGGCGTTGGCGGTGTTTCTCGGCTGGATCCTGGCGCGGCGAGTCATGGCACCGGTGGTGCGCCTGTCGCAGCAAGTACGTCACCGCGATCAGTTGCTGGGACTGGCGCCGCCATTGGCGCCAGACTATGCGGCTGATGAGGTCGGTGAATTGGCGGTGGCATTCGACGCTACCCTGGGACGATTGCGCGAAGCGTTGAACCGCGAGCGCTTGTTCACCAGCGATGTCAGCCATGAATTGCGCACGCCTTTGATGGTGCTGGCCAGTTCTTGCGAGCTGTTGCTGGAAAATCCAAAACTCGATCAGCGCGCTCGAGCACAGGTCGAGCGCATTGCCCGGGCCTGTGAAGAAATGCGCGAGCTGGTCCAGACCTTCCTGATGCTTGCCAGGGCGCAGCACAACGAGGTCGACATGTCGTCACGTACGACATTGAGCAAAACCGCCAGGGATTTGATCGCGTTGTGGCGCGGCCCCATCGAGAAGAAAGGCCTGCAACTGATCATCGAACCGGGTATCGACTCCGACACCACCTTCAACGCGACGTTCCTGCATGCGGTCATGGGCAACCTGTTGCGCAATGCCTTGCATTACACCGACAAGGGGTTCATCAAACTGACCCTCGAAGGGGATGGTTTCAGTGTGGAAGACAGCGGCGTAGGTATCCCGGAAGAAAAGCGTGACGCCATGTTCCAGCCATTCGTTCGCGGGGGTGAAAAACGCGGTGAAGGGCTGGGATTGGGCTTGTCCCTGGTTCAGCGGATCTGCGATGACCAGGGCTGGACGGTCACCCTTTTGCCGACGATACCCCATGGTTGTCGATTCCGCGTGGTGCTGGCCTGATCTGGCGATGGGCTACTGACTACGCGCCGTCGTGTTTTGAAACACACTCAAATGGGTTCACGCAATTTTCACGTACAGATGACCTCACCATGACTTCAGATTGATAGTCTGATTGCATTGAGTCAGGAGATGCATTGTGGGTAACCCTATCAATCTCGAGTTTTCCGAAAAGTTCGATCAGCTACGTGCCAAGGAATACTCGCCCAAGCCTGAGGATGGTCTCTCGCGCAGGCTCTCCCATCGACGCGATGTACAGCTGGCAAGACGTGCCCTCGTGCTTGCCGGCGAGCCTGGCCTGGTACTCGATCTGCCCTGCGGTACCGGGCGTTTCTGGCCGGTGCTGGCAGAAAAGACCAATAGGGTGATCATCGCTGCGGACAACTCAGCCGACATGCTGGAAATGGCCTGCAAGTCGCAGCCCAGGGAAGTTGTCGAGCGGATATGCCCCTTGCAAACGTCCGCGTTTGCCATCGATTTGCCCGATAACGCCGTGGACAGCATCTTCTGCATGGGCCTGATGCACCATATTGGTGAGGCGCAACAGCGCAAGGCCTTGTTGAGCGAGTTCCATCGCGTGAGCCGCGACAGTGTGATTGTCTCCTTGTGGGTCGATGGCAACTTCAAGGCCTGGAAGCGCAAGCAGCTGGAAAAGCGCCGCAGGCAGGACGGTGGCAAGGACATTTACCAGAATCGATTCGTGATTGCGGCCGCTACGGCCGAGAAGGAATTCGTGGACGCCGGCTTCAATATCCAGGATCGATTGGACTTTCTACCGCTCTACGCCATGTGGCGGGTTTACGTGCTGCGCAAGGGGTAATGCCCGCCGACCAACTGCGCCGCCATTCGTCGTTCATCGCAGCGTGATGGCAAAAAGTCCACTATTTTCAACTAAAGAAGTTTGGCAGCGCTGTCAAAGGATTAGAGCAATGAAACTAGAAATTGCAAGAGGTCTGTTCCTGGTCGCAGCGCTGGCCGTCGCGACCGTAGCCATGGCTGCCTGGGAAGAGCCCGGGCCCGTCGTGCTGCGTTCTGCCGGCCATTGCCCTGTGCCACCCGTTGCAAAGGCCCAAGTGGCGGTCAGACCCGACCAGGATTTATTGCTGTTCATGTTCGGGCTCACTCAAGGAATGAGGTCACAACATTGATATCCGCCGATACTGTTACCTGAAAGGCCTCGTCATTCGACGAGGCCTTTTGCGTTATGGCGCCAGTTCCGCTGCGCCGTGTTGGGTAACGGCAGGTGTATCAGGCTTGGCCAAGAGGGTATAAACGCAGGGCAACACGAACAGGGTAAACAGGGTCCCCACGGACATGCCCGTGGCAATCACCGTCCCGATGTCAAAGCGGCTGACCGCCCCGGCTCCGCTGGCAAGAATCAGCGGCACCATGCCGAACACCATGGCTGCGGTGGTCATCAGCACCGGGCGCAGGCGGATCGCCGCCGCTTCTTCCACAGCTTCACGGGGCGATAGGCCCTTCTGGTGGCGCAGCTGGTTGGCGAACTCCACGATCAGGATGCCATGTTTGCTGATCAGGCCGATCAGCGTGACCAGGCCGACCTGGGTATAGATGTTCATGCTCGAAAGACCCAGGAACAGCGGAATCAGCGCGCCACAAATCGACAGTGGCACCGTCACCAGTATCACCAGTGGGTCACGGAAGCTTTCGAACTGCGCCGCCAGCACCAGGAAGATGATCGCCATGGCCAGACCGAAGGTTACCCACAGCGCCTTGCCTTCCTGAACGAACTGACGCGCCGCGCCGCCATAATCGAAGGAGAATCCCGTCGGTGCCTCTTCGGCGGCAATGCTGCGCACGGTTTCGATGGCTTCACCCATGCTGACCATTGGCACCCCCTGGATGATCGCCGAGTTGAGCTGCTGAAACTGATTGAGCTGGCGGGGCCTGGCGCGGTCACTCACGGTGATCAGCGTCGACAATGGCAGCATTTGATCCTTGTTGTTCCTCACATAGTAATTGCTCAACCAGTCCGGGTTGTCGCGATAAGCCCGTTCGACCTGGGCAATGACCTTGTAACTGCGACCCTCGATGGTGAATCGATTGATTTCAGCCTCGCCCAGCAGGGTGGCCAGGGTGCCGCCCAGCGCGTCCATGGACACACCCATCTGCGCCGCCTTGGCCCGGTCGATATCGACCACCACTTCGGGTTTGTCGAAGGCCAGGTCGATGTCGAGGAAGGCAAACTTGCCCGACGCCACGGCCCGCTCCTTGACCCGCTGGGCGACGTCCAGCAGCGATTCGTAGTCGTTCGCGGTATTGATCACGAATGCGAAGGGCAGGCCTTCGCCGGTTCCGGGTAGCGAGGGCAGGTTGAAACCGAATATCTGCAGGCCACTGATGCTGTCGAGCTTGCTCTGGACCTGGGGCAAAAGCTCCATTTGCGTTCGCTGGCGTTCATTCCAGGGTTTGAGCAGGAAACCGCCGATGCCCGATTGCACGCCATTGAAACCGTTGATCTGGAACGAAGAGAAGTACTCCGGAAACGCCCTGAAGATCGCAGTGAACTCATCGGTGTAAGCGTTGAGGTAATTCAGGTTGGTCGGCTGGGGTGCCGTGGCCATCATGAAAATCACGCCCTGGTCTTCATCCGGTGCCAGCTCCGAGCGGGTGAACATCAGCAGCACCGGAATCAGGCACAGCACCAGTACGGCGAACACCAGGACCACCGGTCGGGTGTTCAGGGTGCCGTGCAGGATGTGTTGATATCGAAGCTTGAGCCGCTCGAAGATCATGTCGAGCCGATGCGCCAGCCCGGTGGGGTTTTCTTCATGGCGCAACAGCAGGGCGCACATCATCGGCGACAGGGTCAATGCCACCACACCGGAGATCACCACTGCACCGGCGAGGGTCAGGGCGAACTCCTTGAACAAAGCCCCGGTCAGGCCCTGGAGAAAACCGATGGGGGCATACACTGCCGCCAGGGTGATGGTCATCGACACGACCGGCATGGCGATCTCGCGTGCGCCCTCCAGTGCAGCATCCAGGGGCGTCTTGCCCTCTTCGATATGCCGGTGGATGTTCTCCACCACGACTATGGCGTCGTCGACCACCAGGCCGATCGCCAGCACCATGGCCAGCAACGTCAGCAGGTTGATCGAGTAACCCATCATCTGCATGAAGAACAGCACGCCGATCATCGACAGTGGAATGGTCACCACCGGGATCAGCACCGAGCGCAATGCACCGAGAAACAGGAAGACCACGACTATGACGATGAGCACCGCTTCGGCCAGGGTCTTGACCACCTCATTGATCGAGGCCTGGATGAACAGCGTGGCATCGTAGGCGATCGACGCCTTCAGGTTCGGCGGCAACTGGGCGACGAGTTCCGGGAAAAGCTTGCGCACCTCCTTGATCACGTCCAGCGGGTTGGCCCCGGGGGTGCCCTTGATGCCGATATACACCGAGGGGGTTCCGTCGAAGGAACTGACCGTGTCGTAGTTTTCCGCGCCCATCTGCACCCGCGCCACGTCGCTGAGCAGCACCCGACTGTCGCCGTCGATCTTGAGCGGGATCGCGGCAAAGGCTTCGGCGGTCTTCAATTCGGTGTTGGCATTGATGCTGGTGACGATGTACTCGCCCTTCACCTCGCCCGCGGCAGAGAGGAAGTTGTAACGCCGCACCGCGTCGTTGACATCGCTCGCGCTCAGGCCATAACCGGCAAGCTTGATCGGGTCGAGCCAGATGCGCATGGCAAACACCTGGTTGCCGAGGATCTGGGCTTCGGCCATGCCGGGCAGCGTGGCGAGCTTTGGCTGGATCACCCGGGAAAGGTAATCGGTGATCTGCGGGTTGCTCAGGTCCTTGCTGTAGAAACTGATGTACATCAGCGCCGAGGCGTCTGCCGCTTCCTTGCTCAACACCGGGTCTTCGGCGTCCTGCGGCAGCTTGTTCTTGACTTCATTAGCCTTGGCCAGGAGTTCGGTAAACAGGCGGTCGCTGTCCGAACCTATGCGGGCGTAAATCGAAATCACCGAAAAATTCTGGCGGCTGACCGAGGTCATGTAGTCGATGCCTTCGGCACTCGCCAGGCTCTGCTGCATCGGTTGGGTAATGTAGCCCTGGATGGTTTCGGCATTGGCACCGGGATAGGCGGTGGTGACCGTGATCAGGGCGTTTTCCATCTGCGGATACTGGCGGATGTTGAGCTTGCCGTAGGCCTGGAAGCCCAGCAACACGATCAGCAGACTGACCACGGTGGCCAGCACCGGACGGCGGATGAACGGATCTGTAAAAGCCATGGGAGGTCCTTGATCAGTCAGCTTTTGGCTGGCTGTTCTGCTCGGCTTGAAGAGTCTTGTCGGGGCTGATGGCAACCTCGGCGCCCTGGTTGAGTTTCAGCTGGCCGGCCGTCACCACCTGCTCACCGTTTTGCAGGCCCTTGCTCACCACGACCATGCCGTCGCGGCGCTCGCCCGTCTCGACGAAACGTCGCTCGGCGATCAGCTTGTGCTGGCCCGTGGAGTCCTGCGGCGGCTGTCCTTCCTCGGACTTTTTCGGTGCGACGACATACACCGAGTTGCCGTAAAGTGTATAGGTGATGGCGCTTTCCGGAACGACGATTTCGTTCCTGGGGTTGGGCAGCAATACCTGCAGGCTGGCGAACATCCCGGGCAGCAGTTTGCCGTCAGGGTTGGCCAGGGTGGCGCGCACTTGCACATTGCGTGTGCTGTCCTCGACCTTGGGGTTGATCGCACTGATGCCGCCTGCGAAATCCTGTCCCGGGTAGGCGGCAACGTTGACCAGCACTTTTTGCCCGATCGCCAGTTTTGGAATCGCCTGTTCGGGCACAAAGAAGTCGACGTAGAGGCTGCTCAGGTCCTGCAGGGTCGCGATGACCGTACCGCTGGCCAGATAGTCGCCGACATCCACCTGGCGGATACCGATGGTTCCGGAGAAGGGGGCCAGGATGCTCTTCTTGGCCAGGGATGCCTTGAGCTGGGCGACATTGGCCTTGATCCTGTTCAATACCGCCGTGAGCCGGTCGAATTCGCCCTTGGAGATCGCCTGGCTGCCGACCAGTTGAGCGCCGCGCCCGTAATCGACCTGGGCCAGACCCAGGTCCGCCAGTGCACTGCCCAGCGAGGCGGATTCCACATCACTGTCGAGTTGCAGCAGGAGCTGGCCAACCTTGACCTTCTGCCCGGACTCGAACTGCACGGCTTTGACCGTGCCTGCGGTCTCCAGCATCAGTTCGACGCCCTGCAGGGCCTTGAGACTGCCCACGGCAGGCAGGCGACTCTCCCAGGCACGCTCGCTGGCCGTGGCTGCCGCCACGCTGATGGGCGGCTTGGGCGCGGCGAATTGCTGTATCTGCTGGTAGATGGAAAAGGCTTTGTAGCCCCCCAGTATCAACACAAGCAGCAAGACGCCACCTAACATGATCAGCATGCGACGGCGCAACATATTCCAGTTCCTTGGAAGTCAGTTCTTGGCAGGCGCGAAAGGCACGCCATTGCCGAATATCACTCATTTAGCGACCGCCGGGAAGTCCATTGCCCGGCGTCTTTTTCAGACCAGATGCAGATGGTTGTCCCAGAGGCCTGCCGGCAACTCCAATGGTTTTGCCAGCAGTGCTTGCTGCCGGCAGTCGTAGAAGCGGCAGCGACCCTGGCCCGAGGTCACGACAAAACCATCCTTGACCGCACCGACCCCGGCGCAATCGGGCAATGGCGCGTCCAGGCGTACTGCAGCCGTGTCCAGGTCCCAGATGAAAAAGCGATTGGCCCTGGGCGCGGTCAATGCCACCAGCCGCAGCTCGCTGTGGATCGCCACGCTGGCGGTATAGTGATTCATGGCCTGCAGTTGATGCTCGGCGACCGGAAAGGCCTGGAACGCCTCCCCGGGGCGCTTGATCGCCAACAACTCGGCGGTCTCATGGGCATCCCCCATGAACTGTTGGCTCGCAACCACGGTGCCGTCACTGGCAATGGCCAGATGACGCACGCTGTTCATCTGCTGATTTAGGTTTTCCTTGCTCAGCAAAGTTCCATCCCGGTGCATCAGCACCAGGCTGGGTTGCATGGCATCCAGGTTCATTTCCACACGGCTTTCGGCTTCGGTGCGAATCCCGCCGTTGGCCACCACCAGGGTTTCGCCATCGGGCAGCCAGGACACCTGGTGCGGACCGATGCCGTGGGTGCTGATTTCGCCGCTGTAGTTCAGGCGCTCACCCTCGAAGCGGTAGACACCGAGCACGCCCCGGCCGGGATCGGTGGTGTCATTTTCAGTGGCGTAAAGCCACTCGCCGCTCTTGTGGATGACCGCATGGCCGTAGAAGTGCCGGTTCGGTTGCGAGGCGATCGTCTGCAACAGACGACCGTCCCGCAAATCGATCAGGTAGCTTTCGGTGCCAGGGCGTCTGGCGACGAACAACGCGATCGGCAGTTGCGGGTGATTGATGATGTCGTGGCAACGCTGGCCGACCGCGGTGGCGAACACCCGGGTGCCGTCCAGGCGGTAGCCGACGGCATAGTGCTTGCCGTCGCTGTCGTCACGGGCCGAGAGCAGCAGGGGGCTGCTGTCCTTGCCGCGAAAGAACGTCCAGCCGCCCAGTGTGACGGCGCTGAGCAGCAAGCTACCCAGTGCGAGAACCTGGCGCCTAAGCATGATCAGTCACCATCGTTGGCGTTGAAGCCCAGCTGAATGCCCAGCGCCTTGGCCAGATCGCTCTCGTGCAGGCGATGGACGACGTTGAGGCTTTCGTAGATGTCAGTGAGTTGCTGGCGGCCGGCGTCATCGGCGAGCAGGTCGGTCAGGGTGTGTTGATTGCCGGCCAGCAGCTTCAGCGCAGCGGCATAGGCGGCGTCGATCTTGTCGGCCAACGGCTGTTGCTCTTTGGGCAGCAGGCCGCGCAGGCCTTTGTTGTCGACACCCACCCAGACGGTTTGCGCTGCAGTCAGGCTGGCTTCCAGGCTCTTGAGCGAAGACTGGCTGCGCCAGGCCTCGGCCTGGTAAGGCTGGGCGATGCCCTTGCTCTGGCGGCCCATGGGGGTGCCGAGCTTTTTCTTCAGGGTATCGAGCCCGGTGACCTGGGCGCGCAGCAGGTCGGCGATGGCCTCATGGGAGTCGGCATAGCGCTGATTGGGGAACTTGGTCATCTGCGCGAGCACGCCGTCGTTGCTGTTCCAGCGTGCAAGGATTTCTTCGGCCAGGGCTTTCTGGCGTTCGCCAATGGCCGTCAGCAGCGGGCAGTAGCGGGCTTTCTGGGCGCTGTCGGCCATGTCGATCTTGCTGTCGAACAGAATGTACTCATAGGCGGACAGGCCTTGCACCACCACGCTGGACTTGGCCAGGAGCGATGCATCGGTCGGCTTGTCGCTGTTGACCATTTGTTCGACCTGACGGCCGACCAGGTTTTTCTTGTCCGGCCAGAACTGTACTTGCCAGGAGCGATTGCCTTCGGCCAGCGGCCCGATCAGCAGTGGCTGCAACTCGGCCCAGGCTTTTTGCGCATGGAGGAAATCGGCACGTGCGGTGTCCAGGCTCTGCTTGCCTTCGCAGAAGGCCAGGGCGCTGACGGCCAACTGCCGGTCGGCTTCGACCCAGCGGCTGTAGGTCGGCAGAATTACTTGCTTGGCGATGGCAGCGCTAGTCACGGCTTGTGGGTCCTGCGGCGAGCAAGCGCCCAGTGCGAGGGCGGCAAGGCTGGTGAATAACAGCTTGGGACGGAACATTCCGGCTCCTTTTTAAAGTGAGTTCAAAAATGCCAGCAAGGCTTCGCGTTGCTCGGCATTGAAAGTCAAAACCTGTTGCTGTGCCGCCTGGGCTTCGCCGCCGTGCCAGAGCACGGCTTCGAGCAGGTTGCGGGCACGGCCGTCATGCAGGAACTGGGTGTGGCCACTGACCGTTTCGGTCAGGCCGATACCCCACAACGGCGGGGTTCGCCAGTCCTGGCCACCGGCCAGAAATTCGGTGCGGTTGTCTGCCAGACCCGGCCCCATGTCATGGAGCAGCAGATCGCTGTAAGGCCAGATCAACTGATTGGCCTGTTCGGGTTCGGCAGCATTGGCTCCTGTCTTGAACTGCGGGATATGACAACCCTGGCAACCTGCCTGGTGGAACAGTTGCTTGCCAGCCAGCACCTGGGGTGAATCGACATCCTTGCGCATCGGCACGGCGATATTGCGGGTGTAGAACAACACCAGCCGCAGAATGTTGGCGCTGACCTCGGGCTCACCCTGCGGGCCGTTGCCGCTGGGCGCGGCCAGGCAGTCGGTTTGCGCCCTGGTGCAATCGGTAACGGGCAGCAGGCCGGTGGTCAGGCCCAAATCACCATTGAAGGCATGGGCATTCTGTTGATTGAGGTTGGGCTGCCCGGCTTTCCAGCCGAAGCGGCCCAGCACCGGTTTGCCCAGCGCATCGTCCCAGACTCTGTTGGTGCGGCCCTTGATGCCGTCATTGTTGAGGTCTTGCGGATCGGCATTGGCCCGAATCGCGTCTTCGGGGATCGCTTCGAGCAGGCCCAGGCCGATCATCGGCGGGGCGACACGGGCGGAAAACCGGGCGTCGGGATGCATCGGGCCATAGCCCAGTTGGGTTATCTGCAACTGAGGCTGGCGCAGTTCGACCTGTGTCCCGTCCTTGAACGTCACGGTCACTGGCGTGTAATCGACGCGGACCTTGCCTTCGGGGGCGACACCCGGCACGGCCATATCCTGCAACTGTCCGCCATAAGTCGGCTCGGGCACCACGCCTTGTTGTTCGATGATGCTGGCGTAGAGGGCGTCGTTGGGGATCGACAGACGCACCAGCATGGAGACGGCGTTGTTGGAGTTCGGATTCGGTGGGCGTCCGCGCCCGTCCCTGATATGACAATTCTGGCAGGCGTTGGTGTTGAACAACGGGCCGAGGCCATCACGGGCAGTGGTCGTCGAAGGGGCGATCACCCAGGGGTTGCGGAAGAAGCTGTCGCCGACGCTGAAATCCAGGCGCCGCATCGGCGAAAGATTGGCCGAGGGCATGGAAAAGGCCTTGCGATCATGCTGGCCAACCGTTGAGCGGCCTCCGGCGAGCGCTTCCCCTGGCTCGGCCTTGGTGAAGCGCGAGGTGTCATCGCACCCTGCCAGGCTGAGGGCCAGCAGGAGAACAGACAAGGGAAGAGGCAGGGAAGGCATCGGGCGTCCTGAAAGGTCGAGCGAATTCGGGCGTGCAAGCTTAGCAGGGTCGGGGGGTTTGAATAAGAGGGGTTTGCATTTGTGTGGTGTCTGTGAGGGCCTCATCGCTGGCAAGCCAGCTCCCACAGAGAATGTCCTGATATCTCTGTGGGAGCTGGCTTGCCAGCGATTGCCCGCAACGCGGGCACAAAAAAAGGCGACCCAAAGGCCGCCTTTCTGCAAACACCGCTGATCAGAATTCGTGATCGGCATTGTCCGGATTCAGGTCGCTGATACCCAGCTTGGCCGCCGCCTGTTCGATCGATCCGGTCTGCTTGACCAGCGAGGCAATGGCATCGCGCACGATCTGGTTGCCGGCAGCGTTGTCTGCGGCGATCAGTTGGTCGTAGTGCTCGCCTTTTGCGGCGTGATCGACCAGCACTTGCAGCTTGGCTTCGGTGGCTGCCAGGTCGGCCTTCAGGGCCGTGTCGGTCGCCGGGTCGACCTTCGCCACCAGCGAGGACAGGCTGGCGCCGGTCATCTTGGTGCCATCGACGCGGGTGTATTCGCCCAGGTAGACGTTACGAATGCCTTTGCCGTCGTAGAAGTGCGAGTTGTGGGTGTTGTCGCTGAAGCAATCCTGCTCGTCTTCTGGCGAGTTGGCTTCCAGGGAAACCTTCATGCGTTCGCCAGCCAGTTCGCCGAGCGACAGGCTGCCCATGCCGAACAGCATTTTGCGCAGGCCGGTTTCAGCCGGTTCCTTTTCCAGGGTGGCGCGATAGTTGTCGGCCACGTTCGGCTTCCAGTTACCGACCATCTCTTCCAGATTCTTGACCAGCAGCTGGGTCACGGCCTTGAGGTAGGCACGACGACGGTCGTTGTGGCCGCCGGTCGCGCCAGCGCCTGTCAGGTAGTCCGAAGCGGGGCGCGCGCCTGCACCCGGGCCGGTGCCGTTCAGGTCCTGGCCCCAGAGCAGGAATTCGATGGCGTGATAGCCGGTGGCGACGTTGGCTTCGGAACCGCCCAGCTCGTTGAGGCTGGCGAGTTTCTCAGGGGTGATGTCCTTGACGTCGACCTTGTCTTCGCCGACCTGTACTTGCGTATTGGCGATGATGTTGGCAGTGGCGCCAGGGTTGCCCAGGGCGTGTTCGTAGCCCTTGTCGACGTAGTCGATCAGGCCTTCGTCCAGCGGCCAGGAGTTAACCTGACCTTCCCAGTCGTCGATGATGGTGTTGCCGAAGCGGAACACTTCGCTCTGCAGGTAAGGTACGCGAGCGGCAATCCAGGCGGCCTTGGCGGCTTTCAGGGTTTCGTCGTTCGGCTTGGCCAGGAAGGCGTCGATAGCGGTTTGCAGGGTTTTCGCGGTGGATTCGGCGTCGCTGTAGACGGCAAAGACCATATCGGCGTAGTGCGCAACGACGGCCTTGGCCGCCGCTTCGTCGATTGCGCCGGTCGCTGCGGCAGCGCTGGCAGTCGGGGTTGGCGCTTGAGGTGCAGCAGCCTTGTCCTTGCTATCGCCGCAGCCGGCGAGTGAAATGGCAATGGCCAGCAGACTGGCGGTGGCCAGAGGCATACGAATCATGTCGAAATCCTGCGTCGAGAGATTGAACAGGTGTGCATGCACACGCGAAACTGCGACATAATGCGAAAGATATGCATTTTCTGTAAAGGGGTAGCTGGATTAAATCTTTGCGCCGCTATCCCTGTGCTTGCCAGGGACGCACGGCGCAGGAGGGGAGGTTTCAGCTGATGGAAGCCCGGCTGCGTTCGGCCTGCCTCAGAAATGCGATCAGTTCGCGAGCCTGCAGTGGCTTGCTGTAGAGGTAACCCTGTCCTTCGTGGCAACCCTCGGAAATGATGTAGGCCTCCTGTTCCGCGGTCTCCACGCCTTCGGCGATGACCTGCATGCCCAGGCTTTTGCCCAGTTGGATGATGGCACGCACGATGGTGGCGTCGTCATCGTCGTCGATCAGGTCCTGGACGAAACTCTTGTCGATCTTGATTTTGTCCAGCGGCAATGACTTGAGGTAGCTCAAGGACGAATAGCCGGTACCGAAGTCGTCAATGGCGATCAGTGCACCGGAGCGGCGCAGGCTCAGCAGGTGCTGGGCGGCGGTGCTGATGTCTTCCATCAGGCCGGTTTCGGTGACTTCCAGCTCCAGGCTGCGCGGCGGCAGGCGATAGATCTGCAGCAGATTGTTGACTACGCGTGGCAGCTCGCTGTGGTGCAGCTGCACCGTGGACAGGTTGACCGCCATGCGCAGTTCGCTGAAGCCCTGGTCATGCCATTCGCGCAACTGACGGCAGGCCTGGTCGAGCACCCATTCGCCAATGGCGATGATGCTGCCGTTCTGTTCGGCCAGCGGAATGAACTGGTCCGGCGGAACGAAACCATGTTCCGGGTGCTGCCAGCGAATCAAGGCTTCGACACCGACCACGCGAAGATCGCGGTAGCTGATCTGGGGCTGATAGACCAGGTACAGCTGGTTGCGGTTCAAGGCCTCGCGCAAGTCCTTTTCCAGCTCGCGACGGCGGCGCATTTCACTGTCGACGCTGGCGATATAGAACTGATAGCGGTTGCGCGAGCGGGTCTTGGCCAGGGTCATGGTCTGTTCCGCTTTTTGCAGCAGCTTCTCGGTGCTGTCGCCGTCTTCGGGGAACAGGGTGATGCCGATGGTAGCGCGCAGGCGGATTTCCTGATGATCGAGGGCGAAGGGCGCTTCCAGGTCGTCGAGGATGCTTTGGGCCAGCTCGGCGGCTTCATAGGGCTGCTCGATGTCGGCCTGGACCAGGGCGAACTGGTCGCCGCCCAGCCTTGCCAGCGCGCCGAGGCGGCCACTGTGGGCGCGCAGGCGATCGGCCAGGGCCAGAAGCAATTGGTCGCCGGTCTGGTAGCTGAATTGTTCGTTGACACCCTTGAAGTCGTCCAGGCCCACGCAAAGCACGGCCACGCGCCGCTGCAGGCGGCCGGCGTCGACCAGAATCTTGTCCAGTTGCTGTTGCAGTTGCTGGCGGTTCGGCAAACCGGTGAGGAAATCGTACTGGGCCATGCGCAGCAGGCTGTTTTCCGCTTCGTGGCGCAAGTGCGTGTTGCGTTCGATAGAGGCCAGCAGCTGATTGGCGGTATTGATCCAGATCCCCAGCTCGTTCCGCTCATGGCCCTTGAGCAATGGCAACTGGTGCTGGCTGGGGCGGTCGGGGTTGATCTGGGTCAGGTGCTCGATGATCTTCGACAAGGGCTTGGTCAGCAGCCAGTGATAGACCAGGTACAGCACCAGGCCCATGGCCAGGGCACGCAGCACGCCGGAAATGAAGATGATCACTGAACTTACGATGAAGTCCTGGCCGTAGGTGGCTGTGTCCAGGGTGATGCTCAAGTCACCGTAGTACTCGCTGTAGGGCCCGCGCCCGACCAGTTGAGTGGTGTAGGTGCGTTCCTGACCCAATATCAGGTCGGTCAGCCAGCGGGTCGACAGCTGCTGTGGCGCACGGGACTTTTCCGCGAGCATGGTTTCGTTGGGGTGACCGATGGAGGCCATGCGCACGGCATCGTCCTGGAACAGGCCTTCGATGACTTGCATGCCCATTTCCCGGTCCAGGCTGTAGACCGCCTGGGTCGATGGGTCGCGAAACATGTCGAGGATGCGTTCGGCGTCATTGGCGACGGCCTGACGGGTCTTGTACGCATCGAACACGATCTGCGCGCAGCTGAGCACAACACCGACCACCAGTGCCGACAGCAGTACAACCCTGAGCAACTTAACCGACAAGCTGTTTTTGAGTTCCAGCTTCAAATGGGCATTCCTTAATCCATGCTCGTAGCGTCAAGTTGCCATCAGTATTGGCAATCCCGTGTTGTCAGTCAAAGGGACAATCAAGCAGAGGAAGGCTCGTTCGCCGTGCAGGTATTCCTTCCTTTACTGTGTCGGTCGTTCGTCCTCCCACTTGAGCGCGGTTCGACAATTATCCCAGAGGGTTGATGTTAGCGTGGTATCGCGGCGCGGCAAGGGGCAAGCGCAGTGGTGCAGGCGAAAAAAAACCCGGCCAGGCCGGGTTTTTTCGGTGCAGCTTCGCTTAGGCGACGAAGGTTTTGCCTTCGAATTGCTCAGCGACGAATTTCCAGTTCACCAGGTTCCAGAACGCTTCTACATACTTCGGACGCAGGTTGCGGTAGTCGATGTAGTAGGCGTGTTCCCAGACGTCGCAGGTCAGCAGCGGGGTGTCGCCGTTGGTCAGCGGGTTGCCGGCGCCGATGGTGCTGGCCAGGGCCAGGGAACCGTCAGCTTTCTTCACCAGCCAGCCCCAGCCGGAACCGAAGGTGCCGATCGAGGTCTTGCTGAACTCTTCCTTGAACTTGTCGAAGGAACCGAATGCAGCGTTGATGGCGTCAGCCAGGGCACCGGTAGGTTGGCCGCCGGCGTTTGGCGCCAGGCAGTTCCAGTAGAAGGTGTGGTTCCAGACTTGAGCGGCGTTGTTGAAGATGCCACCCGAAGAAGTCTTGACGATTTGTTCCAGGGTCTTGCCTTCGAACTCGGTGCCTGGCACCAGGTTGTTCAGGTTCACGACGTAGGTGTTGTGGTGCTTGTCGTGGTGATATTCCAAGGTTTCCTTGGAGATGTGCGGCTGCAGGGCATCGTGGGCGTAAGGCAGCGGCGGCAGTTCAAAAGCCATGGTGATTCTCCTAATCAGGTCTGTTGCGGTGAGCGCAAGGCCGATCACGGGCGGCCGGATATGCGACGGGGAGTTTGTACTCTTTGCGCCGCAGGGTCTGGATCATAGCACCGGGGCCCTGGCATAACCACGCAACAACTGTGTGGGAAAGAGGTTCCAGAGCCTTTGCCACCGACAGATAAAAGGCGTGTCAGTGCAGAATCAGTTGCGCCGCGACACCGAACATCATCACCGCCACCATCAGATCGAGCAGACGCCAGGTGCCTGGACGCGCCAGCCACGGGGCCAGCCAGGCAGCACCCAGCGCCAGCGTGAAGAACCACACCAGCGAGGCGCTCGCCGCGCCGACCACGTAGGCGCCCGGCACGGTTTGTTGAGCGCCGAGCGAACCGATCAACAGGACCGTGTCTAGATAGACATGGGGGTTGAGCAGGGTGACCGCCAGGGCGCTGAGCAGCACCGCGCGCCGGGATTTCTGGCCCTGGCCCTCACCTTGCTCCAGGCTTTGTTGGGAAAAGGCGCGACGCAGCGCCTGGCTGCCGTACCAGATCAGAAATACGGCGCCGCCCCAGCGAGCGACCGCCAGCAGCGTCGGGTTGTTGGCCAGTACCGTGGCCAGGCCGAACACGCCCAGGGCAACCAGTACCGCGTCGCAGAACACGCAAAGCGCGGCGACCGGCAAATGATGTTCACGGCGCAGGCTCTGCGCGAGCACAAAGGCATTCTGCGTGCCGATGGCCATGATCAGGCCGAAGGCGACCAGCAGACCATTGAGGTAGCTTTGCCACATATGAGGTCACTCCAGAAATGCAGACGTGATGTAAAAAGGATGCTGGCGATTCTGGGGCGTATACTTGTATAAGAAAAACAAATAATCCTGATCGTACATTAGGGAAAGTAATGTTCGACTATAAGCTGTTATCCGCCCTCGCGGCGGTGATCGAGCAGGCCGGCTTCGAGCGCGCGGCCCAGATGCTGGGTTTGTCCCAGTCGGCGATATCCCAGCGGATCAAACTGCTCGAGGCGCGCATCGGCCAACCCGTACTGATCCGCGCCACGCCACCGAGTCCGACCGAGATCGGCCGGCGCCTGCTCAACCATGTGCAGCAAGTGCGCTCGCTCGAACGCGATCTGCAAAGCCAGGTGCCGGCGCTGGACGAGGAGGGCCTGCCGGAACGCCTGCGTATCGCCTTGAACGCCGACAGCCTGGCGACGTGGTGGGCCGCGGCGGTCGGTGACTTCTGCGCCGAACAACACTTGCTGCTGGACCTGGTGGTGGAGGATCAGGAGGTCGGCCTCAAGCGCATGCGCGCCGGCGAAGTGGCGGCATGTGTCTGCGCCAGCGAGCGGCCGGTGGCCGGTGCCCGGAGCCAGTTGCTCGGCGCCATGCGTTATCGCGCGCTGGCCAGCCCACAATTCATTGCGCGACATTTCCCGAACGGGTTCAATGCCGCCCAGTTGGCACGCGTCCCGGCATTGGTGTTCGGCCCGGACGACTTCTTGCAGCACCGTTACCTGGCGTTGCTGGGGATCGAGGGTGGATTCGAGTACCACCTTTGCCCGTCTTCGGAGGGCTTCATCCGTCTGACCGAAGCGGGCCTGGGTTGGGGGCTGGTGCCGGAACTGCAGGTGCGCGAGCAACTCAAGGCCGGTCGACTGGTGGAGGTCACCCCCGACAGGCCGATCGATGTGCCGCTGTATTGGCACCACTGGCGCAACGGCGGGCAATTGCTGGGGCAGCTGACCGAACACCTGGCCCGCACGGCGGCCCAGTGGCTGGTGCCGCTGTAAGACTGGCCAGCGTCATTGCTGAGTGTGAAAAATTATCAAGGCGGAGCGGTAAATGAGAATTCTGGTCACCGGCGCAAGCGGCTTCATCGGCGGGCGCTTTGCGCGATTCGCCCTGGAGCAGGGCTTCGACGTCCGGGTCAACGGGCGTCGCGCCGAAGGTGTCGAGCATCTGGTGCGGCGCGGGGCGCAGTTCATCCAGGGCGACCTGGCCGACCCGGAGCTGGCGCGGCGCCTGTGCCAGGGGGTCGAGGCGGTGGTGCACTGTGCCGGCGCGGTCGGTAACTGGGGACGCTATCAGGATTTTCTCCAGGGCAACGTGGTGGTGACGGAAAACATCGTCGAAGCCTGCCTGAAAGAACAGGTTCGGCGCCTGGTACACCTGTCTTCGCCCTCGATCTATTTCGACGGTCGCTCGCATCTGGGCATCAAGGAAGAGCAGGTGCCCAAGCGCTTTCATGATCATTACGCGACGACCAAGTACCTGGCCGAACAGAAAGTCTTCGGTGCCGAGGAGTTCGGCCTGGAAGTGATTGCCCTCAGGCCGCGCTTCGTCACCGGTGCCGGCGACATGAGCATTTTCCCGCGGTTGATGAAGATGCAGGCGAAAAACCGTCTGGCGATCATCGGCAATGGTTTGAACAAGGTCGACTTCACCAGTGTGCAGAACCTCAACGAGGCCTTGCGCAGTGCATTGCTGGTGGGCAACGGCGCCTTGGGCAAGGCCTACAACATCAGCAACGGCGCCCCGGTGCCAGTATGGGATGCCGTCAATTACGTGATGCGCCAGATGGCATTGCCCCAGGTGACCCGTTATCGCTCCTTTGCCCTGGGTTATTGCGTCGCCGCACTCAATGAAGGTGCATGCCTGCTGTGGCCTGGGCGACCACAGCCAACCCTGTCACGCTTGGGCATGCAAGTGATGAACAAGGATTTCACCCTGGACATCAGCCGCGCCCGGTATGCTCTGGACTACGAGCCGAAAGTCAGCCTGTGGTCGGCGCTGGACGAATTCTGTGGTTGGTGGAAGGCGCAAAACCCGGTTTGAAATAGTCGAGGAACCAGATTTGCTGTTCGTGGTCGATCAGTGCGCGGTTTTAGCGGTTTATACTTTGCATTACTTTGCCATCATGGCGGTTCAGAAGGTTTCCCATGCGTAACGATGCCCGTGACGACTTTGATATGCCCAGCCTGAGTGCCAACGCGCGCGACGACGATGACGATTTCGCCCGCAGCACCGCTGCCCGCGAACGCACCACGGTGTATTCGCGCACCACACCGGTGGTCAAGGTCAAGGGCCCGAGCACCGGGCCGCTGTGGGCACTGGTCGGCGCGCTATCGATCGCCCTGGTGGGCCTGGGTTGGTGGAGCTTTCAGCAGATGTCGCTGATGGAGCAGCAACTGGTGGCGACCCAGGAAAGCTTTGCCCGAATCAGCGAGGAGGCCGCAGGGCGCATCCAGGCGATCACCGGCAAAGTGGTGGCGACCGAGTCGACTGCCAACAGCGGCAGCGAGGCGCTCAAGCTGCAGATCAAGCAGCTTGAGTCGAAGTTGCAGGAGCAAGGCAAGCAGCAGCAGGGTGTCGTCGGCCAGCAAAGTGGCCTGGACAAGCGTTTGGAGCAGATGCTTGCCCAGACCGCCCAGCAGCAGGCCGCCAATGCGCAATTGCAGAATGATCTGAAAAGCCTGAGCACGGAGCTTTCGACACTCAAGAGCCTGAGTGCGGAGGTGTCTGCACTCAAGGCTGCCCAGGCTGACCAGGGCAAGGTCGATAGCGAACTCAAGAGCATGACGGCTGATATCGCTGCCCTGAAGAAGCAGGGCAATCCGAACGCTGCGATCGATCGCCTGGAGCAGGACCTCATCGTGCTCAAGAGCGAGCAGGAGAATCGCCCGGCAGCGCCGTCCGGAGGTGGTACCAACACGGCGGAGTTCGACGCATTTCGTGGTCAGGTGACGCGCAACATCAATGCCTTGCAGAGTCAGGTGCAGAATCTGCAGCGGCAGCTCAACGCGCGTCCCTAAACACCCTCGTTCCCACGCTCCGCGTTCCTCGTTCCCACGCAGAGCGTGGGAACGAGGAGTTACTGGGTTACAGACGCGGATAATCGATATAACCCACCGGCCCCTTGGCGTAGAACGTCTCCGGACGTGGCTCGTTCAGCGGCGCATCGGCCAGAAGGCGTGCCGGCAGGTCGGGGTTGGCGATGAACGGGATGCCGAAAGCCACCGCATCGGCCTTGCCGCTGGCCAGAGAGGCGTTTGCGCTGGCTTTGCCGAAGCGCTCGTTGACGATGTAAGGACCGCCGAAGGCTTCCTTGATCAGCGGGCCGATGCTGTCGTCGGCTTCCCTTTCCCGCGAGCAGATGAAGGCGATACCGCGCTTGCCCAGTTCGCGTGCTACGTAGGTGAAGGTTTCGGCGCGGTTGTCGTCGCCCATGTCGTGGGCATCGGCGCGCGGCGCCAGGTGCATGCCGACGCGGTTGGCGCCCCACACTTCGATCACCGCATCGGTGACTTCCAGCAGCAACCGTGCACGGTTTTCCAGTGAACCGCCGTAGGCGTCGGTGCGCTGGTTGGTGCTGCTCTGCAGGAACTGGTCGAGCAGGTAGCCGTTGGCACCGTGAATCTCGACGCCATCGAAACCCGCCGCCTTGGCGTTTTCCGCACCCTGGCGATAGGCATCGACGATCTCGGCGATCTCATCGGTCTCCAGCGCACGCGGGGTCGGGTAATCGGCCAGCGGGCGAACCAGGCTGACATGGCCCTTGGCCTGGATCGCGCTTGGCGCTACCGGGGTTTCGCCGTTCAGGTAGGTCGGGTGCGAGATACGTCCCACATGCCACAGCTGCAGGAAGATGCGTCCGCCAGCGGCGTGCACGGCCCGGGTCACGTTGGTCCAGCCACGTACCTGGTCGTTGGACCAGATGCCGGGGGTGTCCGGGTAGCCGACGCCCATCGGCGTTACCGAAGTGGCTTCGCTGAGAATCAGGCCGGCGCTGGCGCGCTGAACATAGTATTCGGCCATCAAGGCGTTGGGCACCCGGCCTTCGTCGGCGCGGCAGCGGGTCAGCGGTGCCATGATGATGCGGTTCGGCAATTTCAGGTCGCCGAGGGTGATTGGATCGAAGATAGTCGTCATGCGCGTAAGCCTCGTCGTTATCAGTGGGTAGCAGCGGCCAGTGCGATCTTGTCGCCCTGGCTGAAAGTAATGAGCGTCACGATCAGTGCCAGCACCGCCAGGGCGGCCGCCGCCAGTGGTACGCTGGTCAGGCCCAGGCCCTGGGCGATCACGGTGCCGCCAATCCAGGCGCCCAGGGCGTTGCCCAGGTTGAAGGCGCCGATGTTGAGGGTCGACACCAGGTTTGGCGCGGCATTGCCGAAGGTCACCACGTTGACCTGCAAGGCAGGGACCGCAGCGAAGGCGGCAGTCGCCCAGAGGAACAGGGTGATCTCGGTCGGGATCACGGCCACGCTGGTCCAGCGCAGCACCGTGGAAATCACCGCCATGCTGACGAATACACCGATCAGGGTGGCGCTCAGGCGCTTGTCAGCCAGCTTGCCGCCGAGGATGTTGCCGGCGGTGAGGCCCAGGCCGATCAGCAGTAGAGTCCAGGTCACGCCGCGCGGCGAGATCCCGGTCACGTCGCCCAGCAACGGCGCGATGTAAGTGAACAGGGCGAACATCGACGCCGAGAACAATACGGTCATGCTCAATGCCAGCCAGATGCCGGCACCCTTGAGTGCGGCCAGTTCGGCGCGCATGTCGAGTTTTTCTTCGTCATGCTTGTACGGCAGGAAGCGGATCAGGCCGATCAGCGCAATCACGCCGATCACGGTCACCGCCCAGAAGGTCGAACGCCAGCCGGCGTACTGGCCCAGTGCGGTGCCCAGCGGCACACCGAGCACGTTGGCCAGGGTCAGGCCGGTGAACATCAAGGCCACGGCGGAGGCGCGGCGGTTGGCCGGCACGAGGCCGGCGGCTACCACAGAGCCGATGCCGAAGAAGGCGCCGTGACACAGGGCGGTGACCACCCGGGCGAACATCAGCACGTTGTAGTCGGTTGCCAGCGCGCAGAGCAGGTTGCCGACGATGAAAATGCCCATCAACGCTACCAGTGCGGCCTTGCGCGGTAGCCTGGCAGTGGCCAGTGCCATGAATGGCGCGCCGATCGCAACGCCCAGGGCGTAGCCGGTGACCAGCCAGCCGGCGCCTGGGATCGAGACGCCAAGGTCGTTCGCCACGTCGGGCAGCAGGCCCATGATGACGAATTCGGTGGTCCCGATGGCGAAAGCGCTGAGCGCCAGTATGAGAAGTGAGAGGGGCATGGGTGTCCTTGTCAGAGCTCTTGGCTCATTTGCTTGAGGAATGCCTGGATGGTTTCCTCGTTGCGTTTGAAAAAATGCCACTGCCCGATTTTCTGACTGGTGATCAAGCCGGCTCGCTGCAAGGTGGCCAGGTGGGCCGACACGGTCGACTGCGAAAGACCGCAGCGCTGATCGATCTGGCCGGCACAGACGCCTTGCTCGGTGGAGTGGTATTGATCGGGAAATTGCCGCTCAGGGTCTTTCAACCAGTTGAGGATTTCTCGCCGTACTGGGTGGGCCAGGGCTTTTATTATTTCGTCGAGATCTAGAGGCATGGCAGGGCTCGGGGTGGTTGTAACGTCATATCGCGATGGAGCGAAATGTATATCGGTAGTTCGCGATACACAAATATGATTAAGTTCTGGCGTCTGCGTATTTCGCTATATCGGGTTATAACGATACAGGCGGGCAGTGATATGCTTGGCCCATGAACTATCTCGCGCACCTTCATCTCGGCGGCCAGCAGCCGCAGCAACTGTTGGGCAGCCTGTATGGCGACTTCGTCAAAGGCCGCCTGGACGGGCGTTTCCCTGCGCAGCTGGAAGCCGCCATTGCGTTGCACCGGCGCATCGATGCGTTCACCGACAGTCATCCCCTGGTGCTGACCGCGCTGGCGCGCTTTCCGGTCGAGCGCCGTCGCTATGCCGGGATCATTCTCGATGTGTTTTTCGACCATTGCCTGGCGCGGCACTGGCAGGACTATGCCGACCAGCCTCTGCAGCAGTTCACGGCCGAGGTCTATCGGGTGCTGGCGGCGGAGCCGGCATTGCCGGGCAGGTTGGCGCAGATCGCGCCGTACATGGCGGCCGATGACTGGTTGGGGTCTTATCGGGAATTCGAAGTGCTGGAGCAGGTGTTCAATGGCATCGCCCGTCGCTTGTCCCGGCCTGAAGGCATGGCCGGTGCCTTGCAGGTCGTGGACAAGCTGTACGAACCCTTGAGTGAAGACTTCCGTGCCTTCTACCCGCAGCTGCAAGCCTTTGCCAACGCGGCGCGCACGCCGGCTTAAGCGGCTTTCGCCGGGCGCACCGGTATCGGTTGCTCGGCGGCACCGAACAGCACGCCATGCACAGCCTGCTGGGCCTGGAAGGCCAGGGCGGCACGCTCCTGACCCTGAGTGGCGATAGGCGCCAGCAAGTGAATATGCACCTCGGCCTGGTCGTTGGCGAACAGCCGCAGAAGATGCGAGAGCAGGTCGTCGTCACCGATGAAGGGGGCAATCGGGTCAGGCTGGCCATTGCGCATATAGCGCAGGGCTACCGGTTGCAGCGCAACTTCGGTGTCGATGGCGCTGGCCAGCAAGCGGCCATGGAAGGTGCGCAGGCTGCGACCGTCGGTGGTGGTGCCTTCCGGAAAGATCAACAGCGCGTGATCCTGTGCCAGATGCTGGCTCATCTGCTTGCGAAGCAGTTGGCTGTCGCCCGAGCCGCGACGGATGAACAGGGTACCGGCCTTGAGCGCCAGCCAGCCGGCAATCGGCCAGGTTCGCACCTCGGCCTTGGACAGGAACGACAGCGGGGTGAGCATCCCCAGCAGCGGAATGTCGGTCCAGGACACGTGATTGCTGACCCACAGCATGGGTTTCCGGGGCAGTTCACCGTGCACCCTGACCTTGAAGGGCAGCGCGTTGCTGAGCCGGGTCATGAAGAACCGCGACCAGCGTTGCCGACGTTCCATGCCGTGGGGGATGCGCAAGCGCTCGTAAAGGCTGAACACCGCAGCCATCAGCAATCCCAGCGCCACCACCGACAACACGCGCAGCACGCGTGCATAGACGCGCAGGCGACCCATCAGACTGCTGCCTTGAAGTGACGGGCATAGCGGGGGCACAACTCGTCGCGCTTGAGCAGGATAAACACGTCGGCGACCTGGAAGTCTTCATCCCAGCAGGGCTCGCCGCAGATCTTCGCGCCCAGGCGCATGTACGCCTTGAGCAGGGGCGGCATCTCGGCAATGACGTTGCCGGGGATGGCCAGGCTCGGCAAGGGATTCTTCGGTTCGGCGCGCAGGTGTTCGGTGCACAGGTAGCGTTCGCGCAGCCGCTGCATGATGGCATGGGCCTGCACCCCGCCGTCCTGCATGGGGATGCTCGCGCAGCCCATCAGGTAGCTGTAATGGCCTTCGTTGAGGACTTCGGCCAGTTCGCTCCAGAGCACGGCAATGGTGCCGCCGTTGCGGTAGGCCGGGTCGACGCAGGTGCGACCGATTTCCAGGATCGGCCCTTGCAGATGGCCGAGGCCATGCAGGCTGAATTCTTCTTCGCTGTAGAATCGCCCAAGGCCGTGAGCGGCCTGATGGTCGAGCAGGCGGGTGGTCGCCACCAGATGTCCGGTGGAGAGGTCGCGCACGCCGATATGGCGGCAGTGCAGGTCATAATCATCCATGTCCAGGCCCAGTTCCGCGCCTTTGAGGGTGGCATTGAACTCACCGCTGAATACCCTGAAACGCAGGGCCTGGGCTTCTTGCAGGGCGTCAGGGCCGACCAGGTGTTCGGCTTGTAGACGGCGTTCAGTGCTGTTGTCGCCAGAGCGAGCGATCCGAGTCATTGCGAGTCTCCGTAAGCCAGCCAAGGGGTTGCGGCCGGTCGACTTTGTTGTGCAATCTCAGCCTATGTAGCCCCAGTGTCATCGCCGTGAAGTTTCGGTGATGCTTGTATGACAGCCCCCAAGGAGCGCAACGATGTCCTGGCTAGAACGCCTCAATAACCCTGTACGCCTGTCGATCTCCTCGAACCTGGACGACACCTACGTCGCACTTTTGCAGCAGTTGGGGCAGGTGACGCCGTTCGAGTTGGCGGTATTGGGCGGCCGGGCGATGACCACGCCGGGCCTGGCGTTCCTGGTCGGTTACCAGGCCGCCTTGCGGGTGCTCTGGCCCAGCGCGCCGGCCAGCCTTGGCGCCCTGTGCGCGACCGAACAACGCAGCGTGCGGCCGGCCGATATGCAGACGCGCCTCGATGACCTGCGCTTGAGCGGGCGCAAGGATTTCGTCACCGCGGGCAATGCCGCCGATTGGCTGTTGGTCGCGGCGCGCAGCGAGGCACCTGGCGAGAGCCCGCAACTCAGCCTGACCGTGGTCTATCCCGGCGAACCCGGGGTCCGCCTGGAATCCTTGCCGGTGTTGCCGTTGATGCCCGACATCGGCCATGCCCGGCTGTTTCTCGACGGCGCCCTGTGCGAGCGCCTGGCCGGGGATGGCTGGGATGCCTACGTCAAACCTTTCCGCACGCTGGAGGACCTGTATGTGCTCAGCGCCCTGTGCGCCTGGCTCTATGGCGTGGGACAGACCTGTGGCTGGTCGCAGGTATTGCAGCTGCGCCTGATCGGCCTGCTGGGCGGCTGCGCCGAAGGAAGCCGGCAGTGCGCCGATGCGCCGGTCACCCATCTGCTGCTCGGCGGTCTGTTTGCGCAGTTTTCGATGTTGAAGCAGGAATTGAATGAAGCCTTTGCCAATGGACCGGTCGAGTGGGCGAGCTTGTGGCAGCGGGATCAGAGTGTGCTGGAGATTGCCGGAGCGGCAAGGGCCAAGCGGTTGGCCAAGGCTTGGCAGACTTTGGGCTTGTGATTGCCATTTTGAAGGTCCTTCGGACCTTATCGCTGGCAAGCCAGCTCCCACAGGGGGACAGTGTTTCCTGGACTCTGTGGGAGCTGGCTTGCCAGCGATGAGGCCTTGACGGTCAACAGAATTGTCACCTGCTTTTGCTAATCTGCCCGACCCAATCGCTTGAGCTCCTACAATGGGCAGGTACTCAATATTCGCTGCTGCATTCACACTCCTGTGGGCTGCCCACGCCAGCGCCGAAACCTGGCCCGGCGAAGACTGGCCAGCAGCACCGACGCTCCCAAGCCCAGCCCTGCAATCCCTGCAAGACTACGCCTTCCCACCCCGCGACGACGCCACTCGCAAAGGCATACGTACCGACGCCCTGGTCGTCATCCACGATGGTCGGCTCATCTACGAACACTACGCAGCGCCCACCACCGCCAGCACCCCGCACCTGACCTGGTCGATCAGCAAAAGCCTGCTGGCGACAGTCATGGGCGTGGCGTACGGCGAAGGTCGTTTTCAACTGCAGGATCCGGTTGCCCGTTATTACCTGCCCTTCAGCGCGCACCCGCGGGTTCGTATCGAAGACCTGTTGCATTGGGCCTCGGGCCTGGACTGGCAGGAAGACTACGAATACGCCCCGTTGAATTCCTCGGTGGTGGCGATGCTCTATACCCGTGGGCGCGGCGACATGGCAGCCTTCACGGCGGCACATTCGACTTACAGCGAACCGGGCCAGTCATTTCGCTATTCCAGTGGTGACAGCAACGTGCTCAGCGCCGCCTTGCGGGGGATGCTTGGCAACGACCGTTATGCCGACTATCCCTGGCAAGCGCTGTTCGAGCCCCTGGGCATCCGCAGCGCAGTCTGGGAAAGCGATGCCAGCGGCACACTGGTAGGCTCGTCCTACGCCTATATGAGCGCGCGTGATCTCGCCCGAGTCGGCCTGTTGATGCTGCGCGACGGCCGCTGGCAGCAACGACAGTTGTTGCCGGCCAATTGGGTTGCATTCAATCGCGCACCCTTTGCTCATGCTGCAGCCGAACCCGGCGAGGCCACGCCGGGCGGTCACTGGTGGCTCAACCAGCCACTGGCCGGAGCAATCAGGCCCTGGCCCGATGCACCGGTCGAGACATTCGCCGCTCTCGGTCATTGGGGCCAGGCGTTATACATCTTGCCCGCCGAGAAGTTGGTGATCGTGCGTTATGGCGACGATCGCGATGCGAGCTACCAACACAATGAACTGCTCAAGCGTGCCTTGGCGGCGTTTGCCGGGGGCGGATCATGAAGCGCGTGGGAGTGGTGCTATTGCTCGCCGTCCTGGCGCTGATCTGGCACGAGCGCCTGGCATTGCAGGCGTTTCCCGGCATCCTCAGTGCCTACTCGGCCAAGGAATACTGTTCATGTCGCTATGTCATGAATAACCCGCCCGAGTATTGCCAGGGCTATGTAAAACAATACCTGCCGCTCAGCGAACTGCTCGATGATCCGGCACACCAGCGCGTGACGGCCAGCGGTCTCGGCCAGAGCAACAGCGCCGCCTGGGGCGGCCCGCGACAGGGCTGTCGGTTATTGCCCGCGCAGTAAGTTTGCCAGTGGCTGGCGCAGCCGGTTAAGGTTGCGGGCAAATGTGTTACAGGAGTTCTCATGCCCAGGTCGACGCGCCTTCTCCTGGCCCTGCTGGGGGCCATTGCCTTTCCCGCCCACGCAAGCTGGTACCTGGATAACGAGTCATCCCGGTTGTCGTTCGTGACCACCAAGAATGTCGATATCGCCGAAGTCCAGCGCTTCCTGGTCCTGCATGGCAAGGTCGATCGCAAGGGCGTGGCCAAGGTGCAGGTCGAGATGGAGTCCATCAGCAGCGGTGTTCCGCTGCGCGACGAGCGGATGCGCAAGGAGCTGTTCCAGGTAAAGACCTTCCCCGAAGCCGAGATCAGCGCGCAGCTCGACCTGCAGCCGATCAACGATCTGGCACCGGGCGCCCAGCTGGAATTGCGCCTGCCGCTGACGGTGAGCCTGCATGGCAAGGAGCAAAACTACATCGCTCAGTTATTGGCGACTCGCCTGGATGACCGCCGCTTCCAGGTGGTCACCCTGGAACCGCTGGTGTTGCATGCCGAGGATTTCGACCTGCTGCCGGGGCTCGCTGCACTGCGCAAGCTCGCTAAAGTGAAGACCATCAGTCTCTCGGTACCGGTGGGTGCGGTACTGATTTTCACGGCGCGCTGAGATGGCCGGCGCGGTCTTTCCGTGGCGCAATGGCAACCGTTTCGAATTGTTGATCGACGGCCCTGCATTTTTTCCGCGCATGCTCACCGCTATTATTCGGGCCGAGCAGCAGGTGGATCTGGAACTCTATCTGGTCGAGGCCGGAGCATGTGCAGAAGCAATGGTCCAGGCGCTGGTCCAGGCGGCCGAGCGCGGCGTTCAGGTCCGTTGTCTGTTCGACGACTATGGCTCCCTGGCCTTTACCCTGAGTCTGCGTCAGCGCTTGCTTGAAGCGGGTGTGGAACTGCGCTTCTACAACCGCATGCGCTGGCGTCGAGGTCTGCACAACTTCTATCGCGATCACCGTAAGCTGCTGCTGGTCGACCAGGAGTGGGCGGTGGTGGGAGGCACTGGTGTCACCGATCAGTTCTGGCGACCGGGCGAAGACGTCAGCGAATGGCATGAAGTGATGGTCGAGATGCAAGGCCCTCTGGTGGCCGACTGGCAGATGCTTTTCGACCGCCAGTGGCGCGCCAACCTGCGCCGCACGGCCTGGAAACCGGCGACCCATTTCGGTTTGCCGCGCCTGCCGCGGGCGCCGGTGAGCGGGGAGGGTCTGGGCCGGGTGGCCTATGCCGACGCCCGCCAGCATCGCGATATCCTGCAGTCGCTGGTGCGTGCGCTGAACAGCGGCAAGCAACGCATCTGGTTGGCTACGCCGTATTTTTTGCCAACCTGGAAGGTGCGCCGTTCATTGCGCCGCGCCGCCGCCCGCGGTGTCGACGTGCGCCTGCTGCTGACCGGGCCGCGTACCGACCACCCGTCAGTGCGCTATGCCGGCCATCGTTACTATCCACGCCTGCTGCGTGCCGGTGTGCAGATTTTCGAATATCAGCCGTGCTTCCTGCACCTGAAAATGGTTTTGGTCGACGACTGGGTCAGTATCGGCTCCTGCAATTTCGACCATTGGAATTTGCGTTTCAACCTCGAGGCCAACCTCGAAGCGCTTCATCCACCCTTGACCCGGGCGGTGGCGGCCAGTTTCGAGCGCGACTTCGCCCTGAGCCACCCGATAGACCTTGACGATTGGCAGGCCCGGCCATTCTGGCGAAGGGTGCAGCAGCGCGTATGGGGCTGGCTGGATCGACTGGTGGTCAATCTGCTGGATCGACGCGATTGAGCATCCAACGGCTGGAACAAGGTCTACTGTGAACAGGTGCAGCAATCCAACCTGAATCAGAGGAGCACCCGAAATGGCCGCGAAAAAAATTCTCATGCTGGTCGGCGACTACGTCGAAGACTACGAAGTGATGGTGCCCTTCCAGGCCTTGCTGATGATCGGTCATACCGTGCATGCGGTTTGCCCGGGCAAGTCCGCCGGACAGTCGGTGCGCACGGCGATTCATGACTTCGAGGGCGACCAGACCTACAGCGAAAAGCCGGGGCACAACTTTGCCCTGAACTTCGACTTCGCCAAGGTGCGTGCCGAGGATTACGATGCGTTGGTGATTCCGGGCGGGCGAGCGCCGGAATACCTGCGTCTCGATGAACAGGTCCTGCAACTGGTCAAAGCCATCGATGCGGCGGGCAAGCCTATCGCTTCCGTCTGCCACGGTGCTCAACTGCTGGCGGCAGCTGGTGTTCTGGAAGGGCGCGAATGCAGCGCTTATCCGGCCTGTGCCCCAGAGGTTCGTCTGGCCGGTGGTCGGTATATCGAGATCGAAGTGAATCAGGCGCATGTGCAGGGCAACCTGGCGACGGCACCGGCGTGGCCGGCCCATCCTGCATGGCTGGCGGGGTTTCTTGGTTTGCTGGGGACCAAAATCACACTCTGAGGGCCAATCGCTGGCAAGCCAGCTCCCACAGAGTTCACCACCGACCTCTGTGGGAGCTGGCTTGCCAGCGATGAGGGCCGTGAGGCAACAAAAAAGGCGGCAGGAATAACCCTGCCGCCTTTTTCATGTGCGAAGCGAAGGTGTTACTTCACTTCCACCGCCAGACTTTCAGCGATCTTGTTCTGCCAGATCGCAGGCCCGGTGATGTGCACCGACTCACCCTTGCTGTCGACAGCAACGGTCACCGGCATGTCCTTGACGTCGAACTCGTAGATCGCTTCCATGCCCAGTTCGGCAAAGGCCACGACGCGGGACTTCTTGATCGCTTGCGCAACCAGATAGGCAGCGCCGCCAACAGCCATCAGGTAGACGGCCTTGTAGTCCTTGATCGCCTCGATGGCGGTCGGGCCGCGCTCGGATTTGCCGATCATGCCCAGCAGGCCGGTCTGATCGAGGATCTGACGGGTGAACTTGTCCATACGCGTCGCGGTGGTCGGGCCTGCAGGGCCAACCACTTCTTCGCGCACCGGATCGACCGGGCCGACGTAGTAGATGAAGCGACCCTTGAGGTCTACCGGCAAGGTTTCACCCTTGTTCAGCATTTCGACCATGCGCTTGTGCGCAGCGTCGCGACCGGTGAGCATCTTGCCGTTGAGCAGGATGGTCTCGCCCGGCTTCCAGCTTTGGACTTCTTCAGGCGTCAGGGTGTCGAGGTTGACACGACGGGCCGAAGGGCCGGCTTCCCAGACGATTTCCGGGTAGGCGTCCAGCGACGGCGCTTCCAGCTCCGCCGGGCCCGAACCGTCGAGCACGAAATGAGCGTGACGGGTGGCGGCGCAGTTGGGGATCATGCACACCGGCAGGGACGCGGCGTGGGTCGGGTAGTCCATGATCTTGACGTCGAGCACGGTGGTCAGGCCGCCCAGGCCCTGGGCACCGATGCCCAGCTGGTTGACCTTCTCGAACAGCTCCAGACGCATCTCTTCGATGCGGTTCTGCGGGCCGCGGGCCTTCAGCTCGTGGATGTCGATGGACTCCATCAACACTTCCTTGGCCATGACCGCGGCTTTTTCGGCGGTGCCGCCGATGCCGATGCCGAGCATGCCCGGTGGGCACCAGCCGGCACCCATGGTCGGAACGGTTTTCAGCACCCAGTCGACGATCGAGTCGGACGGGTTGAGCATGGCCATCTTCGACTTGTTCTCGGAACCGCCGCCTTTGGCTGCCACGTCCACTTCCACGGTGTTGCCGGGAACGATGGAGTAGTGGATGACCGCCGGGGTGTTGTCCTTGGTGTTTTTCCGAGCGCCAGCCGGGTCGGCCAGGATGGAAGCACGCAGGACGTTTTCCGGCAGGTTGTAGGCACGGCGCACGCCTTCGTTGATCATGTCATCGAGGCTCATGGTCGCGCCATCCCAGCGCACGTCCATGCCGACGCGGACGAACACGGTAACGATACCGGTGTCCTGGCAGATCGGGCGATGGCCGGTGGCGCACATGCGCGAGTTGATCAGGATCTGGGCGATGGAGTCACGCGCGGCCGGCGACTCTTCACGCAGATAGGCCTCGTGCATGGCCTGGATGAAATCCACGGGGTGGTAATAGGAAATGAACTGCAGGGCGTCGGCAACGCTCTGAATCAGGTCGTCTTGCTTGATCACGGTCATGCGGCGCGCTCCTCTTAAAGACGGGAACATTCAATAAGGTATTCCAACAGGGTCGAGCCGACTCGTCGAAAAGACCTTTCAGGCGCGCCGACATGTGGCCGTCGACGCAAAAAAGGCGCGGCAGTATACCGTGCATCCGGCTTCGGCACACGCGCCAGTGGTCAAACGAAGGTCTAAGGCTGTTTGCGCGTCCGTGATACAAAACCACAATATTTGAATAGTTATTTTTGAGTCATAGCACTAAAGTGGCTAATGGCCATGCATCTTGGCACGGGAAGGACCCTATTGAGCACGGTGAGTCGAAGAGTGACCGGAACAGCCCTGCAAAGATTGCTATTCAAGCGCTTCCTCCTGGCGGCTGGCACCTATGTGCTGGTGTTGCTGCTGGCCTGGGTGGCTATTTTCAACGACTACTTTCGTGCCTCGCTGGGCACTGCACTGGTCGTCACAGTGCTGGTGGTGCTCAGTCAGGCCGTCTTGTGCTGGGTTTTTGCCAGTGGGCGTAATCAGCGTTACGCCGATCCCAGTCTCACCGAGTTCCAGGTATTGCTGGCGTTGACATGGCAGACCTGGCTGATTGCCAATCTCGACGGTGCGCGTGGCACCTTTCTGATGCTCTATGTGTTGATCCTGATGTTCGGCCTGTTCCACCTCAAGCGTCAGGTATTCGTGCGTTGTGCGGTGCTGGTGTTCTTCAGTTTCGCCAGCCTGAACCTGCTCGATGCCTATCGTGGGCTGATGGATGATCCGGGGCTTGCGGCCATCCAGATGTGCGCATTGTTCATGATGCTGGTCTGGCTTTGCCTCTACGCCAGCTATGTCCAGGCTTCGCGGCAGCGCATGCGCCAGCGGCGATATGCATTGCAGGCGCACCAGGAAACGCTGCGCGGCATGATGCGCCAGCTCGAGGACCTGGTCGCCACCGATGAGTTGACGGGCCTGTTCAACCGGCGCCACTTCCTGCGTCTGGCCGGTCGTGAGCTGGAGATGATGAGGCCTGGCACTTCCCATGGGCTGGCGCTGATCGACCTGGATCATTTCAAACGCATCAATGATCGTTACGGGCATGCCGCCGGGGATCAAGTGCTGCAGTTATTTGCGGCGGTGGCCGGCGCTTGCCTGCGAGAAAGGGATGTCCTGGCCCGCTACGGCGGCGAAGAGTTTGTGCTCCTGTTGCTCGATTGTGATGCCAGCAGCTTGAGTGCCTGTTGCGAGCGGCTGCGCTTGGCCTTCGCCAACAGCGAACCGGTTGGCGTGGCAATTTCGAACTTGAGTCTTTCGGTGGGCATGACCTTGCTTGCATCGGGTGATGAGCTGGACGATGCTTTGCAACGCGCCGATCAGGCGCTCTACACGGCCAAGCGTGGTGGGCGCAATCGCTGCGCTGCGGCCTGGGAAAAAGTCGATGCCTGAATTATCCGTGGGCCAGCGTTGCTGGACGGTGGCCAGTGGCAGCAATCTGCTCGACGCTTTGAATGAAGCGGGCCTGGCGGTGCCTTACAGTTGCCGGGCAGGGAGTTGCCATGCCTGCCTGGTGCGTTGCGTGCAGGGCGCACCGCTCGATAGCAACCCGACTGCGTTGGCCGAGCACAAGCGTGAGCAGGGCTGGCGGCTGGCGTGCCAGTGCAGGGTAGATAGCGATTTGAGTGTTGCTGTCTTCGACCCTCAGATGGACGGATTGCCCGCACACGTCATGGAATCCGACTGGTTGAGTGCCGATGTGCTGCGGCTGCGGCTTGTGCCGGAGCTGCCATTTCGCTATCAGGCCGGACAGCATCTGGTGCTGTGGACGCAAAGCGGCGTCGCTCGGCCGTATTCGTTGGCCAGCCTGCCGCAAGAGGATCGCTTTCTCGAGTTGCATCTCGATTGTCGCCATCCTGGTGCCTTCAGCGATGTCGCCCGCCTATTGAAACCCGGCGATTGCCTGCGATTGGGCGAATTGCGTGGCGGCGCTCTGCACTATGACCCTGACTGGCAGGCTCGTCCGCTGTGGCTCCTGGCTGCCGGCACTGGTCTGGCACCATTGTGGGGGATTCTTCGCGAGGCGCTGCGCCAGGATCATCAAGGGCCGATTCGATTGGTGCATCTGGCACGCGACGAGCGCGAGCATTATTTAGCCGGGCCTTTGGCTGAGCTCGCAGCCTGTCATTCGCAGCTTCAGGTCGAACTGCTGGGGGCGGCCGAGTTGCCCACGGCGTTGCAGGCGATGCGCTTGCATTCACGCCAGACTGTGGCGCTGCTGTGCGGTTCGCCGGGGAGTGTCGAGGGTTTTTCCAGACGTTTGTTTCTGGCGGGGTTGCCGAGGAATCAGATGTTTGCCGATGTGTTTGTCGGGCGGGGATAGCAAATAAAAAAGCCCCGCAATGTTACTTGCGGGGCTTTGTCCGGCCTCATCGCGGCGGTGCGGCGGTGCGGCGGTGCGGCGATGAGGCCAGTAGATCTGCCGATTTACACCAGCGGATCACCCACATGCAGGATCTTCATGCCATTGGTGCCACCGATGGTGTGGTAGCTGTCACCCTTGGTCAGGATCACCCAGTCACCTTGCTCGACCACGCCGCGCTTGAGCAGCTCGTCCACGGCGGCCTGGCTGACCTTGTCGGCCGGCAGGGCGGCAGGGTCGAACGGCACGGTGTAGACGCCACGGAACATGGCGACGCGCGCCTGGGTTTCGCGGTGTGGGGAAAAGGCGAAGATCGGGATCGAGGAACGGATCCGCGACATGATCAGCGGCGTGTAGCCACTTTCGGTCAGGGCGATGATCGCTTTTACACCGGGGAAGTGGTTGGCCGTGTACATGGCCGCCAGCGCGATGCTTTCGTCGCAACGGCTGAAGGTGGTGCCCATGCGGTGGCTGGAGAGTTTGCTGGTCGGGTGCTTTTCGGCACCGACGCAAATCCGCGCCATGGCCTGGACCGCTTCGATCGGATAGGAACCGGCGGCGCTTTCGGCCGAGAGCATTACCGCGTCGGTGTAGTCGAGCACGGCGTTGGCCACGTCGGATACTTCGGCACGCGTCGGCATCGGGTTCTGGATCATCGACTCCATCATCTGGGTCGCAGTGATCACGGCCTTGTTGTGGCGGCGTGCATGCAGAATGATTTTCTTCTGGATGCCGACCAGCTCGGCGTCGCCGATTTCCACGCCCAGGTCGCCACGGGCAACCATGACCGCATCACTTGCGCGAATCAGGGCATCGAGGGTTTCGTCGTCGGCCACGGCTTCGGCGCGTTCGATCTTGGCCACCAGCCAGGCGGTACCGCCGGCTTCGTCGCGCAGGCGACGGGCGTATTCCATGTCGGACGCATCACGAGGGAAGGACACGGCGAGGTAGTCCAGTTCCATTTCCGCAGCAAGCTTGATGTCAGCCTTGTCTTTTTCGGTCAGTGCCGGTGCAGTCAAGCCGCCACCACGGCGGTTGATGCCTTTGTGGTCCGAAAGCGGGCCGCCGATCAGGACCTCGCAGTGCAGGGCGTCGGCAGTGGCGGTTTCCACGCGCATGACCACACGGCCGTCGTCGAGCAGCAGCTCGTCACCGACGCCGCAATCCTTGACCAGATCCGGATAGTCGATGCCGACGATGTCCTGGGTCCCGGCCGTCAGCGGGTGAGTGGTCGAGAAGGTGAAGCGATCGCCGACTTTCAGTTCGATCCGCTTGTTGGCGAACTTGGCGATACGGATCTTCGGGCCTTGCAGGTCGCCGAGCAGCGCGACATGGCGGCCATGCTTGGCGGCGGTTTCCCGGACCAGGCGCGCGCGCGCCTTGTGCTCTTCGGGCGTGCCGTGGGAAAAGTTCAGACGGGCAACATCCAGGCCGGCCAGGATCAATTGCTCGAGAACTTCCGGCGAGTTACTGGCAGGGCCAAGGGTAGCGACGATTTTGGTACGACGGACGGTCATGCACTGACTCCTCTATTGAATCGCAGCCGAGGCTACTCCTCAATAAGCCTGTAGTCATTGTTCCTCTTCACTACCTTGCAATTGGCCGATTCGCGGATACTGCATGCAGATCGCCAGGTAAATGCACTTGAAGAATTCCAGGTTCGGGTCGATACACTGCAGAGCACAGGAGATACCCATGCGAGTCTTGATCGTTTTAGCCCTGGCGGCCAGTGTCGTCGGTTGCACCCATTGGTCGATGGACCATCATCTGAACAATGCCTACCGCTCCTACGACCGGGGCCATTGCGACAGCGTCATGCTCGAGTTGTCCCTGGCCGAGCGCTACAGTCGACCGCAACCCAACAGGCGGCCTGATATCCAGCCGGAAGTGTCGATGCTGCGCGGATTGTGCCTGGAAAGGACGAAGTTCTACCTCGATGCTGCCCAGACCTACGAGTACATCATCAATCAGTACCCGGACAGCGAGTATGCGTATCGCGCCCGGGCACGCCTGCAGACGCTTCAGCAATTGGGCCACTATCGCACCAGCACGGCTGCGGTTGCCCGCCCGGCGCCTCTATAATGCCTAGGTTTTAGTACTAAAGAGTCGAGTCGGTTTTGTGACCGACTCGCCATTTTGGGCTAGGCTAGATAGAGAGCGTACCTGCATCCGCAGCACTAGTGAGACCCTACTTAAGGGTTGTCGACAGCGATATCAGCATGTTTACCGAACGCCACATCGAGCGTCATCAGCTCCCTTATTTCCTCAAGGTTTTCAACCGATTTACCGATCAGCCGATCGGCTACCTGGGTAATGTCTCCGAAGATGGCCTGATGCTGATCAGTAACTTGCCGTTGCTGGTCGGGCCCGACTTCGAGCTGCAACTGCGGATTCCCGGCCGCAACGGCAGCGTGCAGCCGATCAACCTGACCGCGAGCTGCCTGTGGTGCCATGAGGATGCCACGCCTGGCCACTATGACTCGGGTTTCATGCTGCTGCAGGCACCCAAGGAATATGAGCAACTGGTCGGCGCCTTGCAGCGTTATTTCAGCTTCTATCCACTGAGCGCATCGGCCTGATTCGATCAGAGCGTCGCCGCCTTTTTCCAGCCCAGATACCGCGACACCAGTCCTCCCTCCAGTTCCGTGGCCCGACTATCGAGCACAGCGATGCCTTGCGCCTCGAGGCGTTCGTGCAGCGCATCGCGGGCATTCAAATAGTCGATGGCACCGCAATAGGCCAGGGCTTCCTGCGCCGTTTGCACTGGCGCCTGGCGCAGGCTGTCGAGCACTTCTTCGCGCAGGCTTGCGATCAGTAGCCGATGCTGGCGGCCGATGCGTCGTGCGGCCGACAGTAATTCATCATCGTCGTCATCGCGCAGGTTGGTGACCAGGATGACCAGGGCGCGACGTTTTTGCCGCATGAGTACCTGACTGGCGGCGGCATTGAAATCGGCGGCGCGCGGGCAGCTGTCCAGGTCATGCACGGCATTGAGCAGCGCCTTGAGCTGGCTCTGGCCCTTGGCTGGCGCCAGGTAGCGCGGCTGATCGCTGGCGAAGGTCGCCAGGCCCACGGCGTCGCCCTGGCGCAAGGCAATGTAGCTGAGCAGCAGGCAGGCGTTGAGCGCATGGTCGAAATGGGACAATTCGCCATCCTGGCTGCGCATGCGCCTGCCGCAGTCGATCAGGAACATGATCTGCTGGTCGCGCTCCTCCTGGTATTCCCGTGCAATCGGTACGCGTTGCCGGGCCGTGGCTTTCCAGTCGATCTGGCGCAGGCTGTCGCCTTCGCGAAATTCGCGCAATTGATGGAATTCCAGGCCCTGGCCGCGGCGCGGCTGCTGGCGTACGCCCAGTTGGTTGAGCCAGTTGTCCACAGCCAGCAACTGTGCGTTGTAGAGCCGGGCAAAGTCCGGGTAGACACGGGTAGTGTCGGCCAGTACCAGATAGCGCCGGGCGACCCATAACCCCAGTGGGCTGGGCAGGCTGATTTCGCTACGGGCAAAGGTGAATGCCCCGCGCCGCAACGGCCGCAACCGATAGCCCAACTGACAGTCCTGGCCTGGCTCAAGGTCGATCGATTGCGGCAGATGCTCGAAACCGAGGCCGTCCGGGACATGATCGAAGAAGCTCAGTCGCAGCGGCCTTTTATAAGGATGATGGACATCGATCCGAACTTCGCTGGTTCGGCCAAGTGCCAGGCTGCCGGGCAGTTGCCGCTGCAGTTGGGGTGAGGGCAGGCGCACTAGCAGCACGGCGTCGAGCAGGGCGAGCAACGCCAGCGCCAGCAACAAGCCCCAGGCAATCGCATCGCTGCTTGCGGGCAAGGGCATGTCGAGCGCTTTGAGGCCGCCAAGCGCGATGGCCAGGGCCAGGAGTGCTGCGATCCAGAGAATCAGCAGGCGAGACGGCTTCATTGCGCGTACGTGTTCATGTGCATGCTCATGTACGGGGAGCCGGCACTTGATCGAGCAGTTGCCGGAGCACCTGGTCGACCGACAGGCCTTCGATATCCAGTTCCGGTGCCAGGCGCACCCGATGGCGCAATACCGCCAGCGCGCAGCCTTTGACGTCGTCGGGGAGCACGAATTCTCCGCCACGCAGCAGGGCCCTGGCCCGTGCGCCGCGTGCCAGGGCAATCGAGGCGCGAGGACCGGCGCCCAGCGACAGGCCAGGCCAGGTGCGGGTGGCCCGGGCGAGCTGGACGGCATAGGCGAGCACTTGCCCGTCGAGGGGCAACTCGCTGGCAATACGTTGCAGGGCCAGCACATCCTTGGCTTGCAGGACAATGCGCGGCGCATGCACATCGAGCATGTCGGCGCGTGTCGAGCGGGTGACCTGGCGCACCATCTCCAGCTCCTGTTCCGCATCGGGGTAGTCCATGCGCAGCTTGAGCATGAAGCGGTCGAGCTCGGCTTCGGGCAGGGGGTAAGTGCCTTCCTGCTCGATCGGGTTCTGCGTGGCCAGCACCATGAACGGCTGGGTGATCGGCAAGGCATGACCTTCCAGAGTCACCTGGCGCTCCTGCATGGCCTCGAGCAGGGCTGCCTGGGTCTTGGCCGGTGCCCGGTTGATTTCGTCGGCCAGCAGCAAGTTGGTGAACAACGGACCTTTGCGCAATTTGAACTGTTCGCTCTGGCGGTCATAGATCGCGTGGCCGGTGACATCGCTGGGCATCAGGTCCGGGGTGAATTGAATGCGTGCGAAGTCACCGCCAAAGCATCGGGCCAGGGCCCGGACCAGCAAGGTCTTGCCCAGGCCCGGAACACCTTCGAGCAGCACGTGGCCGCCGGCGATGAGGGCGGTCAGCACATCGTCGATGACATCCGTCTGGCCGATCAGGACCTTTTGCAGTTCCTGGCGCAGCGCCTGGGCCAACACGCAAGCGCGCTGGCGCTGCTCGGCGACGTGCGCTTGCGGCGTTACAGTGGATTCGCTGGGAGAGTCACTCATAAGGCATTCCTGAGAGTTTGCAGGCGGGCAACCTGCCGGCTGAAGTCAGTGCTGGACAGGCGTTTGCTCGAAGGGGGAGTCAAGGCCTGGTCTATATCCTGTGGCGATTGTTGCGTCAGCCGCGCCAGCACTTGCCACTGCTCGTCCCTGGTCAACTTTTCGAAGCCGGGATGATGGTGTCGGGTGCGACGCAAAATGTCCTGCTGCAGGGCGCGAACAAGTGTGTGCTGACCGCTGTGGCGCAGGAGGAAATCGGCGCTGGCATTCAAATGTTCCTGCAGTTGACGTCGGGCTTTGGGAGCAGGTTGCCGGACCGGCCCCTCGCGCATTGCCAGGCGCCAGACCAGCAGCGTAGTCGACAGCACCAGGGCAATGAGGGCCTGGGGGAAATAGCGCAGCAGCAAGGTCAACAGGTCCTCGCGTTCAGCCCGCATGAGCAGTGTCACTGCGCGGTCCTGGTTCAGGTACCAGAGCAGCCAGGCATTGTCGTAGCGGCCGATGCTGTGGTTCTGCCAGAGTTGGCTGTCGGTGACCACCGTAATCAGGCCCTGACCGTGGGGCAGCTGCAACAGGTGAGTCGCTGTACCGCCGCTGGCCCGGATCTGTGCCTTGTTGCCAGGGTCTTCAAGGTCGTAATCCGGATCGAAGCTGAACCAGGCCGGTGCTTGCTCGTTATCCAGATTGAGCCGAGTCAGGTGCGGAAATATCGTTTGCGGTTCGTTGGGTTCATCCGCAAGGTCTGCGGTGAGGTATTGGCGCAGTTGCAGACGGTCGAGCAACAGGTCGCCGCTTGTCCCCTTGTCTTCATCCCAGAGCGCCTCGGCAACGAACAACAATCGCCCGCCAGCCCCTACCCAACTCAACAATTGTTCGACCTGGCCCGGGGTCATCTGCTGGCGGTTGGCAAGCAGCACCAGACTGCTGCGCTTGGGCGTGAGTTGCGTCAGCACATTGAGATCGTCGGCGCGCTCGACCATGAGCCCCTGTTTGCGCAAGAACAGTTCGGCTGCCAGGTAAGGCGCGTTCAGCGCCTCGGGCGAGGGACCGTGCTCGATGACGGCCTGGTAAGACTCCAGCTGTTGATAAAGGTGGGCCGCGAACAATCCTGCGGCCAGGCATAACACCAGACCGAGGATGACCGCGGGACGTCGGATCATTGCCGCGCTCCCTTGTCGAACAGCTGGCGCCAGCCATTGCACAGGTCTTGTTGCGCCTGTGCGGGCGGTAGCCGGTGGCCATAGGCCAAAGTCTGCCAGTGATGGGTCAGGCGGGCGCTGAAATCACTGAGTGCCGGTTGGCCGAGACCGACGACTTGCGCCAGCACCTGGTTCTCGGTATCGGCCTGTCTGATCGGCAAGCGATAGTCGTTGAGCAGACGGCTGAGCAGCGCACGATAGAGCAGGCCAAGGGCTTCGCGGGGATGGTCTTGCCAGAGTCGTTCGGCACTGCCGGCGATGTCATCGGGCAGGCTTTGCACGGAAACCGGCAAACCGAACAGTTGTTCCGGGGCGGGGCCGACGATCGTCCTGCTTTCCGAGCGTCTGCTGACAAAGGTTTCGAACCAGCGACGATAGTGCCAGGCAAGCAACGCCAGCAGTCCGATCAGGGTGACCCAGAGCAAGACCTCCAGTGTCCGGGCGATCAGCACCACGATGTGTCCGTCCAGGCTGTCGAACCATGTGCCCAGAGCTCCGGACCGTTCACCGGGTGAGGGTTCGTGACCCAGGCGCCAGCGGGTTACCGTTTCGCTGTTGCGAAACGGCGGCTTGTCGAGGATTGCGTTGATTGCCTGGTGCGCGGTCTGGCTGTCCAGTGCTTGTTGTTGCAAATGAGGCATTTGCGGCGAATCGATGGCGGGGGCGGCCCGGGTTTCGGGCGCCGGGCTCAACGACAGGAACACACAGACCAGCACGACTGCCAGGGCACTCAGGCGCTGGCGCAGGCTGCGCAGTACCAGTTCGATGTCCCACGCCTCAAGGGTGGTCCGCCGATTCAGGTAAAGACTGAAGCCGCAGGCCACATAGATCGGCCCCCAGAACACCAGGATCAGGGCATAGAAAAGGTTCGTCAGGTGCTCCAGCCAAAGCCAGTTGCTTTCGGCCATCTCCAGCAACTGTTGCCAGTTCCAGTCGGCTACAAACTGTTGTGGCAATAACAGGTAGAGCAGGGCCATCGAGCCCAGCCAGAAAACCGCTTCCAGGTTCGCACCGAGTGTGGTCAGCCAGCGCGCCGCGCCCAGGTTCCGCTTGCGCAGGATCGCCAGGCGACGCAGGCGGGCCTGGCCGCTCAGCTTCTCGAGTTGTGTCACGGGCAGACTGAAGCTGCGACTCAGACTGAAGCGTCGCCAGGTCAGGCTGGCGAGCAATTGTGGCTTGAGTGTCGATGGCCATCGGCGCAACGCCTGGCCCAGGCTGGGTGGCTCTGCGAACAGGGCCTGGGACAGGATGTCGAGCGACAAGCGTTCGAAGGCCGGCTTCAACCACCAGAACAGCAGGAGTGCGATGGAAGGGGAGTCCCTGAACAATAGGCTGAGCAAGATAAAGACTGGCAGGCTGATGGCGGCCCAGCTCACCATCAGCAAGCGACGGTGGCGCTGGGCCATCAGCACGCCAAGATCCATTGCTTCCCAGGGTGTGCGTGGGTCGATGACAATGTCAGGGTGCATGGGGCGTTCTTCCGGCAAAGCCCAGGTACAGGCCGACGAGTAACCACAAACCGGTGCCCACGCCATATTTGAGTGGTGCCTGGATCGCTGTTTTCGATGACCAGTAGGCTTCGATAAAGGCGGCGATGAACAGCAACAGCAGCACACCATAGATCAACTGCACACTGACGATGGCGGCGCTGCGCAACGCTTCGCCGCGAGACAGCCGGCCGGGCGCAATGACCGCCCAGCCCAGTTTCAGGCCTGCGGCACCGGCCAGGGCAATGGCGCTGAGCTCGAAGGCGCCGTGGCCAACGACGAATGACCAGAAGTTTGGCCCGTAGCCTATTTCCGTCAGATGGCCGGCCACCGCGCCGATCATCAATCCGTTGAAGAACAGGTAAAACAGACTGCCAACCCCCAGCAGCAGCCCACTGGCAAAGGTCTGAAAGGCAATGCCGATGTTATTCATGATGTAGTAGCCGAACATCATCCAGTCCTCGCTGGATTGGCGCGCGGCCAGTTGGCCCAGACGGCTCTGGTCGGGATCGTACATCGACTCCATTTCGACCACTTGCTGCGGGTCGATCAGGCTGTAAACCAGGTCGGGGAACAGGTAGACCAGCCATCCGGTCATCAGCAGGCTGCCGAAAAACAACAGGCAAGCCAGTGCCACGAAACGCCATTGCGCCCGTACCAGCCGTGGAAAACCGGCCAATATGAACTGCAGCGTGCTGGCACCCAGATGGCTGCGATGACGATAGAGTTGCTGATGCCCGCGCATGGCCAGGTGTTGCAGGGTATCGACCAGATGGCTGCTGTAGCCGCGTTCCTGAGCCAGAGCCAGATGCTGGCACAAGTGCCGGTACTGCGCCGTAAAGGATCTGCAGGCCATGGGGGCGGCGGCGTTGCATTCGAGGCTGTCGAGCAGGTGGCCGAAGTCTTGCCACGCTTGTCGATGCCGTGCTTCGAAATGACGTTGTTTCATGGCGGCCCCAACAGGCCTCGGGCAATGCCGTTGAGTTGCGCCACGGCATGCTCGGGATCGACCTTCAAGGGCTGGGCCATGATGCTCGCCAGTTCCCGGGCGCGCTCATGGGACAGGTCGCCCTGACGCTCGGCAAAACCCAGTACGGCGCGTTGTTCGGTCAGCGTCATGGCGAAGGGCGGGTGCAGGGCGGGAACATCCGGCAACACCGGACGTGGCGCCGGTAACTCGCGATAGATCACCAGGGTACCGGCGGCCAGGTCGCCCAGACGTTTGAAGGTCGGGTGTTGCAGGCAGCTGATCGCGCCCAGGCAGTAGCCCAGTGGCAGCATATCGACGAAGCGCAGCAGGTTGCGGATCAGTGAAGACGACCAGCCGACGGGCGTGCCATCGTCCTGGACAACGCGTAGCTTCATCATGTGTTTACCGGGTGATCGGCCCTGGTTGAAGACTTCGAACAGCACCATGTACCACCAGTTCAGAACAAACAGCAGCAATGCGGCCAGCCCGATGCCCACATGGCCGAACTGACTCAGCACCAGCAGCAGCCCGCCGAGCAGCAGGCCACGAATGCCCAGGTCCAGGGCGAATGCCAGAGCCCGCGACATCAGCCCGGCGGGGCGCAGTATCAAATCGATACCCTCCGGGGTCTCGATCCGGTAACGGGAGTCCAGCGGTTTCACCGACATTGCAGTCCCTGATCTGGCAGCCTGACACACTGAGGGTATGCCATATCCGCAGAGCTCGCCGGGGCTGATGTAGACTCACGTCATCTTCAGCACAGGACAACGCCTCGTGAGCTCCATATTCTGGTACGACTACGAAACCACAGGGATCAATCCGCGTTGCGACCGCCCCTTGCAGGTCGCCGGTATCCGTACTGATCTTGAGCTCAATGAAATCGATGAGCCGGTCAACCTCTATTGTCAGCCCAGCGACGATATCCTGCCGCACCCCGCCGGCTGCCTGATTACTGGAATTACCCCCGATCGCCTGGACGAGCAGGGATTGTGCGAGGCCGATTTCATGACCCGCATTCATGCTCAATTGGCCCGGCCCGGCACTTGTGGAGCAGGCTATAACACGCTGCGCTTCGACGACGAAGTAACCCGTTATAGTTTGTATCGAAATTTCTTCGACCCCTACGCCCGCGAATGGCAAGGCGGTAACAGTCGCTGGGACCTGATCGATATTGTTCGTACGGCCTATGCCTTGCGCCCACAAGGTATCAATTGGCCCCAGGTGGATGGACGCACGAGCCTCAAACTGGAGTTGCTGACCGCCGCCAATGGCATTGATCATGGCCAGGCCCACGATGCGTTGTCCGATGTGCGGGCGACCATTGGTCTGGCCCGTTTGATTCGTGACAAACAGCCAAAACTTTATGACTGGTTGTTTCAGTTGCGCAGCAAGCAAAAAGTGCTGGATCAAATTCGGCTTTTACAACCGCTTGTGCATATCTCCGGGCGGTTTTCTGCGGAGCGTAACTACTTGGGCGTGGTGTTGCCGCTGGCCTGGCACCCGCGTAATCGTAATGCGTTGATTGTCTGTGACCTGCACTTCGATCCTCAACCTTTACTCGAAGAGGAAACCGATATTCTGCGTCAGCGTTTATACAGCCGACGTGAGGATTTGGCGCAAGGGCAGCTGCCGGTGCCGCTCAAGTTGGTCCACATCAATCGTTGCCCAGTGTTGGCACCGCTAAATGTGTTGCGCCCTGAAGATCAACAGCGGTTAGGCCTGGACATGGCGCATTATCAGACACAAGCGCAGCGGCTAACTGACGCGCAATCACGCTGGCAGGATAAAGTACAGACCCTCTATTCCAGCGAAGACTTTGCGCCAAGTGAGGATCCGGAGCAGCAGTTGTACGAGGGGTTTCTCGGCGATCGCGACCGGCGTTTATGCGAGCAAGTGAGGATGGCGGAGCCACAACAACTGGTGGGTTCGCAATGGATGTTCGATGATGATCGTTTGCCGGAATTATTATTTCGATATCGCGCGCGTAACTTTGCCGACACCTTGAGTGAACAGGAACAACAACGCTGGCGAGAATTCTGTCAGCTGCGTCTGACGAATGAAGCAATGGGGGCGCCCAATACACTGGAAGCGTTCAATCAGGCACTGCAAGCGTCATGGGGCGATGCTTCGGTGCAGCAGCGAGAAATTCTTGAGCAGTGGCGAATCTACGCCCAGAGCCTGGGGGGGCGACTGGGAATTTGATCGGAAGCCTTCGCAAGCAATAAAAAAACGCCAGCAAGCTGGCGTTTTTTTATTGCTGTTTATTAACAGCAGATCGTGGCAATTAGCCCAGCAGGGTAGCCCAGCCTTCAACCACGTCACCGCCCCACTTGGCTTTCCACTCTTTCAGAGTCTTGTGGTTGCCGCCTTTGGTTTCGATGACTTCGCCATTGTGCGGGTTTTTGTACTGTTTAACCTTGCGTGCACGCTTGGTGCCGGTAGTTTTCACGGCGCCACGTGGAGCTTTGGATACTTTGGCTTCTGGATCGAGCAGCGCGATGATGTCGCGCAGGGATTTTTGATACTCGCCCATCAGGGTACGCAGTTTGCCTTCGAATTCCAGCTCGGTTTGCAGTTTGTCGTCTTGGGACAGATTCTTCAAACGGGCTTGCAGTTCTTTGATGGCTTCTTCTGTGGCGCGGTATTCGTTGATCAGGGACATGAGCACTACCTTATGAGGAAAGGGATGGCAGAGAGACAGTGCCGCAATAATAGTCAGACAGTTTGATCAAGTAAACATTAAATGCCGAGTTCCGACAAATTACTTTAAATCTTAACCGGACACTGCAAGTCGAGAATTAGATATTAAGCAGCACAGCGGATTAACAAAAATTCATGTGCCGGGCCGCCACTGCCCTGAACGTCAGGCTACTTGTCGCCTGGGCCGAGTTCGGCGCAAGGTTGGCAGGTGCGAGCGTTGACAAAGCGTGCGAGGACTACTGCAGTTTTTTCAAGCAGTCGCTAGAATAGCCGCCTTTGCGAAGTTCTGGAGTCTCCCTCATGCGCACTTATCGGCTGGTGATAGCTTGCCCCGACCGCGTTGGCATTGTTGCCAAAGTCAGTAATTTTCTGGCTTCTTACAACGGCTGGATCACCGAAGCGAGCCATCACTCCGATGACCTTAGCGGCTGGTTCTTCATGCGTCACGAAATCCGTGCCGATACGCTGCCCTTTGGTATCGAGCAATTTCGTGAAGCGTTCGAGCCGATTGCCAAAGAGTTCTCCATGGTCTGGCGCATCACCGACACCGACCAGAAAAAACGCGTGGTGTTGATGGCCAGCCGCGAGTCCCACTGCCTGGCCGACTTGTTGCACCGCTGGCACAGCGATGAACTCGATTGCGAAATCGCCTGTGTCATCTCCAACCACGACGACCTGCGCAGCATGGTCGAGTGGCACGGCATCCCGTACTACCACGTACCGGTCGACCCGAAAGACAAACAACCGGCGTTCGCTGAAGTCTCGCGCCTGGTCAAGCATCACCAGGCCGAAGTGGTGGTGCTGGCGCGTTACATGCAAATCCTGCCTCCGCAGTTGTGCCAGGAATATGCCCATCAGGTCATCAATATTCACCACAGCTTCCTGCCGTCCTTCGTTGGCGCCAAGCCGTATCATCAGGCTTCGATGCGCGGCGTGAAGTTGATCGGTGCCACCTGTCACTACGTGACCGAAGAGCTGGATGCCGGTCCTATCATTGAGCAGGACGTGGTACGCGTCAGCCACAGCGACAGTATCGAAGACATGGTTCGCTTCGGCCGCGACGTGGAGAAGATGGTGTTGGCCCGCGGCTTGCGCTACCACCTGGAAGATCGCGTGCTGGTTCACGGCAACAAGACAGTCGTGTTTAACTGACAGCAGCAAGCAGCCGGGCGTTGGCGAAAGCCCGGCTGCTTTTCGAATAGCGAGGTGGGGAATGACTGATCCACTGGAAAAGGCCACCGCAAAGGCGCCACCCACGCTGGGTGAAGGCTGCCTCAGCCGTTACGACCCCGACGCCTTGAGCGATGAGAACGGCACCGAGTTTGCGGATGCTGCCGAGCTTTGGCGGCAACTGCAGGACGAGGCGGATACCAGCATTGATGCGGATGCGCCTAAACCTGCTTGAGACTCATCAGTTTGTGCAGCAAGGGTCGCCCGACCATCAGCACAAAGACCGGTCCGCCTGCGATCAAATAGAAGTAATAGGTCACTGATCGCCAGATCAGAATGGCCGCTGCCGCAGTGGTTTTGCCCACCATTGGCGCCAGCAGAGCGGCAGATGTCAGTTCGGCAGCACCTGCTCCGCCTGGCAGCAGGCTCAGTTGCCCGGCACTGAGTGACAGCATCTGGATCAGAAAAGTCCAGGCCCACTGCAGATCCACGCCCAGCCCCCGCAACGTCAGGTACAGCACGCTGTAACGCAGGCCCCAATGCAGGCATGTCAGCAAGAATACGCCGGCCAGGCTTCGCCATGGGAGTTTGCAGGTATCGGTGAAGGCCTGGAGAAAGTGCAGGAGCTTTCGAGCCCAGCGCAAACGGGTAGCGGGCTTCACGTTCAGCCGGCAAAGCAAGCGTCCATTGATTCGCAGGATGCGGCGATGAAAGCGCGCGAGCGCCATGCACAGGCTCAAGCCGCCAAGCACCAGCAGGGCACTGACGACCAGCATCCACTCCAGATCCGGATTGAGGTTTTGAAACAGGGCATACAGCAGGATGCCGACCAGGGCGCAAAAGAAGAACACCAGATCGCTGAGTTGGTCCATGGCGAACACTGCACTGCTGCGCGCAGGCCGTATGCCGTTGCGTGCAAGCAAGGTCATCAGGGTCAACGGGCCGCCGCTGCCGCCCGGGCTCGCACAGATGGCAAACTCGGTGGCCATGACCACGGCGAAACTTTTCAGGCGGCCGATACAGCTGACCTGATCACCCAACAGCAGGCGCAGGCGCGCGGCATTGATAACCCAGCACCCGCCGATCATGGAGAACAGCAGCAGGAGCATGGGCAGTGGAAATGCCTGCAGGCGCACCAGCATTTCCCTGCCACCGAGTAGCAGTGGGATCAGCAGCGCCGCCAGCAGGCCGGCCAGCAGCCAGGCAATCCGGCTCATCGCCAGTGATCCTGTCCGGCCAGCCAGGCGGCCTTGGTCATGGGCTGGCGTCCATCATCCAGCAGTCGCTGCAACGCATGGAGCCAGTAGTCGCGGGAAAAGTCATGGCGCATGTCCACCGGGTGCAAGCCCAGGCGAATCGTCGATGCCTGTCGCAGGTGACTTTCACGTCGTTTGCTGATGATGCTGGAAGCTGCACGTCGCCAGGCACTGCGTGCACTCCAGACCAGGCCGGGAGCTTCCAGGCAAGAGAAGTCGGGCAGCCGATACAGATGCTGTGGCGAGCTGGTGTAGCGCAGGGGTAGTGAGCGCAGCGCCGCGCGAGTACCTTCACTCATCAGCCAGGCCGGCGCGACAAAGCCGTGCAGCGGCCAGCCATGACGTTCGAACAGGGCGATGCCAGCAGTCAGCCGATTCAGGGCCTGTTCCTCGTCGAGCGTATAAAACTCTCCCTCTCGGGTGTAGATACGGCGCATGAAAAAGTCTCGCGCGGTACGTGGAGGCGGGCTGTCGTCGGCATGGTAATAGCCATGCAGGACCAACTCGTCACCACGTGCCAGGCGCTGATCCAGTACGCTGCAAAAAACGGGGTGATCATCGAGCGCGTTGCGTCGGTGAAAGTCCGGGACGACCAGCAGGGTCAAGGGGATAGAGCCCAGGCTGTCGACGGCTTCGACAAAGGGTTTGTAGTCCGCCCAGGTCGGGGGGGCAACGTCATGCAACACCAGCAACAGGCTACGCTGCCGGGGTGGTTTGCGTTCGGTCTCATGCATGGACGGGCATTGGCAGGTTGCTGCCAAGGACGGCCCGATAATGTTCGAGCAGCCCGCTGACCACGTTGTCCCAGGCGTACTTTTGTTCGGCGTGGCACCGCGCCTGTCGGCCGATTTCGCCGCAGTCCCGGCCGAACAGCTCGCGTACCGCTCGGGCCATGGCCAGGCTGTCGTTTGGCGCGAAGAGCACGCCGCAGTCTTCGCGGACAATTTCCGGGAACGCCCCGGCGGCGGCCGCGACGACCGGGATGCCACTGGCCATGGCTTCGAGTACGACCAGACCGAAAGTTTCATGGTCGCCTGCGTGAACCAGGGCGTCGGCGCTGGCCAGAAATCTGGCAAGTTGCTGGGTAGGGCAGAAGCGATTGATGACGGTCACGTTGTTCGGGACGTTGGCCGGCATGTGCGAGCCGATCAACAGCAAATGGTAATGCCGGCCGAGCCGTCTCATGCAGTCGAGTAGCACCGGCAGGTTTTTTTCCTTGGAGCCGCGGCCGGCGAAGATCAGCAGCCGGGTGTCATCGTTGATACCCAGTTCTTCCCTGACGCGTGCATCGCGATGGCTCGGGTTGAATGCATTGAGGTCAACGCCGAGGCGCTGCAGGTGCACATTTCCGATACCCAGGCTGCGCAACTTGTCCGCCATGACCTGGCTGGGGGCGAGGACACGGTCGAAGTTGCCATACAGCTTGCTCACATAGGCTTCCACGTTGGGGGTGAACCAATTGCCCATGCGGTTGCTGACCAGCAATGGCAGGTCCGAGTGATAGAAGCCGATGACCGGTACATCGAGTTGGCGGCGTGCATCGAGCGCGGCCCATGCGGTCAAGTAAGGGTCGCCGACTTCGATAAGGTCCGGCTGCAGATCGTGCAGGACATTTCGCCACGGCGCCAGACGAAGAGGAAAGCGGTAGCCATTGCCGAATGGCAGGGCGGGTGCCGGGACCTGGTAAATGCCGTTTTCCCAGCTCAGGCTGGGGCCGGGAATCAGCAGGCTATGGCGAACACCGGGGTTGAGCCCCAGGCGGCGATGTTTGGCATCAAGGTAAGTTCTCACGCCGCCACTGGCAGGGGCGTAGAACATGGTGATGTCAGCAATATGCACGATCAGCATCCCTCCGAAGTACATTGTCCTAGGGTGGACCTCTACTAAGGATAGATGTTCGATCGGGGGAGGGCGGGGGTGTCTGTTCTGGCCTCATCGCTGGCAAGCCAGCTCCCACAGGTACACCGGGGACACTGTGGGAGCGGGCTTGCCCGCGATCGGCCGCGAAGCGGCCGTAATAAATGCCAATCAGATCCTGAAACTACCCACCAATTGCTTCAAACGCGCAGCCTGCTGCTCGAGGTCCGCACACGCCCGCAAGGTGGACTGCAGGTTCTCCACGCCCTCCTGGTTGAGTGTATTGATCTCGGTGATGTCCATGTTGATCGAATCGACCACGGCGGTCTGTTCCTCGGTGGCGGTGGCCACCGACTGGTTCATGCCGTCGATCTCGCCGATGCGCTGGGTCACGCTGCCCAGGCGCTCGCCCGCCTGGTTGGCAATCGAGACGCTGTCCTGGCTGTGACGCTGGCTTTCGCCCATGGTGCTGACCGATTCACGCGCGCCAACCTGCAGTTCTTCGATCATCTTCTGCACCTGTTGCGCCGATTCCTGGGTGCGATGGGCCAGGTTGCGCACTTCGTCGGCGACCACGGCAAACCCACGCCCGGCTTCACCGGCCCGCGCCGCTTCGATGGCGGCATTGAGGGCCAGCAGGTTGGTTTGCTGGGAAATGCTGGTGATGACTTCGAGGATCTGCCCGATGTTTACGGTTTTGCTGTTGAGCGTTTCGATGTGGCTGCTGGATGTGCAGATCAGGTCCGACAAGCGGTTCATCGCCTGGATGCTGCGATCGACCACTTGCTGACCTTCTTCGGCCAGGTGGCGGGCGGAGCTCGCATGTTGCGAAGCTTGCGCAGCATTGTGGGCGATTTCCTGAGCGGCTGCGCCCAACTGGTTGATCGCCGCCGCCACGCTGTTGGTGCGGTTGGCCTGTTCGTCGGAGTTGTGCATCGACGAGTTGGAGGCGCTGACCACGCGCAGGGCGACTTCGTTGACTTGTTCGGTGGCCGACGAGACTTCGCGGATAGAGCCATGAATGCGTTCGACGAAGCGGTTGAAGGCGGTGCCGAGAGTACCGAATTCGTCGTGGGTGTGAATGGCCAGGCGCCTGGTCAGGTCACCTTCGCCTTCGGCGATGTCTGCCATGGCCCGGCTCATGGTGTGCAGTGGCTGCATCAGCAGGCGGATCAGCATGCCGAGCAGGGCAATGATGAACACCACGGCGACCACGACGGCGACCAGGGCCGAGGCGCGGAACTTACTCAGCATTGCGTAGGCCTTGTCCTTGTCCACGGACAGGCCGATGTACCAGTTCACCGAAGGCAGGCCCTTGACCGGGCTGAAGGTCAGGATCCGGGTCTTGCCATCCACTTCGATTTCGCTGAGGTCGCTGCTCAGGCGCGGCGTGTTCTGCGGGAACACATCGCTCAGCGATTTCATCACCAGGTTCTTGTCCGGATGGACCAGTACCGTGCCGTCGGCACTGACCAGGAAGGCGAAGCCCATGCCGCCGATTTTCAGCGAATTGATGATTTCGGTCATTGCGTCGAGGCTCAAGTCGCCACCGACTACGCCCAGGTTCTGGCCGCCCTTGTGGGTTGGCGCAACAATCGAAATCACCAGCTTGTTGGAGGCCAGGTCGATGTAGGGTTCGGTCAAGGCCGGGCCGTTGGCGGCCTGGCCGCTCTTGTACCAGGGGCGCACGCGTGGATCGTAGCCATCGGGCATCTTGCTGTCGGGGCGAATGAGGAACTTGCCGTCGGTGGCGCCCAGATAGACCCCGAGGAAACTCGTCGCCAGGGCTTTTTGTTCCAGTAGATCGCTGACATTGGCCATGTCAGGGTTCAGGGCAACGGTCTGCCCGAGGTTTTCAATCAGCAGAATTCGCCCGTCGAACCAGTTCTTGATGTTGGCCGAAGTGGTTTCCCCCATTTCATGGAGATAGCTATTCAAGTCCTCGCGAATGGCATTACGCTGAAGAAAGTCGTTGTACAAGGTGAATAGCGCGAAAGCGACTACTACGATCAGGGACGCCGCAAGCAGGATCTTGTGGCTGAAACGCAGGTTTTTATTCATGACGTGGTGTGTCCGCTAAGGTCTTTTATTTCGGGTGCACACAAGAGATGTTCGGATGAAATGGCAGGCTGTAACAAATAGATAGGCCCCCGTCCCTTTGGGGTTATCTCACCGGCCTCTCAGAAAAATCTTGTTACCTGCATGGATATCGACAGATTCGAGCCAAAGCTTAACCAGGGGTGAAAAAATGCCTGATTTCTCGCAACTTGTACTCGGCGCAGACCAGGGCGGTCAGCCGATCTCCCAGCAAATGCGCCTGGCCAATCGTCACGGCCTGGTGGCAGGTGCTACCGGCACCGGCAAGACCGTAACCCTGCAACGTCTGGCCGAAGCCTTCAGCGATGCCGGCGTGGCGGTGTTTGCCGCGGATATCAAGGGTGACCTGTGTGGTCTGGGAGCGGCAGGCAACCCGCAGGGCAAGATTGCCGAGCGGATAGCGGGGATGCCATGGCTCAATCATCGTCCGCAGGCGTATCCGGTCACCTTGTGGGATATACAAGGTGAGTCGGGTCATCCGTTGCGTACGACCATCAGCGAAATGGGGCCACTATTGCTCGGCAGCCTGCTCGAGTTGAGCGATAGCCAGCAGGCGGCGCTGTACGCTGCGTTCAAGGTTGCCGACAGGGAAGGGCTGTTGCTGCTCGATTTGAAGGATCTCAAGGCACTGCTCAATCACCTCAAGGACAACCCGCAGCTGTTGGGTGAGGACAGTGCCTTGATGACCACCGGTTCCAGCCAGGCGTTATTGCGCAGATTGGCCACCCTGGAACAGCAGGGCGCCGAGGCGCTGTTCGGCGAGCCGGCCCTGCAGTTGGAGGATATTCTGCAGCCCACGGCTGACGGACGCGGGCGGATACACCTGCTCGATGCCAGCCGTCTGGTTCATGAAGCGCCCAAGGTCTATGCGACTTTCCTGCTTTGGCTTCTGGCGGAACTGTTCGAGCAGCTCCCGGAGCGAGGCGATGCCGACAAACCACTGTTGGCGCTGTTTTTCGACGAGGCGCACCTGCTCTTTGCCGATACTCCCAGGGCCTTGCAGGAGCGGCTGGAACAAGTGGTGCGGTTGATTCGCTCCAAAGGCGTCGGGGTATATTTCGTCACCCAGTCGCCGGGCGACCTGCCGGACGACATTCTGGCCCAGCTTGGCTTGCGAATTCAGCACGGTTTGCGGGCTTTCACGGCCAAGGAGCAGAAGTCCCTGAAGGCCGTAGCCGACGGTTTTCGACCCAATCCAGCGTTTGACACCCTGGCGGTGCTGACCGAACTGGGGATCGGCGAAGCGCTGGTGGGCACCTTGCAGGACAAGGGGACCCCGGCCATGGTTCAGCGTGTATTGATAGCCCCGCCACAATCGCGGATCGGCCCGCTCACCCCGGCTGAACGCGCCGCTCTGATCAGCCAGTCCCCGCTTGCCGGGCGTTATGACAAACCGGTCGACCGGGAATCGGCTTATGAAATGCTCATGGCACGCAAGGTAACTGAACCTCAGCCATCGGGACCGACCGCGGCGGCGCCTGCAGAAGAGAGCCTGAGCGACAAGGCGGGTGAGTTTCTTGGCAGCGTGGCTGGGCAGGCATTGAAGTCGGCCATGCGCCAGGCCGCCAACCAACTGGGTCGGCAGTTGGTCAGGGGGTTGATGGGATCGTTGTTGGGGGGCAGCAAGCGCCGCTAATCCGTATCTCGTTCCCACGCTCTGCGTGGGAATGCAGTGACCTGACGCTCCAGCGTCACGACGCGGAGCGTCTGCGGAGGCATTCCTTTGCGGCGCGTGGGAACGAGAAAAAAGGCGCCCTTGCAGACTGTGTGAAAACCTAGC
>NZ_VXCP01000034.1 GCF_011355085.1 Pseudomonas akapageensis | reverse complement strand
CGGAGCGTGGGAACGAGTGAACTTAGGCGCTAACCGCCACCTCCCCCTGCAACCCCACCGCCTCGATCGCACTGATCGCGCACTGCTCGTCGATATCCGACGTATCCCCACTGATCCCGATCGCCCCGATCACCACCCCGGCCGCGTTGCGAATCAGCACCCCGCCCGGCGCCGGCACCGCCGTGCCACGCCCCAGTTCATTCAACGCTGCATAGAACCACGGCCGCTGCTGCGCGTCCTGGGCCAGCAGGCGCGAATCCTTGCCCAGGGCAATCGCCCCCCAGGCCTTGCCTTGCGCCACATCCGGGCGCACCAGGCTGGCGCCATCCTCACGCTGTAGCGCCAGCAGATATCCACCATTGTCGAGCACCGCCACGGTCAACGGCGCAGCAGAAATCCTGCGCCCGGCCGCGAGGGCCTCGTTTACCAGGTTGACAGCGACTTTCAAGGTCAGAGCGTTCATGCGTACGTCCTCTTGTTATGAGAAGCCCATAGGGCAATTGAAAATTTGGCACGACAAATAGAACACAATGAGATATTTATTTGTATACAATATTTTCATTTCGCGAATCCAACCCGACCACTAACGCGTTCAAACGGGCGTTTCAGCGAATCCGCAGGCAACGGACGAAAATGGATTGACCTGAATCGTCAGCCATGAATACACTCCGCACAAAGCTAGTTGTATACAATTACAAAACACAAGAGGCACAAAACCATGAGCAAAATGAGAGCAATTGATGCAGCCGTTCTGGTGATGCGCCGCGAAGGTGTTGACACCGCTTTTGGCATTCCCGGTGCAGCCATCAACCCGCTGTACTCTGCCCTCAAGAAAGTCGGCGGTATTGATCACGTCCTCGCTCGCCACGTTGAAGGCGCCTCGCACATGGCCGAGGGCTACACCCGTACCAAGGCCGGCAACATTGGTGTGTGCATCGGCACCTCCGGCCCTGCCGGCACCGACATGGTCACCGGCCTGTACAGTGCCTCTGCCGACTCCATCCCGATTCTCTGCATCACCGGGCAAGCACCCCGTGCACGCCTGCACAAGGAAGACTTCCAGGCCGTCGACATCACCAGCATCGTCAAGCCAGTGACCAAGTGGGCGACCACTGTGCTGGAACCTGGCCAGGTCCCTTACGCCTTCCAGAAAGCCTTCTATGAAATGCGCTCCGGCCGTCCGGGCCCGGTGCTGATCGACCTGCCGTTCGACGTGCAGATGGCTGAAATCGAGTTCGACATCGAAGCCTACGAACCACTGCCGGTACAGAAGCCAGCCGCCAGCCGCACCCAGGTGGAAAAAGCCCTGGCTATGCTGGACTCCGCCGAGCGTCCGTTGCTGGTTGCCGGTGGCGGCATCATCAACGCCGATGCCAGCGACAAGCTGGTGGAATTCGCCGAACTGACCGGCATCCCGGTCATCCCGACCCTGATGGGCTGGGGCACCATTCCGGACGATCACCCGTTGATGGTCGGCATGGTCGGTCTGCAGACTTCGCACCGCTACGGCAACGCCACCCTGCTCAAGTCCGACCTGGTACTGGGCGTCGGCAACCGTTGGGCGAACCGTCACACCGGCTCGGTCGATGTCTACACCGAAGGCCGTCGCTTCATTCACGTCGACATCGAACCGACCCAGATCGGCCGTGTGTTCACCCCGGACCTGGGCATCGTTTCCGATGCAGGTTTTGCCCTGGACATGTTCCTGGAGGTGGCCCGCGAGTGGAAAGCCGCCGGCAAGCTCAAGGACCGCAGCGCCTGGCTGCAGGATTGCCAGCAACGCAAAGGCAGCCTGCAGCGCAAGACCCACTTCGACAACGTGCCGGTCAAGCCGCAGCGCGTGTACGAAGAGATGAACCAGGTATTCGGCAAGGACACCTGCTACGTCAGCACCATCGGTCTGTCGCAGATCGCCGGCGCGCAGTTCCTGCACGTCTACAAGCCGCGCCACTGGATCAACTGCGGCCAGGCCGGCCCGCTGGGCTGGACCATTCCGGCAGCCCTGGGCGTGGTCAAGGCCGACCCTGCGCGCAAGGTCGTGGCCCTGTCCGGCGACTATGACTTCCAGTTCATGATCGAAGAACTGGCCGTGGGCGCGCAGTTCCAACTGCCGTACATCCACGTCGTGGTGAACAACTCCTACCTGGGGTTGATTCGTCAGGCCCAACGCGGCTTCGACATGGATTACTGTGTACAACTGGCGTTCGAGAACCTCAACGCACCGGAACTCAATGGCTATGGCGTCGACCACGTCGCCGTCGCCGAAGGCCTGGGTTGCAAGGCCCTGCGTGTATTTGAACCGGATCAGATCCAGCCGGCCCTGCGCCAGGCCCAGGAACTGATGGCCCAGTTCAAGGTACCGGTCGTGGTCGAGGTTATTCTGGAACGCGTGACCAACATTTCCATGGGCACCGAGATCAACGCGGTCAACGAATTCGAAGACCTGGCCCTGGTCGGCAACGACGCGCCAACCGCGATTTCGATGCTCGATTGATTGACCCGGCCCTCTCCCGTCGAGGCGAGGGCCCACCGTTTACGCAAGGAGACAACCATGCCGCGTTTCGCCGCCAACCTGTCCATGCTGTTCACCGAACAGGACTTCCTCGCCCGCTTCAAGGCTGCCGCCGACGCAGGCTTCACCGGGGTCGAGTACCTGTTCCCGTACGACTTCAACTCGACTGACATCAAGGCGCAACTGGATGCCAACGGCCTGACCCAGGTGCTGTTCAACCTGCCGGCCGGTGACTGGGCCAAGGGCGAGCGCGGCATCGCCTGCCACCCGGACCGCATCGAGGAATTCCGCGCCGGCGTCGACCTGGCCATCGCCTACGCCCAGGTGCTGGGCAATACCCAGGTCAACTGCCTGGCCGGTATCCGTCCGCAGGGCCTTGAGTGCGCGGTGGTCGAAGAGACCTTCGTCGCCAACCTCAAGTACGCCGCCGAGAAGCTGCAAGCGGCCGGCATCAAGCTGGTGATGGAAGCGATCAACACCCGCGACATCCCCGGCTTCTACCTGAACACCACACGCCAGGCCCTGACGATCCAGGAAAAGGTCGGCAGCGCCAACCTGTTCCTGCAATACGACATCTACCACATGCAGATCATGGAAGGTGACCTGGCGCGGACCATGGCCACGCACCTGCCGCAGATCAACCACATCCAGCTGGCCGACAACCCTGGCCGCAATGAACCGGGCACAGGCGAGATCAACTATCGCTTCCTCTTCGAACACCTGGACCGCATCGGCTACCAGGGCTGGGTGGGCTGCGAATACAAGCCACTGACCACCACCGAAGCGGGCCTGGGCTGGTTGAAGACCCATAACGTGATTTGAACACCAAGGTGCCCTGAAATCCCCTGACTATCTCTGTGGGAGCTGGCTTGCCAGCGATAGGGCCCAAACTGACACACCGCATTGTACCCATCGCTGGCAAGCCAGCTCCCACAGGGGGCCAGAGCCAACCGGCAGAGAGTCAACAATTACAAGAGGCATTTCTCATGGCTAAAATCGGATTCATCGGCACCGGCATCATGGGTCACCCCATGGCACTCAACCTGCAGAAGGCAGGCCACAGCCTGTTCCTCTCCGCCCACCACGATCCCGCCCCGGCCGACCTGGTCGCCGCTGGCGCCGTCGCCCTGGCCAACCCGAAGGAAGTGGCCCAGGAAGCCGAATTCATCATCATCATGGTGCCGGACACTCCACAGGTCGAAGACGTACTGTTCCGTGCCGACGGCATCGCCGACGGCCTGAGCCCGAACAAGATCGTCATCGACATGAGCTCGATCTCGCCGACCGCCACCAAGGGCTTCGCCTCCAAGGTAAACGCCAAGGGCGCCCAGTACCTCGACGCACCGGTTTCCGGTGGTGAAGTCGGTGCCAAGGCCGCGACCCTGAGCATCATGGTCGGTGGCGACGCCGACGCCTTCGAGCGCGCCCTGCCGCTGTTCCAGAGCATGGGCAAGAACATCACCCTGGTCGGTGGCAATGGCGATGGCCAGACCGCCAAGGTGGCCAACCAGATCATCGTCGCCCTGAACATCCAGGCCGTCGCCGAAGCCCTGCTGTTCGCCGCCAAGAACGGTGCGGACCCGGCCAAGGTGCGTGAAGCGCTGATGGGTGGTTTTGCTTCTTCGAAGATTCTCGAAGTGCATGGCGAGCGTATGATCAAAGGCACGTTCGACCCGGGCTTCCGCATCAGCCTGCACCAGAAGGACCTGAACCTGGCCCTGCAAGGCGCCAAGGAACTGTCGATCAACCTGCCCAACACCGCCAACGCGCAACAGGTCTTCAGCACCTGCGCGGCCATCGGTGGCAGCAACTGGGACCACTCGGCGCTGATCAAGGGGCTGGAGCACATGGCCAATTTCTCGATTCGCGATAAGTAAGTCGATTGTCTGGCCGGTAGTGATGGGGTGCCTGTAAGGGCCTCATCGCTGGCAAGCCAGCTCCCACAGGGACTGCAGAGTGCGATCCTGTGGGAGCTGGCTTGCCAGCGATGGCGACAACGCCGCTCTCCCGGCCCACCCCAAAAAAACAACAAAACGGGAGCCTGCCATGTCGGTCGATCCGCAAAAAATCCTCCGCGAGCTGTTCGCCACGGCCATCGAAGCCGCGCACCCACGCCAGGTCCTCGAAGCCCACTTGCCCAAGGACCGCAGCGGTCGCGTCATCGTCATCGGCGCCGGCAAGGCGGCCGCGGCCATGGCTGAAGTGGTCGAGCGCTGCTGGGAAGGCGAAGTCTCAGGCCTGGTCGTGACCCGCTACGGCCACGGTGCCAACTGCAAGAAAATCGAAGTAGTCGAAGCCGCGCATCCAGTACCCGATGCCGCCGGCCTTGCGGTCGCCAAACGCGTGCTGGCCATGGTCAGCGACCTGACTGAAGACGACCGCGTCATCTTCCTGCTGTCCGGCGGCGGCTCTGCCCTGCTCGCCCTGCCCGCCGAAGGCCTGACCCTCGCGGACAAGCAGACCATCAACAAGGCCCTGCTCAAATCCGGCGCCACCATCGGCGAGATGAACTGCGTGCGCAAGCACCTCTCGGCGATCAAGGGCGGCCGCCTGGCCAAGGCCTGCTGGCCGGCCACCGTCTATACCTATGCGATTTCCGATGTACCGGGCGACCTGGCCACGGTCATCGCCTCCGGCCCCACCGTGGCCGATCCGAGCACCTCGGCCGAAGCCCTGGCGATCCTCAAGCGCTATGGCATCGAAGCCCCTGTGGCGGTGCGCAACTGGCTGCAAAATCCCGCGTCCGAAACCGTCAAGGCCGACGACCCGTGCCTGGCCCGCAGCCACTTCCAGCTGATCGCCCGCCCCCAGCAATCGCTTGAGGCCGCCGCAGTCAAAGCCAGGGAAGCCGGCTTCAGCCCGCTGATCCTCGGCGACCTGGAAGGCGAGTCGCGGGAAGTGGCCAAGGTCCACGCCGGCATCGCCCGGCAGATCGTCCTGCACGGCCAGCCGCTGGCCGCGCCCTGCGTGATCCTCTCCGGTGGCGAGACCACCGTGACCGTGCGCGGCAATGGCCGTGGCGGGCGCAACGCCGAGTTTTTGCTGAGCCTGACCGAAAACCTCAAAGGCCTGCCCGGCGTCTATGCCCTGGCTGGTGACACCGACGGCATCGACGGCTCCGAAGACAACGCCGGCGCCATCATGACACCCGACAGTTATGCCCGCGCCGAGGCCCTGGGCCTGAGCGCCAGCGATGAGCTGGACAACAACAACGGCTACGGCTACTTCGCCGCCCTCGACGCCCTGATCGTGACAGAGCCGACCCGGACCAACGTCAACGATTTCCGCGCCATCCTGATCCTCGAGAGCCCCAAAAATGACGCCTGATAAAAAAGTAAAAATACTCGCGACACTCGGCCCGGCCACTCGAGGCATCGACGACATCCGTCAGTTGGTCGAAGCCGGTGTGAACATCTTTCGCCTGAACTTCAGCCATGGCGAACACAGCGACCACGCCATGCGTTACCAGTGGATCCGCGAAGTCGAACGCCAGTTGAACTACCCGCTGGGCATCCTCATGGACCTGCAAGGGCCGAAGCTGCGCGTGGGCCGTTTCGCGGACGGCAAGGTCCAACTGCAGCGCGGTCAGGCTCTGCGACTGGATCTGGACGGCACACCGGGCAACGAAACCCGAGTCAACCTGCCCCACCCGGAAATCATCGCCGCCCTGGAGCCAGGCATGGACCTGCTGCTCGACGACGGCAAGCTGCGCCTGCGCGTGACTGCCAAGCATGAAGACGCCATCGACACCGAAGTGCTCAATGGCGGCGAGTTGTCCGATCGCAAGGGCGTCAACGTGCCCCAGGCCATGCTGGCCCTGAGCCCGCTGACCGCCAAGGACCGCCGCGACCTGGCCTTCGGCCTGGAACTGGGTGTGGACTGGGTGGCCCTGTCGTTCGTGCAGCGCCCCGAAGACATCCGCGAGGCCCGCGAGCTGATCGGCGAGCGTGCTTTCCTCATGGCCAAGATCGAAAAACCCTCGGCCGTCACCCACCTGCGGGAAATCGCCGAACTGAGCGATGCGATCATGGTCGCCCGTGGCGACCTGGGCGTGGAAGTCCCGGCCGAAAGCGTGCCGCAGATCCAGCAAGGCATCATCGCCACCTGCCGCCAGCTGGGTAAACCAGTGGTGGTGGCCACGCAGATGCTCGAGTCGATGCGCTTCTCCCCGGCACCGACCCGCGCCGAAGTGACCGACGTCGCCAACGCCGTGGCCGAAGGCGCCGACGCGGTGATGCTCTCGGCCGAAACCGCCTCGGGCGACTACCCGCTCGAAGCCGTGCAGATGATGAGCAAGATCATTCGCCAGGTCGAAAGCGGCCCGGACTACCAGGCGCAACTGGACGTCGGCCGGCCCAAGGCCGAAGCCACGGTCTCGGATGCGATCAGCTGCGCGATTCGGCGCATCAGCAGCATCCTGCCGGTGGCCGTGCTGGTCAATTACAGCGAGTCGGGCAGCTCCAGCCTGCGCGCTGCCCGCGAGCGCCCAAGCGTGCCGATCCTCAACCTGACGCCGAACCTTTCAACCGCTCGTCGCCTGACCGTGGCCTGGGGCGTGCACTCGGTGGTTAATGACCGCCTGCGCCAGGTCGATGAAGTCTGCTCCACAGCCCTGGAAATTGCCCAGGCCCAGGGCATGGCCAGCCGTGGCGACACGCTGTTGATCACCGCCGGTGTGCCTTTTGGCCAACCGGGATCGACTAATTCATTGCGGATTGAGACCCTGATTTAAGGTCAACACTTGGCCCTGTGAAATTGGCGCTATGGGATTGACCCTGTGGGAGCTGGCTTGCCAGCGATAGCATCACCGCGGACTGACTGAAACACCGCGCCGCCTGCATCGCTGGCAAGCCAGCTCCCACAGGGGTTGAGCACAAGCCCAATACCGCCGCCCCCACCCGGAAGAACCGCGCTCACACGAAGCGCCTCCGGTCCACCCCAACTTTCCAACTGCCGTCATGCCCACGAAAAACCTGATCCACTGCCCCGACTGGGCCACTGCCCTGCTCAACGGCTTCAGCCAGGTCCTGCTCCAGCGCCACCCGCTGTGCGGCCTGTTCTGCCTGCTCGCGATCCTGTTCACCGCCCCCGACCTGTTCGGCGGCGCGCTGCTCGGCGCCCTCGCCGGCCTGCTCACCGCCCAACGCCGCGGCTACGACCGCGCCGACCGCCAGGCCGGCCTGTACAGCTACAACGGCGTACTGATCGGCCTGCTGCTCTGTGCCAAGCTGCCCTGGTCTGCGATGCTGCCGCCGCTGATCATCGCCAGCGCAGGGCTCAGCAGCATCCTCGTGCACCAATGGCTCAAACGCAGCCAGCAAGCGCGTAGCCTGCCCGCCTACACCGCACCCTTCGTCCTGCTCGGCTGGGCCGTGCTGGAACTGGCACAACCGGCAAGCGCCAGCCATCTCCCGCCGCCAGACAGCAACATCCTGTTCGCCCTGGTCGAAGGCCTTGGCCAGATCTTCCTGCTCGACCAACCCCTGGCCGGCCTGATGATCGCCATCGGCCTGCTGCTCGCCAACCGCCGCGCCGCGTTCTGGGCACTGGCAGGTTCAGCTGCCGGCATCGGTGTTGCACTGCTGCAAGGCGAACCCTTGAACCTCGCCTTCAGCGGCCTGCACGGCTACAACCCGGCCCTGGCGGCATTGGCGTTCTGCCAACTCAAGCGCCAACCCTGGATGCCGGCGTTGGCGATTGCCCTGGCCATCATTCTCACGCCTGTCTTCAATAGCCTGCCGATACCGGCCCTGACGGCGCCGTTCATTCTGGCGTGCTGGGTGCTGCATGTCGGTAATCGGGTACTGCGCCGGGCAGCGGACGATAGTGCACCAGTGGATCAGGCCATACGCAGCCTTGCACCGCGTTCGCGTGCACGTTAGGCTTGCCCGGTCGCTGCCAATTCAGCGACCGGGCTTGGTCGCCCGAACCTATGAGCGCACAGACGCCCGTACTTCTGTCGCTGGCGTTTTTTAACGCCTGCGATAAAGAGTTATGGCAGCTGTGCGTATGGAGGGCCTCGTGCCCTGCCGGTGTTTGCTCATTAGGACCGGTCGACCAACCTGCGTACAGCTGCCACCCATTGTTTGGTCGCAAAGCGTGGCAGTTCCACATTTCTAATGAGAACTTTGCCATGAATAAAATCGTTCCCGATCCACCTTCCTACCTTCTCTCCAAAACCGCCTCTACCGCCTTCGGCTCCTGCGACGCAGGCCACGATCCGCTATTTGCCGTGCGCGCCGGTATCGATCTGGAAGATGCCCTGGTGCATATCTCGCTGCTACTGGCCGGCGTCTGCGACACTGCGCTACACGCCTGCCAGCAAGCCGATGGACTCGATAGAAAGGGCCTGCTATGGGCAAACCTGCACTCGGCCGAAGCGGCCAAGGGGCTGGTCGATGCGCTGCTTGATGGGATTGAAAACCAGACATTGAATCAACCGCCCGAAAATTCTTCGAGCAATTGAGGCTCGACACAAACTGCCCCTTCTCCCTGTTCAGTAAGCGTATAGATGAGAGGGGGCGCACTGATTCAAGACGGCGAATAATGCCTGCACGGCATCAATCGAGGTCAGAATCATCCTCTACTACTTCAATGTTGATAGCGTAAAACTCCCCACCCTGGCCTTGCATCAGTTCGTAAGTCACGGCCTGACCTTCTTTTATGGGAGGTCCGCCGTCTTCAATAGATCTGACGCGAAAGAAAATTTCCCGGCCATCATGATGCGCAATTATATAACCGAAACCACCCCTGGCGGAGTCGTAACGTTCGCTGGTTTGCTTGGACATAATCGTCGTTCCTTTAACGATAAGCCGCCCCCTTGCAGATTGGGTGCGTCAAGGGGGCATTAACCAGATGAGGTAGAACGAGACCTAATTGGCCGCGAAGCTATTTATGGTATTTTTACTTCTACTGCCTGCATGCCTTTTGGACCACGCTCAGCCGTGTAAGAAACCCTTTGCCCCTCATCTAGCGATCTAGATCCAGTGTGTTTAATGTCATTGAAGTGTACAAATAAATCTTCGCCCCCTTCGTCCGGCGTAATACAACCAAACCCTTTTTCAACGTTAAACCATTTAACCGTTCCAGTAGCCATTATCCTGTTCCTTAAAAAGTGCTTTTTTTGCAATGTGAGCCAATGGTAACTGCCCACATTGACACCCTTAGCTAAACCGCAAGATAGCTAACAGTCAACGACATAACCGACTGGTGGTACTGTCAGATCCGATAGGTAAACAGCGACACAACTTCATGATCGACTCATACAACTAAGCAAAAAATGAACATCCAATCAGCACCACGAGCACCAGGTACTATTGACCCCACGTTTGCCAAGGATGGATCGCTTGACTTCATATTGCGTGAAAACCATCAAAAGCACCGGGCTTTTTGCCAGCATTTCGTAGCGCTCAGACAATCTGAGCGCTAGACACCCACCTCAAACAGGATTGCAGCCAGCATTCAAAGATGCTTCGTGGGAGACATCCGGTCTGAACGGTTCGAGATTCCACTCTGGCTTGTGACGTGCCTGTACCAAATGGCAGACTAGCTGTCGACGCATCCCTCCTTTATCATTGGCCGTCCAGTTTGTGTCCTTTCCATATTTGGCAACAAGCTCTTGATAGAAGGCATCTGTTTGATCAGGCTGAATCGCTCTGCCGCAGTTTGTCGGAACCACTGAAAGCGTCCACTCCTTTTTCCGGGTGCCGGGATCATCGCGATTTACCCAAGCAGCAGACTGAATATAAGTTGGACACTTTCCTGGTACAGGTTCAGGATCCTTGGAGGTGGTGGAGGCAACCGGATTGCAGTTTGCAGCGGTAGCCTCCTCATGAGTTACATAAGGTCTGAAGGGTTCCAGAGACCACTGCGTGTTTGACCGGTAGTTGACCAATAGACAAACCATTTGACGGCGCATGCTTCCGGCGGATTTCTCTTCGTCTTTCCATTGGGCGTCCTGCCCACGTAGCTTATACAACTCTTGATACATGGCTTCTGTCTGGTCTTGCGTGACCTCACGCCCACAAGGTGTCGGCGTAACATTAAGCGCCCACTCTTCGCGCTGAGTACCGGTCGCCAGTTGTTTCGCCCATGTGGCCGATTGAATATAGGCATCACATTTCGCCGTAGTTTGCGCTACCGCCTGATCAGCCTCCTTGTACAGGAACTGCGCTTCTTTTGTACGGTCACTCGGCAAAACCAGTTCGATGATGGGAACCACCTGACCAGTTGTTTTCAGGAAATCCTTCTGATCGTCCTGAGCTCCCGCCAAGCCGCCCTGAAGGTAGAAAAATGCTTGTATCGGCAGCGATGCGCCTCTCCCATCATCCCAAGTTGCCAGTCGTAATTCGTTGTTCTCTGCAAAACTGACGGGATCCATCATCGAGGCTTTTACACTTTCATAGAAAGCCGGGCCTGCATGCTCATTGCGCTCATCGCGCACATCGAAGGCACAGGCTTTGGTTTTCCATCCACCGTCTTTCTTGAATTTATCAACCCACTGCTCAGCAGTAGTAATACCTTGCAGGTCACAGACCTGACTGACTTGACTGGAAGCAGCGTCGTATCGATTAATGCCACAACCTTTGTCGTCCCGATTCTCTGATGCCGCATCGATGGGAAATGAACAGAGTACCTGTACCGTGTCTTTATCGTCGGGGGCTGCGAAGGACGGATAAAAGAAAAAGCCGTTTTTATATCCATAGGCAAGATTATTGTATTTTGAATCCGCCCGAAGATACGAAAATGAAACACCGCCGCTTTGTTTTGATTTAGGGCTGTTGTCCCACGCGTGAAACTGGGTTGATGGCGTGGTACCTCTTAACATGATCCCGCTACAGAGAAACGCAGGCATGCTCGGCTTGCCACAATCCGCTCGTGTGTCGTTGTACAATGCTGTCAGCGCCTTGGCTGTTTCCTCACCGGTCGCGGCATGAAGCTGTGTCCCATACAAACAAATGGGAAGTAAAAGCCAAAGCGGCTTTGTCATGATTTTTTTCACAACGCTTCTCCTTTCACAGCCTGCGCAGTCGGCTGCAATAATTAGATTCCAATACCACTTTCAGGTGAACCTTCCCTCTCCCTTCAACAACCAAAGCACCTTTCTCTTTAAGTGATCGGGAAAAATTCCGACTCAAGAATGCTCCAATCGAATGAAAACCAACAGCTATCAGAAATGATAGGTTTTGGCCAAGTTCATTACCGCTTATCGACTTTCAAGGGTACTGGGTATGGCCTTGCCAATTTGTCCCCTTCCCTTTTCGCCATCACTATTGATAAAGAACCTAGCATTTCTGACAGGTTTACAAATCACTGAAACGGTTAAAAATAACGCCTCCTACACAGCTGGAGGTCGAATCCATGAAATTTACATCGTTGGACTTTACATTTCCGGAAGGAATTTGACATTTCACTTATGGATCCATACAAAGCACGGATAAATACTCAGGGGTTTCAACAACAAAAACCTTGAAAGGTGTAGACGGACTACTCAAGATCGAAGAACGTAATGCACAAGTAAACAACAAAGGTAAAGAATTCAAATTCACTGTTAAGAACATCAATGATTTCAAGGTAACTATCAAACACCAAAACCCGCCTCGTTTCGACCTCGGAGATGAAGTATTGGATATGGATGAAGATGAGGTTGAAGAATCAGTGGTGGCTTGAAAAAAATGGTCGCGGGCAATCAACACTTCGCCCAGTCGCTCCTGCACTGTGCACATCACATTTCGTTTATTGCGATTAGCCTGGCCAAGTCAGTATTTTATACCCTAGGACGAAGCTGAATCATGATCGCCACCGAGCTTTTCAGAACACATCTGCCGGTTGAGCGGGAAGTCGCAGCAGCTACGGAAGGCCAACGCACGCTCGCGACGTTTCTCTCTACCCAACGCGAAACCCAACTCATAGAAATTTTCGACAACGAAGACAAGCCGCACCAGATCGAGCTGCCCACCTCTGCCTTGCGTTTACTCGTCGATATCCTGGGAGAGATCGCGATAGGTAACGCGGTGAAGGTAGTACCCATCCATGCAGAACTGACAACCCAGGAAGCCGCTGACCTGCTGAATGTTTCGCGTCCGCACCTGGTCAAGCTGCTGGAGGAAGGGGCTTTACTCTTTACCAAAACCGGTCGTCATCGCCGTGTTCGTTTCTCCGATTTAATGGCGTTCAAACAGCGTCGAGATGAGGACAGCCGCCAGGCCATGGAGTCATTGACCCAGCTGGATCAAGAGCTTCGGATGGGCTATGAATGAGACATTAGCCTTTTACGGTTATCTTCGACACTTGCATACTCTATCCCGCCCCCCTTCGCTCACTCCTCATATTGCTGAGCCTTCCAGGCTTATATCGGGCTCGGTGGACCGATCAAATCCACGAGGAGTGGAAGCGTAATCTCCCAATCGAGACGACTTGACCAGGGAGCAGTTGGACCGCACTTCCGAGCTCATGAACAGGTCCATCTCCGATGCATTGGTCACAGGCTATGAGTCCCTCTGCTCGGACTTGATTCTGCCGACGATGACCGGGCAACAATACCTGGAGGTGATTTTGCGACAGGGCCTCACTCAAACAGTGAGGAACCTGACTCCTTATGTGGGAATGCTTTAAGCCGGTTCATCACGAGAGACGGGAGGTTCTGTTTTGACTTTACACCGAGCTATGCCCTGCCTTGCACTACGTTCTCGTTGCGCTTGCACGATTGCCCGAAGACCTGCACGTAATCAATCGAGGTCATGATCATCCACGACTTCAATGTTGATCGCGTAAAACTGTAGCCACGCGCAGTTTATTGCCTTTGGAAGTAAGTGTTGGCTCGCTTGGCTTTCCATGGACATCAATTCCTTGCTAGCACGGCTTTGGCGGCTTGTAAACTATCACTTCTGTCAGTTGCCTTAATTGCTGAGGTCTTCCAGTATCGGAAGCGAAAGTGCTTGTTTACGGAACAGAAGAGCAAACCATTAGTATCTCCGGTATGTAGAGCTATTGGTCAACTTTGATTTGCGTTCGAAACTATGCTTGGTATGGAGGGCTTGACGTCATGTTCACAATTCACGGTGTATGGTTCCCTTTGATAGAAAATCCAGGTGTCTACAAAGGCAAAAAATATAAAGTAAAATTTGACGCAAGATCCCCTGGCGGCCAATTGCCTTTTATCACAAGCTATGGGTCGCTCAGTATAGTCGCGGCCGCTTCATCGGGAGTCACGTTTGATGATGAGGCGCGAGCGAAATCGCTAGTGGTAGGACCGCATTGGTCAACACTGGAATGTGACATCGTCGTGCCCGACGCCGATAAGCCGTGGAAGCTATATTTCAAGACTGGCCTTTTGGGTTATGTCGAAATTCAAGATGTTAGAGCATATCTGGAACTTGAGTTTGGCGAGGGAGGTGGCGAAAAACCGACGGACCCCACAACGACAGACCCCACTAAGCCAACAGAACCTTTAACGCCTGAAGGTTGGTTTAAGGATCCCGCGTCAGGGCACATTTACAATGAGTTCTGGTATGGCAAATGGTTTACAGATTGCGAGAAGCCACCTTACAAAGGGGGCTGCACAGCACACTCCGATACAGGCACGGGCACCGACCCAGAGGTCGATCCTGATACAGGAGCACCGATCGATACGGGCCCTCGTAAAGGGGAAGATTCTGCTGGTGTTAAATTGGTGGACTGAGTAGCGTCGGCGGGACAACTGAAAGCCCTTGGGTAAAGGTGAGCTGACACCCCATGTCGGCGTCATCAGTAAAAACTGCAAGGTTTATTGAAAATTACCGGCTGCCCTGGCTCTGGTTATCCAGAACCAGGCGCGCTGCTGCGTGATAGTTTGTCTCTACAATAGAAGTTGTATCGAATGAGAGGATTCGGTCATGATAGCTCTACTTTTGGCTCCGCGGTAAAGTGTTTGATCACAAACAAGTCAACGGCAATGACGGGTTTCACTACAATTTGGTCTACCCCTATTTTTCTTCACAGCGGTGATTACTTATAGCGCCTGCTGAGTCATGAATTTTCCTTGCAGTACCGTAAACATGCCCCCCTCATTAAGTTCTCCGCAAGCGATTGCCGACTTTTTCAATGATACTTTCGCCAGTGACTTCAAGAATTTCGGTGCCGCCCAGGCGGTTGAGCCGTTGTTCAGTGCCACGCTACTCGAATTCTATTCGAGGAACAATATAAACCGAATTCAGCAAGCGTAACAGCAGCTGATGGTCAGTACCGCCGAGATGGCCCAGCGCCTGGCGGTATTGCAGAAAAACCCGCAGGCCGTGATTAAGCTCTGTACGAAAAGAGATGTCGCAGACACCGCATGGCGTAAGCCGGCGAGACCCTGGCGGCGTAACATTTCGCAAGCTTGTCGAAGCGGCGGCTCTCTTTCAGCCAACCAAACATGCGCTAAATGATGTTGTCTACTCGTCAAAATCCTGGGAGAACTTGCGATTGGCAACGCGGTGAAGGTAGTACCTATCCATGCAGAACTGACTACCCAGGAAGCTGCTGACCTGCTGAATGTTTCGCTTCTTAACTTTTGACTCACCACCGATTTTTTGATCCCTGAGTGGTAAAGGGATCAAAAAACCGGTGGTTACAAGCGATCGCTCCACCTGGAGCGCGATATCTCCACCAGAAAGAACGCACTCGCCTATTGCCAAATATTTATTTCACGCCTACCTAGTGATACTTGTCATCATAAGCTGAAATCATCTTACCAATTTTTTTCTTCATGGAGTCAGGCCACAGACCGAAACGTTGAGGCCCTCGGCAGTACAAGTTATCAACAGATGAATAGTGGTAACCTCTCGCAGCCAACTCGTCCATCACCTCACTCAGTGATGTAGGTTGATTGATGAGCACAAGGTCTACTTTTGCATCTGCAGCTTGTCTTCTCATCGCATACCTGAAAGGCCCCCTCAGATGATCCGGTATCTCCTCAGTAGACTTAAGCTTTGGAACCATCTCCCTTAACTCATAGTTAGGGACTTTCGCACCCGGCACATAGGACTGTATTACCTTGCGTTCGCCTCTGATCACACTTCCGATAGTAAGCCTCGGAAAATCTTCGTTAATCACCGCGGTAAAACCGTTATAAGTATAAAAATTCATGGTTGTTTGTTTTGGCGCTATCAAAGAGGTTGGCCCTTTGTAGCCCATAGCGAAGGGTGGAGCGATCCTCCTACCGTGCGATATGATTTTTAGTTGTGTAGCCCCAGGGCTTCCGATGACATGCTCAAACGCAGCCCCACCTCCTGTAACTCCGCTGCTTCTTGGCCCTCCACCAAGGGAGTACTCACGCACATTAGCTGCCCCTGCCCGGCGGATCTGAGTTGTTGCCAGCTTGGCCCCTCCCATTGCGACGCCAGCGCTCAATAAGCCAAATCCCAATCCTACATACCCCAGGGTTCGCGACAACTCCGGATCACTCTCCTCCAACAATGCAGACGCAATCTCGAAGCCGGCCGAAATAATTGCAAGTCCGGTAGCTGCCACCGCCAATGCCAACGAGCCCCCTCCCGTAAAGGGAGCTGCCAGAACCCCCAATACCGCAACGGCGATACGGAACTCGGTCGTGTACATCAACGGCATGCCTTCCCACCGGCTGTATTGAGCAACCGCCGCATGACCACTGGGATCATGGAAGTTGACCGGGTCACCACCACAGTACACATAGGCCGCTACACCACCGGCACCAAACGGGCTCCAGTTATCAGGCGTCTGGAAGTGCTGCAGAAGTGGATCGTACATGCGGTAGCCGTTGCCCAGGTAATACATCGCCATCGGGTTGAGCGGCTCGCCCTTGAAACCGAGCCAGGTCACCGCCTTGACATCCAGACTGCGATAACCATAAGGCAAGTAGCTGTAGTATTTAATGGTCTTGGTAGACAGGTCTAAACTGGCAAATACACTACCCGCCGCATCACGCAATTCGAAAGTGCCATTCAACTCGGTATCTTTCGAATTTTCCTCTGCACGGGTGGATATCTGCTGCAGCAGACATCCGGGGCTATCATTGAGCAGCACAATGCTGCGCTCATAACAGCCATAATAGCCACTACCTTTGGTGTTTATCTGGTGCAAGGCATAGATCTTGTTAGCACGGTAATGGTAGGTCTCCGTGCGGGAGCCCAATGTGGTACCGCGAACACGACCAAGGTCATCGTAATTAAAGGTATAAGGCTCCGGGTCCGCCGTGCTGGTTACGCCGTACGTGTTCACCTGACCATTGTCATGGTAGGTAATGACTCGGCCCGCGCATTTGGTCTGGCGGCCAGCGTCGTCGACTGTCTGGACATCATTGTCCCATTTGATCAGTGCCCCGGGCTTGGTCGAGTCGTAGGCGTAAGTCGAAGTCGTTGTAACTGCGACTGGGGTTGCGGCTGGGGCTGGGGCTGGGGTTGGAGTTGGAGTTGGAGTTGGAGTTGGAACAAGCGTATTGGCCCGCGACTTCACATTGCCCAAACTGTCGTAGCTGAATACCTGCTTGGTGTAGCGCTTGCCCAACTGGTCGCCAGGAGCGTCCTCGCCGCTGCATGACCACTCCTTCAGGCGATTGGCATCGTCGTAGCTGTAATTGTCGCTGCGACGCTCTGTGCCCTGGACTTTGAGCGTGCTTTTCTTCAGGCGCCCATCTCCCAAAAGATCACGCGCCACGCTCAGGGTATCAAAACCATCGCACGTGAAAGTGCGAAGAGTTTCGTTTCCGCGTAGGTCATAACCATACGTCACCGTCATGGTCTGGCTGGTTTTCACGTCCTTGATGGTTTCCTTCTGCAGTAATCCATTGTCGGCGTACTCGAACTTCGCTTCGCAAACGCTGCTTTTCGAACCGGTCTGACGGCCGTAGGCATCGTACTGATATTCCGTGGTGTTACCCGCCACGTCGGTAAAACTCAAGGCCTTGCCGCTTTGGCTCAAGGCCGTGGTAGAGGTGAAAATTTTCGTTTCATCCTTTTTGACCACATGCGGGCAGCTTTCGCTATAGATCAAGGTTTTCTCATCAAAACTGCTAGTGCAGCCATCGAGCGCCTTGGGACCGGCAACTTCACTTGTTTTGGTCCAATCAGTGGCGCCTTTGTAGGTAAAGGCATTTTCGACACCGTTGATTGTCCGTTTGCCAAGCCGCCCAAGGCTATCCACCGTCTGGTTTCCCAGCGCTATCGCAGCGGCACTGCCTTCCTTGATACTGCCTGCCGTCGCAACGGCGGCCAGGCTTGCACTGGAGTAAGTGTTGCTGAGGACAGTGCTGCCAGACGTCTCGGTGAGCTGCCGACCAAAGCGGTCGTAGGTGTAGGACGTGGCTTTGCGATGCTTGGGTGTAATAGTGCTGACCAATCCAGCGTCGGTGTAACTTAATACCGCGCTGTCCAACTCGACTTCCTTGATAGTCGCGGGAGTTGCTGGAGTCGAGCCGGAGGCGGGGACGGCGGCGACAGGGGTTGCGGAAAACTGTTTGACCGATTGCAATTGATCGTCGGCCGTAAAGTTACTCACCGCCTTCAGGTAAGCCGTGGTCCCGCCCGCAGCGAAGGTTTCAGTCAACGAACGATTGCTGATGTCGTAACGGCGCTCCTGGGTGAAGGTCCCACTGGTGACCTTCTGCGAGTTCACCGTAACTTCGATTACCTGGCTCTTGCTATCGACTTCCGTGTCGGCGGCATTCTTGAGCTCATATTTGACGGTGCATTTTTTGCTATCGGAGCTGTTGTAAATCCAGCTGACTGTACGGGTACTGTGTTTGGTACCCGTGCCGTCGTAGTCATATTCGATCGCCGTGGCAAGCCGACCGCGTGCATCGTAGGTCATGCTGGTCCGTTTCAGCCATGTCGTGCCATCGGCGCTTAACCAGGTTTCACAGTCCCGGCCCAGGACATCGGTGACCACACGCGATTTACTTCCTGATTGGGTGTTGTGGGTTTCGTGCTGGTAGCGTCCACCCGTGAGTACCGTCACGCTGTGCGCGGTCTCCTGGAGGATCTTGTCTCCCTGCTTGACGCTTTCCTTGGTCAGCAGCCCCGCCGTGCCGTAGGTCAGTGTCGTGGTGCAGCCTTCAGTATCAACGCTTTCAATCAGACGCCCAGTGAACCCGGAGCGGGTCTGACTGGAAGTGGCCGCCGCCGTCAAGACCTCCTTCTCCACTTCCTTCACGACATCCTTGCCGTCCTCCTTTACGGGCTGCTTTTCGACCTCTTTCTTGCTTCCCTTTACGCTTACCTTGGTCGTGACTTTGCGATTGTCCGTGGCATCGACCGTGTAGTCGAAGTTTGTGACCGTCCTTGAACCTAATATCGCCGTACCGTTGCCATCCAACAAGTACACCGTGTTCGACTTGACCTGGCCGAATGCGGCTTTATTGGTGGCGTCCGTATGGTAGGCGATTTCCTCGACGTGCATCGAGCCCGCTGCCTTGGTTTTCAGCTTGAAGCCCTGCCCGTAGACTTTGCTTTGGGCTTCAAGGCTTTTATTCAGACTGGCAATACTTTCGCCGATTTTTTTTGCCTCCTCGGTCTTGGCGGCTGCTTTCTGTTTTGCCAGGCTGTCTAGAATCGGCTTCGCCGCCGCCTTGGCGACCGCAAGTTGCTCACTAGTGATATCAACCCTTTCAAAGTCCGGCTCCAGCACCGTCAATTTCAGGTTCGGCACTACCGAATGCGCCCTGCCAACCGACTTCTGGCTAGCTGACTCCAATTTGCCATAACCAAAGTAGCTCAGGCGTTGCGGGTGAACCTTGTCGCCTTTTTTAAGGTATACAAACTCCGACTCAATATGAGTACTGTTTCCACCGACATCGCCGGGATACTTGACTTCCAGAGGCAAGCCGAACGCCACCTTGGCGTAATTGTTTTCAGAGACATTCATGCTGACGGTCGAATCGACACCTGTCCCCCAGGTCAAGCCCGAACTACCGAACGCGTGGAAACCCCACCCAATGGGATTGAGATAATCCAACGGCTTGAGCAACCAGCCGAAAACGCTTTTATCGTGCACCGTCTTCTTGTCTTCTTTGACGAGGTACTTTTGATAGTTGTTGTAGTAAGTCCACTCGGTCACCACGTCGCCCTTGATCATTTTGATCAGATTGCCACGGGCGTCGAGCTCGTAGGCCACTTGCTCGACACTATTGCTGTCTATCTTCTGGGTTGAAATGACCGTCAGTACCTGCCGTGTTTTGTCGACTGACATGCTTTGTTCAGTCGTGTACGTCACGCCTGCAAGAACACGGGATTCCTTCGTCTGGCGGCCATTCTCGAAGGTGTGCACTCGTTTGCCGACATTTAACCAGCCTTGTGAGCAGTTGACCGAGGTCTGGTTTTGCGTGTCGTAGTTGTAGGTTTCGGTCAGGGCATCGATACCTGCGCCTGGGGCAATGGTATAGGTTGAAACCTTGCCGTCGGTTTGATAGGTCAGGGACTCGATTTGTGTGCGTCTTTCCTCAGTCGCTTTAGCTCCGGTGGTGGCAGGAGGAATAGTCAGAACAGTCTCAAATTCAAGTTTATTTATCCTATAAGACTTTTCCTTCCCTTCGAGATTAATAAGATAGAGACGTTTATCCAAAACACCTTTGCCGGACACTTTTATGGAGTGGCTATACCCTTCCGTTACAGATCCAACGGAGATTTGCCCATCCTCCCTTCCCCTTGTGAATTCATATGATACCTCATCATTCGAACCTGAAAACAAAACAAGTTTATCCAACCCCCCCCGAACTTGATCTCTATTATCAACCGCCCAAGAGAGACTCATCAATACCCCGACGTCATCACTAACAGAATCCAGAAATGCCCTTGGTTCCTTTTTTTTACGACTCCAGCTAAATTTTAGCTCTCGCCCACAATTTGAAATCAAGCGCGAAAGATAGATCTCCCCTACAGACGACGCAGCTTTTTCAATGAGCGAGTCAAAATGATGTAACTTAAACACCTCAACACTTCCATCCTTGCGAGTTACAACAAGCGCACTCCGACGATCCTCCACCACATAATCCTCACCCTCTATTCGCTCTGCGTTTTCAAACCTTACTTTAATTAGCTTACCATCAGACAATTGCAACGGCTCATTTAACTGCAGGACCTTCACAACCCTCTCATTAACACTCCCACTCCCTATAGTTTCTTCAGTTCTTTTAAAATCAATCACACGCATCAATTCGGGACTACCAATAACAGGATTAGGCGCTATCCTAGCTTCAAATACGGGAGCAACACCGTCACTACCAACCAACCGCCCGACCGGTATATGCCAGTTGCTTTTTCCGGTGTACGGGTCAATATAAATATGCCTATCACCGGTAAAACCAACATCCGGCAGCGCGCCGACTGCAGGTTTTATCACTGACGTATCATTCGCCAGAGCTGCTCCGTGCAGGTTGATCTCCGTGACAGTTGTAACTTTGCCTTTAATCAGTTCGTGAAGTTTTGCCGCAGTAGTCTTCGTGGTATCGACAATGACCTTGAACTGGGTCGGATAGGCCGTGGCATCCAGTGCAGTCATACCCACTTCAGCCCGCTTTCCTTCCTTGTCGACGGAGACTGTCCATACCTCGATTCCCGCCAGAGAAGGGCGTTTTTTGCTGTCGTCGTACAAGCCGGGCACGATGTGAATATTGGTCGCTGTCGTGTCTGCGCTGCGTGATGTAGCCTGCAAACTACGGCCCGTTTCCTCAGCCGGAGCTTGTAATTGAAAGATCACATCCCCTGCACAGGAATAGCCGAATGTAGAGTCCGCGGCATCGAGCGAGGCCAGGTCTCTACCAACACGCAAGTTGGCGAAGCGATTATCGTAGGCGTTGAACACCATGTCCGGATTGAGCTGAAGAAGACGCAACAACCTTTCGTACAGGATCGGATCAAGTTCCGACTGCAACCGATCCAGGGCACTGGGCTCTCTCCAGAAGTAGTCGCCCCCAGCGCTATCGCCCCAGACTTTTTCCCTGAAATTCTGTTCCTCTACCGGGTACCCATAGTGGTCCTGGATGAACTGAGCGATCGCGTTATTATCCCGCAAGAATGGATCGCCAAAAACGTCGCCCTGCAGGCCCGGGAAGTCGGGAAAATCGCCTCTGGCCAACATTTCAAAGAGGTACTCTGATTTTTCCAGGAACTCCGGCGCGGCCAATCGATAGTCGTGCGCATCGTCACCGTGCACTTCTTTATAGTTATCGATCGCCCCGCGCATCCACAAGGCTGGAGCCGGCCACTCGGGCTCTACGTACTCCGATACGGTTTCACCGACAGAAGGCGTTACCAGCTCATCGTTGTCCAGCAGCGGGTAACCGTCCCGATAGACTTCTATATCCGTGGTGCCTGCCAGGCCGTGGACCAATTGATGGATCGAATGACCGCTGTTGCGCGTGGTATCGACCACAATCTTGTAATGCGTCCAGCCCGCTTCAGCCGGCAGCGGTTGCACGCCCACATCAGCAAACGCGTTGTCAGGACTCAGCAGTACCCACCAGGTTTCGATGCCGTCCAACACTGGTAGCTCGGTGTACTCATCGGCCAAACCGGGTACCAGCCAGACACATTCGGCCTTTTGCTGGCCTCCCCTGTCAGTCAGTTTGAACACCGCCGCACCGGCACTGGCATAACCCAGGGTCGAGTCCGCCGCCGCCAACGCCGCGTAGTGCTTGCCTACCACCAGGTTGGCGAAGCGCTTGTCGAAGGCTTCGAGCACTTTGCGAGGATTACGCCGGAAACTCTCCATTCGGTTGTTGAACTGACTGTCGCTCAAGGGTGAGCGACCTTTCAGTTCGCTATCTTTCTGGGCGTCAAATCGCGGAATTAGATATCGAGGCCCGAACTGCGCTTCGGCCAGGGTGCCAATCGAATAGTCAGTGGCAAAGGTTTCGTTGAAGTACGCGATCAAGCGGTCATCGCTATCAAGCGATGGCTCTGCTTCGCCCGCCAAGGGCGACACAGAAAAGGTGGCCGGTACCTCGCCGCGCAGGTAGTCGCGGAAAAACCTGTCGAATTGCCGGGTAAACTCTGGGTATACCAACGGATACTGCTGCCCCTGCTCATCGGTGACCTGTTTATGATCGGTCACCGTGCCGCGGGTCCAGTTCCAGTTGCTGGTCTGGGTGCCGGGGATACTGGGGAGCAGGTTATCGTCGTCGGCAATGTGGTTACCCCCGGCAGTGATGCTCAGTGCCGTGCCGGCACCACCGAAGATCGTCGCGAAGGCGCGCAGAAATTTGTGCAGCGTTTTACCCGTATTCTTTTGGGTATCGACAATAAAGTGGTAACGCACCTTGTAGTCGCTGCCACTGGCGAAGGCAGTGCCAATCTCGACCCGCGACATATCGCTGGTAAAAGACGCCAGCCATACCTCAACGCCCTCGAGCACGGGCATGTAAGCCCCGCGATAGAACACTCCGGGCAGCAACCAGACATCATCGGCGAGAGTATCCTCACCTTTGGCTACAGGACGGAAGATCACCGAAGAGCCGGCGCAGGAGTAACCGAAGCTCGAGTCATGGGCATCGAACGCGCAATTGAAAGTACTGTTGCGCATATTCTCGAAGCGATCGTCGTAGGCCTCGATCACGGCCTGCGGGTTTTTCTGCAATACCGCCAGGCGCCGCGCCATTTCAGTCGTGGATACCCCAGGTTGCGGATAGTCTTGCTGAATACGCGCAATGTCATTTTTCAAATAGAAATCGAGCAACGTGGCGCCAAACAGTGGTTCAGTCGCCTGGCCTTCGCCAATGTCGCTGAAATCGCTGCCGAAGGTGTCATTGAAGTAACTTATGATCGCTTCCGGTGTGTTTAATGCGCTAACACCTTCGCGAAGTTCCGGGGTGGCGTGCTTGCGGTATTGAAGGCCATATTCGTGAGTCAACAATCGTCGCAGGTAGTCGCCGCTGTGCAGAAAATGCGGATAGACCAGCGGGTAATCTTCCCCACTCTCACCGTTCACCTGTTTGTGGTCAGACACTGTACCGCGCAGCCATTGGCCTGAGTTGCTCATAACGCTCTCCTCACACTCAATATAAGTATCATTACTGTAATGAATAAGTTCATCGCGCAAAGGCCGCCCCTGGATAATCAAGGCGCCTGACCAGCAAAAATTTCAGGTGCGAGTCCACGCAGTTGCGCCCAACTATGGCACGCTGGAACATTATTAAGCCGTTGACTCTCCGCGCACTCGGAAAGGGCACTGAACCGAATTAAAGTGCATTACCGGATGGTAATAGACGTTAAATCTGGTAAATCAGGATGTATAGCTATCAGAAATGCCAGGTGGATATTCATACAGCAGTGGGAAGTAATATCGCTCTTTGTTGCGCTACTATAGAGGACAACAACTTGGGGCTTCAGTGATCATCTCGACTCACCGCCCCCCTAGACTCTCCCCCATCGCAATCGGAATCTCGCACCCATGGACAAGCCCCAAACCTGGCGGGAAAAGCTCTACATCATCATCTTCCAGACCGACACCGTCGCCGGTCGCCGCTTCGACAGCGTTCTGCTGCTGATCATCCTCGCCAGCCTGATCACCGTGGTACTGGACAGTATCGAAGGCATCCACCGCAACTACGCAGGCCTGCTGGCCGGCATCGAGTGGGGCTTCACCGCGATCTTCGCCATCGAGTACCTGCTGCGCCTGAACTGCTCGCCCAAGCCCTTGTGCTATGCCTTCAGCTTCTTCGGGGTGGTGGGTTTATGGGCTATCGTGCCGGACATCATTGCCCTCTACTATACCGGGCCCAGTACTTGCAGATTATGCGGATGTTGCGGATCTTCCAGGTGCTCAAACTCTGCCCGCATCTCAAGCAGGCTCATTAGCTGTTGTCGGCCTCGAGCGGCAGTCGGCAGAAGATCACGGACTACTCCCAATCAGGGTCATCAACGATTTCAATATTAATAGCGTAATACCGCCCATCCTTACCCTGCATCAACTCGTAAGTAACGGTCTGGCCTTCTTTTATAGCAGGGCCGCCGTCCTCGACAGACCTGACACGAAAGAAAATATCCGCGCCGTTACAATGGGCTGTTATATAACCAAACCCACCTTTGGCGGAGTCGTATTGTTCGCTGACTTGTTTCGACATGACCGTCCTTTCTTTAACGATAAGCCGCCCCCTTGCATAATTCAATTCATCAAGGGGACATTTACCAGATGAGATAGCGCAGGGTCAAATTTTGACACAACACGTTTTAAATTAGTTTTACATCTTTCGCCTGTGTGCCTTTTTGACCTTTCTCAGATTCGTAAGAAACTCTTTGCCCTTCCTTTAGACTTTTGAATCCTTCGGACTGGATGGCCCGAAAATGGACGAATAAATCGTCGCCTGGTTCGTCCGGCGTAATAAAACCAAAACCTTTTTCATCGTTAAACCATTTAACCGTTCCAATAGCCATTATCCTGTTCCCTTCGAAGTACTTTATTACAATGCGAGCTAGCGGTGTATGCCCACACTGACATAATTAGCTAAACCGCAAGATAGCCACCAGTCAACGACAGAGTCGACCGACGGTACTGTCAGATCTGATAGGTAGACAGCGACACGACTTCATGATCGACTCATACAACTAAGCCTAAGAAGGACATTCAAGCCTGCGAGCGCTCGATACGCACAAGCACGGCAATTGAAACATTAATCTTCGTAAAGAACCTAGCAATTCTGACAGTAGTCAATTGAGGTATTCTCACTCAGAATCTTGAACTCCACAGTTGGTTATTCAGAAACCGAGGAGTAAAAATGAACACCCAATCGGCACCACGGTCACCAGGCACTATCGACCCCACGTTTGCCAAGGATGGATATTTTGTTGATCCCAACCTCACGAGATCGCAGGCCATTGCGACTTTATCGGACGGACGTTTTATTGTAGCTACTTATGATCTCAAACAAGAAAAGTTCGTTATCATCAGGTTTTCCGTCGATGGTGTCAGGGATACCGGGTTCGACTGTGTCCTAGAAAACATCCCTCACGAATATTGGGCATCACGTATCGAATGGTTGCATGCATTGCCAAAAGGTGGTGTTCAATGCTTTTGTAGAACTACGAAAAACAACGGCGATTACCTGGGCGAGTACGTCGTGTTCCGCTGCCAGGAGAACGGCCAACCGGACTTGAGCTTTGGTGTAAATGGGTACTGCAGCATTCCGCGCAAAAACCCACCAACCAATGAACTAGAAGCTTTTACAAAATTGGACTCGGCGGGTCAATGGCAATGCACAAATCCAGCCTCGCAAGGTGAAACAACCTTGTTCGCCGCAAGCATGATGGAAGACGGTAGTTCCTTCTATGCTACCGACAGCCGTCTATTCAAGATTACTGCAGCAGGGGAGGCTTCTCTTGTCAAGGAGCTTAAATACGCGGACCAATATATTGGCGTAAGCCACATGGTGATCCATGAAGGGCGCCTGCTAATGTCCGGGCGCCTGGATAACAATGCTGCCGTTTTCAAGTACGATCTCTATGGCGTGCCGGACACAACCTTTGGCAGTGGCGGCGCCTGGTTTCTTGATAATGCTGGTAGCGATGGCCCCATCAATATCGGCGCAGCAAATAGCCTATGCATTTATCAGGGAAAAATTCTGGTGGTGGGTAATGCTGCCTATGAAATACCAAGAAGCAAAGGATGGATCACCCGGCTTACAAATAAAGGCCGTCCAGATCCAGACTTCAATGGCGGCGTACCGCGTTATAGTGAAAGTTTTATGACTTATAATAACGCTTTTACTGTATACGACGAGAAACTCTATCTGTTATCGCCGCCCTTTATTTCGGCAAATAGATTGGGGCGCCTGGATGCTGCAACGGGCGAGCTGGACCTAGCCTTCGGCACTGATGGATGGGCTAACCCCTTCAATGGAAACGTGGGCCCGTTCGTACTTCAACCAACCCGTGGCCGTGTTGTTGCGCTCGGCGTCGGTAGCCAATTTCTTGCAGGTGTATTGACTTAAGCGTCCTATCCAACGATACACGTCGGCTCCCTTTATGGGCGCCGACATTTTTTTGCAATTGCAGCCGTTATTCAACGTGGTGGGTACCAACCCAGTTGCGCATTCGTCCTCTCTCCCCCTAGTCTGTCCACACAAGCAATCGGAACAAACCTCCATGGACAAACCCCAAACCTGGCGGGAAAAGCTCTACATCATCATCTTCCAGACCGACACCGTCGCCGGCCGCCGCTTCGACAGTGTCCTGCTGCTGATCATCCTGGCCAGCCTGATCACCGTGGTGCTGGACAGTATCGAAGGCATCCATCGCAACTACGCAGGCCTGCTGGCCGGCATCGAATGGGGCTTCACCGGGATCTTCGCCATCGAGTACCTGCTGCGCCTGTACTGCTCGCCCAAGCCGTTGCGTTATGCCTTCAGCTTCTTCGGCCTGGTGGATCTGCTGGCCATCGTGCCGGGCATCATTGCCCTTTACTATGCCGACGCCCAGTACCTGCTGATCATCCGAATCATCCGGATGCTGCGGATTTTCCGGGTACTCAAGCTCAGCCCGCATCTCAAGCAGGCCAATTACCTGTTGTCAGCCCTGAGCGGTAGCCGGCAGAAGATCACGGTGTTTCTGCTCGGAGTTTCGACGCTGGTGACGGTGTTCGGCACGTTAATGTATGTGATCGAAGGCCCCGAGCATGGCTTTACCAGTATCCCCAAGGGGATCTACTGGGCCATCGTGACCCTGACCACCGTCGGCTTTGGCGATATCGTGCCGAAGACCCCGCTGGGCCAGGTGCTGTCGTCGCTGGTGATGATCACGGGTTATTCGATCATTGCCGTGCCTACCGGCATTTTCACCGCCGAGTTGGCCAATGCCATGAAGGGTGAACGCTTGCAGCACCTCTGCCCGGTGTGCCACAAGGACAACCACGAGCACGGGGCGGCCTTCTGCTCGCGTTGCGGTAATGCGCTGTTCAAGAAAGTAGAATAACCAAAGCACTTTTTGATCTTTTTGCGACTAACCCTGTGGAGCTATAGTCGCGGGCTGTATGCCTTCATCTAAAAAAACTACAAAGGATTGCGCAGTGAAAAAACTTTTCAGCGCCTCGCTCCTGGCCGCCGGCCTGGCCCTGGGCAGCGTTGCCCAGGCCGCTCCATCCCTGCTCAACGTTTCCTATGACGTGATGCGTGACTTCTACAAGGACTACAACAGCGCCTTCCAGAAGCACTGGCAAGCCGAGCACAACGAGAACATCACCCTGCAGATGTCCTTCGGCGGCTCCAGCAAGCAAGCGCGTTCGGTGATCGATGGCTTGCCGGCTGATGTCATCACCATGAACATGGCCACCGACATCAATGCCCTGGCCGACAACGGCAAGCTGGTGCCGGAGAACTGGGTGACCCGCCTGCCGAACAACAGCGCGCCGTTTACCTCCGCCACGGTGTTTATCGTGCGCAAGGGCAACCCCAAGGCGCTGAAGGATTGGCCAGATTTGCTCAAGGATGGCGTGCAAGTGATCGTGCCCAACCCGAAGACTTCGGGTAACGGCCGCTACACCTACCTCTCGGCCTGGGGCTATGTGCTGAAGAACGGTGGCGATGAAAACAAGGCCCGGGACTTTGTCGGCAAGCTGTTCAAGCAGGCGCCGGTGCTCGATACTGGTGGCCGCGCGGCGACTACGACCTTCATGACCAACCAGATCGGCGATGTGCTGGTGACCTTCGAGAACGAAGCGGAGATGATTGCCCGCGAGTTCGGTCGCGATCAGTTCGAAGTGATCTACCCGAGCGTGTCGGCTGAAGCCGAGCCGCCGGTGAGCGTGGTCGACAAGGTGGTGGACAAGAAAGGCACGCGTGCTGCTGCCGAGGAATACCTGAAGTACCTGTGGTCGCCTGAAGCCCAGGAAATTGCGGCTGCCAACTACCTGCGCCCGCGTGATCCGGCGGTGCTGGCCAAGTACACCGATCGCTTCCCGAAAGTGGATTTCCTGTCGGTGGAGAAGACGTTTGGCGACTGGCGTACGGTGCAGAAGACGCACTTCAATGATGGTGGGGTTTTCGACCAGATTTATAGCGGGCAGTAACGTCCAGGCTACTCTCGTTCCCACGCTCTGCGTGGGAATGCCGCGCCAGACGCTCCGCGTCGACATTCCCGAGCCTGACGCAGAGCGTCTGTGGATGCATTCCCACGCAGAGCGTGGGAACGAGGTCTGCGAACTTCCCCTATCCTTTCTGATCAGTTCCTCAGTATCTTCTGTCCAGCAGGACTTCACAGGAGTGACCCGGGCCGTGTTCAGATCGATGCTCAACGCGCTGTTGTTGCTGGGCTGTATGCTCGGCTCCAACGCCTATGCCGAAGCACCGCCCCCCGCCTCACCGGCCAAGGAGCCGGTGGTGATTGTGCAGGGTGGTTTGCTGGGGGCGGTCTCGTCGAGCCTGGACGATATACAGCGCAGCCTGGCGCTGGACGGGCATGTGATCGATGCCTGGCGCCTGCGTGCCGATCGCGCCGCCGATGAAATCGATCAGTGGGTCAATCAGCCATCGTCACGCTCGACGCTCAGCCTGATGGGTGACTTCGTCCTGCTCTCGTTGATCTGGCTGGGCACCTTTTTCCTGTTGAACCTTGTGGGGAGGATGCTGACCCGCCACGCCAACCGCCAGGCGCTGTTGCGTGAGCGCCCACGTGCGCAACGCCTGTTTGGCTATCTGTTGCACTACATACTGCCGGCCATGATCAGCTTGCCCCTGGTGCTGTATGCCAGCCGCTTTTTCGAGCCCTCGCCGGCGCGCGGGCTGGCCCTGTGCCTGGGGTATGCCACCAGCAGCGGGTTGATCTTCAACTGTATCGTGCTGTGCCTGCTCACGGCATTCGACGCCGGGCACCGGCGCACAGCCGTTGCCATCATCCGCCGCACCATGCCGCGGCCACTGTTCCTGATCGGTTTTCTGGTGGCCTTGAGCGATGCCCTGACCAGCCCGCAGATCGCCCGACAGCTGGGCAGCAATGTCACCAGTACGATTGCCGTGCTGGCGGGACTGTTGGCGACCTTGGCTTTTGCCGTACTGGTGATCCGGCTGCGCAGGCCGGTGGCGCACCTGATCCGCAATCGCGATTTCGACCAGCGCCGGCAGAACCACGCGGTACAGGAAACCCTGCGGATTTTTTCCAGCCTCTGGTATTACCCGATCCTGTTGATGATCCTGGTGTCGGCGGTGGACCTGATCGGTGCCGGCCAGGAAAGCCAGCGGGTGTTGCAGAACGCTTTGCTGACCACCCTGCTGCTCATCGCCACGGTATTTCTCAGTACCTTGTTCGAGCATATGTTCAAGGGGCCCGCACCAGCAGTCGAACAACGGGATCAACCCTACAAGGAGTTGTTGCTGAGCCTGAACCATGCCGCCCTGCGGATCGGCCTGGCCATCGCTTCCATCGAATTGCTGGGACGGATCTGGGGCGTCTCGGTCATCCATTTCGCCCTGAGCAACTCGCTGGCCCGCGCTATCAGCAACTCGCTGAGCAGCATCGGCCTGGTCCTGTTGGTCACCTGGCTGCTGTGGGTGGTCATCGACACCGCCATCCAGCAAGCCCTCAAGCCCCCGGCCGGGCGGCGCGGCAGTCGCCAGCCGAGCACCCGGGCGAAAACCATCCTGCCCATGCTGCGCAATGCCACCAAGGTCATACTGGTAGTAATCTGCGCAATCGCCACCATGGCCAACCTGGGCATCAATGTCGCGCCGTTCCTGGCCGGTGCCGGTGTTATCGGTCTGGCCATTGGCTTTGGTTCGCAGCAACTGGTGCAGGATGTGATCACCGGGCTGTTCATCCTGATCGAAGACACCATTGCCATCGGCGACTGGGTGGTGCTCGACACCGGCCACGCCGGTACCGTCGAAAGCCTGACCATCCGCACCCTGCGCCTGCGCGACGGCAAGGGCTTCGTACACTCGGTGCCGTTCGGCCAGATCAAGGCCGTCACCAACCAGTCGCGGCAGTTCGCCTATGCTTTCTTTTCCGTGCAAGTGAGTTATGAAAGCGACATCGATACGGCCCTGGACATGATTCGCCAGGTCGGCTATTCGATCACCGACGATCCGCTGCTCAAGCACAACCTGCAAGGGCCGCTGCAAGTGTTCGGGGTTGACAAGATGGACCTCAACGGCATCACCCTGACCGCGCAATTTCGCACCATTTCCGGTGGGCAGTACGGCATCAATCGCGCCTTCAATGAACGCCTGAAAAAACTGGTGGACCAGACCGACAAGGTCCATTTCGCCCAGTATTACCCGCAGACGCAACTGCCCAGGTCCGGCGAGATCGCTTGAAGGCCTGGCGCAGTGATCGCAGAGGAGTCCCCATTCCATGAAAGCCGCCATCGTTCACGCCTTCGACCAACCGCCAAAATTCGGCGAAATCGACGCCCCCACCGCCCAGGCCGATGAAGTCCTGGTGACGGTCCAGGCCGCCGCCCTGAGCCAGCTGGTACGCGCCCAGGCCAGCGGCAAGCACTACAGCAGCGGCAAGACCCTGCCCTTCGTCCCGGGCGCCGATGGCGTCGGCCGGCTGGCGGATGGCAGCCGGGTCTACTTTGCCTTCCCCCGGGCGCCTATTGGCGCCATGGCCCAGACGGTGGCGGTCAAGGCCGTCAACTGCGTGGCGATACCCGCCAGCGTGACCGACCTCACGGCCGCCGCCATCGCCAACCCGGGGATGTCGTCATGGGCCGCGCTGGCGGATCGGGCGCACTTTCAGCCGGGCGAATCGGTGCTGGTCAACGGCGCTGCCGGCACCTCCGGCCGGCTGGCGATCCAGATCGCCAAGCACCTGGGCGCTTCCCGGGTGATCGCGACCGCACGCAACCCTGCGGTCGAAGATGAACTGCACGCGCTCGGCGCCGACACCTTCATTGCCCTCAATCAACCCAGCGAAAAACTGGTCGAAATCTTCCAGCACGAAATCAACGGCGCCGGCGTGGATATCGTCCTCGATTACCTCTGGGGCCTACCTGCCGAATGCTTCCTCAACGCCGCCACCGGGCATGGCAGCAGCGAGGCAGGGCCACGCATACGCTTCGTCAATATCGGCTCGCTGGCCGGGACGACGATCAGCCTCACGCCCGGCCCGCTGCGCAGTTCGGGGCTCGAATTGCTCGGCAGTGGGCTGGGCAGTGTGTCCCACGAGAGGCTGGTGCAGATCGTCGGCAAGGTATTGCAGGCCATCGACCCCGCACAACTGAAAATCGATGCGCACCCCATTGAATTGAGCCAGGTGGAGCGCGCCTGGGGGCACGATACGACGCAGCGGATCGTGCTGACGTTCTGACGCGCTATTCTTATTGATTGACCGGGCCTTGGATGCGAGGTCAATCAACGTCAGGAGGGAATGAAATGTCCATTCACGCCTCAGACAACACAGACATCGATCTTGTCATCAGCAACTACGTCATCGGCATGGTTTATGCCGACGAACCCCTGCTGCGGCAAGCCTTTCACCCCGCCTGTCGCATTATCGGGCACTACCATGGCGATCTCGAGTGGCTGTCGCTGGATGAATTCGTCGCGGCCATCAAGGCCGAAGGCCCGGCGCCGAGCGATACCAAGCCGTTCTGGGAAATACAGTCGGTCGATGTCACGGGCGACGCGGCCGCCGTCAAGATCATCGATGACTACATGGGCCTGAGATTCACCGATTACCTGTCACTGCTGCAGATCGACGGCGCCTGGGTCATCGTCAACAAGCTGTACTTTTACCATCCGGAACACTAGCGCCTTCAAGCCACCGTCCGGATTCGCATCAGGAAATTCGGGCGGGTTTTCCAGGCGTTGTTCGAACCTGAGGCTCGGCGCCTCATGGGCAACGCCTTCGATCAGGAAGTCCGGGCCGATGGCCGGGTCGTTGACGCACGCCAGTACAATGCCTTGTCCGGTCAGCAATTCCGGTAGCCGGCGCAGCACGCGCTGGTAATCCTTGGTCAAGGCAAAGCTGCCCTTCTGGAACGAGGGCGGATCAATGATGACCAGGTCATACGGGCCGTATTTCTTGACCTTGGCCCAGGACTTGAACAGCTCATGCCCGAGAAAACTCACGCGGTCGAGATCATGCTCATTGAGCCGGTGGTTTTCGCGCCCACGGCTCAGGGCCGCCCGGGCCATGTCCAGGTTCACCACATGCTCGGCACCGCCGGCGATGGCCGCCACGGAGAAGCCGCAGGTGTAGGCGAACAGGTTCAACACGCGCTTGCCCCGGGCCTGGGCCTGGACCCAGCGGCGACCATAGCGCATGTCCAGGAACAGGCCGGTGTTCTGCTTCTTGCCCAGGTCCAGCTTGAAACGCAGGCCGCCCTCGGTAATCAGCCACTCATCCACTTCTTCGCCGAGCAGCCACTCTGTAGTGCTCTCCAGCAGGTAGCGGTGCTGCAGCAACAGCGTGTGCGCCCCGCTTTGCTGCCAGGTGGATGATTGGCTAAAGGTCATCAGCATCTGCTTGAGATCGGCCAGTTCGCTGGCTTGCGGCTCGCGGAACAGCGCTACCAGGACAACGCCCTGCAACCAGTCGACGGTGACGTGCTCCAGCCCCGGCCAGCACCTGCCACGCCCATGGAACAGGCGGCGGGTTTCTTCGGGGGCCGGGCTCAGCGCGACGTCGAGCTGTTGTTGCAGGAGGGCAATGGCATCGGGGTTCATGGCGGGCAATCAGTCATTCGTGGCCGCGCATTCTAATCGCTCCGGGCGCGGTCAGGCAGGTTTCGCTGCAACCTTCCCTCGGCTGCTGCGCCAGGCCAGGCGCCCCACGGTGATCAGCCAGTTGCCGACAGCTACCGCCAACACCGTGTACAGCAGTGCCGGCATGCCCTGCTCGACGATCAGCTTGCCTGCCAGCAGCGGAAAGCCGAATACCCCCACGAAATAGGCCAGGCTGAACAGCAACAGGGATTGCGACGTGCTGCCGGCCGGCGCCTCATTGGCAGCCAGGCCGTTGATCACCGAATAGGTCAGGCCATAGCCGACCCCGAGGATGATCGCCGCCAGCAAGTAACTGAAACCATCGCTGACCAGGAGCTGAAACATCAGCACCGAGACCACCATCAATCCCGACAACACGCAGGAGGCAATATAGGGATCGCGCTTGACCACGATGCTGGCGATCAGCATGCGGCTGGTGATCGCGGCGCCCATGAAGCCCAGGAAAAACAGCGAATAATCCAGGGTGCGCAAGGCCGCATAGCTGGTCTGAAAACTCGACAAGCCGCCAAACACGCAACCACCCAGGCCAACCATGATGATGGGGAACACCGCACGGGACGACAGCACCGCACGGGCCGAGGACAGCGATATCCGGGAAACCGCGGTAGCGCCCATCTGATTCGGCCGAGCGTTCAAGCGAGGCGCCAGCTGCCAGAAAATAATCGCCCCCAGGGCGCTCGCCAGCGCGGCGATGTAAAAGGCCGTGGTCACCGGATACCCCAGGGAAGTCGCCAGCCGCCCGAGCAAGGGACCTGAGCCGATTCCCGACATCATGCTGCCCGACAGCAGGGCAAAGTATCTGGCCCGCTGCAGGGGCTCGACCAGCATCGCCACGATGATCGGCCCCAGGGTGTAGAACACTCCCCAGCCGAGCCCCAGGGTCAAGCCGAAGCACAACAAGCCATTGCCATAGCCGGGAACCATGGCAAAGCCCAGGGTGGAGACGATCAGCAGGCACCCGCTCAGGGCAATGGAACGCGCAGCTCCGAAGCGGTCCGACAGGTGTCCGGAGAAGATGACGGCCAGGAAGGTACTAAGCATGGCCGCCGAAATAACAGTGCCAGCATCGTGCTCGTTGCCGCCACGCGAGCCGATCAGCAGCGAGAGCAGGAAGGTGGAACCGTAGGACAGGGAGAGCAGGTAACTGCCGAGGCAGAAGACACCGAAAAGCTTGCTGGAAACTTTTTCGGTCGGAGTGTTGCGGGTGGGCATTTGGAAACTCTTTACATGCTGGATTTTCAGGTGAAGCTTCTAGCATGTTGTCGAGTGGATTTGTGAACAAATTTGATGGCCCTATCGCTGCGGTGCGGCGATCCGACAAGCCAGCTCCCACAGAGGTTCTGTGATGTACACAGGACCTGTGGGAGCTGGCTTGCCAGCGATAAGGCCCTCACGGGCTAAGCCTCAATCACGAAACTGCCCCAACTGCTGACTCAACGAACTCGCCTGATCACGCAAATTCGTGGACTGTTCCAACAAGCCGCGAATGGCATGGTCATTCTGTTCGGAAATACTACTCACTCCCTGGATCGCCACCGACAGCTCTTCGCCCGTGGCCGCCTGGACCTGGGTCTGGCGGGCCACTTCGCTGATCCGCATCAGGATGTCCTGGGCATGCTCGCGAATCTGCTCCACCCCCTGGGCCGAAGCAGACAATTGGACCACGCCCTGGCGCATCGCCTGCCCCACCTGCTCCACATTCTCCACGGTGTTGCGCACGTCGGTTCCGATGGCGCCGATCATCTCGCCGATCTCGCCGGTGGAGCGGCTGGTGCGCTCGGCCAACTGGCGGACTTCGTCGGCAACCACGGCAAAGCCACGGCCCTGCTCGCCGGCGCGGGCCGCTTCGATGGCGGCGTTGAGCGCCAGCAAGTTGGTCTGCTCGGCGATGCCACGGATCACATCGAGAATGCCGGCGATTTGCTGCGAGCGTTTTTCCAGATCGCCCACGGTTCCTGCGACCGTGCCCATGGTCTGATCGATGCGGGTGATCTCGGTCACGGTCAGATTCATGTCCTGAGCGATGTTGGTGGTCAGGGCCTCGGTATTGCGCGCCAGTTGCTCCACGTCCTCGGCCTGCTGGGCCATCTCGGTGACCGAGTGCGCCAGTGCCGTCACGCCATTGGCCATTTCTTCGGTGGCCGTGTGCTGCGCCGAAGCACGCTCGGCCACGGCCTTGGTGGTGTGGTCCAGATTATGGGAAACCTCCATCAAGGCGCCGGTGCTGCTGCGGATCGAGCCGACCAGGTCGCCCAGGCGCTGGATGAACTGGTTGAACGCGCCCGCCAGCTTGCCGGTTTCATCACCGCTGCGCTGTTCGAAGCGCAGGCCCAGCTCGCCTTCCCAGGCCTGGATGCCGCGGGTCAGGCCCGACAGCGGGCGAATCTGCCATCCCAGCAGAGTCCAAAGCGCCAGCGCCAGGAGCAGCAAGGCCGCCAGACCGATGCCGACCGCCTGATACAGAAACTGGTTGATATCGGCCATGGCCTCCGTCAACGGGTAGGCAACCATCAACGCCCACGGATTGGGGGCATTGCCGATCTGTACCGGGTGCAGCACATAGCTCCAGCCGTCGCGCTGGAATTGATAGGTCTGCCCAGCCTTGATGGCGTCTTTGGCGGCAGCCGGCAATTGGTCATCCAGTTGCGTCAGGCGCTGGGCATCCGGGTGGCTGGCATAGCGACCGTCGGAAGACAGCAGCGCCGCATAGCCCTTGTAGAGGTTGATTTTGGCCAACGCCTTGTTGATGCCCTCCAGGGGAATATCGACCCCGGCAACCCCGACGGCCCTGCCGTCCTGTAACAGCGGCAGCATGATGGACATCAGCAGCAAGTGCTGACCGCTTTCGGTGGTGTAGGTGTAAGGTTCGGTGGCCCAGCTCTGGCGGCTGCGCAGTGGCCGGTAATAGAACTGATTGTCGGCTGTTTCCGGGGCATAACCGGTCAAGGCTTCCGACTGTACCGAGCCTTTGGCGCGGTTCCAGTAGACCAGGTAACGCCCGCTGGCGTCGTTTCCTGGAAGACCTGCGTGTTCGGAATCCTGGCCATCGTAGGCATTCGGTTCCCAGTAATGGCCCAGGCCAAGCAGCTCGGGGTTGGCCTCGAACAATCGACGCGTCACCGCGTCAGCGGTTTTACGGTCGGCATGTTGTTGCTGCAATGCCATTGCGCTGTTGGCCACCGATTCCGCGACGACCCAGCCTTTGCTCAGCTTGCCTTCGACTTCCCTGGCACTGGCTTTGACGGTGGCATCGACCAGCTTGGCCGCAGCTTCCCTGGAGGAGCCATAGGCGCTATAGGCGATGGAGCCCAGCAACAGGGCCATCACCACAAAAGCGCCAATGAGTGCGGTCCAGAATAATTTGAAGTGAAGGGAGCGGTTGGGCATGACGCGTTTTCCACAAGGCAGTTGGAACCCGGACGCGCCAGCCTTTCAACCGGCAGCGCCAAGGCACAGGTTTTTGGCGCCACTTGATTGATGGCCCCGCGCCACTATATCGAGGTCAAAGCGGCCTCGCAATTGGCCGACCGCTACTTGTTGTACAAGCGTTCAGGAATCTGGACCAACAGGTATTTTGTGCAATCATCGCTGATGCCGTCTTAAATGCATGGGCACCCGTTCCCCCCTTCAGAACGCCTGACTGGAACCCTCAATGACCGATCTCAGCGCTTTCCCCATTACCGCCAAATGGCCCGCAAAACACCCCGAGCGGATTCAGCTCTATTCGCTGCCGACCCCCAATGGCGTGAAAATCTCGATCATGCTCGAAGAGACCGGGCTGGCTTACGAACCCCATCGCGTGGCCTTCGACAGCAACGACCAGCTGTCGCCGGCGTTTCTGTCGCTCAATCCCAATAACAAGATCCCGGCCATCATTGACCCCAATGGTCCCGGCGGCAAACCCTTGCCCCTGTTCGAGTCCGGGGCGATTTTGCTGTACCTGGCCGAAAAAAGCGGCCAGATGCTGCCCCAGGACCCCGCCGCCCGCTACCAGACCATTCAGTGGCTGATGTTCCAGATGGGTGGGATCGGCCCCATGTTCGGCCAGCTCGGCTTCTTCAACAAATTCGCCGGCAAGGACTACGAGGACAAGCGCCCGCGCGATCGTTATGTTGAAGAATCCAGGCGCCTGCTCAATGTCCTGAATCTGCATCTGCAAGACCGGGAATGGATCATGGGCGACAACTACACCATCGCCGACATTGCCACCTTCCCCTGGGTACGCAACCTGATCGGCTTTTATGAAGCGGGTGAGCTGGTGGGTATCCAGAATTTCCCCAATGTCACGCGTACGCTGGAGCGGTTCCTGGCACGGCCGGCGGTGGAGCGTGGGTTGACCATTCCTGCGGCCAGCTGAAGCGGCGATACCGCGGTGCCCCCATCGCTGGCAAGCCAGCTCCCACAGGGTAGACCGCAGACCTCTGTGGGAGCTGGCTTGCCAGCGATGCAGGCGACTCGGTCTTTCTGCAATACCGCTACAATCCGGTCATTTGCCCAGGAGCAGTTATCCATGACCGCATCCCACCGCCGCCCCGTCCCCCTGTCCAAAGCCTACCGCCTGATCAACCACGGCCCGACCGTGCTGGTCAGCGCCGCCCATGGCGGACAACGCAATATCATGGCCGCCGCCTGGGCCATGCCGCTGGATTTCGAGCCACCCAAGGTTGCCGTGGTGCTCGACAAAAGCACCTGGACCCGGCAACTGCTGGAAGCTGCCGGTACCTTCGTACTCAATATCCCCTGCGCCCGGCAAGTCGATATCGTCCAGACGGTCGGTTCCACCTCCGGGCTTGAAATCAGCCAGGGCGCCGAACAGGACAAGTTCGAGCGCTACGGCCTGCCAACCTTCACCAGCTCCACCTGCACAGCCCCTCTGCTGGACGGCTGCGTTGCCTGGCTGGAGTGCCGGCTCCTGCCCGAACCCCACAACCAGCAGCAATACGACCTGTTTCTCGGCGAAGTCATCGCCGCACAAGCCGACGAACGGGTATTCAAGGACGGCCGCTGGAACTTCACGGGGCAGGATGAGCTGCGCACCTTGCACCATGTGGCCGGCGGGCATTTCTTGAAAATCGGGGATGCGCTGGACGGGAAAATGCTGGAGAGCTGACGCTCGCTCCCACTTCACGCTGAAAGTGGGAACGAGATCGAATAGCCGACGCTGTCACTGCAAGACAACTCTACTCTTGCAGCCAATCGAGCAGGTGTTGTTTGAAGCCATAACTGGCGGTCTGGTAATAGGTGATGGCGCGAACGATCAACGGGTCTGCCGAGGTGCTGACCACTTCATGACTTTCACCCAGGGCCTGGTCGTGACGGCGCAGGCCGCCACGCGGGCTGAGGATCGCCAGGTTGGTGCCGTCGAACAGGCCCAGGTGCTGATAATTGCCCACCAGTACCCGCGGTGGCAACGGGTTATCCACCAACAGGTTGCGGCCGAAGAAAGTTGAGGTGTAGCTCATGTTCAACATGGCCAGCAGCGTTGGCGCCAGATCGATCTGGCTGGCCAGGTGCGACACTTCCCTGGCTTCGATCAGCTTGGGTGCATAGATGAACAGCGGGATCTGATAGTTGTTGATCGGCAAGTCTTCCTTGCCCGCGCTCCCGGCGGTGTGGTCGGCAACGAAGACGAAAATGGTGTTGTCGAACCACGGCTTTTTCCGTGCCTGCTCAAGGAACTGGCCAATCGCGTAGTCGGTGTACTTCACCGCACCATCACGACCATTGCCCGACTTGATGTCGATACGCCCCTCAGGGTAGGTGTATGGCCGGTGGTTCGACGTCGTCATCAATTGCAACAGGAAGGGCACCTGATTGGCATGATCGGCGTCCGCCAGCTTCAGCGCCTGGGTGTAGAGGTCTTCATCCGACATGCCCCAGGCATTCTTGAAGCTGATATCCGACTCCTTGACGCTGCTCTGATCGACAACCCGATAGCCATTGCCACTGAAGAAGGCATTCATGTTGTCGAAGTAACCGCGACCGCCGTAGACGAACACGCTGTCATAGCCCACGGCCGCCAGCTGCTGGCCGAAGCTGGCAAAACCGCTCTCGCGCCCTACCCGCTTGACGATCGAGCGGCCGGGAGTTGGCGGAATCGACAGGGTAATGGCTTCGAGCCCGCGGTCGGTACGGGTACCGGTGGCGTAGAAGTTGTTGAAGTACAGGCTCTGCTTGCGCAGTGCATCCAGATTGGGAGTCAGGTTGCGCTCGTCACCGTTGCTGCCAAGGTACTTGGCGCTCAGGCTCTCGATGGTCACCAGAATGATGTTCGGGGTGGTCGGCGTGCCCGGGTTGGTAATCGTGCGGCGGATGTCGAGCGGGTCGGTGCCGACGAACTGTGCATTGGGTTCGCTCAGTTCCGTGCGGATCTGTTTGGCCACCTCATCGACCGGCAAGCTGCTGTAGAACTGCTGGTAATCGAGTTCGTTGTTCCTGAACGCGGCGAAGAACTGATAAGGGCCATTGCTGGCCAGTTCCCGTTGGTAGGCGTTGCCGCCCTGGCCACGTGGGCTGTCCTGGTCTACGAACTGCATGCACAGCCCGGTCAGGATGAACAGGCCTGCGGCACCGACCAGGCGTTGGCGCCAAACCGGCAGGGGCGCGTCCAGCGCACGCTGGAGCGGCTTGCGCAGCAGCAGGCTCAGGCCGATGGCGACGACCGCAAGAATGCTCAGCAGCGTGCCTATCGGGTAGGACTCCAGGATGTTGTTCAACACCTCATCGGAATAAACCAGGTAGTCCACGGCAATGAAGTTGAAACGTACGCCAAACTCGTCCCAGAACAGCCATTCGGCGACGGCGGTGAACAGCATGATGAAAATGCTGAGGGTCAGCACGACCTGCAGGAACACCCGGTGTGCGCGTGTGCGCCACAGCCGCGGCGGGCAGAACAGCAGATAGAGGCCCAGGGGCAATGCGGTGTACACCAGGAAGGCCAGGTCATAGAACAGACCGATGCCGAATGTCGGCAGGTAGCTGCTGCCGGCCTCATCCAGGTGGCTGAAGAACAGGACCCCTCGGGTCAGCAGAAAGATCACGAACCAGGTCGTGGTCAGCAACAGCAAATAGCGCCCGGGCGCCGATTGAGACAAACGCATTGTAAATTCCTTTTATCTTGCCAGGTGCCGAGCGTACACCTCGTCTCAAGGCACAGACAGGTGCTCCGCTTGGCAGGTAGACCCCAATCCGATCAACAGCGCGGCCCGCTTTCTTTTCAGGTAAGGGTCGAAACGCGCAAGGGTACATGACTTCAAGCCTTCCAGCGCAACTGGCAGCGGCTCGGTGACAAAGAGCAAGCCCGGCGATGCACTGCGCTGCTGCACTTGTTCGATGGTCAGTGGTGTGACATGCCGGCCTGCGTAATAGACCAGACGTATGTCCGGTGACCCGATCGTGTAGAACGGCTGGCCGGGATAGCTGGCGACCGCTTTATCCACTTCTGGAAAGGCCTTGATGCGATGGGCGAACACCCGCGCTTCGAAACAACTGTAGAACAGCACGAAGCCGCACAACAGGATCCATGGCAGCCAGACTAACACATGCCGCCATTTGCCCTGGATAGCCGCCAATACCTTCGCCCATTGCCAGGCCAGTAGCAAGACAATGGCCGGGTAAGTCGGCAGCAGGTACTTGGCGTGTTTCTCGGAGAAAAACGAAAACAGCACTAAAGGGACCAGGCAGCAACACGTCAGGAACATCAGCTCGCGGTTGGAGCGGATGTCTTGCCACAGCTGCCGAGGGCGCACCAGCAGGATCAGCCAGAACGGGAAGAAGTCACCGGCCAGATACTGCAGGTAGGCGTACCAGGTCTCGGCGCCGCTGCCGTTGATCTTCTTGACGATGTCTTCCTGCAGCACCGCCGACCAGATGCCCCACCCTTCTTTCAGCGACACCGCCAGGTACCATGAGCTGCCGATGGCCAGCATCAGCAGCCAGCCGGGGATATAGCTCAGGTAGGCCTTGGCCCGCGAGTCGCGTGTCAGTAGCGCATACACCAGGATGGGCACGATGACCCAGAGCAGCGTGACGGGCCCCTTGGTCAGCAGACCAAAGCCCAACAGCGCGTAACTGAGCAGCGCCCAGGCACGGCTGCCTTGCTGGAACAGGAACTGCCAGGCCGCGTAGACGGCAACGAAGACCATGCCGGTCAGCGCCATTTCAATTTCGGCGCGCCGGGCGAACAAACTGAACCCGGCGTTCGCGGCCAGGAAAATGACGGCGTACATTCCAACCTGCCGCCCCGCCAGCTTTACGCCGAACCGATATACCGCCAGACAGCAGACCGTGGCGAACACGGCCGAAGGCAAGCGTACGCTCCACTCGGACACCGAACCCAACAGCTGCGAAGAGATCAGTTCCAGCCAGTAAAACAGCGGTGGCTTGGACAGGTACAAGTCACCGTTCATATACGGCAACAACCACTGTCCGCTCGCATGCATCTCCCGGGCAGAGATAGCACGACGCGCTTCGTTGAGGCTGAGAAAGGACAGCGAACCCAGCCCCCAGAAAAACAGCAGCAGCACCAGGGTTGCCATCAGCACGGTGCTCCAGAACAACAACCTGTTTTCGCTATTCGACTTCATTGGCTGCGCACTCATGTTTCCGTCCTGGATCGGTGTCTTGGGTTTCTGGAGGGCGTAGGAATCCACCGGGCGACGACGCCCGGGGGATTGTTCACAACTGCATTACAGGAGGGGTTTGTGCCAGGCGAACCGGTACACGCGAGCCGGCGGCTCGGGGTTGCACTTGCCGTTGTCCGCGTCGGCCCCCACGACCACGAACTCGGCACGCGAGGTCGCACCCAGCGTGCGGCCCTTTTCGGGCATGAAGCACCGCGCCATGTCATGGGCGGGTACCAGGGCAAAGTCCTTTGGATGGCCACGCAACCACAGGGCAGCCTGATCGACGGTCGAGCCTTCGAGGAAGCCGAAATGAACGATGGGTTGCTGCGCGAACAACCAATGACCCTCTCGCCAACCAGACAGAACGAGCTCGGCACCGTTGGTCAGGGTAGCGGCCTGACGCATGATGTCTTCGTGGGGGTTGGCCCCCTCCTTGACCGGTTCGATGAAGCCGCGGGCAAACCAGATGCAGAACCACGCCACCACCAACCCGGTGAAGACCTTGCGCCCCAATGGCCGTCCGGCGAACCAGCGACGCAACAACCAGGGCACCAGTGGCGCCGCCGCCAGCGCCAGGCCAGGCAAGGCCGGGTAGATGTACAGCTTGCGCTTGCCGCTGCTGAGGCTGAAGAACACCAGTACCAGCACCACCCAACCCAACAGGACCAGGATCCGGCCGTCATGCTTGAGCAACTGACGGCGCCAGGCTGGCACGAACCATGGCAACGCGAGGAACATCGGCAGCCAGTACTTCGGAATCACCTTGACGATGAAATACCAGAACGGTTCCTGGTGTTCCCAGGCGCTGGCATAACGCTGGGCGGTCTGGTGCAACAGAATATTCTTCAGGTACGCCACACCGTCGGCATCTTGCTGAACGGCAACCGAAATCAATACTGGCAACAGCCAGACGCCGATCGCCGCCAGGGTCACCAGCAGCCCTAGAAACCAGGCACCCTTGCGATTGGGCATGGCCACGACGCCGCGCCAGCCCTTATGGACCGCATAGGCGTAGGGAATCAACATCAGCGCCGGTACAAAGCCCACGCCCTTGCTTGCAATGCCCAGCCCCATGGCTGCGCACGCCGCATAGAACCAACCCCATGCCGGGCCCAGCAGCAAATGGCGTACCAGGCCATACATGCCCAAGGCGATCCACAGGCAGAGAAAACTGTCGATCTGCCCGGTTCGCAGGATGCTGTAGGTCTGGTAGGTCGCCAGGAACAGCAGCGCCGCGATCCGGCCGACACGGCGGTTCCACAAACGCCGTCCCAGGTCATACAGGCACGCCGTCGCCACGGCACCGGAAATCAGTCCCGGCAGGTACAGCGCCACCTTCGGTAGCCCGGTCAGCATCGTGAAGAATGCCACCGCCCACATGAACAGCGGCGGCTTGTCGGGGTAGATTTCCGCCGCGCGGTGGGGGACAAACCAGGAACCGCTCTGCAGCATTTCCAGGGAAACACCGAGAAAGCGCTCTTCGTCGACGTTGATCGGCTGGCGCAGGCCCAGGCCCGCCCCGATCAGCAGCAACGCCAGCAGCACCAATAGGATGCATTCGGTCCGTGGTGACAAGTGTTTAAACACCGGGCTATTCCTTGAGCTCTTTGTGACGGGCAATCAATTGCAGGTTACGCAGGTACACGACAAAGCCGAACGATTGACCAACGATGAACACCGGGTCTTCACGGTAAATCGCATAAGCCAGCAGCAAGGCGCTGCCCAGAATGCTCAAATACCAGAAGCCCACCGGAATCACGCTGCGCTTCTTGTATTCGCTGTACAGCCACTGCAGGGCAAAACGCCCGGTAAACACGACCTGGCCGGCAAAACCGACCACCAGCCACAGCGTTTCTCTGGTCAAGTTCATCATTCGACTTCCTGCGGTATTGCATTCAAACGGGTGCGCTTGATCAACCACCACACGCCGAACAGATCGAGAATACCGACCAGCGCACGGTCAAGGTTGCCGTACTTCGAGACACCGGCGCCGCGATGACGATGATTGACGGGATGAACGATCATCTTGCCGTTGTGACGCTGAATCAAGGCAGGTATGTATCGGTGCATGTGATCGAAGTAAGGCAGGCTCAAAAACGCCTCGCGCTCCACGACTTTCAGGCCGCAACCTGTATCGGGCGTGGCATCCTTGAGCATGCGGCTGCGCAGGCCATTGGCAAAACGCGAGGCCCAGCGTTTGCTGGCGGTATCGCGACGATTGACGCGATGGCCCGCTACCAGCTTGACGCCACCGGTAACCCCTTCACTGCCGCGCACCAGCGCCAGCATCCCGGGGATATCCGCAGGATCGTTCTGACCGTCGCCATCGAGCGTCGCCAGCCAGTGACCACGCGCAGCAAGCGCTGCGTGATAGATCGAGGTGCTCTGGCCCAGCGAGCGGGTGTGGGTGAGGATTCGCAGTTGGCTGAATCCGCCGGCTTTCATGGCACGCAATTCGGCAACGCTGTTATCGGTACTGCCGTCATCGACCACGATGACTTCGTAGGCCTCATCGGCCATTGCCAGGCGAATCTCTTCCAGCAAGGGGGGCAAATTGCTGGCTTCGTTCTTGGCGGGAATCAAAACGGAAACGTAAATACTGTCACTCATAACTGCCTCAGTGTTGTTGTTTTTACAAAGATGAAACCGAACTACACCCCGTAATAGCTTCGGTACCACTTTATAAATTCAGATACCCCGGCCTCAACAGACACTTGCGGGTAGAAATCGACCCATTGCGCCAGTGCTGACACATCGGCCCAGGTCTGGACTACATCACCCGACTGCATGGGCATGTAATTGCGTTGGGCCTTGACGCCTATGGCGTTCTCAATGCATTCAACGAAGTCCAGCAGTTTAACCGGCGAGCCCCTGCCGATGTTGTAAACCTTGTTCATGGCGCTGCCCGGCACTGGATTGGCCTGACAAGATGGCGGCTTCAGACGAAGGCGAAAAATGCCTTCAACGATGTCATCGATATATGTGAAATCACGCGACATCTGCCCATCGTTGTAGATATTGATGGGCTGATTTTTCAAGATCGCCTCGGTGAACAAGATCGGGGCCATGTCGGGACGACCCCATGGTCCATACACGGTGAAAAAGCGCAGGCCACTGGTCTCGATCCCGTAAAGGTGCGAATAGCTGTGCGCCATCAGTTCATTGGCACGCTTGGTCGCTGCATAAAAGGAAGCCGGGCAATCGGCCGGATCCTCGACGCAATACGGCAGCTTGCTATTCAAGCCATACACCGAGCTGCTGGACGCGTAGATGAGGTGCTTGGGCTTAACCTGCCGGCAAGCCTCGAGGATATTGAGAAATCCAACGAGGTTGGATGCCGCATAGGCGTCTGGATTTTCCAGCGAGTAGCGAACACCCGCCTGCGCTGCCAAATGAATGACTTCGGTAAACGGCTGGGCCTGGAACAGCTCGAGCAACTCTGCCTTATCGACGATGTCGAGCAGCTGAAAGCGGAAATTCGGGTAGACCGCCAACTGCGCCAACCGAGCACGCTTGAGCTCGACGTCGTAGTAATCGTTGAGGTTATCGATCCCGACAACTTCCAGCCCCGCTTCGCAGAGACGCTTGGCCGTGTGGAAACCGATAAAGCCCGCTGCACCGGTGATCAGTACTGTCATTGCGGGATCACCCGGCCGCGGCCAATACCGTAATACTTGAGCCCTGCAGCTTCCATGTGGGCGGGGTCGAACAGATTGCGACCATCGAACACCACCCGATCGGCCAGTTGATCAGGCACCGCATCCAGATCGATCACTCGGAAATCCTGCCACTCGGTGACGATCACCAGGGCATCGGCGCCTACCAGGGCGGCTTCCTTGTTTTCCATGAGCATCAGGTCGTCACGCTCGCCATGAATGCGGCGGGCTTCGCCCATGGCCTCAGGGTCATGGGCCTGAACACGCGCACCAGCTTCCCACAGCGATTGCAACAGGACATTGCTGGAGGCTTCACGCATGTCGTCGGTATTGGGTTTGAAGGCCAGGCCCCAGACCGCGAAGGTCTTGCCACTCAAGGAGCCCTGGTAATGCCGGCTGATCTTCTCGAACAGACGATGCTTCTGGCGCTTGTTGACCTCTTCTACGGCCTGCAGCAGACGAGGCTCGAAACCCAGGCTTTTGGCCGTTTCCTGTAGTGCACTGATGTCCTTGGGGAAACAGGAGCCGCCGAAGCCACAGCCCGGGTAGATGAAGTCATAGCCGATGCGCGAGTCCGAACCGATGCCACGGCGGACCATCTCGATGTCCGCTCCCATGAGTTCGGCCAGGTTGGCCATTTCATTGATGAACGAAATCTTGGTCGCGAGCATGCAGTTGGCGGCATATTTGGTGAGCTCGGCGCTGCGGGCATCCATGACGATGATCTTTTCACGGTTGCGGCTGAAAGGCTGGTAAAGCTCCTTGAGGAGCTCCACATCCGCACCTTCGGCGCCACCGATGATGATCCGCTCCGGGCGCATGCAATCGTTGATGGCCGAACCTTCCTTGAGGAATTCGGGATTGCTGATCACATGGAAGCTGTTCTTGCCCTTGCCGTCATCGAAGTGCCTGGCGATCTTGTCCTTGATCCGGTCCACGGTCCCGACCGGGGACGTGGATTTGTTGACGATGGTCTTGCCGTGCAGAGAATGGGTCAGGATGGTGTCGACCACCGCGAACACATTGCGCAGGTCTGCGCTGCCATCGGGCAACGGCGGCGTGCCCACGGCGATGAAAATGATGTCGGCATGCCCCACGGCCCGGGCCTGATCGGTGGTGAACACCAGCCGTCCGGAGGCAATGTTCTTCTCCAGCATTGGCGCAAGGCCCGGCTCGAATATCGGAGAATGGCCCTGATTGAGCAATTCGATGCGTTGTGCATCCACATCGATGCAACAGACCGAATGGCCGACCTCGGCGAGACAAGCCGCCTGTGTCAGCCCTACATAACCGGTACCAAATACCGTAACCTTCATGTACTACTCCGTGTCGAAACCAAAGGCTTTTTCAGAAAAGAACACATAATGCCATGCCACCCTCGTTCAGAAGTAGGCTCGCAAGAAAAATGGCCGGTATCAAAGCGGTATAAAAAACCTGCGCATACTTGGCGCAAGGCGCAAAAAAAAATGTCGTTTAAATGTGAATTTTCCGTTGCGCCCAGTATTTACGCGGGTTTGCGCGCTCAACCGTGACGATTTCGGCTCGCTTCCACGACCCGCCGCGCCGGTACCCGCAGCTGCGTCAGCAGGTACTCGGAAAATTCCGGGGCATAGTCCTGCAATGCAATTGCCCGCTCCATGCAGTTCAACCAGGCAGCACTACCCGACTCGTCAATCGGCCACTGTGCATGGAAGGACGGAATCGAGATCGCGCCGTACTTTTCGCTGTACAGCTTTGGCCCGCCCAGCCATCCGCTGAGAAAACACGCAAGTTTATCACGCGCAGGCGCCAGGCTCGCTGGATGCATGCGACGAAGCTGGGCCGCTTCAGGCAGCTCATCCATCAAACGGTAGAAGTCATCGACCAGCCGGCGCAGGCCCTCGATGCCACCGGCTGCCTGATAGGAGGCGTCGCCAACACCGTATTGAGTCATGACATGTCCTCGGCAAAACCACATTGTACCAAGACAGCCTGTCACTCAAAGCTTGTAGCCAATCCTTTTGAGCAGGTCCTTGCGCGACAAAATGTCATCGTCACCTTCGATCCCCTGGGGCGATAGCCCGTCGACGACTCCCAGGATGCCGCGCCCCTGGGGCGTCTCGACCACAATCACCTCGGTGGGATTGGCCGTGGCACAGAATATACGACAGACCTCGGGCACCGACTTCAGGGTGTTCAATACGTTCAGCGGATAAAAACCGTCGGCCAGGAAAATGATGAAACTGTGCCCGGCGGCCAGGGTGTTCGCGTTCTTCTGCGCAAGCGCGATCATCGCAGGATCGGTGCCGGACCAGCGCACCAGGCACTGGCCGGAAGCCTCGCAGAACGCCACGCCGAACTTGATGCCTGGCACGCTCGAGACCAGGGCTTCATGGATGTCATCGACAGTCTTGATGAAATGCGCCTGGCCGAGAATGAAATTCGTTTCTTCCGGCTTTTCGACTTTAACGGTGATCAATTGCATCGCGAGGCTCCTGCGATCAAGCGTGCTGGCCCTTACTCCTGGCTGAATTGAGCGATGACCTGCTCTCCGGTCATGGTCTTGGTCTGATTACCGAAGCAGTAGTTCGATGGTTTTTCATCGATAAAGACCTGCAAGTGGAAGGTTAGATCCTCGGGAGATTCAAGCAGGCCCAGCGGCACCGAATAAAAGCCGCCCTGTTTGAAACGATAGAACAGATGGCTGCCGCAGGTGACGCAAAAGCCTCGCTCGGCCCATTCGGAGGAGGAAAAGGCCCGGATATTGTCCTCGCCACGCAGGTACTTCACGGGGGTATCGGTATCGACAGACAAGAGTGGCCCGCCGCACCACTTGCGGCACATGCTGCAATGGCAGGCACCGAAGGTGGGATGTTTGAGGCTGAGTGAGAACGCGACGGCGCCGCATAGGCAGCTGCCGTTTTTTTCGATCCTTGAGGTCATGAGTTCCTCCTGCAGATTTGGGTCTGTGGTTGCGGGAACTCGAAAGGATAGACCCGAATGCTTTCACTCGTTCCCACGCGCAGCAAAGGAATGCAGAGTCTGACGCTCCGGCGTCACGACGCTGAGCGTCTGCGCAGGCATTCCTTTGCTGCGCGTGGGAACGAGGAGAAAAGGCTACTGCGCGAAGGCCCGCCCCAGGCCACCCGGCACGCCACTGCTATCGGTTTCCTGCCACGGCCCCTGCAGGCTGGTCGCCCAGCTCCAGCCGTTGTTCCAACGGTAATAGGTGCGCTGGCGGTAGAAGGTATTGGTCTGCCCTTCCAGCACATAGACGCCCATGCGCGGATCCCAATGGCTGGCACCGCCCGGAGGTGGTGCGAAGCTGGCCGAGGTGCGCGGCATGGGCTTCTGCGTTTGTGTCGGCGGCTTGCTCGGGACAGTGCTGGGGCCGGGATGTGGTTTGACGGCAGGTCCGGCAGGCGGCGACGTCGGCCGCGGCGGCTCGGTCGGCTCGGTCGGTGGCTGGACCACACAGGCGCTCAATCCCAGTATCAATGTCATAAGGGTAATGCGAGCGATGACGGCCATTGCGGTGTTCTCTTATAAGTTCGGGTGACAGAGGTTGTACGTCACCCGTTGGACTTCAGACTTGCTCGACAGTTTCACTCAACCGCTTTAAAGCCAAGGCCGCATTCGCGGTATCCGTCAAGTCGACTCGCCACTCTTGCTCGAAACGCAGGCTGTTGCCGTTATCCAGGAAGATTTCCACTCCCACCTGCTCACCCCACTTGACCAATGCTTCGAGCACCTGAAGGTCCATGACGCCAAAAAGATAGACGGTGTGCACCGATTGTGCGGCGATCCAGCCTGCCAATGGCGTGTCTGCCAGGCCCTTGCGAACATCCAGTTCGAACTCGCAATCTTTCAAGCCAGGGCTGATCGGAACCACAAGATCGGCAGACGACATCGCGCGGGCTGCTGCCGAACCTGCAATGCGCACGAACACCCGGGAATACCTGCGCGTGCTCCACTGCTTGAACATTTGGAGCAAGCGCGCCTTCAAGGCATCCCGACTCAGCAACGGATTGGGCATGGGGATGATCAATTGCCGGTCGACCACCAGCCACAGCGTAGTGTCACGCGGCGTCTTGAGATGAATCTCGCCCTTGACCCTGGCAACGCGCAGCGCCACGGCGAGAACCAACAGCAAGGGGGCGAAATGCAGGTTTGGCCATTGCAGCGAGCCTGCGCGCAAATGCTCCGCGACTTCCACAACGGCCCCGCAAACCAGCGCCAGCCAGAGGTAATCGACGCGTTTGAGCCAGACTTCGTTCAACCGCCAGCAGGAGATAAAGACCCAGCAGAAAAAACTGCAGAAAAACACGAACAGCAGTGCCAACCAACCCAGGTGCTGCAATACGTTCATGGCCCCCGGCCAATAGACAGCGCCGAGCAATAGTGCCAGCGAAAACAGGGTAAGACGCAGATAGGGATTAAGGAGTTGATGCTTCATGAAACGCCGGCCAATGAGAGGTAGTACCCCATCGGCCGGATGCGGTGATTCTTGACCCTTATTGCTCCGGGCTGTCGATGGTCAACTGCTGCTGGGCCTTGGTGGTGTTGGCCAGCGGCTTGCTGCGACCGACCCACTCGCCCTTGGTCGGCTGGCCTGCACGGGAAATGCGCGCCACCAGCTGGACCTCGGGGAAGTTCGACAGCTTGAGTTGCGGCATCATCGCATCGGCATCGCTCAACTCCACTTCCACGGGCAGGTCGGCCACGGTCAGGCGCTTGGCCGCCAGCGGCATGGGTGGACCGGAGCTTGCGCGGGCAAAGATGAAGACGCTGTCATCGGGCTTGACCCTGGCCTTGAGCTCGGCGCCCAGCTCGACCCGGACCTTGAGTCGAACCTCACCCTTGTCCGCCACGGCAGGCGCCGTTTCGACCTTGCCACCGCTGGCCAGCAGCTTCTCGCTGGCACGCTTGATGCCACCTTCGAGGGCGGAACGCGAGGCGTCGTCGGCCGGCAGCAGCTCGAGCAGACGCTGCCAGTAATCGATGGCTTGCTGGTAACGCTCGCCTTCGAATGCGGCGATACCCAACAGGCCGAGACTGGTGACTTCCTTGGGATCGGCCTTGAGCGCTTCGTCGGTCAGGGCCTGGAGCTCCGGGCTCCATTGCTTGCCGCTGGCAAAATACCGGGCTTGCGCCAACTGGCCCAGCAATTCCGGCTGACGACCCGCCAAGGCCAGGGTGCGCTCGAACATCTTCGCCGCATCGGCGGGACGATCCTGGGTCATGTAAGTGCGGCCGAGGAAGTACAGACCTTCGGGCGAGTCCGGCTGGGCGGCGACGGCACGCTCCAGGCGCTGGGTCATGTCTTCCATGGACGTGGGGGCCCGGGAGAATTCGCGGGTCAGTTCGACCTTGTCGCTGGCACCAAAATGCAGGTACAGGCCCAGGCCCAATACCGGCACCAGCACTGCCGCGAAAATCGGCAACGGCTTGCCCAGACGCGATACCCGCAGGGGCTCGGCGCCTTCGGTGTCGGCGAGCAATTCACGGGCAGCCTCGGCGCGACCACTGTCCATTTGCGCGCTGCTGAGCACGCCTTCGTCCTGTTCGGCCTGCAACTCGGCCACGCGCTCCTGGTAAAGGGCCACGTTCAACGCGGTACGGTCTTCTTCCTGTTGGGCACGACGGCCGCGCAAAACGGGAATCAGCAGAAAACTCAGGGCTACCAGCAACAGCAGGCCCGCAGCAAGCCAGAATTCAATCATGGGTTTGGTCTTTGTCCAGCAGTTGGGCGAGGCGCTGACGCTCCGCTTCGGATAGTTCGGTGACGCCCTCGGCACGCTGGCTGCGGCGACGCCGGACAATCACGGCAATCACCACCAGCCCGCCCAGCAGCAGCCCGGCCGGGCCAAACCAGAGCAACCAGGTCCGCGAATTGAGCGCTGGCTTGTAGCGCACGAAATCACCGTAGCGATCGACCATGAAGTCGACGATCTGCTGATTGTCCTTGCCTTCGCCGAGCATGCGAAAAATCTCGCGACGCAAGTCGGCGGCGATGGGTGCGTTGGAGTCGGCGATGTCCTGGTTCTGGCACTTGGGGCAACGCAGCTCTTTGGTCAGCTGGTGAAAGCGCTCGCGGTCGGCATCGTTGGCGAACTGGTAGGTATCGATGGCCGCATGGGCCACGCCGGCCAGGCTCAGGCCCAGTATCGCGGCGGCAAGCCAGCGCTTCATGGCCTGGCCTCGTCGACCAGGCCCTGGTAGAGGCCTGCGAGCTGTTCGCGCCAGACGGTTTCGTCGATCACGCCGACGAACTTGTGGCGGATCACGCCCTTGCCGTCGATCAGGAAGGTCTCCGGAGCGCCGTACACACCCAGGTTCAAGCCGAGGGTGCCCTGCTCGTCACGTACGTTGAGCTGGTAGGGATTGTGGAACTCGCCCAGCCATTTCAGCGCGGCGGCGTTGTCATCCTTGTAGTTGATGCCGTAGATGAGCACGCCCTGCTCGGCCAGCTTGTTCAGCACCGGGTGCTCGACCCGGCAGGAAATGCACCAGGTCCCCCAGACGTTGACCAGGGCCGGCTTGCCGAGCAGATCGGCCCGGGTCAGGGTCTTGCCGCCCTGCACCGCTGGCAAGGCGAACTCGGGGAACGGCTTGCCGATCATTGCCGAAGGCAATTCGGACGGGTTCAGGTACAGACCCCGATAGAGAAACACCGCCACCAGCAGAAACAGAGCCAGCGGCAACACCATGATCCAACGCTTCATGCAGTCGCTCCAGACATACCCAGGACTTCCCGTACACGGCTTCTGACCTTGACCCGATAACGCGGATCGAGCGCGGCGAGCAAGCCGCCAAGCCCGGTCAGCAGGCCACCGAGCCAGATCCAGCGCACGAACGGTTTGACGTGCACACGCACCGCCCAGGCGCCCTCGCCCAGCGGTTCGCCCAGGGCCACGTAGATGTCACGGGTAAAACCGGCATCGATCCCGGCCTCGGTCATGACCGATTGCTGCACGGTGTACAAGCGTTTCTCGGGGTGCAACACGGTCACTTCGCGGCCATCCTTGATCACCCGCACGGTGCCCTTGTCCGAGGTGAAGTTCGGGCCCTCGAAGTGCTTTGCACCCTCGAAGGTGAAGTGATACCCGGCCAGTTCCATGGATTCGCCCGGCGCCAGGCGCAGGTCGCGTTCGGCGCTGTTGTTGCTCGACAACACCACACCCATGGCGCACACGGCGATACCAATGTGGGCCAGATGCATGCCCCAGTAGCTGCGATTCAGGCCGCGCATGCCCTTGACCAGGCCTTTGTGGCGGGTCTTGTCGAGGATGTCGCGCACACCGGCCAGCACAATCCACGCCGCCAGGGCGAAGGTGGTCAGCACCGGCCAATCGAAATCATCGACGATCAGACTGCACAGCGGCGCAATGATGGCGCTGCCGACCAGTACCGGGGTCAGCATGCTCGACAGCCATTTGACCGGGGTCTCTTTCCAGCGCACCACCACGCCGACCGCCATGACCGCCATCAACAGCCCCATCAAGGGAATGAACAGTGCGTTGAAGTACGGCGGGCCGACCGACAGCTTGGCCCCGGTCAGGGCATCGAGCACCAGCGGGTACAGGGTGCCGAGCAGAATCATCGACGCCGCCACCACCAGCACCAGGTTATTGCCCAGCAGCAGGGTTTCACGCGACCACAGGCCAAAACCCACCTGGCTCTTGACCACCGGTGCGCGCAGGGCGAACAGGGTCAGGGAGCCGCCGACCACGAACAGCAGGAAGATCAGGATGAACACGCCGCGCTCAGGATCCGAAGCGAAGGCATGCACCGAGGTCAGCACGCCGGAACGGACCAGGAAGGTACCCAGCAGGCTCAAGGAGAACGCCGCAATGGCCAACAGCACGGTCCAGCTCTTGAACACGCCGCGCTTTTCGGTCACGGCCAGCGAGTGGATCAGCGCCGTGCCGACCAGCCAAGGCATGAACGAGGCGTTTTCGACCGGGTCCCAGAACCACCAGCCACCCCAGCCAAGCTCGTAGTAGGCCCACCAGGAGCCCAGGGTGATGCCGATGCCGAGAAAGGCCCAGGCGACGATGGTCCAGGGCCGCGACCAGCGCGCCCAGGCCGCATCGAGACGCCCGCCGAGCAAGGCCGCGATGGCGAAGGCGAACGCCACCGAGAAACCCACATAGCCCATGTACAGCATCGGCGGGTGAACGATCAGGCCGATGTCCTGCAGCAGCGGGTTGAGATCGCGACCGTCCATCGGCGCCTGCGGCAACAGGCGTTCGAACGGGTTGGAGGTCAGGATCAGGAACAGCAGGAAGCCGACGCTGATCATGCCCATTACCGCCAGCACCCGCGCCAGCATCACCTGGGGCAATTGCCGGGAGAAGATCGAAACGGCGAAGGTCCAGCCGCCAAGGATCAGCGCCCAGAGCAGCAACGAGCCTTCGTGGGCACCCCAGACGGCACTGAACTTGTAGTACCAGGGCAAGGCACTGTTGGAGTTGCTGGCCACGTAGGCCACCGAAAAATCGTCGGCCATGAAGGCGTAGGTCAGGCAACCGAAGGCGAACACCAGGAAGGTGAACTGCCCCCAGGCGGCCGGCTGCGCCAACCCCATCCACAGCCGGTCGCCGCGCCAGGCACCGAGCAGCGGCACGATGGCCTGGACGATGGCGAAGCACAACGCGAGGATCATGGCCAGGTGGCCGAGTTCGGGAATCAACAGATCAGCGGTCATGTTCTCAACCCTGCTTGGCGGGTGTAGGGGCTGGCGGCGACGCGGTCTGGCCACTGTCCTTGAGCGCCTTGCTCACTTCCGGCGGCATGTATTTCTCGTCATGTTTGGCCAGTACTTCGTCGGCAACCACCACGCCATCGGCATTGAGCTTGCCCAGGGCGACGATGCCCTGCCCTTCGCGGAACAGGTCCGGAAGAATGCCACGGTAGGTGATGGTCACTGACTTGCTGAAGTCGGTAACGACAAAGCGCACGTCCAGCGAGTCGCTGGAACGCTGCAGCGAACCCTTCTCGACCATGCCACCGGCACGGATACGGGTATCCAGTGGCGCTTCGCCATTGGCGATCTGGGTCGGGGTGTAGAACAGGTTGATGTTCTGCTGCAAGGCGCTCAATGCCAGGGCCACGGCAACACCGACCCCCGCCAGCAGAGCCAGAATGATGATCAGACGTTTTTTACGCAGCGGATTCACTTGCTGTTCTCCCGGCGCAGACGACGCGCCTCTTCTTGCAAATAACGACGCCGTGCCAGCAAGGGCGCCGCGACGTTGATGGCCAGCACCGTCAGGCAGATGCCGTAGGCCGACCAGACGTAGAGACCATGGTGCCCCATGGCCAGAAAATCGCCGAATGAGGCAAAACTCATCGTGCCCCCTCCCGACCCAGGCTACTCATCACTTCATCCTTGACCCAACTGCTGCGCGCCTCGCGCTTGAGCACTTCCAGGCGCATGCGCAGCAGCAGCACGGCGCCAAAGAAGCAATAGAAGCCCAGCGCGGTGAGCAGCAGCGGCAGCCACATCTCGACCGGCATCGCCGGCTTTTCGGTGAGTTTGAAGGTCGCGCCCTGATGCAGGGTGTTCCACCATTCTACCGAGTACTTGATGATCGGGATGTTGATCACACCGACGATGGCCAGCACCGCGCAGGCCTTGGCGGCGCTCTCGCGGTTGCTGATCGCCTGGCCCAGGGCAATGAGACCGAAGTACAGGAACAGCAGGATCAGCATCGAGGTCAGCCGGGCGTCCCAGACCCACCAGCTGCCCCAGGTCGGCTTGCCCCAGATAGCCCCGGTGACCAGCGCCACGGCGGTCATCCAGGCGCCGATGGGCGCGGCGCATTGCAGGGCGACATCGGCGATTTTCATTTTCCAGACCAGGCCGACCACGCCGGCGACGGCCAGCATCACGTAGCAGGACTGGGCAAGCATGGCCGCCGGCACATGGATATAGATGATGCGGAAACTGTTGCCCTGCTGGTAGTCCGGTGGCGCAAAGGCCAGGCCCCAGACCACGCCGACACCGATCAGCAGCACAGCGGCAATGCTCAGCCAGGGCAGCATGCGCCCGCTGATGCCATAGAACCACTTGGGCGAACCCAGTTTATGAAACCACGTCCAGCTCATCACGCTGCTTTTCATCACGGTACATCCAGGGTCTTTGCCGATCACTTTCAAGTAACCGGAACCTCATTATTCGCCGACGCTGATCTTCAGGCCAGCCGCTATTGCAAAGGGTGTCAGGGTTACCGCCAGGGCGGTCAGGCAGCCAAGCCAGAGCAGGTAACCGGTCGCCGGCATCCCTTGCAAGGCTGCCTGCAAGGCGCCACTGCCCAGGATCAGTACCGGGATATACAAAGGCAGAATCAGCAGGGCCAGTAACAGGCCGCCACGCTTCAAACCGACTGTCAGGGCCGCACCCACGGCGCCCAACAGACTCAATACGGGAGTACCAAGCAGCAATGATGCCAACAATACAGGCAAACAGGCCGCTGGCAAGCCCAGCATGAGCGCCAACAGCGGCGCCAGCAATACCAGGGCCAGGCCGGAAAAGGCCCAGTGTGCCAGTACTTTAGCGAGCACCAGAAGAGGCAGGGGGTGCGGCGAAAGGACCCACTGCTCCAGGGATCCGTCCTCGAAATCACTGCGAAAAAGCCCGTCCAGCGAAAGCAGGACGGACAAAAGCGCCGCCACCCAGACCAGTCCAGGTGACAAATTTTGCAACAGTTGAGTCTCAGGACCGACCGCCAACGGGAACAGCGCAACCACGATCGCGAAGAACACCAGCGGGTTCGCCAACTCTGCAGGGCGGCGACACAACAGTCGCGCTTCGCGGCTGACAAGTAAAGTGAAGACACTCATACGGCCCATTGCCCCAGGTTGATTTCCCTATATCCAGCCGGTTTGCGCTCAAGGCTGTGATGGGTGGTCAACACGACCATCCCGCCCTGCTCGCAATGGGCGGCCAGGTGCTGCTCGAGCTGGGCGACGCCTTGCTTGTCCAGTGCGGTGAAGGGTTCGTCGAGAATCCACAACGGTGGGCTGTCCAGGTACAGGCGCGCCAACGCCACCCGGCGCTGTTGCCCGGCAGACAGGGTATGACAGGGCACATCTTCGAAACCGCGCAGGCCGATCGATTCGAGCGCCTGCCAGATCGCCTGGCGCTCGGCCGGGCGATGCAAGGCGCAGAGCCAGGCGAGGTTCTCTTCCGGGGTGAGCAGGTCCTTTATACCAGCGGCATGGCCGATCCACAGTAGAACCCGCGCAAGCTCACTGTCCTGGCGCTCCAGGGGCTTTCCATTGAGCAGCACCTGGCCATGAGTGGGCCTCATCAACCCGGCGAGCAGGCGCAGCAGGCTGGTCTTGCCGCTGCCATTGGGGCCGCTGACCTGCAGCATGTCACCGGCGGCCAGTTGCAATTCGAGGTTCTCGAAGAGCATCCGCCAGTCACGCTCACAAGCCAGCGCTACGGCTTCGAGTTGAGGAGTCACGCAATCGCCTTATCAAAGAGACTGTCTGGGTCGCGGTTCAAGTCGGCTGCCCGGCAGCCGTTAAAGTGAAAGCGCAGCGGCCTGTTCGCAAGCGCCGCGTGTAAACTTGCGTTCTCAAGGCGCCCGGAAAGATCGGGCGGCATTATACATGTCATGTCCTGCTGCAAAGAGGGCAATTTCGACAGGTTGTGACTGGGGTGTGTCATCAGTTAGTTCCTGGCTTGCGCCGGAGCCTGTTCTTGCGCAGGGCAAGGCGCGAGGAGAGAAATTTGGTCATTCCAAATGAACGACGAGTAACGCAGCCCTGCGCAAGAACAGGCCCGGCCCTTCGGGTTGTGCCTGAGCGCGCGCCATGCGGCGTTGCAGCCCTTGCCAATGGAATGACCATTGGCTACGGTCTGCGCCTTGCTTGGCACGCGCTCAGGCGACAACGCAAGTCAGGAACTAACTGATGACACACCCCAATGGCCGGTGAAATCAATAGCCTCGCGCCCGTGACCGCCACTCCCGGGGCTTCACTGCCAGCAATGGCCGATGGCGAAATCGTGAAGCTGCTGCAATCGATCGATGGCTTGCTGCAAGCCGGCCAGACCGCGAAAGCCGAAGTACTGGCGCTGAAACAGACGCCGCAAGACTTCGAGATGCTGCTCAAGCTGACCTTGCCCGGCGGGCGCGAAACCAACGTCCAGGTGTCCAGCAGTCAGCCACTGCTCCAGGGCACCACGCTTGTGGTGACGCAGCCGACACCGAGCAATCTGGCAATCACCGTGCAACAGGCACGCAGTGCCAACGTCGCTGCCCTGACCGAGATCGATACCCGGCAAATGCCGCCAGGGACCTTGCTGCAGGGCAAGGTCCTGACCTGCCAGGTGTTGCCCCAGGGCCCCGGGCTGCCGCTGATCTACCGCTCGCTGGTTAGCCTGCTCAACACGGCGCAGGCCGGCGCTACGCTGAGCCTGGACAGCCCTCGCCCGCTGACGCCGGGCAGCCTGCTCAGCGCCCAGGTGCAGGATGCCCAGGCGTTGAATTTTGTTCCCTTGAGCGGTCGCCTCGACCAACTGGCCCTCACCCAGCAACTGACCACCCAGCAGGCACGCCAGGCTTCGCTGCAAGGCTTGCTGAGCGCACTGCAAACACTGGCAAATAGCGAGGAACTGCCTGCCGAGGCACGCAACAGCGCGGAGAAACTCCTGGCCGGCCTGCCCGATATCCGTCAACTCAGCGATGCCAAGGGCGTTGCCCAGGCGCTGAATGACAGCGGTGTGTTTCTCGAGTCCCGCCTGCTTGGCGGGCAAACCCAGCTTCTTGCACCCGACCTCAAAGCCCAGCTGTTTCGCCTGGTCGCCCAGTTGCTGCCCGCCGGCGCGCCACCCTTTGACCCGGCGACGGTTTCGACAAGCCTGGCCCAGGTGCTCCCGGGGTTTGTTCGCAGCGCCCTGGGAGCGCTGGGCCAGGTCAGCGCCAAAGCGCCACCGGGGAACTTTCCCCTGCCCTCCCGTCTGTTGCAGGCCCAGGAGGATGAAGGCAATCTTGAACACCTGCTCAAGTTGGCCGCCGGAGCCGTCTCGCGACTGCAGAGCCATCAACTGGCCAGCCTTGCGCAGACCGGCAGTACCCCTGAAGGCAGCCTGCAGACCACCTGGCAACTGGAGATTCCACTGCGCACGTCGAACGAATTCATGCCCTTGCAGGTCAAGTTGCAACGCGAAGAACCCCCACAGCAGCAGTCCGAATCGACTGCGGAAAAACGCGACGCAAAAGAACTGCTTTGGCAGGTCGAACTGGCTTTCGACATGTATCCCCTGGGCCCCCTGCAAGTGCAGGCGCAACTGGTGCGCGGCAGCCTGTCCAGCCAACTGTGGGCCGAAGACCCCGCCACGGCTCGACTGGTCGACAGCCAACTGGGCGTGCTGCGCGAACGCCTGATCGCCAGCGGCCTCAGCGTAGCCGAATTGAATTGCCATCACGGAACGCCGCCGCAAGGCGCGCGCACCCACCTTGAACAACGCTGGGTCGATGAAAACGCATGAACCCGAACACACCGCGCCAGGCCATTGCGCTGAACTATGACGGCCACCAGGCCCCCGTCCTGACCGCCAAGGGTGACGATCAACTGGCCGAAGCGATCCTGGCGATTGCTCGCGACTACGAGGTGCCGATCTATGAGAATGCCGAGCTGGTCAAGCTGTTGGCGCGCATGGAGCTGGGTGATCGGATTCCCGAGGCGATGTACCGCACCATTGCCGAGATCATCGCTTTTGCCTGGCATTTGAAGGGCAAGGCGCCGCAGGTCGAGGCGGCGGAGTTGGAGCGGGATATAACGCCGCACAGGTGAATAGGTGGTGATACACGGGTTATCGGATGGCGAATCTGCAGCAAATTTGATCACGGCACGCTCTCAAATGACTGCTAGTACCTATTTCGAAATCGATCCGTCAAAACAGGACCCTGAATTGGCGACCAAACAAGACTAGCTACATGCTCAGATACACAAAATAGCCTGTGGCGTGCGCGGACCATAGGCGGAATTCAACATGACCAATTAAAAAATTACCTGCAAAACACCACCCTGGACTTCGCGCTACGCCAACCTGCCATATGGAACAAAAACACCCATTGGTATATTATCGACCCGCGCTCAACCCCTTGATTGCTCAAGAACTGAAACATTACACGTATAAATTAAAACTGAGCAAAACACAAAATGATCAACAAGGACGCATAATGACTTTGCCCGCAGATTTTTCGCCTGACGAATACCTGAGACTGCATCCCGACGTCCGTCTGTCGGGAATTGACCCGACACAACATTATCTCGCTTGGGGTCGTGATGAAGGGCGCGCATACAAGCGCGGCAATGACACACTATACGCAAAAGTCGAAGGCGTATTTACCGCCGACGGACTGAGTTCGATCCATAACCACGACTTCATGAGCGACCCGCGTTTTATCGCGGCCTATGAGCGTGGCGTGCAGGCTGCCGGCACCGACTACAATTGGTTCTGGCGAGTGTACATGGGACTGTGGGCTGCGCGAACCGCAGCCAAACACGGTGGCGATTTTGTCGAGTGCGGAGTCAACCATGGCTTTTTAAGCTCGGCGATCATGCACGACCTGGACTGGAACAGCACTAGCAGAACCTTCTATCTGCTGGATACATTTGCGGGTGTTGATGACCGTTATTTGTCCGACCTTGAAAAAATGGGCGGGGTTGCTGACAAGAGCCGAAAGTGGATTGAAGACGGCACTTACACTTCAAGTATTGAGTCAGTCATAAACAACTTCGCCGAATGGCCAAACGCTAAAATCATTCAAGGCACCATTCCCGAAACCCTTACCCAAATCGATTCCACACAGATTGCTTTCTTGCACATCGATCTGAACTGTACTATTCCAGAAGTTGCTGCCATTGAGTACCTGTGGGATCGCTTGGTGCCAGGTGCGATTATTTTGCTGGATGACTATGCCTATCATGGATACCAACCGCAGAAAGAAGGGATGGATCAATGGGCTGAGAAAATGAATGTATCGATCGCAAGCTTGCCTACCGGCCAAGGGTTGTTGATCAAGCCCTGACGCCGTCGCCTCGTGATTTGGTGAAGAGACTATCGCGGGCAGCGTCCGCTCGCCCGCGATAGACCGCAAAGCGGTCGCAAATGGCGTATTCGAACAGCCCCGGCCACCAGCGCCCGAGCTATCCCAATGTATAAATAAATATTATGAGGGAATGGTTGCCGTCTGGGTAAACGAAGGAGCCGCTGAGAAGATCATCCGAACTTCCCCAGACACACGGTGATCACCATGAGCTCGTACGTTAGCCCGCAAGGGATAAGTTTTGTTCGCGACAAACTTTCCAGTTTCCCGCGCCCGGACAAGTTCGCCGCCGGCGCCATTCAAAAATGGGCCAAAACACAGGGTATCGAACTGAATCCTGACAAGGTCGACGCGGTCGTCCTGCACTATCAACGACTCAACTATAACCGCGTGCAAGGCGTCGTTGCGCAAAAGATGACCTTGACACAGGCGCTGCTGTCGAATTGGCAGGGTGAGTCGAACAACAACGTTATTGACGCCATTATTCAACACCCTTGGGCGGGGCAAGATCCTGGAAAAATCGAAATCGTCGAAAAACTCCAGCGCCCCGGCTTTTTTGAAAACGCCACCGGCTATGAAATATTCAATGGTTTATATCGACAACGGTCACCACAGACCTATGGACCGCAATCCCGTGTAAACATCCCGGCCGAAGCCTTTCAGAGGTTCATCTGGGAACTGGATTTTCATGAACCTTATACAAAAATGCTGGACAGTTTCTGGGTCAACGGAATTGAGAACTACCAGACTTGCGCCAAAATAAACTTCATCGCCGCTACCAACAAACAGATCAGCGATGGCAGCTTGACTGAAGCGGGGAAACAACTGGCCTGGCAACTTGCCGGCCTGGCAGCACACCCAACCCGGGAAAGCCTGGGCCATGAAACACCAAACTCGCCCACCGTGCAGGCGGCGCCACTCAACATCTACGGTTACTCAGCCACCGATATCCTTTGCCTGAAAAACAACGCCACAGGGCTGACGGTGCTCTACATACCGGGCAACTCTTCCCCCCTGCACGAATTTGCCGACGAAGCCGCCATGAAGACGTGGATTGCCGAGCAATGTAAAGATCCGCTCAAGATCGAGGCCCTGAAGCAGCACTTCGCACCTGCGGATGTGCCCGACGGGGAGACATTCGATGGCGTTGAAACAGCATTGAAAGGTATGGGCAGCTATCCCCGCGCCTATGTCGTGAAGGTCGCGGGCGGCACCGATGTACAGGTCTGGAATCCGCAAACGTACGTCAACTACAAAACCTATAAATACAGCCCGCAGATCACCGGCGATATGTTTTTTGCGCTCGCGCAACGGCAAAAAGTGCGCGCCTATCAAGACGCCGACTTCATCATCAACGCCGACAGCAGCGTGACCAAGGCAAAATGGCGAGGTTACGTAGACTCCACGATCAATATGCTCGCACCCCTTGCCTTGATCGTCCCTGAACTGGCACCCATCTTTGCCATCGGCGGCATCGTGCAGTTTGGCCTGGGTCTGGACCGGGCAGTGAATGGCAAGACGCGAGGAGAAAAAGTCGAAGGCGTCGAGGGTCTGGTATTCGGCGTATTGAATGCTCTGCCGCTGCTACATGCCCGGTTGCCGGAGAAGCCGGCGATTTTCCGCGTCAGGAGCGACCGCTTCGTCAGCCCGCAACGTATCAATGGACAAATCGGGTATCCCTTGAGCCCGGTAGCCCCGCCTCGACTTCCGGAGGAAGTTCTGGAGGCCGCCTTCAGTTTGCCCGACCCCGTCGAATCGATTGCAGGGGGCGACCCAGCAGTATCTGGCGCCATTATCAGGAATCCTCGATACGACGGCTTGCCAGATAGTCTACGCGCCAGCATTGGTGGTTACTTTTCCGAAGTGGGTTATGACCTGAAAAACAATGCCTTTTTTCAGATGTTTGAACTGCATGACCCGCAAAGAAAATACTACATCCCAACCAACGGAAAAAATCTCGGGCAGTTGGAAGCGATTGACCGCGTAGCAACCGACGCAGAGCGCATGAGCACATTGAAAGCAATGGGCGTCAACCTGAAGGTCCCTGTCGACCTCACCGTCCTGCAAACCGCGGGCAAAACCGCCATCCCCAAAAAAATTTCCGGGCTTTGGGTCGGCAATAACATCATCAGTGACAGTTTCATCACCTGCATCCGGAATAATGCAGAAGTCCTGAAGGATAGCGCATACGAATATCGCCTGCTCCTTTCCAAATCGGACCCCACCGCCTACTCACGGAACCTTGCACTGCTTGCCGAGAACGCACCGACGCTCAAGGTGCTGCCCCTTGAAGAGCAGGACTTCTATCAATCATTCAGAGAAAGCCGCTACTTCGATCAATACAGCGCAGCCCTGACCGGCAAAAAATACGCCTCGGCGACGGACGTGCTGCGTTACCCCATGCTCAATCATGAAGGCGGGATGTACATGGATCTCGACGACAGGCTGATCAAGCCTGGGGAAGTACTTGAGACCACCGGCAAACCTGCCGAAGCGATCGACAGTGTCGATTTGAATGCCTCTGCCACTGGCCTGCTGCTACATCCCCCCGTCAACAACGAAGGACTCGGCATGCACGTGCAATACAACTCCAGTTTCATTGGAAGCCATCCAGACAACCCGACCCTGGAAGCTATTTCAGATGAAATCTACACGCGCTATCAAAGCGAACTGAACTTCTACACAGCCGAGAGCAATGACAACCATGTATTGCTCAGTACGCTGACCGGGCCCGGCGTACTCAACGACGTTATTACTGAGAGACTACCCGATTTAACGCTGTTACGTGAAATACACAATATGCTGTTTTGCCCCATTCTTCACACAGAGTCCATTGTCGACCCTGCTGAACTGGAAGCAGCAAAAATGGCCCTCACCCCGTTCAATCGCTTTTCGATAATCGGTAATGAGAACAGTTGGAAGAATATAACCAGCGCTGATTGATTGGCGTCTCGCATGCGCCCTGCAGACGACAGCAACCGGCTACTCGCTGGGCACAAGCGGGTAGCCGGCAAGTGGTTCAACCGCGATGCAACTTGCTCATCAACTCCGCCTCGGCCTGGGTCAACCCGCAGGACTGGGTCAGTTCATCGACACTGGCCCCCATGCCCACCAGCTTGGCGGCCTGGGCGAATGACAGGCTGCTGGGGTCGCGCTGTTCCAGCTGGGCTAGCTTGTCCGGCAACGGCGCGACGAACGCCTTCAACTCGTGCAGCACTTCGCCCATCTTGACGTTACCGTTCTGGTAGTCATCGAGCCGTTTGCCCAGGTCCTTGATGCGCTGATCGCGCAGCGCATTGTCCCGGGCCTGAACCTCGACGAGCTGGCGCTGCTTTTTCGTGTACGCCAGGAACATCCCCAGGCTGCCCGCCCAGAGGATGCCCAGCAGGATTACGCCAACCTCGAAGATCAATCAGATGCTCTCCAGCTCGGACCACTCTTCCTCGGTCATCATCTTGTCCAGCTCGACCAGGATCAGCAATTCGCCGTTCTTGTTGCACACGCCCTGAATGAACTTGGCCGATTCTTCGTTACCGACGTTCGGCGCGGTTTCGACTTCGGACTGACGCAGGTAAACCACTTCGGCCACGCTGTCGACCAGGATGCCGACCACTTGCTTGTCGGCTTCGATGATCACGATGCGGGTGTTGTCGCTGACTTCCACCGGTGCCAGGCCAAAGCGCTGGCGGGTATCGATCACGGTGACCACGTTGCCACGCAGGTTGATGATGCCCAGCACGTAGCTTGGCGCACCCGGAACCGGAGCGATCTCGGTGTAGCGCAGGACTTCCTGGACCTGCATCACGTTGATGCCGTACGACTCATTGTCCAGGCGAAAGGTCACCCACTGCAGAATAGGATCTTCGGAACCTTGTGCAGACGACTTGTTCATTCCCATAACCCCTCAAAATCCGCCGTTGACGGTTGCTCAGTTCAGTCGCGCACCAGGCGCGACCCATTATTTTTTGTGTTTGGCAGCCGGTTTCACACTCTGCATCTGCTTGACCGCGCCGCTGGCAATCAATTCGGCCAGTTCTGCCACATCCAGCAATGCGCACATGTGCTCGATCACGGTACCGGCCAGCCAGGGCCGTTGTCCGCGCTGTGTACGCCATTTGATTTCGTTGGGATCCAGGCGCAGGGAGCGGCTGACCTGATGCACCGCCAGCCCCCACTCATAGCCCTGGACCGAGATCACGTACTGCAAGCCTTGCTGGAAATCGTCGCGATAGCGATCAGGCATCACCCAGCGCGCGGTATCCAGCACCTTGAGGTTGCCACCCTGGCTCGGCAGGATGCCCAGGAACCATTCGGGCTGGCCGAACAGCGGCGTCAGCTCGTGACCCTGCAGTGAATAGATCGACCCCAGGCACACCAGCGGCACGGCCAGGGTCAGGCCCGCGACATCGAACAGCAGGCACTCGAAAGGTTCGGCCGCCCAGGCCGGACGACCATCGCCGGTCAGGCGTGGTGGCACGCCGTGGTTGGCGGCCGGCAAGTGCACGTCCACCACCGCTTCCACTCGCTCGATTGCGGCAGGTTTGTGCTCAACACGCTCGGCCCGAGGCGGTTCGGCCTGGGTAACCGCCGGCGCCACAATTGCGGGGGCCTCGATTGGCGCAACGCTGCTCAAGGCCTTGGCCACCGTAGCGACGGCTGCGTCGCGGGCCTGCTCTTCCAGCACCGCGGCCTGGAATTCGTCCAGCGCCGCGGCCTGATGCTGTTCGGGCTCAGGCTGGGGCTGCTCAACAGGTTCCGGCAGAACCTGCTCCGTCGCTTCCTGCAAAAGCGCATCCAGGTAGGACTGCAACGCCAATTGGGGCCGAACGGAGATGTTGACCGGGAGATTCATCAAGCCACCTGCGCGACGAGTTGTTGGGCCAGCAAATGCTTGAGCAGCGTGCGGTAGGCGACCACCCCGCGGCTCTTGCCATCGAATTGCGAGGGTGTCTGCCCGGCCCGGCTGGCATCGCGCAGTCGCGTATCGACAGGAATGAAACCCTGCCAGATATTCTCCGGATAGGCATCGCGCAGCACCCGCAGGGTGCCCATCGAGGCCTGGGTACGCCGGTCGAACAGCGTCGGCACGATCTGGAACGGCAGCGCCTGCCTACGCGACCTGTTGATCATCGCCAGGGTACTGACCATCCGCTCGAGCCCCTTGACCGCCAGGTATTCGGTCTGCACCGGAATCACCAGTTGTTGGCTGGCCGCCAGCGCATTGACCATCAGCACGCCGAGCAAGGGCGGGCTGTCGATCACGGCGTAATCGAAGTCCTGCCATAACTGCGCCAGACTCTTGGCGATCACCAGGCCCAGGCCGCTTTGCCCGGGCGACTGACGCTCCAGTGTCGCCAGCGCCGTACTCGAGGGCAGCAGGGAAATACGTTCGTCACTGGTCGGCAGCAGCAATTGCCCGGGCAAGCCCTGGGGTACCGCGCCCTTGTGCAGGAACAGGTCAAAGCAGCTGTGTTCCAGCTCATCGGGGTTATGCCCGAAGTAACTGGTCATCGAGCCATGGGGGTCGAGATCGACCACGACCACGCGCTTGCCCGCCTCGGCCAGCAAGCCGGCCAGGGCGATGGATGTGGTGGTCTTACCGACGCCACCTTTTTGGTTGGCTACTGCCCAGACTCTCATTGTGCGGCTTCCTCCCGGCGCGGCAATCGGCCCGACCGAGACAGGTTATAAGGTCGGTGACGGGGAATTGACGGCCTTGCCCCCGACCGGCTGCGATACATGCACCGGTGCAGGTTGTGTGCCAGCACGCTTGAGTGCGGCATCGGGTTTCACGTTTGCACTGCCAGAGCCTGTGATACTGCGGCGCACATCCAGGTTGCGGGAGATCACCAGCACCACGCGCCGGTTGCGCGCCCGCCCTTCGGCCGTGGCATTGCTGGCTATGGGCTGGAACTCGCCGTAACCGACCGACGCCATGCGCACCGGGTTGACGCCGTCCACTGCCAGCATGCGCACGATGCTCGCCGCCCGCGCCGACGACAGCTCCCAGTTGGTCGGGTACTGCGCCGTGCGGATCGGCAAGTCATCGGTAAAGCCTTCGACATGCACCGGGTTATCGAACGGTTTGAGGATCTTCGCGACCTTCTCGATGATGGTGAAGGCCACGTCGCTGGGCATGGCATCGCCGCTGCCGAACAGTAGCGAGGAATTGAGTTCGATCTCGATCCACAGCTCATTACCGCGAACGGTCAGTTGATTGGACTTGATCAAGTCGCCGAAGGCATCGCGTACGTCGTTGGCGATGGTCTGCAACGGATCGCTCGAGACCTGGGCCAGGCCCGCATCGACCTGCTCACTGTCCCTGATCAGGGGTTCGGCCGGCGTTGTGGTCAAGGGACGCTCTTCACCGATCGGTATGGGCTTGAGGCTGCGATCGGCGTCAGTGAAGACGCCGATCAGCGCCTGTGACAGCACCTTGTACTTACCCTCGTTGATCGAGGATATCGAGTACATCACCACGAAGAACGCGAACAACAAGGTGATGAAGTCGGCATAGGAAACCAGCCAGCGTTCGTGGTTTTCATGGTCTTCAGGTGGGCGACGACGAGCCATGCGTTACTCCATGAAGCCCTGAAGCTTGAGTTCGATCGAACGCGGGTTCTCGCCTTCGGCGATCGAGAGGATGCCTTCGAGCAGCATTTCCCGGTAGCGCGACTGGCGCAGGGCAATGGACTTGAGCTTGTTGGCCACGGGCAACAGCACCAGGTTGGCGCTGGCGACACCGTAAATGGTCGCGACGAATGCCACGGCAATACCGTTACCCAACTGCGAGGGATCGGCCAGATTGCCCATGACGTGGATCAGCCCCATGACCGCGCCGATGATACCGATGGTCGGCGCATAACCGCCCATGCTTTCAAATACCTTGGCCGCTTGCACGTCGCGGCTTTCCTGGGTGTAAAAATCCACTTCCAGGATGCTGCGAATGGCTTCGGGCTCAGCCCCGTCGACCAGCAATTGCAGGCCTTTGCGCGCATAGGCATCAGGTTCACTGTCGGCAATCGACTCCAGCCCCAGCAGGCCTTCCTTGCGTGCGGTCAGGCTCCAGTTGACGACACGATCGACTCCGCCGGCCAGATCGATGCGTGGCGGAAACAGAATCCAGCCCAGGATCTGCAGGGCGCGCTTGAAGGCGCTCATCGGCGACTGCAGCAAGGCCGCGGCCAGGGTTCCGCCGATCACGATCAAGGCCGCCGGTCCGTTGAGCAGTGCCGTCAGATGCCCGCCTTCGAGGTAGTTGCCACCGATGATGGCGACAAACGCCAGGATCAACCCGATCAGGCTTAGTACATCCATCAGATACAAGCCTCGATCAGGTGCTTGCCAATCTCGTCCAGGCCGTAGATCGCGTCGGCCAGGTTGGCCTTGGCGATCGCCATGGGCATGCCATAGATCACGCAGCTGGCCTCATCCTGGGCCCAGACGTGGCTACCGCTCTGCTTGAGCAGGCGAGCGCCCTCGCGACCGTCGGCGCCCATGCCGGTGAGCACCACCGCCAGGACCTTGTCGCCATAGGAGCGGGCCGCCGAGCCGAAGGTGATATCCACGCACGGCTTGTAGTTCAGACGCTCATCACCCGGCAGGATCTTCACCATGCCGCGGCTGTCGACCATCATTTGCTTGCCGCCCGGCGCCAGCAGGGCAAGGCCTGGGCGAAGCACATCGCCATCCTCGGCTTCCTTGACGGTGATGCGGCACAGCTTGTCCAGGCGTTCGGCAAACGCCTTGGTGAAGGCCGCCGGCATGTGCTGGATCAGCAGGATCGGCGCCGGGAAGCTCGCCGGCAGCTGCGTCAACACGCGCTGCAAGGCAACCGGACCACCGGTGGAGGTGCCGATGGCGACCAGTTTGTAAGCCTTGCGCTTGGGCGCAGGCGAGGTAGCCACTGGCGCTGGCGCACGCGACGGCACCACGCGCGCAGGGGCGGCTGTCGGTGCCGCTGCTACGGCCGAGTGCGCCGAAGTCAAACCACTGACGCCAGGCTGCGCAGGCGCAGCCGGCTGCGGCGCAGTGGCAGCGTAACCGCTGAATCGACGGTTGCTGCGGGAGATGCTGTGGACTTTTTCGCACAGCAGTTGCTTGACCTTCTCGGGGTTGCGCGAGATGTCTTCGAAATTCTTCGGCAGGAAATCGACTGCACCGGCGTCCAGCGCGTCGAGCGTGACACGAGCCCCTTCATGGGTCAGCGAGGAAAACATCAGGACCGGCGTCGGGCAGCGTTGCATGATATGCCGCACCGCCGTGATGCCATCCATCATCGGCATCTCGTAGTCCATGGTGATGACGTCCGGCTTGAGCGACATCGCCTGATCGATCGCCTCCCTGCCATTGGTTGCGGTTCCGACGACCTGGATACTCGGATCGGACGAAAGAATCTCCGAGACGCGGCGGCGGAAAAAACCGGAATCATCCACCACCAGGACCTTGACTGCCATAAACACTCCATTAGACGACGCGAGCCTGGCGGCCCGCGTCGCCGGGATCAAATGCGCCGCGAGGCGTATCGCTTGAGCATGCTCGGGACATCGAGAATCAGCGCGATGCGGCCGTCACCGGTGATGGTGGCGCCGGACATGCCCGCGGTCCCCTGCAACATCTTGCCCAACGGCTTGATGACCACTTCTTCCTGGCCCACCAGTTGATCAACGACGAAGCCGATCCGCTGAGTGCCCACCGACAGGATCACCACATGCCCTTCACGCTGCTCTTCGTGCACGGCCGAACTGACCAGCCAGCGCTTGAGGTAGAACAAGGGCAGCGCCTTGTCGCGCACGATCACCACTTCCTGACCGTCGACGACGTTGGTGCGTGACAGGTCGAGGTGGAAAATCTCGTTGACGTTGACCAGCGGGAAGGCGAACGCCTGATTGCCGAGCATCACCATCAGCGTCGGCATGATTGCCAGCGTCAGCGGCACCTTGATGACAATCTTCGAGCCCTGCCCCTTGGCCGAGAAGATGTTGATCGAACCGTTGAGCTGGGCGATCTTGGTCTTGACCACATCCATCCCGACACCGCGGCCGGACACATCGGAAATCTCGGTCTTGGTCGAGAACCCCGGCGCGAAGATCAGGTTGTAGCAGTCCGATTCGCTCAAGCGGTCGGCCGCGTCCTTGTCCATCAGGCCCTTTTCCACGGCCTTGGCGCGCAGTACGTTCGGGTCCATGCCCTTGCCGTCATCGGAGATCGACAGGAGGATATGGTCGCCTTCCTGCTCGGCCGACAACACCACCCGGCCGCCCCGGGACTTGCCCGTCGCTTCGCGTTCTTCCGGCGTCTCGACTCCGTGGTCGCACGCATTGCGCACCAGGTGCACCAGCGGATCGGCCAGGGCCTCGACCAGGTTCTTGTCCAGGTCGGTTTCTTCGCCGACAAGTTCCAGGTTGATTTCTTTCTTCAGTTGCCGCGCAAGGTCGCGCACCAGTCGCGGGAAGCGTCCGAAGACTTTCTTGATCGGCTGCATGCGGGTCTTCATCACCGCGGTCTGCAGGTCGGCAGTGACCACATCGAGGTTCGATACCGCCTTGGACATGGCCTCGTCGCCGCTGTTGAGGCCCAACCGCACCAGGCGGTTACGCACCAGCACCAGCTCACCCACCATGTTCATGATTTCGTCCAGGCGTGCGGTATCGACCCGCACGGTGGTTTCGGCTTCACTGGCGGCAGGCTTGTCCGCAACCGGCGCTGCCTGCCGGGCCGGGGCCTTGGCGGGTACGGCAGGTTCGGGCTTGATCGCCTGGGGCCGCTCCACAATCGCCGCACTCGCCTGCGCTGCAGGCACAGCCGGCGCCTGGGAGAATTTGCCCTTGCCATGCAGCTCATCGAGCAGGGCTTCGAATTCATGCTCGCTGATATGATCGTCGCCCGGTACGACTGTTGCCGACTCGCCGACGGCGATTGCCGGCGCCGCGACGGCCTCTACGCTGAAGGTACCCTTGCCATGCAACTGGTCGAGCAGTGCTTCGAACTCGTCGTCGGTAATTTCGTTGCTGGCTTCGGTATCGGCTTCGGTGCTGGCCGGCGCTGCAGGTTGCTGGCTGGCCTCGGCGCTCAATGCTTCTGGCGCGAACTGGCCCTTACCGTGCAACTGATCGAGCAAGGACTCGAATTCGGCATCGGTGATTTCATCACTGGCAGGCTGCCCGGCAGCACTCGCCTCGGCTTCGGCCTGGACGGCATTGAGCGAGTCGAGCAGCTGTTCGAATTCGTTGTCGGTGATGTCTCCGGCAGCAGGCTCAGCGACATCCTGCGGCGCAGCTGCGACCACGACTGTCTGTTCGGCCTGGGCAGGCTCGGCCAAACGCGCCAGGGCTTCCAGCAGCTCGGGCGTTGCCGCCGTGATCTGAGTGCCCTCGCGCACTTCGCCAAACATGCCGTTGACCGCATCCAGCGCTTCGAGCACCACGTCCATCAACTCGGAATCAACCCGACGCTCGCCTTTGCGCAAGATGTCGAAGACGTTCTCGGCGATATGGCAGCACTCCACCAGCTCATTGAGCTGGAGGAAGCCGGCGCCCCCTTTTACAGTGTGAAAACCGCGAAAAATTGCGTTGAGCAAATCGGCGTCATCCGGGCGGCTTTCAAGCTCGACCAGTTGTTCGGACAATTGCTCAAGAATTTCGCCGGCCTCTACCAGAAAATCCTGAAGGATTTCTTCATCGGCGCCGAAGCTCATTTGGGTGCTCCCTAGAATCCCAGACTGGATAGCAGATCGTCGACATCGTCCTGACCGGACACAACGTCTTCACGCTTATCGGCATGAATCTGCGGACCTTCACCCCGAGTCGGATGTTTTTCTTGATCTTTTTCAGCACGCAGCTGTTCGCGGTCGTGTTCGATGCCGGCAAAGCGGTCTACCTGGCTTGCCATCAACACGAGCTTGAGCAGGTTGCTCTCGACTTCGGTTACCAATTGGGTCACGCGCTTGATCACCTGGCCGGTCAGGTCTTGATAGTCCTGGGCCAGCAGGATGTCCTGCAGGTTCTCGGCAACGGCGCGGGTACCCTGCTCACTGCGCGTCAAAAACCCGTCGACGCGTTGGGCCAGCTCGCGAAACTCCGCGACCGCCACTTCTTTGCGCATGAAGCGCTGCCAGTCGGCGCTGAGGCTTTTGGCCTCATCGCTGAGTTCGTTGAGCACAGGCGTGCTCTTCTCGACCAGATCCATGGTGCGGTTGGCCGCACCCTCGGTCAGCCTGACGACATAGGAAAGGCGCTCGGTGGCGTCCGTGATCTGCGAAACCTCTTCGGCCTGCGGCATGTGCGGGTCGATCTGGAAACTGACGATCGCACTGTGCAGCTCGCGAGTGAGCTTGCCGACTTCCTGATACAGGCCGCGATCACGGGTCTGGTTCAGCTCATGGATCAGTTGCACCGCTTCGCCGAACTTGCCCTTTTCCAGGCTGCTCACCAACTCGGTTGCATGTTTCTTCAGGGTCGACTCGAAGTCTCCCAAAGACGAAATCTTTTGCTCCATAGCGCCCCCGTGACGTCTATCAGCTATTGACGCGCTCGAAGATCTTTTCGATCTTTTCTTTCAGCACTTGTGCCGTGAAAGGCTTGACCACATAGCCGTTCACACCGGCCTGGGCGGCTTCGATGATCTGCTCGCGCTTGGCTTCGGCGGTGACCATCAGCACGGGCAGGTGCTTGAGGCGGTCATCGGCGCGCACGGTGCGCAACAGGTCGATACCGGACATGCCGGGCATGTTCCAGTCGGTGACCAGAAAATCGAAGTTGCCGCTGTGCAGCATCGGCAACGCAGTGACTCCATCATCGGCTTCGGCCGTGTTGGTGAACCCCAGATCGCGCAACAGATTCTTGATGATCCGCCGCATCGTCGAGAAATCGTCAACGATGAGGATTTTCATGTTCTTGTCCAATTCGACCTCCAAGCAGTCTTAAACGCGCCCAGCACCTGGGCACGCATTCAATCAAAACCGGTTATTTACTTCGTGACTGCAGCGCAATGTGCGCATGCGGTTCGCGCTCGGCCCTGAGCACTTCACACAGCCTTCAACGCGCCCGCCATTCCCCCAAACGCCCACGCAGACGCGCGGCGCACTGGCTGTGCAACTGGCTGACACGAGACTCGCTGACGCCTAGAACCTCGCCAATTTCCTTGAGGTTCAGCTCCTCGTCGTAATACAAGGCCAGGACCAGCCGCTCACGCTCCGGCAGGTTGGCGATCGCATCGGCCAGGGCCGCCTGGAACCGCTCATCCTCAAGATCACGCGAAGGCTCAAGCGACGTATTGGCACCGTCTTCATGCAGCCCTTCATGCTCGCCGTCCTGTAGCAGGTCGTCGAAACTGAACAGGCGGCTACCCAATGTATCGTTCAAGATCCCGTAATAATCATCGAGACTCAATTGGAGTTCGGCCGCAACCTCGTGATCTTTAGCGTCACGTCCGGTTTTAGCTTCAATTGCGCGGATTGCGTCACTGACCATCCGGGTGTTGCGGTGCACCGAACGCGGCGCCCAGTCACCCTTGCGGACCTCATCGAGCATCGCCCCGCGGATGCGGATACCGGCGTAGGTCTCGAAGCTGGCACCTTTGCTCGAATCGTACTTGGTCGACACCTCGAGCAAGCCGATCATCCCCGCCTGGATCAAATCCTCGACCTGGACACTGGCCGGCAGCCGCGCCAGCAAGTGGTAGGCAATGCGCTTGACCAGCGGTGCATAGCGCTCGATCAGCTCATACTGCGAATCACGGGAGGCCTTGCTGTACATCCGATAGCCGCTCGCGCTCATGATACTGGGCCCGCATGGGTCTGCTGCACGAGGCGCTCGACAAAGAACTCCAGATGCCCGCGCGGGTTGGCCGGCAACGGCCAGGTATCGACCTTCTGCGCGATCGCCTTGAACGCCAGCGCGCACTTGGAGCGTGGAAAGGCTTCATAGACGGCCCGCTGCTTCTGAACGGCCTTGCGCACGCATTCGTCGTACGGAACCGCACCCACATATTGCAAGGCAACGTCGAGAAAACGATCGGTGACCTTGGTCAACTTGGCGAACAGATTGCGCCCTTCCTGAGGGCTCTGTGCCATGTTGGCCAATACCCGGAAACGGTTCATTCCATAGTCGCGGTTAAGCAGTTTGATCAGGGCATAGGCATCGGTGATCGATGTCGGTTCGTCGCAGACCACCAGCAAGACTTCCTGGGCTGCCCGGACAAAACTGACCACTGACTCGCCGATACCGGCGGCGGTATCGATCACCAGTACGTCGAGATTGTCACCGATGTCGCTGAACGCCTGGATCAACCCGGCGTGCTGGGCCGGCGACAGATGCACCATGCTCTGGGTGCCCGACGCGGCAGGAACGATGCGTACCCCGCCCGGTCCCTGCAACAGGACATCGCGCAGCTCGCAGCGCCCCTCTATGACATCGGCCAGGGTCCGTTTGGGGGTCAGCCCCAGCAGGACATCGACGTTCGCCAGCCCCAGATCGGCGTCCAGCAGCATGACGCGCCGGCCAAGCTCTGCCAGGGCCAGGGACAAGTTCACTGACACATTAGTCTTGCCGACGCCACCTTTGCCGCCGGTCACCGCGATCACCTGTACGGGATGCATGCTGCCCATGTTCGTTCTTTACCTTGTCTTACTTAGACCGAGGCCACATGACTGGCTGCGCTTTCAACACCTTGAAAAATGCCCGGCAGACCATCGATGTAGGTAGATTGCAACGTCTTCATATTCACCTCAGCCAACACGCGTGTTCGGGCTGTGGTAGAGATCAGCGAACATATCGGCCATGGCCTCTTCGCTAGGCTCTTCCTGCATTTGCACACTCACTGCGCGACTGACCAATTGATGCCTGCGCGGCAGATGCAAATCGTCAGGAATGCGCGGTCCATCGGTTAGATAGGCCACTGGCAATTCATGACTGATGGCCAGACTCAACACCTCGCCGAGACTGGCAGTTTCGTCCAGTTTAGTCAGAATGCAACCGGCCAGACCGCAACGCTTGTAACTGTGGTAGGCGGCAGTCAGCACCTGCTTCTGGCTGGTGGTGGCCAGCACCAGGTAATTCCTGGCATTGATGCCACGCCCCGCCAGGCTTTCGAGCTGCATGCGCAAGGCCGGATCACTGGCCTGAAGGCCTGCGGTATCGATCAACACGACGCGCTTGCGCAACAGCGGTTCGAGTGCCTGGACCAGAGACTGGCCAGGATCGACATGGGTGACCGACACATTGAGGATCCTGCCCAGGGTCTTGAGCTGCTCCTGAGCGCCGATCCGAAAACTGTCCATGCTCACCAGTGCCAGGTTCTGCGCGCCGTACTTGAGTACATAGCGCGCCGCGAGCTTGGCCAGGGTAGTGGTTTTACCCATGCCGGCCGGGCCGACCATGGCAATGACCCCGCCCTCTTCGAGCGGCTCGATATCAGGGGTATGGATCATGCGCGCCAAATGCGCCAACAGCATGCGCCAGGCATGGCGCGGCTCGTCGATATCGCAGGTCATATCCAGCAGCTCGCGCGACAAGGGGCCCGACAGCCCGATGCGTTGCAGGCGACGCCAAAGGTTGGCCTGTTGCGGCTTGTGGCCCTGCAACTGGGTCCAGGCCAGCGACCCCAGCTGGACTTCGAGCAATTCGCGCAAACCGCTGAGTTCCGAGCGCATCGAATCGAACAGCCGCTGATCCACAGCAGCCGCCGCAGGCACGGGGGCTGCCGGACGTGGCGGCTCTACAAAATCGGGCTCCATCAATGGCTCGGCGGCAGTCAGCGGTAGCCCGGCGAACAACTGGCGGTTGGTTGCCGCATCGCTGTCTCCACGGGTGGTCAATTCGGCCTGGGCCGAGACAATACGCGACTGGGTCTTGCGCAATTCATCTTCGAGTTCGAGGTTGGGGACACGCGGCGCCAGCGCCGACAGTTTGTAGTCCAGCGCAGCCGTCAGCTCGACACCGCCAGCAATCCGCCGGTTGCCGATGATGGCCGCATCTGCGCCCAGCTCATCACGCACCAGTTTCATGGCTTGACGCATGTCGGCGGCGAAAAAACGCTTAACTTGCATAACCCCCTACCTCAGCCGTTGGGCCCTACTGTCGCAACGATGGTAACTTGCTTGTTATCCGGTATTTCCTGATAGGCCAGAACATGCAGGTTCGGTACTGCCAGGCGGCCAAATCGCGAGAGCATCGCGCGTATCGGTCCGGCGACCAGCAGGATTGCCGGCTGGCCCTGCATTTCCTGACGCTGGGCCGCTTCGATCAGCGAGCGCTGCAACTTCTCGGCCATGCTTGGTTCCAGCAGAACACCTTCTTCTTGACCCTGACCGGCCCGTTGCAAACTATTGAGCAATATTTGTTCCAACCTTGGCTCTAGCGTGATCACAGGTAGCTCGGACTCAAGCCCGACAATGCTTTGCACGATGGCGCGACACAATCCGACGCGCACGGCTGCCACCAACGCGGCAGTATCTTGACTCTTGGCCGCATTGTTGGCGATGGCTTCGGCAATGCTGCGAATGTCGCGCACCGGCACCTGCTCGGCCAGAAGCGCCTGCAGCACCTTGAGCAGGCCGGACAGCGGAAGAATGCCAGGGACGACTTCCTCGGCCAGCTTGGGCGAACTGCGGGCCAACACATTGAGCAGTTGCTGGACTTCTTCGTGGCCGATCAGCTCATGGCAATGCTTGTAGAGGATCTGATTCAAGTGCGTGGCGACCACGGTACTGGCGTCGACCACCGTGTAGCCAAGCGATTGCGCCTGGCTGCGCGAGCTGATCTCGATCCACACCGCCTCCAGCCCGAAGGCCGGGTCCTTGGCGGTGATGCCGCTGAGCGTGCCGTAGACCTGACCCGGGTTGATGGCCAGTTCGCGATCCGGATAGATCTCGGCCTCGGCCAGAATCACCCCCATCAGCGTCAGGCGATAAGCGCTGGGCGCAAGGTCGAGGTTGTCGCGAATATGCACGGTGGGCATGAGGAAACCCAGGTCCTGGGAGAGCTTCTTGCGCACCCCCTTGATCCGCGCCAGCAACTGACCGCCCTGGTTGCGATCGACCAGCGGGATCAAGCGGTAACCGACTTCCAGACCGATCATGTCGATGGGCGTCACGTCGTCCCAACCCAGTTCCTTGGTTTCCAGGGCCCGCTGCGGCGAAGGCAGCAGGTCCTGTTGGCGCTGAACTTCGGCAAGCGCCTGAACCTTGGCCTCGTTCTGTTTGCGCCAGACCAGATAGGCTGCGCCACAGGCCATCAGCGCCAGGCTGATGAAGGAAACATGGGGCATGCCCGGCACCAGCCCCATGACCAGCATCAAACCGCCGGAAACAGCCAGTGCCTTGGGGGATGCGAACATCTGCCGGTTGATCTGCTTGCCCATCTCTTCGGAGCCCGACGCACGGGTCACCATGATCGCGGCAGCTGTCGACAGCAGCAGTGATGGCAATTGCGCCACCAAACCGTCACCGATTGTCAGCAAGGCATAGACCTTGCCCGCATCGGCAAAGCTCATGTGGTGCTGAAAAATACCCACTGCCATGCCGCCGATCAGGTTGATGAACAGGATCAGCAAACCGGCAATGGCATCGCCGCGCACGAACTTGCTGGCACCGTCCATCGAGCCGTAGAACTCGGCCTCCTGGGCCACTTCGGCACGACGGTGCTTGGCCTGGGCCTGATCGATCAGGCCGGCGTTGAGGTCGGCGTCAATCGCCATCTGCTTGCCGGGCATGGCATCGAGGGTGAACCGCGCGCTGACCTCGGAAATACGCCCGGCGCCCTTGGTGACCACCACGAAGTTGATGATCATCAGGATCGCGAACACCACGATACCGACCACATAGTTGCCGCCGATCACCACTTCGCCGAACGCCTGGATCACCTTGCCGGCGGCGGCGTGCCCATCCTGGCCATGGAGCATGACCACCCGCGTCGACGCGACGTTCAAGGCCAGGCGCAGCAGGGTCGCCACCAGCAATATCGTGGGAAACACGGCAAAGTCCAGCGGGCGCAAGGCGTAGACGCAGACCAGCAGCACGACAATGGACAAGGCGATGTTGAAGGTGAAGAACACGTCCAGCAGGAACGCCGGGACTGGCAACATCATCATCGCCAGCATCACCAACAGCAACAGCGGCACACCCAGATTGCCTCGACCGAGGCTGACCAGGTTGCTGCGGGCAGTGTTGATTAATTGAGAGCGATCCACCGGTTTTCCTCGTGAACTCAAGCAAACTTTTGACGCCAGAGGCGTTGCAGCGGCTGCTATTGCAAGAAGCTGTCCAACTCTTGCTTCGGGTTCACAGGAATCTTGGGGTGATTATTCTCGTTCCCACGCTCTGCGTGGGAATGCAGCCTCAGACGCTCCAGCGTCGATGCGCGCGCAGGTGCTCTGGAGAGGCATTCCCACGCAGAGCGTGGGAACGAGAGGGGTATCAGGAATCGCGGCGCAAATCCGGCGGAATCGGCAGATCCTTCAACGGCTCCGGCGGCTTGCCCTTGCCCGCGCGGTACTGGCGAATCTGATACACGTACGCCAACACCTGGGCGACCGCCAGATAAAGCCCCGCAGGAATTTCTTCTTCGAGCTCGGTGGAGTAATAGATCGAGCGCGCCAATGCAGGCGACTCCAGCAACTGGATGTTGTGCTGGGTAGCGATCTCTCGAATCTTCAAGGCAATGAAGTCGCTGCCCTTGGCCAGCAGCACCGGTGCACTGCCCTTCTCGGGATCGTACTTGAGCGCCACGGCGTAGTGCGTCGGGTTGGTGATCACCACATCGGCTTCCGGGATCGCCGCCATCATCCGCCGCTGCGACATCTCGCGCTGCAACTGGCGGATACGCCCTTTCACTTCCGGCCGCCCTTCAGTGTCCTTGTGCTCGTCACGCACCTCCTGCTTGGTCATCAGCAGTTTCTGGTGGCTCTGATACAACTGCAACGGAACATCCACCGCGGCGATCAACAGCAAGCCCAGGGCGATCCACAAGGCGCTCCAGCCAACCAGCTGCACGCTGTGGATAATGCCCTGCTCCAGGGGTTCATGGGCGATAGCCAACAGGTCGTCGCGATCGGACGACAACACCACCAGCGCCACCATCAGGACCACGAAAAACTTCGCCATCGCCTTGAGCAACTCCGTCAAGGCATGGGTCGAAAACATCCGCTTGAGGCCCGACAAGGGGTTCATGCGACTGAACTTCGGCGCCAGCGAGCCCGCGGCGAACAGCCAGCCACCCAATGCAATCGGGCCGACGATCGACGCGATCAGCAACACCAGCAATACCGGCTGCACCGCCAGCAAGGCCATCTTGCCGGAGGCCAGCAGAAACAGCCCCATCGAGCGCTCGTCGATCAGCACTTCACGCGACAATGTGAAGTTAGTGCGCATCAACTCCATCATGGTTTGCGCGAGCCCGCCGCCGAATGCCAGCAACCCGCCGGTACCGGCCAGCATGACCGCCAAAGTGTTGAGCTCCTTGGAGCGCGCGATCTCACCTTTCTCACGGGAGTCTTGCTTGCGCTTCTCCGTGGGGTCTTCTGTTTTATCCTGACCGCTTTCGCTCTCTGCCATGGATCAGCGCGCCCGAGTCAGTTCACGCAGCCACTGCAAGGCTTCGGAAGCCAGCGGCTGATATTGGTTGAGGATGTCCGCCAGGCTGATCCAGAGAATCACCATGCCAAGGGCCAGAATCAGCGGAAAACCGATGGAGAAGATATTGAGTTGCGGTGCCGCCCGCGCCATGACCCCGAATGCGATGTTGACCACCAGCAAGGCCGTGATCGCCGGCAATACCAGCAACAGTGCAGCGCCGAGCACCCAGCCCAGCCGCGTGGCCAGCTCCCAGAAGTGATTGACCAGCAAACCACCGCCGACCGGCAGCGTAGTGAAGCTTTCGGTCAACACCTCGAAGACCACCAGATGGCCGTTCATGGAAAGAAACAGCAAGGTCACCAGCATGGTGAAAAATTGCCCGAGGACCGCCGTATTGACTCCGTTGACCGGGTCGACCATCGACGCGAACGCCATACCCATCTGAATGGCGACAACTTGCCCGGCGATGACGAACGCCTGGAAAAACAGTTGCAGCGAAAACCCGAGCAAGGCCCCGATAATGATTTGCTCTGCCACCAGCATCAATGCACTCAGGTCGAGTGCATGGACTTCGGGCATCGGTGGCAGGCCAGGCACGATGACGACCGTGATCGCCAACGCGAAATACAGCCGCACGCGCCCCGGAACCAGCGTGGTACCAAACACCGGCATGGTCATCAGCACTGCCGTGACACGAAACAGCGGCAGGATGAAACTCGCCACCCAGGCACCGATCTGGCCGTCGGTAAGCTGCAGCGCAGACATGCGTCAGCCGATCAACTGCGGGATACTGCCGTACAGCGACAGTATGTATTCCATGAACATCTGCACCAGCCAGGGCCCCGCCACAATCAGCGATATGAGCATGACCAGCAGACGTGGCAAGAAGCTCAAGGTCTGTTCGTTGATCTGCGTGGCCGCCTGGAACATCGCCACCAGCAGGCCGACCAGCAGGCTCGGCACCACCAGAATCGACACCATAAGGGTGGTCAGCCACAGCGCATCACGGAAAAGATCGACTGCCACTTCAGGCGTCATGGCGCACTCCTCGAAAGATCCAGCACCTATACGCCCCCGAAGCTGCCAGCCAGCGTACCGATGATCAACGCCCAGCCATCGACCAGTACAAAGAGCATGAGCTTGAAAGGAAGGGAAATGATCAGCGGCGACAACATCATCATACCCATGGCCATCAGCACACTGGCCACGACCAGGTCGATGATCAGAAAGGGGATGAAGATCATGAAGCCGATCTGAAAGGCCGTTTTCAATTCCGAGGTGACAAAGGCCGGTACCAGAATGGTCAACGGCGCCTGATCGGGACTGGCGATGTCGGTTCGTTTGGACAGGCGCATGAACAGATCCAGGTCACTCTGACGCGTCTGCGCCAGCATGAAATCCTTGACCGGCACTTCGGCCTTGGCGATCGCATCCTGGGCACTGAGCTTTTCACTGAGGTACGGCTGCAAGGCATCGTGATTCACCCGATCGAACACCGGCGCCATGATGAACATGGTCAGAAACAGGGCCATGCCGGTCAGGATCTGGTTCGACGGCGTCTGCTGCAGGCCCAGGGCCTGACGCAGAATGGAAAAGACGATGATTATCCGGGTGAAGCTGGTCATCAGCATGACGAACGCCGGAATGAAACTCAGCGCCGTCATGATCAGCAGGATCTGCAGGCTGACCGAATACTCCTGCTGCCCGTTGGCACCGCTGGACAAGGTGATCGCCGGGATCGACAGCGGATCGGCAGCCAGCGCCAGGGGCGCTGCCAGCACCAACAGCAGCGTCATCAAAATGCGCAGCGCGCCCATTACTTCTTATCCTTCTGATCCTTGCCCAGCAGCTCCATCAGGCGCTGGGCGAACTCGGGCGTGGCCTGCTGCGCGGCAGCCGGCACTTCGACCGGCTGCGCCATGACATGCAAAGGTGTAATGCGCCCAGGCGTGAGCCCGAGCAGGATCTGTTCGTTGCCGACCTGAACCAGCACCAGGCGTTCACGAGGCCCCAGCACCTTCGCCCCGACCAGCTCGATGACTTGCCCGCCACGCGGCGTCGCGCGCTGGACCCTGCGCAGCAGCCAGGCCAGAAAGAAGATCAGCCCCAGCACCAACAGCAAGCCCAGCACCATCTGCGTCAACTGCGAAGCCATGCTTGCGTTGGTCGCCGCCGCCGGCTGCTCCGCCAGCGCAGACAACGGCAACAACAGCAGTATCGCGAGTAATCTGCTCACTCAACGCAGCTTCTTGATACGTTCGCTCGGGCTGATCACGTCAGTCAGGCGAATGCCGAACTTTTCGTTGACCACCACCACTTCGCCATGGGCGATCAGCGTGCCATTGACCAGGACGTCCAGCGGCTCGCCGGCCAGTCGATCGAGCTCGATCACCGAGCCCTGGTTGAGCTGCAGCAAATTGCGAATGTTGATATCGGTGCTGCCCACTTCCATGGAGATGGTCACCGGAATATCCAGGATCACGTCCAGGTTCGGGCCATCGAGGGTCACCGCCTCGTTGCTGCGCGGCGAGCTTGCGAATTCTTCCATCGGCAGCCGATTGGAAGACGGCAGATCGGCTGCCAGCAAGGCATCGATATCGGCTTGTCCAGCGTCGCCGCTCTCGCTCAGGGCGGCTGCCCATTCATCGGCCAGAGCCTGGTCTTCGGCAGCGTTGTTTTCGTATTCGTTTGCCATCAGATGTCCTCGACGGGCAGAAAAACAGGTTAAAAGCCTTCACGCCGATCAGCGGCGCTCGATCGGCTCGACTATTTGCAGGGCCAGGTTGCCCTTGTGGGAACCCAGCTTGGCCTTGAACGACGCCACGCCATTGGCACGCATGACCAGTTCGTCCGGCAGCTCCACCGGAATCACATCGCCAGGCTGCATGTGCAGGATGTCGCGCAGCTTCAATTGACGGCGCGCGACCGTGGCATTCATCGGCACGCTGACGTCCAGCAAGTCCTCGCGCAGGGCCTTGCTCCAGCGCTCGTCCTGGTCGTCCAGGTCAGACTGAAAGCCTGCGTCGAGCATTTCGCGCACCGGCTCGATCATCGAGTAAGGCATGGTCACGTGCAGGTCGCCGCCACCGCCGTCGAGTTCGATATGGAAAGTCGACACCACCACCGCTTCGCTCGGGCCGACAATGTTGGCCATGGCCGGGTTCACCTCCGAGTTGATGTACTCGAAGTTGACCGGCATGATCGCGTGCCAGGCTTCCTTGAGGTCGATGAAGGCCTGGTCCAGCACCATGCGCACCACCCGCAACTCGGTAGGGGTGAACTCTCGCCCCTCGATCTTGGCGTGGCGACCGTCGCCGCCGAAAAAGTTGTCTACCAGCTTGAACACCAGCTTGGCGTCGAGGATGAACAGCGCCGTACCGCGCAGCGGCTTGATCTTGACCAGGTTCAGGCTGGTCGGCACGTACAGCGAATGCACATACTCGCCGAACTTCATCACTTGCACGCCACCCACGGCCACGTCGGCCGAACGCCGCAACATGTTGAACATGCTGATGCGGGTATAGCGTGCAAACCGCTCGTTGATCATTTCCAGGGTCGGCATGCGTCCGCGGACGATGCGATCCTGGCTGGTCAGGTCGTAGCTTTTGACGCTGCCGGGATCGACAGCGCTCTCGGTCTGGACAAGCCCATCGTCGACACCGTGCAAGAGGGCATCGATTTCATCCTGGGACAGCAGGTCCTGCACGGCCATGTCGTGTTCCTACTGCAATACGAAATTGGTGAAGAGCAACTGATCGATGACCACTTTGCCCAGTTCTTTCTGCGCCACTTCCTGCACGCTGGCGGTTGCTCTCTGTCGCAGCATTTCCTGACCGACCGGCGTGGCCAGGCTGTCGAAACTCTGGGCAGAGAACAGCATCACGAGGTTGTTGCGAATCAGCGGCATGTGCACTTTCAAGGCGTCCAGATCCGCCTGGTTACGACCCTGCAGGGTAATGCTGACCTGCATGTAACGTGGGCGACCGTTCTGGTTGTAATTAGCCACGAAGGCTGGTTTCAGCTGCTCGTAGACGGCCGTAGCCTTGACATGACTCGTCATCTCGGGGGCTGCCGCCGGCTTGCTGGCTGACTTTTGCAGGAAGAACCAGGTCGCGCCCACCGACAGGCCAACGGCCAGCAACAGCGCCAACACCGCCAGAAGTATCAGCTTGATTTTGCCTTTGCCAGCGGGGTCTTTCGCTACGTCGCTCTTTGCCATGCCAATAATCCGTCGCTATTCGAGTGTTCATAGTCGTACGGATGGGATGGAGCAAGTGTTATGCCAGAATGATGGGGACTGACTTGAAGTATGCGGCGCGGCCATCGCTGGCAATACAAAACGCCCGGATCAGGCGTAGTAGTCGACCACACTGGAGCCCAGCACCACGCTCGGCGTGACAGCTTCAGCCACAGCACCAACACTGTCGACAGACTCGCTACCGTTATCGGAACGCCGCGAAGAAGAAGGCGCATTGCCGCGCTGCGCCTCACGCCCCTGGTCCTGCCCCCGCGATTGATCGGACACGCTGACATTCAACTGTCCCAACCCCTGCTCGGCGAACATGTCCTTGAGCCGATGGACTTGCCCTTCGAGCGCTTCGCGAACGCCGGCATGACCACTGCTGAAGGCGACCTGGGCCTGTTGATCCGGTGCCAGGTTGACGCGAATGTCCAGGCGCCCGAGCTCGGCCGGCTCCAGTTTAATCTCGGCCGACTTCAGGTTCTGACTGGACAGGTACATGACCCGATTGACCAGGCCTTCGGTCCAACCGCTCTGGTGCATGGCCAGCGGTTGGTTCAAGGGCGCGGCCAGGGGCACGGCATTGGCGGTTTTCGGGGTAGCGGCCTGGGTCAGCGTAGCGAGCCGTTCGGCAAAGTTATCGACCCGGGTATCGCTGGCCGCGCTCTTGAGGTCCTTGAGGCCGTCATCGAGCAGGCCGTTGAAGGCTTTGTCGCCCGGCTCACCGTCGGTACTGTCACTGGCCTGCTTGTCGAGCAGGGCAGCCGCCAAGCCATTGACACTGCCCTGCCCCGGCAATGCCTCAGGCTGATCCGTCGTCGCCGTCGCGTTCGATGCTGCCGCGTGGGCCGAGGTCTTGCCCTGGGCCTGGGCATTCTGTTCCAGAGCCAGACGCACCGCCGGCAAGTCCGCCAACGGGTCGGTGGAGGGATCGAACGGCGGCACAAGCTCGGCCTGAGCCTGATCGGCAGCGGCCGCTGGTGCGGGCAAGGCCGTTGGCGCCACTGTTGCCGCCTGGAGCAATTGAGCGTCGATCAGGGCACTGACAGTACCGACGTCCGCCACCGCAAGCGGACTGGCGTCAGCCGGGACTTCGGTCGCCTGCTCCGGCGGATCGACCGGCAAGGTTTTGCCGTCAACGGCAAGGCTTGCATCCTCGGCGGCAACGGCGTCCTCGCCAGCCCCCTGGCGTTCATCGTCGGCAACCTTGTCGTCGGGCGCATCCTTGGTCTGGACGGCCTGCTTGCTCGAGGCTTGCTGCGCATAGACCTGTGCAAAGCCAGTTGCCTTGTCCGCGCCCGCATCCGTGGCTTTATCAGGCTTGGCGGCGTTGGCCGACTGGATTTTGGCCACAGAAAGGGACTGCAACAATGGATTTGAAGCAAGAGGCATGAACGGTCTACTCCGTACGCGGATCGTGGCACAGCTGCAGGAAATGGAGCAAAAATCAGGCCAGGCAGGAATGGCGCGTCCTCAGCGCACTGGCGCGAGCGGGAATCGCTGGCGCTCTTCACCGTACAAGCGGCGCACGGTCATGAATTCCTGTTCGATTCTATCGACCAGCTCTTCGAGGCCGCTCAAGGGTATTTGCTGCGCGCGCTCTTCCAGCTGCCGACACAGGTCGGCCAGTTCCAGGGCCCCCATATTGCTGCTGCTGCCCTTGAGCGTATGGGCAGCTTCGCCAAGCGCCTGGGCGGTCCGGGCTTCGTGCAGCCGGCTCAGTAGCTTTTGCGAATCGTCGAGAAAGGTATCCAGTAACAATGGGTACTGATCTTCCATGATGTACTGCAAACCACTGAGCACATCGTAATCGAGATGCTTCACTTGCTCACTCCTTGATCAAGTCAGAATTATGCCAGAGCCTCCCAGGCAAACTCTACGCGCGCAACGCGCCCGTCGTCGGCCCAATCGGCGCTGCGGGTCAATTGCCGAACCAGGTTCAACCCGCGTCCGGACAACCGTCGTTCCGTTAACGGCAGTGCCAGGACCTGCTCCACATCGAAGCCCGTGCCGCTGTCCTGGACTTCGATCAATAACCGCCCACCCTGCACGCCCGGCTCTATGCGCAGATGCAGGCGCACGTACCCCTCTTGCAGGCGCTCCAGACGATCGTTGCGCTCCTGATAATAGCGGGCAAATCCGGCGACATCCCGCTTGAGGGTGGAATCGAGCCCCAATACCCCATGTTCGAGCGCATTGGAGTACAACTCGTTCAGCACACTGTATATCGCTGCGCTTTGGGCGCGCAGGCCATGGATCTCCTGCAACAGTTGCAGCAGGTAAGGCAGCGGATTGAAACGCTTGAGCGTATCTGCGCGAAATTCGAAACTCACCGACCAGTCCAGGGGGCTCGATTCTCCGCTGTCGGAATAGACCAGCGGGGGTGGCACAAGACGGTCGGGGGCAACCATGGTGATGTCGACCATACTGACATCGTCACGGGATTTGCCGCCGAATCTGGCCACCGCCTGCAAAATATCTTCGAATAAGTGTTCCGGCGCCTGATTGGCGGCAAATACTTGCTGCAAACGCTGGGCACCAAACGACCGCCCGGTCGCATCCTGGGTATCGATCACCCCATCGGACAGCAGAAAAACCCTGTCGCCCAACGCCAGCGGCAACACCTCGGTACTGACATCGAACCGCTCGGGCGACAGGATACCCAGTGGCAAATGCCGCGAAACCAACGGCACTCGCTGCCCCGTGGCAACGCGATGCAGATAGCCTTCCGGCATCCCCCCATTCCAGACTTCGACCAGCCGCCGCTGAAAACTCAAGGCCAGCAAAGTCGCACAGCAGAACATGTCCACCGGCAGGATCCGTTTTAGTTTTGCGTTCATTTCCCGCAGGGTTTCGGCCATGCCATAACCCTTGGCCGTCATGCCATAAAAGACTTCCGCCAGGGGCATGGCCCCCACCGCCGCGGGCAACCCGTGCCCGGTGAAGTCTCCCAGCAGGACCCGCATGTCGCCCGCAGGCGTGAACGCCGCCAGCAGCAGATCGCCGTTGAACAGCGCATAGGGCGATTGCAGGTAGCGGATATTCGGCGAGTTCAGGCAACCGGCGTGTGCCACCTGGTCGAACACCGCCTTGGCCACATGCTGCTCGCGGCGCAGGTGCTCATGGTGGCGAGCAAGCTGGTCACGCTGCTCCAGTACTGTGGCCTGCAACCGCCGCAAGCGATTCATGGCCTTGATTTTCGCAGCGAGGATGAGCTGGTTGTAAGGCTTGGCCAGGACATCATCGCCGCCCGCCTCCAGACAACGGACCAGCGCCTGTTCCTCGCTCATCGACGTGAGAAAGATGATCGGCACCAGGGTTTCGCCAGCCAGCGCCTTGATCCGCTGTGCAGCCTCGAAACCATCCATCACCGGCATCATCGCGTCCAGCAAGACCAGGTGGGGGCGCTGCCGGGAAAATACCTCGACGGCTTCTGCGCCGTTCTCGGCAGTCAGGACCGCATGGCCCTGGCGCCTGACAATACTCGAGAGCAACATGCGCTCGGCAGCGTTATCTTCGGCAATCAGTACCGTCAGTATCTCGAGGGTCGGCATGGGCGGATCAACTGATATCGAACAGTTGATCGAAATTGGAAATGGCGAGGATCTTGCGCACGTCCGAACTGGAGTTGATCACGCGTATGTCGGCATTTTCTCCACCGGCATGGTCGCGCATCAGCAGCAGCATCCCCAGCGCCGAGCTGTCGATATAGGTCGTTTCTTTCAAATCGATGGTGATCGACTCGGGCTTTTGCCCAGGCCGTTCATAGGCGCTGCGAAACTCCTGATGCTTGCCGAAATCGAATCGCCCCTTGATTGCGATGGTCAATCTCCCGTCTGGGGAGACATCCGTCACTACGGCCATGGCTTGAGCTCCTTGGAGTTGGCAGTTCCATACAGTGGAAGGTTTAGCACCCTGTTGCAGCCCCGGCAACTCGCCCCGGCCGATACCCGTTCAGAAGCGGTCATGCCGGGGCAGGCGCTGGGACAATTCATCGAGCAGCTTCTGTTCACGTTTGTCCTCGATCTGCCGCGCCTCATCGATGTAACGCTGGACCAGCTTGCGCAATCCTTCGACCCGGGCATAGGCCTGCTGCCAGGTGCCCCGGGCATTGTTCAGGTTGTTCTGATGCCAGCTCAGGCTTTGCTTTTGCTGGGTTACGGCGGTTTCGAGCTGGTTGAGAAAGCGCTGATAGTTCATCAGCCACAGCCCGGAGACGCCCTTGCTGCCGTGGGTGATCCATTGCTGTTGGTAATCGGCGCGAAAGCGATCCAGTTCGGCCAGCTTGGTTTCAGCCAGGTTGACCTGCCCCTGGAAATGGCCAAGGCGCTGAGCGGCCTTGCGCTCGGCGTCTTCGGCAATTTCGACGACAGGCGCCAACCGCGCCGCACGGCTCTGAGCCATGGCCTGTTACCCCGACGCCTTCGGCGTGAAAATCGACGCCAGTTGCTCGCCGCTTTGCTGCAGGCTCTCGTTATCGTGCAGCCCCTGACGCAGGAACTGCACAAGCGATGACTGCAACGAAATGGCCAGGTCGGTTTCCCGGTCGCCACCGGCCACATAGGCGCCGACGCTGATCAGGTCACGGCTCTGCTGCAGTCGCGACCAGAGTTGCTTGAAGTGCTGGGCACGGCCCATGTGCTCGGGACTGACAACCTGGGGCATGACCCGACTGATCGAGGCTTCGATGTCGATGGCCGGATAATGCCCCTCTTCAGCCAGACGGCGCGACAGCACGATATGCCCATCGAGCACGCCCCGTGCCGAGTCGGCTATCGGGTCCTGCTGGTCATCGCCCTCGGACAGCACGGTATAGAACGCGGTGATCGAACCGCCGCCCGCTTCAGCGTTACCCGCCCGCTCCACCAGCTTGGGCAGCTTGGCGAAGACCGAAGGCGGGTAACCCTTGGTCGCCGGCGGCTCGCCGATGGCCAGGGCGATCTCGCGCTGGGCCTGGGCGAAACGGGTGAGCGAGTCCATCAGCAACAGAACATTCTTGCCCTTGTCGCGAAAATATTCGGCGATGCGCGTGCAGTACATGGCAGCGCGCAGCCGCATCAGCGGCGCATCGTCGGCAGGCGAAGCCACCACCACCGAACGCTTCAGGCCTTCCTCGCCCAGAATGTGCTCGATGAATTCCTTGACCTCCCGCCCCCGTTCGCCGATCAGCCCGACCACGATGATGTCGGCCTCGGTAAAGCGGGTCATCATCCCGAGCAGCACGCTCTTGCCCACGCCGGTGCCGGCGAACAGGCCCAGACGCTGGCCACGACCCACCGTCAACAAACCGTTGATGCTGCGAATGCCCACGTCCAGCGGAACGCTGATCGGGTCGCGCTTGAGCGGGTTGATGGTCGGGCCGTCCATGGGCACCCAGTCCTCGGCCTTCATGCCGCCCTTGCCATCCAGCGCCCTGCCGGCGCCGTCGAGCACACGCCCAAGCATACTCATGCCCATCGGCAGGCGACCGGTGTCGGCCAGCGGCACCACACGCGCCCCCGGCGCAATCCCGGCGACGCTGCCCACCGGCATGAGGAACACCTTGCCCCCGGAAAACCCCATGACTTCCGCCTCGACCTGCACGGGATGGTAACTGTCGTCGTTGATCACCAGGCAGCGGCTGCCCATGGCCGCGCGGAGGCCTTCAGCCTCCAGCGTCAGGCCAACCATACGCAAAAGGCGCCCTTCGACCACCGGCTGACCGGGCAAGTCGACTGCGTCGGCGTAGGTATCCAGGCGCTTGCCGAAACTGGTTCGGTCAAGGCGCATCGGTAGCGTCCAGGTCGATGCTCATGTCTGCGGGTGCGGGGTGCAGGCTCTGGTCATGCAGTTGATCGAACAATTGCGCCAGGGCCTGCTCGATGCGGGTTTCGATCGTTGCGTCGATGCGGCTGTGCTCGGTTTCGATGCGGCAACCGCCAGGCTGCAACGCCTCGTCTTCGAGCAGGCGCCAGCTTTCTTCGTGGCGCTCGCGCAGCGCCTTGACCAGTTCGAAATCTTGCGGATTGACGTGAATGCGGATGTTGTCGGCGCCCATGGGCAGCAGCTTCAGGGCCTCGCGCAGCACATGGACAATCTGGCTGGAGTCGGTGCGCAACTCGCGCTGGATCACCTGCCGGGTGATATGTCCGACCAGATTGATCAGCGACTGCTCGATCTGGGTGTCTTGTTCGGCAATGGGTTCGAGCAGATTGCCCATCAACCTTTCGAGGCTGGCGAGCTTGGCCGCGAGCGCCACTTCAGCCTCTTGCCGGACCTTGAGCTGTGTACTGTGAAAACCTTCTTTTTCGCCCGTGGAAAAGCCCTCGTTCCAGGCTTCCTGACGAATGCTCTCGAGCTCCTCGAGGGTCAGCGGCTGGACCTCCTCAAGGGGAACTTCCTCGATCTCTTCTTCGATTTCCGGCTCAGGTTCGGGCTCAGGCTCTGGCTGCTGCGGATCGAAACTGGGCAATGACCAGACATCAAAAGCCTCGACATCCCTGGCGCGAATCAGCTCACTCAAATGCTCGTTGGTCGACATGATTGCACGCACTCAAAATTAAGAAGCCGCCGGGCCTCAAATCATCTCTTCGGCGCCCTTGCCGCCGAGCACGATTTCTCCGGCCTCGGCCATGCGACGAGCGATGGTGAGAATTTCTTTCTGCGCCGTTTCCACGTCGCTGACCCGCACCGGCCCCTTGGCTTCGAGGTCGTCGCGCAACAGCTCGCCGGCACGCTTGGACATGTTCTTGAAAATCTTGTCCTTGACTCGCTCGTCGGCGCCTTTGAGGGCCAGTACCAGCACATCGGAAGACACTTCGCGCAACAACGCCTGAATACCGCGATCGTCCACATCCGACAGGTTGTTGAAAACGAACATGAGGTCTTCGATCTGCTCCGAGAGGTCGCCGTCGATGTCGCGAATCGCGTCCATCAACTGACCTTCGATCGAACTGTCGAGGAAGTTCATGATGTCGGCCGCACGCTTGATACCACCCAGGGTGGTACGTGCCGCGTTGGAGTTGCCGGAGAACTGCTTCTCGAGAATCTGGTTGAGTTCTTTCAGGGCGGCCGGCTGCACGGTGTTCAGCGACGACACCCGCAGGATGATGTCCAGACGGACCTTGGCATCGAAATGCCCGAGTACTTCGCCGGCCTGGTCCGGATCCAGATAGGCAACGACTATGGCCTGGATCTGTGGGTGTTCGAAACGAATCACGTCCGCCACGGCGCGCGGCTCCATCCACTTCAGGCTGTCGAGGCCGCTGGTGTTGCCGCCCAAGAGAATGCGGTCGATCAGGCCGTTGGCCTTGTCTTCGCCCAGGGCCTGGTTGAGCATCTTGCGGATGTAAGCGTCGGAGCCCACGCCCAGGCTGGTCTGGTCGCCGACGATCTCGACGAACTCGCTCATGACCTGTTCGACCTGCTCGCGGTGCACGTTGCGCATTTGCGCCATGGCAACACCGACGCGCTGAACCTCTTTGGGGCCCATGTGCCGGAGCACCTGGGCAGCATCGGTTTCGCCAAGGGAAAGCAACAGGATTGCCGCCTTGTCGACCTTGGTCAGCTTGGCCATCAGGGCTCGGTTATCACTCATCGGCGTTAATCCACTCTTTCACGACCTGAGCCACACGACCCGGGTCTTCAGCCACCAGACTCTTGATTGCGTTCAACTGGGCGTCATAACCCTCGCTCGGGCTCGGCAAGAGGATACTTTGCGGCCCGCCCAGGGTGACCCGGTCGTTGGCCAGCTCGCCATCCAGGCCGCCCATGCCACCCAGCTCGGCATCGCCTTCGATACCCATCAGCTGCTTGCCCTTGCCATTGCCGGTGATGTTGTTGAGCACCGGCCGCAGGACGCCGAAGACCAGCACCAGGATGAACAACACACCCATGACTTGCTTGATCACATCCCAGAACCATGGCTGAGAGTAGAACGGAATATCGGCGATGGCTTCGCCGCGGTCGGCAGCGAAAGGCACGTTGATCACACTGACGCTGTCACCACGGCTGGCATCGAAACCGACGGCGTCCTGCACCAGGCGGGTAAAGCGCGCCAACTCTTCGGCGGCCCAGGGCGCACGGGTGGTTTCGCCGGTTGCCGGATTGACCTTGACCTGATCGTCGACGACCACCGCGACCGACAGGCGGGTCAAGCGCCCCTGCTGTTGCCGGGTATGACTGATGGAGCGGTCCAGTTCGAAATTCTTGGTCGACTGCTGACGTTTGTCGGCCGGGTACGGCGCAAGCATCGGCTGGCCCGTGGCCGGGTCCATGATTTGTTGGCCATTGGCATCGAGCAACGGTTGCCCGGGCTGAACCATCCCGGCGGCCGCTTGCGACTGACCGGTCTGTTGCGGCGCCGAGGCCGCACCTGGAGGCTGATTGCTCAGCGCGCCGGGCACACCCTGCGGGCCCATGCTGCTGGAACGCTGTTCATTGACCGATTGCTCACTGCGCAAGGCCGGCTGGTCGGGGTTGAACTGTTCGGAGGTGGACTCGACGGCGCTGAAGTCAACATCGGCGGAGACTTCGGCTTTATAGCGATCGTTACCCAGCACCGGCTGCAGGATATTGTGCACGCGCTGGGTCAACATGCTTTCCATGCGGCGGCTGTAATCGAATTGCTTGCCGGCCATGGTCAGTTCGGAGTTTTCCGCCTGGTCGGAGAGCAGGTTGCCCTTCTGATCGACGACGGTCACCTGGGACTTGCTCAACTCCGGAACACTGGTGGCGACCAGGTTGATGATCGCCATGACCTGACCCGGCTCGAGCGAGCGACCCGAATAGAGTTCGACCAGTACCGAGGCGCTGGGCTTGCGCTCATCGCGCACGAACACCGAACTTTTCGGGATGGCCAGGTGCACCCGGGCACCCTTGACGTTGTTGAGGCTGGAAATGGTCCGCGCCAGTTCGCCTTCCAGGCCGCGCCGGTAACGGGTGGCTTCCATGAACTGGCTGGTGCCCAGGCCCTGGTCCTTGTCGAGAATCTCGAAACCGATGTTGCCGTCACTCGGTGCGACGCCGGCGCCAGCCAGTTTCAGGCGTGCGCGCGACAAATCTTCGGCCTTGACCAACAGAGCGCCGGAGTTGGGTTCCACGGTATAGGGAATATCGGCGGACGCCAGGGTATCCATCACCTGTTTGGCATCCATCCCGGCCAGGCTGCCGAACAGCGGCCGATAGTCCGGCTGCTGCGACCACAAGACAACGGCGAAACCGATCGCAACGCTCGCAGCCAGTCCGACCAACAGGCCAACCTGACGCAGCACCGTCATTTCGGAAAGGTTTTCCAGGAACGCAAGCCCAAGCAGCGGTGGCTTGCCAGCTGCCGGAGCGCTCTTGGCCGGCAAGTTATCGACGGTCGCTTCTGCCATGAGTCAATCTCGTCCTTATACCGGCATCTGCATGATGTCCTGATACGCCTGGACCAACTTGTTGCGTACCTGGGTCAGCGCCTGGAACGATACGCTGGCCTTCTGGGACGCGATCATCACATCCGTCAGATCGATGCCGCTTTTGCCGATCTCGAAGGCGCTGGCCAACTGACTGGAGGCCTGCTGGGTATCGTTGACCTTGTTGACGGCCTGGCCGAGCATGTCGGAAAAACTGCTGGAGCCGACTTCAGGCGCCTGCATGGCTGATTTCGGCTGGGCCATGGCGTCCATCTGCATGGCCCGCATGTCCAACATCAATCGATTGAATTCAACACCTTGGCTCATGGACTACTCTCTCCGACGGCCCGCAATTTTTTGACACTCGTACAGCGACTGCACTGGTGTTAGCAACAAGGGTGCCAGCTCCGCCGGCCGGCCATGATAAATGCCGCAACGGTTTATGTCGCGTACAAACTGGCCTCGACATCCATGCCGGCATCGCGCATCTGCGCCAGCTTGTAGCGCAAGGTCCGCGGGCTGATGCCCAGGCGCTCGGCAGCCTCCTTGCGCCGCCCTCGCTCGGCACGCAGGGTGTCAATGATCATCTGGAATTCGCGCCGACGCAGGTCGTCACCCAGCCCACTCGCCGGCTCGCTGACGCCTGATGCCGGCAAGGGCAAATCCTGAGGTACGATCACAGCTGAGGAGACGGGCAAAGGCAGCATGCCCTGCAGGCAGAAATCCTCGGCCTGGATCACGCCCCCCTGCTGCAGAATCAAGGCGCGCTGGATCGCATTGTCCAGCTCCCGCACATTACCCGGCCAGGCATGCGCCACCAGGCATGCCCTGGCGTGCGCTGACAGCTGTACGGCGGCATGTTTCATTTTATTGACATGGCGAGCCAGCAGACGCTCCGCCAGCGGCAGAATATCGGCAGTGCGCTCGCGCAACGGGCGCCATGCCAGGGGAAAGACCGAGAGGCGGTAGAACAGGTCTTCGCGAAACCGCCCGGCCGCCACGTCCGCCGCCAGATCGCGGTTGGTGGTGGCCACCACGCGAATGTCCAGGGCAATCGGTTTGCGCGCCCCCACCCGTTCCACCTCGCGCTCCTGCAAGACCCGCAGCAGCTTGGCCTGCAGGCCCAATGGCATTTCCGATATCTCGTCCAGTAACAAGGTGCCGCCATCGGCTTGCTCGAACTTGCCCGGCTGCGCCGCGATGGCGCCGGTGAACGCGCCTTTTTCGTGACCGAACAGGGTCGCCTCGAGCATATTGTCCGGAATCGCCGCGCAGTTGATGGCGATAAAGGGCCCACCGACGCGTGGCGATTGCTGATGGATAAAACGGGCCAACACCTCCTTGCCGGTACCGGACTCACCGGAAATCAGCACCGTCGAGTCAGTGCGCGCCACACGTGCTGCCAACTCCAGCAACTGGGCACTGGCAGGCTCGGCCGCAATCGGCCCTTCGGCTTCGGCCGCGACGCGGCCCAGTGCATGCCGGGCCACCAGATCGAGCAAGGCCCTGGGCTCGAACGGCTTGACCAGATAATCCACCGCACCCTGGCGCATGGCGTCGACCGCCCGTTCGACCGCGCCATGGGCCGTCATCAACAGGACCGGCAACTGTGGCTGACGCGCCCGCAAACTGCCGAGCAATTGATGCCCGTCCATGCCCGGCATGTTGACGTCACTGATCACCAGGTTGAACACCTGACTGCCGACAACCTCCAGCGCCTCTTCGGCCGACCCCACCGCCAGATAGGCGTGACCACCCAACTCAAGGGTATCGCCCAGCGCTTCGCGCAAGGCGCGGTCGTCTTCGACCAGCAGTACGTTGATGACCTTCATTGCGATTCCTTCCCGACCGCGGGCCCGATCAGCGGCAACTCGACCAGCGCACAGGTGCCTCGGGCCGGTCGCGAGCGCAGTTGCAGACTGCCCTGATGCGCGCGCGCCACCGCCTTGACCACCGCCAATCCCAGGCCGGTACCGGTGGCCCTGGTGGTCAGAAAGGGCTCGCCCAGGCGCGCCAGCAAGCGGGGCTCGATACCGGCACCGCTGTCGCTGACACACAAGCGCAGGGTCTGCCCACGGGTGTACAGATGGATCTTCAAGCGAATCGGATCACTGCTGGCCTGCAGTGCATTCTCGACCAGATTGAGCAAGGCTCCGACCAGGGTGTCACGGTTGCACAACAACTCACCGGCATGACTGTCACACTGCCAGCGCACAGGAAGCTCACCGACATGGGGCTGCGCCGCGGCCTGCAAGGCCTGGAACAGCGCCTTGGGCCGGATACGGTCGGTCAGCGGCAATTCACCCCGGGCAAACACCAGCATGTCGCGCACCTGATGCTCCAGTTCATGCAGGCGCTCCTTGAGGCGTCCGGCGAAACGCTGCTGGGTCTCGACCGGCAGCGCCTGCTCGGTCAAATGACTGGCATACAACAGCGCCGCCGACAGCGGCGTGCGGATTTGATGGGCCAAGGAAGCGACCATGCGCCCCAGCGACGACAAGCGCTCATGGCGTGCCAACTGATCCTGCAGGTGGCGGGTTTCCGTCAGGTCGTTGAGCAACACCAGCTGCCCTGGCTCGGCATCCAGCGAACGCGTGGCAATCGACAGGCGTCGACCATCACGCAGGGAAATTTCATGACCATCATCGACCCGGGGAGCGAAACAACGGGTAATGACATGCCGCCACAACTCACCGACCAGAGGCTGCCCGAGCAGTTCACAGGCCGCCGGGTTGGCTTCGCGCACTTCGCCATGGCCATCGATCACGATGACCCCGCCTGGCAACAGGTCGAGCAGGTTCTGCAAGCGATTGGCCAGACGCTCCTTTTCCGCCAGCTCCTGCATGCGCTGGGCACTGACCACGGCCAACTCGCCCTTGAGTTCGGTCACCCGCGCTTCAAGCAGGCTGTAAGACTCGTTGAGCCGGGTCGAAACCTGATCGAACAGTGCGAAAGCCTGTTCGCGATCAGGTCGGCTTTCCTGTTCGACGGCACTCGATAGTGGGACGACCTGGGGCATCATGCTCTCTCGCGTGGCTGACCGTCATAAAACGGTATGTTGCGAGCGTTATAGCAATAGACGTGCCGGAATATTTTTTAACCACTGGAGGAGGTATTTCAGGAAGCTGTCAGGGGAGGCTCAGTCAACCAGACACGGCATTGCGCCAAATCAGAGAGGGTGTGCATCACTGCACCGGGCACATCCTTGTGCCCTGCTGCAAGCAGGCGAGCGTCAATCCTCTGCCTGTTCATCTCCATCGCGGCGGCTCATGCCGTACTTGCGCATTTTCTCCACCAGCGTGGTGCGGCGGATGCGCAGGCGTTCAGCGGCACGGGCGACGATCCCATTGGCATCGTCCAGCGCCTGCTGGATCAAGCCCTGCTCAAGCCCACCGAGGTAATCCTTCAGATCCAGGCCTTCGGGTGGCAGCATCGCACCGACGCTGAGCTCCTGCGGCATGCCATTGATCGCCACCCGCTCTTCCAGGTCGGTGCGCAGGTTGTCGACCATGTGCTCGTCTTCATCGTCGACATAGCGGAACTTCTTCGGCAACTCGGCGACGCCTATCACCCCGTACGGATGCATGATCGCCATACGCTCGACCAGGTTGGCGAGCTCGCGGACGTTGCCCGGCCATCCGTGCCGGCACAGAGACATGATTGCCGCCGAGTTGAAGCGGATCGAACCGCGCTTCTCGTGCTCCATGCGCGAGATCAGCTCGTTCATCAGCAGCGGAATGTCTTCGACTCGCTCGCGCAGTGGCGCCATGTCGATCGGGAACACGTTCAAGCGATAGTACAGGTCCTCGCGAAAGGTCCCGACCTCGATCATGCTCTCCAGATTCTTGTGGGTGGCGGCAATGATCCGCACATCGATGCTCTGGGTCTTGTTGCTGCCCACACGCTCGAAGGTGCGCTCCTGCAACACGCGCAGCAGCTTGACCTGCATCGGCAGCGGCATGTCGCCGATCTCGTCGAGGAACAGCGTGCCGCCGTTGGCCAGTTCGAAACGACCGGCGCGGCTGGTGATGGCACCGGTGAAAGCGCCCTTCTCATGACCGAACAGTTCGCTTTCGAGCAATTCCGCGGGAATCGCCCCGCAGTTGACCGGCACGAACGGCGCGTCGCGACGCTTGGAGTGGTAGTGAAGATTACGCGCGACCACTTCCTTGCCCGTACCCGACTCGCCGAGAATCAGGACGCTGGCATCGGTGTCGGCCACCTGCTGCATCATCTGGCGAACGTGCTGGATCGCCCGGCTGGTACCGACCAGGCTACGGAACAGGTTCGGCTCACGCTGACGACCGCGCTCGCGCGCCTGGTCGTATACCTCGCGATAGACCTGGGCGCGGTGCAGCGAATCGAGCAGCTTGCTGTAGCTCGGCGGCATTTCCAGGCTGGAGAGCACGCGGCGGCGCTGGTCTTCGGGCAGGTCTGCCGAAGAATTTTCACCTAAAAGCAGAACGGGAAGGAACTCATCCCAGGTGGCCACTGTCTTAAGCAGAGCCAGAACACCGCCCGGAGCATTGACGGTCCCGATCAGGACACAAAGTACTTCACGACTGGATGACGAACCGACAACCTGCTGCCAATCATGGCTTGAGCAGGAAAAATTTTCTTCCCCGAGAAAATTCAAAATCACCGCCATGTCGCGGCGGCGCACGCTATCGTCATCGATCAGCAGAATTTTGGTTTCACGCCACATGCAATAGCAACTTCCCTAGTCAACTCGGCGCCCCAAATGCAGGGCCTGCTCGACATCTTTGGCGATGGTCAGCTCGTAGACGTCTGAATTATTCAATCAGCCACTAGTTAAGTCAAAAAACCGTACACAGTCAAATTTATGGCGCACTACTTTTCGAACCACCCAGTCAGCCGAACAGATGGTAAACCTTTGCTGCGTTTTTCGCTTGGTTGATCTGAGACATCTCGTCGACAATCGCCTGACGCTCGCCACTTGCAACTTCGATCAGTTGCCGATAGACACCCTGCAGCTCTTCCAGATTGGCACGCAGGGCGCCCTCGTCCAGTACCGCCTCATTCAGCGCATCTTCCATCCACGAGCGGCACGCCAGATCCAGTTGACCTATGGCCTCCCAGTCACGCTCAGCCAGTGCCCCGATCAGGGCTTCGCGAGTTTCTTCGATGCGCTTGAGCACGGCACTCATGTCACTCTCCTCAGTGCAGCCCACTATTGTTGACCAATTGCGTCCCAGCCTTCCTTGACCGTCGTCAACAATCCGCTGACTTCATCGAGGAGGGATACGTCGTTGTTCAGGTTTGCTTCGGTCAAGCGACGAATCATGTACAGGTACAACGCATCAATACGTTCGAGGTCGGCAGTCATGTTGTCCCGGTCCAGGCCTTCGCGCAAACCACCGATAATGCCGATGGCCTTACCGATCGCCAGACCCTTGTTGGCGATTTCCTTGCGCTCCAGAGCACCCTTGGCCTGGGCGATCCGATCCAGGCCACCTTCCATCAACATTTGCACCAGACGATGGGGGCTGGCTTCGGAAGTCTGCGCCTGGGCACCGATTTTCTGATACTGCCGAAGGGCTAACATCGGGTTCATGCTTGTACCTCACCACATATCGTTTAGCTGTATGACCGAATTATCGGCGTCGCGTCAAAAAACTTTAGAGAAAACGCAAAAGCCCGGCAAACGCAAATGCGCTGCCGGGCTTTTGGCACCCGATTACTTACGAGTTGGCCTTCTGTGCATTCATGGCATCGAACATCGAAGTGATATTGCTGGCAGTTGCCTTCAGCTTGCCCACCAGCGCATCCATGGCGTTGTACTTCTTGCTCAGTGACGCGGTCAGGTTGGTGATGCGCACATCCAGGTTGGCCTGCTGGGTGGCCAGACTCTTTTTCGTCGCCTCGAGCGTTTTCGAGCGCGAAGCGAAAATGCCGTCACTACCGGTGTATGGCGCGATCGCATTACTCATGCGTGACAGCAGACCATCATTGGCATTGAACAGGTTCTGAATCTCGCTACCGAGCTTTTTATCGGTGAGCGCAGAAGTAAACGTGGTGCTGTTGAACTCCAGGGTACCGTCTGCCTGCACGGTGTTGATACCCAGTTGCGAAAGCACCTTCAATTGACCATTGCCGCCAGAAGCCGGCACCACCAGCTCATTGCGCAGGGACGAAAGCAGGCCGCGCACCGAAGCATCGCCGGTCAGCGGGGCAGTCTTGGTCAGCTTGCCATCCGCATCCTCGGTGGTCTTGGTCAGGGTGTTGATGGTCTTGATCAGATTGTTATAGGCATCGACAAATGACTGCACCGAAGTTTTCAAACCATCGGTGTTGGTACCCACGGTCACGGTCGAGCTACCCGCAGCCACCAGATTGAAACTCAAGCCACTGATAGCCTGGTCCACCGTATTGGACTTGCTGGTCATGCTCATCCCGTCGACGGTGAACGCCGCATCGGCTGCCAGGGCGTTGATATAGCCCCCACCCGACCCGGTCATCTTCGAGGTGCCATCGATGATCAGCTCGGGAATACCACTAGTGGAAAGGTCGGAATTCGCACCGGTAGTGGTCGAGCTCAGCACCAGGCGCGAATCGGTACCATCATTGATGATGTTGGCAGTGATGCCTTTGGACTGCAGGGTGCTGTTTATCGAGTCCCGAACCGACTGCAAAGTGGCACCCGAGCCAATGTCCACCGTGTAATCGACCTGGCTGGCACCGCTGCCCTGGCTGATCGTCAACTGACCGGCAGTAATAGCGGTACCGATGCCCAACGGCTTGCTGGCGATCTTCGAGGCCGTGGCCAGGCTTCCCACTTCAATGGCATAGGTGCCGCTGACTGCCGTGTTGCTGGCCGTTGCGGTGACGAACTTGGTATCCGACGAGGTAGCGGCAAACGCCAGAAAGGCCGGCGAGGTCGAACTCTTGAGTTTGTCCAGCGAGGCTTGATAGGCCGACAGTGCGCTCGTCAATGTGCCAATGGCGGAGATAGACGCGGTATTGGAGTTGAGCTGACGGGTGATCTGAGCTTGCTTGGGCTGCTTTTCGGCGGCAACCAGGGCGTCTACGATGGAGGAGGTGTTGATACCCGACCCCAGCCCCAAACTTGGTAGAATTGGACTTGCCATAACTTTCTCCTTTTCTGGTTAACGCCGATTTTTTGACCATCCCTATCGAGGACAAGTCGCGAACAATTATCGCGCCAGCGTTCAGACTTTCTCGTTGAACAACAGGCTACTGGCGTCGCTCAGACTCTTGGCCAACTCCAGCGCGGTTTGCGATGGAATCTGGCGAATGACTTCGCCACTGTCCCGCGCGATGACTTTGACAACCACCTGGCCAGAGGATTTATCCACCGAAAACTCCAGGTTGCGCTGCATCGACTGGACAAAATCCTGGATTTCCTTGACGGCCGTTTTCAACTGGCTTTCGTCTGGAGTCTTTTCCACGGCGCTGACTTTGGCACTGGCATTGGTGGCCGCCGGTTTTTCATCCGCCTTATCGGCATTCCCGCTGAACGCAGCCGAGGCCGGATAAGACGAGTTCAACCTGACGCTCATATCCATTTCCATCACCTCCAAAGTAAAAAGCGAGAGAATACGCCATGCGCATCCCCTCGCCCGATTTCACCCGATTATTACTGAAGCAGCTTCAGTACAGCGGATGGCAGTTGGTTGGCCTGAGCCAGGACTGCGGTGGACGCTTGCTGCAGAGTCTGCTGCTTGGTCAGCTGAGCGGTTTCCGAAGCGAAGTCGGTGTCCTGAACGCGGCCTTGAGCGGCAGTGGCGTTCTCGTTCATGCTTTGCAGGTTGTTGATGGTGCTCTGGAAGCGGTTTTGCACAGCACCCAGGTCCGACTTCTTGTTGTCGATGGTTTGCAGAGCAGCGTCGATCGCGGTCAACGCGCCGTCCACAGCGGTGTGTACCGCGGAGTCCGAAGTACCCGAGATCGCCAGGGCGCCAGTACCCACAGCCAGGGTGGAAGCGGCGAAGCTGGTGCTCATGACAACGCTGATGATCTGGTCGGTACCGGTCATGGCGCCAACCTGGAATTGCATGGTACCGGCGCTGCCGTCCAGCAGGTGCTTGCTGGTGCCGTAGGTGGTGGAGCTGGCGATACGAGTGATTTCGTCGGACTTGGCCGCGAATTCCTTGTTCAGCGCCGCACGTTCAGTGGTGCCGTTGGAGTCGTTACGAGCCTGCAGAGCCAGTTCACGCATACGCTGCAGGATGTTGGTCATTTCAGACAGAGCGCCTTCAGCGGTCTGAGTGATCGACGTACCATCGTTGGCGTTTTTGATCGCAACGGTCGAACCGGTGATCATGGTTTGCAGTTTGTTCGCGATCTGCTGACCAGCGGCGTCGTCTTTGGCGCTGTTGATGCGCAGGCCGGAAGACAGGCGGGTCATCGAAGTGCTCAGCGAGTCGGAAGCGCGGTTCAGGTTCTTCTGCACGCCCAGCGAAGTGGTGTTGGTGTTTACGGTTAATGCCATGACGAATTCCTCGTTGGATGGATACTGCGGCTTCCGGCCCTGGCATCCGCCGGGTGTGGCCTAGAGAACCTTCGTAATGGTTATCGTCGTTGCTCGCGGTTGCTTTAGGGAATTTTCTAAAAAAAATGCCATCACGCTGCCATCCCTTGTAAATCCGGGGGATTGCGCTGGATTCGGCGCAAAAATCGCGAGCCAGACAGTCCGGCAAAATGTGACGAACTTCACGATCTCCGAATCGCCCTCAGGCTTTGCCAACCTGCCCCAGGAGCTCGACAAGCTCGTATTCGAGATAATCGGCAACACCGATCCAGTCCTGGGCCTGTTGCGCGGTGAACACGGCCGCCAGTATTGCCGCCGATTGCTGCTGTATCGCCACGGGCTCAGCATCGAACACCCGCAACAAGCGGTCGAACATTTCGACCATCTCCAGACCGCCCTCGATATCGCGCCCCAGACGAAACAAGCCCGCACACTGGCGAGCCATCGCCTGATGATTGTTCAGGTTCATTGGCAGAACTCCGAGGCGAAGGTTGTGCCAGCGATCAGTGCGCCAGCTCGACTGGTATTGAGAAACCGGACCTGCGGATGGGCGGCAATGTAGCGCTCCAGCTCACACAGGTAGCCGCGAAAGTTCAACTGGGTCACGACTCGCTGCCCGTGCCCATCGAGTACCCAGTGCCGGGCCTTTTCCAGCTTCGGCCCAAGGTCGCCGTCGCTCCAGCCGGTATGGGTCTTGTTCATCGGGAAAGCGAAATCGGCACCGAACAGGGTGATCTGACGCATACCCATCTTCACCGCCAGATCCACCGCCGGATGGATGACACTGCCACCGACGAACAGACTACCGCGAGGGATTTGTTCGCGTACCGCGTCATACAGCGGGCTAGCCGAATAACCGACATGGCGCGGCCCGCGCCAGGACGCCAGCACATCGGTGTCAAGCATGGGCATGTAGACCAGAGTGGTCTCGGCCGAGGCATCGGCCGGCAAATGACGGGGGCGGATATTGTGATCGACGCTGACCACCAGGTCAGCCCTGATGCCCTGTTCGAGCAAGGGCCGATAAGCGGTGTCGACACAGATGAAGTAGGGCCGCACGGCCTGTTCGCGGATATTGCGCAAGGCGCTGAAATGCGTTTCCAGGCTCGGCCCGGTGGCAATCACGAAACAGTCCTGCCCCTGCCGACTGTCAAACAGCTCGGCGACATCGCGATCGCTACGCAGCAGATCCAGACTCTTGTTCAGCAACGCGATCAGGCGCGGATCGGCGCTATCGAATGAGCGATTGTTGAACGACAGGTGCGTCTCACTGACCAGTCTGTCGCGAATCCTGGCGTTGAATTCATCCGCCAGGACAATCTCGGCCGGCAGGGCAAAATACGGCAGCCCAATCTCGCGGCTGTCGCCAGCCCAGGCTAGTTCGACCCGTGGGTCGGCCAGCCATTGCGACTGGTCGAGCACCTCGAGTACAAGCTTGAACAATGCCCCGTTCAGTACATGAACACACAAGCATTGCAAGCTGGATGATTCGAGCAGAACTTGTTGCAGGTCGCCCAGGCCGGTACCGTACAAATGCAGCAAGGCGCTTGCAGGCGGCAGGCTGGCAGCCTGAAAGCGCGCTTCGGCGCCACGGTCGTGGCGACTGCTGAGCTGGATTCCGCAGACCTTGAGCGTAGTGCCAATCAGTTCCACGTCCAGCGAGCTACTGTCTTCGCCGAGCAGGCGTTGATACAGTCCTGGCCAGCGCGTGCGAAGGAGCTGCGCGTTGCGCTGAAAGATCTCGCTCATGGCTCGAACATCCCTTGTGTGCATAAAGGTCGCAGCTTAACTCAGCCACGACACTTCCTGCAGCCGGCAGAGATCAGGGCCGGTAAATTATCGCCGAACCCCAGGACAGGCCAACGCCGAATCCACTGAGCGCCACACGCTTCCATTTAGCGTCCAGCACGTGTTTTTCCAACAGCAGAGGAATACTCGAAGACACGGTATTGCCGGTCTCGACCATGTCCTTGATGAATTTCTCCGGCTCGTCTTCAAAGCGCCGCGCCACCGCATCGACGATAGCCGCGCTGCCCTGGTGAATGCAGAACGCATCGATATCGGTGGACTTGAGCCCCGAATCGGCAAGCAATTCATGCAAGTGCGCCGGCACCTTGAGCAAGGCAAAATTGAATACCTGACGACCGTTCATGAAGAACGTGCCATCGGAGACCTTCAAGTGCGGCGCACCGGAGCCGTCGGTACCGAATTTGGCCTTGCCCAACTGCCAGGTGGCATCTTCACCCATCCAGGTAGCGGTGGCGGCGTCGCCGAACAGCATGGTGGTGTTGCGATCTTCGGCGTCGACGATTTTCGAATAGGGATCGGCGGTAATCAGCAGGCCATTCTTCAGGCCGGCGGCTTCCATGAAGCCCTTCAGGGCATAGATGCCATAGACATACCCAGAGCAACCCAGGGAAATGTCGAACGCAGCCACGCTGGTCGGCAAGCCGAGTTTGTCCTGGACGATGGCCGCGGTGTGCGGAAGACCTTCTTCATCGCCGTTCTGGGTGACGACGATCAGCGCGTCGATGGACTCGCGCTTGAGCTCCGGATTATTGGCAAATAATGCATTGGCAGCCTCGACACAGAGGTCTGAGGTTTCCTGCTCGGAGGACATGCGCGGCAAGAAGGCGGAGCCGATCTTGCCGAGGATGAACTCTTCATCCTTTTCGAATTTGGCACCCTGCGCGTAGTTGTCCAAGCCGTCCGCTGGCACATAACTCGCGATGCTTTTAATGCCGATCATCTTGGCTTCCCAAAATAGTTAAATGCTCAATACCACCGCTCGCATGATCGAGGGGTGCCGACAAACAGGGATTTTCACCGCCCGCGTGACAAGGCGGCAGCGGAAGATGACGACGGCAAAACCGGCATCTCCCGTTAACGGGTTATAGTGAAGATGCACGTTGTGACCTACAGGTCACTCAGATTCACAGACAATGCCACATTTTGCAAAACCCCGTCATGCCAGAGTCACAGGATCATACTCCAATTCAGTGCAGTGCCTTTGCCCAACGCCTGGCGGGCGCAGCGCCCTAGCACGGCATCCAGGTGGCGTGGCGCCAGCCCTAGCCCGGGGCGGATGGCGCGCACGTTGCTGGCATCGAATGCCTCACCTGCCTGCATGTCTCGTACCACATAGAGAGAACGCCGGTAGACCAAGGACGCACGCTCGATCGCGCTGACGCCATAGTGCACCTGCCCCAGGGACTGCCAGGCCCGTTCGGTCTCGACCACCAGGCTGGCCATTTCGGCGGGCTCGAGCGAAAAGCTGGCATCCACGCCACCGGCACTGCGATCGAGTGTGAAATGCTTCTCCACCACGCTCGCCCCGAGCGCCACGGCGGCAATCGCGGCCCCCACCCCCAGGGTATGGTCGGAAAGCCCCACTTCACAGCCAAACATCTCCCTCAGGTGGGGGATCGTGCGCACGTGGCTGTGTTCCGGCGAAGCCGGATAGGTGCTGGTGCACTTGAGCAGCACCAGGTTCTTGCAGCCGGCGGCGCGCGCAGTACGCACCGTTTCGTCCAATTCAGCGACGCTGGCCATACCCGTGGAGATGATCAGTGGCTTGCCCGTGGCCGCCACCCGGCGAATCAGTGGCAGATCGGTGTTTTCGAAGCTGGCGATCTTGTAGAGGGGAACATCCAGCGATTCGAGAAAATCCACGCTGGTCTCGTCGAAGGGCGTGGAAAATGCCAGCATCCCCAGTTCGCGAGCGCGCTCGAACAGTGGCCTGTGCCATTCCCAGGGGGTATGGGCCTGCTGGTACAAGGCATGCAACGAAGTGCCGGCCCAGGGGCTGGCGGGGTCTTCGATGTAAAACTCGCCGTGGGCGAGGTCCAGGGTCATGGTATCAGCAGTGTAAGTCTGCAGTTTCAGAGCATGGGCTCCGGCTTTCGCCGCCGCCTCGACAATGGCCAGGGCCCGCTCCAGCGATTGATTGTGATTACCACTCATCTCGGCGATAACCAGGGGCGGAGCATCGCGACCGATACGGCGCGTACCGATGGTAAAACTGCTCATTGAGACTGATCCTCGAAAACGCGCTCGAAACAGCATTCGGCCTGATTGAAACCGGCGCTTTGAAACAGCGCCAGGGAGACCTGATTGGAGGGCAGCACTTTCGCCTCGATAGCGCAGAGCCCGGGCCAGACATTACGCAAAAAACGCTCGCCACATGCCAGCAGCGCCCTGCCCCAGCCAACCCCGAAACGCCCGTCGAACAGGTAAATGGAGACTTCTGCACGATCTTGCTCACGCCGGTCGTAGCGCAATATACCGACCGGACCGTCAGCGGCCTCGGCAACCAGCAACAGCCGCTTCGGATCGTCCAGCACAGTCTTCAGCCAGGCAAGATGTTCGTGCCAGTCCAATGCCCCGCCATTGCCAGCCCAGCGCCGTACCGCAGGAGCATTGCGGCCGTCGAACAGCAAGCGCGCGTCGCTGCTTGCAGCAGCGCGCAACTGCAGGTGTTCAGACATCAAGGCCACCGCGACGCGCTTGGCGCCCAGGCCGTCGACCAGGGAGCGGCCACAGTCGGCAAAACTCTGGCGCAACGCCGGGTTTCCCAGCATCAGTGCTATCGCCTGGCGCAAGCTTTCGACCTCGATCTCTTCCTTGCGCCCCAGATACAAGTGCCCGCCCGCGGCTGCCAGCGCCTGGGCATTGGCCTGCTGGTTATCGGCCACGACAATACACAGGGTCGGCACGCCGAGCACGCAGCGCTCCCAAGTGGTGCCACCGCCAGCCCCAATAGCCAGATCGGCCGCCGCCATACGCTCAGGCAGGTCCTCGGCATACGCCGCCAGTTGCCAGGCAGGCTTTTGCGCGCACAGTACCTGCAATTGCGCCCAGGCTGGATTCGCGCGGCCGGCAATGCAGTCCACCAGCACATCGTCGACCCCGGCCAGCGCCTGGAGCGCCTTGAGCGTCAGGCCTGCGGGATCGAAGCCACCAAAGTTGACCAGCACCCGCCGCGCCCGCGCAGTGATTGCCCGCGGCTCACGGCAAAATTCCGGGCGGATCAACGCGAAGTGCGGTCCCAGCAGGGTCCGACAACCTTCACGCAGGTACGGCGCATAGAGGGCTGCGCTGGCAGTGAAATTCTGATCCAGCAACAGATCGGCGTCATGCTCGCGATTGGCAAGATCGTCGATGACCGCGATTCGTCGTGCCCATTGTCGCGCAGCACGGTGCCAGCGCCGATCCAGACCGTAGTGATCGATCAGAATCCAGTCAAACACCGCTGCGACCGGCACCATCGACTGCAACGCGGCAATGTCCGCCTCCCAGGGCAGTGGCGCTTCGATGCTCGCCCCTGGCTGCTCGCCCGGATACCGAGCCGCAAGCCACAATACGGGATAACCGGCAGCCTGTAGCTGATCTCCAAGGTGGCCATCGAGTGAACGACAGGCAAAGGTCACTTGCGCACCGAAGGCACGCAACTGCGCCGACAGCGTCATGCACCTGATGACATGGCCACTGCCAATGCTCGACGAAGCATCGGCTCGAATCAGAATATTCACGGCTCCAGTTCCCCACCGGCGAGCAATGCCGAATGCAGATGTTCGGCGCGCACCCAGTCCTCTTCGCTATCGATATCCTGAACCAGATGCCGTGGCAGCATCACCGGCAGGCTTTGTGCAGAATACAAGGTATCGCCTGCCAACCAGGCACTGGTGCGCCCCCAATAAAATTGCCCGGCATCCTGGTAGGCCGGCGGCAGATCCTGCGAGCGGGTTTCCCGGTATTGCGGGTACAGGGGCGTCAATGCACCGTCGACGGTCAGGGCCAGAGCGCGCTGCACCGGAAAGCCGAAACTGCAGACGGAAAACGCAAAGGACTTCTCGGGCTGCGCCTGTAACTGCTCGAACCCCTGGCGCAGATAACGGCGCTGCAACAGCGGCGCAGTGGCGTAAATACAGCATGCAAAGTGCGGGCGACGCCCCGACGCAGCCAGCGCCTGCAGGGCATGCACCACGACGGCGGCCGTAGTTGCATGGTCGTCGGCCAGCTCGGCCGGACGCATGAACGGCACCTCGGCGCCATGCGCACGGGCCACTTCGGCAATATCTTCATCATCAGTACTGACCACGATCCGGTCGAACAACCCGCTGCCAAGGGCCGCACGAATCGACCAGGCAATGATTGGCACACCCTTGAAAGACTTGAGATTCTTGCCGACGATGCGCTTGCTGCCACCACGAGCGGGAATGATGGCGACAACCTCATTCACTTCATCCATACATCGCTCTCATGCTCATGGGTTGTGCCAGCACCCTGCGCAACTGCCAAATCACCTCGTCCTGCTGCTCATCGGTCAAGTCCGGGTAAAGCGGCAAGGTGAGCGCTTGCGCATAATACCGCTCGGCCTCGGGGAAATCTCCCGGAGCAAACCCCAGATCGCGATAGTACGGTTGCAGATGAATTGGAATGTAATGCAGGTTGACCCCGATGCCGGCCTGACGCAGATCATCGAATATCTCGCGCTGCGTGCGCCCGACCGCTCCACAGTGCAGCCGGACCACATACATGTGCCAGGCCGATTCCGCCTCAGGCTGCTTCTCTGGAAGACCCAGTGGCAGATCGACAAGCAACCGCTGATAACGATCCGCCAGTGCACGTCGCCGCGCCAGAAAAGCGTCGAGCCGCACCAGTTGCGAGAGCCCTAACGCCGCCTGAAGATCGGACAGGCGATAGTTGTAACCCAATTCCAGTTGCTGGTAGTACCAGTCGCCATGGGCCGGCTCGGTCATCTGGGCCGGATCCCGGGTAATGCCGTGACTACGCAACCGACGCAGGCGTTCAGCCAGGTGCGGCTGGTTGGTCAGGACCATGCCACCTTCTGCCGTGGTGATGATCTTGACCGGATGAAAGCTGAAAATGGTCATGTCGGCGAATTCGCCGCACCCGACCGGCTTGCCGGCGTAACTCGCGCCCACCGCATGCGCGGCGTCCTCAATCACCAGGAAGCCATAGCGCTTGGCCAATCGGGAGATGGCCCGCAAGTCGCAGCTTTGCCCGGCAAACGCGACAGCCACGACGACTTTGGGCAGCTTTCCGGCGGCTTCGGCCTTTGCCAGCCTGGTCTCAAGTAATCCGGCATCGAGGTTCAGCGTCGCCGGATCGATATCGACGAAATCCACCGAGGCACCGCAATAGCGGGCACAGTTGGCCGAGGCGACAAAACTGTTGGGGCTGGTCCAGAGCCAATCGCCCGGACCCAGCCCGGCCGCCAGGCAGGCGATGTGCAAGGCCGCCGTGGCGTTGCACACCGCCACCGCATGCCTGGCCTGGCAACGATCTGCCAGCGCCGCTTCGAAGCGTTCGACTTTCGGCCCCTGAGTCAGCCAGTCGGAGCGCAACACCTCGACCACCGCATCGATGTCCGCCTGCTCCACACTCTGGCGACCGTAGGCAATCATGCTGGCAAACCCGCAAGCAATTCAGACCGTTGTTCCACGCCAGGAAATTCCGTGCTACCTGAGATCAATATGGATTTATCGTTGAACATTTTTTAAAACTCTGCCTCAAGCGGTCAATGCAACCCAGTCCACAGCCTTCGGAGCACTTAGCACAAAGCCGTTGCCCGTGGTCGCCAGGTTCTGGTTGTAGGCCGGGTCCTGCGCGAAGACCTGCCACTTGTCGCGCAAGGCCGCCAGTACCGCCTCGTCGCTCGGCAGCGTGCCAGGGTGCACAATCTGTACCTGAGGCGTCCAGACCACCAGGAAGCCAGCCTCCCCTGCTTTCAGGCACAAGTCGATATCGCCACAGGTTTGCGCAAACAGGTCTTCATCGAGGCCGCCAATGGCCTTGTACAATTCGCGACGAATCATCAGGCAGGCCGACGACACGGCCGAGTAGTTCTGTTCGACCACCAGGCGTTGCAGGTAACCGGTAGCATCCTTGGCCTGACCGGCGAAGGCCGCTCCGACGGTACCGCCCAGGCCCAGCACCAGGCCGGCCTGGGTGACCACGCCTTCGGCGTTGATCAGTTTGGCGCCGACCACACCAACTTCAGGACGCTGGGCCTGGTTGAGCAACGCTTCGATCCAATTGGCGTTGACCACTTGGGCATCAGCCGCGAGGAAGATCAGGTATTCGCCCTGGGCCATTTCGCAGGCTGCATTGCACTGCTGCGCAGGGCTCAGGTGCTCGCTGCTGCGCAATACGCGTACGCGCCCATTCGGCCGCTCCTGGCGCTCCAGCCACTCGAGCATCTGCGGCGTCTGGCTGTTGTTGTCGACAATCAGAATTTCGTAACGCAAGTAGCGGGTGCGCTGCTGGACACTATCCAGGCAGCGCTGCAGATCGGCGAGGTCGTCATTGCTGCGCACAATGATCGAGACCTGTGGGCGCTCAGTGTGACGATAGTCGATGCGGTAGGTTCCTGGCACTGCCGAGCTGACATGGGCCTTGTAGCCACGGCTGGCCAAGTGACGGATCAGGGTCTGACGCTCGTGCTGGTTTTCTTGCAGCGCTGGCGCCTGGCTGATCAGCACCGGCTCGTCCAGATGGGCCAGACCGCTGAGGCCGCCCTGCTCGATCAGACGCAGCAACAGGTCGAATTCGAGTGCGTCGGTAAATTCGCTGGAGTACCCCCCGGCTGCCACCAGCTCTTCCCGACGGACCAGCCAATGCCGCGCCAACATCGACGGCAGGCTTTGCAGTAAGTCGAGGTTGAATGCAGGGCGGAAGACCTCACGCCATGCACCACTGGACTGTTGCTGGATTTCGTCCACTGCCACCGCACGGCATTGAGGTGCGTCCAGCAATTCGAGACTGGCGCGCAACAAACCGGCCGGGGTGAACATGTCGCCCGCTTCGGCCAGCATCAGCCAGTCACAGCTCGACTGCCGGGTGTACTCATTGATTTTTGCAACATAGTCCGATTTGCCGACCTTGATGAAGTGCAAGGTCTGGTCGACGCTGGTCAGCGCCGGTACATCGCCGATGGTGAAGACCACGATGCGAAAGGCCTTGCTGTAGCCGCGGAGCAGGCTGTCGAACGTCGTCTGCAACTTGTTCATGTCATCGTGCAGGTCGAGCAGCAAAATGCCGAATTGCGGCGCACCGCCATGCTGCTCCAGGTGTGCAGAGATGGCTGCCAACTCGACCTCCGTCGGATTGCGTGCTTCCAGCCAGTCAAGCAGACGTCCGCTGTGCATGCTGCCCAGCAGTTCCCGCCCGCCCTGGGTGGACACCGAATCCAGGCGGTGGGCCCAGGCGAACATCGCCTCTGCGTCCTGCTTCTCGCCCGCCTCTTCCAGCGCCTGAGCCAAACGCTTGACCACGGTACGATTGAACGCAGTGGCGTCGAGCGCCTCCCAGAGCCGCCCTTTGACGGTTGCCGGCGTATCGTTGTTTTGCATTTGCAGCAACTGCTCTTGCTTGAGCAGCAGCGGCTCAAGCCGCTCGAGCTGGAGGCGACCGGCGGGCATCGCGTGCAGCAGGAATTCGAACTCGGTCAGGCAGTCGAAGAATGCCTTGTTGTAGAACGGCATTTCCATGTACTGGGTAGGCCCGAACTGGCGAACCGGTCCCTGCAGCGGGTCGGTCCAGCTGGAGCTGAAGAGCGGCTCGAGAGTCAAAGACTTGCGTTGTTGCAGGCACTGGGCCATGGCCGCGAAACTGTCCAGGGCCAGCTGGCGAATCTGCTCGCGCTCCAGCCCAGCGATGGCAGTAGGGATCGTCGAGAGAAAATCAGCGAATTGCTCGCGCTCGGCCACCGATTTGGCGTCGGTGAAACTGAGCACGAACACCACTTCGGTCTTGTGCTCGGATGACCCGTAATTGGCTTCACGCACTGCATACGGAATCGGCAGGATCCGTGCCTTGGCACTCGCCAGGAGGAAGTACACATGACCGATTTCCTGCCATTCGAAGCTGAGCCCATCAGGCATCAGATCAAACCAGTTGCGCAGCAGCGCAGTGCGGGTGACGGCGAAGAACGGTGGAATGAACTGTCCCATGTAGTCAAGCACGCGCTGCTCGGCGCGCTCGTCGGCGTAGTCTTCGCAGACCTTCTTGTCGCGCCGGTAGTAGTTCACCTGGGTGGCTTCAGCCAGATACATCATGCTGTAGCCATGACACATTCCGTAATCGGGGTTGGCTTCAAGAAACTCGACTGACTCGGTCAGGGCGCCGTGCAGGAGAAAGTCATCGTCGGCAGCGAAGGCCATGTAGGGTGTCGTGACCTTGCCGATGCCGTACTTGAGCTTGGCCTGAAAGCCCAGGTACGAGAACTGCGGCAAATGCAGGTATTCCACCCCCGGAAAATCCGCAGCAATTTCATCAGCCGAGCGGGTGGAGGAATCCAGCACAATGATCGAGCACGGATAGCCGCTGTAATACTGCAACGTACGTCGCAAAAACGCCGGCCGATTGTGCGTCATCAACACCAGCGTCAAACGCTCGTGCAGTTGTGCCGTTTTCTCAAACCCGAAATTGCCTTGCATAAATTTCCCCAGAACCAACGAATCGCCCAATGAACTCAATGACTGTGATGTTGCTTAACGAACTCGACGCAGGTAACCGTCCGGCGCCACTGTCACCAGCAGCTTGTTCTGTACCTGGTAGTCGATTTCGAAATCGCGGTTCTCTTCCAGATAGGCCCAGACAGCCGTCTTCGGGTTGTCACCCGGGCCCCAGGGACGATCCGGGAAGAACTCTGGGGGCATGTCTTCAACCACGGTATCCATCACCACGCAGTAGCTGCCAACGGAGACCAGCGGTGCGTACAGGCGTAGTTCTTCAAGAACGTGCTCATGGGTATGGTTGGAGTCCAGGACCAGAATGACTTTCTTGCCGGCCGCCACGGCGCGAACCTGCTCGACAACGGCGGCATCGATGCTCGAGCCTTCGATCATGCTGATGCGCTTGCTCATCGGGTGGCTCTCGATGGCTTCGCGATTGTGCGGGCGAATGTCGCGGTCGATACCCAGTACTTCGCCATGGCCTTGCAGTTCCAGCAGCGAGGCGTAGTAGATGATCGAACCGCCATGGGCAATACCGCATTCGATCACCAGGTCGGGCTTGACCTGCCAGATGATCTCCTGCATCGCCATCATGTCCTGTGGTAGCTGGATGATCGGGCGCCCCATCCAGGAGAAGTGATAGCTGTACTTGTGCCTGGCCGACTCATTGAAAAAGTCGCGGGCCAGGTCCTTGAGTTTTTCGTCCTTGCCTTGCGCGGTAATTTCTTCCTGGCATTGAGCTTCGAACGCTTGATGAATGGCTGACTGGGTCATTTTACGGTCTCGCTGGAAAGTTGTTGGAATGAAGCGCTGTCGACGGCGTGATAGACATAACGTCCGGCTGTCATTCGCTTGATCTCTTCAAGATAATTGGAGTTCATCACAAACAGGTTGGCGCCCTCGGGCAAGGCGGCTTGCGCCTCTTGCGGGGATGAAACGCGCAGGCCGCTCAGCGGCAGGTAGCGCCCCTGCTTGGCCGGGTTGATGTCGACTACCTGATCAACCGCCACACCCGCGCGCTGCAGGAACAGCGAATAGATCACCCCCTTGGACGAGGCCCCCCAAATCGCCGAACCGCGCTGGGGGTCGTCCTGTATGACTTGCACCGCACGCTCCAGGCTGCCGGTGAAACCCGCAGGCAATTGCAGTGGCGGTTCACTCTGTTGGGGACGGGTACACAAGGTGCCGAGATCGGCGACGATGTACAGGTACTGACCGCCAAACAGGTGACCGGCCTCATATACGTTACCGAACAGGCGCCGCAGGTCATCGAGGCGGAAGTAATTGACGTGTTCGTAGAACAGATCGAACCAGGCCCGGTGCTCGAGGATCCAGTCGAAACACGGCACTTCGATATAGATCAGGCCTCCCTGGTTGGCGTCGGCGATTTCAGTCAGGAAACTGACCGGGTCGGCGATGTGCTCCAGGACGTGACGCAGTACGATCGCGTCGGCCGCCAGCCCCAGGCCACGGGTGAAGGGTGCCTTGATCACAGCGGCGTTGTCGCCCTCGTAGGCCGGGTCGATCCCGGTGACGGCGTAGCCGCGACTGCGCAACAGTTCGAGAAAATAGCCCTTGCCGCAACCGACTTCGATGAGGCTGCGCGCTTTGAAATGACGAGCGATGATCGCTTCCACATCATCGAGATGCTGCTGGAACTGCCCGGAATGAGCCTGTTCATTCTGGTAGTCGCTGTCATAACTGAGCTTGTCGGCATCGAACGCCTGGTTGAAGATCAGCCCGCTCACCGCATCCTGTACCAACACCATGTCGGCGCAGGCCGAGGCCCTGGCCGAAGCCGGGTCGGCAAAGGTGCGATTCTGCAACACCGGCAGATCGGCAACCCGATACAACTCATGCTTCATCTTCAGCTCCCAATAGTGCAAGCAACCGCCCGGTATCACCCCAGAACGCCATGGGTTCGTGGACCGAATAGGCGTAGTGCCCCAGATTCAGACGGATCGACGAGCCGCGATTCGCGCAGTGTTGCTCGACCAGCGCTCGAACCGATATCGGCTGCCCACTGCAGCAATTGACCACGCCGCTGAAATCACGACGCTGCAACAGACTGGTCAGGTAGCCGGCAGCTGTTTCCACAGCGAGGAAATCTCGCAACTGATCGCCGGCCGACATGTTGAACTGTTCCAGCCCGGAGTCGATGGCATGATCGAGCGCCGCCAACAGGCTGTTGGGGTTCTGCCCCTCACCATGCAGATAGAACAGCCGTACCCATTGCAGGGTGAACGGGTGCTGCTGCCGGAATGCTTCCAGGAATAAATGCAGGCTGTGCTTGGCCAGGCCATAGGGATTGCCTGGCATGGCCTGGTTTTGCTCACTCAAGGGACCGTTCTGCAGGCCATATTCGAAGCAGGTGCCCGTCACCTGGACTTGCTTCACGCCGGCCTCAACCGCACGCTTGATGAAGCCATAGTCGGCCATCAAGTTATGTTCGAAGTGAAACAGCCCCTGATAGTTGGGTAGCCCCGGCCAGGCAAGATGAACCAATGCATCGATGCCTTCGACCAGAGGTGCCAGATCCAGGTCGGCGGCGTGGATGTCTGCGGCAACGAATTCCACTGCGTCGAACCAGGGCAGGCTGCGTGCCAGCTCCATGCGCCGGGCCACTGCACGGACCTTGCACCCGCGAGCCAGTAAAGCACTGATCAGATGCCGGCCGATGAAGCCGGTGGCACCCGTGACCAGCACGTGCAAGCCGCTCACAGTATCTTCAACTCAGGCACGGCGATCACGAAGCGCCCGCCCCACTGGTGGACCTGTGCCTGCTGCTCACTGACTTCCTGCAGCAGGTTCCATGGCAGTACCAGTACGTAGTCCGGGCGCTCGATGGCCAGGCGATCGGGTGCCACCACCGGTATGCGGCTGCCCGGGAGGAACTTGCCCTGTTTGTGCGGGCTGGCATCGGCCACCCAGGCCAGAAGGTCAGGCTTGACCCCCGCGTAGTTGAGCAAGGTATTGCCCTTGGCGGCAGCGCCGTAGCCGACCACGCGCTTGCCCTCGGCCTTGGCTTGCAGCAAAAAGCGCAGCAATTGATGCTTGATACGCTCGGCAGCCGGTGCCAGTGTCGAGTAGAACCCGGACGTGCCAACCCCGGCATCACGCTCGGTATCGAGCATGCGTTGCACTGCCGCGGTCGTCGGCTGCCGGCCATCGGCACGCTGGACGAAAACGCGCAAGGAGCCGCCGTGGGTCGGCAGCTCGCTGACGTCGAAAATGACCAGGCCATTGGTTTCGCACAACCGCTGTACGGCAGTCAGCGACAGGTAGGAATAGTGCTCGTGGTACAGGGTGTCGAATTGCTGTTCGGCCATCAGTGACAACAGGTGCGGGAACTCGAACGTCGCCACGCCCGACGGCTTGAGCAACGTGGCAAAACCACCGAGAAAGTCGTTGATGTCCGGCACATGTGCCAACACGTTGTTGGCCGCCATCAGATCGGCTGCCCAACCCTCGTCACGCAGCTGGCGGGCACTGTCCTGACCGAAAAACACTTCACGGATTTCCAGGCCTTTTTCCCGGGCCGCCTGTGCGGTGCTGCGGGTCGGCTCGACACCCAGGCACGCAATTCCGCGCTCGGCGACGTACTGCAGCAAGTAGCCGTCGTTGGCCGCGATCTCCACCACCCGGCTCTGCTCATCGAGCCCGAAGCGCTCGACCATTTCGGCGACATAGCGACGGGCATGGGCCAGCCAGGAACTGGAGTAGGAACTGAAATAGGCATAGTCGGCGTCGAACAGGCTGTCGGCGCGCGTGTAATCTTCGGTCTGGACCAGCCAGCACTGCTGGCACACCATCACCCGCAGCGGGATCCATTGCTCGGCCTGCTCCAGTTGATCGGCACGCAGATAGGCATTGGATGGCGGCGCGGTGCCCAGGTCAATCAGCGGCAAACTCAGGCAGGTACCACAGCCTCGGCAGTTCATGGACGCACTCCAGCAAAATGTTGATCCAGCCAGGGATGGGCGGCATCCCGGACCGACAGATTTTTGACAGGCAGCGGCCAGTCGATGGCCAGCCGAGGGTCATGGACCGACAGACCGCCCTCCTTGCCTGGCGCATAGTCGGCACTGTGCAGGTACAGCAATTCGGCTTCATCACCGAGTACCTGGAAGCCGTGGGCAAAGCCGGCGGGTATCAACAGGCTGCGGCCGTCGCCGGCGCGCAGGTGTTCGGCATGCCAATGAAGGAAGGTCGGCGAATCGACACGCAGATCGACCGCGACGTCCCAGACTTCGCCACGCAAGCACGTGATCAGCTTCGCTTCGGGCATATCGCCCTGCTGGTAATGCAGCCCCCGCACACTCCCCTGCCCTCGCGTACGGGAATGGTTGATCTGGCGCACATGAAAAGTCGCACCCAACGCCCCCAGGCCGCCTTCGCAGAACAACCGCGAGAATTGCCCGCGAGGATCTTCGTGGCGCTTGTGGTGCAAGCTGAAAAGGCCGCTCAACGGCAGCTCGTGCAGGTGAAGTTCGCTCACGACAGCTCCGCGTAGAGACTCAATTGATCCAGCGTCACGGCGCGCATGTCGTCGCCGCTTTTCCAGGACACATGCCAATCCAGGGTGTGCTGCAAGCACTCTTGCAGGCTCCAGCGTGTGCGCCAGCCCAGCAGTTGCCGCGCACGGCTACTGTCCAGACGCAACAGACCTGCTTCGTGCAAGTCACTGGCTTCGACGCGTAGCCCTGCAGCATCCGGCCAACGTTTGGCCAGCAGCGAGACCACTTCGCCGACACTGCACATATCGGCCTCACCGGGACCAAAATTCCACGCTCCCGCAAATTTCGTTCCGTGTTCGAACAGGCTGGCCGCCAGTTGCAGATAACCGGCCAACGGCTCCAGTGCGTGCTGCCAGGGGCGTACAGCCTGTGGATAACGCAGGGTGACCGGCTCGCGCCTGGACCAGGCCTTGAGCACATCGGGAATCAAGCGCTCTGCTGCAAAATCGCCACCACCCAGGACATTTCCCGCCCGTGCCGTGGCCAGGGCCAGACCATGCTCGCTGTAGCGCTCCCGGGCAAAAAACGAAGCCGCATAGGACTGTGCCAGCAGCTCGCAACACGCCTTGCTGCTGCTGTAAGGATCGTGACCTCCCAGGGCTTCGTTTTCGCGGTAGGGCCATGCCCATTCCTGGTTGGCATAAACCTTGTCGGTGGTGACCAGCACACAAGCGCGCACGCCGCCGACCTGGCGAATGGCTTCGAGCAGATTGAGGGTACCGATCACGTTGCTCGAGTAAGTTCCCAGCGGATCGCGATACCCTTCACGCACCAGCGGCTGCGCAGCCAGGTGCAGGACAATCTCCGGCTGCACCTCGGCCACCAACTCGAGCAAGGCACCGAGGTCACGCAGATCGCCACGCACATCATTGATACCACTGCCGACCCGGGCCAGTTCGAACAGGCTCGGCTCGGTGCCTGGATCGAGAGCGAAACCCGTAACTTCGGCGCCCAGCTCCTGCAGCCACAGCGTCAGCCAACTGCCCTTGAAACCGGTATGGCCCGTCAGCAGGACGCGCTTGCCACGCCAGAACGAAGGACTCAGCCCCATTGCTTCCATGGGGCCTCCCCGCTTTGCCAGAGGTGTTCCAGGTGGTTCTTGTCACGCAGGGTGTCCATCGGGTGCCAGAAGCCATCGTGCTGGAAGGCGACCAGCTGCTCTTCGCGCGCCAGCTGTGCCAGCGGCTCCGATTCCCAGGAGGTGTGGTCGTCGTTGATGTAAGGCAGGACCTTGGGCGACAGCACGAAAAAGCCGCCATTGATCCAGCCACCATCGCCCCGTGGCTTCTCGACGAAACCGCGGACCAGATCGCCGTCGCGCTCCAGTGCGCCGTAGCGTCCAGGCGGTTGCACGGCCGTCACAGTGGCGAGCTTGCCGTGCCCCAGGTGGTAGTCAACCAACGCGCCGATGTTAAGGTCAGAAACGCCGTCGCCGTAGGTGAAACAGAAGGCTCTTTCATCTTCCAGATAGCGGCCGGCCCGACGCAGGCGCCCGCCCGTCATGGTTTCGTCGCCGGTATCGATCAGGGTGACGCGCCACGGCTCGCTGTAGTTCTGGTGGACGTCCATGCGGTTGTTGCGCATGTCGAAGGTGACGTCGGAAGTATGCAGGAAGTAGTTGGCGAAGAAGTCCTTGATCGCGTAGCCCTTGTAGCCCAGGCAAATCACGAAGTCATGAATCCCGTGGGCCGAGTACTGCTTCATGATGTGCCAGAGAATTGGCTTGCCGCCGATTTCAATCATCGGTTTAGGCTTGAGATGCGACTCTTCACTGATGCGCGTGCCCAGGCCACCCGCCAGAATAACTGCCTTCATCATTTCCCCTTTTGTTCTTCACCGAGCCTGGCGCAGCTTTCTTCACGCTGTGCCAGCCATACTGCCCTTTGCGTGCAGTGGCGCCATCGACCATTCGGGCACTGCCTGGAATGAACGATTTATGGCGATATCGGGAGGTCTTGCAGGAAACGCGCCAGCTCGGATTGCCCGAGTTGGCGGAAGCGGTCGGTACTGACTCAGGTCAATCCGGCATCCAGCCGTTGTACCAGTGCTGGACGTTATCGGCGCGCAGTACATAGTCGCGCAACACTTCCTCGCGCAAGTGATCGCCCATGCTGTAGCTGGCATCAGGATCGGCCAGGTGCATGCGGATCGCATCCAGCCACTCCTCGGTCGTGTTGGTCTTGATCCGGGTACACGGCAGATAGCCACGGTAGGCCTGGGTATCGGTGACGATCACCGGATAGCCGCAGGCGCCGTACTCGAGCAAGCGCAGATTGCTCTTGCAGTCGTTGAAAATGTGGTACTCCAGTGGAGCCAGTGCCAGGTCCAGATTGAGACTGGCCAACTTCGCCGGGTAAACCTCCAGCGCCACCGGAGGATGGAACTCATGGACGTACGGACGCAGTTCCGGCGGGCACATGCCGAAGAAGACCCACTCGACATCCTTGGCCAAAGCCTTGACCACTTCGGCGATGACTTCCAGGTCGCCGGTATGGCTGGTGCCACCGCCCCAACCCACGCGCGGCTTGCTCGAAGCACGACGCTGGCTGCGCAAACCGGTCCACAATTGCTGGGCCAGCATGTTCGGCACCACACGAATGTCATGATGGGAGTCGGACAGGGCGTCGGCCAACGGCTGGGTCGAGACCACCAGGCGGTCGCAACGGGCAATACCGCGGCGCAGCGAGCCTTCGAGGTCGCGAGGGGTGTGCTTGAGGTGACCGTTCTTCTTCGGCACCTTGATCACATAATCATCGAGCTCGTAGATGCAGAATCCTTTCGAATAGGTCTTCAGCCGCTCGATTTCCTTGACGAAACCCTCGGTATAACGGCCTTGCAGGATCACCACGTCAGGCGAGCAGCGCTCAAGCTCAATACTGGTCGGAATTTCGAAATACTGCTGCTCGGTAACCCAACCTGCCGCTTCCAGTTCATGCAATGGCTGCAATACCCGGTAATGCCCAACCGCCGATTTGTTCATCGGCAGCGCCAGCACATGGGGCAACGATCGCCCCACGAACGGCGTCCAGCCAGCGCGCAACCCTGGCTCCAGGCAGTAACTGGATGCACTGAGGCTGAGGTTGAGGTTGTAGGCAGGGTCGCGCGCAATGATCGGCATCCACTTGCGCTGGATTGACTCGTGCTGTTCGGCCAATCGCTGTTGGCGCAGTGCTTCCTGGTCTGGGTCCGGCAGAACGCCGGGCGGGCTGTCCAGGACCAATTGCGCTTCCGGCGTCCAGACCACGAGATAACCGGCATCGCGAACCCGCAAACTCAGGTCGACCTCGCTGAACGCCACAGTGAACGTGGCCTCATCCAGCCCACCGACGGCATCGAAAATCTGTTTACGCACCAGCAGGCAATCAGCACCGACTGCCGACAGGTCCTGGGGCACTTGCAGGCGCTGCATGTAGCCGCCCGCCTGCATGGCCTCGCCCATGAACGGCGAGCCGATCACGCCCCGCAAGCCGAGTACGCCACCGGCATGCAGCACCAGGCCGTCGGCATTGCACAGCTTGGCACCGACAACGCCGACTTCGGCGCGCTGACCATGGTTGAGCAAGGCGTCGAGCCAGTCGCCGCGAGTAACCACAGCGTGCGGGTTGAGCATCAACAGATAATCGCCTCGTGCCTCGCGCGCCGCCAGGTTCTGCAGGGCTGCAAAATTCAGCTCCTGCTCACAGCTCAACACACGCAAGGTATCGCTGCCCAACTGCTGCATCGCCGTCAGCCACTGCCGGGTTTGAGCCTCGACACTGGCATTATCGACGATCAGCACTTCGTAATGTTTGTAGGCAGTGTTGGCAAACAGCGTTTCCAGGCAGCGCTCCAGCGCAGGCAATTGATCGCGCACACCGATCACGATGGACACCAACGGCCGTTGCGAATGCTGGTATTGGATATGGTTGATCGCACTGGCGCCAGCGTCGCGCAAGCTGTAATCCACGCCCATACGCTGCAAGTGCGCTTCCAGCAGGCGCGCACTCTCCCCGACCACCGCCGGTGACGAGAGCCAGGCGGCATAGCTGAAAGAGGATTCGAGCAACACTTCAGGCACATGTTCGATAGCCTGCGGGCCGAGGTTTTCCATCAGGCGCCAGAGCAGGTCCTGCGGTCCCAGTTCGGTGTAGTCAAGGTTGAAACCACCTTGCTGCAGAACGTGTTCGCGCGCGAAGGCCAAGGCCCGGCCGGTGTACGGGTAGGCCCGCAGCAGATCGAGGTTGAAGTCCGGCTTGAACACCGGCTCCACCGAAACGCCATCGAGCAGCCCACCCTCGTCGCCGTAGCAGCAGGCAATGTGCGGGCGAGCGACGATGCGCTCAGCCAGCAACATCAGAGTGAAATCGTTGAGCCGGTCGCCGGCTCGCAGCAGGTAGAACCAGTCGACGCCTTCCAGTTGCGGCAGCAGACCGTTGAGCTGCTGCGCCCAATCAGCCTGCAACGGCAGCGTAATGACCTTGCCGTCGATACTGTTCGGCAAATCGCAGGCGCTGAGTACCAACACCGCCTCGGCGGGGTAGCATTGGCCGGCAATGCTGTCCAGGGTCAAGCGCAACGCCCTGGCATCGCCTTCGCTATCGATGACCACCGGCAGCATTTTTGGCCGTATTGGCCAGTGCTCGCTCAGGCGCATGAGCTTGCGCAACACAACAGGATCCTGGCGGCACGCCAGCCACTGCGCGTACAGCTCGGAAAAACTGTCGCTGTCACTGCCGACCTTGGACTCGTGAATGGCCTGCAGCCCGCGCAAAACGTGGATAAGAAACAGGTTTTCCCATTCCTGCCGGGTATCGCCGGCCACTGGGAGGCGGATTCGCACCCAGCCTGAGAACGGTTCGCGCTCGCCCGCGCGCGCGGCAATCATCTGCCGCAACCACTCAGCCTCGCTGGCAACGCTGGCGAGCAGTGCAGGTGTGCGCTTGAGCTGATCAGGATGAATCCGCTCCACGCTCTGCAACTGCGCAGTCACGGCCAGGTGGCCACGGCTCAGCAGGCAGATGAACAGGGCAAAATCGAGCAAGGCGGCGAAGCCCTGCCCCGCCAGTACCGGCAACAGTTCGCGTACATCGCAACTGCGCATCAGGACGTTGCTCAAGCCACCGATGAAATTGAGCTGGCGGGTCTCGAAGAAGTCCAGCAGGTCGTCACCATGGAACAGCGTATCGCCGTAAGTCACCGAACAGCTTTCCAGGCGCTGGGGCAGAATGTGTTCATCGGCGTCGGTCAGGAAGCGCTTGGCTCCCACCAGGCTGACGTCCGCGTGCGCCTCGAACAATTGCACCTGACGAGCAATGCAATCGGCCAGTAGACGATCATCGTCACAGAGGAACTTGAGGTACTGGCCCTCGGCCTCTTCCATGCCACGAAGCAGATTACCGGCAAACCCCAGCGCTCGAGGGTTGTGCAAATAACGCAAGGGGAAGCGCGAAAGCGGCTCCAGCGACTCGACTATGCCCTTGATCTCATCGCCGCGACTATCGTCGCAGACAATGACTTCTAGGTTGTCATAGCTCTGGCTTAGCGCGCTGACCAGCGCTGCACGGAAGAAGCGTGGATTGAAGGCAGGAATGACAAGACTGACTAAAGGTGCTGGATTCACGACACAAACTCTTGACCGGCGACTGCTGCACAGAGAAGCAGAGCAACCATGACCGCGAAAAAGGGCAGCCTGCCTGCAACGCTATTTGGCGCCACAGGCAGGAGATTGAAGCTTAAAGGCGGTTGAACAGATTCAGCTGACTGATCTTGCTGAACGCCAGTTGCGCAGCCTGCAACATGGTCGTCTGCAGGTTCAGGCGAATCAGCACCTCGGCCGGATCCGAGTCACGGATCGAGGACTGGGTGGTGGTGTTGGCAATACTCAGGCTCTCGTTGGTTTCAGCCTGGATATCCAATGTTTTGCCCCGGGCACCGACCGAGGTGATCGAGGTGGACACCTGATTCATGCCGCTGCCCAGGTTGGCAATGGCCGAGTCCAGGTTCGCGCGTAATTGCTGACTGGCCGCTTCGGAACCGTCGACCGGCGCTTCAAGCGCCTTGCGCAATTGGCTGACCGTATCGAGGATATTCTGGGTCTGATGGGTGTTGACCTTCACCACATACTGGTCACCGTTGGCCGGTGCCCCCGTGAAGTTGAAATCGACACCGGCAACCGAAGCGGTAGAACCGGCCAGGGTTCCGGTGCCCACCGGCTTGCTGTCGGCGGTCAACGGTTGGGCGTACAGCTCGTAATTGGTGGCACTGGTGAACTTGAGGATCGCACCGCCGTTGGGGAAGGTGCTGTTGTATTGCGCCTGGTTGCCGATGCTGGTGCCGCTGATCTGAGCGGTCGACGGGTTGCCCGGACTGCGCGTACCGGAAATGGTATCGGCCTTGGCCGACAGCTGGAAGCTGTGGCCGGCAATCACTGCGTCAGGATTGGTGTCGCCCGGTTGCAGGTTGATGTTCAGGCGCAGGTCGACCCCGCGAAAGCTCACCATCGAACCACCGACGTTCGCCGGATCGAATGTCCCGGCGTTGGTCGCGTCGGCGGTAACGTCGTTGTTCGCCGCATCGGTGATCTTGAACTGGGTGCTGCTCAGGAAGGTAACGGTGTACGGCTCGCCACTACGGAAGCGGTCGTTGTAGGACACGCTCCCCGACACCTGACCATTGGACAGGGCCACGCGACCGTCATCGACCGCCGGCGCGGTCAGGGTAGTCTGGCTGCGACTGGTATTGAGCGCCTGCTCGAAGACACTCCAGCCACTTTCGCTGCTGGCCATCGACATCATGTCGCCGACTTGCAGATCCAGGGTGGACTGGTCACCCTGATAGCTGTAACTGCCATCGGCATTGCGCACGAACGGCGCGGTATCAGTCCTGGAGCCGGCAAACAGGTATTGACCGTTCTCGTCACGACTGTTCATCAGGCTATACAACTGTTCTTCAAGCTTGCCCAACTCAGTGGCGTTGGCCTTGCGCTCGTCATCGGTGTAACCGGCGTTGCCGGCACCGAGGGCCAATTCGTTTGCACGCTGCAACACATTATTGATGGAGTTGAGCACCGACTCTGACTGGCCGAGGCTATTTCTGATGCTGGTGATGTTGGTGTCATACTGCTTCAGCATCGAACTTTGCCGGTCCAACTGAAGCAGGCGTGCAGCGCCTACCGGATCGTCGGCGGCAGTATTGATGCGGACCTGACTGGAGGCCTCGTCGTTGGTCTTGATCAGCTTGGCATAGTTACGCTGGTAGTTGGCCGCGCTGGACTCGTAAAACTGGGAAGTGGAAATACGCACTGGCTACGGCTCCTTAAAGGCTGCTGATCAGCGTGTTGAAAATATCCTGAGCCGCCTTGATGATCTGCGACGACGCGGTGTAGTACTGCTGATACTTGATGAGGTTACCGGTCTCTTCGTCCAGATCGACACCGGACACCGATTCACGAGCGCTCTTGGCCTGGGTCAGGATTGCACCAGTCGCCGCGCTGTCCATCTGGCCTTGCTTGGCCTTGCCACCGACATTCTCCACCAGCTTGCCATAGGCATCAGTGAGGCTTACGCCCTTGTTGGTCGACGAGATATCGACGGTTGCCTTGGTCTGCAGCTCGAGAGTGGACAGCGCGTTGCGGTTGTCCGCCGAACCTGCGCCGGTCAACGAAATGGTGTAGCTGTCGTTGGTCTTCGGAACGCCACCGACAGTCATTTCAAAACTGTAAGTCTGCTGCACGGCACCGTTCATGATCGGGTTGCCGCTGGCATCGACCATCGGTACGTTGAGACTCAGGGTGTTGCTCTGGCCAGGCAGGATATTGCCGGTACCGAGGCTGTTGCCCTTTGCATCGAACAGTTCGTAGCCCTGCGGGCTGAGCGTGTCGTCACCGAACACCAGTTTCACCGGCGTCGAGTACTTCAGGCCGGTCTGCAATTGCAGCTGCGCGGTCGGGTTGTAGATATCCAGCTTCGACGTCAGCACCGGCTGGGTAATGGTGCCGGTACCGGCATTGCCGGAGCCACTGACTGCCGTCAACGGGCCTGCCAGGGCGATCTTCTTCGGATCGGTCAGTACCGTGCGGATATCGGCGGCGGCCGAACGCGTCGGGGTAATTTTGAAACTGTCGCCGGCGCTCAGTGCGCCGCCATTGAGCTTGAGACTGAAACCGTCGATGACCGGCGGTGGCGTAGTGCTCAGATCGTAGCTGCCCATGTTGGTGCCATCGGGCAGACGCTTGACGCTGTAGCCAGTCGCACTGGTAAAGGTCACCTGGTAATCATTGGTGGTCAGTTTGCTGGTGTCGGAGATGCTCACATCGAGATTGCCTGAGCCGGCACTGTTGCCGGCCTTGGCAATGCTGCGCTGGGAGACCAGGGCGGCACTATTGATGTCACCGAACAGAGAGGACCCGAACTCCCCATTCTTGTCGATCCCTTGAGCCAGCTGACTGTTGATGCGGTCAGCCAACACCAGCGCCACTCGTCCCAGCTCATTGCTGGCCGAGTCAAGCACTTCATTGCGGTAGCGCAGCAAGCCGCCGATCGAACCACCGGTGACGGTCGAGGTCACGTCCATGGTCGTCTGGCCACGATTCAACTGAATAGTGGCGTGGCTTGGGTCGGTCGCGCCCGGCGCCACGCTCAAGGTGTTGAACGTATTGCCCATGACCAGCGGCTGACCGTTGCTGAGGTAGACATCGAAGTTGCCGTCACGCTCGACCACTTGGGAGCCGATCAATTCGGAAAGCTGGCGCACCGCTTCGTTGCGCGCATCGAGCAGGTCGTTGGGGCTGCCATTGACAGCGCTGACCCTGCTGATCTGATCGTTGAACTGGGCAATGGACGCCGTCAACTTGTTCACCTGACTGGCCATCGACGCCAGGTTGCCATTGAGGTTGCTGTTCTGTTCGCTCAATTGGCTGGCTATCGAATTGAAGCGTTTGCTCAACGTTTCTGCGCTGCTGAGCAACAACTGCCGAGAGGCATCTTCGGTCGGCTTGGCCGACGCGCCCTGCAGTGCGGTGAAGAAACCCTGCAGCGCGCCGGTGATGCCGGTGCTGGTGTCGGAGAGCAACTTGTCGAGCGGCGCGACCTGATCGAGAAAGGCCGTGGTGTCGGCATCCAACGACGTACTGGTGCGCAGCTGATTGTCGAGGAAAACGTTATAGACCCTGCGCACGTCCGCAAGGGTGGTGCCTGTGCCTACGAATACCTGCCCGTTCTGCAGCGACCCTTTGGTGCTCTGGACGGTTTGCTGGCGCGAATAGCCGGAGACATCAGCGTTGGCAATGTTGTTGCCAATGGTGTGCAGGGCCGACTGGTTCGCACCCAAACCCGACATCCCGATGTTGATCAAACTCGCCATGGTTCAAACCTTATAAATTCGTGGAAGTGCCTGCCGCCGCAAAGCTCTGGTAGGACTTCATTTGCTTGGCTATCTGCGAAATCTTGCTGGCATAGTCCGGGTCGGTCGCGTACCCGGCTTTTTGCAACTCGCGTACAAACTGTTCCGGTTTATCGGCCGACTTGAGCACTTCTTGATAGCGATCGTTGCTCTGCAGCAGGGTCACCAGGTCATGGAAGCTGTCCTGATAAGAGTCGTAGGAGCGGAAGTCGGCGGTCTCGCGGACCATCTGCCCATCGCGGAATTCGCTGGTGATTGCCCGTGCCTGGCCACCCTGCCAATTGCCGGTGGCCTTGATGCCGAACAGGTTATGACTGCTGCTGCCGTCGTCCTGGCGCATGACCGACTTGCCCCAACCGGTTTCCAGCGCGGCCTGAGCCACCAACACGGTCGGATCGACACCAATGCGCGCGGCCGCCTCCTTGGCCATTGGCAGCATCGTGGCGACGAATTCGTCGGGCGAGCCGAAGGCTTTCTTGCCGGGGGCCAATGGCGGCTGGGCGATGCTGCGCCCCAGAATGCGCATCGAGGAGGTCGGCGCCGCAAAGGTTCGCGCCGGCTCCCAATTGCCCTTGACCACATCGCTGCGGCTGACGCCGGCAGTGTCGAGGTGCTTGTTCGCGGTGGCCGCGGCATCGCCGGACGCCGAGGGCACGATGCCCGCCAGCAGGCGATCGGTGAGCTTGCTCGGCAGGGACAGGCGTCGCTGATTGAGCAATGCCATGTCGTTGCGGGCGGTCTGCACACCGTCCCTGGCCTTGCTGTCAGCTGCGCTACTGCGGGTGGCCCAGAGCGGACGCTGGGCCGGCTCCACGTGGGTGAGCTTGTCACTGGTGGGCGCTGCCGTGTGCGCCTTGTTCTTGGACAGCTGACGCATGAGCACGTCCTGCAGGCCGATACCGCCGCCCTCTTTCGAGAGGCTGACCGACAGTTGCTGGTCGTACATCTGCTGATACTGCTTGGTGGTTTCGGTGTTGAGCGGGTTGTCCTTGGCAAGCACGTCATTGGCCGAACGCATCGACTTGAGCATCTCGCCCAGGAACAGCGACTCGAACTCCTGGGCCACCTTGCGCAGGTTGGCGTCACTGTCGCGATCGCCGACCTTCAACGAACTCAGTCGATTGAGGTCGGTGTAGGCGCCGCTGTCGGCACCCCGGGAAACTCCCCCCTTTGGCATGTCCACAGCGCTACCTCAAATCACGATCAGGTCGGCTTGCAAGGCGCCGGCCTGTTTCAGGGCTTCAAGAATCGCCATCAGGTCGCTCGGTGCCGCACCGACCTGGTTGACCGCCCGCACGATTTCGTCGAGGGTCGTGCCGGGGCCAAACTTGAACATCGGCTTGGCTTCCTGCTCGGCATTGACCTTGGAACGCGGTACCACGGCCGTCTGGCCATTGGAGAACGCGCCCGGCTGGCTGACGATCGGGTCTTCGGTGATGGTCACGGTCAGGCTGCCATGGGTCACCGCTGCCGGCGACACCTTGACGTTCTGGCCAATGACGATGGTCCCGGTGCGCGAATTGATGATGACCTTGGCCACGGCCTGGCCCGGATCGATTTCCAGGTTTTCCAGCAGCGACAGGTAATCGACCCGCTGGCTTGGGTCCAGTGGCGCGGTCACACGGACGGAACCGCCGTCGATGGCCTGGGCCACGCCTGGTCCGAGCAGGTTATTGACCTTGTCGACGATGCGCTTGGCGGTGGTGAAGTCCGGACGGTTGAGGTTCAGCGTCAGACTGTTGCCCTGGTTGAAACCACTGGGCACGGCACGCTCGACCGAGGCACCACCGGGAATACGCCCGGCCGACGGCACGTTGACCGTGATCTTGGAGCCATCGCGACCTTCGGCATCGAAGCCACCGACCACCAGGTTGCCCTGGGCAATGGCGTAGACGTTGCCGTCGATACCCTTGAGCTGAGTCATCAGCAGGCTGCCGCCGCGCAGGCTCTTGGAGTTACCGATGGACGACACCGTCACATCGATCACCTGCCCCGGCTTGGCGAATGCCGGCAGGTCTGCATGGATCGATACGGCGGCCACGTTCTTCAATTGCACGTTGCCGGACCCCGGCGGCACCTTGATGCCGAACTGCGAGAGCATGTTGTTGAAGGTCTGCAGGGTGAACGGGGTCTGGGTGGTCTGGTCACCCGTGCCGTTGAGCCCCACCACCAGGCCATAGCCGATCAACTGGTTGCTGCGCACGCCGGAAATACTGGCAATGTCCTTGAGCCGCTCGGCCTGGGCCGAAAAGGCTGCAGACAACAGCAATGCCGCAGCCAGCAGGTGCTTGAAATTGAGCATGGTCATCGGCACCTAGAAAGGCCAGAGCGGGCTGAGGAAGAAGCGGTCCAACCAGCCAGGCTGGCTTGCATCGGCGAAGGCGCCGGTGCCGGAATAGGTAATGCGCGCATCGGCGACCCGGGTCGACGGTACGGTGTTGTCGGTGCTGATGTCATCGGCGCGAATCAGGCCGGCAATACGCACCAGCTCGTCACCGGTATTGAGGGTCATCCACTTTTCGCCACGTACGGAGAGAATGCCGTTGGGCAACACATCGGCCACCGTCACCGTGACCGAACCGGTCAAGGTATTGCCCTGGGCCGCCTTGCTGTCACCCTTGGTCGCGCGGTTGCCGTTGTAGGCGGCACTCAGGCTCAGGTCGCCATCGCCGAACGGATTGTTGGTGGTGGCGCTGGAGCCGAACAGTGACGTCAGGCCGATCTCGGCCTTGCTGTCCTTGGCCAGTTGCGAGTTGGCATTCTTGCTCGCCTGGGTCCGCTCATTGAGGGTGATGGTAATGATGTCACCGACCCGGAAGGCCTTGCGGTCGCCATACAGGTTCTGCTCGAAACCGGCCTGATAGATCGAACCGTTGCTGGCCGATGCCGGCAGCGGCGTGCGCGGCAACACCGGAGCATAGTAAGGGTCGTTCGGCTTGGGCGGCGGGCTGACACAGCCTGCCAGCAACACGACCCCACCCAGGGCAAGAAGAGAAAGCAACCGACTCATGACACTGACCTCACGGTGTAGCTGGCGCCGTTTCGAGCGCCCTGGATGGCTTCAATTACAGATTCTGCGTGACGAACCCGAGCATTTGATCGGCAGTGGAGATCACTTTGGAGTTCATCTCGTAGGCGCGCTGAGTGGTGATCATGTTGACCAGCTCCTCGACCGTGCTGACGTTGGAGTTCTCCAGGGTGTTCTGCAGCGTGGTACCGAAACCATTGAGCCCCGGGGTGCCGACTTGCGGCGCGCCGCTGGCGGCGGTTTCCAGGAACAGGTTGCCGCCGATCGCCTGCAGGCCGGCCGGGTTGATGAAGTCGGCGGTTTGCAGGTTGCCGATCACTTGCGACGCCGCGTTACCGGCGGTGGTGATCGATACCGTACCGTCCTGGCCCACAGTGAAGGTCTGGGCATCAGCCGGGACCACGATGGCCGGTTCCAGGGCGAAGCCGTTGGCGGTGACGATCTGGCCATCGGAGTTCAGGTGGAACGTGCCGTCACGGGTATAGGAAACCGTGCCATCGGGCTGCAGGATCTGGAAGAACCCACGGCCATTGATGGCCATGTCCAGCGGCTGCTCTGTGGTCTGCAGGCTGCCGGCGCTGAAGTTTTTCTGCGTACCGACGATGCGCACACCGGTACCCAGTTGCAAGCCTGAAGGCAGTTCGCTGTCCTGGGTCGATTGCGCACCTGGCTGACGACGGATCTGATAGAGCAAATCCTGGAACTCGGCCCGATCGCGCTTGAAACCTGTGGTGGAAACGTTGGCCAGGTTGTTGGAGATGGTGGTGAGGTTCATGTCCTGAGCGGACAGGCCAGTCTTGCTGACCCAAAGAGCCGGAAGCATTCTGTTCTCCTCGCGCGCCTGTTTTACGGCGCCACGTCATGTTTGATTAGCTGTTTTGCAAAACCCGAGCCATGGCTTCATCGCCTTCTTTGGCCGTGTTCATCATCTTGATGTGCAGCTCGAACTGACGCGACAGCGCCAACACCGACGTCATCTCCTCCACCGCATTGACGTTGCTGGCCTCGATGAAACCCGATACCACCTGAACGCTGGCATCGGCTGCAGCCGGCTTGCCGTCCTTGGTGTGAATCAGGCCATCGAGCCCCTTGGTCATTTGCTTGAGGTCCGGTTTGACCAGCTTGATGCGGTCCACTTCGGCCATGACCCGCGGGCCTTCGCCCATCGCCCGGATGCTGATGGTGCCGTCCTGGCCGACTTCGATTTTCTGCTCAGGCGGAACCGCGATTGGACCGGCATTGCCCATCACCGGCATGCCGTTGCCGGCCCGCAGAACCCCCAGGGCATCCACGTTCATGCTGGCGGTGCGCACATAGGCTTCGCTGCCATCGGGTGCCTGCACGGCAATCCAGCCTTCGCCGCCGACCGCCACGTCGAGATCCCGACCGGTTTCCTGCATGGCGCCCGGGGTGAAATCCGTCGCTGGCCGTTCGGACATGGCATACGCACGCGCCGGAAAGCTGTCACCGAACACCGGCATCGAACGAGCCTGTTCCAGGTCACGCTGAAAACCGCTGGTGGAGATGTTCGCCAGGTTGTTGGCATGAGCCTTTTGCGCCAGCGCGTTCTGGCTGGCTCCGGTCATTGCCACGTAAAGCATCTTGTCCACGATAATCCTCCGATGACAGACAGTTGCCGCCCGCCGCTAATCCGGGCATGTGCCAAGCAAGTTTCAAACCAACTCGAATAAAGCATCGGAAAGCCCAGCAAACCAAAGGCTACCGAGCGACATGCAGAGGAAATTTCGAGGACGACGCGACGAAAAAACGGCGCAGTTTTGCCGCCAGCGGCAAGCAGCCCTGCTCAGGAACGGCAACCGCCATTGCCATAGGGACCCGCGATTTTCAGCCAGCCCTCGCCGGGCCAGGTTTGCGTGCAAATGAACCGACCCGTGGCGCGACTCTGCCACTTGTACCAGGCAGCCGGTGCCGCGGATGCGAACAATGGCATCGCCACCAGCATCGCGATCAGAACACGCTTGCCCCACCTGCAACAGGACATGGATTTCACCTCCGACAAAAAACACAAACCCCTCATGGAGGGGTTTGTGCGACATCAATACAAACCAAAAGCAAAAATCATCAGGTCATCTGAATGATGGTCTGCATGATGGTGCTCTGGGTCGAGATGGTCTTGGCGTTAGCCTGGTAGTTGCTTTGCGCCTTGATCAGATCCACCAGCTCGGACGTCAGGTTGACGTTGGACTCTTCCAGCGAGTTGGACACGACCGCACCCAGGGTCCCGGTGGTTGGCGCATCGATGCCCGGGATACCCGACGCATAGGTTTCCTTCCACTTGCTGCCACCAACCGGCTGCAAGCCCTGTTCATTGGCGAAACTGGCAATCGCTACCTGGCCGATAGCTTTCGATTGCTGGTTGCTGAAGCTTGCGAACATCACGCCGGTGGAATCAATGCTCAGGCTGGTGATCATGCCCGTGGCGTAACCGTCCTGGCTTTGCGAGTTGCGCGACGTGGTTGCGTTGTAAGAGGTGGTAGCCTTCATATCGATGGAAATGCCGGCGGCATTGGCAGCCGAACCGTTAGAACCCCAGGTCGGTGGTGTCGTGGTGGCATTGGTGACAGTTGCCGGCACCCACCCTGCCAAATTGAACACGTTGTTGGTGACCGTCAAGCCCGCTCCCGCCGTCATGGTGTTGACGCTACCGTCGGAATTGAAGGTGATATCGGCGCTCAGCGGAACCGGAGGCTCCTGGGCGGGGTTGGTTGGATTGCGACCATCAATGTAGGTGTACATTTTCCAGGCATTGGTACCCGTCTTCACGTAGTACTGATCCATGACGTGCTCGTTGCCCTGGCTGTCGTAGATCTTGGTCGCGAAGGTTTTGTTGTAGCTGGAGGTATCAGTCGGACTGAACGTCGCCGCTGTCGGCACACCATCGGAAGAATTCAGGTTGATACCCTGATCAACCAACGAAGTCGACTTCGGCTCCAGTGCAGAAGTATCGATCTTCAGGTCGGTCAGCACACCATTGATGATCTTGCCATTGGCATCGACGCCATAACCCTGCAGGCGATTGCCGTCGTTGTCGATGATGTAGTTGTCCTTGTCGGTCTTGAAGGCACCGGCACGGGAATAGTTCAACGAACCGTTATCGCTGAGCACGAAGAAACCCTGACCCTGGATACCCATGTCCAACACGTTGCCGGTATTGTTGATATCGCCCTGGCCAAACTGCTGGGCAACGTCGGCCAGACGCACGCCATTGCCAACGGTCTTGCTGCCCGAGCCCAGGCGAGTGGCCGAATACACGTCGGCGAACTCTGCGCGGGACGACTTGAAGCCGGTGGTGGCGACGTTGGCAATATTGTTGCCGGTCACGTCCAGTTGTTTATTGGCCGCATAGAGACCGCTAAGGCCGATATTGAATGACATCTTTCACTCCTTGCTGCGCGTTAGTCGGTTCTAGAGACCAATGGTTTGTACTTTGGACAGGGCAACACTACCCAGGCCGGCCAGATTGAGCATCATCTCGCCACCGGTCTGGCTCAAGGTCACGCTGTTGACCGTTGCCGGCAGGTAGGTAACCAGCGAGGTTGCCTTGTTATCGATGGTCGTGGTCGCGGCGAAGGTGTAGGTTCCCGGGTCCACCTTGGCGCCCGCATCGTTGGTGCCGTCCCAGACAAAACTTGCGTTGCCGGCGCTCTGACTACCCAACTCAATGGTCTTGATCAGCTTGCCGTCCTTGTCGGAGATCTTCACGGTGGCAGCGGAGACCGACTCCGGTATCACTGCGGTACCGGTAAAGCTCTTGGTGGTATCGACTGCAGCCTTGTCGGTCTGCGCAATCACCGAACGACCGACCAGCGACGATGCCTGCAAGGCTTGCGAGGACTTGAACGTGCCCGCGATCGCGGTCACCGAATCGTTGAGGGTGGTAATGCCTTCCAGGCTGCTGAACTGCGCCAATTGCGCGACGAACTCGCTGTTATCCTGAGGATCGAGCGGGTTCTGGTTCTTCATCTGGGTAACCAGCAACTGCAGGAACGCGTCCTTGCCCAGCGCCTTTTTGTCGGTACCGGTAACGCTACCGGTCAGCGAAGAGACTGCACTGTTGCCAGTAGTGTTCTTGACACCCGAATTCGCCAAAACCTGATTAAGATCTACGCCACCAGTGGTATCGATTGCCATTGCAAATCCCCCTTATCACTGACCCAGGGTCAGGACCTTCTGCATCATGGATTTGGCGGTATTCATCAATTCCGCATTGGTCTGGAAGGAACGGCTGGCCGAGATCATGTCGGCCATTTCCTCAACCACGTTGACGTTGGGGTAATAGACATAGCCGTCCTTGTTGGCCGCGGGATGATTGGGCTCGTAACGAGCCTCCAGATTGCTCTGGTCCTCGACCACGCCCAGTACTTGCACGCCCTGCCCTGCCGCGTCCTGATCCTCGAACAACGAAGCGCTGCCACCGGCTTGCGCCTGTTGAAAGGTGGTGGCGAACACCGGGTGACGGGCCCGGTAGGTCTGATCGATGCTCGACGAGACCGTCTCGGCGTTGGCGATGTTACTGGCGACGGTGTTCAGGCGAGTGGTCTGGGCACTCATGCCGCTACCGGCAATGTTGAAAACACTGGCAAGAGACATGGATTACTCTCCGCGCAGGGCCGATACCAGCCCTTTGAATTTGCTGTTGAGCAGCGTGAAGCTGGCCTGAAAGCCCACTGCGTTTTCGGCGTAGTTCGACTGCTCCAACTGGGCATCGACGGTGTTCTGATCGATCGACGGCTGCATTGGCGTGCGGTACTGCAGCGATGCATCGGCCATGTTCAGGCCTTGGGCGTCGATGTGACGCGAATTGGTCTTCTCCAGCGAGAACGTGCCGTTTTTGCTCTTGTCGTTCTGCGCCGCCAGCACCGAGGCGAAATCCAGATCGCGGGCCTTGTAGTTCGGGGTGTCGGCGTTGGCAATGTTATTGGCCAGCACTTCGGCGCGCTGGGCGCGGAAGCCCAATGCCTGTTCGTGGATGCCGAGCGCTTTGTCGAAACTGATGCTCATGTCGGGAAACCTTTGGGGGCTGACCTGATGGTTCGTTGGCAAGAGCTATAGCAAGCGTCATGCCAATCGATAGAACCCGCTGAAACCGCGGGGTGCAGCGAAACCGGCGAGCGGCAATGCCAGAAAAGCGGCAAGGGGTTTCCGCTACGCGGCGGCAATGCGGCAAGTGTGGTGTCACTTGTTGCCGGTTTTACGGCGCCAAAAAAAGGAGGCCGCTGGCCTCCTCAGATTGTTGTCTATCCACTATTGCGACCGCTTCGCGCTCGAGCGCGAAGCGGTCGCAAAATTTACTTGGCCTGGTAGATGATCCCCGGATTGCACTGGACCATCTGGTAATGATCCGGCAAGCCGTTGAGCGCCTCCGAAGCGCCGAGAAACAGGTAACCACCCGGCTTGAGCGTGCCATGGATGCGCATCAGGATGTCGCGCTTCACTTGCGCCGAAAAGTAGATCAACACATTACGACAGAACACGATGTCGAACTTGCCCAGGGCCGCGTAGCTGTCGAGCAGATTGAACGAACGGAACTCGACCCGCGAGCGGATCGGCGCCTTTATCGCCCAGCGCCCCGGCCCCTTGGGATCGAAGTAACGTTGCAAGCGCTCCTGGGAGAGCCCCCGGGCAATGGCCAGGCTGTCGTACTCTCCGCTTTTGCAGTTGGTCAGCATCGTGCTCGACAAGTCGGTGGCCACGATCTGGGCACCCTGCTTCAACTGACCGATGTTGCTGCGCTCGAACTCATCGATCGCCATGGAGATCGAGTACGGCTCCTGCCCCGACGAACAGGCTGCCGACCAGATGCGCAGGCGCTGACCGGGATTGGCCTTGATCTGCTCGGGCAAGACTTTGCCCTTGAGCACTTCAAAGGGGTAGGTATCGCGAAACCAGAGGGTTTCGTTGGTGGTCATGGCATCGACCACCAATTCACGCAAGCCACTGCGCGGCTGAGTCTGCATCCGCTGCACCAGATCGCCCAACGACTTGATGCCCTGCTGCTCCATCAGTTTGTTGAGACGGCTAGATACCAGGTACTGCTTATTCTCGCCCAGCAAGATGCCACAGGCTTTTTCCAGGAAGACCCGGAACTGTTCGAAATCCAAATTACCCGTAGACAATGATGCCGCCTCTTAAATCGTCAGTACCGCCAGGGGCCGCGCCCCTGGCCGTTATTGCGTTGCCTTGATCCGGTCAACCACCCGGGATGCCAGATCGTCCGGTTTGAACTTGGCCAGAAAATCATCCGCGCCAACCTTCTTGACCATCGCGTGGTTGAATACACCCGACAACGAAGTATGCAGGGTGATGTGCAGGTTTTGCATGCGCGGGTCGTTGCGGATTTCGGCCGTGAGGGTATACCCGTCCATTTCCGGCATCTCGATGTCGGAAATCATCATCAGAAACTCTTCCTCCGGCCGCTTGCCTTCGTCGGCCAGCTTGCGCAGGTAATCCAGGGCCTGACGCCCATCGTTCAAGGCCACGACCTCGACACCGACCGACTGCAGGCATCGGCTTACCTGCTTGCGCGCTACCGACGAGTCATCCACCGTCAACACCCGCAAGGAAACTGCCTTGTGCTGAATGTCGGCGTCGACCACGCCTGCCGAAATGGATTCGGAGGTGGGCGACACCTCGGCAAGAATTTTCTCCACGTCGATGATTTCGACCAACTGGTTATCGATCCGCGTCACTGCCGTCAGGTAATGATCACGCCCCGTACCCTTGGGTGGCGGATGGATTTCTTCCCAGTTCATGTTGACGATGCGTTCGACCGAATGCACCAGAAACCCCTGAACCTTGGTGTTGTACTCCGTGATGATCACAAAGGTGTTAGTGATGTCGGCAATACCGGGCAAGCCGGTTGCCATCGCCAGATCAAGGATCGGGATGGTCGCCCCACGAATATTCGCAACACCACGCACGACCGGGCTGGACTTGGGTAACAGGGTCAGCCTGGGGCATTGCAGCACCTCGCGGACCTTGAACACATTGATGCCGTACAACTGCTGCCCGCTGAGCCGGAACAACAACAGTTCAAGGCGATTCTGCCCCACCAGTTGCGTGCGCTGGTTCACCGAATCCATTACACCAGCCATGCCAGACTCCTCAATCAAAGCTGCGAACCTCTGCCAACTCTATCAATCGGCACGGGCCTTGCTTTTTTAATGTTATGAACGCCAAAACGACATTTTTCCGACGTCTGACACGCAGCTTGATCTGCGCCCTGATCCCGATATGCCTGTTGCTTTGCGGCAATCGGGTGCTGGCGGACGCTGTTACCTTGCCCGAAGAGTTTATCGGTGTCACCCAGGGGTTTCTTGAGTTCACTGTCGAAGATTATTTGGCGACCACTCAAACCGAAGGACGCTACGAGATCAAGGTCAACCAGCTCGACCCTCGCCTGCGCATGCCGCAATGCGACAAGGATTTGACAGCCACCCTGGAAAGCCCGGCGCAGCCACTGGGTCGGGTGACGGTGCGAGTGCGCTGCGACGGCACTTCTCCCTGGACGGTATTCGTGCCGGCGCAGGTACACCTTTTTCGCAACGTGGTCACCACCACCCGCCCGCTCAAGCGCGAAAGCGTTCTTGGCGAGCAGGACATCGCCCTGCGCGAACGGGATGTCGGACTGCTCAATCAGGGTTACTTGACCTCCATGGACCAGGCGCTCGGGCAGAAGCTGGTTCGCGCGACGGTGATCGATCAAGTCCTGACCCCGGCCCATATGGAGCAGGCTGAGGTGATCAGCAAAGGCGACCACGTCATCATTACCGCCCGCAGCGGCACCCTGAGCGTACGCATGCCCGGCGAAGCCCTGTCCAAGGGGTCGATCAGCGAGCAGATCCGCGTACGCAACCTCAACTCGCAACGCGTGGTCAAGGCGCGAGTGACAGGCCCCGGGCAAGTGGAAGTCGCCATGTAAGTCATCTATTGCTGGCGGCACGCAGACAGTTTTCCTAAACTGTGCCTCATTGAGGTCCATGGCCCCGGTGCGCCTTATTTGTGCCTAAAGTTTTTTTGGGTTTGGCCGAGAACAAGGTAAGCGTCCAAATTCCCAGAGGTTTTTCCATCATGGTTATCGACATCGGTCGTATAAACAATTCCCCAACGGTGACGGGTACTTCCCGTACCGGCAGCACCCAGGAAAACACCGCCAGCCAGACTACAGCAGCGCCCAAGGCTGCCGACAGCGGAGAATCCGTGCAACTGAGCCCGGTGGCACAACAGATGCAGCAAGTTACTGACAAGTTGCGCGACCAGCCGGTTGTCGACAAGAACCGGGTCGCTGAACTGAAGGCAGCAATCGCCGACGGCAGCTACAAGGTCGACAGCAATCGCGTCGCCAGCAAACTGCTCAACTTCGAAGCCCAGCGCTAGGCCTTCGCCTGCGCGAACTTCTGGACGCCAGGAAACCAGAACCCGCCATGCACGACACCAAACTGTTGCAATTGATCGAAGAAGACATTCTCCCTGCACAACAATTGCTCGAGTTGCTGCAGGCCGAATCCATTGCCTTGCATGGTCGTGACATGCCGCTGCTGGAAGATATCCTTGCCCGCAAGCAATCGCTGATCGTATTGCTCGATCAACACGGCCGCTTGCGCAGCGAATTGCTTGCCAGCCTGAATCTGCCCCCTGATCGCAGCGGCGCGCAGGCGCTGGCCAGCCAGTCGCACCTGGGCAACCAGATACTCGCCCAACTGGATGTCCTGGCCCAGCTGATGAACGACTGTCAGGCCGTCAATGAAAACAATGGCCGGTCTATCCAGCTGCAGCAGATGACCACGTCCAACCAGATGCGAATTCTGATGGGCGGGGAATCCCCTTCGCTTTACGACAATCGAGGCTCGACCTCACCGCTTTCCAAGCCGCGGACGCTCAGTCAAGCTTGATTTTTATGTATGCGGCAGGGAGCATGATGTCAAAATACCACTCTTGCGAGATGTCGTTTCAGCCCGGAGATTGATGAACTGTGTCCAATGCCCTAAGCGCGGAAGAAGCTCCGCAGCCTCCTAAAGTGCTCAGCACGCCGATGGAGATCGCCGCAAACCTGCGGATGCTGCACGACAGCCGCGACCCTCTGATCATCACCTTTCACGAACGCAACCAACGCTTCCAGACCTTTCTGGTCGGCGTTGACCGCGATGCCCAGACGCTTGCACTGGACGAAATGGTCCCGCGCGATGGCGAACGTTATCTGGAAAAAGGTGAGCCGTTCCGCATTGAAGGCTTTCATGAGGGCGTGCGAATTTCCTGGGAATCAACTCAGGCGCTGGCGATTCATGATTCCGACAGCGGGCGTTGCTACCGCGGCAGTTTTCCCGAAGCCGTGGTGTACCACCAACGCCGCAATGCGTTTCGCGCCGCGCTCAAATTGACACAACTGGTCAATGTGGAACTCGACGGCAACAAGCTCAAAGGCAAGGGTGCGTTGAGCGGCAAGTTGCTCGACATTTCCGCAACGGGCTGCAAGCTGCGTTTCACTGGCGATGTCAGAGACCGCCTGCAATTGGGTCAGGTCTATGAACGTTTCGCGGCCGCACTGCCTTTCGGCAAAATGACGGCGCCGGTGGAATTGCGCTACCTGCACTTCGAAGAAAGCGTCGACACCACCTTTGCCGGCGTGCGCTTCCACAACATGAGCGGCCTGGTGCAGCGTCAGGTCGAACGCTTCGTCTATCAACTGCAGCGCGAAGCGCGGCGCTTCGACAAAGACGACGACTACTGAGTTTCAACCCCTCGCCCGCTACGGGCGAGGGGGTTGCCTCACTCCCCTTCGCGCTTGAATTTGCGCGCACCCTGTTCCAGATCGACACTGGGCCCCACATGGGGTGCCGGCGCTGAAGCCTGCGCGTCGGCGTGGGGCGCTGCCTGTTCTTGCGGCTCGGGGCTGGATTCGGTTTTGGCCGGCTCGCCCGCAGGTGCGCTTTCAGGGGCGACATTGTTATGCATCTGCTCCTGCACCATTTGCTCGTCCACCCGCGGATCAAGCGCCGCAGCCAAGGGCGAGCTGGCGGCCGGCATGGCAACGTGGCCCAATGGCGCGTCATCGACCTGGTGCAGATTGGTCACGGCTTTTGGCCGGATACGCCATACCAGCACCAGCGCAAAAAAACTGAAAAACGCATACAGCATCTGGCTGCCGAACAGCTTCATCAACACACCGGCCACCAGGGGCCCGATGCTGGCGCCCACGCCGTAGGTCACCAATAACATGGCCGTCAACGAGACCCGGCGTTCGCTTTCAACGTGGTCGTTGGAGAAGGCCACCGCCAGCGGGTACAGGCAGAATTGCAGCAAGGATACGATAAAGCCGACGGCAAACAGGGCCTCCAGCGGCACGCTCGGCAATATGGCCAACGGCAGCGCCGCCAGTGCCATGCAGATGGCTGCCGTGCGGATCAGTACGGCCCGATCATAGCGGTCGGACAACCACCCCAGCGGCCATTGCACCAACAGCCCGGCGAGGATGCAGCAGCCCATGAACAGGCCGACCTGCTCGGTACTCAAGCCCTGTTGCGATGCGTACAGCGGCGCCAGGCCATAGAAAGAACCCACGATCAGCCCGGCCCCCAGCACGGTACTCAACGACTGCGGCACGCGCTTGATGAAGAAGCGCGGTTCCATCGGCGCCGGGTGCAGCGGTGCCGGGTGAATCCGCCGGGTCAGGGCCACCGGTACCAGGCACAAGGTAAAGCACATCGCGACCAGCATCAGCAGCTCAAGCCCCAGCTGTGGATGCATGACCAGGATCAACTGCCCCAGCACCAGCCCCAGGTACGAGGCGATCATGTAGCCACTGAATACCGCGCCGCGCTGCTTGGCCTCTGCCTGCTCATTGAGCCAGCTCTCGATGACCATGTACTGGCACATCATCCCAAGGCCCACGATCACCCGCAGGAACAGCCAGGCCGGCAAGAAGTTGATCAACCCATGCCCCAGCACTGCCGCACCGACAATGCCGGCGCAGGTTACGTAGGCGCGGATATGCCCCACCCGGGCAATCAGGCGGTGACCGATCTTGCCACCCAGGGCCAGGCCGAAATAGTTGGCCGCCATCAAGGCGCCGACCCACAGGCCGTCGGTATGGTCGGCAGCCAGCCGCAAGGCCAGGTAGGTACTCAACAAGCCCGAACCGATCAACATCATCAGCGTGGCGAAGTAAAGCGCACGAAAAGACTTCCAGATCTGTCGCATCGGCGTTCCGTGCGCTCCTTGAGGTGAGGTGAAAACTGCTAACAAGAATAAGTGAAAATGTGGCGAGCGCCGGTTGAGGGGCAAAATAAACCGCCCCTGCGAGTATCACGCTTGCGCTGCCAGTACGCGACGTTCCCAGGGGCTGATCTCATCGTAATAGCTGCCCAGCTCCAGGGTTTTGGTGGCGATGTAACCTTCGATGAATTCCTCGCCCAAAAGTGCCCTGGCCAACTCGCTATGTTTCAGACGGTCCAGTGCCGCGTGCAAGGTACATGGCAACGACAAATGCTCCGGCACTTCGAATTCGCCCTGGATCGCCGGCGTTGGCTGCAATCCATTCTCGATGCCGTGCAGCCCTGCAGCCAGGCTTGCGGCAATGGCCAGATAAGGGTTGGCATCAGCGCCTGGCAGGCGATTCTCGACCCGCCGCGCAGACGCGGCACTGGCCGGGATTCGCAGGCCTGCTGCGCGGTTATCTTCGCTCCAGCACGCGTTGTTGGGCGAGGCATAGGGATGGCTTAGCCGCTGATAGGAATTGACGTTGGGCGCGAACAAGGCAGTGAAATCGGCCATCGCCTTTTGCTGTCCGGCAATGAATTGATAGAAGGTGGCCGTCGGTTGTCCGGCCTTGTCGCTGAACACGTTACGCCCACTGTCCAATTCGACCACGCTCTGGTGAATATGCATCGAGCTGCCCGGCGTTCTTGCCAGTGGCTTGGCCATGCAGACCACCATCAGGCCATGCTTGAGCGCAACCTCCTTGAGCAAGTGCTTGAACAGGAATGTCTGGTCGGCCATCAGCAAGGGATCGCCGTGCAGCAGGTTGATCTCGAACTGGCTGACACCCATTTCGTGCATGAAGGTATCGCGCGGCAGGCCCAGTGCCGCCATGCACTGATACACCTCGGCGAAGAACGGCCGCAAGCCGTTGTTGGAACTGATGCTGAATGCCGACTGGCCGTCTTCACGACGGCCGTCCAGGCCCAGCGGTGGCTGGAAGGCCTGGCTCGGGTCGGGATTGGGGGCGAAGACGAAGAACTCCAGTTCAGTCGCCACCACAGGCGCCAGGCCCTGTTCGGCATAGCGGGCGATCACGGCCTTGAGCAGGCCCCGGGTCGACAGGCCCGATGCCTTGCCACTCAATTCACTGGCATCGCAGATAGCCAGGGCGCGCGGTCGCTCGCTCCAGGGCAGGCGGTGGATGTGATTGGGGTCGGGTATCAGCGCCAGGTCACCATCATCGCTGCCGTAGAAACGGGCCGGTGGGTAACCCCCCATGATGCATTGCAGCAGCACTCCGCGTGCCATTTGCAAGCGCCGCCCTTCGAGAAAGCCCTCGAGGGTCATCACCTTGCCACGGGGCACGCCATTGAGGTCGGGCGTAACGCACTCGACCTCCTCGATACCCTGTAGTCGCTCGGCAAGTGAGCATTGGCTGGGGGTGGTCATGATTCAATCCTTGAAGTGTCCGGGTAAACCGCAAATGGCGATATGTACAACATATGCACCGGGCGTTCGGAATATCAAGCACCCCCGGAAAATTCTGTTGTCCATTCGATCCTCATCGCTGGCAAGCCAGCTCCCACAGAGGTCAGTGTTGTGCGATCCCTGTGGGAGCTGGCTTGCCAGCGATGGGGACCTCAAGGTCAACCGGGAAGCGTCAGCCCATTGGCCGGCAACGGCAACGCCGTCTTGTAGCGCACCTGCTTGAGGGCAAAGCTCGAGCGGATGTTGGCCACCCCCGGCAAGCGAGTCAGGTAATCGAGAAAGCGCTCCAGGGCCTGGATGCTCGGCAGCAGCACGCGCAACAGGTAGTCCGGATCGCCGGTCATCAAGTAGCACTCCATGACTTCGGGGCGTACGGCGATCTCTTCCTCGAAACGGTGCAGGGACTGTTCGACCTGTTTTTCCAGGCTGACATGGATGAAGACATTCACGTCCAGGCCGAGGACTTCCGGCGCCAGCAAGGTCACCTGCTGGCGGATCACACCCAGCTCCTCCATGGCCTTGACCCGGTTGAAACAGGGCGTGGGTGACAGGTTCACCGAGCGGGCGAGTTCGGCATTGGTGATGCGGGCATTTTCCTGAAGGCTGTTGAGAATGCCGATGTCAGTACGGTCCAGTTTGCGCATGAGACAAATTCACCTGTTTCTTGATCTTATAAAGAATATTTATCCCCAAATCAGCGCAAACGCAACGAACTTGAGAGAAATATTCTCCAGACCCAGGAATATGATTAAGCCACGTCAATTATTGATGACCAGTGAGTCAGCAGGGTTTCCAACCCTGGGCCAGACTGAACATCAAAGGTTGTACAGCTCCGACGCCCTACAAAAACACAAGACTGAGCGAGCGTAGAGAAAGCATGAACCCCTATGAACCCCTGCGTCTGCATGTTCCCGAACCCTCCGGCCGTCCTGGCTGCAAGACCGACTTTTCCTATCTGCACCTGAGCGATGCCGGCCAGGTCCGCAAGCCCCCTGTCGATGTCGACCCCGCCGATACGGCCGATCTGGCCCATGGCCTTATTCGTGTGCTCGACGAGCACGGCCAGGCGCTTGGCCCGTGGGCCGAAGGCATTGCGCCGGACATTTTGCGCAAGGGCATGCGCGCCATGCTCAAGACGCGCATCTACGACAACCGCATGGTCGTCGCCCAGCGCCAGAAGAAGATGTCGTTCTACATGCAGTGCCTGGGCGAGGAAGCCATCGGCAGCGCCCAGGCGCTGGCGTTGAACGTGACCGACATGTGCTTCCCGACCTACCGCCAGCAGAGCATCCTGATGGCACGCAACGTACCGTTGGTCGACCTGATCTGCCAGCTGCTCTCCAACGAGCGCGACCCACTCAAGGGCCGCCAGCTGCCGATCATGTACTCGGTGCGCGACTCCGGTTTCTTCACCATTTCCGGCAACCTCGCCACCCAGTTCGTCCAGGCCGTCGGTTGGGCCATGGCCTCGGCGATCAAGGGTGATACCAAGATCGCCTCGGCCTGGATCGGCGATGGCGCCACCGCCGAATCGGACTTCCACACCGCCCTGACCTTTGCCCACGTCTACCGCGCCCCGGTGATCCTCAACGTGGTCAACAACCAGTGGGCGATTTCCACCTTCCAGGCCATCGCCGGCGGTGAGTCCACGACCTTTGCCGGTCGCGGCGTGGGCTGCGGGATTGCCTCGCTGCGGGTCGACGGCAACGATTTCATGGCGGTCTACAGTGCCTCGGCCTGGGCCGCGGAACGTGCCCGACGCGGCCTCGGACCGACCTTGATCGAGTGGGTGACCTACCGCGCCGGCCCGCACTCGACCTCCGACGATCCGTCCAAATACCGGCCCGCCGACGACTGGAGTCATTTCCCGCTGGGCGATCCGATCGCGCGCCTCAAGCAGCACCTGATCGCCATCGGCCACTGGTCCGAGCAAGAGCACCAGGCCATCAGTGCCGAGCTTGAAGCCGAGATCATCTCCGCACAGAAAGAAGCCGAACAGTACGGCACCCTCGCCGGCGGCCAGATGCCGAGCGCCGCGACGATGTTCGAAGACGTCTACAAGGAAATGCCAGAGCACTTGCGTCGGCAGCGCCAGGAGCTGGGGATCTGACATGAACGATCACAACATCAACATTCAGGTAGAAAACGCCATGACTACCACCACCATGACCATGATCCAGGCCCTGCGCTCGGCCATGGATATCATGCTGGAGCGTGACGACAACGTCGTGATCTACGGTCAGGACGTCGGCTACTTCGGTGGCGTGTTCCGCTGCACCGAAGGCCTGCAGGCCAAATACGGCACTTCCCGGGTCTTCGACGCACCGATCTCCGAAAGCGGCATCGTCGGCACGGCCGTGGGCATGGGTGCCTACGGCCTGCGCCCGGTGGTCGAGATCCAGTTCGCCGACTACTTCTACCCGGCGTCCGACCAGATCGTCTCGGAAGCGGCGCGCTTGCGTTATCGCTCGGCCGGTGAGTTCATCGCCCCGATGACCATGCGCATGCCTTGCGGTGGTGGTATCTACGGCGGCCAGACCCACAGCCAGAGCCCGGAAGCCATGTTCACCCAGGTCTGTGGGCTGCGTACGGTGATGCCGTCCAACCCCTACGACGCCAAGGGCCTGCTGATCGCCTCGATCGAGAACGACGATCCGGTGATCTTCCTGGAACCCAAGCGCCTGTATAACGGCCCGTTCGATGGCCACCACGACCGCCCGGTCACACCCTGGTCGAAACACCCGGCCAGTGCCGTACCCGACGGCTATTACACGGTGCCGCTGGACAGCGCGGCGATCACCCGCCCAGGCAAAGCCGTGACCGTTCTCACCTACGGCACCACGGTCTATGTGTCCCAGGCCGCCGCCGAGGAAACCGGCATCGACGCCGAGGTCATCGACCTGCGCAGCCTCTGGCCGCTGGACCTGGAAACCATCGTCAACTCCGTGAAGAAAACCCGGCGTTGCGTGGTCGTGCACGAGGCCACCCGCACCTGCGGTTTCGGCGCCGAGTTGGTGGCGCTGGTGCAGGAGCATTGCTTCCACTACCTCGAAGCCCCGATCGAACGGGTCACCGGCTGGGATACTCCGTATCCCCATGCCCAGGAATGGGCGTATTTCCCTGGCCCCTCACGCGTGGGTGCGGCTTTGCAACGGGTCATGGAGGTCTGAATGGGCACGCACGTCATCAAGATGCCGGACATTGGCGAAGGCATCGCAGAAGTTGAACTGTCGCAGTGGCACGTCAAGGTCGGCGACATGGTGGTCGAAGACCAGATTCTGGCCGATGTCATGACAGACAAGGCAATGGTCGATATCCCGTCGCCGGTCCACGGCAAGGTCATTGCCCTGGGTGGGCAACCGGGTGAAGTCATGGCGGTGGGCAGCGTGTTGATCAGCATCGAAGTCGAAGGTGCCGGCAACTATCAGGCTCCGGCTGCAGCCACGCCGGCAACGGCACCGGCGGCTCCTGAATCACCGCCCGTAGCCGAGCATAAACCTACAGTCCAGGCTGAGCCTCGGCCACAGTCGCCGGCCGCCAGTGCACCCGCCACACCGCGTGCGGCGCCGGTACCGCGCCAGGCCGACGAACGCCCGCTGGCCTCCCCTGCCGTGCGCAAACGCGCCTGGGACGCCGGTATCGAGCTGCGCTATGTGCACGGCAGCGGCCCGGCCGGGCGCATCCTGCATGAAGACCTCGACGCTTTCCTGAACGCGCCGCAGGACGCCCTGCAGGCCCCTGTTGCCGCCTATGCCAAGCGTATCGGCGAAGAACAGATTCCCGTCATCGGCCTGCGTCGCAAGATCGCCCAGCGCATGCAGGACACCAAGCGCCGCGTGGCTCACTTCAGCTATGTGGAAGAGATCGACGTCACCGCGCTGGAAGAGCTGCGCGTGCACCTCAACGAGAAGTGGGGGCAAAGCCGCGGCCGTCTGACCCTGCTGCCGTTCCTGGTGCGGGCCATGGTCGTCGCCCTGCGCGACTTCCCGCAGATCAACGCCCGCTACGACGACGAAGCACAGGTCATCACGCGCCTGGGCGCCGTGCATGTGGGCATCGCCACACAAAGTGACGACGGTCTCAAAGTGCCGGTGCTGCGCCATGCCGAAGCCGGCAGCCTGTGGAGCAACGCCAGCGAGATCGCTCGCCTGGCCACGGCCGCACGCACCAACAAGGCCACCCGCGATGAACTGATGGGCTCGACCATCACCCTGACCAGCCTCGGTGCGTTGGGCGGCATCGCCAGCACGCCGGTGATCAATGCACCGGAAGTGGCGATCGTCGGCGTCAACCGCATCGTCGAACGGCCCATGGTCATCAAGGGCCAGATCGTCATCCGCAAGATGATGAACCTTTCCAGTTCCTTCGACCATCGGGTGGTCGACGGCATGGACGCTGCACAATTCATCCAGGCCATTCGCGGCCTGCTCGAACAACCCGCCAGCTTGTTTGTGGAGTGAGCATGCAGACTTTGAACACCACCTTGCTGATCATCGGTGGCGGCCCCGGCGGTTATGTCGCGGCCATTCGTGCCGGCCAGCTGGGCATCCCCACTATCCTGGTCGAAGGCCAGGCCCTGGGCGGCACTTGCCTTAACATCGGCTGCATTCCGTCGAAGGCGCTGATCCACGTTGCCGAGCAGTTTCATCAGACCCACAAGCACAGCCAGCACTCGAACCTGGGCATCAAGGTCCAGGCGCCGAGCCTGGATATCAGTCAGAGCGTGAGTTGGAAGGATGGCATCGTCGACCGCCTGACCACGGGTGTCGCGACGCTGCTGAAAAAGCACAAGGTCGAAGTGGTTCACGGCTGGGCCAAGGTCATCGACGGCAAGACGGTCGAGGTAGAAAGCGCCGGTGTGCGAATCCAGTGCGAGCACTTGCTGCTGGCTACGGGTTCCGAAAGTATCGAATTGCCGATGCTGCCTATCGGTGGCCCGATCATTTCTTCGACCGAAGCCCTCGCCCCGCGCGCCCTGCCCAAGCACCTGATCGTGGTCGGTGCCGGCTACATCGGCCTGGAGCTGGGTATCGCCTACCGCAAGCTCGGCGTCGAGGTCAGCGTGGTGGAAGCCCGTGAACGGATATTGCCTACCTACGATGCCGAATTGACAGCGCCCGTGGCAGAGTCGCTCAAGACCCTGGGCATGAAGGTCTATCTGCAGCACAGCGTGGAAAGCTACGACCAGGCAACCCAGACCTTGCAAGTCCGCACCGCCGATGGCCATCCGGTACCGATGGCCGCCGATCAGGTGTTGGTCGCTGTCGGTCGGCGGCCGCGCACCCGGGGCTTCAACCTCGAGATCCTGGACTTGAAAATGAACGGCTCGGCCATCGCCACCGATAACCGCTGCCTGACCAGCATGCGCAATGTCTGGGCCATCGGCGACCTCACAGGCGAACCCATGCTCGCGCACCGGGCCATGGCCCAGGGCGAGATGGTTGCCGAACTGATTGCCGGCAAGCGTCGCGAGTTCAGTCCAGCAGCCATCGCCGCCGTGTGCTTTACCGACCCGGAACTGGTGGTGGCAGGCACCACGCCCGAGGCCGCGCAACAAGCCGGGCTCGACTGCATCGTGGCGCAGTTCCCCTTCGCCGCCAACGGCCGCTCGATGACACTGGAATCCAAGAGCGGTTTCGTGCGCGTGGTCGCGCGCCGGGACAATCACCTGATCCTGGGCTGGCAAGCAGTCGGGGTCGGGGTCTCGGAGCTGTCGACGGCCTTTGCGCAATCACTGGAGATGGGCGCGACGCTGGAGGATATCGCTGGAACTATCCACGCTCACCCCACCCTGGGTGAGGCAGTACAGGAAGCCGCACTGCGCGCTTTGGGGCATGCGCTTCACCTCTAGGCTGAGGTTGTCTGCCTGAAAACACGAGGCCCGCCAATTTGGCGGGCCTCGTGTTTTTCATTCCGAAAATTTCCAGCAGGTCAGATGCGGAAGTAACCCACGGACGAATCGAACGGCAGGCGCTTGAGCTCGATCTTGTTCATGTCCAGGACGTCGCGCAAGGCGCTGGTTTCGCCCGGGAAGTTGCGGTAGGCAACCTCGTCGAGCACCACGATCGCACCTTTTGGCATGTACGGCAGGAAGGTTTCCAGGGCGACCTTGGTCGAGGAATACAGGTCGGTGTCGAGGATCAGCATCGCCACGACCAGATCAGGACGGGTCTTCACGAACTCGGGCACGGTCTGCAGGATATCGCCCTTGACGATCTCGCAACGCGGAATGCGATTGACCGGACGCACCAGGTCGTTGGCGTCGATCATGTCCTGGATCAGTGTCTCATCGGTATCCGAGAACATGCTTTCGTTGATGTCGGTCGGGTCTTCATCCTTGTCGATGCTGGCAAAGCCCTCGAAGGTGTCGAAGCCGATGATCGAGCGGTTGATCGCATAAGGCTCCAGAATCATCGACAACTGCATGTACAGCATCAACGAGTTGCCCTTGTACACGCCGCATTCGATGATCGCGCCTGGCACATCCTGAACCATCTTGAACAGTTCGATACGCGAAAGCGCTGCAGTGACTGTAATGCGGTTGGCGAAAACGAAGGGAGCATCCGCGACATACTTGGCGTCAACGCGGCTGAGGACGTTGGCCCGCACTTCGTTGTACTCGACCTCTGCAGTCGTAAGGCGACGTTTGGTCATTGGTTTACTCCCAGGAAATTCGAAAAGTCGTTTGCGTGGAAAAAATCCTTGAAGCCGGCTTCGACATCGGAGCATCCGTTGTCGACATTGGGCGCACCGCGCTTTTGCTTCAAGTCTTCAATGTGCATGATCCGGAAATCCACGCTGAAGCGGGTCCGGTCGGTATGGTTCGGTACGGTGCCGTGCAGGTGCGATCCAGAGAAGATCAGCATTTCGCCGGTGTTGCCGGCGACACGGATTTCACGCGATGTGTCGATGGCCTCAAGCGGAACCGGATGCACTCGAACTTCTTCGGTCAGATTGTCCTTGGCCCGGTGACGCTGCACGTTGATCCAGTCCGCGAGGCTCCAGTCCACCGACGAGTTCTTCACCGGCTGGGTGAAGTAACCCGGATTGATCATCATGGTCTGTTCCGGCTCGATGGTATAAACCGGCATCCAGGTGTTGATCTGGCAATCCACGCTGCCGTACCAGGTATCGCGATGGGGCTTGTAGGCATAGCTGACGCCGGCATGCAGATAATCGTAGTTGGGCACGACACGAATTCTGGGAACGTCGAAAATATAATCCCGAGGGTCGGCGCCGATCTCGATGATGAAGTTGCGGATCAGCTCTTTGGCCCTGGGGCCGTTAGTGAACTGACCTTTCAGGCGCGTCACCAATTCGACGAAGGTCTCGACCGGCATTTTCCGGTGCAACGTCTGGTGCTCGGTCTCACCCTCGAATGCGGCCGTGATGCTTTCCTTGGCCAGGGCACACAGATCCTTCGCAGCACTCAGATCGGTATTCAGGAAAATGTCGCCAGCGTAGATGGCGCTCCTGAAGTTCTCCTTGTTCTGAACCTGATTGATATACAAATTCATTGTTCCGCCTTCACGAACGCATAAAACTGTTAGTCGCCGCCTGCAGGCGTCTTACCGATGTGCGGGATCAACTCAACACTTTGATCCAGTGACCGGGTCATCGGCACAAAGGGGATGAACTTTAGGTGCAAACCGGCCGGTCGGCTAGTCCGAAATCATGTTTTTACCGGCACCCTCGGCGGGCGGTCAGATCATTGCAGCAGCTTGCCGAGAGGCGATCACTCCACTAATCAGAACATGAAGGTCGAGATCACGGGCATGTCTGACAGGCTGCCCACTGCATGAACGCCTCCGCGAGCTGCGAAGGACGCATTGCACTGGATTGGGCGAGCACCACGCGCTGCGGCTTGAGGGCTTCGCGCAACGGTCTACATACGATTGGTGTGCCGTCGTAACTCTGATCACCGGCCGGGCGGGTGCAGGACAATGCCACGCCGTAACCATGCGCAACCAGGCCGCGCTGCATCTCGAAGGTCTGCGTGTATTGCTGCGCCATGGGGTGCAGGTCATAAGACCAGAACAGCGAAAGGAAATACTCGCGGGTCTGCGCGATGTCTTCGAGGATCAGGCATTCGCGCGCCAGGTCAAACAACGAAACGTCCTCCTCTGCCGCCAGTGGGTGACCGGCTGACAGCAGGGCATAGGGCGGCAGCTGGGCGAGCACTTGACGCTCGGCGGCAGGATCGAGCCCCAGTTCATAGGTCAGGGCCAGCTCTGCCTTGCCCGCACTCAAGGTCCGGTGCACACCCGCCAGGTCAGTCTCGAACAGTGTCACCAATACTTCCGGATGCTGCGCGCGAAAGCCCGCCAATAGCCGCGGCGCAAAGTAGGGTCCCAGGTCCTGAAAGCAGACCAGCGTCAATTGGCCACGCAACGTTTGGCCAACGCCCGACTCTTCGATCATCGCTGCAGCCAGATTGAGGATGTCCCGTGCGCGCCCCAACAGGCGCTGGCCTGCCGGCGTCAACTCCAGGCCACGGCTGACCTGACGACGAAACAGTCGCTCGCCCAGCGTGTCTTCGAGTTGCGAGATTGCCAGGGACACCGAGGGCTGCGACACATGCCGCGCCCTTGCTGCAGCGCTGATGCTGCCATGCTCGGCGGCAGCAACGAAGTACTCCAGCTGGCGAAACGAAAAACCTATCATGTTTCCCTATACTCAAGAATAAGAAATATATATTTTTCCTATTATGACTCAAAAGCAATACTCCTCGTACACCGATAACAACAGAGGAGTAGGTCCGATGACGTCCGATGTCGAAGTTTTTCAGCGAGATGGCGCGGTGGTCCTGCGCGGCATCTTCAGTGACTGGGTCGAGCGCCTGCGTGAAGGATTCGAGCAGAACCTCGCCCAGCCAAGCCAATTCGCGATAGAGAACGTGGGCAGCGGTGAACGCGGTCGCTTCTTCGAGGACTACTGCAATTGGCAACGCATTCCGGCGTTTACCGACTTCGTCCTGAACTCACCGGCCGCCGGGATCGCCGGTCGCATCATGCAGTCAGCCCAGGTGCAGGTCTTCCATGATCACATTCTGGTCAAGGAGCCTGGTACTTCCAAACCAACGCCCTGGCACCAGGACCTGCCCTACTACTGCGTCGACGGCCAGCAGACCGCCAGCTATTGGATTCCGCTGGATCCGGTTACCAAACTCAACACGCTGAGCGTCGTGCTTGGCTCACACCGCTGGCCTAAACCTGTACGACCGAAAAGTTGGGCCAGCAACACGGACTTCTATGGCGAAACCAACTCCGTTACCGGCGAAAGTGTCTTCATGGACATGCCGGATGTGGATAACGGCGACTTCAGGATCCTCTCTCCGGAACTGCAGCCCGGCGACGCGGTGGTGTTTGATTTTCGTACCGTACATGGCGCTGCAGGCAACCAGGGTACAGGCCGCAGAAGAGCGTTCTCGACCCGGTTCATCGGCGACGACGTACGCTACATAGCCCGCCCTGGCCGCACCTCCCCTCCCTTCCCTGGCATCAATCTGAAAACCGGCGACCGTATGCGTGAGGACTGGTTTCCGGTGGTCTGGCGCAAAAACGACTGAGACAGGCATGCAGTAGAAACAAGGTTCCGAGATTGCGAGCGTTTGCTCGGCGAATAACAACAAAAATTCCTCGATCGGAGAGACACCCATGCAACGTTCAGTATTCAAGATCAGCGCACTTGTATTGCTCCTCGGCACTGCCGGCCTGGCTCAGGCTTCAAGCAGCTGTCTGGCAGAGGTCAAGGCCTCCGGTGTTTTGCGCTCCGGCAACGGCCTGATGGGTACCAAACCCTTTATCTGGCAGAACGAGGATGGCAGCTATGGCGGTTTCGAAGCCGAGCTGTTCAAGGAGGTCGGCAAACGTATCGGCGTACCCAAAACCGAGTATGTGGTGACCGAGTGGTCCACCTTGATTCCCGGTATGAAATCCAAACGCTGGGACATCATCCTCTCCGCCATGTCTGCCACCCAGGAGCGGGTAAAGAACGCCGGGATACTCTTCAGCGATCCTTATTTCCTCAGCTACAACTACGTCATCGTGAAGTCTGATTCATCGATCAAGTCGATGGCTGACCTCAAGGGCAAGAAGCTCGCCACCGTAATGGGAACCGACGATTCGCTCAATGCGCACCGGCTGGCTGACACCGGCGTAGTGGGTGAAGTCATGGACTTCAACGGCTTCGGCGAACCGTTCCAGGCCCTGCAGAACAATCAGGCCGATGCCGTGCTGCTCGATCAGGGCACCTTGATCGGCCAGCAGGAAACCATGAAGAACCTGCGCGTCGTGGGTGAACCGATCCTCTATCAACCGAAACCGGAATGGGCCGCGGCCGAAGCCAGCGCTCCCTATATCTACGGTACGCAAGCCATTGCAGTGCGTGATGAATGTGGCGATCTACGCCAAGCCATCAATGGCGCACTGGAATCGATGATCGCCGACGGAACGCACCAGGCCATCCTCGAAAAATACGGCGTATGGGACTCGATGCAAACCAGGCTGCTCAAGCACTGATCCGTCGACAAACAGAGGGAGACCTGCCTTGTACGACTTCTTGTTTGTTCTCATCCCCAAGTACTTCCCGTTCCTGCTCAAGGGTGCAGTGGTGACACTGCAACTGTCAGTGCTGAGCATGGCCCTGGGCATCCTCATCGGCCTTGCCGTCGCCCTCGGGCGACTGGCGCGCCGACCTTGGCTGGACTGGCCGCTGCGCTGTTATGTGGAGCTCTGGCGAGGTGTGCCACTGGTCGTACAGCTGCTGGTGATCTATTTCACTCTGCCGCAAATCGGCCTGACCCTCAGTGGGTTCTGGGCCGGCGTGCTGGGCCTGAGCCTGAACCTGGGTGCCTATCTGTCGGAGGTCTTTCGCGCAGCCATCCTTTCATTGGACAAGGGCCAGCGAGAGGCGGGGCTGTCGATCGGCATGTCCCGCAACAAAATCTATCTGCGGGTGATATTGCCCCAGGCACTGAAAATAGCGATTCCGACCGTAGGTGGTTATTTCATTTCGCTGCTCAAGGACTCGTCCCTGGTGTCCTTCATTGCCGTCAATGAACTACTACGCCATGGCAGCATCGTCATCGCCAATACCTTCCTCAGCATGCAGGTCTACCTGATGGTCGCGATCATCTATTTCGTCCTCAGTTTCGTTGCCGCACGCGGGGTGCACTGGATCGAACAACGCCTGACGCCAGCCCATTTGCGAACCGGTACCCGCATCAATGCAAGCCCGATATCTTCCAAGCTGACAGAGGCAAAATCATGAATGCCGAGCCGATCCTGCAGATCAGTGGCCTGCACAAAGCCTATGGCGACTCAAAAATCCTGCGCGGTGTTGACCTGACCGTGCAGCGTGGCGAAGTCATCTTCCTTATCGGCCCCAGTGGGGGTGGCAAGTCGACGTTGCTGCGCTGTATCAACTTCCTTGAAACACCCTGTGCCGGCGAGATCACTTTCACCGGAGAAAGGTTGTGCCATCAGGACAACCAGATTTACCAACAAGTGGACGAATCCAGGCTGCGCATGGCACGCAGCAAAATGCCGATGGTGTTCCAGCAATTCAACTTGTTCAGCAACCGTACAGTGCTGGAAAACGTCATTGAAGGGCCGGTGCATGTGCTGCGCCGTCCCCGACAGGAAGCGATTGCCGAGGCCAGGGTCATACTCGACAAGGTCGGCCTGTCGGCGCGCCTGGACTACTATCCCGACCAGCTCTCTGGCGGACAGCGTCAGCGCGTGGCTATCGCCCGCGCCCTGGCGATGAAACCAGAGCTGATCCTCTTCGATGAGCCCACCTCTGCCCTCGACCCGGAGCTGGTATCGGGGGTGCTCGATACCATCCGTCAACTCGCCCAGGAGGGTATGACGATGATCATCGTCACCCATGAAATGAACTTCGCTCGAAAACTCGCCGACCGTATTTGCTTTGTCGCTGACGGAGGCATTCTTGAGTCGGGTAGTCCAGAGCAACTCCTGGCTACCCCAGCCAGGAACAGCCGCATCGCCAGTTTTATCCAGTCGATGCAACACTGAAGCGTTTGCTCACTGTTCTTACGTCTCGTTCCCACGCTCTGCGTGGGAATGCAGGGTCCGACGCTCCAGCGTCGCGACGCGGAGCGTCAGGAGAGGCATTCCTTTGCTGCGCGTGGGAACGAGGTCCGGGG